>NZ_JOMH01000001.1:2435475-3653213 GCF_000711245.1 Polycyclovorans algicola TG408
CATCCAGCCAGGCGCTCTTTGGTGAAGTGTGTGCTGGATCGCGCTGGGTTGCGTGGGCGTAGCCCCCACCGTGAAACACCAGTGGCGCCGCGTCATCGCGATCAAACGACAGCACTTCGCCAATGAAGATCAGGTGATCGCCGCCCTCGTACAGCGTGGCGGTGCGACATTGGAAGCGCGCCATGCAGCCGCGCAGCAAGGGCACGCCACCTTCGCCTTCATCGAAGTCCAGCCCGGCAAACTTGTTCTCGCCGCGCCGGGCAAAACGGCCCGACAGGTCTTCCTGATCACTGGCCAGCACGTGCACCGCCCAGTGTCCGTTGTTGCGAAACGCCGGCAGGCTGAGGGCGTTGTTGGCCAGGCTCCACAACACCAGCGGCGGGTTCAACGACACCGAGCTGAAGCTGTTCACCGTCAGGCCAACCGGCTCACCCTGCATGTCGCGGGTGGTGATGATGGTCACGCCGGTGGCAAAGCTGCCCAGCGCGCGGCGGAACTCGGTGGCGTCAAACGCGGCGGTATTGCCCATGAGGATGCGTCCTCAGAAAAACGGATAGCGCACGGTGAAGGAGACGTTGGAGCGGTCGGCAAGCGGTCGCTTGTCGAGGCTGCCGCCGCCGAGGAAGCCGCTGAAGGTTACCCCCAGGGTCAGCCGCTGCAGGCGGGTGAAGTTGAAACCGATGCCGAGGCGGGTGTCGCCTTCTCCGGTCAGTGCGCCGAACGCACCGGGCTGCGATGCGGTGCCATGAACGCCGACCGCCGCGTTCACCGGAATCTGCAGGTCCCAGCCGGAAAACACGTTGCGGACATCGGCAATCGCCAGCATCGAATAGCCCCAGGCTTCACGGTCATTGGTCAGTTCGGTGGAGCAACTGGTGGGGCCGCAAGCCTCGGTAATGTCCATCACATTCAGATAGCCGGCCTCGGCCACGATGACCAATTGGTCCCAGAAGAATCGCGGAGTGAACAGGTACAAACCGGACAGCAGCACTTGCGCGGTGTCGGCACGGGTGGGGGTCGGCACCGGGCCGAGCAGGCCGCCGTCGACATCAACCAGCACGTCGACGCCCTCGCGGTAGATCACTTCGCCGCCGACGTTGGCGCCGAGGAAGGTGGTCGAAAAGCTGCCCGCCGTCATGTCGATGCCCTGGAAATAGGTGATGTTGTAAGTGACGGGAACCTGCAGTCCAAAGGCCTCGGTGGTGACGGGCGGCAGCCCGCCCGCGCCGGGCAACAGCAGGGCGAATCCGTAGTTCTGGATCGGCGCCGGGTTGGTGTTGTGATACCGCAGGCGATACAGGCCAACGTTGGTGTTTGGCGTCACCTGGTACGACACGCCCAGTCCGTACTGGCCGAAGTCGCTGGGGTTGATGTCGGCGGCGCGCTGCACGTTGATGTTGCGCGGCGTGCCGGGTTGGTCGATGCCTTGCAGCGGCAAGTTCACGTCGGGCAGCAGCGGGTCCAGGCCGCTGAGAAGGCCGCTCAGCAAGTCGGTGGCGTCGCCCGTGGGCAGGTCGGGCGCCAACAGGTCGACGATCAGTTGCAGCGTTTCCGGCAGATCGGACGACAGCAGGTTGGGATCGGAAAGGTTTGACAAAAACAGCGGGTTCTTGATGCCGTAAATGAACTCCGCGCCCGGCCCCACGACATCAGCAAACGAGTAGTACTCACCGACGGCATTGACCTCGGTGGGCTTGTGTTCGAGCTTGTACTGACCCAACAGGGTGAGCTTGTCGTTCAGCCCAAAGCGCAGCGATATCTGGTTGACCGGCAACAGAATGCTCTTGACGTCGGCGCCTGCAAGGTTGGCTTTGGACGCGTCGGCTGGCGCTTGCGCCAGTGCCACGCCCGAGAAGAAAAGGCTCTCGCCCCAGGCGGCAATGTGGCGACCGACGCGCAGGTTCAGCGACATGCCGTTGTCGTAAAGCCAGTTGCCGTAAACGTAGGCGTCGAGCAGACGCCCGCGACGGCCGGTGAAGCTCTTGGCGGCACCGCTGAATTTGTTGGACGGGCCGTCGCTTTTGTTGATGGTGTCGGGCGAGCGATTGTCGTTGGTGTCGATGTACGCCTGATCGTAAAACGCGTCGCCACGCACCAGAAAGCCCCAGTGATCCTGGTCAAACTGAATCTCGCCCAGCAGCGTGGCGCGGTTGTTGACGATGGAGCCCTGGTCAAAGTTGCGGTTGCCATCGTCAAAGTTGTTCGACTCCGGCAGTTTCAAGAAATCCGGCAGCGGAATCTCGGGGCTGGGCGGCGAGTTGATCAGCCGCTGGTCCTGGTCGTCGGCGCGAATGCCCAACAGGTAAGACCCCTGCAGTTGGTAGTCAACATCGAAGCCGAAAAGCTGGGTTTGCGCGGCCGCGGGCCCGGCGGCCATCAGCGCGGTCAACAGCGCTGCAGCCGCAGGAATGGCTGCAAGCCGGGCAGGGCGCTTACAGCGGGGCATAACGGACGGCTGATGCATGAGACTCCCCTCATATCTTGTTGTGACCGATACGCTAGGGAGCGGTCGATGCCGCTGCATCACCCGTATTGACTAGGAAGTGGGGCCTTGCCGCGCACACACTGCTGAACAATAAGGCGCGCCGTGTCAGAGCGTACGGGCGCAGAATTCGGAGAGCACAACATGCACCATTTGAACCCTGTCGATGCGGCATTTCTGCGCATGGAATCGTCACGGTCACCGATGCATGTCGGCGCACTGATGCGCTTTGTGCCACCGCCGAATGCACCGCCCGATTTTTTGCAGCGCCTGCTTGCGCGCATGGGCGAACATCCGTTTTTACCCGAACCCTTTGGCTGGAAGCTGGCACGCCCCACGGCCTCGGCCTTGCGCCCGCGCTGGGTGGCGGCCAAAGTCGATATGGACTACCACCTGCGCCATTCGGCCTTGCCGTATCCGGGTGGCGAGAAGGAGTTGGGCGTGTTGGTGGCGCGTTTGCATTCGCACCCGCTGGACCTGTCGCGACCGCTGTGGGAGGCGCACGTGATCGAGGGGCTGGAGGGCGGCGGCTTTGCGATCTATTTCAAGGCCCACCACTGCGCCATTGATGGCGTGGGCGCGATGCGCATGGTGCAGCGCTGGCTGTCGAGCAACCCCCACGACACCCGCGCCGATGGCCCGTGGGTGCTGGGGCAGAAGGTCTCGGCACCCACCGCCGTCGCCAACGCGCCGCGCTGGCAACGCTTGAAAGCGCCGATACGTCTGGCTGGGGAACAGGTGCGTTCACTCGGCGATCTGGCGCGCGGCGTGACGCGCATGCTCAAGGGCGACGACAGCCCCGCACGCGGCTCGCTGAGCACGACGCGCAGCATCTTGAATGTGGCCGTCTCTCCTCAGCGCCGCCTTGGCACGCAGCGCCTCAGCCTGCCGCGACTGCGCGCGGTGGCGGCGGCAGCCGATGCCTCGGTCAATGACGTGCTGCTAGCTGTCTGCGGCGGGGCATTGCGGCGCTACCTGAGTGAGCTCAACGCCCTGCCTGAGCATTCTTTGCTCGGCTCGGTACCGATGGCGCTGTCGCGACAAGACGGCAAGCCAGGGAACGCGGTGGCCGGCTTCGTCTGCCCGCTGGGCACCCATCTGGCCGACCCGAAAGAACGGGTGGCCCTGATTCACCGCGTGACCCAGCGCGCCAAGACCGAGATGAGCCAGATGTCGCACACCGCGCTCAACCAACTGGCGCTGCTCGGCATCTCACCGCTGATGCTGGGCCAGATGATTGGCGTGCTGCCCAGGCTGCCGCCCATCTTCAACATGGTGGTGTCCAACGTGGTGTTGTCGAAAACCCCGCTGTACCTGATGGGCGCGCGGCTTGAGGCGATGTACCCGGTGTCGTTCCTGTTCGACGGCTACGCGCTCAACATCACGCTCGTTGGTTATTGCGACCATGTGGCCGTCGGGTTTTTGGGTTGCCGCAACGCCCTGCCGCGCTTGCAGCGGTTGGCGGTGTACACGGCCGAGTCCATGGACGAGGTTGAGTGGGCGTTTGGGGTCCTGAAAGCCAAACGCTGACGGCGATTCCTGCCGGGGGTCCTGCGCCGAGTCCCGTCTGTCTGCCGGCGATTGACGCCGTCGCGCGATGCGCGTCTACTGCGTGCTCCTTACGGGGAGTAGCCGACGCCCATCGGGCGCCTGCGGTGTCGTCAACACGGGGCCTTCGCGGGCCCCCGGCATCGCGGACCAAGCTTGTTGCTTGGGTGGCAAGACCGGAATGGTGTGTCTATTCACCCTGTCCATCTTCCCGGGAAATTTCCATGCTCTCTGTTGGCACCCCCCTGCTCTGGTCTGGCTTTGCGGCCTTTGTCGTGCTTGCCTTGCTGGTCGACTTTTTCCTGCTCAACCGCCAAGGCGCGCACCGCGTGTCGATGCGCGAGGCGGGGTTGTGGTCGCTGGTCTGGGTGGCTGTCAGCTTCGTCTTTGTTGGCCTGTTGTGGTGGCGGTTGGGCGGCATGGGGGAGGACCTCGCGGCGCGCGAACTGGCCAACGCCAAGGCGCTGGAGTTTGTCACCGGCTACCTGGTGGAAAAGGCGCTGGCCGTCGACAACATCTTCGTGTTTCTGATGTTGTTCACCTACTTCGCGGTGCCGCCCGCGTTTCAGAAGCGGGTGTTGATGATCGGCATCCTTGGCGCCTTGGTCCTGCGCGGTGCACTGATTCTGGTCGGCGCCTGGCTGATCGCCCAGTTCCACTGGATTCTCTACGTCTTTGGCGCCTTCCTGCTGTTCACCGGGGTGAAGATGTGGTGGGCGGCAGGCCAGGAGCCAGACCTCGACAACAACCCGGCGCTGCAATGGATGCGCCGGCGCATGCGCGTGTCGCCTGACTACGATGGCGAGCGCTTCTTCACCAGAATTGATGGCGTCAAGGTCGCCACCCCGCTGTTGCTGGTGGTGCTCCTGATCGGCATTGTCGACGTGGTCTTCGCGGTGGACTCGATCCCGGCGATCTTTGCCATCACCACCGATCCCTTCATCGTGCTGACCTCCAATGTCTTCGCGATTCTTGGTCTGCGCGCGATGTACTTTCTGCTCGCCGGCATGCACGAGCGTTTCCACCTGCTGCCCTACGGGCTGGCCATCGTGCTGGCGCTGATCGGCAGCAAGATGCTGCTCATCGATGTCTACAAGATTCCGGTGCTGTGGTCGCTCGCCGCCACGGTTCTGGTGCTCGGCGCGACGATGACATTGTCACTGCTGATCCCGCCCAGGGGCGACGGCAAGCTGCGCGGCGGTTACCCGTTCACGGGCAGCGGCAAAGCCGACGATCAACCGCCGCAGGCGTAAGCGCGCGGGTGCTACTGCGCATACGCCTTCAAAGGCGGCTCTTCATTGAGCAGCTCAATATTCGGCAGCCCGGCTGCGGCCGACTGCTGAAGAATGCTGATCACCGCCGTTGCTGCCATCGGCGAGATGATCTGGTCGGGAATGATCGGCAGCAGCCCGCACAGGCCCGAAGCACCCCCGGCGCGCTCGATGTTGGCCGGGCCCGGGTTGGAGATGGCGTCCAGCACCAGGTCAAAAGTCAGCCGGTCGGTGAGGCCAATGGTGAAGTGATCGACGAAGCGCCCCGGACACAGGTCTTGCAGCAGCAGGTTGGTGACGCGCGGGTTGTTCTGGCCGACGTCCAGCGCGGCCGTGGCCACCGGTTGCGCCGGCTGCACCAGCTCATCGAACACGGTGTAAAGGCTGGTGTAGTCGATGCTGCCCGGGGTCTCGTCCCCGGTGTTCAGCGCCGCGATGAACTGCGAGTCGGTCTTGAACTGGAACAGCGCGCCGGGAATGCCCAGCCCTGGCAGCTCCAGCTCGGTGACCAGATTCAGGGGGTTGTTGGCGGCTCGGCGGCAAAACCGTCGACGCTGCTGCTGTCGCCGCAGGCGCTGAGCCCAAGGAGCGCGCCCATCAGTAGCGCGTGTTGAACGGGTTTGAGGGTCATGCGGCCAGTGCTCCTGATGCGTGCGCCGGAACGGCTGTCAGATGATGCTGCATGAACGCCAGCATGTCGTCGTGCGCGGTGGCCACCTCGCGATACACCAGCCCGAACAGCGGAAAGGCGTGCGGCAGTACCGGCCAGATGTCGCAGCGAACGTTCACGCCTGCTGCATGCGCGCGCTGCGCAAACAGCACGGTGTCGTCCAGCAGCACCTCGCTGTCGCTGGCCAGCAGATACATCGGCGGAAAACCCCGGCAGTCGGCGTACAGCGGTGACAGTTCGGGGTCGGAGGCGTCCCAGTCCCCGGCATACAGCTGATCAACCCGCTGCAGTGCCGCGATGGGCAGCAGCGGATCACGATGCATTTTTTTCGGCCGTGAGGGCGGGGAATGAATGCGGCCCATTTCGGTCACCGGAGAAACGGGCAACACGCAGGCCGGCATGGGCCAGCCGCGCGTGCGGATGCGTTGCAGCAACCCCAGCGTGAGATTGCCGCCCGCCGAGTCGCCGCCCAGCACGATCTGCGCGCCGGTAAAGCCCAGGTCGAGCAACGCTTCATAGGCACGTTCGCAGTCGTCCAATGCAGCAGGAAACTTGTTGCGCGGCGCCAGGCGGTAGTCGGGCAGAAAGCCATGCGCGCCGACGCGTGACGCCAGTCTTGCGACCATCTCCAAGTGCGCAGCCGGCGAAGCGGGCAGGATGAACGCACCGCCGTGCAGCCACAGCAACACGGGTTTGGTGGTGTCACCCAGATCGCCAAAAACATGTCCCGGCACGCGGCCCACCACGGTGTAGGCCAGCGGCAGACCGTGCCGGTTGGGGCAGTGCATGCGCATCATCCGCAACTGAATACGCGCAATCTTTTCATCCGACCCCCGAATCACCCGCGCCAGCCAGGGTTTGAGAAACCACTTGAGCAGCCGGGTGATGACGCGGCTGCGACGGCTGATGGGGATGTCGCGGTAGACGACGGGGTCGGTGCTCATGATCACATCCGGAACACGCCGTAGCGTGGGTCGCCTATGGGCGTGTTGAGCGCTGCCGAGATCGACATGCCCAGCGCGTTACGGGTATCCACCGGGTCGAGCATGCCGTCGTCCCATATTTCCGACGTCGTGTAGTACGCGCTCTGCTTGCGCTTGAACTCGCCCAGCACCGGATCGCGAATGGCGTCGATGTCGGCCGGGGTGAGCTGCTTGCCCTGCTTGGCGAGCTGACGAATCTTCACGTCGGCCAGCACGTTGGCGGCCTGCTCGGCGCCCATCACCGAGGTTTGCGACTGCGGCCACGAGTACAGAAAACGCGAGTCGAAGGCGCGGCCGCTCATGCCGTAGTTGCCCGCGCCGAAACTGCCGTGGCACATCACCGTGAACTTGGGCACTTCGCAGTTCGACACCGCCATAATCATTTTGGCGCCGTCCTTGGTGATGCCGCGCCGCTCGTAGTCGCGCCCCACCATGAAGCCGGTAATGTTCTGCAAGAACACGATAGGGGTGCGGGCCTGGTTGCACAGCTCGATGAAGTGCGCGCCCTTGAGGCTGGACTCGTTGAACAGCACGCCGTTGTTCGCCAGGATGCCGATCTTGTAGCCCCACAGATGCGCGTAACCGCAGATCAGCGTCTTGCCGTAGTTGGGCTGATATTCGTGAAAGCGCGAGCCATCGACGAGGCGGGCGATCACTTCCTTCATGTCGAACTGCGCCTTGATGTCGCGCGGAAGCACGCCGTAAAGCTCATCGGTCGGGTAGTACGGAGCTTCCGGCGGCTGCCATTCGGTGTGCGCTTTTTGCGGCCGCTTGAACTGCGCCACGATGTCCCGCGCGATGGCGATGGCCTCTTCTTCTGAACCCGCCGGGTAGTCCGCCGTGCCCGACACCGAGGTGTGCATGTCGGCCCCGCCCAGCTCATCGACGGTGTTTTCTTCACCGGTGGCGGCTTTCACCAACGGCGGCCCGGCGAGGAAGATGGCGCCGGTGCCGCGCACGATCACGTTGTAGTCCGACAACGCCGGCACGTACGCGCCACCCGCTGTGCAATGGCCCAGCACCACCGACACCTGCTGGATGCCCATTTTCGACAGCATGCACTGGTTGCGGAAGATGCGACCGGCCATGTACTTGTCGGCGAACAGGTCGGCCTGCAGCGGCAGAAAGCCCCCGGCGGAGTCGCACAGGTGCACCACCGGCAGGCGGTTTTCGATGGCAATGTCGAGCGCACGCACCGTCTTCTTGACGGTCAACGGGTACCAGGCGCCGCCTTTCACCGACGCGTCACCCGCGTTGATCACCACTTCACGGCCGGACACGATGCCGATACCGGTCACGCAGGCGGCGCCGGGGACCTCACCGCCATAGGCCTCATTGGCGGCCAGCGAGGAAAACTCCAGAAACGGCGTGCCGGGGTCCAGCAACAGCTTCAGGCGTTCGCGGATCAGCAGCTTGTTCTGCGCGCGCAGGCGGTCGATGTCGCGCTGTGGCCGGTCATCGCGCACCGCGCGCTGTTTTTCCTTGAAGGCCGCGGCCAGTTTGCGGTTGTGTTCGGCATTGGCCTGGAACTCGGCCGATGCGGTGTTGAGTTTGGATTCGATGCGTTTCATGGTGTGTTCCGGCTTCGCCGGCCCTCTCCCCAGCCCTCTCCCGCCTGCGGGAGAGGGAGACAAGAGGGCGCGGCGCTTAAGCCCCTCTCCCGCCAGCGGGAGAGGGGTTGGGGGAGAGGGCCGCGTCAGCGGGTTCCAGACTCAGCAACAGGACATCGCGCTCGAAGGTCTGGCCAGGCTGATAGGTGATCTCGGCAATGACCCCGTCGCGTGGCGCGGTGAGCGTGGTTTCCATCTTCATGCTCTCCATCACCAGCAGACTCTGGCCCTTGATCACGGCATCACCGGCTTTCACCGAAACACTGACGATGCTGCCCGGCATGGGCGCCGTCATCCGGTCCTCGGCGGCACCGCCTGCCTGTGCCGCTAGCCGGTCCAGGGGGTGCTGATAGCGCAGCGCGTACGCCTCGCCGTCGAGATGGATGAACACCTCGTCGCCGCGGCTGGCAATCATCACCGGAATCCGGTGGCCACCCAGCGTCAGCCAGGTGGTGCCGTCGGCGCCGTCGGCAAGATCAATGGCTAGCGTCTGACCGCCGACATGCAGTCGATAGGCCGTGGCCGAGCGCGACAGGGCGAGCGGGTGGGCGGCGTCGTTGAAGGTGAAGGCGTGTTGCATGTCAGGCTCCGGAATCGGGTGACGTCACATGATGCGAAGGCAGCTTCCGCGCCTTTGGCGCGGCCCTCTCCCCAACCCCTCTCCCGCCTGCGGGAGAGGGGCTTTGACGCGCGTTATCTTTGACAAAGGATGCTGAGTCTTTTCCTCCCTCTCCCGCTTGCGGGAGAGGGACCGAGGGAGAGGGCGCCTCGCAAACAGCGAGGCGAATCGCTTCAAGTACCGCGTCGGTGTCTTTTAGAACGTCGTGGTTCCAAAAGCGCAGCACTCGGAATCCTTGCGCTTTCAGATACGCATCTCGGGCGGCATCTCGCGGAGATGCGTTGTGCTGCCTGCCGTCGGCCTCGATGATCAGTCGATGGCCCAGGCAAATGAAGTCAGCGATGTAGGGCCCGACGGGCTGTTGGCGCTTGAACTTGAGGCCGAGGAATCGACCGGCTCGCAGGTGATGCCAGAGACGGTGCTCGGCGTCGGTCTGTTGCGTCCTGAGGGCTTTTGCTCTCTTGAGCGTGACGCGCTTCCGCGCCTTTGGCGCAGCCCTCTCCCGGTCCTTCGGACCACCCTCTCCCGCAAGCGGGCGAGGGGAAACAACCGACGCGGCGTCCTCCTTTCTTCCCTCTCCCGCAGGCGGGAGAGGGACCGAGGGAGAGGGCGCCCGCGCAGCGGGCGTGTTGGGTCGAGCGACCACGCTCAATTGCTCCAAGCGCCGATGGCGGCATGCAGGTCTGGAATGCTGTCGGCCGCATCCCGCAGCGGCCGCGTGCTCAGGCTGGCGGCGGCCAAGAGGGCGTGCAGGGTGTCGGCGGGCAGGTCCGGCTCGGCGGCGATGTCGGGGTTGGCGTCCAGAAAGCCGGTGTGCACGTCGCCCGCCGCAAACGCCGGGTGCGCTATCAGCCGTCGCAGGAGGGCGGTGTTGGTTTTGCAGCCCAGGAGCACCGTGTCGCGCAGTGCGACATCGGCGCGAGCAATTGCTTCGTCACGGGTCGCGCCCTTGATGATGAGCTTGGCGATCATCGGGTCGAAGGCGGCGGTGACTTCGCCGCCCTGGATGATGCCGCTGTCCCAGCGCACGCCTTCGCCGGTGGGCGGCTGCAGCACCAACACCGGGCCGGTGGTGGGGGTGTAGCCGCGGGCGGCGTCCTCGGCGTAGATGCGGAACTCGATGGCATGCCCTTCCGACCTGACCTCCTCCTGGCCGTAGCCCAGTGCTTCTCCGGCGGCGATGCGCAGTTGCTCGGCCACCAGATCGATGCCGGTGATTTCTTCGGTGACCGGATGCTCCACCTGCAACCGGGTGTTCATTTCGAGAAAAAAGAACTCGCCTTGCTGCCCAAAAATGAACTCCACCGTGCCGGCGTTGCGATAGCCGATGGCGCGGGCAATGCCGGCGGCTGTTTCGCAGATAACGCGGCGCTTCGCGTCGTCCAGGGCAGGCGAGGGGGTCTCTTCAACGATTTTCTGGAAGCGCCGCTGCACCGAGCATTCGCGCTCGAACACGTGCACCACGTTGCCCTGACCGTCGCCCAGCACCTGGACTTCGATGTGGCGGGGGTTTTCGATGTAACGCTCGGCGTACAGACGACCATCGCCAAAGTAGCGCTGGCCCTCGGAGCGGGCGCGCTCGATCTCGGTGTCCAGCAGCGACAGGTCGCGCACGATGCGCATGCCCTTGCCGCCGCCCCCTGCGCTGGGCTTGATCAACAGCGGTGCGCCCACCGCGCGGGCGCGCTCGACAAAGGTCGCCGGGTCGTCGTCTTCGATGGCTGATGGCGCCACCGGGAAGCCGCCTTTTTCCACCGCGTTGCGAGCACGCACCTTGTCGCCCATCAGGTCGATCTGCTCCGGCGTCGGGCCGATGAAGCGCAGGCCTACCGCTTCCACGGCGGCGCAAAAGGTCTTGTTCTCCGACAGAAAGCCGTAGCCGGGATGGATGGCGCCCGCGCCACTGGCCTTGGCCGCAGCCAGAATCTGCGCGGCGTCAAGGTAGGCCGCCACCGGCGTGCTGCCGGTGATCTCGATGGCGGTGTCGGCCATCTGCACGGCCAGCGTGCCGCGATCGGCCGCGTGGTACACCACCACGCCCTTGAGGCCCAGGGCCTGCACGGTGCGCAGCACGCGCACGGCAATCTCGCCGCGGTTGGCGATCAGGACGGTGGAAAAGGGCCAATTTGTTGGATCAGGCAGGTTCATGCGGTGGTTCTCGTTGTGGCGTCCAGGCCTTCGCAGATCAGGGCGGTGATCTGTGACGTGAGGCGGTCAACGTCCAGCGCGCCGCGACCCCAGACGTAGTTGAAGCTGTGGTGTTCGATACCGCCGTAAATCATCGAGCGCAGCAGCCCGGCAGGCAGGTCTCGGCGAAAGCTGCCGTCGGCCTGACCCTGTTCGATGACATCGACCAACAATTGTGTGTAGCGACGGTTGAGCGCCTGTAGTTGAGTGCCGTGGTAGTCGCGCTCGGACTGCACTTCGCGGAACATCAGGCGGCACAGGCGGGGTGCGGTGTGCACGGCGATGAGATGACGGCGGATCAACGCCTGCAACCGCGCCCGATGCCCGTCGATGTGCGCCAGCTCGCGGGCATGGTCGCCAAACAGGTCGTCGTACCAGCGGCTCAGCACCGCCAGCAGCAGATCGCGCTTGGTGGGGAAGTACTTGTAGATCAGGCCTTCCACGACGCCGACGCGGCCGGCGATTTCCACCATCGACACGGCGTCAAAGCCGCGATCCTGGAACAGCGCTCGCGCCGCACCGAGAATGCCCGCGATGCGCGCCTCGCGGTCCATGCGCGGCGCCGGCGCCCGGTTGGCGCTACCGGCAGCGGTCACGCGGGGATCACGATGGGAAAGTCCATGAGGATTTGCGCCAGCATCTTGCCCTGCGGATCGTGCCGCAGACTGGCCATGCCGCCGCCGCCGAGCGCCTCGGTGAGCAGAAAGTTGAAGCCGTGCAGGCCGGGCCACTCGTAGCGACGTACCGTGCCTTTCACGAAATGCGCGAGGTACTGTTGCACGGCCTCGGCGGTGAGCTGCTCACGCAGCAGTGGTAGGTGCTCTGGTTTGCGGGCAAGCACGCCGATGTTGGCGCTGTCGCCTTTGTCGCCAGAACGGCCGTAGGCGAGCTCGATGAGGGGCACAGTGGTATTCCCCTCTCCCGCTTGCGGGAGAGGGTGGCCGAAGGCCGGGAGAGGGCGCGCCGCAGGCGCGGGGGAGTTCGTCTGTACACCCCGGCCCCCTTCGGGCGCCGCCCTCTCCCCCTGCCCCTCTCCCGCAAGCGGGAGAGGGGAGATAAAGGCTTTGCCATCTACCTCGATGTTCACCGCACTTTTCGGCAGCAAGCACGAAAACAGCCGCACCAGCGGCGTCGGTGCGGGACGCCCGCCGGCGAATCCGGTGATGCCTTGCGCCATGCTCGTTGCGGCAGGAATGCACTCGCGACCGAACAGCTCCAGTGCCTTGCGATCGTCGTGGTGCACGGCCAGTTTGAGAATCACCTCACGCGTGTCGCCGCGCCGCGCCTGTGCGCCCCAGTTGGTTTCGCTGCCCAGCACTTCGATGTCGGTGCGGCGGTAGTCGGCGAGACCGCGTTCGGCGAACAGCCGCCGGGTGCGGGTGAGGATGGCGTTCGCCACGGCTTCGGCACGTGCCACGGCGTCGCGGCCGCCAATCATCATAATGCCGGTGGCGCGAAAGCCGTCCTGCCAGGTGGCCGAGACCTTGTAATCGTCACCCGGAGGCATGCCGCGTGCGCCGCGCACCTCGACGCGGTCGGGCCCGATCTCGCTCACCTGCACGTTGCGCCAGTCGCAGGTGACGTCGGGCAACAGGTAGGCGCCGGGGTCGCCCACCTCGTAGACCAACTGCTCGGTCACGGTGTCGACGCAGACGCGGCCACCGCTGCCCTCGGGTTTGGTGATGACGCAGCGCCCGTCGGCGTGGCATTCGGCAACGGGAAAGCCCATGCGGTCCCAGTCAGCCGCCACGGCCTGCCAGTCGGTGCTGACGCCGCCGGTGACCTGGGTGCCGCATTCGATGAGATGGCCGATCAGGCTGCCCGCCGACAGCCGGTCGAAGTCGTCGGCCTGCCAGCCGAATTCGTGGATCAACGGCCCCAGCGCGACCGCGCTGTCGACGCAACGCCCGGTCAGCACGATGTCGGCGCCGCCCGCGAGTGCCTGGGCGATGGGGAAGGCGCCCAGGTAGGCGTTCATGCTCCACAACTTGTCGGGCAGGGGCGCGCCGCTGAACATCTCGCGCACGTCGGCAAACTCGGCGGCGCGCGGCAGCAGGTCGTCGCCGCGAATGATGGCCACCGTCAGGTCGATGCCTTTTGCCTGCAACAGCCCGTCGAGCACTGCCTTGCAGGCTTCGGGATTCACGCCCCCGGCGTTGCTGACCACCTTGATGCCCTGCGCCTTGATCTGTGGCGCCAGTGCGGCGATCACGGCGGGAAAGTCCGTGGCAAAGCCGGCGTTCGGGTCTTTGGCGCGCGCCCGGGCCAACAGCGACATGGTGATTTCGGCCAGGTAGTCGAACACCAGGTAGTCGAGCTGGCCACGCGCCACCAGCTCGCGGGCGCCCTCGGCGGAGTCGCCCCAGAACGCGGCCGCGCAGCCGATGCGGATGGGTTCTTTCATGTTCAGCGTCCGGTGTAGTGGGGTGCGCGCTTCTCGACGAACGAGGCACGGCCTTCGAGCGCGTCCTCGGTCGAGGCCATGGGCGCAAACATCACCTGCGAATACTCGAGTGCATCGCGCAGGCTCATGTCGCGCATGGCGTTGAAGGTTTGTTTGCCGATGCGCACGGCGGTCGGCGAGGTGTTGAGAATGCGGCCCAGCAGCCAGGCTAGCTTTTCGTCCAGCTGGGCGCGCGGCACCACGTAATTGAGGATGCCCCAGTCCAGCCCTTCCTGCGCCGTGAACGGCTCGCCGGTGATGCAGATCTCCTGCAGCCGGCGCGGCGGAATCACCCGCATCATGTACGGCAGGATGGTCATCGGCGTCATGCCGATCTTCGACTCGGGCGCGCCGAGGCGGATGTCGTCTGCGGCGATGGCCATGTCGCAGGCGCAGAGCAGGCCAAAGCCTCCCGCAAGCGCGTGGCCGTTGACCCGCGCAATGATCGGCAGCGTGCAGTCCTGGATGCGCTTGAACAGCTCGACCATGTAGTGCTGCGGCCGCGAGTGGTCGAGACCGAAGGGGTTGCCGGTGGCACCTTTCGCCAGATCGCCGCCGGCGCAGAAGGCCTTGTCGCCGGTGCCGGTGAGCACGATGGCGCGGCAGTCACGGTCCGCCACGGCCTGGCCGATGCCATCGCCGATGGCGTGGATCACCGACTCATTGATCGCATTGCGCCGTTCCGGGCGGTTGAGGGTGATCCACAGCACCGCGTCGCGGTGTTCGATCAGGACGTCGTCAGACATGTCGGGCTCGATGTGAGGGATGGCGTGAGCGTGACGCCGAGTTGGTGAGTCTGCCTCACCCGAATGCGCGAGGGATAGCAGGGCGGGGTCGAGGGTCGAGAAATCAAAGGCTTTCAACGCAAAGGCGCAAAGGGAAAAAGCAAGGACGCAAAGATGAAATATGGGTTTTTGCGGGGCGAAGAACTGACCCTTGGTTTCTTTGCGCCTTTGCGTTGAAAGCTGTTCGCGTTTTGGCTTCCGTGGTCCGGCTCCACCATTCGGTCGACTTCTCGGTTGGGTTTCTGTGCTGAAGTGCCTGCTCTATTCATTGGAGCGATCTCATGTCATCCGCAGCCCGTGTTGCCCTGATCACCGGTGCCACCAGCGGCATTGGCCGCGAAACTGCGCGCGCCGTGGCGGCCAGCGGCATGACGGTGTACCTGGTGTGCCGCAACCCCGCCAAGGGCGAGGCGCTGCATCGTGAACTGGTGGCCCACGCCGGGCACGAGCGGGTCTACGTGCTGCTCGGCGATCTGTCGCGCCAGGCCGACGTGCACGCCGTGGCCGATGCCTTTCTCGCCACCGGCCTGCCGCTGCACCTGCTGATCAACAATGCCGGCATCGTCAACGACACCTGGCGCGAGACCGAGGACGGCATCGAGGAAACCTTTGCGGTCAACCATCTGGCCTATTTTCTGCTCACCGAGCGCCTGCGCGAACGGCTCGTCGCCAGCGCCCCGGCGCGCATTGTCAGCGTCGCCTCCAATGCCCACGCGTTCGTCAAGGGCGTCGATTTTGACGACCTTGAATACCGGACCCGCCGCTACCGCACGCTGGCGGTGTACAGCCAATCCAAGCTTTGCAACATCCTCTGGACGCGCGAACTGGCGCGCCAGTTGCAAGGCACCGGCGTGACCGCCAACTGCGTGCACCCGGGCGCCGTCGGTACCGGGCTGGCGTCACAGAACGGCGGCTACGCACGACTGGTGATGGCGATGCTCAAACCCTTTTTCCGCAGTCCGGGTAAGGGCGCGACGGCGTCCATCCACTTTGCGTTGTCGCCCGAGGTGGAAGGCGTTACCGGGCAATACGGCGTGGACCGCAAGGTGGTCAAACCGAAACGCTGGGCGCAGGACGACGACGCGGCCCGGCGCCTGTGGGCGGTCAGCGCGCAGATGACCGGGCGCGGCGGCTGACCATGATGCTGATGTCCGGTGACGCCCTGCAGGCCATGGCGATGGCGGGCGAGCGGCTGTCGGTGCTCGACGGCCATCCGGCGCTGCTGGTGGACCTCGACGTCGGAATGACCGATACGATGCACCCGGCCGTGCTGCCATGGCTGCGCCAGCTTGGCTGTCCGGTGATTGGCGTTGGCACGGCGCAGGCCGCTCTGTCTGAAGCGGTCGATGTGCGGGTCGGCACCGTTGCCGAGGCCACGCGGCTGGCGCAGGGCATTGCGGCAACGCCATTGGCGGCACTGGTGCTGGTGCAAGTGTTGCGGCAGATCGAAACGCTGGATCTGCCCGCCGCGTTGTTTGCGGAATCGCTGGCGTATTCGACCTTGCAGGCAGGGCCCGAGCATCGGCGCTGGTTGGCGAGTCGACCTGCGTCGGCGCCGCCGCCGGCCGTGGATTCCGGGCCGGCGGTGGTGCTCGAAGCGGACGATGCCGGCTGCACGCTGTGGCTGAACCGGCCATCACACCGCAATGCCATGTCGGTGGAGATGCGCGACGCGCTGCTCACCGAGCTGGAGCGGCTGCTGGCGGACCCGGCGCGCCCGGCAGTGCGCATCGCCGGTCGCGGGCGGTGCTTTTCCACCGGCGGTGAACTCAGCGAGTTTGGCACCGCGCCAGACCCGGCCACCGCGCACCTGGTGCGCAGCGTCGCGTTGCCGGGGCGACGGCTGGCGCAGATGGCCGACCGGGTCACGGTGATGGTGCACGGTGCCTGCATCGGCTCGGGCATCGAGTTTCCGGCATTTGCCGGGCGTGTCGAGGCGCGCCGAGACGCGTGGTTTCAGTTGCCGGAACGGGCCATGGGCCTGATTCCCGGTGCGGGTGGCTGCGTCAGCATCAGCCGCCGCATCGGCCGCCAGCACACCGCGTGGTGGGTGCTCAGCGGCCAGCGCATCAACGCCGCGACGGCCTTGGAGTGGGGGTTGGTGGATGCCCTCATTCCCCAGCGAATTTAGGCTGGCGAATGATCGCGCGCTGGCACCCCTCTCCCGCTTGCGGGAGAGGGGCAGGGGGAGAGGGCGGCACCCGAAGGGGGCCAGGAAGCGTCGGCTAAGTTCCCCGCGTCTGCGACGCGCCCTCTCCCGGCCCTGCGGGCCACCCTCTCCCGCAAGCGGGCGAGGGGAGAAGGCGGCCAGAGCGTCTGGTTTGCGCGCTTGAACACACGGCCCCCTGTCATCCGAGTGCGTTTCGGCGCGCCGCTCCAGCAACGCCAAAACTCGCCCGATTGCATGAGTCGCCGGCAAAACCCGCTGCGTATGCTCGAAGCACACCCGAGATTTCAGGATGCACGATGAGCGCTGTCATTGATGCCCCCGTTGCCAAAGAGCCGCCGCTGGTACGCGGCCTGCCGCTGCTGGGTAATACGCTGCAGATGGCCAAGGATCCGACGCGCTTCTTCGTCGATTGCTACCGCGAATACGGCCCGGTCAGCCGGGTCAAGATTCTTGGCAAGGAGTACGTGCTGATCAGCGGCATCGAAGCGGCCACGTTCATGGGCACCCGCGAAGGCAAGGACTGCCTGCGCTCCAAGGAGTTCTGGGAAGGCCTGGTCAACGAGTACGGCGCGAAGCGCGTACTGACCGGTGAAGACGGCGAGTCGCACAAACAACTGCGCGACGTGATGCGCCACGGCTATTCCAAGGAATCGATCAAGGGCCGCTACAACGAGTTGGTCAGCATTACCGACGGCTGCTTCGAGCGCGACTGGCCGGTCGGCACCTCGGTCAACGTGCTGCCCGCCATGCAGTACATGGTGGTCGATCAGCTCGGCACCATCCTCACTGGCGCCGCGCCGCTGGAATACGTGGCCGACATCCGCACGGCGATTCTGTACATCCTCAACGTGCTGGTCACCCGCCAGCGGCCGAAAATCCTGTTGCAGCGGCCCGAGTATAAGAAGGCCAAGGCGCGTGTCGTCGAGCTGGGCAACAACATGATCAACGACTGGCTGGCGCGCTATCGCCGCGACGGTGAAAAGCCGGCCGACCAGAAAAATCTCATCGACAACATCATGGAAGCCCACGTCAACCAGCCCGACGTGATGCCCGCCAGCGACTTGGTGGTGACCATCACCGGTCCTTACGTGGCGGGCCTCGATACCGTGGCCAACACCACCGCTGCCATCACCTACACCGTGCTCAAGCACCCCGAGGTCAAGCGGCGTGTGCTGGAAGAGGTGGACGCGCTGTTTGCCGATGGCGAGATCAGCGAAGACCACCTGCTGCAACGCATTCCGGCCCTGCAGGGCGCGATCATGGAAACCATGCGCCTCTATCCCATTGCCGTGGCACAGATGCGCACCGCCAACAAGGACTTCGTGTTTGCCGGGCACCAAATTCGGGAAGGGCAGATGCTCTATGTCGGCACCTCGGTGCCGCACTTCATGGAAGAGTGCTACCCCGACCCGTTCACGTTCGACATCGACCGCTACACCAAGGAGCGCGCCGAGCACATGAAGCCCGGCGCCTATTCACCCTACGGTCGTGGCCCGCACACCTGCCTCGGCAAGAGCCTCGCGGAAATCCAGATTGCGCTGTCGATGGCGCGCCTGTTCTACAAGATGGACCTGGAACTGGACCCGCCGGGCTACGAGCTGAAGACCAAGACCGCGCCGACGCCCGGGCCCGCGACCAGCTTCAAGGTGCGGGTGAAAGGGTATCGGCACTAGTGTCCTGAGTCAGCAAGTCGCATGCGAACTCGCCGGCCTTTTTCGCGCCGGCCCGCGTTGCCCCTCATGGTCATCGTTCGACAATGACGCTTGATCGCGCCTTGCCAGTCACGAAAAAATTCTCGGTGATTTCTTCAAGGAATCTCTGACTCAGGACACGAGTGCAGCGCTTCCAACAATTTATTCGTTCTGGCGGCGCGATCGCGCTTTGTTGTAAGCGCTGCACCAGCGACGCACGCCAGACCGATGCAGGGGATGTCGTAAACCCCCGCGTACCCAGTGTCATCAAAGATCAGGCCCCGAAGCCCGAGTCGGCTTTGGGGCGTTCGGTGTGTGAGTTTGAACCCGATAACTGGTCATAAAGACAGTCACCCTTGATCTGAATTGTTTCATTTTTATTAACGCTTGATTATTTTATGAATGATGTTCAGAATCGCGTCGTTCAGTCAGGGTGAGCGGTCTTCATGGGGATCAAGGAGCGTCGACAGCGGGAGTTTCTCGACCGCGAAAAGGTGTTTCTCGACGCCGCCCGTGACCTCATTCGCGACGAGGGCCTGTTGGGCTTTCAGATGGCGCGACTGGCCGAGCTTTGCGAATACTCGGTCGGTACGCTGTATCAGCATTTCGGCAGCAAAGAGGATTTGCTGGTTGCCCTCACCACGGCCACGGCCACCGAGCACGTGAGCCTTTTTGCGCGGGTGGCCGATTGGCAGGCGCCGAGTCGCGAGCGGCTGTTTGCCATCGCCGTGGCCGACAGCATTTTCGTGCAGCGCAATCCCGAATACTTCCGTATCGCCCAATACACTTTCTGTGAAGTGGTTTGGGGCGCCGCGTCGCCGGCGCGGCGCGCCGAATTTATGGCGCAAACCGCCGAGCCGATCAGTGACATCGTCAACGGCATCATTGCCGACGCGGTGGCGGGTGGCGACCTGTTGCTGGGCGGCCTCACTGAAGAGTCGCTGGCCGTCGGCTTTTGGGCACTGACCTGTGGCGTGCACGATCTTGTGCATGCCGAGGGTGTGTGCGAAGCCTATCAATCCCAAGACCCTTATCGATTGCTGTGCCGGCACACCAACGTGATGCTCAACGGCTTTGGCTGGAAGCCGGTGGTGGACCCGCATGACGAAGTGGCCCTTGACGCACTGATTCACCGTATCCAGAACGAGGTATTCCATGATCTTTGCGATCACGCCTGAGCGCGGCCGCACCTTTGGGTTGGCGCTTTTGCTGGCCAGCCTGACTGGGCCGGCCAGTGCCGCGATGTCGATTTACGAGGCCTTGCAGCGGGCGGCAGAACGTGACCCGACCTATCTCGCTGCCTTTGCGGCGCAGCGCGCCGATCGGGAGCTCGGTGAGCAGGATCGCGGCACTTTACGACCCACGCTGGACGCGTTCGGCGGGGCACAGCTCACCACCAGCGATTCCGAGTTCGCCTTTGGTCAGGCACGGGAAAGCTACCCGTCGTGGACTGCATCACTTGAAGCCCGCCAGCCCCTGCTGCGCATGGACTGGGGCGTACGAGGTGATCGGGCCAATGCCAGCGAGGCACTGGCTGACGCGCTGTTTCGGCAGCAACAGATCGATTTTGTGGCGCGCGTGGCGGGACGCTACCTCGAGGCCCTAAACGCGCAGGACCAACTCGCACTGGTCGAGGCCGAAGGGCTCGCTGTGCGCGAGTCGCTCGAAGACACGCGCAAGCGTTATGAGGCTGAACTGGTGCCCGGCCTTGACCTGCGTGAGGCTGAAGCGCGTGATGACCTGAGTCGCGCGCAGCGCATTGCCGCACAGGCCGCAGTCGATGACACCATCGACGCACTTGCAGAACTGACGGGGCCATTTGACCGGCCGCTGCCCAGCTTGAAGCAGGCCGCGTCGATGCCTGCGCTGCGAGCGGCGTCGGTTGACGGTTGGCTGGAAATTGCCGAAGAAAACAGCAGCGCGCTGGTCATTGCTGAGCGACAGGCCGAAATCACCGCGGCCGATGCCCGCAGCCGCAAGGCTGAATCGCAGCCGATGGCTGATCTCGTCGCGACGCTGGTGCACAACGATTCGACCGAATATTCCATCGGCCAGCGCCAGAACGAGGCGCGCCTCGGGATCGAAGTGACGGTGCCAATCTACGGCGGTGGTGTCACCAGCAGCCGTTTTCGTGAGGCCACCGCACGCCACGACGAGGCCAAGTACGCGCTACGGGCGGCGCGTTTGGACCTGCAGCGTGAAATCGCGCGGCAGTTCCGCGACGTGGAGGTGGCACGTGCCAATACGGAAGCCTTTGGTCGGTCGCTGGTGTCGGCTCGCGCCGCACAGGCCGCGGTCGAGGCCGGTTACGACGCAGGCACCCGCACCATTACTGATGTGCTTGACGCGAAAAGTCGAACCGCGCAGGTACAGCGCGACCTCAACGGTGCGCGCTACGACCTGCTCTCCAACATCCTCGTTCTGCAGTCCACGGCAGGCACCCTAACGGTCGAGCAGTTCATCGCCATCGACACCCTGTTCGAGCAGCCTGCGCAATGACGATTTCATCTTTCTTTAGAGAACACTCATGACCACCAAACGCATGCTGATCATGCTCATCCTCACCGGCATCGTGTTCGGTGCCGTGTTCGGCATGAAGTGGTTCGGCACCAAAATGATGAACGAGTATGTCGACAACATGCCGACGCCTACGGCAACGGTCTCGGCGGCAGCGGCGGAGGCCATGACCTGGCCCAATCAGTTGACGCCCATCGGCACGCTGGTGGCGGTCAATGGCGCCGACGTGACGGCGGAGGTCGGCGGTATCGTCACCGCGATCCACTTCGAGTCGGGCGACGCGGTCAAGCGCGGTGACCGGCTGATTGATCTGGAGGCTGACGCCGAGCGCGCCGAACTCCAGCAGTTGCGCGCCCAGGCTGATCTGGCCGAGACCAACCTGAAGCGTCGCCAGCGATTGTTCCAGCAGGAAGCGATCTCGAAGTCGGAACTGGACACGGTGACGGCCGAGTTTGACGCGGCCAAGGCGGCGGCGGTGGCGCAGGCCGCCCGGCTGGCACAGAAGGACATCCGCGCGCCGTTTGACGGCCGTTTGGGGGTGCGTCGGGTGGCTGTCGGGCAGTACCTGTCGCCGGGGACGGCCATCGTCAACCTGCAGTCACTGGACCCGATCGACCTCGATTTCTCGCTTCCAGAACAGCACTTTGGCGATGTTGAGGCCGGCTTCGAGGTGGCGATCAAAGTCGACGCCTGGCCTGAAGAAACGTTCAGCGGCAAGGTGTTGGCCATCGAGCCGCGCGTGGAAACCGCGACCCGCAACTTTTTGGTGCGCGCAAGGTTTCCTAACGGTGATGAGCGGCTGCGTCCGGGAATGTTCGGGCAGGTCATCCTGAGCCTGGAGGGTTCCCGTGACGTGCTGGCCGTTCCTCGAACGGCCATCAACTACAGCTCTTATGGCACCTCGGTCTATGTGATCGAGCCAGTCGAAGATCCGCAGGAAGGCGAGGCCGAGAAGAAGGCCGTTCAGCGCTTTGTCACCGTGGGCGACGCGCGCGGTGATTTCGTGGCGATTGTCGATGGGTTGAAGGAGGGCGATGAAGTCGCGACGTCGGGCCTGCTTAAGCTGCGTAACGGCCAGCCGGTCAAAATCGACTACGACCAGTCGCCCGATGCCGAGCTTGACCCTAACCCGGAACAAGGCTAGTGGACCGCGCCCATTTAAACGGCCTTGGCACTGCTTCGGCTTTCACCATCGTCGCGGTTGCGACGGTGGCTCGTCACGTTGCTTAGCGACAGATAGGTCCTTATGCATTTCACCGACATATTCATCAAGCGGCCTGTGCTGGCCACGGTCATCAGCCTGGCGATTCTGCTGTTGGGGATCCGGGCCGGCCTTGACCTGAAGGTGCGTGAGTACCCCGAGCTGCAGACCGCCCAGGTGACCGTCACCGTGGCCTACCCTGGGGCCGACGCGGCCCTGATGGAAGGCTTCATCACCACCCCGCTGGAACGCGAAATTGCCACGGCCGACGGGATCGACTACCTGGGATCGAGCACCGGCCTGAGCACCTCGGTGATCAACGCTTATTTGCGGCTGGACAAGGACCCCAACGAGGCGCTCACCGAAATCTCGGCCAAGGTCAACAAGCTGCGCAGCCAATTGCCGCCTGGCGCCGAAGACCCCGTGGTCGAGGTCGCCGAGTCACAGGGCACGGCCGCAATGTATTTGTCGTTTTACTCCGAAGTGCTGAGCCCCAGTCAGATCACCGACTACCTGACACGCATCGTCGAGCCACAACTGTCGACCATTGCCGGGGTCGAAAAGGCGGACATTCTCGGTGCACGTACTTACGCCATGCGTGTCTGGCTGAAGCCGGAGCGGCTGTCCGCGCACAACCTCACGGCGGCAGACGTGTACGAGCGCATCCGCTCGCAGAACGTGCTGTCGGCGGTGGGCGAGATGAAGGGCAATTTCGTTCGCATCGGCCTGTCAGCACAGACCGACCTTCGCACCGCAGAGCAGTTCAAGGAACTGATCGTCCAGTCGGATGAGGGCTCGGTGGTGCGGCTTTCCGATGTGGCTGACGTGGAGTTGGGCGCCGAGAACTATGACGGCATCACCACCTGGGGCGGCGTTCCCGCAATCTTTATCGCGATCAATCCTCGCCCGGAAGCCAATGTGCTGGACACCATTGCCGAGGTCCGGGCGCTGTGGCCAGGTGTTGTCGAGCAGATGCCGGACGGGCTGGACGGCGCGATTTCTTACGACAGTACCGAGTATATCCGCGATGCCATCTCCGAAGTTCAGATCACGCTGGCCGAGGCCATGGTCATCGTATTGGTGGTGATCTTCCTGTTTCTGGGGTCGGTGCGCAGTGCGCTGATTCCGGCCGTCACCGTGCCCCTGTCGCTGGTGGGTGTGCTGTTCTTCATGCTGCTGATGGGCTACACGCTCAATTTGCTGACGTTGCTGGCGATGGTGCTCGCCATCGGCATGGTGGTCGACGACGCGATCATCGTGCTGGAAAACATTCATCGTCATATCGAAGAGGGCATGAAACCGTTTGATGCCGCCATCCAGGGCGCGCGTGAGTTGCTCGGACCCGTCATCGCCATGACCATCACCCTGGTCGCGGTGTTCGCCCCCATCGGATTTCTGGGCGGCATCACCGGCACGCTGTTCAGCGAGTTCGCGTTCACCCTGGCCGGTGCAGTGGTCATCTCAGGGGTGATTGCGCTGACGTTGACCCCCATGATGTGCGCCAAAATCCTCAAGCCGTCACACGGACCCGAGGGGGAGCCCAACCGCCTGGCTGATTGGCTGGACCAGCGCTTCGAGTCGTGGCGTAGCGCCTACAAGCGGCGTCTGCACAGTGCCATGAATACGCCGATGGTCATCACCGTGTTTGCGGTGATCGTCATCGGGTCGTGCTATTTCCTGTTCCGCGCGACACCATCAGAGCTGGCGCCGAACGAGGATTTCGGCTTTGCGTTTTCCATTGTCGAGACTGACGGCTACGCCTCGCAAGAGTATTTCAACAAATACTTCGCCGACGCCCAGCAACGCATCCTTGACGACCCTGATGTCGACAATTCTTTCGGCTTCAGCATTGGCGATGCGGGCGGCACCAGTCAGGGCTTCATCGGCATGATGATGAAGCCATGGACGACCCGCGAGGTGTCAACCGCCGAGGTCCTTGAGCGACTGACGCCCAATCTCGAAGAGGTGACCGGCATGCGCTGGGTCGGCGTTGAGCCTGCAGCGCTGCCGACGCCAGGGCAGGGGTATCCGGTGGAGTTCATTCTCAAGTCGACCGAGAGTGTCGAGACCATTGCCCAAATCAGCGACGAGATCATTCAGCGCGCCAATGAATCGAGCCGATTTTTCTACTTGGCGTCGCGTCTGAAAGTTGACCGGCCCGAGGGTGTGGTCGAAATCGACCGCGACAAGGCGGCGCTCCTCGGGGTCGACATGTCGCAGCTCAGTGCCGATCTATCGGCACTGCTGGCCGGCGGTGAGGCCGCGCGTTTCTCTTACGAGAGTCGCTCGTACCGTGTCATTCCGCAGGTGGACCGGCAGGCGCGCCTGAACCCCAAGCAGTTGGAGGGTTATTACACCCGCGCCCGCAACGGTGATCTGGTGCCGATCTCGACCTTGGTAAAGGTCACCGAGCGGATCGTGCCGAGGGCCATCGAGCACTTCCAGCAGCTCAACTCCAACACCATCATCGCCGTCCCGCGACCCGACGTGACGCAGGGCGAGGCGTTGAAACTTCTTGAGGACATCACCGCCGAAGTGGCGCCCGCCAGCTTCCAGATCGACTACTCCGGTGCCTCCCGCCAGTTCAAGACGGAAGGCGCTGCGCTGGTGGCGACGTTCGCATTCGCCATCGTCATTATTTATCTGGTGTTGGCGGCGCAATTCGAGTCGTTCCGTGACCCATTGATCATGCTGATCACCGTGCCGATGGCTGTTTGTGGCGCATTGCTGGTGATCAACATTCTCAGCATCACCAACGGCATGCAGCTCAGCAGCTTCCCCGGCGCAACGCTCAATATTTACACACAAGTCGGGTTGGTGACGCTGATCGGGGTGATCTCCAAGCACGGCATTCTGGTGGTCGAATTTGCCAACAAGCTGCAACTGCAGGGCATCAGTAAACGGGCGGCCATCGAAGAGGCGGCGAGCATACGGATGAGGCCAATCCTCATGACCACCGCCGCACTGGTGGTGGCAATGGTTCCGCTGCTGCTGGCGTCGGGGCCCGGCGCTGCGGCACGCTTCTCCATTGGCCTAGTGATCGCGGCGGGCATGACCATCGGCACACTGCTGACCCTCTACGTGGTGCCGGTGATGTACCTGTTGGTGGCGGCGGACGAGGGGGGCACGCGCGAGCTGGTTGCTGAGCCTGCTGCAGCTCACTAGCCCTAGGGATGTTCTGCGGCCCGCAATCACTGACTGCGGGCCGCTGTCACTCTTGTCGCGATGAAGTTCGGCGAAGCCCGATGCGCGCCTGAACTCGCCTTGTCACGACGCCGAGGCCATCGCTTCGAGAGAAGCTGAACAACAAAGCCCCCGGAACCTTGTGGCGCCGGGGGCGGTGTTTTTCAAATTGGTGGTCAGTACAAGGCTCGCCGTGTGAAAGTGAGTCTGAACAGTGATAGCGTTCGGTAGTGAAGGACCTGTTGCGGGGTAAAACGTAGCCGCCACGTCGTTTGCAAGGTCGCTTCAGTCTGGTATGAAACGTAGCTCTTACAGGTAAATCCACTGTTTGAGCCGATTGAGGACATCTAGTTCAGCCGTAAAGCTTAGTTGGCAGGCGACAGTCCTTGACCTTCGCTCTACTGATCAATGATGTCCTAATCTACAGTTGTCGTTTAGGGCCGCACTGATACCATCTAGGTTCCCCTAGGCAGCTGGTTGGATCCGATGCCACGTTCCACCAACCCAGTAGCGCCAGACGATTTTGACGTTCTTCAACGGTCGATTGAGGGCAGCTTGTCCGATGGCGAACGGCAACATGCCACTGTAGTTACCAAGCTATTGGTTGTTGCTGGCGCTGGTCATCCCGAGCACTTGCGTTGGGTCGCAACACGCCTGCTCACGATCAGCAACACGGCCCCATGGTTTCTGCCGCTGGTCGGACACTTGTTCTCTAAGTCTTCGATCCCCCCGGCTGGGGCCGAAAGCATACTGAGCTCTCTCAGGGATGTTGTGGGGGCGGACCCTGAGCATCAACCGCTCGAGAACTTTGCCACGCACCAGCCACTCGCTGTCCTGATTATTCAGCGCTCGTGGTCACAGCTTGAGCCAATGAGGGCGGTGTACCTCCTGGCCAGTTGCGCTCGGTTTCAATCAGTCGATGGCTGCCCGACTGCGGCCCAGTTACGGTTGTTCGGAGACCTAATTTCTGGTCTGGGTGGTCCCAAGAAGGTCCACTGCACTCCGCCCCAGCGGGGCGATGGCCTCGAGAAGCACCTTGCCGCCGGCCCGTTCATCGATGCACTCGGCTCGTTTGTTGCCCTCCATGGTTCAAAGCAGTTAGCCCGATGTTGGGGTAAGGCCTTTGCCTCATGGCTAACCCCATTGGTTGGGGGGCACTTCCTCCCGACCAAGGCTGTTGACGCCAAAGAATTCCGGCATCGCCGCCGCCCGATTCGATCCTCGACCCCAAGGTCGCCTGGTGACGATGAGCCTGACATTGAGCTGCCAGTTGACGTTCCGGAACCAACCCAACCGGTGGGGCGGGGAGCAAGCCCTCCGTCTGCAGCGCTCGATGCCGTTTACTTCGAGCAGTCTCTACGAACTCGTAATTTTGACCTCGATCCAGAGCATCACGAGGTGGCCACTCATAAGGAAGTGGAGCGGGTGGTGCAGCAGGTGCAAAACCTCCTGAGCTTGGATGAGGCGCCTCTAAATAGATTGTTGGGTGCGCTCATCGTCTTGGCAACGCTTGTAACAGGGCGCTCCCGGCCGCGCGTTCTTGATGCCCGCGTGGGAAGACCACCTCCCAACGGTGCGGAGAAAAGACTCACCCTTGATCCTACGGCTGAGCAGATCTTCATGTCGGTCATCGAGCCAGAAGGCGTCTTCAAGCCCAGCGTTGATCAACAGGCGGTTTACTCACAAACAGCAGTTCAGTTTTCCTTGCCGATGCCCACCCAACTACGGGAGCTGTTGGTGAGGATATGCCCGACGGGGACAGCGCGTGTTCTAGATCTTGCGGTCGGTGTAGACATCGATGAGGGAATAAAGGAGTTGACCGAAAAGGCGGGCACGACCCTGGCGCGCCTGCGCCGCTGGCTCAGCTGCCGGGTGCAAGAGTCGAGTCATGACCTGTGCGCAGCCATGGTGATCTGTGGTGACATGTTCGGCCGGACCTCAGCGCCGCTCTACTACTACTCACCCCATCCTGAAGAGCTTCGCAGGTCATATCTAAATGCAATTGGGGCCTTCTTACCGCTCTCAGACGCGTCCTCGCAAGGCGCGCGCACTGACCACGGAAGATTGGGTCCGGCTACCTTGGTTGATTCTCATCGGATCAGCGATGGCATATCGAACCTGAATCAAAGGCTCACATGCTCTTTAACCTTAGCCCGGGAAAATCGTGCTCACGCCATCGTATTGCACAACAAGCTTACTGACTATCTGGCGCTCCATATTGCGCTGATCAGCAGTCATCGAAGAAACCTCCATCTGTATGAATTGACCCTTTTACAGTTTGATTTGATGGGTAATCTTGGCGTCGTCAGCGACAAACCCGTCGATGCTGCGCATCTTAACCGAGCAGTAGCGCTCACCCCGAAGTTGGCAGAGGCGATCAAGCTTTACCGTGCCCACTGCATTGCTCTTGCTGCATTGCCATGGGCCTCTGAGTTACTGAAGAAGCGGGTTGGGCTCCTGCTGGAGGGTAGAGCACCACTTTTTTTTTACTTGCAGTCGGACGGTGCTCCGAGAAATGGATCTCTGTCAGACTGGGATAACTCGCTCCCCGAAAGTTGGGGACTATTCGGACCTCGTAGCTGGCATCGTCCCAACCTGTGTATGGCTCTTCGGGGTGCAGGCGCATCACCGATTGCGGTACATTTCCACTTAGGACACCTTGACCTTTCTGGCTTCCCTGCGAGTGATACGGGTTTGGTGGCTCCGACCCGACTCTTGGATGAAGTTAGGCCGACGCTCCAACAAGTTGAAGCGTTGTGGGGGATTCAAGTTCATCGAGGGCTGGCTGAGGAGAATAAACAACAAACTTTAAATCACTTTATAAAGATGTTGTGGGAGCGCGAACAGGCTGAGCATGAATCATTGGTAAGACGCGCTAATCGGTGCACCCTCAGGGTGGTTGGAGAGTCGAGGGTAGACTCTAAACGTGCAGCAATGGAGTGGTTGTCCTCGGTTATCCAGCAGGAGTTTGCAGAACTTAAAGGATTGCTTCTCGAGGCACCTAGTCAGAAACCGGGAGACATAATCTTGTCCGTCAGGGTGGCTGATCAGGCGGTGCAAAAATTGTTGGTGCGTATCAAGCAGGACCATAGCCACGACTCGATGCAGTGCCTTCGGATTTATCGTTTATTGTCATCATTGGTTCGACAAGCAATTGACCGAGGTTACCGTTACTCTCCATTGGCTCGTCCGTCGTTCCCCAGGGTGGCTAAAAAAACCACACTCACAAGAAATTCTGCCGCTGCCTATGAGTTGATCTTAAAGATTCGCGCTTGGTGGGCTGGAGCAATCACTGACCCAGATATGAGGCGTGATCATCCTTTAGCACTCCGAATCTTGGCTTTAATACTGGACAACAGTCTGATCAGTGTTGATCATATTCTATCCATCGCTAAGGGGGATGTAGCTGCGCAGCGTCTGAGCAAAAAGGACAGCAATCTTTACTTCGACCTTGACGGTGGACGGGTAGAAGTCGTTTCATCAGCAACGGCATTAATCCTCAATCTGATCCCAGCGCAGAGGGAAGAAATATCGGCCCATGATGGATTGAGGGGCGCATTGCCTGCAGATCTGTGTCCTGAATGTGACGACCTGCCCAGGACCCTTCGAGCTCTTGTGGACGTTGCCTCCGTATTGGAATTACCCGGTTTTTTGAGGCATGCAATCAGCGGGGGCTCGACGTCAGCGAATCTTCAGGATTTGGCGACCAATCGTCAAAATCTACCTTCGCGTCTTGAAAGTGCGAGCGACATAAAGGGTGAGGAGCTAGATTTTTCAAAAACTATCAGTGAAGCCGACCCTCGAAAAAAGCCGCGACTGGAGATTTCGGCTCGTCAAAGATGGGTTTCCAGGCGCCTCAGGGCGGCCATGTCAAAGCTCTCCCCAGGTGCTCGAAGCAGAGCGATCAGGCTGGAGGATCTCGCCAACAACCTGAGGGGTCTCCAAAAAACTCTTGGATTTGAGGCAGGCCCGCCACAAACCATCGAGGCAGCGCTCATCGGATTCTCTCTATCGATGGCCGTTAGTGGCACTAGACTCAAGTCGAAGCCAGCAGTCAGCACCATCGCGACGTATGTAGGGACTATTGCTCAAGAGTTGCTTGCAGTCTTCTCAGGGGTTGCTCTTGCTGAGCTAGATGCGGATGAACTGCTTGATGGATATGACATGGTTATCCAGTCAAAGGCGGACCATATTTCCTTGACACGAGCAATTTCGACACTTGAAGACTTTCATCGTTATCTCTCTCGTTGTTTTGATTTGCCGCCCGTTTGCATTTCCGTTTCTGGCAATGGTTTTGAAGTAGAGTACTCGGCATCCCCACTGTTGAGCGCCCGCGACTATGACCAAGCGCAGAATTGGCTCTCCAGTCGCCTAATGGCTGCTGACCTAATCGAGATCGACCATTGTCTCGCCAGACGTCAGCTCCTCGCGGCGCAAGTTGTTTTGATCTTATTACGCCGTACGGGAGCGCGAATCGGTGAAATATCTTGGTTACAACTGAGTGATTTTGATTTATCCGGTTCAAGTTCCTACCTGCGCATCCGGCCAAGTCTTTATCGGCGCCTCAAATCCAATGCCGGAACGCGCATTCTGGCCTTATCCGATTTGCTGTTGCCAATGGAGTTAGAGATTGTTCGTGCATATATTCTAGCTGAGAAACTTCGGCTATCTGACAAGGGCTACCCACTTGCTCTCGGTGCATTTGATGACCATCGATCTGGGGTCGGGCCTCATGGATTCCGCATACTGATACAAAAAGTATTTGAGTTGGGTGCTGGTATCAAGATGCACCCTCATCTGTTACGTCACCAGTGGTCAACGGAGCGCGCTAGGATGCTCCTGCAAACTGAACTTGATCGCGATGTTAACGACTGTGCTTATAAGTCTGCACGCAGATACCGTCAACTCTCGGCCCAACTGGGTCATGCACGCATAACGACGACCAGTTGCTTTTATGTACACGATCTCACTGCGCATCGAGAACTTGCTGCAGTACCATTGACATCTATCATCGGCCGTAGATGTATCATCAATATGTTGCCGCAGGTTTCCGCAGTAGCTACCGATAAGCAACGAGTCCGTATCGCTCAGCGCGCCGGCCGTAATGACCCCATCTGGATAAGTTGCCAATTGCTCAGGTCACTCGCTAGTCGTCTACTCCGAGTTTTGCCTATTAATCTGACACCCATTACCTTATCCACAGGATCGGGAGATATTGGACTCCCATCCTCGGTAGGCTTGGCTCCCTTTGATGATTTGATCCGTCGCTCTCGATCAAAGGAGGGCCTAACCCATTGGGCTCCAGCATATGGGCTTGAGCGGGGCGTTACTGAGCAGCTCGTGTTTGGCATTGATGAGTTAGCAGGTGCGCCAACTTACTTTCGTTTTTTTCAGGGACCTAGTCGTCGTAGGAGTGATATAAAAACTCCGATTGCTCGAGTATTTGATGCTCCATTGCATCAGGTGATGCTTGCGCGGTTCAGCAAGGATCGTCACCTCATTAGATCCCTATTCACCTCTGTCTACCGTCCTAGTACTGCCCATCACGATCGATTTCTGTGCGCTTCTGCACAGGTATTCGCTGACTTGGTATTGATTTTGGAAAAAGTTGCTGTGAAGATCGACGCGCAAGGGTATTTATCACTAGCCCTTTCTCATCCATCTGGTTTGCAACGTGGTCTGTTCCATCAAGTGTCGTGGGTTCTTGCTCTATGTGCGGTTTCGTCTCTGACATCGAGTAGACTAAATCTAGCTGGTGATGCTGGTGTGAGTGCTTCTCCGCGTCTAATTCACAGGCGGGGACTTCTGACAGATAGCTGATCTGCTGCGTGTGCACCTTCTTGGCCGTCATTGATATTTTTTGACCCACCTTACAGTTGGCGATGTCCTGCACATAGAGCTTATGACCCGATTTTAGCTCGACAGTCCCTTTTGACTGATCTATCGCCGTTATGGGCTCGTCTTCTAAATTTATATAATTGACTGTCCTGCTCGGAGTGCCCACGAGCTTATATGTTGGAGGAAGGTCAAATATTTTATCGTCGACAATTAATTCTAGCTGTTCCCTTATCAAGTCTTTAAAAAAGTCTATTACAGATTGTGACTGCTGCGGTATTTTTTTAGATCTCGTCGTGGCGTTGCACCAGTTAAGTGTCGTTTGTAGTTGGCACGTAAAGTTGTTCGCATCATCTTGATTTATGTCGCTACCATGTATTTCAAACGTATAACCGTTAGATGTTAAGGGGCCTGCGGATACAGATGTTTTTGACCCTTCGCAAACAGCTCTGAGGGACTGATAAACTCTTTCCAGTACCCGCAACTTTGCTGGATTGATAGAGCTCTCTACGATCATATGCCTGTGGGATACCACCAGAGTGACGCGAGGTGTAGTTTTGTTTGGTATTTGGCTCATGGTGGCGGGCGACTGCTTGGGGTGTCCCAGCACGATGCCGTAACCCATGGGGTCCGCGCCTGTTGGCTTCTTACGTAGGGTGAGCGGGTGTTTATGTGGCCTTCAAGACCAGTCTGCGCCAATTAATAGGAGCAGTTGTGGCGGAGCTTGCACTTTTGTAGTACGAGCCAACCGCTCAGCAGGGGTGCCACAAAGGCTCGCAAGAGGCTTTGCATCAGTTGCATGTTTCTTAATCAATGTAGTTGTTGACATAACTATTGATTAAGCAACAGACTAGCCCCCAATGAAGCAGCCTGATGCCACCATCGAAAAATCAGCACTGGAGCTAGCGCGACGCGCAGGTCTGCTGCGCGCCCGCGATCTAAAGGCCCGGGGCCTTCCCACCGTTGTGCTCACTCGGCTCGTTGCTGCCGGAAAAATTCAGCGCGTGGCGCGTGGCCTTTACAGTCTGCCGAACAAACAGGTAAGCGAGCATCGCTCGCTGGCGGAAGTTGCCCTGCGGGTTCCGCGGGGTGTGATTTGCCTGCTGTCAGCGCTGCGCGTTCATGAGATCGGCACTCAGGCTCCGTTTGAGGTCTGGCTGGCGGTGCCGAACAATGTCGTGGCGCCGCGCCTTGATCAACCTGCGCTGCGCGTCATCCGTATGTCCGAATCAACACTTTCCGCGGGAGTTGATCGGGTGATGGTGGACGGCATCACCGTGCCCGTTTTCTGTGTGGCCAAAACGGTTGCGGACTGCTTCAAATATCGCAACAAGATCGGCATCGACGTGGCACTCGAAGCCCTGCACGAAGGCTGGCGGCTGAAGCGTTTCACGATGGACGAGCTGGCGCGCTACGCGACGATCAACCGGGTGGCCAATGTCATGCGCCCCTATCTCGAATCGCTCACCGCATGAGTCGCAACCTTGCCGCCTCAATCCGTGCCCGGCTGAAGAACGTTGCCGATGCGCGCAAACAGGATTTCAACCTGGTGCTGACCCACTACGGCCTGGAGCGCCTGCTCTATCGCCTGTCGGTTTCGCCGCACGCGCCCAACTTTCTGCTTAAGGGCGCGCTGCTGTTCACTCTCTGGTACGACACCCCGCACCGCCCTACGCGCGATGTCGATCTGCTCGGCTATGGCCCTGACGACATCGGTTCAGTGGTTGCCGTGTTTCAGGACATCTGCCGAATCGCTTTCGAAGATGGCATCGAGTTCGACCCGCAGCAGGTCTTCGGCAACGAAACCCGAAAGGAGGCTGGTTACGGCGGTGTGCGCATCGAGCTGCCTGCAACGCTAGATGGTGCGCGTCTGACCCTGCAAGTAGACATCGGCTTCGGCGACGCGGTGACACCGGCACCTGAAGCAATTCTGTATCCGGTGCTGCTGAGCGATCTGCCGCCACCACAACTCCGCGCGTACCCGAAATATACGGTGGTCGCCGAGAAGTTTCATGCGATCTGTCTGCTCGGCCTGGCGAACAGCCGGATGAAGGACTATTTCGATCTGTGGATTCTACTGCGCGAGGGTACGCTTGATCTCGGTGAGATGAAGCGGGCCATCGACGCGACATTCGCGCGCCGGAGAATGACGATGCCCGTGGTCCTGCCAGTCGGCCTGAGCAATAGCTTCGCCCTCGATGCTTCAAAGCAAATGCAATGGCGCGCGTTCCTCAGAAAGAATCGGCTTGAAGCGCTGGAGCTGGTCGAAATCGTTCAGATGCTTCGGAACGCATTTACGCGCGCCGGGATCATCGGGCCATAGATTGTTTCGGCGCAATGAAATTTTCCCCGCGGCCTTCCAGCTACACTTTGCATGCATCTTCAACGTATTTCTTCGCCCAGCACAAAATTCTCCACCCCACTCGACTTCTGATTCAACCCGCTGATAACCTAATGTCCATGGATCACCGCACCCACTACACCTCGCCGTCGCGCCATCAGGTTCTCTTGATGGCTGGTCAGCGGGCTGCGCGCGGCAGCATCCATGCGACCTTCCTCATACCCGGCGGCATATGCGTGTCCTCACGCTGTGACCCCGCCCGGGTAGCTCAAAGGTAGAGCAGCGGCCTTATAAGCCGACCCCTTCCATCGGAATGGCTTCGCCAGATTAGCGACAGGTTGCCGGTTCGAATCCGGCCCCGGGCACCACTGAAATTGGTTCTCCGGAGTATCCCTGTGTCTACCATCAATCGCTTTCCCCCTGAACAGCTCGACGCCCTGAAGCGCGGTCGTGCCATCCCCTTCTTGATCGAGCATCGAGACGCTGCGTGCCCCGGTCACACCCTGACCGTCATCGGCACCATTGATGACGGAAAGTTTTGGGCGCTGTTGTTGGCCGACGATGATCCGGACTGCAAGCTGGTCGACCTCACACTGGCTCTTCCGATGTTCGCCGAGCCGTTTCCGATCCAGAGTGATGCGTCCGATGCACAGGCCATCCATCGACTCTGGTCCGACTGGGAGGCGGGGGTGCGGGCGATGTACCTCCAGCTCTTTGAGAGTGTGGGCAGATTACTTTCGCTTCAGGCCTTGATCCGTGCCTTGGACGCCATCCCGCCGGAGTCCGAGGCGCCGCCGCCGCGCAAGCGAGCGAAGGCCAAGCAAGGCACCAAGCCACGTAAGAAGGGGAAACGCTCATGAGCTCGCCAACCCCACACCCCGGCAACATGTATGCCGGCGAGCGCGACAACGTCGCCGCCCTCAAGGCTGCCTACCCGTATCAGTTCACTGAACCTAATTCCTGGTCCTACAGCTGGCCTGACGGCTGGCACCACCTCGTCGAAGAAGCCTGTGCCGGTTTGTCTCGCCTGAATCCCGATAGCCGCTGGGTGCAGATCAAGGAAAAGTATGGCGGCCTGCGCCTGTATCACGCAGGCGGTCCGTTGCGCCTCGACTTGCACACCCGAGCTGGATTTCATTCCTTCTCGGTCAAGCGCGAAGATGGCCCCACACAGCCGCCAAAGCTTCTTGAGCTGATCGCTTCGTTAGAGGAGACCAGCTTGGAGACCTGCTGCCTTTGCGGCGGGGTGCATGGATCAGGTCGTGGGATCACGGTCGGAGGATGGGTCATCACCGCCTGCGAAACCTGCGAGCCGTTAATTCGCGCCCATCGCGCCTTGCCTTATGGGGAGCGATAAGCCATGAAAATCCGCATCTACTCTGACCTGCACCTCGAGTTCGGACGCCCCTTCTGGCCCGCCACCAAGCGCGGCAAGGAAGAACTCGTGGTGCTGGCCGGTGACATCGCGGTTGGCACGGCCGGTGTGAAGTGGGCCATTGAATCCTTCCCTCACGTGCCCGTTGTCTATGTGATGGGGAATCATGAGTTCTACCGCCACGACATCGACTCGCTACTTGCGGGCTGCATGAAGATGGCTCAGGGCACCAACGTCCATATCCTCGAGTGCGGTGCCCTCGACGTCGGCGGCATCCGCGTGCTCGGCTGCACCCTGTGGACCGACTACGCCCTGCTGGGCGCGGACCGTGTGCCCGAAGCCCAGCAATGGGCCCAGCAGAATCTTGCTGACCATAGCTACATCCGCCTTTGGGGACAGGAGCGCTTCCACCCGTCGGATGCAGCAGGGGAATATGCCGATAGTGCTCAGTGGCTGGACGAACAGATCACCCAGGCCGAGAAGGACAGGTTACCGCTGCTGGTCGTCACCCATCATGGCCCGACTGCTGCTACTGAAGATCCCTACTACAAGGGACAGATCGGTAGTACCTGCTTCCACTCCAACGCCGATCACCTGATTCGCCCGCCAGTGCGCATGTGGGTGCATGGGCACACCCACTACAACGTCGATCTGATGCAGAACGGCGTGCGCATCGTCAGCAACCAGTTGGGCTATCCGAAAGAGGGTGTGCATGGCTTCCGGAAGGACGGTCTCTTCACCTTCGACAAGGGAGAGGCGCCGTGATCTACAGGGACTTTCATATCGAACTGCACCAGGATTCTGATCGAGATCCGGAGAGCCGCGGACGCTTTCTGATTGTCGGCGATGTGCACGGGCAGATGGACATGCTCATGCGCTTGATGGACCTCGCCGGTTATGACGCCAGTGTCGACTGGCTCATTGCGGTGGGCGATCTGGTTGATCGCGGCCCCGCATCAGCCGAGGTGCTGCGCTGGGTTACCGGCGGGAAACGGCGCTTCAGCCTGCTCGGCAACCACGACGCCATGATGCTGGACGCGGAGTTCCTGAGTAACGCGGACTTGACCTGGATGCGCAACGGCGGCACCTGGTCTATTGGGCTGGAGGAACTCGAGCTCAACCTGCTGCGGCGATTGGTCAGCGGCTTTCCCTTGACGGCCCGGCTTCACCTTCATGGCGGAATCAAGATCGGCGTGGTGCACGGTGAGGTGCGTCCAGGAACAACCTGGAAGCAGCTACAGCGTTCCGAGTATTCCACGGGCGATGCACTCGATGACCGGAGTGGCGCTCTCATCTCAAGCCTGCTGTGGGGCCGACAGCGCTACTACTGCTCTCGAGCCCTCAAGAGCACGTCCCGCATCGAGATCGAAAAGATCCTCAAGCCCGTGCGCGGTGTGGACCTCGTGATCTGCGGCCACACGATCATGCCGACGCGGGAACCCCTGCGCTTCGGCTCCCACCTGTTCATCGATACCGGCGCTTGGCAAACCCCGAATGGCCGCTTGACCGCAGTGGATCCGGTGGCCGGGGTGTACTGGCAGGTCGGGCATGAGGAGGATCAGCAGTGGGGCCCGACGCCACTGCCGGCACCCGTCAATGTGAGCCTGCCGAAGAAGGCTCGCAAGGGGAGGCCGCCTCATGAATGACGAGGAATTGATCGCCCTTCTCGACACATTTGGGCCGGTGCCCGGCTGCGAGGCGCGCCCGGCGGGGATCACACGGTTGCTGGCCTTTCGCCTGCATGCGCTCTGCCGCGTCCCGCAAATCTCTCGGGGCTACCTCGCGCCGCGTGTCGCCAACAGTGAGGTGCTGGCATCTGATCTGGGCCCTGTGCTGCTCGAATACCTCCATGCATCAGGCGTCAGCATCGAGCTGAAGGAAATGACCCTGAAGGACGGAAACTTCACCGCCCTGCGGGGCGTGATGGTTCTGGACACCTTTGTGTGTCGGTTATTGCCCAAGTGCATTGCGCAGTTCGGGGACCCGCCGCTACAGATCAATCGCTTCCCCGGCGCACTGAAGATGTCGGCCAACGTGGCCATCTGGGTGTTGATGGGAGAGCTCTATCGGCTGGACGCGCCAAGCAAGGACCTCCGTGAGTTATTCCTTCGGATCTCTGAGCTGCCCCCGGAATGGCGAGAGGCCTATCCGGAAATGGCGGCCAGATACGTGGTGCGTTCGCCGGGCGCGCCTCCAGAGCGCGATACCAAACCTCCGGAGTCCGAGCTCAAGGTCAACCCTGCGTCCATTGTTCGTTCGATGCCACCCGGCCAGCGACCCAGGAAGCCGAAATCTCAGCATGGATGCACGTGGAAGCTGACGGATGAGGGGCAAGTACTCGAGCGGCTGAAGGCACAGGCAGAGATGAAGGACTCGAATCCCGCGATCACCTATGCCCTCGAAAGCCTCTCGCTGGGCTATGAGCGGCAGTTACCGCTGGCACGGCGGCAACAGGCTGATGCCGTCGACAGGTTGGTGCAGCGCTTCCCCAACTTCGCCCCGGTTTGCCGCTGGGTGTCGGACCAGGTGCGTCTGTGTGCCTTGATGCGGGTACCGCTGCGTCTGCCACCGATGTTGCTGCTTGGCCCGCCAGGCATTGGCAAGACGATGTTTTGTATCGAACTGGCCCAGGAGCTGGGGGCCGAGGCCTGTGTGCGATCGCTGGCCGAGATGTCGGCGTCCTGGCTGATTACCGGTGGAAGCGCCCAGTGGTCCAACGGCCGGCCGGGTGTGATCGCCGAACACCTGTCGCGCTGTCCGAAGGATCGCATTCCGTGGTTCGTCTTTGATGAACTCGACAAGGCGTCGAGTGATCGTGGCTTTCCTGTGGGCCCCGCACTACTCGGACTTCTGGAGCCCTATACCGCGCAACGATTCCGTGACGAGTGCCTCGAGATCGAGATGGACGTCCGCCCTGCGGGCTTCATCTTCACCGCCAATGAGTTGAAGCGGATTCGACCTGAGCTGATCAGCCGGCTCCACGTCATCGCCGTACCGGCACCCACAGCATTTGAGATGCCGGCGGTCGTGGCGTCGGTCGATGCCCAGCTACGCAAAGAACAGCCCGAGCTCAGCAAGGTGTTCAGCCCGATTGATACCCAGGTGCTGTTGCATTTGGAAGCGGTGGCACCGAGGGAACTGCGCAGACATCTGCAGGCGGGCTATGCCAATGCCGTGAGGCGGACAGCGAAGCTGCGGGGGCGGCGGGATCTGCTGCTGAAGGATTTGCCATCAGGAGTAGGCGGCTCGCACGACGCGTCAGACAGACGGGTGCATTGATGAGGGGGAGGGGGACTGCAATCTAACGACGATCTCGGGATGCTCAAACGCTTGCCTTCGTATCTGAACGAGGAACAGCGCAAGCAACTGGCGAAGATGGTCTGCCGCCTTTTTCTATCACTGGTGGCTTGATGTCGCCAGGCAGTCAGCGATGCTCGGCTTCTCGCCTGACAGTGATGCTGTCGTCGGGTTTCGCGAAGGCGCCGCGCCTCCCGACGACCAGAACCTGTTGGCACGCGTCGATCACCTGTTCGCCATTCACGAGAGCTTGCGATTGATGCTTCCACACAACCGCGAACTGGCATATCAATGGCCCACAGTCCGAAATCGGGCGTTCGATAACCGGTCGCCCGTCGAGATCATGATCGAGCAGGGCCTGCCGGGAATGGTGGTTGTCTGTGGCTATCTGGACGAAGCGAGAGGCGCGTGATGGGGCTGCTTGATGAAATCGACTACTGCATCAGATCTGATTCATGCCGCGCCCCTCGAACAGGGCACCCATCGAATCAACGGAATTCGCACCGTTCTGCAGTAAGTCCACTTCTCCTTCCAAGATATCCGTGTTGCCGAGGTAAAACCCGCTGTGCCGGGCTGTGAAACGCTCAGGCGGTCTAGGCGATGACGATCTGAAAGTTGGTCAATGCATGTTGCACGTAAACGTCGTCGCGCAACACCAGCAGTGCCGACCCTGCCAAATCAAAGCCTAATGCTTCGTCGAGTAGGCCGTTGGCACTGATCAATCGTGCTTCGCGGCCCGCCAGTCGCTGTAAGGCTTCATAACCTTGCGCCTGAATCGCAATGTGCAGTTCCCCTTGTGCAAATGATGGCGTGAGCTTGATCAGACGGGATTGATCCACCCAACCCTCGTGCGGCAGGCAGGGTTCCGCCTGACCCGCTGCGGCTAGCAATCGCACGTGCAGCCGCAGGGCAACAGGGCTCTGGGCATCTCGCGCGTCTTCCGTCGCGAGGGCCGTGTTCATCATGACGCGTGGTGTTCTGGAAAATTCATCCATGGTGCGTGCCAATGGGACTCTTGAGGTGACTGCCTGTGTTGTGTCCATTTATCGGGATGGGCCGCCACCACATCACGTACGGGGGCCATCCCGATACTTAACAAAATGCATCGTTGTGAAGAGGGGTACATGAACGGTCGGCAAATTGGGCAGACAATAGTGGGCCTGGTGATTACACTCCTCTGGGCCATGCCGACCTTGGCTGCGCAGCGCGTGGCGCTGGTGATTGGCAATGGTCAGTACCAGCACGTCCCGCAACTGCCAAATCCTGGGCGCGACGCCGATGCGATGACGCGTGTGCTCACGGATCTGGGCTTCTCGGTCACGACCGTCAAAAATGCCTCACGCAGGGACCTGGGGCGAAAGGTCATCGAGTTTGGGCGTGCCACGGGCGGCGCCGAGGTGGCGCTGGTGTTTTACGCCGGCCATGGCATCCAGGTGGACGGCACCAACTACCTCATCCCGGTGGACGCCGCCCTGCAGGACGACCTGTCCCTGTCTGAAGAAGCCTACAAGCTCGACGACCTGCTCAACGCCGTCAGCGGTGCCCAGACGCGGGTCATCTTGATGGATGCCTGCCGCGACAACCCGTTCTCCAATCGCATGAAGCGCACCGTCGCCACGCGTGACATCGGACGGGGGCTGGCGCGGGTGCAAAGCAATGCCGGTGGCACCCTGATTGCGTTTGCGACGGACCCGGACAACATTGCCGCGGACGGGCAGGGAAACAACAGCCCCTTCACCACTGCCCTGGTGGGCGTGCTGCCGCAGGCGGGGCTGGAAATTCGCCTTGCCATGGGCCGCGTGCGGGCCGAAGTGGCGCGACTCACCGGCAACCGGCAGATTCCCTGGGTCAACGAGTCGTTGTTCGGTGAGCTGTATCTGGCGGGTCAGCCGGGTGCCGTCATGACCCCCACGTCGGCACCCGGCGTTGACCTGTCGGCGCTGGATCTGGCCCATTGGCAGAGTGCGCAGGCCATCGGCACAGCGGAGTCCTATCGGGATTATCGACAGAACAATCCGCAGGGCCGCTTTGCCGCGCAGGCCGACATGCAGATTGCCGCATTGACGAGACCTCGCCCAACCGCAGCACCGCAGACACAACCGCCTGCCTCCCGACCACCACCCACGGCGGTGCCTGCCGCGTCGTCGTCAAGCGGCGGTGCGCCGTTCTCCACCTTCCGCGACTGCCCGGAGTGCCCGGAGATGATCCACATTCCGGCGGGCAGCTTTCGGATGGGGGACCTCAGCGGCGAGGGTGAGCCGGATGAAAAGCCCGTGCGCACGGTCAACGTCCCGGCCTTCAGCGTGGGCAAGTTTGAGGTCACCTTTGACGAATGGGATGCTTGCGTTGCGGTAGGCGGCTGTAGTTACCCCCAAAGTGATGGTGACTGGGGCCGGGGCAAGCGCCCGGTGATCCATGTGAGTTGGAACGACGCGCAGGAGTACGTACGCTGGCTCAGCCGTAAGACGGGGCAGCGCTATCGACTGTTGAGTGAAGCGGAATGGGAGTACACAGCAAGAGCAGGGACCAGCACTGAATACAGTTGGGGCAATCAGATTGATACCAGCAAGACCGACTACGATGACAGCGGCCACCGAAATGCCCAACCCGTGGGCAGCTACGCCGCGAACCCCTGGGGCCTGCACGATGTGCACGGCAACGTCGGGGAATGGTTGGAGGACTGCTGGAACAATAGCTACGGAGGCGCGCCGACCGATGCCAGCGCGTGGACCTCGGGCAACTGCGCCGACCGGGCGCTCCGTGGCGGCTCGTGGTACGACGTCGCCGCAGTGCTGCGTTCCGCCTACCGTTTCCGCCTCGGTGCGGGCAGCCGCTCCCACCTCCTCGGTTTGCGCGTGGCCAGGACCGCTTTTTGACCCTTTTACCCTTTGGCTCTGGTCCTTGCGGAGCAAGGGCCGCGCGCCTGTAGGCGCGTGCTGTGGCGGTTTAGTTTTGGGGGTGCAGGGGGCGTAGCCCGTGCTTGCATCCATTTTTGCCTTGACCTTTTCCGCCGACCCGCGGATAAGGACAGCGGGCTCGCGCCCCGCCGCCGACCGGGCAATCCGTGGCGGCTCGTGGAACAACAACGCCGCAAGGCTGCGTTCCGCCAACCGCAACCACAACGATGCGGGCAACCGCAACAACAACCTCGGTTTGCGCGTGGCCAGTCCGCCCGTTGTCCGCGCCGGCAGGTAGTGCGGCGTGCTTCCAGAATGCCGTCGCTCAAGGGGCGCCGGCAGCGTGATGAAAACGGGTGTCCATGGGTGCGATGTCCAGGTTCAGCAGGGAGGCTGGGCCGAACAGCAGGGCAGGGATGCAGCGCCGCGCGGCCGGTAGGGCAACCGAACGTCGCGCGGTGATTTTTGTTCTTTTTGCAATTGCGTCATTGACGCCGGTTTTTCCGGCGGGCGGGTTGGGCTGCCACTGTTAAACGTCCTTGTCAGCGACGCGGTTGCCACAGACTGCCGTCAGGGGTTCCACGCCTCGATGCGAATCGAGCAGGTAGCCGGCCCTGCTTCGGCGGCCTCGCCATCCCAATCGTGCAGCAGGTGGCCCAGTGCACGCGTTTCGGTTGGGGCCTCCACTTCTACGATGGCTGGCAGGTCTCGAATCATGAGCAGGCTGGGTTGGTTGGCGGCAAGGGCTTTGGTTTCCCCGGTGGCCGTTTTCATCAGTGCCTGCGCGCCATCAAGTTCGCCCACGACCAGCAGGGCGGAAGGACTGGCAGGTGCTGTTGCGTTCCAGTTCAACAGGTGTCGACGGCTACCGCGCCCCTGCCAGGTGGGGGGCATCAGCGGGTCGTCGATCCACACCGGGTTGGCGCAGGCCGTGGCGTCCGAATTCACGACCTCAATGTACGTATGCAGCAGTTCCAGCGGCATGCCGCTCTGGCCCCGCCAGCTCAGCCTGCCATCTGGCTCACGCGGGTCAATGAGCTGCCCGGCGATGTGCTCCACCCGCTGGCGCAGCTGCACGGCTTCGGCACAGCGTTGGCCGGGGCAATGGTCTGGAACATGGCCCACAAACACGAACCGCCAATGCGTCTGCTCGCTCGACTGGCGGATCAGACTTTTCAGTCGGGTTAGCGTGCGCTGTGTTTGAGTACCCGGCTCCGGCTGAAGCATCTGATTGGCATAGGTGAGCACGTAAGGGTGGTCCACCCCGAAAGTCGCCGACGTTGCCAATGCCAATGTGAGCGCCGCGAGTGGCTGCAGGAAAAATTTCATCAACAGGCCCCGTCGGGTAGGGTGCGGAACAAATACTCGAGGTGGCCGCTGCCTTGCCGACTCAGCCAGTTTCGCGCCGCACTGAGTCTTTCGGTGGCCTGTAGAGGCATCAGAACGGCCTGCAGTTCAGCCTGCAGCGCAGTCGCATCCCACGGCCGCAGCCGCTGGGCTAACACGACCAACAAGTTGTCTTCCGCAGGGGGCAGCAAATCAACGGAGAACGTGGTGGCCTGTGCATCGTTGAGTTGGGGGCGGGGCAGAGATTGAATCTGAGCGCCGCCATTGGGCGACACGCTCGCCACGACGCCATAGACGGCTGGCCAACTCTCCGCCACAGAATCAATCTTAATCGCCAACCGTTCACCCACGAGGTGAGCAGGGCCCGCTGAGGCGCGGGTACACGGCGGTAGCAGTTCCAACGCTCCGCCTGCACTGGTGAGCGCTCTGGCGGGAGTTGTCACAATCTGTCCCTGCGTTGTTGCAATGGTGGCAAATGACAATGAAATAGGGCGCTTCAGCCAGGCAGCCGTCAACACGAAGAGCAGTGCAGCTGCCGATATCGACAGTAGGCCAAGCCGGAGCCTGTTTTCTCTTGGGTCGCGTGCAAGCCTGTTGAAGCCAAGTCGTTGTGTCGCCTCCCGCAGGCTGGAGACGGCGTGAACCTTTAAGCCTTTTGATTCCAATTCGGCAACTGCAAGTGCGTGCCGCGTTAACGTTGCCGTGCCATCCGGATCCTGTTTGGGGATGAATAGATGAGGCGGCGGCACCGTGGCCCCGGACCGACTGAAGTGCTGGGCAAATAGCCTTAGCTTTTCTTCCAGATGGTGTACCGGGCCGATGTCCACGTCGCTCCCATTTCCGGCATCGAGTATCCCAGTAGCGGCGACGCTTAAGATTGGACTGCCGCAGAGGTGCATCAGTCGAGCCAATGCGAGGCCAAGCTCGGCACTGCGTGCGTTCTCGGGCGCCAAACCACCGATATCTCCAGGATTAAGGACGCTCAGCGCGGCGGGTTGTGGCGGCAGTAATCCACTGCGTGGCAGGTGCAGCGACTGCGTTGCAGCGATTGCCTGTTGTCCTGCCGCATATAGCCCCGTTTCCAGTAAGGCGGAAGCGCGTCGGTCCAATTGTGCGGCATGGGGTGGCGGCATTTGTGCGTCACACACCACTCTGCAAATGGCACCGCCGCCCCCCACCATGGGGATCAAGACGGAGCGCGCCGGGAGTGCCCTCATGCAGGCGTAACCTTGGTGAGGAGGATTCGATAGTCGCCTAGCGCCCGGCGCACCGCTTCAGAGTTGGCCAGCACCAGCAGACCTGCCCCTTGCGAATCGAAGCCGAAATCAAGGTTAAGCAATCCATCGGCACTCACCAAGCGCGCATGTCGTTTGGAGACCTGCCTGAGCGCTGCATATCCTTGGGCCTGGACCTGCAAATGCAATTCTCTGTCGTGCAGCGTGGGCGTCACGCGTAAGAGCCGCGACAAGTCCAGCCAACCCGATGCGGGTAACTCTGGCTCGGCCTGGTCAGCGGCCGCCAGCAGGCGAAACTCGAAAACATCCGCCTTGTTGCCACGGCGCGAGTTCTCAACATCCATCCGTGCGGCTGCGATGGCCAGTAATGTCTTTAATGTTTGGCTGAAACTGCTCATGTCATTTTGTGCAGACCCTGGTTGTGGCCTCGCCCTCCATATCGGGATGGGTTGCGGCTTGGATGGCTACAAAGTCTTCTTGGCCGCGTCGATTCATTGCAGTCGTAGGCTAGAGACGAGCCTTGCGGGCCTGAATCAGATCGGTCTACGAGGCTCTTGCTAGGGGGATTGATGAGCGCCCATACCCCCATCCCGATAATGAGGGCATCGCCCGGAATGCCGGGTTAACGACTGGAGAATCGCAATGTTTGAAGCCAATCCCGTACGGTCGCTGCTGAAGCGTCACGCGTCGTTGCTTGTGGTGTCTACGCTACTGATGGGTGGTGCCGTCGCGGCCGAGGACCCCAACCGCACCATGACCGTGGAGCAGGTGACTGTGACCTCATTGTCGGTACCCGCCTCAGACTTGACGGTAGACCTCTGGACTGACCGGCCCGGCGGCGTTTATGCCGATGGTGAGCGCGCGCGGGTCTTCGTGAAGGTGAATCAAACGGCACGCGTAGAGTTGCTCGATGTGGGTAGTACCGGGGTCAAGACGGTGTTGTTCCCGAACGCCTGCCAACCCAATAACCTGATTCAAGCCGGTCAGACGGTTGAAGTGGGGGTGGGTCAGCAGGGAAATACGATTTGTCCGGGAATCCGCGTGGGCGCGCCTTACGGATTGAGCGTACTTAAGGCGGTCGCCACTACCGACACCAAGGTTCGGTTCGACGCCGGGCGGGCCGGCACTGCGGCGGGACCTTTCTCCCAACTCCAGGGATCGGCAAGTGACTATGCGCGAACCATGACGGTGATCGTGACGCAGGCGCCGACGGCCAAATGGGCCACCACGAACCTCCACTACAGCGTTGCCCCTGCGGCGACCGCGTCGGCGCCAGCGAGTACCGCAACGGGCGGGACGCAGGTCACCATCACCAGCCCCGGCGGCAGCACGGTGCAGGTCTCAGGACCGCAAAGTGCTGCGGTTGTCGCCTCGCAGCCCAGCGCCGCCACGATCGCTCCCGCCTATTCACTGCCGCAGTTCAAATCTGACTTCGGTATCAATGTGGCAATGGGCGAAGCTGCTTACAAGGTGGGGGACACCCTGAGCTTCTCGGTTACCGCTGAGCGCCGCTGCGACCTGCGGGTTATCAATGTGGATCACAAAGGTGGCTACAGCATCCTCTATCCCAATGCACTGGATGAGACGATCACATTGCAGGCGGGTAAGGCGATGTTTCTGCCGCGCGCCAAGGGTGACGTCACCATTCGCCTGAGTGGTGAGCCGGGCACGCAGACCCTGCTGGCAGTCTGTGCTCAGAACAAGAGCTTCTGGGAAACGGTCACCGGTCGCACGGCCATTATTGAGGCCAAACCCACGCTCACCCTTGAGGAAATTCTCAATGACAAGGGTGATGGCTTGGTGGGGCGCAAAGCGGTGACCTACTCGCTGCTTCCCTGAACCACGGTTTTCAGCCCTCTGAGAGGATTCATCATGATTAGATTTTTGATTGCCACGGCAGCACTGGTGCTCTCTAGCGCAGTAGCGGCTGACGACCAGCGATCCCGGACCGAATTTGGTGCCGACGTGCAGCGCGGCATGATTGTCGAAGTTCTGCAGCAGGCCCCCAGTTCCGCAGGAGCAGAGATCAGTGTGGCACTGCCCATAACGTTTGCATTCGGGTCCGCAAACCTTAGCGCAGAAGGCCGCAGCATCCTCGCAACAACCGCTCTGGCCCTGAATTCACAGGAGCTCATCGGGTTGTCGTTTGTCGTGGAAGGGCATACCGATTCGGTCGGCAGTGAGCAGGCCAACCTGGTTCTGTCACAGCGCCGAGCAGATGCGGCTCGCAATTTCTTAATTGAACAAGGAGTGGCCGCCCCGCGACTCGCTGCGATTGGGTTTGGTGAAACAAGATTGATTCCGCAGGTCGTCAGCACCGATGGTCGCCAGCGCCGAGTCGAAATCGTTCGGCAGGGGGGGTGACATGCAGCGCATCGTGATCGCAGCATGCAGCGTGTTCAGCCTATTTATTGGAACTGCCAGCGCCTCTGAAAGCTATGCCATCGACCTGTCCCGCTCGGCGGGGAGCGAGCGCGATGCCGCAGTGGCCATTTTGTCCAGCGAGGAGTACGACCAGCTGATGCGTGGTGTGACGCGCGCGTCCGAGGCCAGGCAAAAGTTGCGACAACAGCGACGTCGCAGTCTTGAAGTGACTGCTGACCCAGGCGGCGAACAGGGCGCAGTTGAAGCCGCGCTCACCGAGCTTCGCCATGGCCAAAGAGTCGTGATCTGCGCCTTGGGCCCCGAAGAGGGAAGTCAGTCGCTATATCTCTCGCTATGGAATCGAAGCACTGATGGAAGCGGTCCACAATTTTCAAATTTCAAGAAAATCTACCCGGCAGGTTCGCCGGCGGTGCGTGTTAATAGCGACGAAGTTCTGTGCATTGGCCAGCCTGGTAGTGGGTTCAGTGTGAACGCCCAATACGATGCTAAGGGTGCAACCGAGCAAATTTACGCCCACTACTCCACGTCAGAAGCCACGCAGTTTGATGAAGGTGACGTCCTGGTGCTTGGCAAAGGAGCCACTCGAAGCACTCGAGCGCCCACTGGAGACTACTGGTCGGCCTTTGCGGTATTCAGCGTCAGTAAGAATTAGGGAGTGCCACCGTGAACTCAGCGAATAAACTGGCGCGGTCCAGTATCGCCTTGTTTTTTGCAGCTTTATCAATAACGCCGGGGATCGTACATGCAAACAGCACTTGCAAAAATCATCTGAATCCTGAAACGACGCTCTCCAGAATCGTTGGTGGCGAATCCGTATCAATCAAGGACTACCCGTGGCAGGTGTCGATACAGGTCAATGGTCAACACTTTTGCGGCGCAACCGTCATTCATCCTGAGTGGTTATTGACTGCGGCTCACTGCATTACTGGCTACGCCCCAAACGGCGAGCGCTACGACTTCCGATCGCAATATACTCCCGGTGGGAGGGCAAATGCCGTCGTAAATAGAACAGATTTGAGTAAATCTGGCGAAGCGTTGAAATTCTCTAAAGTGGTAGTTCACCCTAGCTGGAATGGCCGCGGCAATAACGGTTATGACATCGCTCTGGCCAAAATGGTGAAACCGATATCCAAGGACAAAGTTATTGGTCTGGCGACGGCGAGCTTTGACCGTAATCATCTGAAGCCAGGCCTGTGCTCCGTGGTGAGCGGATGGGGGCGGTTGGTGCAGGGGGGCGAGGGCAGCCCCACTTTGCAGGCCGCAGCCGTTCCAATCGTTTCTGAGAATGACTGTAGCAGGGCGTATCGCGGAAACGACCTTAGCAAAACAATTTGTGCTGGCTATGCCGAAGGTGGAATCGATAGCTGTCAGGGTGACAGCGGTGGCCCGTTGGTCGTGGACGCGCCAGTGGTTGGGCGCGTTCTCATCGGCGTGGTGGCCTACGGTAAAGGCTGTGCTCTGGCCAACATTCCAGGGGTGTATACCCGTGTTTCATCATTTACGGGGTGGATTCAGGATGCCATTCGGAAAAATTGAACCGCCCCATCATTCCCGGAGGCTCTAAACCTTGAGTGGATGGAGCGATGAACAAAGGAATACGGTATTCCCCGGAGCAGAAGGAGCGAGCGGTACGGCTGGTGTTGGAGCATCAATCTGACTACAGCTCGCAGTGGGCGACGATGGAATCGATTGCTGGAAAGATGGGATGCAAGGCCGAGACCCTGCGGGTGTGGGTCCGGCAGCACGAGCGTGATGTTGGGCAGCGGGAGGAGCCGACCACCGACTAGAAGGCGCACCTGAAGACGCTGTAGCGCGAGGTTCGCGAACTGCGTCAGGCCAATGAGATTCTGCTCAAGGCAGTTGCCCGCCACGCTCAATATCGAAACGCAAACGGAAGCTCGTGGATTCAGTTCGACGCTTCACCTATGGGATGGCCATTCCAGCACTGGCGATGCCGACACAAGTTGTGCACTGCTCATCGAGGCGTGGCTTCCGTAACTCGTACAGTATTCGGATTGTTGAGCCTGATCGCCGACGGCACGGGCGTGCGGCAGCGAATGGGACAAGGGTAATAATCCATGCGATCAATGGTGTTGTTGTTGGGCTTACTCTTGCCGCTTGCGTCATTTGCGGCCGAGCGCCTCGCGCTGGTGATCGGCAACGGGGCATACGCCGATGCGCCTCTCGACAATCCAACCCATGACGCAGCATTGATTCGGGCTGCGCTGCAGCAGGTTGGTTTCGATGTCACGCAGGTCCAAAACGCGAACTTGAGTGCGATGGAGCGGGCGCTTGAAACCTTCACTCGAAAACTTTCGTCGGCGGGGAGCGATGCGGTTGGTTTCTTTTATTTCTCCGGCCACGGGGTGCAAACGGAAGAGCAACAGAACTTCCTCTTGCCGATTGGCCATCGAATCAATAGCCCGGCGGACTTGAAACGGCAGGCCATCGACGCCGCCTGGGTCATCGAGAAAATGAGTGAGGCCAGTAACGGCCTGCACATCGTGGTGCTAGATGCCTGTCGGAACAATCCACTGAAGACAGGGACCCGGGGCAAAGTCAGAGGCCTGGCCCGAGTCGACAGCGTGCCGCAAGGCTCGTTGCTTGCTTTTGCAACTGCTCCCGGAATGGTGGCTTACGATGGTGATGGAAAGAACAGCCCCTACGCCTCCGCCCTGGCCCACTACCTTCGCCAGCCGGGCCTTGAGGCAAGAGAGGTGTTTAGGCGCGTAGGCCGATCAGTCAGCGATGTGACCAGCAACAAACCCTCGCCACAGCGTCCGAGCCTTTTGGACGCTTCGTACGTCGACTTCTACTTCAATCCTGTTACTGGAAATGAGACCGGAGGAACATCTGTCGCGAGCTGGCAGTTCGACCCCAATACCCCTCTCCACCTGGGCGGGTCCCTAGAAGGCGGTCTTTGGAGTTCACCTCTGGTCATTGGAGGCCTTGCAGCGATGCTGCTAGCCCTTCTGTTGATCCCCTTCGGTCAGATGCATCGAAACCATGCTCAAGCGCTGGAGGAACTAGCCCGCGCTGGGAATGCAGAAGAGGGCTTGGCTTACCTTGACCGACTCTTCTATTTCGGGCTGCCCTTGCCCGCCGGTTGGCGACGCTTAAAGGCGCAATGGCGCGAACAACAGTCCGTTGTCGAAGCCAATCTGGTGAGCGCCAAACAAGCCCACCTGGCAGGCCGCTTGGATCAAGTCGAGGACAATATCCAGAAAGCGCTCCGGCTCAACCCACTGCATGCCCAGGCGCGACAGATGCAGCAAAGCCTACCGCAGTGGAAAGCCGGTCAAACAAAACTGAATGGCGCGAAGGCACGGGTGATTGCTGAGCCCCTACAGGCCCTTTGTGAACTGGAAGATGCCAAGCGCCTTGATCCGTCCCTTCGTGCTGCTGCAGATGAAGTGGGCCAACAAGCCAGTGCACTCATCCGCGCCCGGCTGTGGCCGCACTGTTTATCAGAGGCCGAACGTGCCCTGTCGGACCAAAAGCCGTATCTCGTTCTCTCATTCGTCAATCAAGCGCTCAAGGCACAGCGGATTCTGAGCGAGGCCCCGTACGATGCTGTTCTGCAGAAGCTGCGCACTAGCGCGCTGCAACAGCTGGAACCAATCCGCAGCAAAGCGGTGGTGATGGGCGGGCCAGAGACCTTGAATATCCAATTACTTGACAGCGTCGAAATAGGCAGACGCAGCGAGGGCACACCGGCGGATATTGCCCTTGGCTACCGACGCATCTCCCGGGCAGGAAAGCAGGGGCGCATTCTCTGGCGAGGCGGCCGCTTTCAACTGCAGGATCAGAACAGCACCAACGGCTGTTGGTTGAACCGACAACTTCTTCAACCCGGCGAGACACGTACCCTGCCCCTGCCCGCCACACTGGCCCTCGGGGGCAACCGTGAACAGAACCGCTCGGGCATTTGCCAACTGATGCTGCGCCAAAGTCCGCATGACAAGGGCGCGTTATGGCTCAACCTTCCGCATGGAGCGGTCGAACTGTTGGATACCTCCGATATGGGTCAGTCTTGGCCCACCCTAGACGAGGACATGGAACAGCTTTGGTTGATCCTCCGCGGCCAAGCGGCCATTGGCATTCATGACGGCCGCTGGGACCTGGGCTGCATGAAAGGTGCCGAGCCTCTGTTTTTCCTGAAAGCTGATAACGAAGCGCTGATAGTCGCGCCGTTTGAGGGTGCGAGTCAGGAGGTCAGGGTTGACGAGGCGCCCCTGCATGGAGCGGTTCCGATGCGCGTAGGGGCTCAGATCAAAGTTGGCGCGTTACAACTCACCTTTGCCGAAGGTTCGGAGTCATGAGGACTGCGACCGTCTCAGATATCGGCCTCCATCGGGAGCGCAATGAAGATGCGTTCCTCGTGAGCGTGGTGGGAAAATGCACGTTGGCACTGGTGGCCGACGGTGTCGGCGGGCGCGGCAACGGTGCGTTTGCCTCTGCCGCTGCTAGAGAATACTTCTCTGAACTCATTCGGCTGCGCAAACTCAACATGATCGATCAGCAGCCCCTGAGGGACGCCCTGATTCAGATGGCCGTGCATACGCTGCATACCGACGTGGTGCGGCGCAGTGCAGAGGATGAAAACTGTCGGGGAATGGCCTGTACGCTGACGTTGGTCATTGCTGACTCGGTTGAGTACACGCTGTATCAGGTCGGAGATAGCCGCCTGTACCACCGGAACTCGAATGGACTGAATCAGATATCGGTTGATCAGACACTGAGCGAAGAAATGTTCAAGGCAGGACGCATCTCGTCAGAGCAGCGCGCGACCCATCCAGACCGGCATACGCTCTCCCAAGCCATCGGGGTGGCACCGATGCGTGCTGCTCTACAACCTGCGGTTACCAGGGGTCAGTGGACCGAGGACGATATCTTGCTGTTGTGCTCGGACGGTCTTTCCGGGATGGTTCGCGATGAAGCCATCAATGCCATTTTTCAAGAGCATCCAGAGCCCGAAACTGCCGCTGAAGCCCTCAGGCAGGCCGCACTTGAGGCCGGCGGCAAAGACAACATTACGGTCGTGATCATGCAAAACAGGTCGCCACAAGCATGAAAAGCATCGGCAAATACGCTGTACTCCGCGAGTTGGGTGCGGGAGGTTTTGGCGCGGTGTACCTGTGTGATGACCCGTTGCTTCAGGAGCAGGTGGCGGTCAAGGTCTTTCAGGTTCGGGATGCCAATGCGGCGCAACAGGCGACCTCGGCATCGGGGGATGCCAGCCGGATCTTGCGCGAGCGCTTTCTTGCCGAAGCGCGGGTCTTGCGTCGTCTGAGCGCCAATCCGCACATCGTGGAGGTCTACGACTTTGCCGAAACGGTGGACGGCACGCCGTATTACGTGATGCCGTATCTGAGCCAGACACTCGTGGACGAGATCGGCAAGGACGCGATGGACCCGGCCGTCATTGCCGACTTGCCTGCGGAGCTGCGGCCCCGCAAGCTGCCGATCAACCGGGCCAGCATCATTCTGGATCAGGTGCTGGACGCGCTGTCGGCGGTGCACAAGGCCGGCTTGATTCATCGAGACATCAAGCCCGCCAACATCCTGTTCAACGCCGATGGCGTGGTTCAGTTATGCGATTTCGGAATCGCCAAGCTGCCGGACACCGATCACAGCCAGACCAGTTCGGGCATGGCGATGGGCAGTCGCAATTACATGGCCCCCGAGCAACGCGAAAGCGCCAAGCATGTGGATGCCCGAGCGGATGTGTACGCCTTTGGCGTATTGGCGTATCGGGTCTATACCGGCGCGATGCCGGTGGGTCGCTTTGATGACCCCATCGCACTGAGCCCCGCCCTGGGCAAAGACCTGAATGAGCTGATTCTGTCCTGCCTTGATCAGAGCAAGGAGCGCCGCCCCGCGGACGCCTCGGTGCTACGGGTTCGGTTCAAGGCGGCGTTATCGGCCGCCTCTGGCGTCCCGGCAGCGGGCGCTGAGGATCACTCCGGCACCTGGGTGGAGGCTGGTCGTGGAGAAGCCAGCTACAAGGCGAGTGTCTCGCCCCTGGAGTCGCGGGTTGAGGCCCTGCTGGGGGAGCACGGAGAAATCCCGCAGGACGCCTGGCACGAGCTGAATGCGCTGGCAGCGATTGGCAGTGTCAGTGAGGGGGCCTTGCAGTCGCTGGTGGAACAGGTGGCCTCACGCCTGGGTACCCCCCTGGAAGCCAAGCGGAACTTCCTCAAGCATGTCGACAGCCTGGCGGCACGCGGGACGGATCTATCGGCACAACGACCCGCACTGCTCGCAGCCGCACAGGCCGTGGGCTGGGATGCAGCAAAGGTCGATGCCGTCATTGCCGCACGTGCACCCACACAGCCAGCGCCGACCCGTGCGCCCACCCCTTCGGCCGGTGCGGTGTCGCCCCCACCGACACACACGATCCATCCTCGTGCCCGTCCCTCAGCGCCCAGAGCCACAAACAAGCGCTCATCGGCTCGCTGGGTCATGGCCGGGCTGGTACTGGGCGTGGTGGGCCTCGCAGGTGCACTGCTAGGCCCCCCGCTTTCGACACGATGGGCAGAGCGGGCAGACGGGGCTGATCCCGCACAGGCCCAGAGCACACCGTCGGCCCCTGCCAGTCAGCTTGCAGCGGCGCCTGCACCCCAACGCCCCCCGGCGGGCAGTGACGCCCGTCCTGCCCCCGCATCAACAGCGGCAGCCCCCAGCCAGGACCGCCCTGCGGCAACGCCAGCCGAAACCCCTGAACAGCGGATCACCGCCTTGTCACGGCGGCTGGACACCCAGGTTGCCGGCTTCAAGCTGACCCGGCCAGCGGGGGACAACGCCGCCGAGACCCTGGAGCAGATCAAAGCCATCAACCCGGATCATCCCAAGGTCGGTGAAGGGACCCGTGCCATCGCAGGGAAGTACCTGGAACTGTTCGAACGCGACCTCGCCGCCAACGACCTGCCCAAGGCCGCCAGCTATATCGCACTGGCAGAGGGGTTTACGCCAGGTTCGCAGGCTATTGAGCAGGCAAAGACAAAGATGAAGCAGGCCGAAGCCGACCTTGCAAATTGGAATGTTGTGGATCGTTCAAATGTCGACTCGCTGCATGGATATCTGGGCCGTTATCCACAAGGCCGACATGCCGCTGAAGCACAACAACTGTTGGCTACACTCGCGAGCCCGGAACCTGCGGTGGTTCCAGTGGTGCCAAGCGTAGTACCCCCTGCGGCGCAGCCAACCGCCGATCCCGATCGATCATCCGGCCCGCGTTACCGAGCCGCTGACGAAGAGCGCAGCTACTTGAACGCATTTGAGCTGCTCAAGACTGGGGACTACGGTGGCGCGATACGTGGTTTTGAGATCCAGCTTCAGCGCTTCCCCAACGGACGCTTAGCGGACCAAGCGGCTTACTGGACGGGGGAGAGTTACTATGTTCAGAGCAACTATGCGGCGGCGGCAGGCTCCTTCCAGCGAGTGATCAATAGTCATCCTGACTCGCCGCGTGCTCCGGATGCTTTATTCAAGTTAGCGTTAGCACAGCAAGAAATGAAGCAAACTCGTGAGTCCCAAGCCTCCCTTCGAGAGGTAATTGATCGATATCCCAGCTCCAGCGCCGCACGACTTGCGAGGCAGCGGCTAGAAGGACGCTAGGCCGCTATGTCGTAGGCATCGGCTGCCTACGTCGATAATGGACGACAGATCTCTTTTCTCGGTGAGCAACCTGGGGATCGGATCCAACTTTTTCCCTGTTGGCCTTCAGATCCAATTGGCCTATAGGAAGCGGATTACCCCGAATGCCAGCTCCACAATTATACAATTCCCATTGTCCTTGAAGGCCATCTTCAATCCGTAGTCAGCATTGCTGTCCCCAGAGCGCTTATTCAATGCAAAGCAGCTTTATTCTGATGGACGCGGACGATATGATTTCTCTAGTGGTTTCAGAGCAGAGTGGATGCGCTCCGTTGGCGTTTCACGCCAATGCAGTCCAGCCCTTGAATTCCTCAGCGCTAGCGCCATCCGGCTCAAAGGCCGTCATTTAGAGGGGCTATGACAATGAAAGTGCTTGTGATCTCGATCACCCTGCTGTTGATATCCGCGCGGTCTCAAGCGGCTCCCGATTTTTTGTGCCAAGGAGTAACACAATACAAGGAAATGTTATCAGTTGAAATCTACGATATTTCCACAGCAAATGAAGTGAAAGTCAAGATTGGCGGAGATTCATGCGACTTGGAAATTACAAGCATAATCATGAGTTATCGAAGCAAGGTCCCGCATTTGACGATCAAGCTCAATGGCCAAAGCTGCGAAATTTATTTAAGAGGTGAGATTCGCAAAGAAGGTCATCTGCGGGTGCGTTTAGAAACAGAAGAAACGCATGTTGACCTCTTGGCCCGCCATCAACCAATAAATTGCACAATAATTAATTTTGAAGAGAGGAGTTTCAGTCGGAGATTTTCTCAAAATCAACTCACCTTGCCCGAAGAGTGAGTGTGTCAAAACACCAATAATGTTATGAGGCCGGAGCCCCTATTTTGCATATTTTGATATTCTTAATACGTGCATTCATGGTCATCTGTTGGAACTGACGATTAAAGGTATTCCTTGATGGGCCTTTTCGTGCAATTGCAAAGGAACGCGAGGTAGCGGAGAGGAACGGGCGATGGCATTCAACACAGCTTCGTCGAAGGGTTTCGAGTCAGAGCTTCTTACTACTTCTGCAGATAAAACATCACCGTAAGATGTCAATTTAACCAAAACTGTTGTTCTGGCTGAGGTGGTTAAATTTGGAGGATTTCGAAGGTTCTTTATTACTTTTTCTGAAGCATCGGCGGACCAGCGTTCTAAAAGGGCATCAATTTGTTCACTTGGTTTTTTGTCAGCCAATTCATCTCGTTGCCGAGGACTATTCACGGAGTTCGCCTGTTGCATCTTTGCCTTTGCCTGCTCAATAGCCTGAGAACCTGGCGTAAACCCCTCTGCCAGGGCGATATAGCTGGCGGCCTTGGGCAGGTCGTTGGCGGCGAGGTCGCGTTCGAACAGTTCCAGGTACTTCCCTGCGATGGCACGGGTCCCTTCACCGACCTTGGGATGATCCGGGTTGATGGCTTTGATCTGCTCCAGGGTCTCGGCGGCGTTGTCCCCCGCTGGCCGGGTCAGCTTGAAGCCGGCAACCTGGGTGTCCAGCCGCCGTGACAAGGCGGTGATCCGCTGTTCAGGGGTTTCGGCTGGCGTTGCCGCAGGGCGGTCCTGGCTGGGGGCTGCCGCTGTTGATGCGGGGGCAGGACGGGCGTCACTGCCCGCCGGGGGGCGTTGGGGTGCAGGCGCCGCTGCAAGCTGACTGGCAGGGGCCGACGGTGTGCTCTGGGCCTGTGCGGGATCAGCCCCGTCTGCCCGCTCTGCCCATCGTGTCGAAAGCGGGGGGCCTAGCAGTGCACCTGCGAGGCCCACCACGCCCAGTACCAGCCCGGCCATGACCCAGCGAGCCGATGAGCGCTTGTTTGTGGCTCTGGGCGCTGAGGGACGGGCACGAGGATGGATCGTGTGTGTCGGTGGGGGCGACACCGCACCGGCCGAAGGGGTGGGCGCACGGGTCGGCGCTGGCTGTGTGGGTGCACGTGCGGCAATGACGGCATCGACCTTTGCTGCATCCCAGCCCACGGCCTGTGCGGCTGCGAGCAGTGCGGGTCGTTGTGCCGATAGATCCGTCCCGCGTGCCGCCAGGCTGTCGACATGCTTGAGGAAGTTCCGCTTGGCTTCCAGGGGGGTACCCAGGCGTGAGGCCACCTGTTCCACCAGCGACTGCAAGGCCCCCTCACTGACACTGCCAATCGCTGCCAGCGCATTCAGCTCGTGCCAGGCGTCCTGCGGGATTTCTCCGTGCTCCCCCAGCAGGGCCTCAACCCGCGACTCCAGGGGCGAGACACTCGCCTTGTAGCTGGCTTCTCCACGACCAGCCTCCACCCAGGTGCCGGAGTGATCCTCAGCGCCCGCTGCCGGGACGCCAGAGGCGGCCGATAACGCCGCCTTGAACCGAACCCGTAGCACCGAGGCGTCCGCGGGGCGGCGCTCCTTGCTCTGATCAAGGCAGGACAGAATCAGCTCATTCAGGTCTTTGCCCAGGGCGGGGCTCAGTGCGATGGGGTCATCAAAGCGACCCACCGGCATCGCGCCGGTATAGACCCGATACGCCAATACGCCAAAGGCGTACACATCCGCTCGGGCATCCACATGCTTGGCGCTTTCGCGTTGCTCGGGGGCCATGTAATTGCGACTGCCCATCGCCATGCCCGAACTGGTCTGGCTGTGATCGGTGTCCGGCAGCTTGGCGATTCCGAAATCGCATAACTGAACCACGCCATCGGCGTTGAACAGGATGTTGGCGGGCTTGATGTCTCGATGAATCAAGCCGGCCTTGTGCACCGCCGACAGCGCGTCCAGCACCTGATCCAGAATGATGCTGGCCCGGTTGATCGGCAGCTTGCGGGGCCGCAGCTCCGCAGGCAAGTCGGCAATGACGGCCGGGTCCATCGCGTCCTTGCCGATCTCGTCCACGAGTGTCTGGCTCAGATACGGCATCACGTAATACGGCGTGCCGTCCACCGTTTCGGCAAAGTCGTAGACCTCCACGATGTGCGGATTGGCGCTCAGACGACGCAAGACCCGCGCTTCGGCAAGAAAGCGCTCGCGCAAGATCCGGCTGGCATCCCCCGATGCCGAGGTCGCCTGTTGCGCCGCATTGGCATCCCGAACCTGAAAGACCTTGACCGCCACCTGCTCCTGAAGCAACGGGTCATCACACAGGTACACCGCGCCAAAACCTCCCGCACCCAACTCGCGGAGGACGGTGTATTTGCCAATCATGCTCATCATGCGGCTTCGCTCTTTTTCACCTCGTGCTCCGCAACGGCCTCAGACCGTACCTCAATCCCGATATGAATTCGATATTGCTGACCGGCACGCTGGGTGCCGTAACAGGCCACGCGCAGCTCAGCATCAAATGGACCGCTAAGTGCTGGCACCCCGGTGATGGCAATCGCGCCTCGGGAATCGTGATCGAGGCTGAGCCCATCGGGCAAGGCACCGTCAACCACCGCAACCGAACTGACCGGCGTTCTCGCACCGGGCAGCACGATCGACTCATCGAAAGGCTGGTGGATCTCCGCATTGAACTTCATCGTCACAACGGTCTCGGTTGGCTTTTTACTACCGAAGAATCCGAACCGTGGATCATTCGGGTGGCAGGCAGCCAACGTGGAGGCCATGAACAGAACGGCGACCAGCTTGCCCGTCGATAACCTGGCTTCCGGACTGGCCGTCTTTTTGGTGCGCCGTTCCGCATTCCTGTTCATTTCAGCGTGTTGATCGCCCCGGTCATCACCGGGATGCCCGTTGGCCGGTGGATCAACCAGACCATGAACGGCCGGTCCACCACAAACGGGATGGCCGCTTCTTTGGAAGGGGCTGTCGAAGGCGACCCGGTAACGGCCGTTGCCGCCGCAGCCTCGGCGCCGTGCTCGTCCACGCTGAGCATCACCCGGTGGACGATGTCACCCAGGTGCAGATTCTCGTCGCTGAGATTGCTGAAATCGGCACACGCCTCGTACGCCGGGGCCAAGCCAAGATCCAGGGTGCGCTGACGGACGCTGCCGCCTTGGGTGAGTCGAAATCGGGGAAGCTGGAGGTCCACCCAACGCGGCTTGGACGCCTGGGTCGAAGATGGAACCCATTGGGCAACCGGCGCCTTGAAGGCCGCCTCGGCCAGAGTCTGACCCTCGGGCGGCAGCGCCACCAGCAGATCGAACCGATCTCCCTCAAACGCGAGGGAGATTGCACGCCAACCTTCCACCTCCTGCAGGGGGGCTTGCAGGGTCTGGCGCATCATCGCTACGGAGAGCGTGTTGCCTTGCCCCGTTTTGAATGGCGCGTCGGCGGTTTGGCCTGCTTGAAACGGAGTCGCCCAAGCGGCCTTGAAATGCAGGGCATTGGCGAGGATGAAACGGCCTTGTTGCGGCAGCGCCGACAGCATGTCCGGCATGTGACCCGCCGTCTCTTTCGAAAACCAGGTGTTCACCGTTTGCAACGCTTTGGGGGATGCAAAATCCAGGCGCATCACCTCGGCGCCGAAGACTGTTTTGAGCGCCGTTTCGATGTCGGTCCGCACCTTCAGGTCCTCTGCGACGATGAACGCGTATGCCGTCTTGAGCCCTGGGGGCAACGGCGAGGTCGGATACATCAGGTCGTCGATCTCCCTGCCGCGCGCCCACCGCGGCTCGTTGTAGAGCAACTGCGCAAAGGCATCCTGCGTGCGGCCGCGGGCGGTCAGGGCCGCCATGCCCAGCGCCTCGCCCAGGCTCAGCGCGGAGTAGAGCTGGTTGCCCTGGGCAACTGCAGGGTCGAACCAGCGCTGGGACAGATCCAGCAGCGCGCTGCCCACAAACTCAGGCTCAGCTTGATACACCTCTGTGATGGTGATGGCCGCGTGAGACGTCGGCACTGCGCAGGCCATGAGTAGCCCCAACGCCGCAGCGCGCCCGAACAGGGCGCTGCGCCCCCCAACAAGCACTTTCATGTACTGCACTCCCGGTTGGATGGCGACGCCTAACCATCTGCTGGGTCTTATATCGGGATGGGGCTGACGCTCAGCCGGAAGGGCTGGGCCTCGTTCTGGCCCCTCCCCTGAAGCGAAGATCAACAGCACTCGCTCTGGCGAGCGCGCGTTTTTGCTCCGCAAAAACAGCGCAAAGGGTCAATCGGTCCTGGCGAGCCGAAAGCCCAAGCCCATGGTCGCAGCCCTGGGGGTGCTCTCGCGGCGGCTCGCAGCCCGCAGATCCGCGGGTAGATCGCTCCAAGAGCCGGCGCGAATCACGCGCCGGCCACAGTGTCTCTCCGAGCAACCTTGCGTCCACTCCCTGACGTTGCCATGCACATCGTGCAAGCCCCAGGGGTTGGCGGCAAAACTGCCCACAGGAGCCACTCCGAGAGAGTCCCATTGACTGCCACAAGTAAGGCAATTTGCCCGGTTGCGGCCGATGTCATTCCCCCACCAGTACTCCGTCGTCGTACCCGCCCGCGCGGCATGCTCCCATTCCTCCTCTGTCGGCAGCCGGTAGGTCTTGCCGGTCTTGTGGTTCAGCCAAGGAATGTACTGCTGGGTCACCTGCTCCCAGCTCACGTTGATCACCGGGCGACGGCCACGGCCCCAGCCCTCATCATCCGGACGCTTGCTGCACCCACCCGCCGCATGGCAGGCGTCCCATTCATCAAAGGTCACTTCAAACTTGCCCATGCTGTAGTTACGGCCCGGAATCTTGACCATCTCGGGGCAGTCCGGGCAGTCCTTGGCGGCCCAGCCCGTCGCGGCCACAGCCGGGGCTTGGGAGGGTGTCTGAAGCTGGGGCCGTGATTGGGGCTGCGTTGGTTGCGGTTGTGGCCGAGGGCGCGTCAGCGCCGCCAACTGGATCTCAGCCGTGGCGGCGTAGGCGCTGTTGGGGTAGCGACGCTGGAAAATCTGCCAGCCTTCCACGCTATTGGCGGCCTGTGCGGCCTTGAAGGCGGCTTCTTCCGCCAGTCGCGGATCAAGCGCGGGTGCGGCGGCCAACGCTGGGGGCTGGGCGCCCGGTACCAGGTAGAACACGTCGGGCAGGGAGCTCTCCGACCACGGTGTCTGCTGACTGCCCGAGGCGCTGCGCACGGCGTTGCGCACCTGGGTGAAGAGGTCGTCCACCCGCAAACCCGGCGTCCTGATCCGCGTCAGCAGCTCTTGCGTGAACAGGCCGTTGCTGCCCCGGCCATCCAAGGCCGCCTCGCCCAGACCGGCGGCATAAACGATGAACGAGCCGAAAGGCGCCTGCATGCGCTGCAGGCCACGCGTTGCGCCGACGCTGCGCCTGCGATCCGGTAGCGGGTTGTTGCGGCAGGCGTCCAGAATCACCAGATTGATGCCGCCACCCCGCACCTCCAGCCGCTGCAGCACGGATTGCGCCGAAACGGCATAGTCCGGCACGTCCTCCTGAAACCGGATTTCGCCATCGTTGACCGGCAGCAGCCAGTTTTCACCGCCGCCGGCCACGCCGTGGCCGGCAAAGTAGAACAGGGCGATGTCGTCCGACGACAGGCTGCCCGTGAAATCCCGCACCAGCCGCAGCAAATCGCCGCGACTGACATCCAGGTGGGCTTGCCCTCCCGATAGGGTGAAGCCGATTTCCGACAGCGCACCCGCCACCGCGCGGGCATCATTGCGCGCGTTCTGCAGCTTGGGGGAGGTCTGGTAGCTATCGTTGCCGATCACCAGCGCCACCCGCTTTGCAGCCGTGGCCTGCCCCGCGACCAGGGCCAGAAGCAGAAAAACTGATATGCCGCTCAAGCGCCTCATTTGGCTTCGTTCCCCAACTTGCGGTTCTTAAATGGACTCAATCGGGATGGGTGTGCGGCCAGCGATGGTCGCTTATCCCGAATGCGGAATCATTGTGGGAAAAACCTTAGGCAATTACGAGACATTTGCCCGTTAATTCAGGTCGGGTTTGGTCGCATGTTTTCGGCGACCGTTTGGATGCCCCTCGAATTCTCATTCAACCCGGTAATCCACGACCCCAACCGCCCACCGAGCTTCACGATTGAGCTCGCCGCCCGTCCACGGTTTGCGAAGTCGCTCCGCGAGCTTGCCGAGGATGTCGGTGGCCTCCTCTTCGGGCACCACGCTGAGGCTACGGGTCGCGTCCACGATGTCCGATAGATCTACCGGGTCTTGGGTCACGAGGGCAATGAGCCGCCCGTTGCCCAAAGGCGGCTCGGCAGTGAACTCGAAGCCGTAGTACGCGTCAGGGACGTTCAGAGGCTGGTCGCGCTGGATGCGTCCCTCCCGATTGCGGGCAACGCTCAGGCTGTTGGGGAAGAGCTGGATGAACTGGCCGGCCGGGTCGATATTCAGGAGGGTCAGGTAGCCGTCAAAGTTGCTTTGGGTTCGAAAGCTGACGGTCTGCCCGGACTGTAGTGAGCAGCCTGGGACTCTGCATGGTTGTTGATTTGCCACAACCTCGGTGACGACGCTGAGCGTGGTTTCATCCGGCGTATTGGTCGGGGGCGTCAAGGCTATTTCTGTGGCAGTGACGGTGTCCTGATCCATCGGTTTGCGCCCTAGCAGCGTGGTCTGTATCGGCTGCGTCAGCAGAGCGGCGTCGATCTCCAGCGTCGGCAGCAAGCCGGTTCTGCAATGCTGTGGAACGCGCTTGCAGTAGCTTTGAGCTTCGCTTCGCAGCCACGCCAGCAACTCCGAATGCGCGATCTGTCCGTCACGATTGGCGTTTGCCACCATCGTGGTGACACCCTGCACAAAGCGGTTCGTGAAATGCCCCGTACGGGGCCGCGTTTCCACGTCGTCCAGCGCCTCCTGAAATGAACTCACCGCTGTCCAGACGGTTTGATTCTGCCCGCCCGCGACCAGTGCCTCCTCCTCGCGGTGAGCCGTTACGACAAGACTGCGAGCTGAGGCTTCGATCAGTGAGGCAACGCCCATTGGGGTGCGTGTTGGGGCTTCATCGTCATGGAGACCCAGCACCGAGCGGGTAATCGTTCCGCTATGGCAGGCATCAATCACCACCGTGACGATGCGCCCCTCAAGCCGTTTCAATATGACTTCAATTTCGTCGTCGAGGATGACGTTCTCGAGACGGCGCTCTGCACGATTGACCCGGGCGTCGTAGGCAACGAGAACCTCATCAAGCCCATCTTCTTCATCGCCATTCAAATCGGGGGTTTGCGCCCCGTGCCCGCTGAAGTGCAGGAACACGCGGTCTCCGGATTGCGTCCCTTTGATCAACCAGTCGTCGATGGCATTCAGGATGCCCGCACGCGTGGCCTCAGCATCCAACAGAACTTTGATGTTCTCAGCCTTGTACTGCAGGGGGTCACTGAGCATCGAGTGCACTAGGCGGGCGTCCTCCGTCGGGCCGCCGAGGGGGCGAATCGCCGGATCGGTGCGGTAGTCACCAATGGCAATAACCAGCGCCCGATTTTCCGCCAATGCTGGATTCAATGCTGAAATGGCCATCAGCAGGTGAGCGGCGATAGCGGTGGTCCATCGACCCTTGCTGTTTTTCATTTCTGATCCCCGGTAAACAAGCCAACGATGGCGATTTGCTGCCCGCCCTGGGTGACGGCCTGCTCAATCAGATTGACCGCCTGGTCTGCAGCACGATGACCCTCCAGTGCGGCTAGCGCGGCGCGAAGTCGGGTAGGTTCATTGCGGCTGGCAATCGCGATCACGTGATCGGCGCCATATGGCGGTTGCACCCGCAAAGGAGGCAATGTGAAAAGCCGATTGGGTGTGAGCGGCTGCGATTCAGCCGTGTAGATGGGGTAAAGCAGGTTCACCACACCCGTCCCGGCCAGATTGATGATGGTCAGATAGGGCTCTTTTCGCGGTTCAAAAGTCAGTGTCACCCGTTCTCCAGCCCCACGCCGGTGGTCCCCACCTGCCAGGCGTGCGCCAAAGTGCCGGCTTTCGGCAAGTGCGCGCAAACGCATGAGGGCCGTTGATTTGTCCACTTCGCCCTGCATCTCAGCGGCACTCCGCGCGTTGGCCACCCAATCGCCGGCCTGCGATAAGACCCTCCCCCTACCGAGATCCCAAACCAGTTCGGCGTCACTTAAACGGGTTGATTGCACGCGGGTAAGTTGTTGGGTCATCCGCTCAGCTTCACTGGCTGAAGCGCCACGCACTGCGACTCGAACCGGTCTCAGCGGTATCGCAGAAGCCTGAAGGGGCGAAACCCTGAAGATGGGTTGCTCCGGCGAACCACCGCTTTGGATAACCGGTGTTTGCTGGCTTTCAGTGCGCTGGCGCACGTTTTCGACCAGATACTGTTGCAGTTCGGAAAAGGTGATCTGGCCGTCTTGATTCAGGTCTGCCGGGCCCCGAAGGCCGCGTGAAAAGTAATAACTCAGCGCCCCACGGGGCTGGCCACCAATATCGATCTCGGGCACTTTTCGGTCATCGGCCACGCCGCCAATGTAGATCTCGTTGGGCCGCGCGCCCGTCTGGTCATCTGGCCGTGGTGGGGGAGGGGGCAGCGCATCGTCCTCAATTTTCTCGAATCGGCCACCAAAGCGTGATGGCCACAAAGGCGCTTCGGAGTACGCGCTGCGGGTCATGGTGCCGCTGTGGCAGGCATCCAGCAGCATGATCACCTTGATGCCCTTGACCCTCGAAATCCGCTCGCCCCACTCATCGTCCACGATGCGCTCGAAACTTCCGGGCCCTGAGTCAGAGAAGCCTCCAAGCGCCCAGATCTCGTCGTAGCCATCGTCTTCCTGCCCTGGAACGGCCTCGGCAACTTGCGCCCCATGGCCTGCGTACGAAACGAAAATGGTGTCGCCCGGCTTAGCCTTCGCCTCAATTTCGTCCCAGGCAGACAGGGTTGCCCGGCGATGAGCCTGATCGTCCACCAATACCTTCATCGTCTTGGGTTTGAACGATGCGATGGTTTGCTCGATATCACGGGCATCATTCACCGCACCCCGCAGCGGCGTGAGGGTGGCGTAACGGTCAATTCCCACAATGAGCGCATGCAGGTCGCCCGCCTGCACGGCAGGGGTCACCAAGAGACCCATCATCAGGAGCACGCCGACAGCGGGGGCGAACACGTCTTTCATCTCAGCGAATTAGCTCCACTCGTCGGTCCATTTGGTGTCGCTCGGGTACCGTGTAGGCATCGGGATCATCGGGCTCATGCGGCTGCGACTTACCTTTGCCCAGAGTGACGATCTCGCCGGTGTAGCCGTTTCGGCGCAGATAGTCCGCCACCGCCTTGGCGCGCCGTTCTGAGAGCACCTGATTGGCAGCTTCGGAGCCGACAGGGTCGGTGTGGCCCACCAGGGTGATCCGCTTCGGCCCCTGGGCGCGCACCATGAACAGCAGATCATCGGCTGCTTTTTCTCCCTCCAGCGTGAAGTTGGCTTTCCCGAACTCGAACTGCACCGGAATGGCGGTGCGCTTCACCGCAAACCGAGAAACCTGCGCGGCGCCCAGTCCAGACGGTTGATCATTTCGGCTGCGGGTATTGGCCACGTAAGTCGGTGCCAGCAACCGCTGGGTCTCCGCTTTTCTGAAGAGCGTGGCAATGCGCGCTTCTTCAGGAGGGCGGGGGGTCCAAGTTTCATCGTCAATCGCCGTAAGTGCGGACTGGTATGCAAGCGTGGCCTCGGCGTGCTGCTTGCGGGCGGCGGCGATGTCGCCCAGCACCTCATGCGCCTGCCAGACTTGGCCGAACTCCAGGATTGCCCGCAAATCAGGTTCGAAAACGGCAGGATCAGTCGCTGTCGCAGCGCGATCCAGCAAGGCATTCCACATCGCCTGGGCTGTCAGTTGGCCCACGTATTCCAGCACCGCGCTGTCACAGGCGCTGGCGCCCCGTGCCAGCCGCTGCAGGCCCGCAACATCGCGCGCCTGACGGATGGCTTGAGCCCGCTCCGCGACATTTTCGCAGTCTACCGGGCGCTCCACGGCGTGCACCGGCAGCGCCAATCCCAGTGCCAATACAAAGCCGCTTGCCCCTCGTCGCCATATGCCAACCATGCTTCTCGTCCCCGCACAAAATGCTCGCTGACCTATCGGGATGGCCCCCATCCCGATACAGGCAGGAATTGGCACCGTTAGTGATCGGGGATCGGTATGGTCGGGTTGAAGCGTTTCAGGGTGTTGTCAGTGCTGGTCATGGCGTTCGCCACGCTTGGGGCCCAAGCCTCCCAGCGCGTGGCACTGGTGATTGGTAATGGCGCCTATCAGCACACCCAGCGGCTGACCAACCCAGTGAACGACGCATCGGACATCAGCGCTGCCTTGCGTAAATTGGGCTTCGAAGTTCACAGCGGCAACAACCTCGACGCCAACAGCATGCGCAGCCGTTTGCAAAGCTTCGCCGGGGCCGCCAACGGCGCAGAACTGGCGTTGGTGTTCTACGCCGGTCACGGCATCCAGGCCGAAGGGACCAACTACCTCATTCCTGTCGATGCAAAGCTCGACACCCCCTTATCGCTGCGCTTTCAGGGCATCGCCATGTCCGACGTCATGGCCGCCACCAGCGGCGCCCGGACCAAAGTCTTGCTGGTGGATGCCTGCCGCGACAACCCACTGGCCAATCAATGGGCCAGTGAAGGACGCAACGTCAGCCGAGGGCTAGGGCGTATCGATTCCACCGACGGCGGCACCCTCATTGCCTTTGCCACCCGCCCTGGCGCCATTGCAGCAGACGGTGCCGGCCGCAACAGCCCCTTCACCAGCGCCCTGTTGCAGCACCTTGAAACGCCGGGGATTGAACTTCGCATCCTGCTCACCCGCGTTCGCAACCGCGTCCTGGAACTCACCCGCAACGCCCAAGAACCGTGGACGGAAGAATCGCTGCGATCAGAGATTTACCTCCTGCCCGGTAGTGGCAGCACCGCCACCGCGCAGAGCGTGCCAGCGTTTGATCCCCGCTCGGTAGAACTCGCCTAATGGCAAAGCGCCGTCGCGGCCGGATCGGTAGAAGCGTTTCAGGACTACAAGCGTCAATACCCGCAAGGTCAGTTTGTGGGGCAGGCCGACATCCAGTTGGCCTCCCTCACCCGCCCACGGCCCGCCGCACCGCCGCCCTCGTCTGGCGGCAGTGCGCCTGCCCCGGTGACGCAGAGCCAATATGGCGCGGGCGGCGTGTTGCTGCGGCCTGGGAGCCTCGGCGGCCTGAGCGCGGGCACGGTGTTCCGGGACTGCGAAGACTGCCCCGAGATGCTGCGTGTGCCCACGGGACGTTTCCAGATGGGCAGCCCCAGCCATGAGGCTGACCGGAAAACCAACGAAGGCCCGATGCACGAGGTGCGGATCGACTATGCCCTCGCGGTGGGCAAGTTCGAGGTGACACGCGGGCAGTGGCGGCAGTTTCTGAGTGAGAGCGGCCGCAGCGGCAGCACGGGCTGCACGGTGTTCGACACCAGCCAGAATAAGTGGGTGCTGCAGAACGACAAGAGCTGGCGCGATCCTGGCTTTGCGCAGGACGATAAGCACCCTGTCGTGTGCGTGAAGTGGAACGAGGTCAAGGCGTATGCGGAGTGGCTGGGTCGCAAGACGGGTAAGCGCTATCGGCTGCTGAGCGAAGCTGAATTTGAGTATGTCAATCGTGCCGGCACGAGCACGCCGTGGTTTTGGGGCAGTGATCCACAACAGGCGTGTCGCTATGCCAATAACGCCGACACGCAGTATGCCCAGTGGCGGGGCTGGCCGGGCGTGACCGGCGGCGCCAAGTGTGACGACGGCTATGCCAACACCGGCCCGGTGGGCCGCTACCAGCCCAACGTCTTCGGGCTTTACGACACCACCGGCAATGTCTGGGAATGGACCGAAGACTGCTGGAACGAGGGCTATGTGGGCGCACCAACGAATGGCGCGGTGTGGGCCGCTGGGGACTGCACCCGGCGCGTGGTGCGCGGCGGCTCCTGGGTCACTCTTCCCGCGAACCTGCGGGCGGCGCCCCGCAACTGGACCTCCGCCACGGCTGCGCTCAACGACCGGGGCTTCCGTCTCGCCAGGACCGATTGACCCTTTGGCCTATGGCCTTTGTCCCTTTGCCCTGTTTTTGCGGAGCAAAAACGCGCGCCACAGGCGCGTTTTATGATGCCCTGCGTGAGTTGCTCCATCCTGACGCCGTAGCAGCTTACGAAACCTGTTCCACGGCTCTTTTTGCCAGAAGGTGACGCACAGGATTGCTTTTCTGGGTAGGCCTATCGGGCATCACGAAAGCAGACGAAGCCTTATCGACTCGGCCCATTCTTCGCTGCCGCTCGCTTTCAATATCAGCGCAAAACGGGGGTCGTTATTAAGGTCATCAAAGCTGTCGCCGGCGTAAAGCCTTTCCAACATGGCCGCTTCGATTGAGCTCAGTTGACCCTGCTCGACTCGCTCTGTGAGCAGGAGTTGCCATTCGCTTGCGTCAAGTAGGGATACGTCCTCGCGCTCGTCCTCAATGTCGTCACCGATGTCGAGGTCGTCCAGTTCTCCACGATAGTCCCGCTGCCGAGGTTCCCGAAGCGCACAGACGATGTCGGAGGCCCAGAACGCTTCAAAGTTACTAAACCCCGCCACAGGTTGACGCTGCCAGTGCTGAAGTGCCGTGTCCTGACTCCAGTCTGCAAGGCTGGCGCCCTCGGGTAGACCAGCAAGGTATCGCCTTAGGCTGCGCACCTGGTTGGTGCTAAGGGTGTCCAGCCAGTCGAACGGGCATAGGTTGTGCCCTAGTCCGAGCACCTCCTGCACCGGGCGGTTTGCGGTGCGCAGGGCGTCGATCACTCGGCTACAGAATCGGTTGAATTCTTCGCCACTCTGCAACGTGGTGAGCCGGGGGGGGATGGTGATGATTGCATCCCAGAGGCTCATCTCTTCAGGCAACTCCATCTGGACATGCCCGGCCACAATCCAGAGCAGTCCGTCACGTTCACGTAGCGGACGGGCCGCGTTGCCGTCTGAGATGGCGCGATCAAGTTTGTCCACCCGCTGCTTTAAAGCCAGCTCGCTGGCAGCCGGGATGAGCACTTGAGCACGGTCTGACAATGGCTGCCGGGTGCGAACAAGCTCCGCACACCGCCAGCCCGGCGCCGGCAGGCGACGCACAAGCGCAAGGAAGACCTGATGCGCGATGGAGTAGGGCACCTTGCCCGAAAGCTTGAGTTTTCTGGCGAGTGTGGCGTCAAAGTATCTGCTGGCGGCCTCGTCGGCCTCCATACGCCATTGATAGCGAGCGTGCGATAGCAAAGGGCCGGCATAACGGTTGGCCAGATGGTGAAGCAGGTCCGCATAAATTACGCCGGGATCGAGCCAAACCGACTGACCATCAGGCTGATTTAACAGATGTGCAATGTGCGCCGCCAGGCGATCTAACGTCGCTGACACGTTTGTTACCTGATTTTTTTATCGGTATCTGGATTAAACGCGACCTTGCCCGGCAAAACAAGCGTTTGAAGCCGACATGCCCGAAAGGCACAAACCAGCCACCCCATGCAGCGACTCAGATCATCATGTCAACACTCCTTTTTGGCTGGCCCAGACTCTCAGGGCAGCAACTGGTAGGTCACGGCCTTGCGGGCCACCAAGCCATCAACTCGATCGGCGAGGATCTCTTCCAGCGTCATCGTGGGCTTGACCTCCGTGATCGCAGACCGGCCCGTCATGACTTCCCAGAAGCTCTTATTTTGCGCGCAGACCGCCAACAGGGTTTGGGTTCCCGCCTCACCCGACAGCCGAACCTGGACATCGCCCGAGGAACGGGGAAGGAACTGAGCGCGGCCGGCCTGCAAGGTCAGCGATTCGTTCATTGCATTGGGAGATAGCACGCTGTAATCACCATTGTGATCCACGTTAACCACCCGCAGGTCACAACGACGCTCTGCGGTCACCGAAAAAGTCAAGGCGTCGCCAGCCCGGTAGCTGGCTTCACCCGTGCGGACGTTGAGGCCGAAATCCGACTTGAACGCCGGCAGCGGATATGCCGCCGGAATCGCCGCCGCGGGTGCTGCAGCCATGGTGGTTCGGCTGGAAGGGACCGAAGCCGTTGCTGACGCACTCGGTGCCACGCTGTAGTGCACGTTAGCCGTCGCCCACTTGGTCTGCGGAGGCGCCTGGTTGACCATGACCGTCATCGTGCGCGCATACACATCTGCGCTATCTCCAATCAATGCGAAGGGGGCTGCCCCCGTCATCACGCGCCCGGTCTGGAAACGAGCATTGGGATCGGTAGTGGCGACAGCCTTCAGCACGCTCAGACCGTAAGGTTGGGAAACCCGGATACCAGGGCAACTGGCCGAACCACGCTGCCCCACGCCCACCTCAACCGTCTGCCCGGCGCCAAGCGCTTTATTCGGCTGACACGCATTGGGGAATAAAACCGTCTTCACGCCCCTGCTGTTCACTTCCACCAGTTCCACGCGCGCCGCCTGGTTCACCTTGAGAAACACCCGCGCCCGATCGCCATCGGCATAGACCCCGTTGGGGCGATCGGTCCATACATCCACTTTGAGGTCCGACTGCGGCACCGCAAGCGACGTGATCGTCACCTGCTCCGCCGTCATGGCACGCTGTTCGCTGGCAACCGCCATCGGGCTCGCCAAGCTGGCCACCGCCAGCAGCATCGCCACACTGTAAGAAGCCAAGGCCGCAGCGGGCTTGAAACAAGGCATGGAAACGCTCCTATTGACCACCCGGGATTCGGGCACTGTTCCACCTATCGGGATGAGCTCCTCCAAGGCAATGTGCCGTACAGCACATAAGTCCTGCGCGAGACCACCTTGGCCCCCATCAGAAGCTAATCGAGTTGAATTCGACACGAGTGGGGCTTGAGGTCACACGCGGCTCCACCACCCGCATCAGCGCGTGGTGCACCACGCGGTCGGCAAAGGGCGCGGCCGAGATCAGTCGTGGTTTGCGGTCGTAGACCGTGAACTGGCGGTAGGCACCGGGCCGCCAGGTGCCGGCCGCCAACTGCTCGCGCAGGCGCCGCAGCTCGCCTTCCTGATTCAGCGCAAAGCGCGCCACCGCGTCGCGGTTGCGCTTGCCGCGCCGGGCAGCACGAAAGGCCGCTTCCAGATTTTCTGGTGCGATGATCTGCGGCCAGAGGCCGCCAATGCGCTTCATGGGGCGCCCCGCGCGCGGCGCCAGCCGCCCACCTGCTTGGCAATATCCAGCAGCCGCTCCGCTGCATGGCTGTGCGTCTTGGGGGCCACGGCCTTGACCTCCAGCGCCACGCGCCAGAGGTGGCGCAACAGGTCCAGTTTGGCGTTGGCCGGTTCCAGATGCCGCGCCTGTTCCGATGGGCGCGCGCAGGTCGACAGCAGCAGCCGCTCCAGCACCTCGAGGAGTAGGGTCTCGATGCGAGTGCCGAGGGTGTAACGCTGCGAACGCGGAAACTGGTAGAGCTCGTTCACCATCCACACGATCAGCTCGCGGCAGGCATCCACAGCCAGCGGCAAGGCGAGGGGCGTGCTCATTTTTGCGTCCGAAGGAGGCTACGCCCCCTGCACCCCCGAAGCACAAAGCCACGGCACGCGCCTGTGGCGCGCGTTTTTGCTCCGCAAAAACACAGGGCGAAGGGGCAAAGGCCACAGGGCACAGGGCACAGGGTCAATCGGTCCTGGCGAGACGAAAGCCCGTATGGAAGTTCCCGGAGGTGGCGGTGTTCGGGCCACGGCTCGCAGCCCGCAGGTACGCGGGAATTTCGCGCCAAGCGCCGCCGCGCCCCACGCGAAGGGTGCAATCACCAGCGGCCCACACCGCGCCATTAGTAGGTGCACCGACAAAGCCCTCGTTCCAGCAGTCCTCGGTCCATTCCCAGACGTTGCCGGTCGTGTCGTAAAGCCCGAAGGCGTTGGGTGGGTAGCGCCCCACGGGCGCGGTGTTGGCATAGCCGTCGTCACACTTGGCGCCATCTTTGACGCCCGTCGTAAAGCCGCGCCACTGGGCATACTTCGTGTCGGCGTTGTTGGCATAGCGACAGGCTTGTTGTGGATCACTGCCCCAAAACCACGGCGTGCTCGTGCCGGCACGATTGACATACTCAAATTCAGCTTCGCTCAGAAGCCGGTAACGCTTGCCCGTCTTGTCACTGAGCCAAGCCGTGTAGTCATTGGCCCATTGCCAAGTCATGCACACCACTGGATGGCTGTCGTCTTGCGCATAACCCGGGTCCCGCCAGCTTTTGTCGTTCGCCTTTACAAACTTGCGCTGATCGGTGTCAAAAACGAAACACCCGTTCGGATAAGTCTTGCCGCTCTCACTCAGAAACTGCCGCCACTGCCCCCGTGTCACCTCAAACTTGCCTACCGCCAGCGCGTAGTCAATGCGCACCTCGTGCACCGGGCCTTCGTTGGTTTTCCGGTGAGCCTCTTGGCTGGGGCTGCCCATCTGGAAACGGCCGGTCGGCACCCGAACCATTTCCGGACAATCCTCGCAGTCGCGGAACACCGTGCCGGCGCTCAGGCCGCCGAGGCTCCCAGGCCGCAGCAACACGCCGCCCGCGCCGTATTGGCTGCTGGTGACCGGTGCGGGGGCACTGCCGCCAGAGGGGGCCTGCGCGGGCGGTGGCCTTGGCCGCGTCAGCGCCGCCAGCTCAATGTTGGCCGTCGCGGCATAGGGGCTGTTGGGGTAGCTCTGCACAAGCTGCCGCCAGGCGGCCTCACTGCCCGCACGCTGGGCGGCTTGAAATGCCAGCTGCTCAGGGTCGGGGGCCGACGCGGCAAGGCCAGCCGTGTCCCGCGGCCCGGGTACCAGGATAAACCGCCCGCGCAGGTTACTTTCGCGTATCGGGGTCTGCTGCCGGCTGGTGACGCGTTCCACCGCACCGGTGAGGTCAGCAAAGACATCGTCCATGGTGTAGCCGGGTTTGCCGAGCAGGCCCAGCAACTGCTCAGTGAAGACGCCGTTGCTGCCCCTGCCGTCAAATGACTTTTGCCCGGGGCTGGCGGCATAGCCGATGAAGCTGCCGGAGGGCGCCACCATGCGGGAGAGGCCGCGCGCCATGCCGCCGCGGGTGCGGCTGGGGAGCGGCTTGTCTCGGCAAGCATCGAGAATGACGATGTTGATGCCGTCGCCCCGCTGTTCCATGCGCCGCAGCACCGATTGCGCGTCAACGGAGAAGTCCGGAACGTCTTCCAGAAAGGAGATGTTCTGGTCGTCCACCGGAATCAAGTAGTTGGTGTCATCGCCGCCCACGCCGTGGCCGGCAAAGTAGAAGAAGGCGACATCACCCGGGGATAGCGCCTCGCCAAACTGTTTGATCAGCACGTTGGCGCGGCTCTGGGTCACGTCCAGGTGCGCCTGTCCGCCCACCAGCTTGAAATCCAGCTCCTTGAGCTTGCCCGCCACTGCCCGCGCGTCATTACCGGCATTGCTGAGCCGGCCCATGGTCGGGTAGTTGTCGTTGCCAATCACCAGCGCCACGCGCTGCGAAGCCTGCGCGCCGAATGGCAGCAGCAGACCCAGCGAGAGCACCGCCGCCCAAAGGCATTTGTCCATCATCAACCCATCCCGAAGTACGATCCTGAATAATCTGAGTTATCGGGATGGGGTCCATGCCCCTGCGCGCCGCCCGGCCGTCGGTGATACCGCGGATGACGAGAAATGCGAATAAACGCAGCGAGCTACTGCTTGGTCCCGGCGGCAAGCGGCCCAAGGGTTAATCGCTCTTGGCGAGCCTAAAGCCCACAGTGATGTCCCCAGCTTTGGGGGGGCCGCCGTTACGGGAGGCTGACCGCACGATTATCGGTTGATAAAACCAGGAGCCACCCCGCAACACTCGCTGTGAACAGTCACCCGAAGTCAAAGCACTGCCATCGGTGGGACCTCCCGCATAGCCGGCTTCCCAACAGTCCTGAACCCATTCCCAGACGTTGCCGTGCACATCGTGCAGGCCCCAAGGGTTGGCGGCATAGCTGCCCACCGGCTGGGTCTTCTCCAGATAAACACCGGTCCTGCCACAACCCAGAAAATGATAGTTACCGTCGTAGTTGGCGCGGTCGTTATGTATGCAGTCACCAAAACTAAATTCCGTGCTGGTTCCCCCACGGGCAACATATTCCCATTCGGCCTCACTCAAAAGGCGATAGCGCTTGCCGGTCTTGCGGCTCAGCCACTGCACGTATTGTTGGGTGTCTTCCCAACTCACGTTGATGACCGGACGACGGCCACGACCCCAGCCCCGCTCATCGTCAGGCCGCTTGCTGCAACCGCCCGCCGCGTAGCAAGCGTCCCACTCGTCAAACGTCACCTCGTACTTGCCCACCCAGAAAGATGACACTTGAACCCCGCGCACCGGCTTTTCATGTGGGAAGCCCTTGCCGCTGAGGTCTCCCATACGAAAGCTGCCGCCGGGAATCTTCACCATCTCGGGGCATTCAGGGCAGTCCATAGCATTCGTGCCTGCCGCTGCAGTCGGCAATACCGCTCGTGGCAGCGCCTGCTGTACGGATGGCTGGGCTTGAGGTGGCTGCGGCTGCGGCCTTGGCCGCGCCAGGGCGGCCAGCTCAATATTCGCCGTCGCGGCATAGGCGCTATTGGGATAGCTCTGCACAAATTGCCGCCAGGTGGCCTCGCTGCCCGCACGCCGGGCGGCCTGAAAGGCCAAAAGCTCAGGGTCTAGGGAGATTGCTTGCGCCGGGGCAGCGGCCATGCCAGGCGACGGGGGGGTGAAGTAAAACCGCCCAGACAGCGGGGGGCCGTAAACAAAGGGTTCCTGCTGGCGGTTGGTCATCCGTAGCACTTCGGTGCGCACTTCACCCCAAAGGTCTCGGATTTCAAGTCCCGGGGTCTTCAGACCCTGCAGCAGGGCGGTGGTGAAGGGGCTGTTGCGACCGGTGCCGTCGGCGGCGCGGCTGCCGTCTCTAGCTGCATAGACCACTTGCAGGTTGTCGATGGGCTCGATACGCGCCAAGCCGCGAAATGCACTGCGCGTGCCGCTGCGCCGGGTCATGTTGTTGACCAGCGGGTTGTCGCGGCAGGCATCCAGAAACACGATCCCCAGCCGTGAGGCGCCGACTATGTCCATCACGTCGTTTAACCGCACAGTTTGAAGCGCAGCAACGGCCTCACTTTCTAGCTTGGCGTCTACCGGGATCAGGTAGTTCTGCCCGTTCAGCTCCATGCCGTGGCCGGCGTAGAACAGCACGGCCATTTCCGAGCCTGCCGCCTTGCCGGCGAATGCCGACAGCGCCTGTTCCATCCGACTCTTGCCGGCATCGGTCACTACATCCACCGCAAACCCGGCCGAACGCAGCGCAGTGCTGACATCGGCCGCGTCGTTGCCGGGATTGGCCAACCGCGAGGTGTGTTGATAGGTGGCATTGCCAATCACCAGTGCCACTCGTGCAGCGGCCGCCGGCTGCGCGATGATCATGAGCAGCACGGCCACCAGCCACCCGAATTTAAGCTTCATCAACCCTCTCCCTTGTCACCCGGTGCCCATAGTTTGTTTATCGGGATGGGGCTTGAACTCGGCTCAGCCGAGGCCAGGCCACAACTTGACGTTCGTGCCAGGCGCCTCAATCAGGCGCGAAGCAGGTCAACCCCGAAAACACCGATCTGCAAGACCGTTACGAGGCCCAGCAGGCAGCGGCGCGCAGACTCTCGACATCCATCCCCGGACTGGGCGGCACAGAAAGTCGATGTGCCAGTGCGCGCCCATCTCTACACACCACCAGCGCTTCCCACATCGGCTGCAGGTAATCCGGCATGGGGCCGACGCTGTCATCCCAGTAGCTGTTGGGGTTAAGGAGCACTGCGGCGCTACCGAGCGTGTGCGCTACCCCTTCAGACGCAGACGAGAACCAAACCACGGCACCCGAGGGCTTGTGAAGCGCAAAGATGGCCTGACAGGACGTACCGCAGCCGACTTCCTGCATCACCCAACAACCGGCGAAGTTGGCGGGCTTGTCGCGCGCTTCGGCAACGCGGGTTCGATACAGCGCGCTCAGTCCGCGGTCGTCCCGCGCTTTCAGATCGGTGCGCTGACAGTTCTCCGCCGCAGGCGGTAGGTGCTGGAACGCGGCCTGCGCGGCAGGATCGAGCCTGTCATATTCGCTTTCAGCAGCCGCAGGGCCTATCGCCAGCCCTGACAGGAAAAGTGAGAGTGCCACGGGGTACAACCTCATTCTGTGCACGGGAACGCCTCGTCTAAGGTTTTGAAAGGCTCAGCGGCAACGGCGACAGCAATAGGGCCAGGGCAAGAAAAGTCTCTGTCGTAGGTGGCCAGCGTCCTCATTTGCGGCGCCCCCGGGCCAGATAATCCCGGCACCCAGAGGTCAAAATCGCATACTGCGGGTCAAACTGCGATCGCATCATGGATGCCTCCGTGTCGGCCAAAGCGCTGCAGGATCCACCGATTGCACGGCGGGCATTGATGGCAACCTGCATAAAGGCAAGGTCGTAGCACTGGCCCGCTTCACTGAACGGCGCCGCGGCGCGGTGCATGTCCTTGAGGGCCTGGTTAAGTTGCCACCGGGTGATGGCTGAACAATCGCTCGTGCAGTCGCGGCACTTGGCCAGGCTCCGCTGGGCCAATGACACCTCGACCGAAAGATTCAGGCCAAATTCCGAGGGTATGTCGATTGGCGGCTTTGGCCGCCCCGCTGCTTCCTGTTCCGCTTGCAGGGCCAAAAAGGCAGCCGCGAGATCCGGAAGGGGCTCGAGGCTGTCGGTATCGAGCGAGTAGCGATCCCCACCCGTCGGAAGTTCATCCAGCAGGCTTCGGGCGGCATCGGCAAATTGCCCTGCGGGATAACGCCCGAGATAGGCCTCGACAAGGTCTCTGCGACCGCTGGTCTTCACGGTGTCCCAGAAAGCCATCTCAGCGGAAGCGCCTGGTGCCATCGCCACCTCGGCGCCCCCCGGCCGGAAATAGAAAGGCTGCTCAAGGCTGCTCAATCGCCAAGGTACTTGCGCACCGTCGGTTTGCTCTCTCACACGCCGTGACACGGCCCCGAATAAATCATCAATTCGCATGCCCGGCTCTGTGAGCTGGGCGACGAGCGCGCTGGCAAACAGACTGCGCCCACGGGCGTCCGTTCGTGCCACCTGACCCGGGGAGGCAGAGTAGGCAATAAAGCCACCTGCCGGCGCCGAGACGCGTGCAAGACCACGACCCAAACCCGCCGATCGCAAGCCGGTGGGCAGCGGGCTGTCGCGGCAGGCATCGAGGATGAGAATGCTCATCCGCCCTGAGGCAGAGTCCAGCCGACGCTTGACGCTGTTGACCGAGACCGCACTTACACTCAAATCGTCAATGTGCTGAATATCGGCGTCGTCACTGGTCAGCAGGTAGTTGTCGTCCGTACCCGCCACGGCATGGCCGACGTAGTAAAAGAGGGCGGCCTCGCCATTCTCAGAAGCGTCGGCCAGGGTCCTGAGATGACGGTAGAGCTGGGCACGGGTCACGTTTCTTTGCACCGAGTCGCCGACCAGTTTGAAACCCACCGCTTGCAGCGCGGTGGCTACCTCCGCCGCGTCCGCCGAGGCATGGCTGACCGACGGCGCCCGGCTGTAGGTTTCATTGGCCACCACCAGCGCAAGGCGGTTGGCTGATGCGGTTCCACTCATGCCCACGGCCATCAAAAGGCAGAGCAGAACATTAAGGGGGCGCGATATCACCATCATTGAGCCAGTTATTTTTCTGCCGTCTTCCCAGAGCCTATGATTCAGAGAGCAATCTGGCTGAGCAGGCCTCATAATCTGAAATCCCTTTTGGCTCCAAGCGGCGTAGGTTGTTGTTGCATTCTTGGAGTCTCCCCGTAAACCTTTGGGCTACACGGCTGGGTTCGGTTCCCATCAATCCAGCCGTCATAATCTCGATTGCCAAAGGATAGTGATCTCCGCCCTGCGCCCCGGGCTGAAAAGAGGTTTGAATAAATTGACCGATCTCGGAAATAAACAAATACTCAAAGACCATTGGAGTAACTTTCGAAGACTCTGCACCAAATAGATTCCGGCTTTCGCAAACAACGCCATAACCAAACCCTGGTGCAGGAAAATCATTTCCGTATGAGCGAAGTGCGGTCACTTGACAATCATTTCGGGTCTCCATCTTAGAAGGAAACCCTTCTATTGCCGTGCTGGGTTCCACGGTCTGTAGCCATGCGAACCTCTCCCCTTCGCCAAGGGGAAAAACCTTTCCTGAAGTTTGAACATCAACCAACTTCTCAGTATTTTTAATTCCCGCATCAGAAATGGAAATCAGGGAGAGAAGCCCGCCCATGGCCACAACTCCGTTTGTGGATAAGTCCATGCTTTCTGTTTTAGTTTGACTGGAGTAGCGAAGTATTCCTGGCAGGCCATCCGCGACTATTTTCATTCCTGATCCAACCTGCTGCTGCGTCACAGCACCGTCCTGAATTTTTTGCAGGTCAAGATCATACTCGATTGTTTTTTCATAGCTGAGTGTTCGCGTCTCGAATGGAAAATTAAAGAATGGGTCACTTTCAAGCTTCGATACAAGCTGCGGATCAAGCAGTCCACGAATATCATCCGGCAGTTTCATCTGTCGGTGCGTCTGATTCAAACGGTCAAAATCGATTGTGCCGACATCAAGGGTTTGCTGCGGCGCCGTACTCGAAGGTTGCAGCATCAGGCGCGCAAGCTCTGCAAACTGGCCTTCTGGGTAAGATTGAAGATACTGACGCACCCGATCTGGATTCGGCTGCTCTCGGATCTGCTCCCAAAGGGCGAGTTCGGCGTTGCTTCCCTGCCGCGCCGGGGGAATGAAATAGAGGACGGACTCCAGGTTGCTTTCGCGAACCGGCACCTGCTGGCCGTTGCTTGCCTCGCGAACCCGGCGGGTCACCTCCGCCAGCGCGTCGTCCACTCTCAGTCCTGGGACCGTCAGAACCTCCAGTAGTGCGCCGGTGAAGAGCCCATTTCTTGCTCGACCATCCATGGCGGCCTGCCCTTCGTCCGCCGCATACGCGATCAGGGTGCCGAGTGGGGCTGCAACACGGGTGAGGCCGACGGTGGAGCTTGATCTCGTTCGGCTGGGCAAGGGGTTGTCACGACAGGCGTCGAGAATCACGAGGTTGATTCCGCTTCCGCGTTGGCCGATCCGCTGCAAAACACGCTGTAACGATAAAGCGTAGTCCGGAACATCCTCAAAGACCGTCAAACCGCCATCGTCGACCGGCAGCAGAAAGTTGTCGCCGTCACCCGCAATTCCATGCCCTGCGAAGTAGAACAGAGCGGTGTCTCCGGGCGCGGCGGCCTCGGCCAGATCGCGCACCAAGCGATTGAGCTGAACCAGACTGACGTTCTGGTGGACCTGGTTGCCGACCAGGCTGAAGCCCAGCTCCTTGAGCTTGGCACCGATGTCAGTCGCGTCGTTTCCGGCATTCGCGAGCTGTGGGGCGCGCTCATAGCGGTCGTTGCCAATCACCAAAGCAACCTTTTGCGAGGCAGATGCCGCGGCCGAGAACAGTAGCGATAACGCAATGACAGACAACTTGACGACAGCACATTTCATTTTCATAACTCGGAACTCATCAGTGGTTTTACCAATCGTTCAGGCGACTTGGGGGAGAGCGTTCGCCCACACATGTAGCCCGAATACAGTAGGTTTTACGGAGGTGTTGCCATGCTCGCGCCTGGCCCTGCCAGATAGACTTCGCCAAACAGCGACTCGTTGACCCACGGGATCTGTCGATTCTGGGTAATGCGGGCCACTTCAGCCCTCACCCGTCCCATGGCAAGACGTATCTCAAGACCCGGCTGCGGCAGCACCGTCAGCAGCGCTTGCGTGAAGGGGCTGTTGTTGCCAACGCCATCGGCGGCGACGTTGTCGGGGTCCGTGGCAAAAGCGATCAACGTGCCGCCCGTTTGCGATGACACGCGCGCCAAACCGCGCCCAATACTGCGAGTCGCCACCGTTCGACGCATCCTGTTGGAAAAGGGGTTGTCCCGGCAGGCGTCCATGAGGATCAGCCGAGTCTGGGCACCGCTGACAGCACCAAGAAGGTCGTAGAGCTTGTAAGCCTCTTCAGATAGCGCAAGGTCGTCCTGCAACACCGCGTCAATTGGCAGCAGATAGTTGGCACCATCGACCTGAATGCCGTGGCCAGCATAGAAGACCAGCGCCACGTCGGCGTCACTGGCGCTGCGGCCGAACTCGATGACCCGCCGCCCAAGGTCACGCCGTGTCGCATTCTTCACCGTGGTGACGGAGAAGCCAAGACCGCGAAGCGTTTCCGCCATTGCATCGGTATCTCGCCCCGGGTTGGGCAACTGCGGAACATGCTGGTATGCGCCGTTGCCAATGACCAGCGCCACGCGCTGCTCGACATGATGCGAAGGCTGCTCGATGCCCTGCCAACTCTCGACGGGCGAGAAAACTGGCTGTGTAACCACCGCAGGCGTCGTCACAACTTCACGTTCCGCAGGTTCGGGGTAGGCCGCAGCTTCACGTTGCACATAAGGCCCGGCCGCGTTCCGCACAAACTCACGCGAAGGCTCTGGGGAAGCCAGCCCTATTACATCCCTTTCGCCAGATGAAGCACAGGCAGCGCATAGCAACACGACCGATAACGCCACTGTAGTGCGCACAAGCACTCTCCTCGCGGGTGTATGCAGACTTTATCGGGATGGGGTGTTGCTACTGGACTTCCCCCAGTGCAGCAGGCAGCCAGCAGCCCACCGTCAGATCAAGGAGCTACACCACGTCAAGGGACACGATCACACGATCGGCTTGGGACCCCATCCCGATAGTTCCACTGCAGGCGGGGCGCAACTCTAGACCTGACTTGTCCATGAAATTCCTGACACATGTGGAGCGTGAGCAATGCAGCCCAATTTGCAAATCACTGTCAGTCCTGTAGCGAGGGTCCGACATTCGGAGGGCGCTCGGCTCATGCAACGGGCAATGGGTGTCACCGTGATGATTGTGCTTGGTATCGCCTGCGCGGGGCATCTATCGTCGGCTAGCGCGGCTACCGATCCAACAACGTCTGCGCCCGATGTCGAGGGCTTTACTGCCGAGCACACGGACTCATCCCATGGAGTAGATGGCGGGCAGCCGATCGTTGATCAGGCTGATGCCGCCAGCCATAACGACCCGACTGCGAACTCAACACTGTCAAAGTTGGGACTCTCGCTGCTGATTCAAAGGCTGGCTTCGGCGCCGCGTGACAACGTCATGCTCTCTCCTACCAGCGTCGGGGCTGCCCTAGGGTTGCTCGCGCAAGGGGCGCGAGGTGAAGCGGCTACGGCGCTCGCCAAAGTATTCGGACTGAGCCTGCCTGAAGATGCCGCCTTGCTCGAGAAGGTGGGAGACGGCTTAAAGGCGTTGAAAGATGCCACTGGCGAGAATATTCAGTTCAGCAGCGCCAACGCGCTCTACCATTCGCCAGATCTAATGCCGTTGGCGTCCTTTGTAGAGAGGGCCGAGGAGGGCTTTGGCGCCATGATTCAGAGCGTCGATTTCGCATCACCAGAGACTCTTGGCGAAATCAATCAATGGTTCAAGGGCGAAACGGGAGGGAAAATTCCCGAACTCCTCACCGACCTGTCGCCCAGCACGAGATTTCTAATCGGCAATGCCCTGTATTTCAAGGGCACATGGCTGCACCCATTTGACCCTTCGAAAACTCGGCCGCTACCTTTTGTGGCAACAACGGGCAAGCGAGATGTGCCCAGCCTCCATGACGAACGGCCGCTTCACTACGCCCAGAAACCCGGGTATCAGGCGGTGCAGATCCCCTTCGCGGGCGAGCGCTTCGTCCTGACCGTCCTGCTGCCGGACAGAGAAAGCAACCCGGAAGCGGTACTCAAATCCTTCACACCCGAGTCGTTTGCAGAATCGTTGAGCTTTGTCTCGGCCAGGACGCAACCCGTGCAGCTGCGACTGCCAAAATTTGATCTAACCGATGGTGGCGAATACCGCGAAACGCTCGAAGCGATTGGCCTGGCACCCATCTTTGCAGCCGATGCCGATTTTGGCGGTATGGCCAACGAACCGCTGACCGTGAGCAGCGTTGTGCACAAGACCACGTTCACCGTGGATGAAGAAGGTGCCGAAGCCAGTGCCGCGACGGCCATTATTGGTGTGCGCAGTGCAGCACCAATGGCAGCGCCCGTCGATTTCACCGTAGACCGACCATTTATCGCCGCCTTGGTTGATCGGGCGAGTGGCGGTGCAGTAATGCTAGCGGTGATCTCTGAGCCTTGATTGATAGATCAAAGGCAATCGAAGAATAACTCCGATTTAAGTAATTTTCACAAGAGGTAAAATTTTATGATGAACGCGATAAGAAAAAGTAAGTTTTGTATTTCAAGATCTAGCTTGCTATTAATATCGGCACTAGTCGCTGCCTGTGGCGGTGGCGGTGGCAGCGGCGGTGACGGCGCAAACGTTGTGGGTGGCGAGGCAGATATGAATTCTCCGCCCGGTGCGATTTTGCTTCGAGAAACGAACCTAAGCGGCGCGCAGGATTCATTCCGAACATTTCAAATCACTGTGCCTGCCGGCGCAGCAGTATTAGCCGTTACAACTTCTGGCGGTACGGGTGATGTGGATCTCGATGTTTTCGGACCAAATGGTGAGCAATGCTCTTCATTCGAGAGTGATAATAATGAAAGTTGCTTTTTCGACCAGCCGTCTTCCGGGACATGGGACATTCTGCTGGATGGTTTTCTAGCCTATTCTGGAGTGTCATTGATTGCAACGACAGATGATGCTGGCGTCGATATCTCGAATCCAGGCAATGGCAACGGAAACTCGGGCGATGGTGACAGCGAGAATAGTAGAACTGAAACCCTGGTCTCAGTTGCCAATCAATCCGGAGCTGAAGGTTCATATCGCCCGTTCTTCGTGAATGTGCCAACTGGCACCTCAGTGCTTGCAGTCCAAACTACCGGTGGTTCTGGAGATGTTGATCTCGACGTGATTGGCCCGAATGGTGAAGAATGCTTTTCTGAGAATATTGGAAATACAGAATCCTGTAGTATTGAAAGTCCGACTGCCGGTGAATGGGAGGTGGGTTTGTTCGGCTTTACGGCTTATAGTGGTGTTAGTTTGGTTGCTGAGGCAACCGTCGGTGGAAACGGTGGTTCAGACAGTGACGGTAACAATGGGGGCAATGACGGCTCAGGCGGAGGAAACGGTTCCAATGGGGGTGATGGCGGATCAAATGATGGAAGCGGCGGTGGAAATGGGGGGCTGAATCTTCAGTGCCCGAGCTCAAACTTACCTGCGGGCTTTCAGTGTGTCGAAATTAATGGCACTGAAAGATTGCTGAAATTTGATATACCTGCGTTGCATGACACCCGCGTTGATACCGGCTTCCAATTTTGTTTGACTTTCAACTCCGACGGTACATCCGTGTTGCGGAACAGCTTTGGAGTAGAATTTCCCGGACGCGCTGGCCCTGGGGGCAAGTGGGGCGCGGTGGTCAATAGTGCAGGAGAATTCCAGCCGGTGACAGGGCCTTACTTTGTATACACAGGCCAGCCAGATGGACAAGTCGAATTGCTTTCTTACGACGCGGCTAATGATGAGTTCGTTGGCTTTCCGAATCTCAGAAGAGACGCTTGCCCTTATCCATTTCGATCCAATATAGATGACTTATGATCTTTAATTTATTGATGTTTTTCTGAATCGAAAATAAGATCGATTGCCTTACTGTCAACTTATGATCTTTATAGATTGAGGGCCTTGCAAATGGTCGCAAGGCCCTCAATGTTTGATGCAGAGCTGGGCAATGAATGTCTTTTTGCATATTGGTTTTGCGCAATCATCATACGGTCCTTGGATGCAAATCCTCTTGAAAAAAGCGGTCAGAAGGGGTGCCAGCATCGGTGGTGTATTTGCATTCCGCAATCTAGTCCCAACAGCCCATCGCGGGCTTTGCCGCTGTGTTGTTTTGCTCCTGTGTACACTATTGAGCGCGTGCCAATTATTTCTTGTTGGCGGACCATGCGAATACGGCGATTCCCAGGATGTGCCGGTCGTCGTCGAAGCAATTGACGATCGCCGAGTCACCGTTCGAGTGCTCAATCACCACAATTCGGTTGCACTTGAGGCCGGTGAGCTACTGGATTTGCTGCGCCCGCCTGCAGCAGTCAACGTCGGGGACCATGGTGCCGTGTCCATCCGGCCGCGGCTGACCGGTTCATGCGTGCCCTACAGTATTTCTTGGGTGCAAGAGTCGGCTCATCCCATTCACAAGTAACCGGGTGAGACCTTGGACCACGGTGCGATGAATACGGGCAATAGGCACGTTCATTGGCCGATGTGGGTCCCACCGGCGGACGCTGAAGCCGCGTGATTTTCCTTCATTCGACACCCCATCCCGATAGGTAAGTTCAGGGCAAACGGGTGAGGCAGACGTATGTGTGACTGGACGACGCGGTTCGTGGCGCTGTTGTTGTTGTTGTGTATGGGCGGGCATGCGCAAGCTGCGCAGCGCGTGGCGCTGGTGATTGGCAATGGCGCCTACCAGCACGTGACCAACCTGCCGAATCCGGCCAATGACGCGGCGGCGATGACCCGCACGCTCAAGGGCCTGGGTTTTCAAGTGACCGAGGTGCGGGACGCAGGCAAAGGGGCCATGGAGCGCGGTGTACTCCAGTTTGGGCGGCAAGCCAGCGGCGCAGACGTGGCGCTGGTGTACTACGCAGGCCACGGCATGCAGGTGGATGGCCGCAACTACCTGATTCCCGTGGATGCCCGGCTCGAGGATGACCTTTCACTGCGCGTGGAGGCCGTGGATCTGGACCTGCTGCTCAGCTCGGTGTCCAGCGCCGAAACGCGACTGATTTTTCTGGATGCCTGCCGGGACAACCCCTTCAGCCGCCGCATGAAAATGTCTAACGCGACCCGCAGTGTGGGGCGCGGGCTGGCACGCGTGGAATCGGCTGCGGGCGGCACCCTGATCGCGTTTGCCACAGACCCCGACAACGTCGCCGACGACGGCAGCACCGGCAACAGCCCCTTCGCCGCCGCGCTGTTGGAATACCTGCCCCAGCCGGGGTTGGAAATTCGACAGGTCATGGGCCGCGTGCGCCTGGCGGTGGCCAACGCGACCAACCGCCGGCAGATCCCCTGGGAAAATAGCTCGCTTTTTGGAGATCTGTACCTCGCAGGTGGTGCTGGAGAGACCCAAGTTGCCTCCCTCACCCGCCCACGGCCCGTCGCACCGCCGCCCTCGTCTGGCGGCAGTGCGCCTGCCCCGGTGACGCAGAGCCAATATGGCGCGGGCGGCGTGTTGCTGCGGCCTGGGAGCCTCGGCGGCCTGAGCGCGGGCACGGTGTTCCGAGACTGTGAAGACTGTCCCGAGATGGTGCGCATCCCTACCGGGCGCTTCCAGATGGGCAGTCCCAGCCACGAGGCCGACCGCCACGGCGACGAAGGCCCGGTGCGCGAGGTGCGGATTGACTACGCTCTGGCGGTGGGCAAGTTTGAGGTCACGCGGGGCCAGTGGCGGCAGTTTCTGAGCGAGAGCGGCCGCAGCGGCAGCACGGGCTGCACGATGTTAGACACCACCCAAAACAAGTGGGTGCTGCAGAACGACAAGAGCTGGCGCGATCCTGGCTTTGCGCAGGACGATAAGCACCCTGTCGTGTGCGTGAAGTGGAACGAGGTCAAGGCGTATGCGGAGTGGCTGGGTCGCAAGACGGGTAAGCGCTATCGGCTGCTGAGCGAAGCTGAATTTGAGTATGTCAATCGTGCCGGCACGAGCACGCCGTGGTTTTGGGGCAGTGATCCACAACAGGCGTGTCGCTATGCCAATAACGCCGACACGCAGTATGCCCAGTGGCGGGGCTGGCCGGGCGTGACCGGCGGCGCCAAGTGTGACGACGGCTATGCCAACACCGGCCCGGTGGGCCGCTACCAGCCCAACGTCTTCGGGCTTTACGACACCACCGGCAATGTCTGGGAATGGACCGAAGACTGCTGGAACGAGGGCTATGTGGGCGCACCAACGAATGGCGCGGTGTGGGCCGCTGGGGACTGCACCCGGCGCGTGGTGCGCGGCGGCTCCTGGGTCACTCTTCCCGCGAACCTGCGGGCGGCGCCCCGCAACTGGACCTCCGCCACGGCTGCGCTCAACGACCGGGGCTTCCGTCTCGCCAGGACCGATTGACCCTTCTACCCTCTTACCCTTTTAACGCTTTTACCCTGCTGTGGCGCGCCGCCAGGCGCGTGCTGTGTCTGTTTTTTTGCGCCGCGGAGCGGCGCCGCGCGATTTTTTGGAGGGTGGTGTGGAACCCAAGACCCCGCAGGCCATCGACGCCTGCCATGACTTGATCACCTGGCTGGTGGTCAAGCTCGATGCGTTTCCACGCAGCCGGCGCTACACGCTGGGCGCGCGTATCGAGACCGAGGCGCTGGGCGTGCTGGAACGGTTGCTGCTGGCTACCTATGCGCCGAAAGCAGAGAAAGCGGCGCACCTGCGCGATGCCAATGTGCGCCTGCAGATCCTGCGGCATCTCTGGCGTGTGGCGCTGGAGGTCAAGGCGGTGGCGCCGAAGGCGCATCGATACGCCGCCGAGCGCATGGTGGACATCGGGCAACAGATCGGGCTCTGGACCCGCAGCCAGACGGCCCCGCCATGAAGCGTATTGGCGGCCTGTGGCCGCAAATCATCGCCCCAGAAAATCTGGAAGCGGCCTTTCGCGCCGCGCGGCGCGGCAAGCGCGACCGCGACGCGGTGGCGCGCTTTGCGCTGAATCTGGAAGGCGAGCTGCGGCGCCTGCGCGAGCAGTTGGCGGCCGGCACCTGGCGGCCCGGTGCCTACCGGCAGTTCACGGTATACGACCGCAAGCCGCGCCTGATCTCGGCCGCGCCCTTTGACGACCGCGTGGTGCACCACGCACTCATGCGGGTGGTGGAGCCGCCTCTGGACCGGCGGATGTTTTTCCACAGCTATGCCTGCCGCGCCGGCAAGGGCGTGCACGCGGCGGTGAACCAGTACCAGCGCTGGGCGCGGCACTATGCCTATGTGCTGAAGCTGGACGTGCGCCAGTATTTCCCGAGTATCGACCGGGGCCTGTTGCAGGTGGAGCTGGCGCGCTACCTCAAGGAGGCCGAGGTGCTGCGGCTGTTCGGGGTGATCATTGAGCAGGCGCCGCTCACCGCCGCCGCACCGGCCTACTTTGCCGGGGATGATCTGCTGACGCCGCTGGCGCATACGCGCGGGCTGCCGATTGGCAACCTCACCAGCCAGGTGCTGGCCAACCTGTATCTGAGCCGCGTGGATCACTGGATTGCGCAGCATCACCGGGGCGGCTACCTGCGCTACGTGGATGACCTGATAATGCTCGGTGACGACAAGGCGGCGCTATGGGGCCTGCAAGACGCCATCGACGACCAGCTTGCGGGCTTGCGCCTGCATCTGCACCCCAACAAGGCGCAGGTGATGCGCAGCGACCGCAAGGTGGATGTGCTGGGCTACCAGGTATCGCAGTCCCAGCGCTGGCTGCGCGCCGAGAACCCGCGCCGCGCGCGGCACCGGCTGCGGCGGCTGGCCCGCGGCTACGCGGCGGGGCGTCTCGGGCTTGATGCCGTTCGGCAGTCGGTGAGTGCCTGGATCGGTCATGTGCAGCACGCCGACTCGTGGGGATTGCGGCGGCAGATGCTGGACGCGCTATCGTTCTCCCGGGCCGGCATCCGAGCGTGAGCCCGGCGCGTGGTGCGCGGCGGCTCCTGGAACAATCAACCCGCGAACCTGCGGGCTGCGAACCGCAACAGGAACACCGCCACGGCTGCGAACAACAACCAGGGCTTCCGTCTCGCCAGTCCGCCCGCTACAGCCCGGCTTGCCGGGTGTCCGGAATGGCGGCACTCACGGGTGTCGCCAGTGCGACGGTTGTGGGTGTCCATGGATGCCGTGTCTGGGTTCAGCAGGGAGGCTGGGCCGAACAGCAGAGCAAGGAGGCATGAGCGCCCGGTTGGTAGGCCATGCCGAAGACCGGGCGTTTTTCAGGCGTGATGTGTGCCCATCCCGATAGGGAAGGTCGTGTCTGCTGCTTGGGAGCGCTTACTGCCTGTGCGATTCTTGTGTCGTCATGTTGCCAGCGTGTCGGCTGTGCTGGGCTTGGTCGCCCTGATCACGTTGCTGTGGATTGACGATGCTGAATGGCCTGCGCACACGGTGGTGGTGGAGCAGCCTGCGAATCCGCCTTTTGAGGCAAAAGTTGGGCAGAACAGCCCCCAGCTCACGAAGAAGGACGCGCAGAAAGAGCTGTCCACTTGGCCATTGTCTATGACTCATTCAGTTGAGCGCGGATGCGCCGTGCGGCTGGCGGTTGTTGGCGTTGGTGCCGCTGCGGAGTCCGAGGCGCTTGCCGCATTGCCGGACGCCTGTGCGGCGTCGGCAGTTGACGCCGACTTGGTGTGGGATATTTCGGCAAGGGCGGTCATCGACAGCTTTGGCCGTCGCGTTATGGATGTAGACGATACAGCCACAGTGGCACTGGCCATCCAGCGTTTGACACTGGAGCGGGCCCTGATTGACGCAACCGACGGCACGCCGCTGGTGGCGGATGTCCACAATCCAACCGGCATGCTGGCCGAAGGCAGTCAGATGAACGTTTCGGTGGAGGCGCCGCATGCAGGCTACGTGCAATTGCTGAACCTCACGCCGGACGGGAGGCTGCTGCGGCTCTATCCCCTGTACGAAGGCGACCGCTATACGCCACTGGAAGCGGGTGAACGTCTGGAGTTGGGAGAGCTGCAGCCGGAGCCGCCCTATGGCCGGGAGTCGGTGTGGTTGATCGTGAGTGAAGCGCCCCTTCCGTTCGCGTTGGAAAGATTCGACGTGATGGCGGGCGAGGTTGATGCAGCGGGCTACCTGCGATGGCTACAGCATCAGAAGGACGCCGGGACGCTGGCGGTGAGGCGCTTCGATGTCTCAACCGTTTCAAACCGTTCTGAGCCGTCGCCATAGAGGCTGCTCATCACTTAACAGATTGATTTCGTCGGTACCACAATAACGGCGTCAATCAACGAACCGGCCGACCATGAAGCTCATCACCAGCCGCCATGCTGAAACCGTTTTGCCCTCAGAGATCGTGCTGCGGATCGAGCTGGTGGGCATCAGTCCATCGGTCTGGCGGCGGGTAGCGGTGCACAGCGAGGCGACGCTGGAAGACCTGCACCACATCATTCAGGCCACGATGGGCTGGTACGACACACACAGCCATGATTTCTTGGTGGGCGAGGTGTACTACCGAGCCAACCCAAGTTCGGAAGATCCGACCACCGTGACGGTGCGGCAGGAGCGTCGCAAGAAGCTGCGGCTGGTGGCGCGTGAGACCGACCTGTTTACCTACATCTACGACTGGGGCGACGAGTGGCAGCACCGCATATCGGTCGAGCAGATTCGCCCGCGACCGCCGCAGCGACTGGCGTTTATCGAGGCCGGAGAACGGGCCTGTCCGCCCGAAGACTGTGGCGGCATTCCGGGCTATCTCTCGGCACTGGCGGCACTCGATCAACCAAAGAGTGCTGCAGCTCAGGAGTTCCTCGCGTGGGCTGGACGTGACTTTGATGCTGCTCGATTCGACCGCCATGCGGCTAATGCAGCGCTATCGCGCATGCACCGGAACCGATGGGTGGGCGTTAAGTTGAACGAGCGTTGATCGATTAATGGCGCGCTGGCTCGCCGACAGTGCGGCCGTCCGCTGGCCAGTAGCCGACCCCACGATCGAGGGCCGTCGACATCTGGTCTAGGAATCGAACGATGTCAATCACCAGTGAGCGCGCGTGCCCGCGACCGGCGGTGGGTTGCCCCAGATAATCGAACACCTCATACAGGACCGAGGCTGATTCGGGACAGAACGCTTCAAGAGCCTTCAGGTGTGGATGCAGAAGTTGCAGCGTCAAGGCTTCGTGGCACAGCCCCGGCAGCGACGACGACAAAACTGGGCGCTGCGTGTCTCCCTCGCCGACAGTATGAATTTTGCCCAAGTCATGAAATAGCAGAGCCACCTGGGTTAGGGCAGCTGCTTCCTCGCGCCCGGGCATCAGCCTGTTTGCCAGTGCGGGCACGAGGTCGAGCATCTCCACACTGTGCAGCAGCAGCCCACCCCGAAATGCGTGGTGGTAGCGTCCAGCAGCCTTGGCACGGAGGAATGGAATTCCAATGGCAGGATCGATCAGCACCTGTCCAACAAACCGTCTAAGCGCGTCTGGCCATGTTTGCTCCAGGCGCAGAAGGCTCCCGAACGCATCGAGCGCAGCCTCTGGGCAGAAGCGCTTCGGCAGCAGTCGAGCCCCGGTATCGATGCTGGTCAGAGGCATCATTTGAAGTGACACGATCGACAGGGCTCCCTCATTGCCTCGTCCGGTTGGTCGGCCCATCACCTGAACCACGGCTGGAACCATGACCGGCTGCACAAGGTGCAATCGCTCGGCCCACATGAAGCCCACCGTTGATCCGCCTGCATCATCGAGGATCAGCCGGACGTAGTGCTCGCCGCTGGCCTTTTGGCAGTAGCGAACCTCGGTCAACAGATATTGGCCAACGTGCAGATCCGATGGGGCCTGCTCTGGCATGCCTGCCGATGGGGGAAGGATGCGCGATGGGTTTGCCATGGGTCAGCCCCAATGCTCGTCGTTGGCGGCGTCGTGCCAAAGACAGTGACGCTCCAGACGGATCAACAACTCGGAGAGCTCGGGGCCCGCACCACAGGTCAAATCGAATGAGGGATCGCCCAGCTGTTCCTGCACCCAGTGTTGTAAGGCAGACAGATTGTCGCGAACGTCGCTGCCACCCATCCAGATCAATAACTCCTTGCCTTCGGGACAGACGGTGAGATGCGGCAGCATCGACAAGGCCAGCCGACGTGCCCTCCTCGCGAACCGGGTGGCTCGAAGTTCATCCTCGAGTTGCTGCCGGAGCAGCGGGATGTCCGGCGACCCTTCATCGCGTGACTTTGTGCCAAGCGAAGCAGTGCTTCGCTGAAAGACTGGCTGCTCAATTGCGTCAGCCGACTTTGCGGTTAGATCAATCTTCATTCGAGGTTCCTCCGGTCGGCATGGCGCCGCGAATCAGGCGATCAAACGCCGATCCGTCCTGACGGGTCAGGTTGGCGATATAGCGGCTGTAAACGCTGAACAGCATCTGCGTACTGGTGTGGCCCATCTGCCTGGCGATCCATTCAGGGTTTTCGCCAGCAGCCAGCCACAAGGTCGCAGCGGTATGTCGGGTTTGATAGGGCCGTCGTCGCTTCAGCCCCAGCCGATCGAGTAACGGATTCCAGATTCGGTTCGTGAAGTTGTGGGTATCGATCGGCAGGCCGTTGCTGGTCTGGAAGACATAGACCCCGTTGCCGGTACGGACCTGCATCCGCTGCAGGGCGTCAAAGACCGGCTGGCTCATCTGAATCTCCCGCTGTGAGCCGTCGGTCTTGGTGTACTCCTCGCGGCCATTGACGATGGTTTCCCTGACGCGAATCTCCCGACGATCGAAATCGACGAATCGCCACTTCAAGCCGTGAATCTCACCGCTGCGCATGCCGGTAAAAAATCGGGCGATCAGGTAGTCCTGAAAATCGGCACGAACTTCGTCGACAAGACGCCGCACCTCTTCAAGGCTGAAGGGTTCGATATCCGTCTTCTTGACCTTCAGACGCTTGACCGCAGTCTGAACCGCCCCAAGTATCCCGGAGGCCATTTAGTCTGAGTCACGCAGCTTTGACGTACTCAGGGTGTTGTGCATAGTAGTTAGCTTCTGCTTCGGCTGGCGGGATGTGCCCGATGGGCTCCAGCAGTCTTCGGTTGTTGAACCAGTCCACCCAGTTCAAGGTGGCCCATTCGACGTCCTCGCGTTTGCGCCATGACGACTGCCGGTGGATGACTTCGGCTTTGAACAAGCCGTTGATGGTCTCGGCCAGGGCGTTGTCATAGCTGTCGCCGACGCTGCCCACCGAGGGCTCCAGTCCCGCGTCGACCAGGCGCTCGGTGTATCGAATCGAGAGGTACTGGACGCCCCTATCGCTGTGATGAACCAGCCGACCCGATCCAAAGGGCTTTCGGTCGTGCAAGGCTTGTTCCAAGGCATCGAGCACGAAATCGGTGCGTGCCGATGATGAGGCTCGCCAGCCGACGATGCGTCGGGCGTAAACATCAATGACAAAGGCAACATAGACAAAGCCCTGCCAGGTGGACACATACGTGAAGTCGGACACCCAAAGCTGGTTTGGCCGATCTGCCTTGAACTGCCGTTGTACGTGATCCAGTGGGCATGAAAGGTTCTTGTCACTGAAAGTGGTGCGCACCCCCTTGCCGCGAATCACGCCGCGCAGCCCCAGCCGCTTCATCAGCCGTGCCACGGTGCATCGCGCAACTCCTACCTGCTCGCGTCGCAATTGGCGATAGACCTTGCGTACTCCGTAGACCCGGAAGTTGTCGTTCCAGATTTGCTGAATCAACGGGGTGAGTTGATCGTCTCGTTTAGCTCGAAGAGATCGTTGTCCTGGATCCCGCTGCTGGGCAGCGTGTGCGTAGTAGGTCGATGGGGCAATCGGCAGCACTTTGCAGATCGGCTCGACCCCATGGACATCACGATGTGCGTCGATGAACGCCTTCATCGTTTGAATGGGCGGTCGAGCTCCGCCTGAGCAAAATACGCAGATGCCTTGCGCAGAATCTCGTTGGCCTGACGCAGTTCGCGAACCTCGCGCTCCAGCGCCTTCAGGTGCGCCTTCTCGTCGGTGGTCAGGCCCTCCCGCTGCCCAACATCACGCTCGTGCTGCCGGACCCACACCCGCAGGGTCTCGGCCTTGCACCCCATCTTTCCAGCAATCGATTCCATCGCCGCCCACTGCGAGCTGTAGTCAGATTGATGCTCCAGCACCAGCCGCACCGCTCGCTCCTTCAGCTCCGGGGAATACCGTATTCCTTTGTTCATCGCTCCATCCTCTCAAGGTTTAGAGCCTCCGGGAAAGATGGGGCGGTTCAGTCAGCGGATTGTTGACGCCATGCTCAAGGGCGACCTCATCCAGAATCATGCTCAAGATGCCCATGATCCGGTTCACCGTTGCCGCCGATCTCACCTTGCCACTAGCGGAACGCTCGGTTGCCAACTGGGCCCGGTAGGTCAGCAGCGTGTTGCGATCAATCGCCAGAACCGGCCGATCTCCAAACGCCGGAAGCAGATGACGCTGCAGGATGTGCCGTACCGATTCCGCATAGCTCTGACGCCATTCGATCGTCTTCGTGGACAGCCACTGCTCGACGAATTCCGAGAACAACGGCCCCCGATTCTCATCAACCGACGGTCGTTGGATTGGAGTGGGGGAGACGTCTGCATCGAATCGGCTTGCCAGCTTGGAGTCAGGAAAGTAGCGCCGGTACTCGAAGGTCCCCGCATTGATGTCGGCTTCAATTCGTTTGAGCATGACCGTGAGCTTCTTTCGGTTGGGGGCAGAATCCGAAAGCGCGGTTAGTTCGCGGCATCGAACCCCTCGGTACCTGAAATCGAAAAAAAGCTTCCCTTCGCGCACTCGAACACTAGCCATGGCAGTAGCCCCCCGAAGCCATTGGGATAGCAAAAGAGGGGGTTGTGGCCACAGCCGCCATGTCGTCACGGACGGCTTCCCAAATGAAGAGAATCTTGCGGCCACCGAAGGGCCGGATGTAGTGGCGTCCCTCAAGAAGAACAGTGTCCTTGAGTCGCTCGCGGATGGTTCGGGGGTCGTACTTGATCCTTGCGGCAAGTTCGTCGGTGGTCATGTAGGTTACGTCTTCCATCGTCTAATCTCCGTTGCACTATGGGCGTCATACATCGACCAAATAGATCATACGTGATTAGTTTCATGGTTCAAGCTGGACTGATCATTTACACTTCCGACCAACCACAGATGGCCTTTTAAGTACTCCTCATGATCAGAATTCGCCTGCGTCAGCTATTGGATGACAAGTCGTTCCATGAGCGACGTCGCATCACCTTGAACGAGGTGAGCAAGGAGACTGGCATTTCGAGACCCACGCTCACGCGGATCACGAACACTGCGGGATACAACACCAATACGGACACCATAGACGCGCTTTGCCGCTACTTAAATTGCGCGCCGGGTGAGCTGCTCGAATACGTCAGAGACTGACAGCGGTCGTGTGTTTGAGAGTGTGCAAAGTTCCTGTGCCTCACTCGAAGCAAGGGTCATTATGAGAAAGCACCTGTCCTAGCGGGGCACGAACAGGGCACCAGATGGGCACGGCATGGGCACGGAGCGCTCTGTCGAGGCGAATGGCAAGTTCAACGCCAAATTACGCTTGAGGACAACTCGAGGCAGATGCCAGGAAAAAGCCTGAAAAAACAAAGCCCCCGGAACCTTACGGCGCCAGGGGCGGTGTTTTTCAAATTGGTGGTCAGTACAAGGCTCGAACTTGTGACCCTCGCCGTGTGAAGGCGATGCTCTACCACTGAGCTAACTGACCAAATTGGTGGGTCGTGATGGATTCGAACCATCGACCTATTGGTTAAAAGCCAACTGCTCTACCAACTGAGCTAACGACCCGGCCCAGCCCACGATTATAACGGCAAATTCCTGGGTGGTGTGGCGGAGGGGGAGGGATTCGAACCCCCGGAACCTTGCGGTTCAACGGTTTTCAAGACCGTCGCAATCGACCACTCTGCCACCCCTCCGGCGGCGCGGATTGTACGACATGCAGGCGCGCGCGGCGCGTTCACGGATCAGCCCTGACGGTGATCAGCGACTGCTTGTTGCGGACCTGGGTGCCGGCGTCGACGTGGATGCTTTCAACCACGCCGCCGACCGGCAGGCTGAGTTGAAACTCCATTTTCATGGCCTCAAGCACGGCCAGGGTTTGGCCTTTTTTGATTCGGTCACCGGGTGCGACGTGCACGGCGACAAACTTGCCGTCGGTGTGCGCCAGCAGGCGACCGTCTGAGCCCGGTGCAGCGCCTTCCACCGGCGCCAGCGTGCGGTCGTCCCAACACCAGGTGCGCCCCCGATAGCTGACCCAGATTTGGTTGTCATGACGCGCCCATTGCGCCCGCTGGGTCAATCCGTCAACGCTGAACTGCAGCCCCAAGGCGTCATCCGCAATGACCGTCAGCGTGAATCGCTGATCGTCAAAGAGAATCTCAAAGCGCCTGCCGCGCTGGGCGAGCACCTCCAGCACGATGTCTTGCCCGCCACAGCGCAGGGTGAAGTCCACCGCCGCTTCGTGGGAACTGTGCCAACCCAGATAGTCGTCGCTGAGCGCGTGCTCGGCAGCCAGTCGACGCGCGTCGTCCAGGTACAAGCCAAGGGCGGCGAGGGCGGCGTCCAGCGGTGTGGGTCGAATGGCATCAACGCGACTCGCCGGGAAGTGTTCGGCAAGAAACGCGGTGGAAAACGTGCCCGCCGCGAAGGCCGGGTGGGCGATGATTTCAGCTAGGTAGTCCTTGTTCGAGACCACCCCGAACAGACGGGTCTCGGCCAGAAGCTTGAGCAGGCGCGTTCGCGCAGTCTCCCGGTCTTCGCCCCAGGCGATCAGCTTGGCCTGCATCGAGTCGTAGAACGGACTCACGGTTATGCCGGTTTCAAGGTAGGTGTCGACGCGCAGTCCGGTGCCTTGTGGTACCTGCCAGCACAGGACCTCGCCGGTCTGCGGCAGGTCGCCAGCCAAAGGGTCTTCAGCACAAAGGCGCACTTCAATGGCGTGGCCATAACGGTTGTCGTCAATCTCGCCCTGGGTCATGGGCAGTGGTTCGCCTTGTGCGACCCGCAGTTGCCATTCGACGAGGTCGACGCCGTAAACCATCTCGGTGACGGGGTGCTCGACTTGCAGCCGCGTGTTCATCTCCAGGAAGTAGAAAGCGCCGTCGGCCGCGAGCATGAACTCCACCGTGCCGGCACCAACATAGTTCACCGCCTTGGCGGCGGCCACCGCGGCGGCGCCCATGCGTTCGCGCAGCGCAGGGTCGACGGCTGGGCTGGGCGCTTCTTCGACGACCTTCTGGTTACGCCGCTGCACCGAGCAATCGCGCTCGCCCAAGTACACCACGTTGCCGTGGTGGTCGCCGAAGATTTGAATCTCGACGTGACGGGCATTGAGCACCGCCTTCTCGATCAGCAGCTGGCCCGAGCCGAAGGCGTTCTCGGCTTCGCTGCGCGCCGAGGTGATGGCCGCTGCGAGGTCTTTCTCGTCCTGCACCAGTCGCATGCCGCGTCCGCCGCCGCCGGACGCGGCCTTGACCATCACCGGCAAGCCGACTTTGCCGGCTTCGGCGATCAAGGTCGCATCGGTCTGGTCATCGCCCTGGTAGCCCGGGACGCAGGGCACATGGGCCGCCAGCATGCGGATCTTCGACGCGCTCTTGTTGCCCATGGCGTCTATCGAGGCTGCGTCCGGCCCGATGAACACCAGGCCGGCATCGGCCACCGCCTGCGCGAAATCCGCGCGCTCGGAGAGAAAACCATAGCCGGGGTGGATGGCCTGGGCGCCACTGGTGCGCGCGGCCTCCAGAATGCGCTCAATGACCAGATAGCTGTCTTTGGCGGGCGAGGGCCCAATATGGACCGCCTGATCGGCCTCGCGCACGTGCAACGCCCGCCGGTCGGCATCGGCGTAGACCGCAACCGTCTGGTAGCCGGCCTTCTTGGCGCCGCGGATGACGCGAACGGCGATCTCGCCGCGATTGGCGACCAATACTTTGTTGAAACGGGTCATCTTCTGGCTCATTTGTTTGAGGCCCACGCGGGCATTCGCTTCTGCATGAACGCCGTCATGCCTTCGGTCGCCTCGGCGCTGCGCACGGCGGCTGCGAACTGCTCGGCAGCAGTGTCGAGTACGGCGTCCATGTCTGCTTGACCTACACCCATGATCAGGGCTTTGGTGACGGCGTTGGCACGGGGGGCGCACTGGCGAACGGCGTGTAGCTCGGTGTTGAGCAGGGCGGTCAATTCTTCTTCGCTTTCGAAAGTTTCGTGGACCAGGCCGTAGCGCAACGCATCGTGGCCGCGAAACTGGGCGCCGGTCAGGGCCAGCCGCCGCGCCTGCGTCAGGCCAATACGCGTTACGACAAAGGGTGCGATTTGTGCGGGTGGCAGGCCGCGCGTGGTTTCCGGCATGCCGAATCTGGCATCCACATCAGCGAACGCGACATCCGACACGCAGGCCAAGCCAAAGCCGCCGCCGAGCACGGCGCCCTCGCAGATGGTGATCAGGACCTGTGGCAGTTGTTCGGCTTGGCGCAGCAGGGCGCCAAACGCACGGTTCATCGCGGCGATGGGGTCGGGCTTGCCGGGCATGACGGGCTTTATGCCATCGGCCATCATGCTTTTCAGATCGCCGCCGGCGCAGAAGTGACCGCCCGCGCCGCGGATGACGACGGCGCGAATGGACGGGTCAGCGGCGATCTGCGCTAAGTTTGCTGACAATTCCGCGACCATCTCAGTGCTCATGGCGTTGCGCACCTCGGGCCGATTGAGAGTGATGTGACAAACGCCGCGCTCGGTGCGAATCAGCAGAGTGCTCACAGTCGCGCGGCGCCAAAGCTGGTCGGCGACACCTCGCGCAGCTGCGCCTCGCGACACACCGACAGGCACAGGCCCAGCACGCGGCGGGTGTCGCGCGGGTCGATCAGGCCGTCATCGAACAGGCGTGCCGTGGCGGCGAAGGCGTGCGATTCGGCATCAAACTGATCAACGATTTTCTGGCGGACGGTGGCGAGCATTTTTTCGTCGGTCCCGGAGAGTTGCTTGCCCTGCGCTTCCCACTTTTGCCGGGTGATGATGTCCATCACGCCCGCCGCCTGTTCGCCGCCCATGACGCTGGTACGCGAATTGGGCCAGGCAAAGATGAAGTGCGGGCCGAAGCCGCGGCCGCACATGCCGTAGTTGCCGGCGCCAAAGCTGCCGCCCATGACGATGGTGAGCTGGGGCACGGTGGCGTTGGCCACCGCCTGAATCATTTTCGAGCCGTGCTTGACGATGCCGCCCTGCTCGCTTTCGGTACCCACCATGTAGCCGGTGGTGTTCATCAGATAGACGATGGGAATGTTGGCCTGGCAGCAGAGCTGGATGAACTGGCCCGCCTTGTTGGCGCCCTTGGTGGTGATCGGCCCGTTGTTGGAAATGATGCCGATGGGATGACCGTGCAACACCGCGCGGCCGCAGATGGTTTGTTGGTCGAAGTCGGCCTTGAATTCCTGGAAATCCGAACCGTCGACCAGTCGCGCGATCACCTCGCGGCAGTCGAAGGGCTTGCGGTAGTCGGGCGCGACCACACCGCAAAGCTCTTCCACGTCGTACAGCGGCGCGCGCACTTCGCGCAGGGCGAGGGTGGGGCGGCGGTCGTTCCAATGCAGGTTCTGCACGATTTCTCGGGCGATGCGAATGCTGTCGGCATCGTTTTCAGCGAGAAACTCGCAGGTCCCCGCCACACCGCCGTGCATGTCGGCGCCGCCCAGGTCCTCGTCCTTGGCGACTTCGCCGGTCGCCGCCTTGAGCAATGGCGGGCCTGCGAGAAACACCTTGGCATTGCCGCGCACCATCACCACGTAATCCGACAGGCCCGGCATGTACGCACCGCCCGCTGTGCTGGAGCCGTGCACCACGGTGACTTGCGGAATCCCGGCGGCGGACAGGCGCGCCTGATTGGCAAAGGTCTTGCCGCCGGAGATGAACAGCTCAGCCTGATAGAGCAGGTTGGCGCCGCCGGACTCGATCATCGACACCACCGGCAGCTTTTGCTGCAAAGCAATCTCTTGCAGACGCAGGGTTTTCTGCACACCGAACGGCGTCATGGTGCCGCCCTTGATCGCCGAGTTGCTAGCGACCACCATGCAGCGCGTGCCCGACACATAGCCGATGCCGGCAATCATGTTGCCGCCGGCCAACGAGCCGTCTTTGTCGTCGTGCAACTTGTAGCCGCACAAGGTCGACAGCTCCAGCCACGGCGAACCGCGATCCAGCATCAGGTGCACGCGCTCACGCGGCAGCAGTTGCTTGCGCTTGTGGTACTTAGCGCGCTTGGTTTCTTCCTCGTCGCGGCCTTTTTGCTCAACGGCGCGCCAGTCGGCGATGAATTGCAGCATCCCGTCGCGTTGGGCGGCAAAGCCGGGACTGTTGACGTCGACCTTCGATTCGATAATCGGCATTTCCGGGTCACTGCAAGGGTGTAAGACGGGTTGCCGTTTTAACAGCAAATGCCCAAGCCTTCACCAACAACGGTTCTTACCCGTGCCGCTAACTCTGGGCGTCTTCGGTCCACTGCGCGGCACCCAGGAAGATCAGCGTCAGCTGCTTGGTGGCATTGGCTTCCAGGCGCTTGCGATCACCGCGGTCGTCGGGGTCGGCGTCAAGCAGCAATTCGGTGGCCGACATCATGGTTTGCACCACCAGTCCGGCCACCAGCCGCAGGGTGTCGCCGTTGAGTTGGCGCAGCGGCGGAAACGGCGACAGGTCGGCGGCCAGCTCGCTGACCCACAGCCGAATTTCCTTGCGGATGCCCAGCCGCACTGCGGTCGAGCCGCTCATGCGCTCCTTGGCGATGAACTGGAATTGCAACCGGTGGGTGTCGGCGTACTGCAGAAACGTGGTCACTGACTTGGCGATCAAGTGTTCACTGGGCGCGGGCGCCGAGCGCGCTTCACGCATCAGCGCGTGCAGTGCCGAAAAGGCATCGTCGACCAGTGCCAGACCCAGGTCTTCCATGCTGCCGAAGTGCCGATAAAACGCGGCCGGAACCACGCCCCCCACCTTGGCAACTTCGCGCAGTGACAGGGACGAGAAGCTGCGCTCACCCTCAAGCAGGGTCAGCGCGGCGTCCATCAAGGCACGGCGTGTGCGTTGCTTGCGCCCGTCACGTGGGGCGTCGTCGTCAGTATCGGTGACTTTTGATTTGCTTTTGAGCAGACGCTTCATGGCCGAAGTGTAGTCGACCTGCGTTGGGCGTTGAGTTATTGCCGCTCTATAGTGAACAAGTGTTGACAAGTGAAAATGTGACGATTAATGTGCACACATGTTCACTTACTCCTCGGACACGATTTCATGAATCTGCTCAGCAACCCCCGGACCCTGCAGTGGCTGCACCGCCTGGCAACGCCGTTGGTGCCGGATGATTACGTCGAGTTGGTCAACCCACTTTGGTCGACACGGGCCATCAATGCCCGCGTGGTGTCGACGACCCGGCAGACGGCCGATGCCACGACGGTGCGCCTGCAGCCCAGCCACCGCTGGACCGGCTTCAAGCCGGGGCAGTACGTGCGGGTCAGCCTGTCGGTGAATGGCATCCGCCAGACCCGCTGTTACTCCATTTGCTCGGCGGCAGGTGAAGTGAACAACTGTTTTGAGATCACGGTGAAGGCGATTGCCGACGGCCGGGTGTCGCAGCACGTCAATCGTGCGCTTCAGGTCGGTGACGTGGTCGAGATCAGCGACGCCCAGGGCGCGTTCACCTGGGGCGCGAAGATGCCCGAGAAGGCCCTGTTCATCAGCGCCGGCAGCGGCATTACCCCGGTGATGGGCATGGCGCGCGACGCCGCCCGTAATGGCGTGATGCCGAATCTGGTGTGGCTGCATTACGCCCCGGCATCCAGCGAGGTGATTTTTGCCGAGGCCCTCGCGACCTTGCAGCACGACCATCCGCAACTCGACCTGCAGATCATCCACACCCGCCTCGATGGCGAGCATTTCTCTGAGAAGACGCTGGCCCAGCGCTGCCCGGACTGGCAGGAACGCAGCGCCTGGGCTTGCGGACCCGGTGCGATGCTCGATGCTGCCGAAGCGCTGTGGGGCCAAACGACCGCACAACCGCTGATCACCGAGCGCTTCCAGGCCAAGACCGTGACGTTGGGAGACCTGACCCGCGGCACGCTGCGCTTCGCCGCGACCGGCCAGCAGGTCGAGGTCGATGGCAAAACCTCGATTCTCGAGACGGCCGAAGCTGCGGGTCTGACGCCCCAATGCGGCTGCCGTATGGGCATTTGCCACGGCTGCACGGTGAAGCTGAAGGCGGGCCAGGTACGCGACCTGCGAACCGGCAAGTGCTTCGGTGAAGAGGATGACCTGATTCAAATTTGCGTCTGCGCACCTGCAGGCGATGTTGAAGTGGCGCTTTAGCGCGCCGCCCGCAGTCCCACCTTCATTCGTTATCTCCCTTTAGGAGGCTCGCAATGCCTTTTGACACCCGCCCCGAACAAGCGACCCAGACCCGCAAGCAGCCCTCGGGCGCGTGGCCGGTCGGTCTGCCGCAGCTCACGCCAGAACAGATTGACGCTTTCGGCCGCGAGATGGACGCGCTGCGCGAAGGTGTGATTGCCACCCGCGGCGAGAATGATGCGGCGTACATCCGCAAGGTCATCGGCTTTCAGCGCGGCCTGGAAGTGACCAGCCGCGGGGTGATCTACGGCGGCATTTTGTTTCCGCCCGCACTGGTGATTGGCGCCATCGGCCTCGGCATGGCCAAGATTCTCGAGAATATGGAGATCGGCCACAACGTCATGCATGGCCAGTGGGACTGGATGCGTGACCCGACCATCCACTCCAGCACCTGGGAATGGGACACGGTGTGCCCCGCCGACCAGTGGAAGAGCACCCACAACGTCGAGCACCACACCTGGACCAATGTGCTGGGCAAGGATCGTGACGTCGGCTACGGCATTCTGCGCATGAGCGAAGCCGAAAAATGGCATCCCTCGCACCTGCTGAACCCGATCAACAACGCGCTGCTGGCGGTATTTTTCCAGTGGGGCGTGGGCGTGCACGACTCCGAGCTCGATCAGTTGGCGCGCACCGGCAAGATTCGTCCGGATTCCAAGGCCAAGCTCAAGGGCTTCTGGAAAAAGGCGCGCAAGCAGGTCATGAAGGACTACGTGCTGTTCCCGGCACTGGCCGGTCCGTTCTTTTTGCCGGTGTTGCTGGCCAACATCGTGGCCAACCTGATCCGCAATCTGTGGACCTACATGATCATTTTCTGCGGGCACTTCCCCGAGGGCGTGCATCAGTTCACCGAGGAAGAGATCGAAAACGAAACCCGCGGCGGCTGGTACCTGCGCCAGCTGATGGGTTCGGCCAACATCGAAGGCGGCCCGCTGATGCACCTGATGAGCGGCAACCTCAGCTTCCAGATCGAGCACCACCTGTTCCCGGATCTGCCCAGCAACCGCTACGCCGAGCTGTCACCCAAGGTGCGTGACATCTGCGAACGCTACGGGCTGGCCTACAACAGCGCGCCGCTGAAGCGCCAGTTCGGCACCACGATGAAGCGGGTGTTTCGTCTGGCGCTGCCCAATCAGTTGCCGAATTGGGTGCCCGCCCTCGGTTGATTCATTTGCAGTCTCTTACAAAAGCCCCGCGACGGTTTGCCATCGCGGGGCTTTTTTGATCTTGCAGACGCAACTTAGGAGAGCAGGGCGCGCAGGACGTAGAAAAAGATGACCGACAGAATGGCGCCGGCGGGCAGGGTGATGATCCACGACGCGAAGATGCTGCGAATCACCGACATGTTCAGCGCGCCAATGCCGCGGGCCAGGCCCACGCCGAGGACTGCACCCACCAACGTGTGGGTCGTTGAGATCGGCAGGCCGGTACCTGAGGCGACCACCACCGTCCCTGCGGCGGCCAATGTGGCGGCAAAGCCCCGTGACGGGGTCAGGTCGGTGATGCGTGTGCCCACCGTGGCCATCACCCGTTGGCCGAAGGTCACCAAACCCAACACGATGCCGACCGCGCCCAGCAACAGCACCCATGACGGCACCATGGAACTGGCGGCAATGCTGCCGCTCTCGACGATGCCGACCACGGCGGCGACCGGGCCGACGGCGTTGGCCACATCGTTGGAGCCGTGGGCAAAGGCCATTGCGCAGGCGGTGATGATCATCAGCAGGGTGAACACCCGCTCGACGTTGGCGAACTGGAATTTATGGTCGGCCGCCGGGTCAAGTTTCAGGCGGCGAATGAAGAATCCCCCACCCACGGCCACCAGCGCGGCCACCAGCGCCGACAGAATGTAGGCCTGTACGTCGCTCAGCCCCAGTCCGACGTGGCTGAGCCCCTTGGTGAAGGTCACCGCTGCGGTGATGAACACCGTCAGGAAGATGTAGCCGGGCACATAGCGCAATGCATTTTTCAGCGGCGTTTCGGTGTTGAGAATCAGCGCCTGCACGCTCATGAACAGGCCATAGGCGATGCTGCCGGCAAGCACTGGCGAGATCACCCAGCTGATCATGATGGTGCCAATGCGTGACCAGTGGACCGCGTCCATACCGATGCCGACCGCGCCGAATCCGACAATGGCGCCGACGATGGAATGCGTCGTGGACACCGGCCAGCCCTTGATCGAGGCGACCAACAGCCAGGTCCCGGCTGCCAGCAGGGATCCGAGCATCCCGAACACCAGAATCTCGGGTGTGTCGGCAATTGACGCCGTGTCGAGCATGCCGTTACGGATGGTGGCGGTAACTTCACCGCCGGCCAGATAGGCACCGGCAAACTCGAAGATGGCGGCGATGATGATGGCCTGCTTGACGGTGATCGCCCGCGAGCCCACCGAGGTAGACATGGCGTTGGCGACATCGTTGGCCCCGACGCCCCACGCCATGAACAGGCCGAAGACGCAAGCCAGTGCAATAAACAGAAATCCGTAGTCCATGAGGGTGTTCGCTCGCCTTATTTGGCGACGAGAACCTGCAGGCGGCTACCCACGCGCTGGGCACGATCTGCAAGATCGCCAATCCAGTCAATGATTTGATAGAGGAACATCACGTCCACCGGCGGCCAATCACGTTCCAAGGCCATGAGTTGCTCGCGCAGTTCGATCTGCAAGGTGTCGGTTTCGTGTTCGATGTGGTCGAGCTCACGCAGCAGGCCCTCGACAAACGCGGTTTCGCGCCCCCGAAAGCCGGTATCGAGCAGTGCGTCGAGCTCCTGAATGGCCTTGAGCGCCTGATGCGCCGCCGCAACGGTGCGGGCCACGTAACGGGTGAACAGGTCGACCATGGGTGGCGGAATGCGCATGCGCCGGCCCAGCATCAAGCCGCTGACATCCTTGGTCTTGTTGGCGACCTTGTCCTGCATTTGCAGCATGTCCAGCAGGTCGCGGCGGTCCACTGCCATGAACAGGTGGGTGGGCAACTGTTTGCGCAGACTTTTCTTCAGCCGGTCTGCATCATGCTCGCCGCCGACGATCTGCTTGCGCCATTCGGCTGCTGCAGTCCAGTCCTCGCGGATCACCGCTTCGACGAACTTTGGCAGCAGGTCGACACAGGCGACGACGCTCTCCATGTGCTGCTGCAGGGGTCGAATGGGCGAGCCGCCCAACATTTCCGCAATCGTACTTTTTAGCGCCATGCGACATTGTAATGAAACCGTCATAGGGTCGGTTGCGACAGCGGCTTCGATCCCGCTTCTCACGGCACGTCGGCGCTGCTCGACTCAGTGCTAACCTGCGTGTCATGTCCGTGTCGCTCCTGCTTTTTGGCCTGTCTGCGCTGCTCTATGGGGCGGCGGGCCTGCGTCTGTGGTTGCGGCCCGGAACGGCCAGCGGTCACGCTGGCGGGTTGGCCTTGCTCGCCGTGGCGCTGCACGCGGCGGCGCTGACGGGCCGCATGGTCGGGCCCGAGGGTTGGAGCATCGACTGGGTTACCGCACTCAATCTGTTTGCCTGGCTGGCCAGCGGCCTGTTGTGGGTGTTCGCGCTGCGTCACCCGGTCAAGGTCTTGGGGCTGGCCGCCTATCCATTCGGCGCCGTGGCCAGTGGCGTCGCCGCCGTGGTGCCTGCGGCGGCGGCGACCGTTGAGCACGGCCATTGGGTGGGTCTGCACGTCTTGTTGTCGTTGCTCGCGGCGGGCTTGCTGACCCTGGCGGCGATGCAGGCAGCGCTGCTGTCGGCACAAGATCGATGGCTGCACCAGCACGAGGCGCCGAGCTTCATGAAGCGCCTGCCGCCGCTGCTGGCGATGGAGCGCATCTTGTTTGCGCTGATCGGCGCCGGCTTTGTGTTGCTGAGCGCGGCGCTGCTGACCGGGCTGTCCTTCATCCATGACTGGCTCACGCAGCATCTGGCGCACAAAACCGTGTTGTCGATCACCGCCTGGCTGATCTTTGGCGGCCTGCTGGTGGGGCGTTGGCGACTGGGTTTACGCGGCCGCCAGGCAGCCCGTTGGACGCTGGCCGGCTACGGCATGTTGATCCTCGCCTACCTCGGCGCCAAGCTGGTGCTGGAGTTGCTTTTGGGCGCGCGCTGGTCGAGTTGAGTCGGACGGGGCGGCCGTCAACATTGACGCGACCTGAATGATCCGCGATTCTCGACGGCCCTTGGCCACTCGCCTCCGCGCGTTTTGAACGACATTCCTTTATCGGTGCTCTTCGCACTGTTGTTCGTCCTGCTGCTGCTTTCCGCATTTTTCTCCAGCAGCGAAACCGGACTGATGACCATCAACCGTCATCGTGTCCGCCACCAGGCCAAGCTCGGACAGCGCAGCGCCAAGCTGGTGCAAAGCCTTCTGGACCGCCCGGATCGCCTGATCGGCACGGTGTTGCTGGGCAATAATTTCATCAACGTGTTGGCCGCTTCGGTGGCGACGGTGATCGGTTTGCGGCTTTATGGCGATGACGGCATCGCCATTGCCACCGGCGCGTTGACACTGCTGCTGTTGATTTTCGGCGAGGTCACGCCCAAGACCATGGCGGCGCTGCATCCCGAGCGCGTCGCGTTTCCGGCGGCGTTCGTGCTGTATCCCCTGATGCGCCTGCTGTGGCCACTGGTCTTGGCTGTAAATTTCATCAGCAATAACTTGCTGAAGCTGTTCGGTGTGTCGCCCGAAGACGCCGCTGAGCACAACATTTCGTCGGAAGAACTGCGCACCATCGTCGCCGAGGCGGGCGCGCTGATCCCGCAACGTCACCAAAAGATGCTGCTGTCGATTCTTGACCTTGAGAAGGCCACCGTCGAAGACATCATGGTGCCGCGCAACGAGATCATCGGCATTGATCTCTCCGAGCCATGGGACGTCATCCGCGACGCCTTGACGGAGTCGGAGCACACGCGACTGCCGGTTTACGATGGCTCTATCGACCAGCTCAAGGGCGTGGTGCACCTGCGCCGCCTCGTCGGACTCGCCGCAGACGATCAACTCACCTCCGACAGTGTGCTCGCGTTGGCGCGAGAGCCTTACTTCATTCCTGAGGGCACGCCGCTCAACCAGCAGTTGCTGAACTTTCAGAACCAGAAGCGGCGCATTGGCTTCGTGGTCGACGAGTACGGTGACATCCAGGGTTTGGTGACCCTCGAAGACATCCTCGAAGAGGTGGTCGGCGAGTTCACCTCGGACCCGGCCACCCGCATGAAGAACGTCTATGCCGACGCCGATGGCAGCTATCGGGTCGCCGGCAACGTGACCCTGCGCAGTCTTAACCGCAATCTGGGCTGGAAGCTGCCGGTCAAGGGACCGAAAACCATCAACGGCCTGCTGCTTGATCACCTGCAGAGTATTCCGCAGTCGGGCAACAAGGTCGCCATTGGCCGTTACGAATTTGAAATCATCGACGCGCGCAGCCATGCGGTGAAGGCGGTCAGGGTACGCGCTGCGGCGTGATCGGGCTGCGACGATGGCGTCACACGCAGGTGTCTGGGTTGCACTTATGATGCGGGCGTCCTTTCAAACCGCCCCATGAACGCCCTTTCGCCGACGCCGCGCACGCTCGTCGTGTGCCCCCACTGTGACGCCGTGCACCGCATTGTCGCGGTGCGATCGGGCAAGCGTGTCAGTTGTCAGCGCTGCGGCTGTGCACTCTACGAGCAGACCCGACTGCCATTGCAGAGTCTGCTGGCCGGCACCGTGGCGGCGTTGCTGTTTTTTGCGATCGCCAACCTGACGCCGCTGCTGACCTTCGAATTGGCCGGTGAGCGCCGGCTGGCACCGCTATGGGCCGGGGTTGCGGCCGTCTGGGAGGCCGGCGAGCCGATGATGGCGGTGATCGCCGGCATGACCACATTGGTGTTTCCGCTGCTGACACTGAGTCTGCTGCTGTACGCGCTGCTGCCGCTCTCATTGGGCACCACACCACAGGGTTACCGCAGCGCGCTGCATGCGCTGCGTTGGCTGCGGCCCTGGAGTTTGCTGGAGGTGTTCTTCCTCGGCGTGCTGGTGTCGCTGGTCAAGCTCACCGACGTGGCCACGGTCATTCTCGGGCCCGGCCTGTTCGCGGTGGTGGTGCTGTCCTTGCTGATGGTCCGCCTCGGCAGTTTTGACATGGCGCTGCTCTGGGACCACGCGCCGCCGGTGGCGCAATGAGCGTTGTCACGGCCAGAGAACTGGGCATCGTCGCCTGCGAAACCTGCGGCCGCGTCGCACGGGCGCCGCGTGATGCCCAGTCATCGGCACATTGCCCGCACTGTGGCAGCGCCCTGCACAGCCGACTGCCGGGGTCACTGGCCCGTACTTGGGCGCACCTGCTGGCGGCGTGCGTGCTCTACATTCCGTCGAACCTGTTGGTGATGATGCACACCGCCGACTACGCCGGGCGCCGTAGCGACACCATCGTCAGCGGTGTCATCAAGTTGTGGACCGACGGTGCCCATGGCATTGCCGTGGTGGTATTCGTCGCCAGTGTGGTGGTGCCGGTGCTCAAGATCGGCGTCATGGCCTATCTGGCCATCAGCGTGCAGTTGGGCTGGACCAGCCTGCAGCGGCAGCGCGCGCAGTGGTTCCGCTTCATCGAGCGCATCGGCCACTGGTCGATGCTCGACGTGTTCGTGGTGGCGCTGCTGGTGGCGCTGGTCGATTTCAACGTCGCACGGGTCGAGCCGGGCCCGGCGGCGCTGGCCTTCGGCGTGGTGGTGATTCTCACCATGCTTGCGGCCAAGAGCTTTGATCCGCGCTTGATCTGGGACGTGCCGCGGCCGACAGCCGACGTGTCCACGCGACCTCAAGCATCATGACCGTTAACCGAATGCTCCAGAAACGATGACCCAGCCTTCACTCGATTCATTGCCCGAACCGATCATCACCTCGCGGCGTCGCGTTGCCTGGGTGTGGCTGGTGCCGGTCATCGCTGTGATCATTGGCCTTGTGTTGTTGGTGCAGTACCTGATGGCGCTAGGTCCGACCATCGTCATCAAGTTCGAGACAGCGGACGGCCTCAAGGCAGACCAAACCGAGCTGCGCTTCAAGGACGTGGTGGCGGGACGGGTTGCCGACATCCGTTTGAGCGATGACCGATCGCATGTCGAGGTTGAGGTTTCACTGACCCCGGCGGCGGCGGCACTGGCGGTTGAAGACTCGCGCTTCTGGGTGGTCCGACCGCGCGCCGATCTTGGCGGGGTGTCGGGCCTCGACACGCTGTTGACCGGCGCTTACATCGCGGTCGATGTCGGCATGTCCAAGGAGCCTGCGCGTGAGTTCGTCGGCCAGGAGCAGCCGCCCCGTGTGCTGAACAATCAGGAAGGTCGTCGGCTGACGCTGCGTGCCGACGCGCTGAATTCACTGAGCATCGGCTCGCCAATTTATTTCCGGGGCATCGTTGTCGGACGCATCGTCGGTTTTGACCTCGACGAAGGCGGCGACGGCGTCACGCTGCAGGGTTTCGTCGAGGCGCCTTATCACCAGAATCTGCGTGCCACCTCACGTTTCTGGAACGTCAGCGGCGTGGACGTCAGCCTCGATGCGGGCGGCCTGCGGGTCAATACCGAGTCGGTGCTGACGCTGATCGGTGGCGGCGTGGCGTTCTACAACCCCAAAGACGGCATTTCGACGCTGCCACGCGAGCCCGAAAATCCTGAAGCCGCGTCCGAAGTTGATGCCCTGGCCTTCGCTTTGTACGACAGCGAGGTCGATGCTCGCGCCAAGGCCGACCCGATTGTGCTGGACACGGTGATGCGCTTTGCCGGGTCGATGCGAGGCTTGACCGTGGGGGCGCCCATCGATTTTTTTGGGGTCGAAGTGGGCAAGGTCACCGAAACCGAATTGGAATACGACGTGGAGCGCAGTGGATTCGTCGCCGCCACCCGCGCCGAGCTTTATCCGGCCCGCCTCGGCCGCGCGTTCGCCCAGTGGCAGGACTGGCAAGGTAGCCTCGGTGAGACTTTCAGCTCACCGGCCGAAGCCGGTGACCGGCTGATTCGCGGCCTCATTCAGCGCGGCCTGCGCGCGCAATTGCGCACCGGCAACCTGATTACCGGGCAGCTCTATATCGCGCTCGACATGCTGGCGCCTGAGAACGAGAAGCTCGGCGAGAACACCGACCGGCTGGAGATCCCCAGCGTGGCCGGCAGCTTTGACCAGATTCAGATCCAGATCGCCAACATCGTCAGCAAGCTCGACGCGCTGCCGTTGGGCGACTTGGCCGGCGACTTGGCCGGCACGCTTGAGAGCCTCAACAAGCTGATGGCGACCCTGGAAGGCGAGGTCAGTGTTGAGCTCACGCAGACCCTGGACAAGGTGCAGGCCTTGGTCGAAGGGCTTTCCACGCAGGTCGCAGCACCCAATGCACCCATGCAGCAGGACCTGCAGCAGACGATGGAACAGATCGACCGCGCCGCCCACTCGCTGCGCAGCCTCACTGACAGCCTGCAGCGCAACCCACAGTCGCTGTTGCGCGGCCGCCCCGATCCGGAAGATGAATAACGCCATGCACCTGAACCACGAGGCGTCGATGACGCGCAGACGTTTTGACCGCCTGGCCTTGCTGGCGGTGTTGCTGGGGGTGGGTCTTGCCGGCTGCGTGTCGACCTCGCCGCTACGCCACTACACCTTGCAGGCGTCGGCCAGCGACGCCGCAGTGGCCACGTCGTTCAACTTTGCCCTGCAGGCGGTGCGGGTGCCGCCGCAGGTTGATGTGACGCCGCTGGTCGTGCGTGACGGGGACACCGCGCTGCGGGTCCTCGAGGGCCATCAATGGGGCGCCCCGTTGGCGCTCGAATGGCGCGGCGCCCTCAGCACCGCGCTACGGCAGTCGCACGGCGGGGTCGATCTGGCGCGCGCCGGGTTGGCACTGCCGCCTGACGTGCCGGTATTGCGCGTCGACCTGCAACGCTTTGACGCCGAGGTTGGTGTCGGGGCCCATGCCGGTGGCGTTTGGTCGGTGATGCAGACCGACCCTGCCGTCGCGCTGAGCTGTGCATTTGCCTTGTCGGCGCCCAGCGGCCTGATGCCGGTCGACATCGCGCGTGCACACCAGCAACTGATTGGCCGGCTGGCGACCCAAATCGCCACCACCCTGTCGAATCTTCGTGCGGGTGGGGACCCGGCATGCTCGGGCTGAAACCGATCGAGGGACGAGCGGTGGAAACCGGCTGACCGGCAACCTGTTGGCGGGGCCGGTGCCACGGCAGACTGTCGCTGTAGGAAAACCCGTACAGACCCTGATCTGGCCCTTCGCCCCAACCGGACGCCGCCACGCCGATGACCGCCGCACCTGCTCCTGATGCATTGCTGCGCGCCGCCACGCCTTACGAAGTGGCCGCGGCGTTGATGCATCATCAGCCAGCGGCGGCGTTTCGCTCACTGTTTGTCCTTTATGGCTATGGGTCTGACCTGATTGACCGGGTGACGCTCGCTGAGGTGTCGTCGCTGGATGCCCGGCTGGAGGCCCGCAGCGACGAGCGACGTTATGTCATCGATCAGTTGCGCCTCGCCGCGCTGGGCACCCATCGCAGCATCGAGATTGCCGGTATCTGGCCGCAGTTCTATTGCTTTGCAAACTGCTCCATTCGCCAGTTTCCGGTGTTCTTTGCGCTGCGTGAGGCCAACCAACTGCCGTTGCTGGAGTCACTGCTGACGCGCATCGTCGGCCAGGTGACCGTGCAGCATCAGGACTGGCGGCTCGAAAACGCTTACGAGTGGGCACTGATCTCGGCCGCCGCAGCGCAGGGCCAACTTAAGCCCGAGGCCGGCTTTGCACTGGACAGCAATGTCACCTGGCGCCTGATGCGTCCAGTGACGGAAATGGGGGGTCGATCGCCGGTGCTTGAATGGCATCTGATGAAGGCCAGCGAGCGAGACCATGTCGAGGCCTTGCCGCTGATGACCGTGATCACCGACGCCCAGGGCCATCTGCTGCGAAAGGTCGACCAGCACGTGTTGCAGGCCTTTCGGGTGCGCGGGGAGGCCTCGCCGGTTGAACCCGTCTCTGTCGCCTTGGCGCCTGATCGCCAACCCCTGGTGCGTGTCTCATTGCAGGGTCCGACATTGCGCGGCGATCGACCGTCGCGTGTCGAAGTGGATACCGATGCCCATTCCGATGCCGACAGCGCCGGGCTGAAGCGGACGATCAGCGTCGCCCCGCCGTCGGCCAATCCCAATGTGGTGCCGCTACACCGGCTCGCGGGATAGGGCCGGTTGACCCTATTGATGGCGCTGCATCGTCGGCTGTTTTTTGCCAGCTCGACCGTCCCGGCACCCACGCTTCGCCCAGGGCCATAACCGACTCGGCCGCAGCGATGCGCCAATTGTTAACAGGCCCTAACAGGCCCTGGTTTTGTCTGGCTCATCGGGCGAGCGGCTTGAGTCCGGGCGGGCAGGGCGCTAGCCTTCGCGGCCTTCGATTTGCCTGAGCCTGTATCCAATGAACTCGATTGCCCTGCGTCCACCTCAGCGTTTTCTGATGGGGCCCGGCCCCGGCCCGGTCGCGCCGAGTGTTCTGGAAGCCCAGGCGGCGCCGACCATCGGTCATCTGGACCCTGCGTTCATCGAACTGATGGACACCCTGCAGGGCCAGTTGCGCGACGTGTTTCGCACCCGCAACGCCTTCACCATGGCGTTCTCGTCACCGGCCACGGCGGCGATGGAAGCCTGCATCGTCAATGTGCTGGAGCCGGGTGACCGCGCGCTGGTGTGCATCAACGGTGTGTTCGGCATGCGCCTGGCCGAGATGGCGCGGCGCTGCGGCGCCGAGGTGGACACGCTGAGCTTCGATTGGGGCCGTGCGGTGGATCCGGCCAAGGTCGCCGAGCAACTCCAAAGCCACAAGCCGTACAAGCTGGTCGCGTGGGTGCAGGCCGAAACCTCCACCGGCGCGCTCAGCGATTCGCAGACGCTGGCCAAGTTGACGCGTGACGCCGGCGCGCTGAGCCTGGTCGACACCGTGACTGCGCTCGCCGGGGTGCCGCTGGAAGTCGATGCCTGGGGCCTCGACATGGTTTATAGCGGCACGCAGAAATGTCTGAGCGCGCCGCCGGGGCTGGCACCGCTGACCGTCAGCGACCGCGCGCTGGAGGCCTGCCGCAACCGCAAGACGCCGGTGCAAAGCTGGTTCATGGACTTCTCACTGCTCGGCGGCTACTGGGGCGGCGAGCAACGCCGTGCCTACCACCACACCGCCCCGGTCAATAATCTTTACGGCCTGCACGAAGCCCTGCGGCTGGTGCAGGACGAGGGGCTGGAAGCCCGCTGGGCGCGCCACAGCCGCGTCTCGAAACTGCTCGCCGACGGCTTGCAGCGGCTCAACATCGAGATCGTGCCGCCGGTCGCCGAGCGGCTGCCGCCGCTGACCACGCTGCGCATTCCCGAGGGCGTTGATGACGCCGCCTTCCGCAAGTGGCTGCTCACCACCCACAGCCTCGAAATTGGCGCCGGCCTGGGGGCGCTGGCCGGCAAGGCGTGGCGCATCGGACTGATGGGCCACGGCTGCACCGAAGAAGCCGTGCAGCGGGTGCTCGGCGCGCTGGAAGAAGGGCTGAGCGGTTCGGTTGCCGTCGCCGCCTGAGGCTCAGGCCAGCACGAAGTCAAAGCGCGCGTCGGCCTGCTCGTCGGTCGCTTCATACGCCATCAGCAAGGCCGGATTGAACAGCCCGTCACGCCGGTTGCCACGCTCACCCGGAAAGTAAAGCTGGGTGGTCAGGCGCAGGCGGCCGCTGGCGTCGTGCAGCGCCACGTGCAGATGCCGCACCCGGCCCGGATAGCGCCCCGGCACGACGGTGTCGAGGTGGTAGCGACCCTCCGCGCTGCGCTGCCGGCCATACAGTTGCCCGCCCTGCAGGTCGTAATCACCGGCGGCGTTGGCTTGCCAGAAGGTCAGCACAACGTCGCGCAGCGGCTGGCAGTCGGTGTCGCGCACGCTGCCGCTGACGCGCAGCGGCAGGCCGGGCATGCCGGGTTCGCGCAACTGCTGGCGCTCCGGCACCTCGTTACGGACGAAGGGCCCGGCCATCTGCGCCAGCGTTGGCGCGACGTCATCACCGCAGGCCGGTGTGGGTGATGCCGCCCACAGCCGCCCCGGCATCAGGCTGATCAGCGGCAGGCTGGCGGCGGCTTGAATCAAACGGCGGCGGTGTGTCATGGGTCCGACCTCGCGCGGGTTATTCCAACAGCGGCTCGTCCTGGATTCCGTCATCGGGCGGGCGGTTCTGGTAAAGCCGGTAGCTGATGAACACGCCGCCGGCGACCACCGAGTCGGTTTCCACCAGCGGGCTGTTGCGAAAGCGTGCGCCGTCCAAATTGGTGTAGCGGCCGAAGATGCCCCAGCGCCAGCGTTTGTGCCCTTCGCTCCAGCTCAGGCCAATCGAGCTGCCGCCGTAACCGCCACTGGCGGCAAAGCCGGGGCGCTCGGCGGTGATGAACGTGTCTTTCACGTCGTAGTAGTAGGCGTGGTGTCGGCCGTTGGCCCAGCGGCTGCCGATACTGATCGAGATGGTGCGTGCTCGGTCCGGGTCGCCGACGCGAAACCCGGCGCGCAGGGTGGGGTTGAACACCCAGCCTGCCATTTCGGTGTCGCGCAGGTCGGTGGCGATCACGGCGCGCACCGGAAAGCTGGCGCGGTAGCGCTGTCGGGTGTCGTCCAACGGCCCCAGTTCCAGATCCAGCGTCGGGCCCAGCTCAATCGTCGGCAGCAGGCGCGGCATGCCCTGACGCGGCGGCTCATCGCGCCCGCCCGGCAAGCTGCCCGAGCCGCTGAGGCTGAAGCTGGCGCGCGGGTTCAGCGGCACGCGGGCGCGGGCGCCATCGCCGCCGAGGCGCAGCCGCTCACTGGTGTAACGAATGGAGGGAAACGGCAGCACGCCGACCTGACCGCGATCCGAGCCGGGGTAGTTGGGGTAGGCAAAGGCGCTGAGGCCAATGCCCGCTTCGAAGCGGCCGTCGAACAGGCTGGCTTCGTCATCGGGAGCATTCTGAGATTCGTCTGCAGCCAACGTCGGGCCGGCGATCAAGGCCAGCAGCAAAAGCAAGGCCTTCATACGGGTCGAATTCGCTGCCGCCACTCGGCCGCGCGGGCGAGGATGGCGGGCTCATCCAGGGTGGTCAGCACGCGGTTGCGCATCAGCGCCTGACCGGCGACATAGCTGTGCGTCACTTGCTCGCGCGAAGCGGCGTAGACCACCTGCGAGATGACGTTGTAAAGCGGCTGGGTGCTGACATCATTCAAGTTGATGGCGATGAAGTCGGCGCGCTTACCGGGCACCAGTGAGCCGATGTCCCGCTGCAAACCCAGGGCGGTTGCGCCGCCCAGTGTTGCCGCATGCAGCGCTTCGGTGGCCGACAGGGCCATGGCGTCGTGGGCGACGGCCTTGGCCAGCAGCGCTGCAGTGCGCATTTCGCCGAGCATGTCGAGGTCATTGTTGGAGGCTGCGCCGTCGGTGCCGATGGCCACGTTCACCCCGGCCGCCTTGAGTTTGGCGACCGGGCAAAAGCCCGAAGCCAGCTTGAGGTTGGACTCCGGGCAATGCGCGACACTGATTTTATGTTCAGCCGCCTGGGTGATTTCCTCGTCGGTGAGCTGGGTCATGTGCACGGCGATGAAGTCCGGCCCCAGCATGTCGAGATCGCGCAGCCGCGCCCACGGCCGCTGGCCGCTGGCATCGACCGCCATGGTCACTTCGGCAGCGGTTTCGTGGACGTGCATGTGCACGCCGATGCCCAGCTCATTGGCAAAGATGCGCAGCTTGCGCAGCGGCGCATCCGACACGGTGTAGGGCGCGTGCGGCGCGAAGATGGTGCTGATGCGCGGATGGCCATGCAGGCTGTCGTGCACCTCGCGACCCTTGTGGATGTAGTCGTCGGCATCCTTGGCCCAACTGGTGGGGAAGTCGAGCACGATCAGCCCCACCACCGCCGCCATGCCCGCCGCGTCGACCCGCTGCGCGGTGATGTCAGGGTGAAAGTACATGTCGTTGAAGCAGGTGGTGCCGCTCTTGATCATCTCGGCCATGGCCAGATCAACTCCGTCGGCGCAGAACGCGGGCGACACGTGCGCCGCTTCGGCGGGCCAGATGTGGTGATTGAGCCAGTCCATCAGCGGCAGGTCGTCGGCCAGGCCGCGCAGCAGGCTCATCGCCGCGTGGGTGTGGGCGTTGACCAGGCCGGGTAGCACGACATGGTCGGGTAGCTCCAGCGTTTCGCGCGGCTGGTAGGCGGCCATGGCCTCGGAGCGCGGCAGGATGGCCAGAATGCGGCCGCCGTCGATGGCCATCGAGGCTTGTTCCAGCACCACATGGCCGGGTTCCACCGGCAGCAGATGGCGCGGGTGCACCAATAGATCAATGCTCTGCAACAGCAGCCCCTTACACTTGGTGGTTCGAAGAATGAGTGTATCGGAGCCCCGTGAAATGACGTTGACCCCCGCCGCTGTCCAACCCATCCAATGGCGTGGCGACGCGCTGGAATTGCTGGATCAACGCGTGCTGCCCGCCAAGACCGATTTCGTGCGCTGCACCAGCGCCGCCGAGGTCGCGCAGGCCATTCACGACATGGTGGTACGCGGCGCGCCGGCCATCGGCATTGCGGCGGCGTATGGCCTGGTGCTGGACGCCAGGGCAGGGCGCAGTGTGGTCGCGGCTGCCAAGGTGCTGGCGGCGGCGCGGCCCACTGCCGTCAACCTGCACTGGGCGCTGTCACGCATGACCGGCCTGGGTGCGGATTCAGCCCTGCGACTTGAAACCGAAGCCAACGCCATCTTTGACGAAGACCTGCGCCAGAACCACCGCATGGCGGCCCTCGGCGCGGCGCTGATCGAGCCGGGATCACGGGTGCTGACCCACTGCAACACCGGCGCGCTGGCCACCGCCGGCCACGGCACCGCGCTGGGCGTGATTCGCACCGCCTGGAAGGAGGGTCGCCTCGCCGAGGTGTTCCACACCGAAACCCGCCCCTGGCTACAAGGCGCGCGCCTCACCGCCTGGGAATTGCAGCAGGACAATATTCCCTGCCGGATGATTGCCGACGCGGCGGTGGCGCAACTGATGCAAACGGTGAAGATCGACTGGGTGATTGTCGGCGCCGACCGCATCGCCGCCAACGGCGACACCGCCAACAAGATTGGCACCGCGACGTTGGCCATTGTCGCGAGGCATTTCGGCGCCAAGGTGATGGTCGTGGCGCCCAGTGGCACCTTTGACCTCGAGACAGCCGCTGGCGCCGCCATTCCCATCGAATCGCGGGCTGACGACGAACTGACCCGCTTTCGCGGCGAGGCCGTGGCGCCGGACGGGCACCGGGCTTTCAACCCGGTGTTTGACGTGACCCCGGCGGGGTTGATTGACGCCATCGTTTGCGAGAAGGGCGTGCTCAGGGCGCCGTTTGGGGAGGCGATACGGGCGCAGTTGGGGTGATGTTGGTGGGCGCAGATTTTGCCAGCGCCCGGCTGGTTTCAAGACCTTTATCAGTCGTTTTGACGGGCCTGCTGGCCGGGATTGCCCCCGGCGGTGCAGTTCCTTTTCTTGAAGCACCAAGAAAAGGGAACCAAAAGAAGGTGCCCCACTGCCGGGCCCCGCTAACGCGGGGTGCCCTGTGCTTCTCGCAGGTGCGGGGCCTCGCGGAACTCGCTTCGCTCAAACAACCGCGAGTCTGATCCCGCCCCTGCTGCGATGCTCGGCCCGGTCAGACGGGGGTTGAAAAGCAAAAGCCGTCGCCGGCTTTTCGCTTTTGACGTTCTCCCCCCTTTGTTTCGGCCGAGCATCGGAGTGGCAGGCGATCAAGGCTTGCGCTTGTCTGAGCGATAGCGAGTTGCGCAAGCCCGCCTGGCGCGAGAAGCGCAGGAGCCTTTGGGCTGTAAGCCCAAAGCCGAAACATGGGGTGGCTCTTTTGCTTACTTTTCTAGCAGTAGAAAAGTGGGTGCCCCGCCGGGGGCAGTCCCGGCCACTGAGCGATCAAATCAAGCACTGAAACCTCTGAAACCCAAACGGCACGCTCACCAGATCGGGCGCTAAGTCTGAATCCGAGACGGGCGTCTTCGACCTCCCCATGACGCGTCAACACACAACGCTCAAGATGCCATCGCGGCTTCCCAGGCCACCGTGATTTATCATCGCGCATCGTGAACCGACCCCTCGTCCATCTGCTGATTGCCCTTGCGCTGCTATGGCGCGGACTGATGCCGGCAGGGGTGATGGCGATGCCCGGCGAATCGGGCTTCGAGGTCCGACTGTGCGGCCTCAACGGCGGCACAGTTGTGCTCGACCTGGGGCAGGGCGACGGCAGCCCACCATTGGCGATGATGGATCACGGCGACGAGCACTGTCCGCTGTGTGCCAGCTTGGCGGGTTCCGCGCTGCCCAGCACCGTTACGACCGCCCTCCCGATCTTCGTGGCGGGCGCTATCCCCGCGCATGACCCCGTGAATGCGATCCCGCGCGGTCCACCGCTGCAACCCGTTGCCCGAGGTCCGCCGCCACTCATCTGACGTCAGTGCTGTCGCCGCCCATGCGCGGTGATGAATCGTCAATTCGGTGAGTGAATCCGTGAAATCAATCTATGTTGTGTGCGCCTGCGCGCTGGCGCTTTCGGGCTTGCGTGCCGAGGCGGCGGCGCCCACGGTGATGGACCAGATCACCGTGACCGGCAAGGCCATCGAAGGCGCTTCGGTGACCGCGGCGCGGGAGGAGATTCAGCGTGCCCCCGGCGGCGTTGCCGTGGTCGGGCGCGAGGCCTTCGAGGACCGCTACGCGTTGACTCTCAGGGACACTTTGGGCCGGGTGCCGGGCGTGTTCGCCCAACCGCGTTTTGCCGAAGAGGTCCGACTGGTGATTCGCGGCTCCGGCCTCGGTCGTAATGTTCATCTCGGCGGCGTGACCTTGCTGCAGGACGGCGTGCCGATCAATCTGGCCGATGGCAGCGGCGACTTTCAGGAGATCGACCCGGCGGTGATTCGCCACCTTGAGGTCTACAAAGGGGCCAATGGCCTGGTACACGGCGCCAGCAGCCTTGGCGGTGCGATTGTCATCGAGACACCGACGGCGTTGACCACCGAGCCCTATCGCTTCAGCGTCGATGGTGGCAGTTTCGAAACCCGGCGTGGCAACGCGCAGATTGCCCGCAAGGGGCGGGGCTATGACGCATTCGCCAGCGTCACCCTCGCCAGCGCCGAAGGCTGGCGCGACAACGCCTTTGGGCGCAGTGTCCGAGGGTCGGGCAACCTCGGCATCCCGCTGGGTCAGCGCGGCGAGACACGCTTCTATCTGGCGCACAACACGATTCGTCAGCGGCTGCCGGGCACCCGAACCCGCGCGGACGCACTGAACGATCCGCGCGGCACGTCGGACACCAACGTTGCCAATCGGGCGGCACGCGACATCGAGTCCACCCGGGTCTCGAACCGCACCACGCTGGCCATCGGGCCCGGAGAGCTGGCGCTCACCGGCTACATCTTCGACAAGGCCCTGTTCCATCCGCTGGGCTTCGGCATCATCGATCAGACGGGTCAGTTTTTTGGCGGTGGCGTGCAGTACGGGGTTGCCTCCGGCGCGCACCGGACCACGGTCGGCGTCAACCTGCGCGACGGCGACAACGATGCGCGTCTCTTCGCGCCGCTGTCGGGCGCCGGCTTCGCCGAGCAGCGCAGCGACAACCGCGAGCGGGCCCGTCATCTGAGTCTTTACGGGCAGTATGAATGGGCCTTCGTACCGGACTGGACGCTGATCAGCGGCGTGCAGGTGATTCGCGACACACGCGATTTCACCAATCGCCTCAATGTGGGACAGAGCGCCGCCAAGACCTTCGACGGCGTGTCGCCAAAACTGGGGGTGATTTTCCGACCGGATGAGGCGCACCAACTGTTCGCCAATGTCAGCCGGAGCTTCGAGCCACCGACATTTTCAGAGCTCAACCAGACCAACCAGCCGGGCAACCCCGGCTTTGTGCCGCTGCGGGCGCAGAAAGCCTGGACGACGGAGGTCGGTGCCCGGGGTGACCTGGGTGTGCTTCGCTACGAGATCAGCGCTTATCGCGCAGCCGTGGACGACCAGTTGCTGGGTTTCAGCGTCGATCCGGCAGCCGGTATTCCGGCCGCCACCTTCAACAGCGACGCGACCGTGCTGCAGGGCGTCGAGGCCGGCGCCAGCGCGCCGTTGTGGGCGCACGATGCGGGCTACGCGTTGGCGCATCAGCTGGCCTGGACCCACAACGACTTCCGCTTCGACGACGATCGTAGCTACCGCAAGAACCGCCTGGCCGGGGTGCCCAGGCACCTGCTGGTCAGCGAGTTGAGCTTGCACACGCCCATCGGCATCACCGTGCGCCCGCAGGTGGAATGGAGCCCGTCCGGCATGTGGGTGGACTTTGCCAATACCGAAAAAACGCCTGGCTATGCGGTGCTCAACCTGAGCTTGAGCACCGAGCTGGGTCAGGGTCTCAGTGCGTATATCGACGGCAGAAACCTGCTGGACCGTCGTTACATCAACAGCGTCTCGACCTCGGCAGACTTCACCGCGTTGGCACCGGCGCAACAGGCGGCGTTCTGGCCCGGCGAAGGGCGCGGCATTTTCGTGGGTCTGCGCTGGGTGCCGCGCACATGATGGCCCGCCACCGGCATCGCCGATGCTCGGTGTGGGCGGCCATCGCCGTCATCGGCTGGGCGCTGTCGGGACTGAGCCATCCATTGATGACCCTGCTGGGGCCGCGCGCGGTGACTTTTCAGCCGCCATCCCCGGTGCTCAGTCTGTTGGCCGACGGCTGGATTGACGGGCTGCAACACGCTGGCGTCGACGGTGTGGCTGGTCTGCGGCAGGTCATGCTGGGTCACGAGGTGGCGGTGCAGCTTTGGGTGGCGTCCGATGCGCCCCTGCTTTACGCGGCGACGCCCGAAGGCCCATTCACCGACCGCGATGCCGACTACGCCATCGAGCTTGCACGCCATTACAGCGGTCAGACGGGGGCGGTGACGGGCACTGAACATTTCACCGCCCATTCGACCGACTACCCCGAGATCAACCGCATCCTGCCGGCATGGCGGGTGCGTTTCGCCGACGGAATGGAGGTTGAGGTCAGCACGGCCGAGGATCGCTTGGTGGGCGTTACGGATGTCCGCAGGCGACTGTTAGGCGCCGTATTTCGCAACGTGCATACCCTGGCCCCGCTGGACGGATTGCCGTGGCTGCGCGTGCCGCTGATGGGCGGTTTGTTGTTTGCGGTATGGGTCGTGGCCTTTGCAGGGCTGCGAATGTTGTGGCGACGCCCTGCCGGTCGAGGCCTGCGACGCCTGCATCGCTGGGCCGGGGCGGCGCTGCTGTTGCCGTTGTTGGCGTGGACCGGAACCGGCGCCCTGCACTTGGCACACAGCGCTTTGGCGCCGGTCGCCGCGCCGCCGATTTGGGGCTCGATCCATCCAGCGGCCCTGTCGTCATTCAGGGGCGTGCCCACACGGCGGCTCTGGCTACACGAGGGCAACCCGTGGGTGCTGAACGGCGATGGTCACTACCAAGACGGCGCCGTAACGCTGAGCCCCAGTGCGCTGACCCAGCAAGTCGCGGGCGTCAAGGGTGAGGTCAGTCTGGTGACCGCATTTGCGCCGGACTACGGTTTCGTCAATCGCCGCTTGCCGGTGTGGCGGGTGACGGGTGCTGACGGCCAGCGGCAGTTTGTTGACTTGGGCCAGGGGCGGGTCGTAGCGCAGGTTTCAATGCTGGACCGTGCCGAGTTGTGGACCTTCAATCAGATTCACAAATGGCAGTTGTTCGACGGCCTGGAGCGCCTTGGGCGGGATGCCCTGATGAGCGCTTTCGCTACCGGCCTACTGGTCTTGGCGGCAGTGGGGCTGAGCCTCTGGGCACGCACCAGAAAAAGGGGCGCAAAGGCCTGAGCGTGTTAAACTTTTGGGTCTAAAAATCCAATCAAATCGGCGCCACAACCCAGAAAGTTGAAAGGCGCCGCGGGGCACGCCAGATGAGTGAATTTGCCAAGGAGGTCTTGTCCGTCAATCTTGAGGACGAGATGAAACGCTCGTACCTCGATTACGCCATGAGCGTGATCGTGGGGCGCGCCCTTCCCGATGCGCGTGACGGCCTGAAACCCGTGCACCGCCGCGTGCTGTTTGCGATGAAAGAACTGGGCAACGACTTCAACAAGCCATACAAGAAGTCGGCGCGTGTGGTCGGTGACGTGATCGGTAAATACCACCCGCACGGCGACTCGGCGGTGTACGACGCCATCGTGCGCATGGCCCAGCCGTTCTCCATGCGCTACGTGCTGGTGGACGGGCAGGGCAATTTCGGCAGTGTCGACGGCGACTCGCCGGCCGCCATGCGCTACACCGAAATTCGCATGTCCAAGCTCTCGCACGAGCTGTTGGCCGACATCGACAAGGAGACCGTCGACTTCCAGGCCAACTACGACGGCGCCGAACACGAGCCCGTGGTGTTGCCGACGCGCGTGCCGCTGCTCTTGGTGAACGGCAGTGCCGGTATCGCGGTGGGTATGGCCACCAACATTCCGCCGCACAACCTGACCGAGGTGGTCAACGGCTGTATCGCGCTGATCGACAACCCGGAACTGACCATTCCCGAGTTGATGGAATTCATTCCGGCGCCAGACTTTCCCACCGCCGGCCTGATGCTTGACGCCCACGGCGTGATTGACGCCTACACCACCGGCCGTGGCCGTATCGTGCTGCGCGCCCGCACCCACCTTGAGCCCAACGGTAATGATCGCCAGACCATCATCGTCGATGAGCTTCCCTACCAGGTGAACAAGGCGCGGTTGCTGGAAAAGATTGCCGAGCTGGTCAAGGAAAAGCGTCTGGAAGGCATTTCCGAGCTGCGTGACGAGTCCGACAAGGACGGCACGCGCATGGTCATCGAGCTCAAGCGCGGTGAAAACCCCGAAGTCGTTCTCAACAACCTCTACCAGAACACCCAGTTGCAGACCGTGTTTGGCATCAACATGGTGGCGCTGGACCAGGGACAGCCCAAGCTGCTGTCGCTGAAGTCACTGCTGGAAATCTTCCTGCGCCATCGCCGTGAAGTGGTGACACGCCGGACGCGCTACCTGGTCCGAAAGGCCCGTGAACGCGCCCATGTGCTGGAAGGCCTTACAGTGGCACTGGCCAACATCGATGACGTGATCGCACTCATCCGCCGCTCTCCAACCGGGGCGGAAGCCAAGGCCGGACTGATGCAGCGCGTTTGGCAGCCCGGTCCAGTGTTGGCGATGCTGGAACGCGCCGGCGCCGACGTGTCGCGCCCGATCGAGTTGGCCGCGGAGTTCGGCATCATCCACGGTGAGCAGCCTGATCCGGGTTATCGCCTGTCAGAGGCCCAGGCCCAGGCCATTCTCGATCTGCGCTTACAGCGCCTGACCGGCTTGGAGCAGGACAAGATCATCGAGGAGTTCCGCACCTTGCTGGACGCCATCCTCGACTACCTCGACATTCTCGGTTCCGAAACGCGCCTGCTCAACGTCATTCGCGAAGAGCTGGAAGCGGTGCGTGATGCCTTTGGCGACGCCCGCCGCACCGAGATCACCGACGCGGCGCTCAACATTGCCCGCGAAGACCTGATCACCCCGCAGGACATGGTGGTCACGCTGTCGCACGCCGGGTACGTCAAGGCGTTGCCGCTTGAGGAATACCAAGCCCAGAAGCGCGGCGGCCGCGGCAAGATGGCCACCAGCATGCGCGATGAAGACTTCGTTGACCGCCTGTGGGTCGCGCATTCGCACGACACCCTGCTGTGCTTCAGCTCACGCGGTCGCGCCTACAAATTGCGGGTGTTCGAGTTGCCAGCCGGTTCGCGCGGCTCACGCGGCAAGCCGTTCAACAATATCCTGCCGCTGGAAGATGGCGAAAAAATCAACGTCACCCTGGCGATCCAGTCGTTCCAGGACGCCAACTACGTGTTCATGGCCACGCGCCGCGGTACGGTGAAGAAGACGCCGCTGGAAGCCTTCCAGAACGTGCGCAGCAGCGGCATCATCGCCGTTGATCTGCGCATGGATGACGAACTCATCAACGTGGCGCTGACCTCCGGCGAAAACGACATCCTGCTGTTCTCCGACGCCGGTCGCGTCATTCGCTTCAACGAAGCGGGCGTGCGCAGCATGGGTCGCGGCGCCACCGGCGTGCGCGGCATGCGATTGATTCGCGCGGGCGGCGGCAACGACGCCGAAGAAGTCGTGGCGGTTGAAGAAGGTGACGAGGCCGAGGCCGAAGACACCAGCAACACCGCGACTGATGTGCAGGTCATTGCCATGATCGTGGCCGAGTCGGCGTTGGATGTGTTGTCCGTCACCAGTCAGGGCTTCGGCAAACGCACGCCCATCGACCAGTTCCCGCTGCGCGGTCGCGGCGGCCAGGGCGTCATCGCCCACTCACTCAACGACAAGACCGGCGATCTGGTCAGCGCGTTGGTGGTCGATGACACCCACGAAATCATGCTGATCACCGAGTTCGGCACGCTGATCCGCACCCGCGCCTCCGAGGTACGAGTCGCCGGGCGTAACACCCAGGGCGTGCGCATCATGAAGCCCGACGCCGGTGACCGGATCGTGGGCATTGATCGCTTTGCCGTTGAGGAAGAGGTGATCGATGACAGCGACGCCGCTGATTCGGTGGGCAACGACGCTCCCGAGACACCGGCGAGCCCAGAACCCGACGCGTAAGACCAGATGAACCCGGTTACCTTTCGGCGCCGGGTTCGGCTCGCGGTGGATGACGGGGGCATCGCCACTGTCAATCTTAGTCGCCCCGAGAAACATAACGGGGTCGACTTCCCGATGATCCAGGCGTTGCTGGATGCGGCCCGCCACGTGCGGCGCAACTCCAGCATTCGAGCGGTGATATTGAAGGGCGAGGGCCCCAGCTTCTGTGCGGGCCTCGACGTCAAGGGCGTGATGCGCGACAAGCACCGCCTGCTGCGCGTGGCCTTCGAAATGTTTTCGCCGGTGCGCAACATCTTCCAGCGGGTGAATCTGGTCTGGCGCGAACTGCCGGTGCCGGTGGTCGCCGTCATTCATGGCAACTGCTTTGGCGCCGGCCTGCAGCTGGCGGCGGGTGCCGACCTGCGCTTCGCGACGCCCGATGCCCGTCTGTCGATCATGGAAGCCAAGTGGGGGCTGGTGCCCGACATGGGCGCCATGGTCACGTTGCGGCGCCTGCTCAAGCGCGATCACCTGCTCGATCTGATGCTCACCGCCCGTGTGGTTGAAGCGGCGGAAGCCCAGCGAATCGGCTTGGTGACCGAGGTGCATGCCGATCCCGAGACGGCCGCGCGGGGGTGGCTGGCGCAGGTGCTTGGCCGCTCGCCCGATGCCATTGACGCGACGAAGAAGCTGCTCAATGCCTCGGAGGCGGCAAGCGATCACGGCGCGCTGGCGGCCGAACGCAAATGGCAGCGGCGCATCATGGGACGCTTCAATCAGCGACAAGCCGTCAGCAAGCACATGGGCGGTGCGGGCGGCGCATACCGACCCTCACGGTTCCGGCGATGACGACGATGCTGAAGAACGCGTTGGCACAGGTCCTGCAGCCGATCCGCTTCGAGCGCCCCTTGGAATCTGAGTTCCGCGTCCACTTCGAGCAGCAGGGCGAAGTGCTGCGTGGCCAGGTGTGGTTGGTACTGCTGTTCGGCATGGCTTTTCTGCTGGCCTTTCACAGTCTGTTTCTCGACTTGCCCGATGACGTGGTCCCGATGACCGAGTTGGCCATCGGCGCGGTGCTGATTCCGGCCGCCATGCGTGGCCTCAGCAGCGCCTGGAGTCCGCTGCGTGCCTGGTCAGCACCGCTTTACATTGGCGCGGCGCTGCTCGACATCGTCTGTCTGATGTGGCTGCGCGTCGTCTGCCTGCAGGCTGGCCACGACGTGATGCCGCTGATGGTGCCGGTCGGGCTGCTGATGAGCCTGATCGTGGTGCAGATTCGCTTTCTGATTCTGTTGCCAGCCGTGCTGGGCGGACTCACATTTATCGTCGGGGTCGAGCTTTGGGCGCTCGAAACCGATACCGATCAGCTGTTCGGCATCGTGGCGGCTGTTGCCCTGGCGCTGGTCGGGATGAGTCCAGCCTATGAGATGGAGCGTTGGAACCGCCAGGGCTGGTTGCGCGCGAGGCGGCTCAACGAGCTGGCTTGCACCGACGCGTTGACCGGTCTTGCCAACCGCCGACATTTCGACAGCATGCTGCAACAGACCCTCCGCATCGCTGCGCGCGAGCGCAAGACGGTTGCGCTGCTGGTGCTCGATGTTGATTATTTCAAGTCGTACAACGACCACTTTGGACACCCTGCAGGTGATGCCTGCCTGCAGTCGATTGGCGGTTACCTGAAAGGGGCCACTCGGCGTCCTCACGACATCGCCGCACGGTTGGGAGGTGAGGAGTTTGCCGTCATCTGGTTCGATGCCGGCCCCGAAGACGCCCTGCGCATGGCCGAGGCACTCAGGGCCGGCATCGCATCGCTGAACATGACCCCGGCCCCAGGGCGCGGCAAGACCGTGACCGCGTCGGCGGGCTTTGTTCAAATCGTCGCGCCGCCCGCAGGTCGGCCTGCCTCGGACCTCGCCGGCGAATTGCTGAACCGTGCCGATGCCGCGCTCTACGAGGCCAAGCACGCCGGCCGCGATCAGCTGAAGGTATCGCGGACAGCCGACCCCGACGCCCCCCACTTCGCATCGCGACCACCCGTGTTACACGATGACGATTTGCCCGAGTGGTCATCGGCATCGGCCGACGCACCCGGGTGGGGCGAATCGTTCGAGTCGACCTTTCGCGCCCGGTTCGAGGCCCAAGGCCGCAGCACCCGCCGACTGATTCTGGTCGGGTTGCTCGGCGCCATTGCGATGATCCTGATCCTGCAAAAGCCGGTGCTTCAGTTTGACAATGAGGCTGCCGGTCGACTGGGGCAGGCGACGCTGCTGATCGGGCTGCTCCCCGCCACGCTGTTGGCACTGCTGGGCAACGCCTGGTCGCGCATGTTTCGGCTTTCGGCCATGCTGTATATCGGCGCAGTGTGGGTGATCCTGACGGTCCAGATGTTGTCACGCTCGGCCCAGCTGGCGATGGGTTTCGATGTGGTGCCGCTGATCATGCCGGCATCGATTCTGCTCAGCCTCACCGTCGTGCAATTGCGACTGCCGCAGATGCTGCCAGCCACCCTGGTCGGCACGTTCATCGTTCTGGGGATCGAGTTATGGGCCTTCGAACTGGACACGCGTCGTCTGCTCGAAGTGTTCACCGTGCTGCTGATGGTCGTGGTGACCCTGCGCTTCGCGTGGTTGGTCGAGCGCTCGGCCCGCGTCAGTCTTGAGCGCGAGCAGCGGCTCGATGCGTTGGCCTGTACCGATGCGCTGACCGGGCTCGCCAATCGCCATCACTTCGACGATGCACTGCGGCAGACCCTGCGCATCGCAAAACGCCAGCGCGCCAATGTCACGCTGCTGATGCTCGACCTTGACCATTTCAAGTCCTTCAACGATCACTTTGGTCATCCGGCGGGCGACGCTTGTCTGCGCACCGTGGGACGGCACCTTCGGGGCAGCATGCGTCGTCCGCACGACTTCGCGGCGCGCCTCGGCGGTGAGGAGTTTGCCGCCGTGTGGTTTGACGCTGATCCAGATCGGGTCCGGCAGCTGGCTGAACGCCTGCGCAGCGGTATTGCGGACCTCCAGATCAGCGCGCCACCTGGCGTGGGCGCGGTGGTAACCGCCTCGGCCGGATTGGCGCATGCCGGAGATCTGCCGCCCGGCGCGTCGCTGGAGGCGCTGGCCAGTGAACTGTTAGAGCGCGCGGACCGGGCGCTTTATGCCGCGAAACGTGGCGGCCGTGATCAACTCGCGGCTTGGAATGGTGGGGCCATGCCCTAATCCTGAGACCAACACGCATCGCGGCGGGCTCTTTATGCATAACCTAACAGCACCTGTTAGGATGCGCGCCCATGAACTTCAGCGTTCACATCGATGACGAAACCTTGGCTCGCCTGCAGGCGGCCGTGGCACGTACCGGCGTGACCCGTAACCGGCTGATCGTCACCGCCGTGCAGGAATGGCTGTCACGCAACGAAGCGCGTGATTGGCCCGACAACCTGAAGGCGCATTTCGCAAATCCCGCACCGTCGTTGATGGACGACACGCTCGATGTCCAGCAGTGGCGTCAGGCCTTACCCGAGCGTGACGGCGGGCAATGGTGAAGGTGCTGCTCGATGCTGAAACCGTGGTTGCCGCCATTAAAGGTCGGCTGCCGGTGGTGATGCGGCTTGCCCGGCTCAAGCCCGATGACGTGGCGGTGTCGGCGGTCTCGAGAATCGAGATCGAAGCCGCGCTGCGCAGTCAGCCCCGCCGGAACAATCACCACGAGCCGCTTTTGAAGAGCTTTTTCGCCAGCGTGCGGCAGCTCGACATCGACGCGGTCTGCGCCCAGCAAGCCGCAACGTTGGGCGCCTATCTACACCAGGCCGAAACGCCGCTGGCGCCGTTCGACCTGCTGTTGGCGGCCACCGCCGTTACCCATCGGCGCGTGCTGATCACGCCGCGCACGGTCGTTTTTCTGCAGGTTCCGCAGCTCGACTGCGAGAACTGGTTGCAGTCCTGACTTTCTGCAACGCCGCCTTATTCGCTTACTTACGAGGACACCCCGACATGAGCCGTATCTTCAATTTCTCCGCCGGCCCCGCCACCCTGCCGCAGCCGGTGCTCGAGGCCGTGGCTGCCGAGATGCTCGATTTCGACGGCCTGGGCATGGGCATCATGGAAATGTCGCATCGCGACAAGCCGTTCATGCAGGTCGCTGCCGAAGCCGAGGCCGACCTTCGCGCCCTGATGAACATTCCCGCCAACTACAAGGTCCTGTTTTTGCAGGGCGGGGCGACGGCGCAGTTCAGCTTCATCCCGATGAACCTCTTGGCTGGCAAGGCCAGTGCGGATTACGTCGTCACCGGCGACTGGGGCAAGAAGGCGGCCAAAGCGGCGAAGTCGTTCTGCAGTGTCAACCTTGCCGCCACCAGCGAAGCGAGCAAGTTCACCACCATTCCTGATCGCGCCGAGTGGAAGCTGAACCCCGACGCGGCTTATTGCCACATCACGCCCAACGAGACCATTCACGGTGTGGAGTTTCTTGATACGCCCGATGTCGGCAACGTGCCGCTGGTCGGCGATTTCAGCTCGACCATTCTGTCGCGTCCGGTGGATGTCTCGAAGTACGGGCTCATCTATGCCGGCTCGCAGAAGAACATCGGCCCGGCCGGCTTGACCATCGTCATCGTCCGCGATGACCTCATCGGCACCGTTGTTGACGGTCTGCCGCCAATCTTCAATTACGCCGAGCAGGCCGCCAACGAGTCGATGCTGAACACCCCGCCGACCTTTGCCTGGTACATGGCCGGCAAGGTGTTCAAGTGCCTGCTGGCCAATGGCGGGCTTGAGGCCATGGCGGCCGTGAACCAGCGCAAGGCAGCCAAGCTTTACGCCTATCTGGACGGGCAGGATTTTTACACCAACCCGGTCGACAAGGCCTGCCGCTCGTGGATGAATATCCCGTTCACGCTGGCCAATGCCGAGCTCGACGCCGACTTCCTGAAAGGCGCCAAGGCAGCCGGTCTGAACGGCTTGAAAGGCCACCGCGCGGTCGGCGGCATGCGCGCGTCCGTCTACAACGCCATGCCCGAAGCCGGCGTCGACGCGCTACTCGACTACATGAAGCAGTTCGTCGTCCAGCACGGCTAAAGCGCTTCGCGACAAACCCACACTTACTTACGGAATTCTTTTCATGTTCAAGATTCAGACGCTCAACAACATTTCGGTTCGCGGCCTTGATCGGTTGCCGCGCGAGGGCTTTGAAGTCGCCTCCGAGATGAGTCACCCCGACGCCATCATGGTGCGCTCGGCCGACATGCATAAGCTCGACATTCCCGCCAGCGTGAAGGCCATTGGCCGCGCCGGCGCGGGCACCAACAACATTCCCGTCGCCGCCATGAGCAAGCGCGGCGTGCCGGTGTTCAACGCCCCCGGCGCCAACGCGAATGCGGTGAAAGAGCTGGTCTTGGCCGGCCTGTTCCTCGCCTCCCGCAACATCGGCCCGGCGCTGGACTTCGTGCGCAAGCTCGATGGTGACGACAAGGCCATGCACGAAGCGGTTGAGGCCGGCAAGAAGAAATTCGTCGGCTTTGAATTGCCTGGCCGCTCACTCGGCGTGATCGGGTTGGGGGCTATTGGCATCAAGGTCGCCAATGCGGCGGTCGATCTGGGCATGGAAGTCTGGGGCTATGACCCGGCCATGACCGTCAACAACGCCTGGAAGCTGGACGCACGCGTACGTCGTGCCGTGTCGGTGGACGATTTGATGTCCCGCGCGCAGTTCGTCTCACTGCACGTGCCGCTGATCGACGCCACACGCAATCTCGTGAACGCCGACCGCTTGAAACTGCTCAAAAAGCAGGGCGTGGTCCTGAACTTCTCCCGCGCGCCCATCGTGGATGAAGCGGCCATGGTCGAGGCGCTGAATGCCAACACCGTGCATGCCTACATTTGCGACTTCCCATCGGTCATGCTCAAGGGCCATCCCCGCGTGGTTGCCACGCCGCACCTCGGGGCGTCCACCGGTGAAGCCGAAGAGAACTGCGCTGTCATGGTTGCCGACCAGCTTCGGGATTACTTGGAAACTGGCAACGTCACCAATTCGGTCAACTTCCCCGAGGCGGTGCTGCCGCTGCTACCGGGCAAAACGCGTTTGGCCATCGTCAATGAAAACGTGCCCAATATGGTGGGGCAGATTTCCACGGAGCTGGCCAAGGGAAAACTCAACATCGCCGACCTGCTGAACAAGTCGCGTGGTGACTTGGCTTACACCCTGGTTGATCTCGATGCCCCGCCGCCGGAGTCGGCTGTTGCTGCCATCAAAGGCATCACCGGCGTGCTGGACGTCCGACAGGTTGCCGGCTGAATGACCGACTGACCGGCCACGCGCGGTAGTCGCTGCGTCAAAAAGGCCCTCGTGATCGAGGGCTTTTTCGTCGGCGGGTTACGATCAACATGAGGGCCTTGCAGCAGGACGATTCAGCACTTTCTCATGCTGCACATGGGCACTAGCACGCACAAAAAAGCCCTCGACAAGAGGGCTTTTTGAGCATCTTCGCGAGGCTTCAGGCCAATGCTTTGATGTGCGCGTTGAGGCGGCTCTTGTGACGCGCGACCTTGTTCTTGTGGATCTGGCCACGGTCGGCGTAACGGTCGAGCACCGGCACCATGGCGGCATACGCGGCGGTGGCGGCGGCCTTGTCGCCGGCGTCGATGGCGACCACGACTTTCTTGATGGTGGTGCGGATCATTGAACGCTGGGCGACATTGCGCTCATTGTTCTTGACGGCTTGGCGGGCGCGCTTTTTGGCGCTGGCGATGTTGGCCAAAGGGTGACTCCTGATCAATCGAATAAGGTGAAGGCGAAATGCCGGTAAAACAAAAACTCGCCGAACCTGGCCGAAATCAGGCCCAAGCGCCGCGCGAGTGGATGATGATTGGTGGAGCGAAGGAGGATCGAACTCCTGACCTCTGCATTGCGAACGCAGCGCTCTCCCAGCTGAGCTACCGCCCCAATCAAGCGATAATTGTAGCATGCAGTTTTCTGACGACCAGCCCCCTGCTGATCATGCGCGACTGCCGGAAACGACCCGGAGACGGCACTTGTTGACCGAATTGGCTGCACTCAATATCGCCGCGACAGAGGACGACAAGCGTTGGATGGCCGAGGCGCTGTTGTTGGCGCGCCAGGCCGTCGATGTTGGCGAGGTGCCGGTCGGCGCGGTGGTGGTGGTGGACGGGCAACGGGTTGCCGGCCGCCACAACGAGCCGATCCGGCTCAATGACCCCTCGGCACACGCCGAAATGTTGGCCCTGCGCGATGCGGCGCGACAGCTTCAGAACTATCGCCTGGTCGGGGCGACGCTCTACGTCACGCTGGAACCCTGCGTGATGTGTGCTGGCTTGATCACCCACGCACGTCTGTCACGCGTCGTGTTCGGCGCGGCCGATCCGAAAGCCGGCGCGGTGCAGTCGGTTTACGACGTCATTGCCCGGCCCAGACTCAATCACGCCGTCAACTGGACGGGCGGGGTGCTGGAAGCCGAATGCGCGACGGTGCTCCGCGACTTTTTTCGTCAACGCCGTGGTCGGGCGCCGGCTGAGATTGCGGGACGACAGGGCGGGGCAGGGGGGTGATCCTTTCATTTCGTTATCTTGCGTACAATTGGGACTTCAGGGTGCAAACCCATGCAGCTCAACCACCTTCCATCCGAACCGCCCATGGTCAACCCGAAAGTTAAGAAGACGCCATTTCGTGCCGGCTTTTTGATTCATGACGTGTCCCGGCTGCGCCGCACGGTCTTCGATCAGCGGCTCAAGCCCTTGGGCATCACCCGCTCGCAGTGGTGGGTGCTGAGTAATCTTGACCGCTCCAAGGACGACGGTTTTTCACAGATCGAGCTGGCGCGTCTGCTCGATATCGGCAAGGTCACGCTGGGCGGGTTGATCAGCCGACTCGAAAAAAATGACCTCGTTCATCGAGTCTCCGACGCGGACGACCGACGGTCGAAGCGCGTGCAGTTGTCGGCCAAGGGCAGGGCGCTGCTGGACCGGCTTGAAGTGATCGCGCTGGGCGTGAATCAGCAGATTATGGAGAACATTACTGCGACCGAGGAGCAACAACTCATCGAAATTCTGGCCAAGATGAAAGGCAACCTCAAGGCCATGGACGGCGTTCCGGTGTCAACAACCGGCCGCAGGCCCCTCACTGCAGACTGATCAAAGCTGGCTTGTGTGGACGGGTGATTTACCTCGTTCGTACACTTGCTTATCATATGCACTGATACGGAGGTGACCTGTCTTCTTGGTGCACCATGGCGCAGCCCAACCCTTCAGGGTTATGCGCGCGCCGCCCGATTGCCCCCACAACGACAAGAGCCCGACCATGCCAGGCGTTTTCTTTGAAGAATTGAAAGTCGGTCAGAAATTTGACCACCCCATCCGCCGCACCATCACCGAAACCGACAACGTCTGGTTTACGGCGATCACCCACAACCCAGCGCTGCTGCACCTTGACGAAGAGTATTGCCGCACGCAGACCGAGTTCGGTCAGCGCATCGTCAACAGTGCCTTCACCTTGGGGCTGATGGTGGGCATTTCGGTGAACGACACCACCCATGGCACCGCCGTCGCCAATCTCGGCTGGGACGAAGTGCGCTTCCCCAAGCCGCTGTTTCATGGCGACACCCTGCGAGTCGAGAGTGAGGTGCTGGAACTGCGCGAAAGCAAGTCGCGCCCCAACGCCGGCATCGTTGTCTTCATGCATCGCGGTTTCAATCAGAAGGGCGATCTGGTGGCCCACTGCAAACGTTCGGCGCTGCAGTTGCGGAAGCCTGCGGCCCAGGCATGAAGTCGCTTCTGTTCGTGCCGGCCGACAGCGAGCGCAAGCTCGCCAAAGCCGAAAGCTGCGGCGCTGACGCCATGGTCATCGACCTGGAAGACGCCGTGCTGCCGGCGCGCAAGCCGCTGGCTCGCGAGATGCTGGGCGCCTACGCCGCCGCCTACACCGGTAAAAGCGAGCTGTGGGTACGCGTCAACGATCTGGCCTCCGGCGAGCTGCTGAAAGACCTGGCGGCTGTGGTGCCGATGCAGCCGGTGGGCATCGTCTTGCCGAAGATCAGCGGCCCGGAAGACCTCGACATCGTCGGGTACTACCTCGACATGGCCGAGGCCGCCAACAACGTGCCGGCAGGCCAAACCAAAATTCTGGCGGTGTGCACCGAAACCGCTTCGGCGGTGCTGCGCATGGGTGAGTTGGTGCAACGCCACCGCCCCCGTCTCACCGGCATGCTGTGGGGCGGGGAAGACCTCAGCACCGCGTTGGGCGCCGGTGATCCGCGCTATCCCGATGGCCGCTGGCGGTCAATGTACGAGTACGCCCGCAACCAGTGCCTGCTGGCCTGCCACAGCCTCGGCATTGAGGCCATCGACACCGTGTACGTCGACTTCCGCAACCCCGACGGTTGCCGCGACAACAGCTTGGCCGCCCGCTATGACGGCTTCGTCGGCAAGGTGGCCATTCACCCCGACCAGGTGCCCATCATCAACGCGGCCTTCACGCCCAGCGATGATGAGATTGCCCATGCAAGAAAGGTGATTGCCGCATTTGCTCAAGGTGCCGGCGCGGTGTCGCTGGACGGCAAAATGCTCGACGTACCGCATCTGAAAAGTGCGCAGCAGATGCTGCGCAGTGCTGGTTTAACCCAGGAGGACTGAGTGAACAACAAGGTATATCCCGACGCCGCTGCGGCCCTGGCCGGCCTGACTTTTGACGGCATGACCGTCATGTCGGGCGGCTTCGGTCTGTGCGGCATTCCCGAAAATCTGATCGTTGCGCTGCGTGATACCGGTGCCAAGGATCTGACCGTGATCGGCAACAACGTCGGCTGCGATGACCACGGCATGTGGCTGGTGCTGGCCAACAACCAGATCAAGAAGGTGCTGGCGAGCTATGTCGGCGAAAACAAGATTCTCGAATCCCGCTTCATGAGCGGCGAGATCGAGATCGAATTCAACCCGCAAGGCACGCTGGCCGAACGTATTCGCGCGGGCGGGGCGGGCATTCCAGCCTTCTTTACCCGCACCGGCTACGGCACCAAGGTGGCTGAAGGCAAAGAGACCCGGCAGTTCAACGACGAGTGGTACGTGATGGAAACCGGTTTGGTGTCGGACCTGTCGCTGGTCAAGGCCTGGAAGGCGGACGCCGAAGGCAACCTGATCTATCGCAAGACCGCACGCAACTTCAACCCGATGATTGCCACGGCGGGCAAGGTCACCGTGGTCGAGGTGGAAGAGATCGTCCCGGTCGGCACCTTTGACCCGGACCAGATTCACACCCCGGGCATTTTTGTCGATCGCATCGTGGTCGGCGCCCACTACGACAAACACATCGAGCGGCGGACCACCCGCCCGCGGACGGAGAACGCCTGATGGCCTGGACTCGTGACGACATGGCGGCGCGTGCTGCCAAAGAACTGCGTGACGGCTTTTACGTCAACCTCGGGATTGGCATCCCGACCTTGGTGGCGAACATGATCCCCGAGGGGATGACCGTCACCCTGCAAAGTGAAAACGGCATGCTCGGCATGGGCCCGTTTCCCTATGAGGGCGAAGAAGACGCCGACCTCATCAACGCCGGCAAGCAGACCATCACAGACCTGCCGCACACCAGCTATTTTTCGAGTGCCGACAGCTTTGGGATGATCCGCGGCGGCCACATCAACCTGTCCATTCTCGGCGGCATGGAAGTCGCCGAAAACGGTGATCTCGCCAACTGGATGGTGCCGGGCAAGATGATCAAGGGCATGGGCGGCGCGATGGACTTGGTCGCCGGCGTCAAGCGCGTGGTCGTGGTCATGGACCATTGCGACAAGGCCGGCAACTCCAAATTCAAGAAGGAATGCAGCCTGCCGCTGACCGGCAAGGGCGTGGTCGATTTACTGATCACCGATCTTGGTGTGTTCGAGATCAACCCCGATGGCAGCGGCGCGACGCTCACCGAGCTGGCGACCGGCGTGACCCTAGACGAGATCACCGCCAAAACCGAAGCCACCTTCAGCGTCGCGCTGCGCTAGAGGAGCCGTTGGCCAAGCGAAGGCTGCCCCTTCCAGGGCAGCCTTTTTATCGCAGTGCGGGTCGCCCTAACAGATCGCCTTGACCAAAGGCCACGCCCGGCTCGAGCAACGCCTTGGTTTGTTCCGGGCTTGATGATGTCGCCACCGCCGTGCTTGCGGACGAAGCGCGTTCTCATCATCAAAGTTTCACGGTTGGGGGGCGAGAAAACCTTCATTTGCTCTTTCAACTGAGCTGCCACCACCCCACAACAGCGGCGGCAACGGCCAACACCACGACCACAGACCAGCCGACCCACGCTGCAGTGCGTGATCGGAGCTGTGAGGGTGTCGCGCCCGACTGACCGTCAGGCATCTCAAACACGAATTCAATGCGCCCGATGCGAACGTGATCACCGTGCTTCAACGGCACCGTGGTCGCACGTTTGCCATTCACAAACGTACCGTTGGTCGAGAGCAGATTGGTGATCACCCAGCCCCCGGGTGCGGAGGCGAGGCGGGCGTGCTCGGAGGAGATGCTGGGATCGTTGACCACGATATCGCAGTGCGCACTGCGACCGACGAGCACCCGTGGCTGGTCGAGCCCAAACAGGCGCCCAGCAACGGATTCTGACGCGCCACGAAGCGCCACAGGCGCACCTTTCGGGGGTTCGGTGACTGCGCCTGAAATTAGACGATCCAGATCTTCTTTGGAGAAGAACTGTGTGCCCTGCGGGCCCTGCTTGCTACGCGGCGCTTCCTCATTCATTTGGTCCGTGGCCCCCGCCATTGATGAGTGGCCCTTGCCACCGGTGGAGCATATACCGAGCCCGAAGCACAAATGCAGTGTCGGCGGGGTTTTCAGCGCAATAGCCCGAAGGTCGCGAGCCCCGCTGCCGCAAGCGCCAGAGTGAGCGCCAGATCTGTCCACCTCGCGTTTTGTCGCATCTGCTGGCGTAGCGTGCGATTGGCGTGGGCGGTGGCATTGAGCAGATCCTGCAGGTCGGTACGCGCGTCCAGCGCCTGGCGCAAGTCGGCTCGCAGTGCCTGCTGAGCCTGCTTCAAGGTCTTGAGGTCGCGCGTTAACGTGGCGAAGTCGTGAGCCGTTTCTGCTACAGACCCTTGCCCTACGGTCTTCGTCGGGGGGCTCGTCGCACGGCTGATCGGGTCTCGCGGGTTCACCGGTGCCGACACGTTGACACCAGAGAAATGCGTTGCAAAACCTAGCGCCGCGCCGCGCTCGGCAAGCCGGGACTGATGCATTGTCGGTATCGAGGGCAGCGCCGCGTCCAGTAGCGCCCATTGCCCTTCGGATTCCAGCGCCTGCAGCAGGCCATCGAGCGCCCGGGCAGGGGCGACGCCCAGCAGTCCGAATACCGTTTGCTGTTGCCCGGGTGCCATCAGTTGAATCAGGTCGATGACCACCGGCCAGTGCTGCTGCTCGGTCGCTGCAGCGGCCACGGCCAGCAGTTGCTCGCCGTCCAGCCCAGCGGACAGCCGCGCGGCCAAGGCCCGACCGGCTTCATCCATCTGCGGCACCAGCGGCAACACCTGCGGCCACAGGCCGTCGGCGCCTGCGGCGCGCATCAGGTCGGCCATGACCGACTCGTTCTGCAGCCGCGCCAGGTTGGCGAAGCGCGCCTGGCTCTCGGCACTCATGTGGGTGACCACTGGCAGGGCTGCGGTCCACAGATCGTTGCGGTGCACCGAGGCAACCATGGTGTCGAGCACTTGCGGGTCCAGGCCGGCTGCGAGGTTGCCCAGCGTTGCTTTCCACGACACATCAACATGTTCAAGCAGGCCCAGCGCCTCGGGCCACAGATCGTCCTCGGCTGCAGCCGCCTCGATCACCGCCACCAGTCGGGCCTCGTCCAACAGCCCGAGAATGTCGTTCAGGCGCGCTTTGCGCTCAATGAAAAAGGCGATCTTCAGCAGCGCGGCGTTATCCCTCAGAGCGGCGAGAACCGCACGAATGGCCGCATCGCTGATCACGTCAACGAAGCGCGCCATCGAGATGAATTCCTGGCGCTGGCTGAGCTCAACCGCAATCTCGGCGATGCGTGCAGGCGGAATGGCCGCGATGATGGCCTCGGCGCGCTGCGGATCGAGGCTCAGCGACAGCTCGGCAAGAAACGGGGTTGGCAGACGCTTGGCCACCGCAACCGCCGATTCGGGGCTGAGCTGACCGGCGACCCGACCGCTGAGCATCGGGCCCAGGACTTTCTCGGCAATCAGTGCGATGGCCGCTGCCGGCAATAATTTCGAGGCCAGAGCGATGCGCTGGAACATCTGTGCATCGGCCTCAAAAAAAGCATTGCTGGCCAGTTCGCGCAGGCCACGCAAAGTACCGGCATCCAGCGTGTCGAGCGCCGACAAGGCATCACCGGGCACGTCCAGCAAGCGGGCCAGCTTCAGTCGCTCGGCTTGAGTCGCGAGTTTGCTCACGTGGGATCTCCCCTCAGGGTCTGCAAGCGTTTCGGCGTGCGACCGGTTGTTTTAATTAATGGCGGCGCGTCGGCGCGCATGCCTAAGGGAAGAGAATGCCGCGTACGGTGCCGCGCAAGAATCCGGGCACATAACGCAATGCATGATCCAGCGCCGCCGTCAGTTGTGACTGTTGTCGGGCATGGGCATTGCGGATCAGCTCCGCCAACGCGACCACTTGCGCATCAGTCAGTTGCGCGGCCAATTCGGCAGGTGGCGCGGCCTTGAGCACCGCCCTGAGTGGCGTGAGGTCAGCAGAAGGACCGGAGCGCATGCGAAGACCTCTTTCGGCGGTGTAGGCCAACAAACTGCCACACGGTGACGACCCTGTCAGGTGCTTCGCCGCCTGCGACTCAAGTCGCCCGCGCCGACCAGGCGCCGCTGGGCGCATCGCTGACCAGCAGGCGCATCAGGGCACGGGCCGCAGCCTGTGGCGGCGGCGTCTGCTCCAGCACCTCGCCGGGATAACCTTTCAAGCGAATGCCAGTGCGCATCGGGCCGGGATCAAACGTGTGAAAGCGTGGCGCGCCACTGGGCCCGCTTTCAAGCGCCCATTGCGCCGCCATGGCCTCGAGTGCGGCCTTGCTGATGCCGTAGGCGCCCTGAAACGGCTTGGCCACGCGCCCACCGATATCGGTGGCATAGACCACCCGGCCCATCGTTGCGGCCTGCAGAAGCGGCAGGCAGTGGCGGGTCAGGGCGAAGCTGGCGGTGAGGTTGACCTGCAGTGTTTCCAGCCAATCCTTGGGCTCGACGTTGTCCATGCGGGTGAAGGTTTTGAAGTGCGCGGCCATCAGACACAGCGCGTCGAGTCGGCCAAAGGCTTTCTCGATGGTCATGGACACTTCGGCAAGATCGCCCCAGTTGGCACCGGCGAGGTTCAGCGGATAGATCGCCGGCTCCGGCCCACCCGCCGCGACGATGGCGTCAAAGGTGGCCTCGAGTTTTTTCACGGTCTTGCCGAGCAGCACACAGCTTGCACCCAAGGCCGCGGCCTGCAGTGCGGCGGCCTTGCCCAAGCCGTCACCGGCGCCGGTGATCAGCATCACCTGGCCGTTGAGTGCACCCGGCGCGGGATCTTGGGACGGCAGTGCATTCACGGGCAGCATGTTCAGCCTTGTTGGGAAAGTTCTTGCATCAGGGTCACCAGCTCGGCCGGTGTCGCGCAGCGGTCGTCGGCCAGCCAGGCAGCCGGTTCAGTGGTGCCCAGATAGCCCCACTCGGCGGTCACCGTGCGCATGCCGGCGGCGCGCCCGGCGTCAATGTCGCGGAGGTCATCGCCGACGTACGCGCAGCGTCGCGGCTCAAAACCGCCGCGCGTGCAGGCCTCGATCAGGGCATCGGGTGCGGGCTTGGCGGCCGGCACTTCATCGGCGCTGACCACCACCGCCGCGCGGGCCGTCAGTCCCAATGCCGCCAGCAGCGGGTCGGTAAACCGCTTGGGTTTGTTGGTGACCACGCCCCAGGCGATGCCGCGTTGATCAAGCCAGCCCAGCACTGCATCGAGACCATCGAAGAGGCCACTGTGGTCGGCAATATGCTTGAGATAGTGGACAAGAAAGGCTTGTCGCAGCGACTCGAACGACGCGTCGTCCGGTGTGATACCCAGCGCGCGATCAATCAGGCCCCGGGCACCGGATGAGGCGTACGCCCGGTAATGCGCCAGCGGCAACGGCGGCAAGGCACGCGCCGCACGCAGGGCGTTGGCCGCAGCCGCCAGATCGGGCGCGGTGTCCACCAGCGTGCCGTCGAGATCGAACAACCACGCCTCGATCATGGTTTGCGCGCGACCAGAAAATAGTTGACCGCCAGATCGTCATTGAGGCGCGCATTTTTGAGGATCGGGTTGTAGTGCAGACCCTTCATTTCCACCAACTGCAAGCCTGCGGCCATGGCCGCCCGGCTGAGCTCGGAGGGGCGGATGAACTGCGCAAACTGGTGCGTGCCCTTGGGAATCAGCCCCAGCACATGCTCGGCGGCGACGATGGCCAGCGCGAAAGCGCGTGGGCTGCGGTTGAGTGTCGAGAACACCGCGATGCCGCCGGGCCGCAGCAGGTCGGCACAGGCATCGATGATGGCCTCGGGATCCGGCACGTGCTCGAGCATTTCCAGGCAGCACACCACATCAAAGGCGTTGGGCGCGCGCTGGGCCATGGCTTCGGTGGCGACGCACTGGTAATCAATCTGCAGATCCGATTTGGCGGCATGTTCGCACGCGATCGCGATTGACGCCTCGGCAAGGTCGATGCCCGTCACCACTGCACCTCGACGTGCCAGCGCCTCGCTGAGCAGGCCGCCGCCGCACCCGACGTCGATCACTTTTTGCCCCGTCAGCCCGCCGCAAATCTGGTCGATGTAGGTGCTACGTACCGGGTTGATGTGGTGTAGCGGCGCCATCTCACCGGCCGGGTCCCACCACTGCGAGGCTGCCGCCGAGAAGCGGGCGATGTCCGCCGGATCGACATTTTGAGTTTCGGTCATGGCCTGATTTTATCCCGCGCGGGCGGACTGCGACGCCGCCGCAGCGACTTGATCACCTGACGGATCGACTGGTCGAGCTGCTGTTGCTGTGCCTCGGCCTGCAGAGCGTCGGGTCCGTAGCGCAACGCCTGATAGGCATCGCGTGCCGCAAAGAGTGCGGGCTGCACCTGAGGCTGCCGCTTCGCCAAACGTTGACACCAGTCGCCTACCGTTTCACCGGCAGGCGCATCAACGTCGCGCCGCGCGGCACGTTGCAGGCGGCGCCAACTTCGGCTGGCGACATCCGGTGGCGGGGCGGGGCGGCTGCGCCACAATAGCCAGGCGCCCACGGCGGTCAGCAATGCGGTGACCAGCCCGGTCAACCACAGCAGCATCTGCGTCCAGCCTTGCACGCCCAGCCGCGATAAAAACGCCTGTTGCAACTCGGGCCCGTAGGCCAGGAACCAGCGGTTCCATTGCGCGTTGAGAAAGTCCCACTGCGCGCGGCTGATTGCCCAGACACTGTCGCCGTTGCGTCGCAGAAAATCCGGCAGTTCGCCGCTGGCGTCATCGAAGGCGCCGCGCAATCCCTGCTCGATACGGTCTGGCGACACGGCCGCGGTCGGGTCGACGCGTCGCCAGCCCTGATCGTCCAGCCAGACTTCGGCCCAGGCGTGGGCGTCGGACTGGCGAATGACCCAGTCCTCACCCACGCGGCTGCGCGCGCCGCCCTGGTAGCCGATGACCACGCGGGCGGGGATGCCGGCGGCGCGCATCATCACCACAAAGCTGCTGGCGTAGTGCTCGCAGAAGCCGGCGCGGGTGTCGAACAGAAATTCGTCCACCGGCTGGCTGCCGAGTCGCGGCGGCCGCAAGGTGTAGCGGAACGGCTGTTCGCGAAAATACACAAGCGCCCGGTTGATGAGGGCCGCGTCGTCGCCGGCTTCGGCGCGCCAGCGCCGCATCAATGCCCGGGTTTCGGGCGCGCTGCCGCGTGGCAGTTGCAGGTTGCGATTGCGTTGCCAGCCGGCCAGACCATCGGCATCAAGTTGGTAATCGGGGTAGGCCTGCTGGCGCAGCAGACGCCGCTCGGTGATGCGCCGGGTTGCCAGCAGTTGGCCGTCGCGATCCAGTCGACTGCCAGTTGGCAGGGCGTCGGGGTCACTCATCTCAAGACCAAACAGGCTGAAGCCGCGCGTCGATTCGAGCATCATTTCCAGGGTCACCGGCTCGCCCGTCAGCGTCAGTGCGGGCGGGTTGCGGTCACCGCCGCGCTCATAAGCATCCCAGCGACGTCCGTCGTAGCGCTCGAACACCGGGCCGCGCCAGTACAGCTGCCGCTGTGCCGGTGCCGCCTCGTCAAAGCGGACGCGAAAGGCCAGCTCATCGCTGAGGATCAGTTCGGCGATGTCGCCCGGACTCATACTGTCGGGCACGCCACTGCGGCTGCTGCCGGCATCGGCCGGCAAGCCCCACAACGGCCCGGGGATACGCGGAAACAGCACGAAGAACACCACCATCAACGGCAGTGCCTGGGCAACGATCACCGCGCCAGCGCGCCAGTGCTGCCGCCACGGATCGGTCTCGGTGTCGGCTGTCGCGGCGCGGGTGTTGACCTCGACCAGCAGGCCGGTGATGCCGACGACCGTGCCCAGCAGCCACAGCACCGTCCAGATCTCCTGCGAGAACAAAAAGTGCGTGAACACCAGAAAATAAAGCAGCGCCACCATCACCCGCACGTCGCGCAGGCTGCGCATCTCCAGCAGCTTGAGCGCGGCCATCAACACCAGTAGCGCGGTGCCCGGATGCTGGCCATTGATACGGCCATAGGCGACGAACACACCGGCAAACGCCGCGACGGTCAGCAGTGCCTTGAGGACCTTGCCCGGCAGCGGCAGACCGCGTTGCAGGTGCAGCAGTCGCCACGCCAGGGCGGCGACCACCAGTGCGGTCTCCCACGGCGGCACCCTGAGCACGTGCGGCGCCAGCACCAGCACCAGCAGGCCCATCAGGCGCAGCAGCGTGGCGCGCGGCAGCACGTCGGCCGGTGTGAGCGTCATGCGGGCAGCCCAAAGCGTGCCAACGCGCTGAGGCAGCGATGGCAGTGCGCAGGGCCGCGATCGAGATCGATCTGTTCGGCGCCCAGGCGCAGCCCGAAGGCGACCGAGGTATCGGCAAGGTCGACCACCCACCGCGCGAGTTGCGACAGACGGGCCTCAAGGTCGGCGCCGGGTGTCAGCGCCAGATCCAGCCAGCATTCGGGCTGTTCGCCGTCTTCAAACTGCTTGACCATGGGTGTGCCGGTTTTTGGCAGGCTCTTCCAGTGAATGCGCTGCAGGCTGTCGCCACGCACGTAGTTGCGTAGACCGGCGAACTGGGTCAGGCCCGGCTGCAGTTGTCGTGCTTCACCTTGCTCCAGTGCCAGGGTAGGAGGTGGACGCAGGCCCGGCGGGGCCAGTTGTGGGTAGGCCAGCACCCGCACCTCGGGCAGCACGAAGGTCCACGCGCGAAACAGGCCGACGGGCGCGCTGCTGGCCACGGTCAGGACCGGCAGCGCATTCCAACCCCGCCTTGCAGGTGCGAACGGCAGACTGAGCCGGGCCGAGGTTGCCACTGTCACGCCGGGCCCCTCTGCTGCGGCCGTGTCGGCAAAGTGGACCTGAATGCCCAGCCGTGGCGCCTTTGACGGCTGGTCAACCAGAATCTGCAGGCGGGTTTCAGCGCCGACGTGTACGGGCGAATGGCCGATCTCGCGCAACCGCAGGCCCACCAGCTGCGCGTGCGTGTGGTGCATGCCGACCAGACCGATCGCGCCCAGCAGAAAGGTCAGGGCAAAGCCCATGCTGTTGGAATAATTCATCGCGCCGAGCAGCATCACCACGCAGAGCAACGCAAAACCGACACCGAAGCGGGTCGGCAAGATGTAGACGCGTCGCCGGTTGACTGACCAGGGCAGCGCGGCGGGCTGCAGGCGGCGCAGAATCCAGCGGTCTATCCAGCTGCGTCGCACGGTCGAGGCCTTCACCGCCCGACGCTTGAATAGACTGCTGCTGAATAGACTGCTGCGCATCACCGATGCTCAGGGAATCGGCACGGCGGCCAGCAAGTCCCTCGCCGTTGGCGGCGCTCGCGTGGCCGCGTGGGCGGCCAGCAGGCGATGGTCCATGACTGCGGGAAACACCGCCTGCACGTCCTCGGGCAACACACCCGGACGTCCCATGAGAAACGCCCAGGCTTGTGCAGCACGCTTGAGCGCCAACCCTGCGCGTGGCGAGACGCCGTGCCGCAGGCCCGCGTGCTCACGCGTGGCCTGAACCAGCGCGAGGATGTAATCGAGCAGGGCGGGGCGCGTCGTCACTTCGCTGACGCCCGCCTGCAAAAGCTGCAACTGCGCGGCGTCGAGCACCGGTGGCTGGTCGGCGAGCAGGCTGCGACGGTCGGCCTGTGCCAACAGTGCGCGTTCGGCCTCGGGCGGTGGGTAGCCCATCGACAGCCGCATCAAGAAGCGGTCGAGTTGGCTTTCCGGCAGCGGAAACACGCCGAGTTGGGAAAGCGGGTTCTGGGTGGCGATGACGAAGAAGGGCACCGGTAACGGTCGCGTTAGGCCTTCGATGCTGACCTGACGCTCTTCCATGGCTTCGAGCAGGGCCGATTGTGTTTTCGGGCTGGCGCGATTGATTTCATCGGCCAGCACCACTTGGGCAAACACCGGTCCCGGATGAAACCGAAAGCCGTTGCTGCTGGCCTCGAACACCGACACGCCCAGCACGTCGGCGGGTAGCAGGTCGGCGGTGAACTGGATGCGCTGAAAGTCCAGACCCAGCACGCGCGCCAACGCCAAAGCCAGGGTCGTCTTGCCAACGCCGGGCACGTCTTCGATGAGCAGATGACCCTGTGCCAGCAGACAGGCGACAGCGAGGCGCACTTCGTGTGGTTTGCCCAAAATGACCCGTTCGAGTGCTTCGAGAGTGTGGCTGACGGCGGCCTTCATGCGCTGATTTCTTTGCGAGAATTTGGGGCCCGCGACTATACGCAAAGGCCACGCCAGACGATGAGCGTTCGCACCGGCCCGACGCGACAAGCAGGCTTGCGCGATTATTGGATTGCAGTCCCCGACCAAGCGGTCAATACTTTGTCCGCGTCACGTATCGGCGCCGAAGAGGAGCCCGAATGTCCCGCAAACAACGCGAACTCAACCGCGCCCTTGATGCCGCCGACAGCTATGCCGAGTGGCTGCAGATCGCCAATGAGCTTGATGTGGACGACGGCCTGGATGAATGGCGCGAGGACGACACGTCCTCAGAAAATTACGACTGGCGACTGATTCGCTCGCGCTTGCGGCAGGTTCGGCAGATGCGCAGCAACCCGGAGCACGGCGCCAAACTGCGCCATCACCTGCGCCAGGGCCTGCACTGGAATCTGGGCAATCTGGGCAACCCGGCGCTTTACGGCGTGTCGCGCGTCGGCACCAAGATGCTGGTGCACGACTACGTCAATGAAATTGCCGAAACACTGGTGGAGTTGGCGCACCGTGACGATCCGGCATTCCCGCCCGATGCCAAGCGGCGCTTTTTTGACGAGCTCTCGCAATCGTTCGGCCGTTCGGCGCTGATGCTTTCGGGCGGCGCGACGCTGGGGCTGTTTCATGTTGGCGTGGTCAAGTCGTTGTATCTCGAGGGCTTGCTGCCCGAGGTCATTTCCGGCTCCAGCGCCGGCTCGATTGTCGCCGCCACATTGGCCAGTCGCCCGGTCGACCAGGCCGAAATTCTGCTCGACCCGATGAACGTTTATCACAACTTCTGGCGCCTGCTGCCGTGGCGTCTGTGGTTCCGGCGCGGCTCGGTGATGGACCAGGGTCAGCTGCGCCACGCGCTTGAACAGAACATCGAAGACCTGACCTTTGCCGAGGCCCACGAGCGCTCGGGTCGCATCATTGACATCACCGTGTCGCCCGCGGGCGTTAACCAGCCGCCGCGACTGCTGAACTACCTGACGTTCCCATATCTGTACCTGTACGAGGCCATTCTGGCGTCGTGTGCCGTGCCGCTACTGTTCCCGCCGGTGATGCTGATGACCCAGGATGAACGCGGCCGCCGCGTCCCCTACATGCCACTGCTGCGTTGGGTGGACGGCAGCTTGAAGTCGGACCTGCCAACGCTGCGGTTGCGGCGTCTGCACAACGTCAACCACTTCATCGTCAGCCAGACCAACCCGCATGTGCTGCCCTTTTTGAGTCGCCGTGAACCGGGCGGTGAGGGCATCCGCAACTCGGCGCGCGACTTCGCGCGTTCCAGCGTGCGCGGCACGGCCAAAGGTGTTGTCGATTTGGCACGCAACGCAATGTCGGGCGCCGGGCGCACCCGCAAAACCTTGGATGTGGCCTCCAGCGTGCTCGACCAGGAATACCGCGGCAACATCAACATCTTTCCCGAAATCAGCCTGTGGCGGTATGCCAACGTCACCTCAAACCCTTCGGTTGAGTCCTTGGAGCGCTTCATCCGCGAGGGCGAGCGCGCCACCTGGCCCCGCATGGAAATGATCCGCAACCAGACGGTCATCAGCCAGACACTGGCCAATTGCATGACCCACCTCAAGGCACAACAGTCGGTCAATCCGCATCAACCGGACGCACCCACGGCGCCGCGCGCTGCCCGGCGGCCGTCGCTGAAGGTTGTGCGCTCCAAGTAATCACACGGCTGCGTCGCCATTCAGTAAGCATGGCGCTCAGCGGTGGAAGTTCACCGGCTGCTCGCGCGGTGCATCGTTCGGTGGACGGGCCCCGGGTCCGCAACCCTTGCACGCCCCGCAACCCGAGTCGCAGCCTGGTGCGCGCTGCTTGCCGGGACGCCAGCGCCACAGCGCATAGGCGACGGCCGCGATCACCACCAGGCCGACCAGTACGCCCTCAAGCTCGGCGTAACTCATCCGCCCAGGCTCCGCGCCACCTGGTAGGTGACCAGCGCCATGCCGTAAGCCAGCGCAAAGAGATAACCGGCCGACAGCGCCACCATGCGCCACTGGTTGGTCTCGCGGCGGATCACGGCCAGGGTTGAGATGCACTGCGGCGCGTAAACAAACCACACCAGCAGCGACAAGGCGGTGGCCAGTGACCAATCACCGGCGATCAGCGGCGCCAGCAGCGTGCCAGCCGTTTCGTCGCTGGCCGACACGGCATACACCGTGGCCAGCGCACTCACCGCGACCTCGCGCGCCGCCATGGCCGGCACCAGCGCGATGCAGATCTGCCAACTGAAGCCCAGCGGCGCGAAGATGGGCTCCATCCAGCGGCCCAGGTGACCCGCAGCGCTGTACTCGATGGCCGGCCCCAAGGCGCCCGTCGGCGCCGCCGGAAAGGTCGACAGCGCCCACAACACAATGGTGAGCGCCAGAATGATGGTGCCGACCCGACGCAAAAAGATGGCCGCACGTTCCCACAGACCAATAAGAATGTCGCGCGGGTGGGGCAGGCGGTAGGCGGGCAACTCCAGCAGCAGCGGCTGCTCTTCACGACCCGCGCCGCCCCAGCGTTTCATGATCCACGCCACCGCCACCGCACTGAGCACGCCGGCCAGGTAAAGCGCGAACAGAACAAGCCCTTGAAGGTTGAAGACGCCGAGCACCGACTGCTGCGGAATGAACGCCGCAATCAGCAACGTGTAAACCGGCAGCCGTGCCGAACAGGTCATCAGTGGCGCCACAAGAATCGTCGCCAGACGATCGCGCGGACTGGGAATGCTGCGCGCCGCCATGATGCCCGGCACCGCGCAGGCGAAGCTCGACAACAAGGGAATGAAGGCGCGCCCGCTGAGCCCGGCCCCGACCATCAGGCGGTCGAGCAGGAAAGCTGCGCGAGGTAAGTAGCCCGACTCTTCGAGCAAAAGAATGAAGGCAAAGAGGATCAGAATCTGCGGCAGAAACACCACCACGCCGCCAACGCCGGCAATCACCCCGTCGACCAACAGGCTGTTGAGCAGGCCGGCGGGCAGGGCGCCGCCCACCCACGCGCCAAGCCCACCGACCACGCTTTCGACGACCCCGATCAGCGGGTCCGCCCAGGCAAACACCGCCTGAAACATCACGAACAGCAGCGCCGCCAGCAGCGGCAGACCCGTCGCCGGATGCAACAGAAAGCGGTCGGCACGTTCGGTGAGGTCATCGCCGATCTTCGTGCCTGTGACGCAGGCCTCGCGCAAGGCATCCGCATCGGCGTGCCAGCGACCCGGGTCGTCGAACAACTGTGGCGTCGGGGCCGGCGGAATGGTTTGCAGCGCGGCTGACAGGCTCTGCGCACCGTCGCGCTGCACCGCAACCGTCCCCACGACGGGCATGCCGAGACGTTGCGTTAACGCCTGCAGATCAATTTGCACCCCACGTTTCCGGGCCACGTCCATCCGGTTGACCGCAACCACCGTCGGCCGTCCCAGCGCCCGCACTTCCAGTACGAACCGCAGGTGCATCTGCAAATTTAGCGCGTCAACCACGCAGACCAGTACATCCGGAACGACCTCGCCTTCAAATCGGCCCAGACAGACATCCCGTGTGACCGCCTCATCCGGACTCGTCGCTTGCAGGCTGTACGTACCCGGTAAATCGATGATGTTGAGCGTTTGTTGGTCTGCGAGCCGGTGTATGCCGGTTTTGCGCTCGACGGTCACGCCAGCGTAATTGGCCACTTTCTGGCGGCTGCCGGTCAGCCGATTGAACAAGGCCGTTTTGCCGCAGTTGGGATTGCCGACCAAGGCGGCATGGCGCGCCGAGGCGGTCATGGCGCGACGGCGTCCACCGAGATGCGCGCAGCCTCCGCGCGGCGCAACGCGAAGCGTGTATCGCCGATCCTGACCAGCAGGGGATCGCCACCAAAAGGCCCCGCACGCAACACTTCGACGCGTCGGCCGGCGACAAAGCCCAGATCAGCCAGACGTTTCGCCACAGCGTCATTCTCGACGGCCGGCGTGACCCGCGTAATCCAACCGGGTTGGCAACGGGCAAGCTGCGAGAGGGTGATTTCCATTTCACGAATGATAGCTGTTTGCGTTTAAGAGCTAAATACATAAGCACGGGTAAAACGTGATCTTGCAACGCGTGACGCTGTTCGTCCCAGCCATCATCCGCAAGACGCTTCTGAACAATTTCAGAACAACGCATAATGTATATCGTGAATATTCGACGCTAAGTTATTGATTGCGGTCCCGAAGTCGGCGGCGTGCGCCCCCTGAGGCCAAAGGCATACCATCATCAGAGCGGCCCCGACTACGAACCCCGGTGCTACGGTTCTTTTGGCCCATCGCTTCGCCCCATCTTGATCGCCTACACAGTTCCGTCTGTGCGCCTCTGCAGCTGCCACCACTTGGTGCCAGGGCAACCCCAACATTTTTCCCAGCGTCACAGCCGCATCAATGGGTAGTGGTCTTGTGCCCGCTCGTATGTGGCTCAGTGCACCCTTTGAAACCCCGATTTTCTCGGCAGTTTTCGGGTCTGATCCCGTCTGTTCTTTGGCTTTGTCCAGTAGTTCGATCAGCGTCATGGGTTGTCCCTCGCGGTTGCGGCGTTATCCTACGCCTGCGCCCTGAACCCTCGAGTGCCGCTGTGTCGCCATCTGGTCAAAAAATCAGCCCTACGCACTCGATCCGCACTTCGCCAAGACCGAAGGCTGCGTTCCCCATCTGGCCGTTCGCTTGCGCAGCGTTCTTGATGGTTTTTGTGTTCGCCTGGTTTGCACGCCCGTTCTCATCTCCCTCTGCGGTTGAGCCTGGTCCTGCTCCTGACGTTCGTACTGTGTCAGAGACTGTTGAATCCTTCCCTGATCGTCTATCGGTCAATCCGGCCGACGCTGCAGTTCGTGTTGAGTCTCGCGTCTCGCCGGCGCCCCCTGATAGCGCCAAGATGCTTCGAGAGCGAAACTTTAGTGATGGCTATGTCTCGTCTGCCCCCCTCACCGTCATCGCCGCCCCGACCTTAGGCAGGCCACCCATTTCGTCCAGAACGTCGCCCGTAGTCCCATCGTCCGGTCGACCACAGGTTCAACAACACTCCGCACTTGTTGCCCCAGATGCTCACGCCGGCGAGTCCCTGCGCTGTTACCAAATTCGCAAAGCCCGCGAAACGATCAATCGCCAGGGCGTGCATCGCTCAACGCAGTTCATCCGCGATAGCCTTTTGGCCAACGCTAGGGCCTATACCCGAGCTGGCTGCGGTCGTTAGTCCCGACCGATTTCAAAAAACGTCTTGACTTTAGGTTGCGGATAAGCAACCTTTCGGCTCGATGGTTGCGCTTCCGCAACCTCGGGAGCCTCAAATGTCACTGCCGGATCTCGTCGACGTCCCCGCCGCAATCCAAGCTCGCCAGCTCGCCCGGGTTCACCTTGGTGACGCTTACGACGCCATCGCTCGCGCACTCGTAGCCCTCAATCACAACGATCCGGCCGCCTTCGATCACGTCGCAGCTGCTCAGGATGCAATCGACGCCGCTGCCGAGCGTGTTTTGTCCTTGTGATCGCCCTCGATCGCCAATGGTCAACCGCTCGGGCCCTGTTCTACGTGAGCGGCAACCCCCAGCCTCAGCGTGGTCTCTGGGCGTTGTGGGATGACGCCTCCCTTTGCTGGCGCTGCCACCTTGCAGGCGTCGGACTGCCTGCGCGTTCCTTCGTCATCTTTCGCCAAGGTCGCTGGCGCGGTGTTCTGGCTGAGCGTGGCTGGTTGCGCAACTACCGCATCAAAGTCGTTCCCGGCCTTTGGGATGGTCGGCCAGACGTTGTGATTGCGCCCCCCACTGTCGGCGATCAAATGGATCTGTTCGATGAGGGTGGTGAGTGGTTCGGCGGCGGGGTGGGTGTGTGCCGAAGCGGCGTAGCCGCCGGCACCCCGCGCACCCCGGCTGCTGGGGTCTATGGGTTTGTTACACCCATAGTTAGTCCGTTCCAGCGGAAAGACCAACCGTTTTCCGCCCCGTGACCGTCCACCTGTTCCCCCCTCACTTCGGGGACCTGACCCCTGACGGCCTGGACGCCCTTCCGGTCTTCATCGACTGGATTTCCTGCCATCAGACCCACCCTGACGGCTGCCCCGTCATCAATAACGGTCAAGTCATCAAAATTGATTCTGATCAACAAATCATTTTTGATGTTGGTCTGCATATGAAGGTTGAGGGCTCTTATGAATCTTCTATTCAGATTCGCTCAGATGGTAAAAGAGTTGAGTTCTCGGGGAATATCTCGCGATTTGGAAGACGCGATAATTTATTCGGGTTCTCGCTTGGTGATACTTTTCGCCGGATTAATCACTTGCTTAATCTTCTCGATCTTCCTCCGTTTTCCCTTGGTGTTCGTACTCGATTCGCTGACTCCGGGGTCAAATGGCTGGACGGTTGTACTGTTACTCGTATTGACCTGACCTGTAACTACCTCACAGGGTCACACGACAACGCAGAAGCGCTGCTTCGCGTTCTCTCCGGCCACCACGTCGGCCGACAAAAAGGCTCCCTCCGTCCTGATGGTCAAACCATTGAATATGGTTCTGGCTCTCATTACGTCTATGGCAAGTGCTATATCAAGGGAACTGAAATGAAAAAGCATTCTAAAAAGAAAAAGGGCAGGGACACTGACCCTGATTTAATCGATTGGGTAATCAACAACGGTGTGATGCGTGAGGAAATAGAGCTAAAACGAAATTATCTAGCTCAACAAGGATTGCTTTATCTCGGCGAAATCAATCAATCCCTTCTCTACGACATTTACGTTTCACGCTCACAATTAAGGCGCTTTGACATGGTCAAGTATGAAGACACCAATGAACTACCTCGCCACCTTAAAGCGACTTACTACGCTTGGCGAAACGGCGAAAAGATCAATCTGAAAAAGTCTCAGTTTTATAAACATCGCACTGAACTCATTAAGTACGGTGTTGACATCTCAATCCCCTCTACTGTTCGTTCTATACCAATCAGGGTCCGGACCGTAGAAATCGCAGCACTCGCCGCACCTGATTGGTACAAAAAGAAGTTCGGTTAATTTCCCTTTATTTCAGGAGTTTCTCTAATGGCAATTGAAAAAGTCAAAATCACAGGCGTTAAGTTCTTTCAAGGCTCAATTGATGGAAAGGACATCGACTCCGGCACCATCTTCGTCGAAGAAATGCTCGACTTCACCACAGGTCGCGCCAAAGGCTACGCCACCCAAGCTTATAAAGCTGGCAAAGCTTCCGTTTCGATGGAACTGATGAATCGTCATGAATTCCCACTTCTCGCAGAAGTTGAGTTCATGCGCGTCACCAACGGCAATGAAACGAAAAACGTGATTGCCAACGTCACCGCCATTCCCCACGACATCACCACCCCCAAGGCTGACAAAAAGGCCGCCTGATGTACGTCTTCGTCTGCGCCACCTCGGATGCCACTGGCTTCCAACCCGCCGGGGCTATGAGCGCTGCGGATGTTCCGACCTGCACCAACGCTCAAGCGTCTTGGGTCCACGTTGCTGATCTACCTGTTAGCTCGAGCTTGGCAACCACGCTCACGCTCACCGATGCAGCTGCACTCCTTGGGGCAACCATGTTCGCCATGGCTGTCGCCTGGGGTTTTCGTCAAGTGTTCGACTTCACCCAAAACCGCAGATAAGCCGGGTTTGCGGTTACTTCTTCCTTCCGGCCTTTATGGAGATTCACCTATGTTTCAAGCCTTCAAAAACCTCCTTGCGCGTATTTCGGCCAAGGCCTCTCACGTTTCGGCCCTTGTTGCGTCGTCTGTCGTGGCTTCTCCGGTCTTGGCTCAGACCGAACCCACGATCGATACCGCCGGCGTCACGTCCTTTATCACCGGCGAAATCGTCACCGGAATCGCCGCAGTCGGAGCCGTCTTCCTGATCGTCGCTGCAACCTTCGCGGGCTTCCGCTGGGTTCGTGGCGCAGCAGGCGGCAACTAACCAAAACCTCAAAGGGTAGGGCGGGGAAACCCGCCCTTTTCATATGAACGAAACGATCTTGATTGTCTGGGCACTCCTCACCGGTTTTTGCTGCCTTCTGGTTTTGTTCAAATGATTTATCGTTCAGTTATTTTCATTTTTTTAGTCTTACCTCATTTGGCATTTGGTCAGATTCAATGTCCCTCAGGAACCTCATTGGTTTTTAATGGCCCATCGTCTTTTGCCAGTATACCTTCTGGTTTAAACACGTGTCTTAACGACGCTATTACTCTGCTCTCAGGTACTTCTTACAGTAGTGGGTCCGCATTGTCCGCTTATCAGAGTTGTTTGCCTTATAGTACTTCGTCCTATACGGTCACAGATGTTAGTATTTCTTTTGTTGGGGTTTCTGGTGCTTCTAATCGTTATAGTGGTAGTTTTACCCGCACTCAAACTAGCGACGGCGTTGTTACTACTACAGGAATAAAAGATCATTTAGCGACCTGCTCTGTTCCAATTGAGGTTTGCGACGTTTCAACCGGTGATGAATACATTGTTCCTGTTTTCGACCTTTCTTCAGGTTCTCCGCCTGCCACCCATTGTCAAGACAATTGCGAGTTTTTATCTGTCCGCAAGCACGGCATTTACGGCACGTGTTCTGCTGGCAGTCCCGATTCCTGCGCTACCGGCTCTGAGCTTTGGGTTTATCAATCAACCGGCCTTTTGTGTGAAGTCCCACCAGAACCCGAAATCGCCCTAATCGAACACGATGGCACCGCCCAGGTGTCAGCTGATAACACCACGCTCCAACCTGAGCCCGATTCTCAATGTGGCCATGTTGGCGGTGAATACACCTGCATCCCCAAGAATTACCCCAATGCCAACGAATGTGTGACCACCCCTTCTGGCGCCATCGTTTGCGGCGGTGGTGCACCCTCCCAGTCCCGGCCCAATGTCAACAACACACCGATTCCCCCTGATTCGGTGATTCTTACTTCTGATGCTCAGACGCTTGCGCTAATCCAGCATTGGGATCGCACGACGACTGACAACGTCATGACCAACGACCCGCCGCCACAGCAGACCCCCCCAGCGCCTGAAAGCAACACCCCGCCGCCTCCTAACCCTCCTGCACCTAATGCGCCTCCTACGCCCGCTGAGGGCGACGGCAGTGGTGATGGAGACGGCAGCGGCGATGGTTCGTGTGACCCCGAAGTCGAGCAATGCGATGACCCTGACCCCGATCCCGACTGTGATCCTGAAGTTGAAGAATGCGGCCCCGGTGACGGTGGTGACTGTGACCCTGAAACCGAAGAATGCGGAGATGGCGGGGGAGGGGGCGGCACTGCCTCCTCGAGCTGTTCCAACGAACCCGATTGCACCGACGTTGGCCACGTTCAATGCGCGATCCTCCGTCAGGTCTGGACTTCCAACTGCAAAACCTTTGCCTTCGAGGACGGCACCACGCCAGCTGCAGCGGCTCAGCTGGTCGCCAGTGTTGGCTTAAACGACGGGATATCTACCGCTGAACAGGCTGCCGCTGATGAGCTCGAGACGGAAGTTGATGTGTCCTCGTGGATCTCCGAGTTCCTGCCTCAGTACAGCGGCGACACCTGTCCGGCTCCGATGACCTTCACCGCCCTTGGCGAAACCGTCGAATTCAAGTTCGACTTCATTTGTGACTTCCTCAGCATCATGAGTTTCTTCGTCATTTTTTCCTCAACGATCGGTGCGTTTCGCATCGCCTTTGCGAGCTAATCCATGCCCTTAATTGCGACCGCGCTGGCCTTCGTTCTTCGTGCCGCTTCGATCTTTCTGGTCGTCCGCACACTGCTCGCCCTCGGCCTTGGCGTCACCGTGTTCGTCGGTGGCCTTCAACTCGTAGACGCTGCGGAACAGGCGTTGCTGACCTCCTTCGGAAATCTTCCCGCTGCTGTTGCCCAGCTCATGCGCATCCTTGCGCTCGACTACGCGATCGCTGTCATCTTCGGCGCTTATACCTTCCGTTTTACCTACGGTCTCGCTGGCCGCTTCGGTCCTCGTTTACCTGAGGGCACGCCAGGGGTCACCAACTAATGCTTACCCTCTGGACGGGTAAACCCGGCAATGGCAAAACACTGAATTTGCTGTTCGAGCTCGAAGCCGAACGCAAAGCGCAGGCGAAGGCGCACAACGCCGATCCGACCAAGCCACCACCGCGCCCGATCTACTATCACGGCATCCCGGAGCTCACCCTAGAAGGGTGGTTCTACTGGGAAGACCCAACCAAATGGCAAGACCTACCGGTCGGCTCGATTCTCGTTGTTGACGAAGCGCAAAAACACTTCCCGGTCAGGGAAAAGGGCAAGGCTCCGGACTTCGTCACGGATCTATCAACCCACCGTCACCTTGGCGTCGATTTGCACTTGGTCACCCAAGACCCGATGCTGGTCGACGTCTGGCTACGCCGCCTGGTCAATCGCCATATCCACGTCGTGCGCCCCTGGGGCGTCTCGATGTCTTTTCTCTACGAATGGCAGCAAGTCACCGACATTGGTGACATTGGCGCACGCAAGCAGGCGTTGACCCGAAAACGACCGTTCCCCAAAGAGTTCTTCGGCGTTTACAAGTCGGCCGACATGCACACCCAGCAAGCTCGGCCGCCGTGGTCGAAGCTGATCGGGATTGGCGTCATGATCGCGGCCGCAATCGGCCTGGTCATTTTCGTCATTCTGAAAATCATCAGCTGGGGCGATGCGTCGGAACATGACCCCATGGCTCAGCAGCTCGACCAGCTCACCGCACAGCAAGCCGTTACTGGCCAGCAGATTCAGACCCTCGCAAACAGCCTTGAACGCCTCACCAACGCGCTAGACCCTCAGATCGAGGGCCTGCCATGGTCTGCGCCGTTCTATGGCGACATGGTGTCTCCCAAGGTCATGCCGTACGTTTCTGGCTGCTCACGCATACAGACATGGCGTGAAGATCGATGCACCTGCACCGATCAACAAGGCTCGATTGTTCCGATGGACACCAGCCAGTGTGTTGCCTGGTTCAAAGCCGGCGACTTCGACTGGTCAGCCCAGCGCCAGGAAGACAACGACCGGCTGATCTCCGAGCTCGAAGCACGTCAAAACGCTGGCGGTTCGCGCTCTGGTTCATCGAGCTCGCAACCTGAAACCACCTCGATGCCGGGCATCTTTAGTGGCTTTGATCAATCAGGCAGTTGAGTTAAACGCCTTTCATGCTGGGAATCCCGGCATGCTCACGCACAACAAAAAGCCCGCCGAAGCGGGCTCTCTCTTACTTCTCCATGTCCTCAATGATCGTGCTTGGCCTACCGTTCTCGATCCAACACTTCACCGCTTTAAACGGTGTCGCTGTCCCGGCCTTTCCCATCCAGTACGCCCGTTCCAATTCGGTCCAACTGTTCCAGACGTCGATTCGGCTTTCAACCGTATCCACCCTCATCAGCTCGTTCATGTCCTCACCTCGAGATCACCAGCGGCCGCTGGCGAAGTCAGGGGGGTTTTGGCGAGCATCGGGTCAAGGACGCAGCCGCGTAGCGGTCAGGTCAGGCGTCAGACGGTACGGCTTCAGGTACCGGCTGTCGGCTGGCCTGATCCTTGACGCGAGCGCAGACACAACCACACTGCGCAGACCAGCAGCCGCACCATGATTGACGCTGCAAAAGGAGTAGCGGGAACCGCACGACGCGCAGCGGCAAACATTCAACACGGCGCGGCTTCAAGCGCCGCCGCACGCCCTAGGCGGGCGGATAACACCCGCAACCACCGGGTGAGCTTTCGTTTCAACGCATAATGTATATTATGTCAAGTTATTTATTAAAGGTGGACAAACGTTGTGCCACAGCAGGCTTTTCCGAGCCCTTTTTCGTCGCTTGCTCTAAGGTGGGCCACCCCATTGAATCCACTCACGCGGAGCACATTCATGCGTCAGACCTACAAGATCGGTGTCATCGTCGGCAGCCTGCGCCAAGCGTCCATCAATCGTCGTTTGGCAGAGGCCATGGTCAAGCTGGCACCCAGTCATCTGTCCTTTGAGTTCATCGGTCTTGAGGCATTGCCGATGTACAACGGCGACCTTGAAGCGGACCGTCCGTCGTCGGTCAATGCATTCACGCATGCCGTGGCCGCCTGCGACGGCTTGATGATCGTGACGCCCGAACACAACCGCTCACTGCCGGCGGTGCTGAAAAACGCCATTGACTGGGGGTCGAAGCCGATGGAGGCCAACGTCTGGGCCAACCAGCCCGTGGTGATCTGTGGCACCAGCCCCGGCGCGATGGGCACGATTGCCGCGCAGTTGCACCTTCGGCAGATTCTGGGCGTGCTTAACGCGCAGGTGGTGGGCGGTGAGGCCTACATTCAATTCAAGCCTGACCTGCTCGATGACAGTGGCGCAATTGCCGTGGAAGGCACCCGCAAGTTCCTCTCGGCCTATCTGGAGCGATTTGGACAACTGGTCCTTCAGCTTCGCGCCGACGCGGGCTGAGAGTGCCGGCGTCAAAAGGCAGGCGAGTTCCTACGCGAATCTCTGACGCAGGACGCTAGGGCGTCCACCGATGGTCGAAGGCCTTGAGCACCCGTTCGGAATACCAGGTTTTGCCGTAGCTGCCGTTGTAGCGCGCCAATGCGGGAATCAGGTCGTCGCGCTCGCGGTCAAGGTAGTGACGCAAAATTGTGCAGCCGTAGCGCAGATTGGTCTGCGGATTGAACAGATTGTCGTCAGGCCGGCCCAATTCCTTGAGCCAGAACGGCATCACCTGCATGAAGCCCAAAGCGCCGGCGCTGGAGATGGCAAAGCGGTCGAAAAGCGACTCCACCTCGATCAACGACAGCACCAACTCAGGTGACAGGTTGGCGCGGCGTGATTCGGCGTGCACCAGCCGCAAAAATTCCAGCCGCTCGGCGTCATCCGGCATGAAGCGCTGCAGCCGACCGGACATGTCGAGCAGCCAAACTTCGGCGTCGAAGCGGTCGCCAAAGCTGTCAGATGCCGCCACCGCCTCGCTGAGCGCCGCGCGCAACTCAGGATCGGGGTCGGGCGCAATTGGCTGGGCCCCTGCCCCGGCCGCCCACAAGCCCAGCCCCAACACGGCCCAGCCTCGCCATTGCATCAGAGCGCGCACGGCCAATATGCCTAGCCGCGAATCCGCGCCAACACGGCGTCAAGACCAGACGGCACCCGCTCGGCATCGGCGGCGTCGCGCGCCTTAAACTCGACCTGCCCGTCGGCCAGCGCCTTGTCGCCAATCACGATGCGATACGGAATGCCGATCAACTCGGCGTCGGCGAACATCGCGCCGGGCCGTTGGCCACGGTCGTCGAGCAGCACGTCGATGCCGGCGGCCTGCAGGCCGTCGTACAACTCGGCCGTTTTGGCCTGCACGGCCTCGGAACGATCAAGGCCAATCGGACAGATGACCACCGTAAACGGCGCCACGCTGGCCGGCCAGATGATGCCCTTGTCGTCGTGGCGCTGTTCGATGATGGCCGCCACCAACCGCGACACACCGATGCCGTAGCAGCCCATCCACGGCGTCACCGACTGGCTGGCTTCGTCGAGTACGGACAGGCCCATCGCCTCGCTGTACTTGCGACCGAGCTGGAAGATGTGCCCGCCCTCGATGCCGCGGTAAAACTTGATGCGCCCCACCGCGTCCGGGCTGGCGTCGCCTTCAACAATGTTGCGCAGGTCGGCGGCCTCCGGTTCCGCGCAATCGCGGCCCCAGTTGACGTTCTGTAGGTGGAAGTCAGCTTCGTTGGCGCCGCAGGTGAAATCGGCAATGGCCGCTGCGGCGTGATCGGCAATCACCGGAATCGGGCTGTTAACCGGCCCTAGGTAGCCCACTTCACACCCGAACAGCGCCTCCACTTTTTCGGGTGAGGCCATGATGAACCCGGCGCCGATCATCGGATGTTTGGCGGCCTTCACTTCGTTGAGCTGGTGATCGCCGCGCAAGGCGATGGCCCGCAGTTCGCCGCCAGCGGTTTGCACGACGAGCAGCTTGACCTTGGCAGTGAGCGGCGTGTTCAGGAACTTCGAGACCTGCTCGCAGGTTTTCTGGCCCGGCGTTGACACCTTGATGATGTCGGCCGTGGGGGCGCCGCGCGGCCCCGGCGCAACGCAGGGCGCAGCTTCAACGTTGGCGGCAAACGGGCCGCTGTCAGACACCGCCAGCAGGTCTTCGCCCGAGCCGGCGAGCACGTGAAATTCTTCCGAGCGGTTGCCGCCGATGTTGCCGGCGTCGGCCTGGACGATGCGGTAGTCGATGCCCAAGCGGTCAAACACGCGGGTGTAGGCCTCGCGCATTACCTGGTATTCACGACCCAGATCGGCCTCGTCGATATGGAAGGAATAGGCATCCTTCATAAGGAATTCGCGGGCGCGCATCAAGCCGAAACGGGGGCGGCGTTCGTCGCGGAACTTGGTCTGGATCTGGTACAGGTTCAGCGGCAACTGGCGATACGAACGCACGTCCTGCTTGACGTGGTGGGTAATCACTTCCTCGTGCGTCGGGCCATAGCAGAAGTCATTGTTATGGCGGTCCTTGATGCGCAGCATCTCGCCGCCCATCTGCGCCCAGCGGCCGGATTGCGCCCACAACTCGGCGGGCTGTATCGATGGCATCAGCACCTCGACGGCACCGGCCCGGTTCATTTCGTCACGAACGATGGCCGCGACCTTGTTCAGCACGCGCAGGCCAATCGGCATCCAGGTGTAGAGGCCGCTGCCCAGCTTGCGGATGTAACCGGCGCGCTGCATGAGCTGGTGAGACACGACCTCGGCATCGGCCGGGGTTTCTTTGGCGGTGGACAGCGGAAAGCGGGAAAGGCGCATGGGGCGTTGACGGTAATCAGAGTTGGAAGTGGGGCTGGCGTGATGAAGCGGATGCTAATGCAGCGCTTCTGACAAGGCGTTAGGAGATAGCGCGTGCGATTGAGTGCAGATCGAGGCGCGAAAAGGAGGGCTAGCCGGCACGATCGCGACGATGAGCAACGAAGCGCTGTGCGCAAGCGCGCCGCCAGAACGAATGAATTGTTGGAAGCGCTGCACTCGTCAATCTTCCAGCATGAGCACCCGCTCGACGGGGGCCTGCGCACCGCGCTGCCAGGCGCGAAGCTCGAGTACGCCCTTGGTGTCGAGCGAAATGATCAGGTTCAGGCCCGCACCGTCGAGCTCATCCAGCGTCGGCACGGCGGGCGCGTCGGGTATCGACCACAGGCGCGCGAAGCACTGCGGTGGCGGCTGGGTAGTCCAGGCCAGCGGTCGCCCTGACTGCGCGCTGACGTAACCGCGTATCGCTGCGGGCTGGGCAATCTGCGCGCGGTGCAACAGGTCAATCGCCAGCCGGCGCGGCAGACGAACAGGATCAGGCAGGGTCAAGGTCATGGGTTCCACAGACGGGACAATTCGGATCGCGAGAGACGGTCAGTCGCCGCCATTGAAGGTGCTCGGCTGACCAAGTGTGAAGGGTTCCGGCATCGTCGGCGAGCCCCAGCAGCCGGCGCAGCGTCAGCCAGGCTTGCATCACGCCCACCGTGCCGACCACCGGTCCGGCAATACCGGCGTCTTCGCAGCGCTCGGCGTCTTCACCCTGCGGTGGATACATGCAGGCGTAGCAGCCGCCCCTCCGGGTCGGGTCGAGCACCGCAATCTGGCCTTCAAAGCGGATCGCTGCCGCGCTGACCAGCGGCTTGCGCGCAGCCACGCAGGCGGCGTTGATGGCAAAGCGGGCCGAGAAACGGTCAGTGCCGTCGAGTACCACATCGGCCTCGTGAAGGCGCGCCAGCGCCGCGGCGGGCTGCAGCGGCACCACGTCGATGTCGTGGTTCAGCGCCCGCAACTGGGCGGCGGCGGCTTCGATCTTGTGTCGGCCCACATCGGCTTCGCGATACAGCACTTGGCGCTGCAGATTGCTCAGTTCCAGGCGGTCGGGATCGGCAATTAACAGCTGCCCGACCCCGGCGCCGGCGAGGTACGGCGCGCTGGCGCTGCCGAGCCCGCCCATGCCGAACAGCATCACCGTGGAATCACGCAGCATCTGCTGGCCGTTGATCCCAATTTCGGGCAGCACGATCTGGCGCGAGTAGCGCTGTAGGTCAGTCATGGCGCGCGGCCAACGGTGGCGCGCGGCTGGCCGCCGAGATCAAGCCGCGTTTCGACGCCGTCGAACCCGGCCTCGACGAACAGGGCCTGTACGGCTGGGCGCTGGTCGAAGCCATGTTCGACCATCAACCCGCCCCCCGGCCGCAACCGATGGCGCGCGTTGGCGATGATCACGCGCAGCGCGTTGAGTCCGTCGAAACCGTCGGTGAGCGCCATCTGTGGCTCGAAACGCAGCGATGCCAGGTGCGGATCGCGGGCGGCAACATACGGCGGGTTGCTGACAATCAGATCCTGCGCAGCGCCCTGCCCCAGTAACCATTCACCGAAATCGGCGGTCTGCCAATCAATGGCCACGCCCAGCCGCTGAGCATTACCCCGGGCCACCACCAGCGCTTCGGGCGACAGGTCGATGGCGGTGACTTGTGCGTCCGGTCGTTCCAGCTTGAGCGCCAGCGCGATGACGCCGCTGCCGGTGCCCAGGTCGACCACAGTCGGTGCGTCAAGGTCGTTCAACCACGCCAGTGCCCAGGCGACCAACAGCTCGGTTTCTGGGCGCGGCACCAAGACCGCCGGGCTCACCGCCACGCTGAAGGTCCAGAAGCCTTTTTCCCCGAGCAGGTAGGCCACAGGCTCGCCCTTGGCGCGGCGTGCAATCAGCCGCTCAAAGAACTCGGCATCGACCGGCGCCAGCTCATGGTCGAGGCGCGTGAACAACTGCGCCCGCGAGTAGCCGAGCCGATCACCCAGTAGCCATTCAGCATCCTGGCGCGGGCTGTCGCTGACCGCTTGCAAGCGGGTCATGGCGTCGGCGATGGCTTCGGCCAGGCGCATCACCCGATCCCCGAAATCTCAGCCAACAGCTCGGCCTGATGTTCGGCCAACAGCGGTTGGATGACCGCGCCCAGATCGCCGGCAACCACCCGGTCAAGCTGATAGAGCGTCAGATTGATGCGGTGATCGGTGACCCGCCCCTGCGGAAAATTGTAGGTGCGAATGCGCTCCGAGCGATCACCGCTCCCAACCAGGCTCTTGCGCGTGGCGGCGCGTTCGGCGGCTTCGCGGCTGCGCTGGGCGTCAATCATTCGCGACGCCAACAGCGCCAGCGCCTTCGACCGGTTCTTGTGCTGGCTGCGTTCTTCCTGACACTCAACGATGATGCCGGTCGGCAGGTGGGTGACGCGAATCGCCGACTCGGTTTTGTTGACGTGCTGACCGCCGGCGCCAGAGCTCTTGAAGGTGTCGAACTTCAGATCAGCCGGGTTGATTTCGACGTCTTCAGCTTCAACCTCGGGCAGCACGGCAACGGTGGCCGCCGAGGTGTGAATACGCCCCTGGGTTTCGGTCTCGGGCACGCGCTGCACGCGGTGCGCACCGCTTTCAAATTTGAGTTGCGAGTAGACCCCGAAGCCGATCACCCGCGACACGATCTGCTTGTAACCGCCGTGCTCGCCGTCACTGGCCGACAGCACTTCAACCTGCCAACCCTGTGATTCGGCGTAGCGGCTGTACATGCCGAACAGGTCACCGGCAAAAATCGCCGCCTCGTCGCCGCCGGTGCCGGCGCGGATTTCAAGAAATACGTTGTTGCCGTCCAGCGGGTCACGCGGCACCAGAAAGCGTTGTAGCTCGGCTTCCAGGGTGTTGATGCGGGTGACGGTCGCGGGCCGCTCGGCGGCCGCCATGCTGCGCATTTCAGGGTCGGGCTCGCCCGCCATCTCGTCGAGCCCGGCCAGGTCATTGACGGCGGCGCGGTAGGCCGAGAACGCCTCGGCCACTGGCCCGAGCTGCGCATATTCCTGCGAGAGTCGCCGGAAGCGATCGGCGTCGCGTGCGGCATCCTGTGCGGCCAGCTCTTCGGCCAGTTCGGCGCGCCGGTCAACCAGCGTCTGCAATTTGTCGATCAGTGAAGCTTTCATGGATGAACCGGTAAACGAAGCGAAGTGTATGCGGCAACGCGTAGCTCGCCCGCTTCGCTAACGCTCGTGGTCGTCATCCCCCGGCACGGATCCGTCGAGTCCAAACAGGCGCCGGGTGGCTTCGAGCAGTACCCCCTGTTCGACGCGATCAGCCTGCCCGAGTCGCGACACCGGAGCGTGCAGCAGCTTGTTGGTCAGCGTGTCGGCCAAAAACTGCATGACCGCCTCGGGCGCTTCACCGTTGACCAGCCGGCGACGCGCCTTGTCGAGCACTTCATCGCGCTGGCGGGCCGCCTGATGGCGCAGTGCGCGCAGGGTGTCGCCGGCGTCACGGGCATCGAGCCAGCGCATGAAGACATCGGCTTGTCCGGCAATCAGTGTCCGTGCCTCAACCGCTGCGCCTTCGCGCAATTTCATGTTCTCTGCCACCACATGACGCAGATCATCGATGGTGTAGAGGTACACGTCGGCCAGCTTGCCGATGCGCGGTTCGATGTCGCGTGGCACGGCCAGGTCGATCATGAAGACCGGTTTTCGGCGCCGCTGGCGCAGCGCCTTTCGCATGGCATCAAAGCTGATCACCGCCTCGCGTGCGGCCGTCGACGAGACCACCAGATCGGCACCCGGCAGCGCGTCATCAAGCTGCGCAAGGCTGATGGCACGTCCGCCGAGATCAGCCGCCAGGGCTTCGGCGCGCTCAAGGCTGCGATTGGCGACGGTGATCTGCCTGACGCCCTGCTGCTGCAGGTAGCGCCCGACCAGCGTGATCATTTCCCCCGCGCCGACCAGCAACGCGGTTTGCTGGGTCAGGTCCTCGTAAATGCGCCGCGCCATCTGCACCGAGGCGTAGGCCACTGACACCGGGTGGGCGCCGATGTCGGTCTCACTGCGCACCTGCTTGGCCACCGAAAACGCATGCTGGAAAAGCCGTGACAGCACGGGACCCAGGCTTTCAGCCTCGTTGGCAATGGCAAAACTCTGCTTCATCTGGCCAAGAATCTGCGGTTCGCCCAGCACCATTGAATCGAGTCCGGATGCCACCGCCAGCGTGTGCTCGACACTGCTGCGCTCGTGATGGCAGTAAACATGTTGTGCATCCAGTGCAACCACCCGGCGGTCCGCCTGCCACCACGCCACCAATGCCGCTTCGTCGACCGCACGCCCAACCGTCATGAGCTCGGTGCGGTTGCAGGTCGACAGAATCGCCGCCTCGGCCACCCCTGGTAGTGCCCGCAGGCGCGCCAGCGCATCGACCAGGTCGGCCTCGGCGAAGGCCATGCGCTCACGCAGCTCGATGGGGGTGGAATGGTGACTCAGTCCGAGGGTGATCAGGGTCATGCTGGATCCCGACCGCCGCCAGACGAGTGAAAGGAAGGCGTCATGCAATGATTTTCCGGCATGGCACGCACAACAACAAGCCGATGTGCCCGGGCTGGGCCATACCGACTTGGTGTAGCCCGGTTACGCTGTCCATCATCACGCGTAGAGGATCGTTTCAACATGCAACGACATTGGACTGCCATCCGTGGCCTGACGCTGTGCAGCGTGCTGGTGCTCGCCGGCTGCGCGATGGGCGGTCGGTCACCCGAGCGCACCCAGATTGAACCTCATGCAGCACCGGTCACCACGCCTAACACCTCAGTGCCACGGGTCGACGAGCCGGTGCGACAACCGCAGCCCATCGACACCCACGCGGCCGCGACCTACCACATTCTGGTTGGCGAGCTGGCGGTGCGACGTGACCAGCCCGAGATTGCCGCCCGGGCGTTTCTCGCCGCCCTGCGGTCGGTTCCAGACCTCGAACTGGCCAAGCGTGCCACCCAGCTGGCACTGCAGGCTGGCGATGATGTGGCAGCGCTTGAGGCCGCCAGCATCTGGCTGAAGCTGGATACTCAGGAAGGCGATGCCCGCGAAGTGATTTTGCGCGTGCACCTGATCAACGAGCGCGTCGAAGAAGCACTGCCACATGCGCTGGCGGTGGTCGATGGACACGCGGCCGGTCCCGAGGAAGGCTTTCGTCACCTTGGACTGCTGCTGGCGCGCGTGCCGGCGCGGCTCGGGCCCTCGGCGCTGGCGGTGATGGAAAATGTCCGCGATCGACGCATCGACGGCAGTGGCAGCGCCGTGGCTTACGGCAGTCTGGCCCTGCGCTTCGACGAGTTGGACCTTGCTGAAGAAGCCGCGCGCGAGGCGATGGCCGATCACCCTGACGACCAGGCCGGCGCGTTATTACTGGCCGGCATCAAGGTACGGCGGGGTGACATCGACGAAGCGCTGGCGCTGGCCGAACAGGCCTTTGCTGCGCAGCCGAAGGTGAGCCGCGGCGATCTGCGCATGACCTTTGCCCGTGTGCTGCTGGAGGCCGGAGAGCCTGAACCCGCTGCGGCCATGCTCGAAACCGCACTCGAGGAAGACCCCGAGCTGGTCGATGCCCGCTATCTGCTGGGCGCCATCGCCGCGCAAAACGAAGACTGGCCCACCGCCGAGCGCTGGTTCAAATCATTGCTGGACACGTCCCGCGAGCAGGAAGCGGCAATGCAGCTGGGTCAGCTTGCCCAACAGGACGCCCGGTTCGAGGAAGCGCTGACTTACTACGCGCGGGTCCGCCGCGGACCCGCTGCCTTTGACGCACTGACCCGTCGCGCGGTGGTATTGGCGCAAGTGGATCGGCTTGAAGAGGCCCGTCAGCTTTTACAACGGGTCCGCAACGAATTGCCGCAGGCCGCGCCGCAATTGATCATGGTCGAGGTCGAATTGCTGGTCGACGCCGACGACCATGCTTCGGCATTGGAGCTGCTCGACACTTCGCTGGAAGATGCGCCGGACGACCCCGACCTGCGCTACGCCCGCGCACTGGCTCTGGAACGAGCCGGTGATTTGCCGCGCGCTGAAGCCGACCTGCGCCACGTCCTTGAAAACGACGAAAACGACGCCCGCGCGCTCAATGCGCTGGGCTATCTGCTGGTCGTGCAGGAGCGCAAGCTGGACGAGGCGCGCGACCTCATCGACCGCGCACTGGTGATCGAGCCCGAAGACCCGGCCATCATGGATTCCAAAGGCTGGCTGCTCTATAAGCAGGGCGATCCCAGCGCCGCCCTGCCCTGGCTGGAGCGTGCCCACGCGGCCTATCCCGATCCCGAAGTTGCCGCACACCTGGGCGAAGTGCTGTGGGTTCTGGGGCGCCAAAATGAAGCCCAGCAGATATGGGATGCCGCTCTCGTCACCGACGCCTCACACCCGGTGCTGACACAAACCCTGGAACGGCTTGTGCCGGAAAAATGAGCCGCCGTGCCGTCTCGCAACTATGGGTTCTGGGCGCGTTGCTGACACTCGCGGCCTGTGCCACGCGCCCGCCGCAGCCATCTGTCGACGTGGTCGATCAGGACACCCGGCTGACGCGCTGGGCTTCCCACCGCGAAGCCCTGGTCGAGTGGGAGCAGTTTCTGCTTGAAGGCCGAGTGGCGGCCACTGGCCAAGCTCTGAGCGCGCGACTGCGCTGGCTGCAGGCGGAAAATCAACAGTTCGACCTGCGCTTGAGCGGGCCGGTGGGTCTCGGCGCCATGCGCTTGCGCGGCACGCCGGGTCGCGTTGAAATTCAGGCGCGACGCGACACTTGGACCAGTACCGATCCGGAAGCCGACCTCAAGGCCTTGCTCGGCTGGTCACCCCCCTTGACCGCCCTTCCCTATTGGGCGCGTGGCCTTCCCCAACCCGGCGTGCCGGCGCGCTTTCATCTTGATGCACAAGGTCGTCTGGTGCGCCTCGAGCAGGCCGGCTGGACCATGACCGTGACCGGTTACGGCGACTCCGAGCCGGCATTGCCAACCCGAATTGAATGGCAGCGCGATGCGCAGACCGTGACGCTGATCAACGATCGCTGGCAGCGCAGGCCATAATCCGCCTCCCTTGGAACCGCGGCATGCGGTCCGCCTGACGCCCGATGCCCGTGACTGACGACCCCTTCTCTGCCCGGTTCATTTGGCCCTCGCCGGCCAAGCTCAACCATTTTCTGCACGTGACCGGTCGTCGCGACGACGGTTACCACACGCTGCAAACCGTGTTCCAGTTCATCGACCTGCAGGATGAGCTGGTGTTCACGGCGCGCGGTGACGGCGACATTCACCTGCACAATGCCCCCGAGGGCTTGCAAGGTGACGACAATTTGATCCTGCGCGCCGCGCGACTGATCCAGCGCATGAGCGGCGTCCCGGTTGGCGCCGACATTCACCTGACCAAGCGCATCCCCGTTGGCGGTGGTCTCGGCGGCGGCTCCAGCAACGCAGCCACCACGCTGGTGGCGTTGAACCGACTTTGGAACCTTGGGTTTCCCCTGGACGAGCTGGCGGGCTATGGCGCCATCCTTGGCGCCGACGTGCCGGTGTTCGTGCGAGGCCGAGCGGCTTGGGGCGAAGGCATCGGCGAACGGTTGATGCCCGTCACCTTGCCCGAGACCCCCGTTGTGCTGGTGGTGCCACCCGTGTCGGTATCGACCGCCAGTATTTTCAAGGACCCGGCGCTGCCACGCGATCACGCGCGGGTGGATTGGGCGACCTTCGAGGCCGGCGCGTGCGTCAACGACTGCGAGGCGGTCGTCTGTCGACGCCACCCTGAGGTTGCCGAAGCCCTGGCTGCACTGCGCAAGCTGGGTCCGGCCCGGCTTTCGGGCACCGGTGCGGCGGTGTTCCTCCCCTGCGATTCGCAACACGCGGCTCAGATGGTGATCGACCAATTGCCAAAAAACTGGACCAAACGCGTGGTGCAGGGGCTGAATCATTCGCCACTCGCGGCTATACTGCGCGGGCTGTAACGCAGCGCATCAGGTAAACCGTGTTGGGGCGTCGCCAAGTGGTAAGGCAGCGGGTTTTGATCCCGCCATTCGGTGGTTCGAATCCATCCGCCCCAGCCAATCCTGATCAATTTCATTCATTCGGTCGGCCGTGCTGATCCGACTTTCGCGTCCCTGAGCACCTGCCGTGCCGGCAATGGGCTTCTGGGCTGATCCAAATCCGATTACCCGCGAGTCCCCATGGTCGATACAAAGTTGACGCTGTTTTCTGGCAACGCCCACCCCAAGCTTGCCAAGGACATCGCCAACTATCTGAAAATGCCGCTCGGCCAGGCCATGGTCGGTCGTTTTTCGGATGGGGAAGTGCAGATCGAGATCCTCGAAAACGTCCGCGGTCGCGACGTCTTCGTCATCCAGCCCACTTGCGCGCCCACCAACGACAACATCGTTGAACTGCTGATGATGCTCGACGCACTGAAACGCGCCTCGGCGGGCCGCATCTGCGCGGTGATCCCCTACTTCGGCTACGCCCGGCAGGACCGTCGTCCTCGCAGTTCACGGGTGCCGATTTCGGCCAAGGTGGTCGCTGACTTGATTGGCGAGTGTGGCGCCGACCGCGTGCTGACCGTCGATCTGCATGCCGACCAGATTCAGGGCTTCTTCGACATCCCGGTCGACAATGTTTACGCCAGTCCGGTCTTGCTCGGCGACATCTGGCGCCAGAAGTACGACAACCTGATGGTGGTGTCGCCTGATGTGGGCGGCGTGGTGCGTGCCCGTGCCGTTGCCAAGCGGCTTGACGATGCCGACCTCGCCATCATCGACAAGCGCCGCCCGCGCGCCAACGAGTCACGGGTGATGAACATCATCGGTGATGTGTCGGGCCGCACCTGCGTACTGGTCGACGACATGGCCGACACCGCCGGCACGCTCTGCAAAGCGGCCACGGCTCTGAAGGAACATGGCGCGGTGCGCGTCGTGGCCTATGTGACGCACGCCATTCTCTCCGGCCCGGCGGTCAGCAACATCAACGATTCCGAGCTGGACGAGCTGGTGGTCACCGATTCGATTCCCCTGGCGCCCGCCGCTGCCGCGTGCCCGAAAATTCGGCAGTTGTCGATCGGTTCACTGCTGGCCGAAACCATTCGCCGTGTGTCGGCTGAAGAGTCGGTGTCGTCGCTCTACACCGACTGAGCGGCATCGCCTGCCCGGCCCGGCAGGTGCACGTCGGCCACCTGAACCCCTTCATCCTCGACCTTGTCACGCGCCAGCGCGCGGTCGTCCGCGTCGGCTGAAAGGCCGTCCTGGCGGGCGCTGACATGGCTGGTGTGCAGCAGCGTCACCAGCATCGGAAAGTGATCCGAGCCAAAAGACGGCAAGCGGCGGATGTCGAGCAGCTGAAAGTGTGCGCTGTGAAATAAATGATCCAGCGGCCAACGCAGAACCGCATAGCGGGCGTCAAAAGTGTTGAACATACCGCGCCCGACGCGGGGATCCAACAGCCCGCTGACCTTGCGGAACAGTCGCGTCGTCGCTGACCACGCGACATCGTTGAGATCGCCCGTGACGATCACCGCGAGTTCGCTGGCACGCACCCGCTTGCCGACCATCACCAGTTCGGCATCCCGCTCGGAAGACGTGTCGTTTTCGGTGGGGCTGGGCGGCGCCGGATGCAGGCAATGCAGGCTGACCCGGCGACCTGACGGCAAGGTCACCTGGGTGTGGATCGACGGCACATCGTCTTCGACCAGAAACTGTACTTCGGTGTCGCTGAGTGCATAGCGGGAATACAGGTGCATGCCATAAAGATTGTCCTGCGGCTGCTGCACCCGGTAGGGGTAGTCGTCGTGCAGCGCCGACAGCTGGTCTTGCCACCAACGGTCGGTTTCGAGCGTGACCAGAAGGTCGGGCTGGTGACGCGCCACCAATGCCCGCAGTGCCGGCGCATCGCGATTCGGTGTCAGGACGTTGGCGGTCATGATGCGCACGGTGTTGGCGTCATCCTGCTTTTTGGCAGACAGCACCTCCGGGCGAAACAGCCGCGTGTAAGGCACGATCCACCACGCCTGCAGCGCGAGACATCCTGCCGTGGCCAGCAACAGCGACCCGCGCAAAAGCGTCACGTCATCTCGCAGCATCAGCGTCTGTGCCAGCAGCAACGCCGCCAGCGCGCAGGCAATCTGCAGCCGTGGAAAATCCAGACCGCGAACGCGCCAGTGCTCAATTCGCGAGAGCGGCAGCAAGGTGGCGGCCGCCAACAGCGCCGTGATGCCTGCGGCCGCCAAGTCAGCCAGGCTCATGCGCGCAGGGCCCGACGCGTCATTTTTCGGGTGCCGTTTGATTGGTGATCATGCGGCCTAGTTTGGCCCAACCCGGCCGACAAGTCCTGCAGACGCGCCGAATGACCGGCCGCAACATCGCCATGTCCGCAGGCCGGTTGTGACAACCGAGGCACTCAGCCCGCCCAAACCCTGCCGTTGACGCTGATGGGTTATCCAGTCGACCGACCCGCCGCGGGACAGCGGCGACGCCGGCAGCCCCTAAATTCAGGTAGGCCCGGACAGGGGCTGGCCTGTGCTCCAATTCAAAGCTTGTTTAACCATAAACAGAGGAGTGGCTGATGACCGTGTCCAACCCGCCGATCGAGCACCTGATTGCGTCTGCCAGGCGTCAACATCTGGGCGATCTGCTACGGCGCAGCGCTGCGCGTCTGCCGAACAAGACGGCGCTGGTCTACGGCGCGCTACGGCAGACGTTTGCCGAGCTGGATGACGTCGTCAATCGCACCGCCAATGCGCTTGCCGAACGCGGCGTGGTGAAGGGCGACCATGTGGCGCTGCTGTCGCACAACAACCACGCCTTCGTGGTGATCCGATTTGCGCTGGCGCGGCTCGGGGCGGTGGTGGTGCCGATCAACTTCATGCTCAACGCCTCCGAGGTGGCCTTCATTCTCGACAATGGCGACGTCAGCGGCATGGTCGTGGAGGACGCACTGGCCGAGGTCGCTGACGCGGCCATCGTCGAATCCAGGCGCCGCATGAAGGTACGCGGTGCGATACGCGAAAAACGCGGTGACACGCCCAAAGGCTGGGAATGCGTACAGGACTGGATGCAGCATGCCAACGCCACCGAGCCCGACGTGGCGATTGGCGACGACGACCCGGTACAGATGCTCTACACCAGCGGCACCGAGTCGCGCCCCAAGGGTGCGGTGTTGTCGGCACGCAGTCTCTACGCCCATTACGCCAGCGTGACGGTCGACGGCGAGATGAGCAGCGACGATGTCGAGGTGCACTCGCTACCGCTGTACCACTGCGCGCAGCTGGATGTGTTTCTCACTCCGGATCTCTACCTCGGCGCCACCAGCATCATCCTGCCCGGCCCGGACGCCGGGCTGCTGCTGAAAACCATTGCGCAGGAGAAGGCCAACAAGCTGTTCTGCCCGCCGACGGTGTGGATCGCCCTGCTGCGCCATCCCGACTTCGACACCACCGATCTGTCCAGCCTTAATAAGGGCTACTACGGCGCCTCGATCATGCCGGTGGAAATCGTCAAGGAGCTCAGCCAGCGGCTGCCCAAGATGCGGCTGTTCAACCTGTACGGCCAAACCGAACTCTCGCCGGTGGCCACGGTGCTCAAACCCGAAGACCAGCTGCGCAAGCTGGGCTCGGCCGGGCGGCCGTCGATCAACGTCGAGACCCGCGTGGTGGATGACGACGACAACCCGGTCCCGGTGGGTACCGTGGGTGAGATCGTGCACCGCAGCCCGCACACCACGCTGGGCTACTGGAAAAACCCCGAGAAGACCGCCGAGGCCTTCCGCAATGGCTGGTTCCACAGCGGCGATCTGGGCGTGATGGACGACGAGGGCTACCTCAGCGTCGTCGACCGCAAGAAGGACATGATCAAGACCGGCGGCGAAAATGTCGCCAGCCGCGAGGTCGAGGAACTGATCTTCACCCACCCGGCCGTCTCGGAAGTTGCGGTGTTCGGCGTGCCGCATCCCAAATGGATTGAAGCGGTGATGGCGGTGGTGGTGCCGCGTGCCGGGCAGACCCTCACCGCTGATGAGCTGCTGGCGTTCTGCCGTGAACGCATGGCGGGCTACAAGGCACCCAAGCTGGCTGAGATTGTCGACACCCTGCCCAAGAATGCCAGCGGCAAAATCCTCAAACGTGACCTGCGCGAGCGGTTTGCCGCGCGCGGCAGGGCGCTGGGGTAGACGCTGCCGCACCAACGTCCTTCCGCGACATGGGTTAGCGTGGTCCGCTCACTCTTTTGGTCCGTGCGCCATGCTTGCACTCGTCGGCTTCCGCGGTTCCGTTTGCCCCCTGGTGTGCATGCTGCTGGCCGGGAGTCTGGTGGCCTGCGGCGGGTCAAGCGGCTCGGGCTCAGGCTCCGGCGCCGGTAATCCGCAGCCGCCGCCGACCATGGTTGGCGCCCTGAGCGCGCAGTACACACCACTAAGTCGCTGGATCTGCCACCCGGACCTGCCGGACAGCGAGGATGCCTGTGCCACCGGGCTCGACACCCTCTCGGTGGCGGCATCAGGCGAAGCGACCGTGTTGCCGTCCCAGCGCGCCGCCGACCCCGGCTTCGACTGCTTCTATGCCTACCCCACGGCGAGTCTTGATGCGGGCGAGAACGCCGACCTGTTCCCCGGCCCGCAGGAAATCCAGGTCACGCAGGTACAGTTCGCGCGTTACGGCGAGCACTGCCGCACCTTTGCGCCGGTCTACCGGCAGCGCACCCTGACCAGCCTTGCTGCGGCGGTGGCGGCCGGCTTGCTGGTCGACCTTCAGGGCTCGGCCGAGGCGCTGGAACTGGCCTACTCCGACGTTCGCGAAGCGTTCCTGCACTACCTCGCCGATCAGAACGACGGCCGCGGGGTGTTGCTGGTCGGTCACTCACAGGGCGCGTCACTGCTGCGCCGACTGATTGCCGAGGAGATCGAGAACGATCCTCTGCTGCACGACCGTCTGGTGGGCGCCCACTTGATGGGTACCTCGGTGGCGGTCCCGATCAGCGACGACGTGGGCGGCTCTTTCGCCCGCGTGCCCGCCTGCGGTAGCGCGCGCCAGACCGGCTGCGTAATCAGCTACGCCAGTTACCGTGAAGGTGATCCGCAGCTCGACGAACCGCTGTTTGGCACCACCCTCAGCCCCCTGACCGAGGCGTTGTGCGTGAATCCCGCGGCACTCTCCGGGGGCCGGGCGGCACTGGACGTGCGCTTTCCGCGGCGTCAGCCACCCGCATTTGAAACGCTGTTGATTCCACGTGGCAGTGGCGGGCCCTACCAGGACATCACCACCAACCTGCTGCTGAGCGATCCGTATTTCACCGTGCCCGGACAGATCAGCGGCCAGTGCGTCACCGACGACAACGGCACCCGCTATCTCGAAGTGCGCGTGACCCCCGAGCCCGACGGGCCGCGTGCCAACGACTACCCCGGCGAATTCCTCGGCGGCATCGGCTGGGGCTTGCACCTGATCGATGTATCGCTCACCCAGGGCGATCTGGTGCGTGTGGCCGGCGAGCAGGGCGATGCCTGGCTGAGCGCACGGTAACCCTGCTCCCGTATCGCCTCAGGACAGTTTCGGAAGAAATCGGCCGGTTCGTGTCTGGTAGCGCACGTAGGTGTCGCCCAGTTCGGCGCGCAGACCGCGCTCTTCAAAGTGCACCCCGATCAGGATGTAGACGGTCATCCCGGCACTGAACAGCAGCAGGCTGACGCTCATCTGCGGCGTGACCCACAACGCGATCAGCAACCCCAGCATCATCGGGTGACGAATCCAGCGGTAGAGCAAGTACTCCTTGAAAGCGACGGGCGTATACGCCTGGCGCGCCATGTTCAACCACACCTGTCGCAAGCCGAACAGATCGAAATGATTGGTCAGGAAGGTCGCCACCAGCACCAGCAGCCAGCCGAAGACATTGATGCCCCACAGCACCGACGACAGGGCTGCCGATTCGACCTGCCATACCGTACCCGGCAGCGGCTGCCATGCCGCGTACAGCACGATCAATACGACGTTCGTGGCCATGACGTAGGTGCTGCGCTCAGCGGCCTGCGGCAACCACGCGGTCAGGCGGCGCTTGAATGCTGGGCGGGCCATCACGCTGTGCTGAACGCCGAACAACACCATCAGACCGAGGTTGACGAGCAACGCCATCCAGACCGGACCCGGCGTGCCGCTATTGACCGTTTTGGGGACCGGCAGGCCCCAGACAAAGGCCATCAGGTAGAGGAACACCGCCAGAAAAAGAGCGTAGCTGACCACGCCGTACAGCAAGGTGATGACGCGTCCCATGATGTCCTCCTGTTCGCTGTCACGGCACGGGCGTCCGATACAGACACCAGTGCCATCGTTCAGCGCACCGCTCAGCCGCGCATCTTCACTTGCGCCCACGCAGGGTGCAGGCTGGCGGTCGCGCTGGGCCGCTCGGACATTCGCTTCATCCATCTGTGAAGCGGATCCAAGGAAGAATCCGCAGGCTGGCTTACGCCGGGTGCGAAGTCAAGACAGCTGTACAGCACTCGGTCGGCGATGCGGATCCGACCGCCACGGGTGAAGGGCTTGTTGCCCATCAACCTGTTCAGCAACGTGCGGTGATGACGGGGCAAGGTCCGTCAGGCCGTCAGGCCGCTTCGGCACCCAGCAAAACGAGTCCTCGCCCTTCTTGGAACCGGCCCGAACGGCCCGCCGGCACTCAGCCCGCCGAAACCCCACCATTGACACTGATGGTTTGTCCAGTTAACCGACCCGCCGCCGGACTTGCGAGATAGACAATCAGTGATGCGAGGTCTTCCGGCGTGGCGACGCCGAGCTGCGCCATCGGTTTGATCTTGGCAAACAGTTTGGCGCTGAAGCCGCTGGCCTGGTTGCGCGCAGCGGTGGGCGTGCCTTCGATCAATGATGGCGTCAGCACATTCACGCGAATGCCGTTGCGCTTGGCCTCCATCGCCAAGGTGCGCGAAAACACCACAATGGCCGACATGGCCGCGCCCAGCACGGTCTCGCCCGGCGTCGGCACCTTGGCGGCGTCGGAGGCGATGTTGATGATCGCCCCGCCCTTACGTTCGGCCATCAGTGGCAGCACCAGCTTGCACATCAGCATCGGCGCCATGACCACCGAGAGGATGATCGGCTCGATATCTTCAATGGGAATTTTCATCAAGGGGTCGGGCGTGTACACCCCGATGGTGGCGTTCACCAGCGTGTCGATACTGCCCATGCCCGCGTGTGCCTCGGCGACGATGCGCTGCGCTTGATCGACACGGTTGGCATCCCCCTGCACGAACATCACTTTGGCATCCGGCGCCGCCGCCAACACGCGCTGCCGGGCTTGTTCGCCACGTTCAGCGTTGCGGCCCACCAACGCGATACGTCGGACGCCCGAGTCGACCAACTGAATGGCGGTGGCCATACCCACACCCGACGTTCCACCGACAATCAATACGCTGCAATCGGCGAAGTCGCGGACCATCACCTTCATCGGTTCACTCATGACCCAGCACATTCCTGATATTTTCTGGCCGTTCGCCAAGACACAATACTAACGTCATCAAGTTGCCCGTCTTTGCAGATACGTACCCTATTAACGCGTGAGGAGAGATCCAAATGGCAGTAACCGAGCAGTCCACCCGAGATGCCTTTTTTATCGGCGGTGAGTGGGTCAAGCCCGCCACAGACAAGCGCTTCAAGGTCATTGGCGCCAACACCGGCGAAGTGATTGGCAGCGTGCCGGAAGGCAGCATTGCCGACATCGACCGTGCCGTGGTCGCCGCGCGCGCCGCCTTCAATGGCGCCTGGGGCCGCACCAGTGGCGCCGAGCGCGGCGCCATCATCAACAAGTTTGCCGACGCCATCGAGAAGCGCATTCCCGAAATCAGCGCGGCGGTCAGTTCGCAGAACGGCATGCCCATCAGCCTGTCGTCGCAGCTCGAAGGCGCCTATGTGGTCGGCCTACTGCGCTACTACGCCAACATGGCCAGCACCATGCAGTTTGAAGAGCGGCGTCCGTCACCGATGGGCTTTGACACCCTGGTGCGCCGCGAAGCGCTCGGCGTGGTCGGCGGCATCGTGCCGTGGAACTACCCGGTGGTGCTGTCGATCCTCAAGATCGGCCCGGCGCTGGTGTCGGGCTGCACCCTGGTGCTCAAGCCCTCACCCGGCACCGTGCTCGACAGCTACATCATTGCCGAAGCCGCGCAGGAAGCCGGCATTCCGGCGGGTGTCATCAACTGGGTGCCCGGTGAACGCGAAGTCGGCGCACACCTGGTCGCGCATCCCGGCATCAACAAGGTGGCCTTCACCGGCTCCACCGCTGCCGGTCGCAAGATCGCTGAAGTGTGCGGCCGCCTGCTGCGCCCGGTCACTTTGGAACTCGGCGGCAAGTCGGCCGCCATTATTCTGGAAGACGCCGAAATTGCGCCGCTGCTCGAAGGCATGGGCTTCGCCTCGTTCGGCAACAACGGCCAGACCTGCGCCGCCAGCACCCGCATCCTGGTGCCGGCCAGCCGTTACGACGAAATTGTTGATGCCGTGGCCAGCATGGCCAAGTCACTGAAGGTGGGCAACTCGCTCGATCCTGAAACCCAGATCGGCCCGATGGCCTCCGAAGCGCATCGCAACGTGGTCGAGCGCTACATCGCCACCGGCAAGGGCGAGGCCCGGCTGGTCGCCGGTGGCGGTCGTCCGAAAAATGTCGGCAACGGCTGGTTCGTCGAGCCCACCGTGTTTGCTGACGTCGACAACAAAGCCACCATCGCCCAGGAAGAAATCTTCGGGCCGGTGCTGTCCATCATCAAGTACAAGGACGAAGACGACGCCGTGCGCATCGCCAACGACTCCGACTTCGGACTGGGCGGCACGGTGTGGTCCAAGGACTCGCTGCACGCCCAGGACGTGGCACGCCGCGTGCAGACCGGCAGCATCGGCGTCAACGGCTACATGCTTGACATCAACGCGCCGTTTGGCGGCGTCAAGGCCAGCGGTATGGGTCGTGAGCTGGGGCCGGAATCGCTGAACAGCTATCTGGCCTACAAGTCGGTCTACCTGCCCGCGGGTTGATCAACCGTCTGAACCTCGAAACCCGCCCGTGCCGTTTGGCAAGGGCGGGTTTTTCGTTACGGCGGCAGGAACCCCGCGCGCATCCCCAAGTTCGCCCTTTTCCGTCGAGACGGCGTTTGGGGCAGCGAGTATTTGGCCGCCTGAATGTCCACGCGGTCTGAAACTCGAAGGTGGTGAAGGCGTCCTTGAGCTTGCCCTCGACGGCAGCCGGATCGCGCACCTTGTTGGTGATCACCGCGCAGGGGCGACGACCGCTTTCATCGACCCGCAACGAGACTGTGCCACCGCCGTCGATGACGCCGCCGGCCACTTCTTCGGCGACGCGACGCAGAATATCGACGCGCAGCGCGGGCTTGTTGATCTTGCCCAAGGCAGTCATCGGCAGCGCTGGATGGCCGACCAGCTCCTCTTAAATCATGCCCGGATCGATGTTGTGTTCGCCGCGGACGATCACGTCCTTGGCGCGATCGAACAGCCAGAGCCGTCCGTTTTCATCAACCACACCAACGTCCCCGGTGTTGGCCCAGCGCGGATCGCCCAGCATGGCCTGGACAAAGAACTCCTTGTCGAGGCTGGAGTCGACATACCCCGGCGTGACGCCAGGCCCGCCGATCGCCAGATTCTTCGTGAAACGCACGAATCAGTCGCAGGGGCACGGTGCTACCGCCGGCATTGAAGCTCTGGATGCAGTGGCCGTCCGAGGTGGCACCGCGCACTGCCATGATGGCCGAGGCGGTCGCCGGGGTGGCGATCACCGAGGTCATCTTGTAGTGCCGGGCAATGTCCCAGAAGTCTTTGATGATGCCGGGGTTGCGAAAGCCATCGGTGGTCAGGGTGAGCACTGTCGGCTCATCCAGAATGGCGCGCAGCGACAGCATCACGCAGCCACCGACATGGAAGTTGGGCATGGCGTGGCCGACCACGCCGTCGGTCGACGGCCCCGACATGGCGCCAGTGGTCCAGGCGTTGATCAACTGACCGTAATGGGTTTGGCGCACCAGTTTGGGTGCCGCGGTGGTGCCGTCGGTGGGCAGTTACACCGCTTCGGCGTTGCCATCAGTCTGCGGCGTGAAGCCGAGGCCGGGCTGGCGGGCGGCGAGCACGGTGGTGGTGTCTTTGCTGGCGTCGTCCACACCGACCAGCAACACCTTGCGCAGGTTTGGCACCAACGTGATCAGCTCATCGAGTTTATTCCACATACCGGGGCCAAACTGGTCGGTGGTGGTCAGCAGCACCGTGGTGTTGGCGGTGTTCATGATCGCCGCGACCTGCTTCAACTCCAGGTAGGGGTTCACCGGGTTGGCAATGCCGGCGGTCGACGCGCCCCACGCGGCAATCAGCGCCTCGGGCAGCATCGGCAGGATGATGGTGACCACCGAGCGCTGGTCATCGGCAATCTCCTTGAACAAGCTGGCGCTACGCTCAACCTGGTCGAGCAGATCGCGGTAGGCAATCACCCGCAGCGCTGCGGATGCGTGCGCGGGCAATGCTGCCGGTGACCAGGGCGTGACCATCGAGCCAAAGTTCCGGGTTCATTGGTTGCCTCTCCTTGTCGGTTGATTTCGCGAGTTCCCGGCACCTGGACATACGGCACCAGCACCCGCTGACGAATCGCGCGCTGCACGCGCGGTTCGCCACGATTTCAAGGATTAAACCGTATCGCCGGGCTCGGCTTTTGCAGAAACGCCTCTCGCAATCTCGGCTTGGCGCCGGAACTGACTGGGCGTCATGCCGGTGATGCTGTGAAAAACCTGGGTGAAATGTGACTGGTTGCCGAAGCCCACTTCCAGCGCGATGTCCACCAGGTGCTGTTGCGTGGTTCTCAACAGCTTCCGGGCACGTTCGATGCGGCGCTGCGTGAGGTAGCGATGTGGCGTCAGCCCGGTCAGACGGCGAAAACGGCGCACGAAGTGGGAGCGACTCACGCCCGCCTTGGCGGCCAGCGTTTCAAGCTTCAGCGGCTCGTCCAAGTGCGCATCAATGAAATCCAGCATGGCATCAAGCTTGGCAAACGTGTGCGGATGCTCAGCCACGTCACTAGCGGTCACCACGGGCGCTTCAGCTCGACGGAAACCTCGCATCAGATGTAGCAGCAGCGCTCGGGTCACGGCGTGGACGTAGGGGAAATTACCAGCATCGGCCTGTCGCGCTTCTGCGCGCAAGATCTCCATGCATTGCACGGCAAAGGCGTCATCAAACGCGAACCGGAAGTCCAGTCCATGGCTGACCGAGGCCAGAGCCAGACTTTCCACCACCTGTCGCGGCACATGAATGGTGGCGAAGCTGACCTCGCCATCGATTCTGTATCGCACGTGTCGACCCGGCGGTACCACGCTCAGGAGCCCTGGCATCGAGAGTGCTGTGCTCCAGGGGCCATTGCAGGCGGCTCGAACTTTACGCGAACCCTCGCTGTGCAGGGCGATCACCAAATCATCGTTTTCGGACAGCTCGAAGCCATCGACCCATGGCAACTTCCATTCACAAACGGCCATCCCGCCCCAGGAGGCGGTCTGCTGTGACCGCACCGGGGACAGCACATTTACGCCTTGACGCATCGAGTCCAACGCACGCCGTTCCGGAGTGCAACCCATGATTTTCTCCTCCTGCGCACTGCTTGGCGTCCTGCTCATGCTTCATTTTATTTCCATCGGCAGCCGGCCAAATACCCCACACGCCACTGATTCCTGCGAGCACGTTTTGAACAATGTCTGTAGCCGGAATCGAAAGACGGGCCCATCAGCGCGGTCGAGACTACCCCAATGCCAAAAAACGGTTGACTTCCGCAGTCAACGCCGCGCCAAACTCGAACGACTATAAAGATGCCCGCTTTCATTACCAACCGAGACGCCAACGTCCACAACCCGGCAGGTGCCGACTACCGGCACGCTGAAGCCAATGTTGGGTCTGCGTCTGCATTCTCAAAAAAAAGCTGATGAGCATTCTCGATACCGCGGCCCGTCGCGGCGTCGGCCCCTGTATCGACGCCGCTGTCATCCCGATGGATTACGACCACCTGGCCAGATCTCAATCTTCTGAGGCGTCCCGACGTTCCCCCTTTCGTCATGTCCGGGTTGGCAAAGACATCACCCCATGTTTGCCCCGCCCTCCCTCCTCAGGGGCAGCCCACCCGGACCTGACGATTTTCTGATCACGCCTATCCCTTTCAGACCCGCGAGCAGGAAAACGTCTCCGCCATGAATCACACCCTGATAACTGTGCCGTGCTGAGGTAGAAAAATTGGCACTCGGGGCCCCGTAATGGAAACGGGGTTACACGGTGAAGAAGTGACGGTTTACAGAAGAGCAGATTGCGTTCGACCTGCTGGCGGAGCTGAGAACTCCACTCCGTCGTGTTCCAGCGCCAGCAGTTCTCCGAATCTGTCAGCGACTACGAAGCCTGCACCTTGTTCTGGTCACTGAACTACTTCCCGTCAACAGGAGCCGGCGCCGCCGGCACCGGCCGAGGTGGTCGAGCCCACCGACTCCGACAACGACGGCGTTCCGGACGACATCGACCAGTGTCCGAACACGCCGTCTGGCGAAGCGGTCGACAGCGTCGGTTGCCCCCTGCCGCCGCCCGCACCCCTTTGCGGTGAAGCCATGAGCGGCAGCGTGGCCTCTGTCGAAGGTTGCGACGTCGGCGAGTCCATCGTGCTTCGCGGGGTCAACTTTGCCACTGACAAGTCCAACCTTGATGCCAACGCGCGGACCCTGCTGGATGATGTGGTGGCCGACCTCAAAAACTTCTCTGACGTGGAAGTCGAGATCAGTGGCCATACCGACAGCCGTGGCGACGCCAGCTACAACCAGAAGCTCTCGGAGCGTCGCGCCAACAGCGTCCGCGACTATCTGGTCGACAACGGCATCGCGGACAACCGGCTGAGCACCGTCGGGTACGGACTCACCCGGCCTATCGGCGACAACGAAACCACCGAGGGTCAGGCCGAGAATCGTCGCGTCGAACTGCGCATCACCGGCGGCTCAGCGGTTCGTGGTGCAGCGCCGAGTGGCTCGTCTTCGCCCACCACGCCAGAGGCGGCCGAAGATTCGGCGCCAGCGGCCATTCCGGAAGACGAATCCGACGACACTTCGGACGATGTCGAGGCCACGCCCGAACCAGCGCCCGAGGCAACCACGGTTCCGGTTTCTGAGGACGACGACACGGACGAAGCCTTGGATGAGCTGTTCGACTTCTAAGTCCCTCCTTAGACGGTCGAGACCATTGCCCGGCGCTCAATGAGCGCCGGGTTTTTTCTGTCTGTCGCTGGGAATGTAGTATGGAACCAGACGGGTTTGCCCTACCCAAGCAGTCAGCTTATGCTCCATGTGTAAGTCAGTTATACAAAAGAAAAACACGAGAGCAAACCGCGATGGATGGGGAAACAAACTTGCCGAACAAACGGGCACGGAAGCCGTTGAATCGAGAACGGCTGCAGGCCGCTCGCCCATTCGGCGCAACGATCAAGCCGGGTTCGGCTGCCCGCGCGAATGTTGATCAAGCCTCGCTTGACGATGACAAGAACGCGATCCGGCTCAGCTTTCTGATTCACGACGTTTCGCGCATGCGGCGCAGCGCCTATGACCAGTTCATGAAGCCGCTGGCCATCACCCGTGCCCAGTGGTGGGTGCTGGCCAACCTGTCTCGCCAGGACGGCATGATGCAGACCCAGTTGGCAGCCGTGCTGGATGTTGGCAAGGCCAGCCTCGGCATCCTCATCGAGAAGCTCGAGCGAAGCGGGTGGCTGACACGCCAGGAAGACCCCAACGACAAGCGGGCGAAGCGGGTCTTCCTGACCCGTCCGGCCCACGCGCTGATCGCTCGGATGACCAAGATGGAGCACAGCTTCAACAAGCAGGTGCTGGCCGATCTGACCCCCGAGGAGCGGGCCACGCTGGTCACGGCGCTGCAGAAGATCAAGGACTCAATCGGCAGAATGGACTTCCACGCGGCGATGCAAGCCTTTTAGCGGCAGGCCGGATCATCTCACTGCAGAGCGCGCCTGAGCACGGTCGGCGAACTTGTCAGCTGAGCACGGTGTTATTAGTATTGTTACATACGGTACACAAGCGAACCGATTATCGGTTACCATGTGGTCGTGGGCAATCAAGCCCCCCATTTGATGAGCCGCTGTTCATCAGCGAATCAAACCAAACCCAACTGAAGTCGGAGTGCACCATGGATTTCTCCCCCAATTCGGATCATCAGGCCATCCGTGACGGTGTCGGCGCCGTCGTTAAATCGTTTGGCGACGAGTACTGGCTGGCACGCGACGAGGACGGCGTATTCCCAACGGAGTTCCACCGCGCCATGGCAGACGGCGGCTGGCTGGGCCTGACCATGCCCGAAGAATACGGCGGCTCCGGCCTGGGCGTCACCGAGGCCATGGTGATGATGCATGAGGTGGGCAGCCACGGCGGTGGCATGGCCGCGACCTCATCAGTGCACATCAACCTGTTCGGGCCCCACCCGATCATCGTGATGGGCACCCATGAACAGAAAGAGCGGTGGATTCCGAACCTGGTGGCGGGCAAGGACCAGTGCTGCTTCGGCTTTACCGAGCCCAACGCCGGCCTCAACACCACCGCGATCAAGACCTTCGCCCGCAAAGTCGACGGCGGCTACATCGTCGACGGACAGAAGGTGTGGACCTCGACCGCGCAGGTCGCCAACAAGGTCATGTTGCTGACCCGCACCACCAAGCTCGAAGACTGCAAGAAGCCCACCGACGGCATCACCATCTTTTATACCGACCTCGACCGCAGCAAGATCGAAGTCAAGAAAATCCCCAAGATGGGCCGCAAGGCAGTCGACTCCAACTCAATCTTCATCGACGGTTTGTTCATCCCCGATGAAGATCGTATTGGTGAGGAAGGCAAGGGCTTCAAATACATCCTGCACAGCCTCAACCCGGAACGCGTGCTAATCGGGGTCGAAGCCATCGCGATTGGCCAGGACGCGCTGCGTCGTGCCTCGCAGTACGCCAAGGAGCGCGTGGTCTTCAACCGTCAGATCGGTATGAACCAGGGCATTCAGCACCCGCTCGCCGAAAACTGGATGGCGTTGGAAGCCGCCTATCTGATGGTGCAGAAGGCCGCGTGGCTCTACGACAACGACCAGCCCTGCGGTGCCGAAGCCAACGCCGGCAAGTTTCTCGGCGCGCGTGCGGGCTATGACGCCTGCCTGCAGGCGGTGCTGACCCACGGCGGCTTTGGTTATGCCAAGGAGTACCACGTCGAACGATTGCTGCGCGAGGTCACGGTGACCCGCATCGCGCCGATTACCGAGCAGATGATCATGTCGTTTATCGCCGAAAAAGTGCTCGGTCAGCCCAAATCTTACTGACACGCGCCCTTCGCGCGTTCGGCCTCATCACCTTTCATTACCGGTCTGCCCCATGTTCCAGAGAAAATTGTTCAACGAAGAACACGAGATGTTTCGCGACTCCGTTCGCAAGTTCATTGAAAAAGAGATCGCGCCCTACCATGAGCAGTGGGAACACGACGGCGTGGTCCCCCGCGAGGTCTGGCTGAAAGCGGGTGAAGCCGGCATGTTGTGCTGCACCGTGCCCGAGGAGTACGGCGGGCTCGGGCTTGATTACCTGTTTGACGTCATCGTCTTCGAAGAAATCGCCCGCTGCGGCTACACCGGCCCGGGCTTTCTCATTCACTGCGATCTGGTCGCGACCTATGTGAAATCCTTCGGCACCGAAGAGCAGAAAAAGCACTGGCTGCCGAAGATGGTTTCGGGTGAGGCCATCGGCTCGCTCGGCATGACCGAACCGCATGCCGGCTCCGACCTGCGCAACATCCGCACCAAAGCGGTTCGCGACGGCGACGACTACGTCATCAACGGTCAGAAGGTGTTCATCTCCAACGGTCAGATGTGCGACGTGCTGGTGCTGGCCACGAAGGTCGGCGACGACGCCGAGAAAGGCGCCGTGACGCTGTTCCTGGTCGATGCCTCGCTGCCCGGTTTCAAGCGTGGCCGCAATCTCGACAAGCTGGGTCTGAAGGCGCAGGACACCTCCGAACTGTTCTTCGAAGACCTGCGCGTGCCAGCCAGCGCCATGCTCGGCAAGCCCGGCCAGGGCTTCCCGCTGATGATGACCAAGTTGTCGCAGGAACGGCTGGCCCAGGCGATCCGCTCAGCCACCGTGTCGGAGCACCTGGTGCAGATCACCGCCGAGTACACCGCTGATCGCAAGGCTTTCGGCAAAACCATTGCCGACTTCCAGAACACCCAGTTCAAGCTCGCCGAGCTGAAAACCGAGGCGGTCATTGGCCGGGTGTTTACCGACAGCTGCATCGAAAAGTTCATGGCCGGCGAGCTCGATCCCGTCGATGCCGCGATGGCAAAAATGTGGCTCTCGAACCTGCACTGCAAGATTGCCGATGAATGTCTGCAACTGTTCGGCGGTTGGGGTTACATGTGGGAATACCCGATCTGCCGCGCCTATGCCGACGCGCGCATCGTCAAGATCGCTGGCGGCTCCATCGAGATCATGAAACACATCATCGCCAAGGACATGTTCAGTCGCATCAAACGCGGTGAAACGGCGTAAGCCAAGCCGAACGCCGTCACTAGGTTGTCGCCGGGTCAGGGGCATACTTCTGGCCCGGCCCACCGACCTGGGTGGCGAGCGTTCAATCAAGTACTGACGGGTCTGCGCGCGCAAATCCGCAAGGAGTGAAGATGGGATTTCTGAAATCGTTGTTTGGCCCCAAAGAAGCCAAAATGGTGTCCGTGGCGTCCTTGGGCGCCCACTTTGAAGTCCCCAGCGGTCAGACGGTCCTCGAAGCCGCGTTGAACAACAACGTCAAGTTTCCGCACAACTGCACCGTCGGCACCTGCGGCTCGTGCAAGTGCAAGCTCAAGTCGGGTCGCGTGAGCGCCCTCACCGACTTCGGCTACACCTTGTCCCAGCAGGAAGTGCAGGCCGGCTTCATCCTCGCCTGCCAGGCGGTGCCCAAGGACGCGCTCACCGAAATCGATGTCGAGAGCGACGGCGTGGTGATGCCGGAGGCGGAAAAGTTCACCGCCAAGATGGTGTCCAGCGAATCAATGACCCACGACATTCTCAAGGTCACCCTGCAGCTCGATCGGCCCCTCCTCTATGTGGCCGGCCAGTACGCCAACCTCAGCTACGAAGGCTTGCCCAAGGCGCGCAACTATTCGTTTGCCGATGCTGCGCACCTCAAGGGCCGCGGCGAGGTCAGCTTTTTCATCCGCAAGGTGCCGGGTGGCGCGTTTACCGAAGCGCTGTTCGACGGCAAGCTGAAAGACGTGTCCTTTGAAGTCGACGGCCCGCACGGCAACTTCCACCTGCATCCCGGCAGCGCCCCGATGGTCTGCATCGCCGGCGGCAGCGGACTTGCTCCGCTGCTCAGCGTGCTGGAAACCGCCCGCCGTGATCGGGTCGACCGTCCCTGCATCATGCTGTTCGGCGCCCGCACCCAGGCCGACCTGTACGCCATGGAGCAGATCAAGGAACTCGCGGCCGGCTGGGCGGGCAAGTTCGTCTTCATGCCGGTGCTGTCGCACGAAGCGGCCGACACCTCGTGGACCGGCGCGCGTGGCTTGGTGACCCAGTTCATCACCGACGCCATGCCCGACATCAACTGGGCCGAGGCCGAGGGCTACATGTGCGGCCCGCCGGGGATGATCGATGCCGGCATCGCATCAATGACCGAGCAAGGCATGCGTCTTGAGGCCATCCATTACGACAAGTTCACCGACGAGAGTCACACCGCCAAGATGCCCTGAGGCGCTCGTTCGCGTCGCACGCCAGATCCGGAGCGCACGCACCTGTTTTTTATGGTTTCACCAAGGAGTTGATCCAAATGCGTGGTTTGAAAGACAAAGTTGCCCTGGTCACCGGTGCGGCAAGCGGTATCGGTTTGGCCATCGCCAAGCGCCTGGCCGAAGAAGGCATGGTGGTCGGCGTGCTCGACATGAACGCTGAAGCGGCGGCCAAAGCCGTTGAAGAAATCAAGGCCGCTGGCGGCAAGGCCGAGGCCGGCATCTGCGACATCACTGACTACGACGCGGTCACCAAGGCGGTCGCCGAAGTCGAAGCCAAGATTGGCCCGACCTGGGCGCTGGTCAACAACGCCGGCTGGGACAAGCCCATCCCCTTCCTCAAGACCACACCGGACTTTTGGAAGAAAGTCGTCGACATCAACTACATGGGCCCGCTACACATGACCCACGCCGTGGTGCAAGGCATGGTCAAGCGTGGCGGCGGCCGGGTGATCTTCATCGCCTCGGATGCCGGTCGCGTGGGTTCCAGCGGCGAAGTCGTTTACTCCGGCACCAAGGGCGCCACCATTGCCTTTGCCAAGGCGCTGGCGCGTGAAGTGTCGCGCAAGAACGTGACACTGAACTGCGTCGCCCCCGGCCCGACCAACACGCCTGCGATGGATGCCTTTGTCGGCACCGGCGAAGAAGGCCAGAAGATTCGTGACGCCATGGTCCGCGGCGTGCCGCTGGGCCGCATCGGCGAGCCCGAAGACTACCCCGGCCTTGTCGCGTTTCTCGCCAGCGACGACGCCAGCTTCATGACCGGCCAGACCATCAGTGTCTCCGGCGGGCTGACGATGCACGGCTAAGCCGTCGCCATTATTGAGTTCAAAAAGGCCGCGTCACGATCATCGTGACGCGGCCTTTTTATGTGGCACACCTCAGTCGACTGTTGGGCACTCCGGCGCCAGGCGCGCGTTCACCTGCTCACGCACCACTGACAACGGGCAAGCGCCGCTCACCGCATCGTCTTCACAACCAGGGAACGTCAACACCACGCGTCCGGGTGGATTTTCGCGGTTAAGTTCCTCGGCGCCGCGCATCTGCGACAGGGTCTGGTAATGAATGACCGGCCGGACGTAAACCTGATCATTGACCGTATGCCGCCAGCGCTCCAGCGCGATGGTGACGCCGGAGCCGTGGCGGTCGGGCTGGTCCGGCAAGGTCCAGTTCAACCCCAGCAACGCGCCGATGACGGCCAGGTGGAGGTCACGGCCAACGATGGCCACAAAGTCTTCGCCAGGCGGCGGGACCGTCACCTGCGGGGTCTGGCCTGACTGGTCATCCAGTGCGCCCAGCAGCACCCGCATCAGTGGCGTGCCGTGCTGCGCAGCCAGGTACGGCGTCCGCTTGGTGATGTCGAGGTAGCGGTTGCGTGGCGCCAGCAACTTGCCCAAGGCTTCGGGCGAGGCGGCCTGCCCCCAACCGACCTGATCGGCAGGAAAACCTTCCACGTATTCCAGCAGAATGTTCTCGCCCACTGTGGCGGCAGCCATCAGCCCGCCCTCGAGGCGAATGCCTTCAGGCTCGGCGCGGATGGCATTGGCAAACTGGTCAATACCGCACGCGGACAGGTTGCCGATGCACACGCCGCGTGGACGAACCTTGAGGAGCGACTGCATGAACTCCAGGGGCGCTTGCAGCTCGCGCATCGGCTGGTTGATATCCCCGTCAACGGCGGCAAGCAGCGCGTCTTCGGCGCGGCCAACGGCCAATGGACAGGTGCCCAACTCCACCGGGTGAAACAGTTTGTCCGGCGCCGTCTGTGGCATGAAGCCCGTGCGCAGATCACATCCCGGGAACACATTTTCGACCAGTACCTGGGCACTGAAGGGAATGCGTCGCGTGGAGTTGTCGGCCCAGACCGACACCGCATCCTCTGTTGGGCACCCGGTGGGCGAGAGCAAGCCCAGGTCGGCGTAATGCATCCGGTAATAGCGCCCCAGATAACCGATGAGCTTGGCGCCGTGCACGGTCAGGTCGCCGGGTTCGATGCCCCAGTCAGGCCACGGCCGGAACGACGATTCCGACAATTGCTCCGCCGTCTGGTTGGGCGAACGCACGCCATGGCGCAGCAACATCACCACCTTCTCAAGGGCCATGCCTTGCACACCGCCGACGGCCTTGGTCGGCGCGGCCTCGGCATGGACCTGAAGTGAGAACAGCCACAGGACCGGGGTAAAAAGCCCCACGACCAGACTGGCGAAACGGAAACGACAGCGCATTGATTGATGCTCCTCAAGGATCGCGCGGGCCCTGCCGACACCTTCGGAAAGCCCTCGGGTGCTTGCAGCAGAACGCGCCGTTGACGTGCCGAATGGTATCAGTCCATACCTATTTTCATGCGTCGGCTGCGGCGTGAGGCGCGACCGTCCCTTGCCACGGCTCAGCCTGCTCAACAGGGGCTGCGTCGGGCACACGCAGCGGATCGCCGACTGATGACCCGACGCACTTGCGTCTGGTAACAGACTGTGAATTAATACTGAACACGATGTTCATTTTTCACATCGAAAATCGACGCCAGTTCAAGAGCGACGACTTAACCCTGGAGAGAGACATGTCCGAGACGCACAACATCACCCCCATCTGGTTCGCCGATCCCGATGCCACTGACCATGCCCGTGTCGGTGGCAAGGGCGCCAACCTGGGCCGCCTCACCGGCGCCGGTTTCGTCGTGCCCCCCGGCTTCGTGGTGCCCACTGATTCTTACAACGCGCACATCGAAAAGCTGAAGGGCCAGATTTCTGAATTGCTCGCCAGCGTCGACTACAACGATGCCGATCAGCTCGACAAAGTCGTCGAGAAGATTCGCAAGATCATCACCGATGGCGAAATGCCAACCACGGTCAGCAGCGAAATCATCGCGGCTTATCAGCGCCTTGGCGACATTTACGTCGCCGTCCGTTCATCCGGCACCGCCGAAGATCTCGAAGGCGCCTCCTTCGCCGGCCTGCACGACACCTACCTCGACATCAAGGGCAACGCCGACGTCATTGATGCCGTCAAGCGTTGCTGGGCCTCGTTGTGGACCGCCCGCGCCGTGTCGTATCGCAAGTCGCAGGGCTTCACCGCGTTCCCGGCCATCGCCATCGTCGTGCAGACCATGGTCGAGTCGGAAGTATCGGGCGTGATGTTCACCGGCAACCCGATCAACACCGCTACCGACGAGCTGATGATCAACGCCAGCTGGGGCCTCGGCGAAGCCGTGGTGTCAGGCATTGTCACGCCGGACGAGTACATCGTCAGCCATCGCAACCTCAAGGTACTGCAGAAAACCCTCGGCACCAAAAAGGTCGAGATCGTCCGCGATCCGTCCAAGGGCTCGGGCACGCTGCATCGCGACGTCGAAGAAAAGCGCGCCAAGAAATTCACCCTGAACGACACCAAGGCCGGCGAACTGGCTGAGATCGGCCGGCGTATCCAGGCCTACTACGACGGCATGCCGCAGGACATCGAGTGGGGCTACGCCGGCGGCCAGTTCTACATGTTGCAGTCACGCCCGGTCACCAGCGTTGAGTTCTCTTGGGACGCCGACGTCACCGAATCGGTGCAGGGCAACTCAGATGCGGTGCCCTACGACAACATCTGGTCGCGTGTCTTCCCCGAAGAAATGTGGACCGGCGCCATCAGCCCGCTGATGTTCTCCTGGCGCTGCTGGGGTTTGAACCAGTGCCACAGCGTCGGTGTGCATGTGGCCGGTTACCCCGAGCAGGACTACACCACCCGCCGCTTGTGGCGCTATTACAAGGGCGTGTCGTACTACAACGTCGAGGCCGACCGTCACCGCATCAAGCAGTCGATTCCGCCGCAGTTGCGCCCGGGCATGCTGCACAAGATTCCGAAGGCCTGGCACGAAGAAGTGATGAACGCCGACTTCGATTGGGGTCGTTATATCGAGTTTTTCCTGCGCACTGAAACTCTGCGTCCCGACATGGGCTTCAACTGGCCCAAGGCGATCAAGGAAGACTTCATCGAGAGCCCGACCTACCGTGAAGCCACCCGGCCGCGCACCGAAGAAGAGCGGCGCGCGATGAGCGATGACGAGCTCAAGGCGCATCTGGCCGAGGTCATCCGACTGGAGATCTCATCCTACGATCCGCCGTGGTACGGCCTGCTCTGGTACATGGGCGAGTCCCTAGGCTGGATCGGCTGGATCACACAAAACTGGTACACCGGCGGCCGTCCAGCCATCTTCATGGACCTGATGACCGGCACCCGCAAGGAGTGCATCACCGGCATCGAGTCTCACGCCCTGTGGGATCTGGCCAACGACATCTACAAGTCGCCCGAGTTGCTGGAGCTGTTCCGCAAGTACCCGGACGAGCGCTTCTTCGACTTCATCGGCCAGTGTGTCGACGGGCCCAAGTTCAAGAAGAAGTACGAAAAGCATGTGCGCGAGCGTGGGCATCGCGGCCATCCCGATCGTGACATCTACTTCGACCGCCGCGCCGACAGCGTGATGGTCGACCTGCGCATGTTCCCCGGCTTGTTCGGCACGCCCGACCCTCGTATCCACGAACTCAAGACCCGGCAGCGTTTGGAAGAAACCATCCAGCACGTCTACGACAACCTGGCGGGGCAGCCCGAGTACGGCATCTTCAAGGCCAAGCTGTTCAAGTTTCTCATCGACTTCTCGCACAACGCCATCGAGTACCGCGACAACGAGCGTGAAGTGATGGACTGGTCGACCTACGACATCAAGATCTGCTTCGAAGAGGTCGGTCGTCGCTGCGTCGAGCGTGGCGGTCTGAAGGAAATGAAAGAAGCCTACTTCCTGACCATGGAAGAGCTCTACGCCGTGCTCGCCGGCACCGAGAACAAGCGTCTCACCCGCGCCAAGATCGATGCGCGGCGCAAGAACTTCGATGCCATGAACACCAAGTCCAAGCACCCGGCCGCGTTCATCGTTGCCGACCGTCCGGCGCCCATCGACCAGCCCGAGCTCTCGGGTGACGGCGTGCTCAAGGGCAAGACCACCAGCACCGGCAAGGTCACCGGCACCGCACGCGTGGTGTTCGAGCTGAGCCAGATCGGCAAGGTCAAGCCGGGGGACATTCTGATCGTGCACGCCACCGATCCGGGTTGGACGCCGGTGTTCATGTTGATCAAGGGCATCGTGCTCGAAACCGGCGGTCTGATCAGTCATGGCGCGCTGCTGGCACGTGAGTTTGGCCTGCCGGGCGTGCAGATCGAAGGCGCGTTGCAATTGATTCCCGACGGCGCGACCATCACGCTGGACGGCGACAGCGGCGCAGTGATCATCCACCCGGATGACGACACGCCGACTGAAGCGGATTCGGATCTCGAAGCCGCCGCCTGAGGGTAAAAGCCGTGTCCGGCCGTCTGGCCGGGCACGGCGATAACAAACAGACGTCATCAAGCAGGCAGAAAGTGTTCGGCATCGTTTCACGAGCACCCTCTGCTTTCCGATGTAATCGAGGGTTGCCAGCCCCAGCCCAGACGGGGCGGCAAATAAATGAGGAGTTACACCATGTTCGATCCTTCCCGTCGCCTCGTGATCGGGGTTGCCGCCGCCATGTTCGCCTGCGGCGCACAGACGGTGTCCGCCCAGGCCACTGATCCGGTCGTCACTGACGAAGATGCCACGCCACCGGAGCCCGCGCCGCGACGCCGCACTGGGCTGCTAGAGGAAATCGTTGTCACCGCTCAGAAGCGCGAAGAGAATATCTCTGACGTGCCCATCGCCATCCAGGCGTTCACGCCTGACGCGCTGGCCGCGCGCGGCATCGAAAACCAGATTGGTTTGATGCGGGCGGTACCCAGCCTCGACGTGGGCAGCCAGGCCGGCTACGCCACCATCTTTCTGCGCGGCATCGGCACCGAGGCGTTTCTGACCGCCGACCCCAGCATCGCCAGTTATGTAGACGGCGTTTACTTCCCGTTCTCACCGACTTTCATCCAGGATTTTGCAGGGGTTGAGCGGGTCGAGGTGCTGAAAGGCCCACAGGGCACGCTGTTCGGCCGAAACGCCGTCGGCGGCGCCATCAGTGTGACCAGTAAAGCGCCGGACTTTGAAGAACAGACCACGACCGTGGATGTCACGGCCGGCAACTTCAATCTGATCAAGCCGCGCATTTACACCAACATCCCGCTGTCCGACAACTTCGCCGTCAATGTGAGCGCCTACTACTCCCGTTCGGACTACCACCTTGACGGCACCTCCGGCGGCGAACCCCTGCGCGAGCAGATTGACGAGGGCGTGCGCATCAAGGCGCGCTGGATTCCGATGGACAACCTCGACCTGACAGCGGGCTTCACCCGCACCCGCAACCAAAACAACGGCGCCATAGGCCAGAACCTCAACCCCAGCCCGTTGGGTCAGGTCACGTTGATTCGTCCTCCCGAAGATCCCACGACGGTCAACGTCGACGAACGTCTCTACGGCGTCTCCAACACGCAGTTGATCAGCGGTGAAGCCACCTACAGCGCGCCGTGGCTGGACATCAAACTGTTGGGCAGTGACCAGCAGAGCAGCCTGCTCTACAACTACGACTTCGACGGCTCCAACCTGCCCTTGGTGTCTTTCGACGTGCCGGGTCACCCCGCGGACATTCAGCAGGGCGAACTCCAGTTGATTTCCACCAACGGTATGCCTGGCAGCGACTGGCTTAAGCTCACCGGCGGGGTCTTCTACTTCCGCAACACGCAAGGTTTCGATCCGGTGGAGCTCACCGTCGGCAACATCAACCCCGTCGGCCCCATACTCAGCCCGATTCTTGGCGGGCTTAACCTTGATGACACCATCTTGGGTGATTTGACCGACCTCGATGGCCGCCTCTACCGCGTCCGCGCATCGGCACAGGTCAAAACCGAGTCCATCGGCTACTACCTGCAGGCCACCTTTGATGTCACCGACTGGTTCTCACTGACCCTCGGCGGCCGGTATCAGGACGAAGAGCGCGGTCTCGCCAAGTCCACCATCTCGGCGGTGGTTGGTGATTTGGACGTGGGTGAAACCTTCCTCGGCGGCCCGCCCATCGTCTGGACCATGGCGCGCGATGAAAACAACCGCGTGGTGCCGGGAACCGATACCACCAAAGGTTTTTTCCCCAAGGTGACGCTCGACTTCAAGCCTTTTGAAGACAACACGCTGGTCTACATGAGCTACCAGGTGGCCGAAAAGGCGCACGCTTACAACGCGTTCGCCATCTATCTGCGGCCGCAGTACATTCGTCCTGAAGAAACCACGGCCTACGAAGTTGGCGTTAAAACCAACTTCTTCGATGGCCTGATGCAGTTCAACGCTGCGGCGTTTTACTACGACATCAAAGATATGCAGACCCAATACATCTCGCTGCTCTCCGGCGGCGCCCTGGCGTTTGAAAACGCGCCCGAAGCCGAGTCGATGGGCGTCGAGTTCGACATGGTCACGGCGCTTTTCCCGAATGTCCTCAACGGCGTGTCGCTGGCGGCCAACGCGGGCTACATTGACGCCACTTTTGGCAGTTATCCTAGAGCAGCAGGCTATAGCCCGACCACCGGCCTCTTCAGCCCGAACAACGATTTTTCGGGCAATCGCCAGACGCGTACGCCCGAGTTTTCGGGCAGCATCGCGCTGACCAAGATGTGGGAATTCGGCAGCGGCGAGCTCGAAATCGGCGCCGACTACTACTACAACAGCGGCTTCTTCTACAGCGCGTCAAATGACCCTGCCTACGAACAGGAGGACTACAACCTGGTCGGCGCTTACGTCAGCTACAACCATTTGCCGTGGGACATGAACGTTCGCGTGTTCGGCAACAACATCACTGACGAGTTTTATACCCAAGGGGTGATCTCGACCGACTTCGGCGGCGTCTTCACCGTTGCCCAGCCGGCGATCTACGGCGTGCGCGTGACCTGGGAGTTCTGATCATGACCCTCATCCGAATTCTCAAGACCTCACGCCTGCGTCAACACGACGCCACGCCGCGCTTTGACAAGGATCACACCATGAAACTCGCGTCCCGTTTCGGCGCTCTCACCGTCGCGCTCCTGGCCGGCAGCCTGATCACCGCCGCCCACGCCGAAGAAAGCAACTCTCCACTGCGCCAGGGCGCCTACGTGTCACCCATGGTCAGCGGCTTCTTGACCGACGATGACGACGGTCTGGATGACGGCATCGGCGGTACGCTGGCCCTTGGTTACCGGAGCAGCTTCTATGCCTTCGAGCTGGCCGGCATCGGTGCCGATGTCGGCACCGCCACGATTGAGGGCATCGCGCTGAACACCCTGCTGTTCCCTTTCAGCGGGCTGCCCAACCTGTACTTCACGGCAGGCATCTCAGGCTTCAACTACAAGGACTATGAAACGCCTTCCGGCGACCTGAAAGACTTCAACAGCAACAATGTTGATGGCGGCGTGGGCTACATTTTCCCGCTGAGCTGGGGCCGTTACGACTACGGCATTCGCAGCGAAGTGCGCTACCGCGCCGGCCGCCGTGAGCGCGATTTCAATGACCTTGACATCGACATTGACGCACCACGAAGCCCCAACCACATCGCCTTGAACCTCGGTCTGCAATTGCCGACGCGCCTGGCGCCGGCGCCAGTGCCCGAACCCACCGAAGACCCCACCAGCGTCGTGCCGCCGACCGAACCGGTCGACAGCGACGGCGACGGTGTGGACGATGGTCGTGACCAGTGCCCCAATACGCCGCGGGGCGAGTCGGTTGACAGCGTCGGTTGCCCGTTACCGCCCCCGCCGCCTGACTGTGGCGAGGTTGTCAACGGCGGCGTGCCGTCCATCGAAGGCTGCAGCGAGGGCGACTCGATTGTCCTGCGCGGTGTTTACTTCGAAACCAACCTGGCGCGGCTCGATGCCAATGCCAAGACCCTGCTCGACGACGTGGTCGCGGACCTTGAGAAATTTCCCGACATCGACGTTGAAGTGGGCGGCCACACCGACAGCCGCGGCGCTGCTGACTACAACCAGGGCCTCTCTGAACGACGCGCCAACAGTGTTCTCGACTATCTGGTCAGCAACGGCATCGACGGTGATCGCCTCACCGCCAAGGGCTACGGCCTGACCGCCCCGGTCGCCGATAACGACACGGCCGAAGGCCAGGACCGTAACCGCCGGGTGGAGCTAAAAATCACCCGTGGCGAGGCCGTTCGTCGGGCATCGGATGAGGGCAGTTCAAGTCCGTCACCCACGCCGTCGGCAGTGGACGAAGACGCTGGCGCCGATGTTGACGCCAACACCGATGAACAGAATCCGGTCAGCACGCCGGAACCCACCGCCGCGCCGTCGGCCGACGATCAGGACACCGACGAAGCGCTCGACGACTTGTTCGATTTCTGATCGGGTGGTGGTGACCACGCGCCTGCCATTCCGGCCGACGAGTCGGCCGCAATGGCAGGGCGTCGGGTCAAAAGACTCACCGCCATGACCGATGCGAGGATCAGTCCCGCCCCGCCCCACTGCAAGAGGCTCAGGCGCTCATCAAGAAAGAGCCACCCCAGGGCGATGGCCACTGCGGGACTGACATACAGGTAGCTGCCCAACATCGCCGGCGATGTGACCCTGATCAGCCAATACAGGGCTGAGTAGCCCATCACCGAGCCCACGATCACGAGGTACGCCAATGCCCACCACGCATGCTGGCTTTCGTACCAGGCCCCAACCGACTCACCCAACACCAGCGCGACGGTCAGCAGCATCACTCCGGCGGCGGCGGTCTGTAGCCCCGCATTCATCATCACGCCACAGGTCACCGTGTGGCGCTTCTGGTAAACGCTGCCGGCGGCCAGGGTGATGCTGGCCAGCATCAGGGCCAGATATGCCGCCGGACTGCTGCGCTCATCGCCATGCAGCGCACCACTCATGATCAGGGCCACACCGGCCAGCCCGAGCATCAGGCTGGCGACCAATGGCAGGCTGACCGCATCCCCCTTGTGTCCCCAACTGCCGAACCACGCCATCCACAGCGCCGCACTGGCAATGATGATGGCGGCCTCGCCACTGGCAGCCGACTGCAATGCCCAAGCGACCAAGCCGCCAGACGCAACCGGAATGAGCAGCGCGCCAACCAGCAAGGCACGCCAGGACGAGCGGTCTTTCGGTGGACGGTCGCCAAACAGCAACGCCAACAGCAACAACAGCGGGCTGGCCAGCAGCAGGCGACTCGCGGCAAACAGCAGCGCGGGCGCATCCCGCACGCCGACCAGAATCGCCAGGTAACTCGAGCCCCAAGACAGATAGACCGCCAATAACGCGACGGCCAGTTTCATCGATGATCCGCCGACACAACTCCTGACAAATTGGCCCGATCTGTGCACCGCATTGATCTTCTCAAGTTCATAATCCACATCATGAAACAAACTGCCGACTCAGCCCAGCGTCTACCCATCAAGCCACGCCCGACCCGAAAGACACGCGCCAAGAACGGTGAGCGCAAACCCAGTGTTGAAGAGCGCCTGATTGCCGCGACCGAGCGTTTGCTTGATCAAGGCCACAGTTTCGGTGCCTTGACCGTTGAACAACTGACCAGCGAAGCGGGCATGTCTCGCGGCACCTTTTACTTGCACTTTCGCGACAAGGGCGAACTGGTTGCGCGGCTGATGAAAGTGGTGACCGACGAGATCGTGGTCAGCACCGGCACCTGGCTTGCTCATGCCGAGAAGGCTGACCGCTCGGACATCATCGCCGCCGTTGATGGCGTCGCCAAGACCTTCCGTAAACACCATGCCATTGTCGCCGCCGTGAGTGACATGGCACCGCACGACAAAAACGTGGCGGGGCTCTATGAGCAGATGATGGACACCATCGCCCAGCATTGCCGCCGCTCGATGGCCATCGTCAAAAGCAAAGGCAAGAGTCGCGACGCCGCCAACAACGACGTGGCCGACGCGCTCGCGTGGATGATCCTGCTCTACTGCACCCGCTTTGCCGGTAAGCAGTCGGACCGTAACCTGAAGAAGATCACCCAGTCGCTGGGTTATATCTGCGTCAGCAGCATCTTCGCCGACGAGGCCTGACTCCGGCTCATAACAACGATTCAACGGGCGTGCTGCGGGCGTTAAATGCCACTCAGATCGTGTCCCGAGTTGCTCCGTAAGGAGGCGCCGACGAGCCGCTCCAAGCGGATTCGTACGGTGCTCTGCCGGAAAACTCGCGTAGGCCAACACGTCAGGCTCAGCATCATCCGTTAGGGCAGCCCATTTGGGCACGCTGCTTCTGAACCAATCGGCAACACGCCTCCACGACTGGCCAGCAGCTTGGGCGTCGATCTGTGCAAAGTTGGTGATGATGAAAGCTTAAGCGCTGTCCGTGCAGACCGGCGTGTTCCAGCACATCGCCCCGGTGGCGCTGTCAGGTGGCGGTCAGCACCTTTGAGACGGTGGCCTTGATTCCCTCCTCGCTGTCGGAGATCGCCAGGTTGGCGCCAAGCAATCCGGATCGCGCCAGCTTGCGCAGGAAGCCTTGCCAGAAGGGTCAGACTGATAAGGAAGCGATCCGGCGAATCGTTTTCCGGCCGAACGCTACGGATGGGCCGATGTCACTGCCCAAGACCTCACGGCAGTCATAGGCACTGACGCCCACGGCAATGATCACTCCACCGACACGATGCGGCCTGCCAGCCAAGCCTTCACACAGATCGCGTCGATCCACAGAATGGGCCAGGCGCGCTCCATCAGCCGCTTCAGAAGCGCTTGGACCCACCAGTCGATTTCTGAAAACGACCGAGAAACCCAGCTCTTGTAGGTCCCGCTGCCGTCAATGGTCTGAATCAAGTCATCCATCCTGCGGGTGGAGACGCCCTGGATGTTGGCCTCCTGGATCACGGCCGTCGGGCTTTTTCAAGCATCCGGCGCGACTTCAAGAAGCTGGGAAAGTAACTGCCCTTACGCAACTTGTGAATACGCAGCTCGACCGCCCGGACCCGCCGAGGCATGCGTGCTGAAAAACCGTCCGCAGACAACGATCTGGACGCGGCCATTGGCCGACTCGAGCAGATTGCAGCCCGTCTCAACCCTCAGGGCTGAGACGTATCGGCCAGCTCACGCAGCACCACGGTCGCGTAGCAGCCGGGCGGCAATTCGAAGCTGAGGTGCAGCGCGGTGGTGTCACGCCATTGCCATTGCAACTGTGACGGCAACAGCCGCAGGGCGCGACGGTCCTGCGCCATGTCGGCAGCTTCCAGGCCGGCCTTGAGCGTGTCAAAGGGCGCCAGCGCTGTTGCTTCAAGGGCCTGGGCGTGATCTGCCGTCGGCAGCGCGCCGCGACCCCACAGCGGCCCGGACGGATGAATGTCCCCGCTGCGCAGACGTTCGCGCAAATCATCCGTCAAGGCCTCCGGGCCAAACCACGCACGCGAGCCGGCCAGCGACCAGACTTCGCCCGCCAAGGGCTGGTCCCACTGACCCGCCTCAACGCGCTGCGCCAACACCGTGTTGAACAGGTGAGAGCGCGTCGCCGACAGCAGGATGGAGCGCGTTGGTCGGTCCACCGCTTTGCCGGCAAACATGGCTTCGGCGCGCGCGACATTGGCACCGCCCAGCCCGAATCTTTGGTCCCCGAAGTAGTTCGGCACGCCACGCGCCTGGATGGCCTGCAGGCAGGCCTCGGCGGCGGGCAGGTCGCCCTGTACGTCGCGCAGCACGATGCCGAATCGGTTGCCGTGCAGGGCGCCGCGTTTCAACTTGCGCCGATGCCGGTGTGCAGCCAGCACCGTGACCGACTCGGGCAAGCTGCCCGACCAGTCCGGCGCCTCGCGTCCCGGAAGGTGCACGGTGAAAACCTGGGTGGTGACGGCGTCACGGTCCTTGAGGCCGGCGTAGCCGACGTCCAGCGGCTTCACGCCCGCGATCTGCGCCAGTTGGCGGGCCACCCAATCGGTGTTGGCGCCGCGTTTGCGCACCCACAACCAGACGTGGTCGCCCTCGTCATCGGGCACTCGGTCGTGCAGTTCGTCAACGGTGAAATCCTCGGGCGTGCTGCGCAGCCGCGCCGTCAAGGGTGGGCCACCATGGGCGTAGGGCAGATTCATGTCGCCATTATGGCGGGGCCGGCCACGGAGTCAGTTGCCACGCGGGGGGCAGCAATTGCTGCACACGCGCCTCGGCAAAGCGGCGGTCGATGAGATACACCGTGCCGCGATCTGACGCGGTGCGCACCACCCTGCCGACCGCTTGCACGACTTTCTGGATGGCCGGGTACAGGTAGATGTACTGCTCGCCGTGGCCGCGGCCAAACATGGCGTCAACCTGCTCGGCCATGCGCGCGTTCAGCGCGGTGAACGGCGTCAAGCCCAGGTTGCAGATGAATGCACCCACCAACCGTTTGCCCGGCAGGTCGATGCCCTCAGAAAAGCTGCCGCCCATCACGGCAAACCCGATCTGTCGGCTCCCCGCCGTGAAGCTGCGCAGAAACGCTTGGCGATCATCGGGCGACATTTGTCCGGTCTGTTTCACGGTGGTGATGCCCGGCGCAACCCTTACGAACGCGTCCGCCACCTGGTCAAGGTAGGCAAAGCTGCTGAAGTAGGCGATGTAGTTGCCGGGCCGCTCGGCGTAAGCCTCAGCCATCAGTGCGGCAATGGGCTGCGCGGCGAGGTGGCGAACGCGATAAACGGTGTTGATATGGCGGACCGCCCGCACGCGAAGCTGGTCGGCGGCAAAGCCGCTGCGCACATCGCAGAACGCCGTGTCATCGGGCAAGCCCAGCATCCGCCGGTGATAGTGTGCCGGGCTGAGCGTGGCCGAGAATGCAATCACGGCGTGCGCCGCAAACAGCCTGGGCAGCAGGTGCGGCGCGGGCACCACGTTGTGCAGCGAGAAGGTCACGGTCGACTCGTGCAGCAGGTCAAGCGCCGCGCCCTCGCCTTCGGTGACCTCACACAGCGAGTGCGGGCCGTAACGCTCGGTCAGGCGTTGCAGGCCCATCAGGTCAAAGTAGAGTTCCAGCAGCGGCGCGTCATGGCGGCTGGCGTCTTCGGCGAACCAGCGGCCGATCTGGCGCACGGCCTGGGTCATGGCATCGCGCAACACGCGCGGCGGCTCGCTGGGCATAACATCGTTGGCAGCGCAGAAGTCACGCATCGCGATCAGCGCCCGGTCGATGCCGCCCAGCACGCGCTTGAGACTGCCCGGCACGCCCCGCGCGACGGCACGCAGTGTGTCTTGCGACAGGCTGGCCGAGTACATGGCACGCGCCCGGTCCACCAGGTTGTGGGCTTCGTCCACCAGCACCGCCACCCGCCAACCCTGCTGTTCGGTCAGCGCGTAAAGGATGGCGCTGCCATCGAAGTAGTAATTGACGTCGCCAATCGTCAGATCGGCCCAGCGCGCCATCTCCTGCCCCAGAAAGTACGGGCACACCTGATGGGCTTGGGCGACCGCCTTCAGGGTCTCTAGCGTCAGGCCCGGAATGTGTTGCGCCGCTTCGCGGGCGGCCGGTAGCCGGTCGTAAAACCCCTTGGCACGCGGGCAGGATTCGCCGTGGCAGGCGCGGTCGGGATACACGCAGGCACGCGCCTTGGCCGACAGCAGCAAGACCCGCAGCGGCAGGGGCTTGCCGGGCGACGTCAGACTGCGCAGGGCCTTGTCGATCTCGTCTTGCACGGCGTTACGCGCGGTCAGGTAAAACAGCTTGTCGACCTGGCCAAGCCCCAGCGCCTTGAGCGCCGGAAACAGCACGCCGATGGTTTTCCCGACGCCGGTGGGCGCCTGTGCCATCAGCGCCCCGCCCTGTTCCAGCCTCGCGGTTACCGCACGCATCAGTTGCGCCTGCCCTTCGGCCACCGAGTCGTGCGGAAACACCAGGCTGTCGAGCATGGTGTCGCGGCGTTGCAGGTGGGCGCGCTGTTGCGCCATCCAGCGTTTGTACCGTTCCACCCTGACCCGCAACTCGGCTTCCAGATCAGCGACCGACACGGTCGCGGTGAACTGGGTTTCGCGCCGCTCGTCAATGTCGAAATAGCAGAGCCGCAAGGTCAGCGCATCGAGCCCTTCGGCGCGGCCGTAGAGCGCGCCATAGGTTCGCAATTGCGCCCAGTGCAACGCGGTGTGATTGGCGGGAATGCGCTCTACCGCGCCGCGATGGGTTTTGATTTCATCGAGCGTTGCGGCCTCGGCATCCAGCCCGTCAATGCGACCTCGCAGGTGCAAGCCGTCGATCACGCCGTCCACCGCCACCTCGGCGGTGTAGGTCGAATGCCGTGAGTAAACGACCGCCTTGTGCCCGGCCATGCCCTGCTCGGCGGTCGGCACCGGCGTGAAGCGCAGGTCCAGATCACCGGTCTTGGCGACGAAGGCGCAGAACGATTTGACCGGCACCGAATTGCGCGGTTGTCGGGTCGGCTCGGCGACGGGCGAGTTGCTCACCGGCCGTTCTGCGGCTCAGCGGTGCCGCCGGTCGACGACGCCGCATTTTGGCTGGCGAGGCCATCCCTGATCGGCGACGCTGTCGACCACCCGCCACCAACCCTCATTTCTGGAGACCGGGCATGTTGAAAATCTATCACCAGGACAGCCTGCGACGCGTCCAGAACCGCCGCCTCGGCATTGCCTTCGCCCTCGGCTTGTTGGCCGGCTTGGTGCTGACCGTCAACGGCAGCCGCGCCCTCATCGAGGTCGCATATGCCGACGCCGGCGCCCGACCCGCGTCTTCACCTGCCGCATCCAAGCCGCTGCAACATCCTCTGAGTTTGAAGTCCAGCACGACGATGTCGGTCAGCACCCCAACCGTCGCGCGGTAACACGGCCCGCAGGGACGGCTGGCCGCATCAGGCCGCCTTGCGCTTAAGACGGTAACCGTGCAGCAGCGGCTCGGTGTAACCACTGGGCTGCGCGCACCCTTCGAACACCAGCGCCAGCGCCGCCTGATAGGCGATACCGTCATAGCCCGGCGCCATCGGCTGGTAGCGCGGATCGCCGGCATTTTGCCGGTCGACAATCTTCGCCATGCGCTCGAACGTCTCAATTACCTGTTCTTTTTTACAGATTCCGTGCAGCAGCCAGTTGGCAATGTGCTGGCTGGAGATGCGCAAGGTGGCGCGGTCTTCCATCAGACCGACATCGTTGATGTCCGGCACCTTGGAGCAGCCCACACCCTGATCGATCCAGCGCACCACGTAGCCGAGAATGGTCTGCGCGCTGTTGTCCAGTTCTCGCTGCACCTGCTCGGCGCTGAGCCGGTCGCCGTCGGCCTGCACGGGAATCTGCAGGATGTCGTCAACCTTGGCGGGCGCCCGACTGCGAAGTTCTTCAATGCGGGCAAAGACGTCGACCTGATGATAGTGCGTGCTGTGCAGGGTGGCGCTGGTGGGTGACGGCACCCAGGCGGTGGTGGCACCGGCCTCGGGGTGGCCAATTTTCTGTTCGAGCATGTCGGCCATTTCATCGGGCATGGCCCACATCCCCTTGCCGATCTGTGCCTTGCCGGCGAGCCCGCAGGCGATGCCCACGTCGACATTCCAGTCTTCGTAGGTGCTGATCCATTTCTGCTGTTTCATCTTGGTCTTGGCGACCATGGGGCCGGCGTGCATCGAGGTGTGAATCTCGTCGCCCGTGCGGTCAAGGAAGCCGGTATTGATGAACACCACCCGGTGGCGGGCGGCATGGATGCAGGCCTTGAGGTTGACCGTGGTGCGGCGCTCCTCGTCCATGATGCCAATCTTCAGGGTATACGCCGGCAGGCCCAGCGCTTTTTCGATGGCGGCGAACAGGTCGTCGGCAAACGTGACTTCGTCCGGGCCGTGCATTTTCGGCTTGACGATGTACACCGAGCCGCTGCGTGAGTTGCCTTTGTGGTCGCGCAGCGACTTGTCGGCTTTCAGATCGTGCATGGCGGCCAGCACGGTAAACATGCCGTCCATCAAGCCCTCGAAGACCTCATGGCCGTCCTTGTCGAGAATGGCCGGGTTGGTCATCAGGTGACCGACGTTGCGCACGAACAGGAGGCTGCGGGCGGGCAAGCGCAGCTCCCCGCCGTCCAGCGCCGTGTAAAAACGGTCTTCGTTGAGGCGCCGGGTGATGGTCTTGCCGCCCTTGACCATCTGTTCTTCTAGCGTGCCTTTCATCAGGCCCAACCAATTGCGGTAGACCTCGATCTTGTCTTCGGCGTCAACGGCCGCCACGGAGTCTTCGCAGTCCATGATGGTGGTGATGGCCGCCTCGACCAGCAGGTCCTTGACGCCGGCCGCATCGGTGGCGCCGATGGGGCTCTTCGGGTCGATCTGAATCTCGATGTGCAGGCCATTGTTCTTCAGCAGCACTGCGCTGGGGAAGGCGGCATCGCCCAGATACCCCACGCACTTTTCCGGCTGCGCCAGCCCCACGGTCGCGCCGTCCTTGAGCGTGACCTGCAGCGCGCCATCAACGATGGCATAGGCCGTCGCATCGACGTGCGTCCCGGTTGCCAGCGGCGCAGCGGTATCGAGATGCTGGCGGGCAAAGGCGATCACTTTGCCGCCGCGGACCGGGTTGTAGGCGCCGGCGCGCTCGGCACCGCCGTCTTCCGAGATCACATCCGAGCCGTAGAGCGCGTCATAGAGGCTGCCCCAGCGCGCGTTGGCGGCGTTCAGTGCATAGCGGGCGTTTTTTACCGGCACCACCAACTGCGGACCGGCCTGTTCGCGAATCTCGGTGTCGACGTTGGCGGTGTCGATTTCAAAGTCGGCCGGCTCGGGCTGCAGGTAGCCGATCTCGCCCAAGAATGCCTTGTACGCCGCCGCATCGTGGGGCTGCCCTTTGCGCGCCTTGTGCCAGTCATCAATCTTTGCCTGCAGCGCGTCGCGGTGCACAAGCAACGCGCGGTTGCGCGGGCCGAATTCATGAACGATGGCGTCGAACGCCGCCCAGACCGTTTCGGGTGAAACGCCGGTTCCGGGGGAGATTTCGGTGTCGACCAGCGCTTTGAGGGCCGCATTGACCTGAAGGCCGCCAACGGAAACAGATTGGGTCATGGTTTGAGATGTCCTGAAAGAATTCGAGTGGAGGGCGGCCGCTCGGCAGGGCCGGCGGGCGCAACCGTTCTATTTTAGTCGAAGCCGCCCAACGCCCGGGCCAAGGTGACAATCAGGGTTCGGGCGCCATCAGTGAGGCCACGTGCGCCGACGCCGCGCGGCCCAGGGCGGCCAGGTCATAGCCGCCTTCCAGGGCCGAAACCGCGCGATGCTGGGCGCTGGTCGCCGTGACCTGCAATACCTTGCGGGTCACCCAGGCAAAGTCGTCGTCAGTCAGGTTCAGCTCGGCCAGCGGGTCTTCGGTGTGGGCGTCAAAGCCAGCCGAGAACAACACCAACTCGGGGGCATGCGCTTCAAGCGCCGCCACCCAGGTCTGCGACACGCCGTGGCGAAACTCCGCGCTGCTGTCGCCACGGCGCAGCATCAGGTTGCTCTGTCCGGCAGCGCTGCCCGCCGGGTACAGCAGCGGATACAGCGGGTACTGATAAAGCGAGCACAACAGAATGCGCGGGTCATCGGCGACGATATCGGCGGTACCGTTGCCGTAGTGCACATCGAAATCGATGATCGCCACCCGCTGCAGGCCGTGCGCCTCCAGCGCATGCAGGGCCCCGATGGCGATGTTGTTGTAAAAACAAAAGCCCATTGCACGCCCGCGCTCGGCGTGGTGCCCCGGCGGGCGAACATTGCAGAACGCCGCGTCGGCCGCGCCGCTCAGCACCCGGTCAACCGCCGCCACCACCGCACCGGCTGCGTGGCGGGCGGCATCAAGGCTGAGGTGGGTCATCACGGTGTCGGGGCAAACGGCGCGTTGTTGGCCGGCGGCGCGGGGCGCCATGCGGGCCAACCCGTCGAGCATCTCCGGCGTGTGCGCACGGGCCAGTTGCGCGTCGCTGGCCGGGCCGGCGGTCTGCCGTTGCAGGCGGTCGAGCAGACCGTCTGCGGCCAGTTGGCGCTCAATCGCGACCAGCCGCGCCGGCTGCTCGGGGTGTCCGTCGCCCATGTCATGCAGTGCGCACGCTGGGTGGGTGACGTAATCGGTGCGCCGTGCGCTCATGCGTCGCCCGCCGCCTGCGGCAGTGTGTACGTCACGCGCCTGACCCCCGGGTCCGCCGGACTGCGGGTCACGGTGAACCCCATTGATCGGCTCAACGACAGCATCACCTCGTTGTATTCGAGCACGTCGCCTATCACCGCCCGCACCCCCTGCGCCGCCGCGTAGTCGATGATCCGCGCCAACATGCGCCGCCCCATGCCCTGCCCGCGCACGCTCTGGCCGGTGATGATGGCGAACTCGGCTTGCTCGCGATCCGGATCGATGACCAGCCGCACCACGCCATGAATCTGTGCTTTGCCGGGCACGCCCGGTCCCACCAGGGCCAGGGCCATCTCGCGGTCGTAGTCGATCTGCGTCAGCCGCGCGGCGAAGCTGTGGCCCATCCCGTGCATGAAGGCGTGAAACCGCAGGTGCACCTCTTCCGGCGTCAGCCGACTGAACGCGGCCTGCAACTCGGGCTCATCCTCGGGGCGGATGGGGCGCAGCAACAGGCGGCGTCCGTCCGGCAGGTCGACGGTCTGCTCCAGCTCGCGCGGGTACGGGCGGATGGCGAGGCGATCGACCTGGGGTCGCAGATGAATTCGGCAACGGGCATCGACCGCCACCAGGCCATCGGTCGTCAGCAGCAGCGGATTGATGTCGAGTTCGCGCACCTGCGGCTGGTCGATCAGCAACTGCGAGAGCTTGACCAAAATCAACGCCAGTGCGTCACGGTCCAGCGCCTGCCGGCCCGGATGCTCAGCCAAAAGCCGAGCGACGCGGGTGCGGTCGATCAGGCGCCTGGCGAGCTGCAGGTTCAGCGGCGGCAGCGCCACGGCCGTGTCGGCGATCACTTCGGTGGCGGTGCCGCCGTGACCAAACAGAATGACCGGTCCAAACAGGGGGTCTTCGGCGATGCCCACCAGCAATTCGATGCCCTGCTGCGCGTCAACCATCGGTTGCACGGCAAAACCCTTGATGTGCAGCTTTGGATGCGTGGCGCGCAGCCGCACCTGCAATGCTGCGGTGGCTGCGCGCACTGCGTCGGGCCCGTCAAGATTGAGCAGCACGCCACCGACCTCGGATTTGTCACGTCGCTCGTGCGTCACCACTTTGACGGCCACCGGCCGCGCCCAATCGAGCGCGATGGCGGCGGCCTCGTCCGGCGACTTGGCAAAGCGCTCATCAACCATCGGCACCTGATAGGCGCGCAGTAAAGCCGCGCATTGCGGACTGCTCAGCCAAGGCGATCCCGTCTTGACTGCCGCGTCGAGCACTTGCCGGCCTGACGCCGCATCGGGCGCGAAGTGCTCGGGCAGCGATGGCGGCGTTTCGAGCACCTCGGCCTGCACCTCGCGGTAGTGCACCAGGTGCAAGAACGCGGTCACCGCCTGGGCGGGCCCCTCGTAACTCGGCAGGCCATGGGTGATCAGCCAGCGGCGCGCGGCCTCGGCCGTGTGGGCGCCGACCCAGGCGGTCAGCACCGCAGCATTCGGGTGCGCGGCGGCGGCTTCGGCCACGACCCGCGTGGTGGCAAGGCTGTCGGCAACACCGGTCGGCGAGTTCAACACCAGCACGGTGGCGGTGTCGGGCTCGGCCAACAACACGTCGAGCGCGGCGCGATAACGTTGGGCGTCGGCATCGCCGACTAGGTCGATCGGGTTGCGGCCTGACCAGCTTCGGGGCAGTACCGCGTCCAGCCGCTGGCGCATGGCAGGTGATAGCTCAGCCAGCTCGCCGCCCTGCCCGCGCAAGGCGTCGGCCGCCAGCAACCCCAGTCCGGCGCTGTTACTGACGATGGTCAGCCTGCGCCCGTAACGTCGCGGTGCCGAGGCCAGGGTGGCGGCGGCATCGAACAGGTCCTCAAGCCGGTCGACACGCACAATGCCCGAACGACGCAGCGCCGCGCCATAGACGGCATCAGCGTCCATCAACGCTGCGGTGTGCGTCTGGGGGTCTGCAGGCAGCACCGCATAGCGGCCTGCCTTGACGGCGATGATGGGCTTCTGACGGGATGCCGCCCGCGCCGCCGATAGAAATTTGCGCGGCGCGCTGAGGGTTTCCATGTACAGAAGAATGGCCCCGGTATCGCGGTCCATTGCCAGATAATCCAGCATGTCGCCGAAGTCGACATCGGCCATGTCACCCAACGACACGAGATGCGAAAAGCCAATCTCGCGCGGCGCGGCCCAGTCGAGCACCGCTGAAATGACCGCGCCTGACTGGGTCACGAACGCCAGGCGCCCGGCGCGCAGCGGCAGATGGGCAAAGCTGGCGTTCAGGCCGCTGGCGGTGGCCGCCACGCCCAAACAATTCGGCCCGATGATGCGCATCAGACTGGGCCGCGCCGCATCAAGAATCTGTTGTTGCAGACGCTGGCGAGCAGCATCTTCCAGCTCACCGAAACCGGCGGTGATGATGATGGCGCCGCGGGTGCCGCGCTCGGCAAGTTGTTTGATCAGCCCCGGCACCACCTCGGGCGGGGTGGCAATGACCGCAAGCTCAGGCGTCTCGGGTAACGCGGCCACCGAGGCGTAGACCGGCCGGCCGCGCAAGGTCTGTAAGCGTGGGTGGACCAGATCAATCCGCTCGGGATCGCCGCCGTCCAACAGGTTGCCGGCCAGCACCGACCCCACCGATCGCTCGCGCGCACTGGCACCGATCAGGGCGATGCGCCGAGGCTTGAACAACGCGTCCAGGTTGCGGGTGGTCATGGGTCTCGAAGCGTACGGGCCACAACCCTGACGTTAACGCCGAATCGCCTGACGCGTTGCATGACGACATTGGGTTGGCCGCACACGAGGGACAAGGCGGCTAGTGTTCATTGAGTTCAGTCAGCACTGATCAAATGATCGGGTCTCAAGGCGACGGTGCCTCCGCGTCCCGTCGTGAATGACGCGCCGCCCCGGCGGGTGAGGCCAAAAAATCCGCCGCGAACTGGGTGAAGGTTCCCGCCTCAATGGCCGCGCGAATACGGTCCATGAGTCGATGGTAGTAGTGAAGGTTATGGACGGTATTGAGCCGCGGCCCGAGCATCTCGTCACAACGGTCCAGGTGATAAAGATAGGCACGCGAGTAATGCGTGCAGGTGTTGCAGTCGCAGGCGGGGTCGAGCGGGCCGTCATCATCGCGATACTTGGCATTGCGAATTTTCACCACCCCCTGGCTGGTGAACAGGTGGCCATTGCGCGCGTTGCGCGTGGGCATGACGCAATCGAACTGGTCAATGCCGCGCGCCACCGCCTGCACCAGATCGCGTGGGGTGCCGACGCCCATCAGATAACGGGGTTTGTCGGCGGGCAAGCGCGGGGCCAGGGCGTCCAGCACGGCGAGACGCTCGTCTTCGGTCTCGCCCACCGAGAGGCCGCCGATGGCGTAGCCATCAAAACCAATGGCTTCGAGCGCGCGTAGCGATTGCCGGCGCAGCTCCGCGTACATGCCGCCCTGGACGATGCCGTAAAGCTTGTTGCGGTTGTCGCCGTGCGCGTCCTTGCAGCGCAGGGCCCAGCGCGTCGACAGGTTCATGCTCTTTTCGGCCTGTGCCTCGGTGGCCGGATACGGCGTGCATTCGTCGAACTGCATGACGATGTCGGCGTTCAGGGCATGCTGCATCTCGGTGGCGGTTTCAGGCGAGAGAAACAATTTGTCGCCATTCACCGGCGACGAGAAATGCACGCCGTCCTCGGTGATTTTGCGCAGGCTGGACAGGCTCCAGACCTGAAAGCCGCCCGAGTCGGTGAGGATGGGTTTGTCCCAGTTCATGAAGCGGTGCAGCCCCCCGACCCGCTCGAAGGCGGCTTTGCCCGGGCGCAACATCAGATGAAAGGTGTTGCCGAGAATGATCTGGCTGCCCACCGCCAGCAGGTCATCGGGCGTCAGACTCTTCACCGTGCCGTAGGTGCCCACCGGCATGAACACCGGGGTCTCGACGGCCCCGTGAACCAGTTGCAAACGACCCCGTCGGGCGTGGCCGTCGCGGGCCAAGACGTCAAAACTCATGGTTGATCCATACGAACAAAAAGTCCGGAGACACGCCCCTCGGCGCCGTCCGGTCCAGCCAGCCACAGGTAATGGGCGGCAAGCTGGGTTTGCAAGGTGCTCAGTTGCCCTGATTTCCAATCGGCATCCCAATCCACCAGCACCACGCCGATGTCCCAGGCGCGCAGCAGTTCCAGCGGCTGGGCATCGCGGCCCTCAAACCAGGCGCGGATCCGTGCGACCCGCTGTTGCTCACGCCCACCGTCACCACTGGCTTGCGACATGTGATGCGCCCAGCCCGACGCGGTGGGTTGTGCCGCGAGCAGCGAGGTCAGGGGCGCCAGGTCGTATTCGGAGCGCGCCAGACGCTCAAGGCTGCGACCCGGCTTGAGCGCCTGCATCTGGCGCAGCAGAAAGGCGCGGTCGGCGCGTTGCGTCAGCTTGCCGGCGCCGCTCCATTCCAGCGGTGCATGGCCTTTGTTGATTTGTGAGCGCAACAGGTCGCGACCGTGGATGGCCGCGCTGAGCACCAATGGCACCGCCAGCAGCGCCACCCAGCGCGCCCGTCCGCGCAAGCCCATGACGCCGAGCATGCCCAGTCCGATCATCAGAAAATGCAGCGGGCTCCACACTTTGAGCACGCCGTTAAAACGGGCGCCGGGGCTGCTGATGTCGCCCTGGTTGAAGTGAACGAACTCCATGCTCAACACCAGCGCTGCCAGCCACAACCACAGTCGCCAGCGACCATCGCGCGCCAGCATCGCCGCCACGGCCAAGGCCAGCGCCGGCCACCAGACCGCCATGAAGGCTTCAAAGGGCGAGCGCAGCGTCGCGGGCAAGATCGAAAAACTGACGCCTGCCGCTCTGAAGTCGGCCTGCATCAGAATCGGCGCGATCACCACGGCGGTGCTGACCAGACCCATCAGCACCCACCGCCACTGACGGCGCAAACGCACGTCCAGCGCCCACCACCCCGCCGCAAGTGCGAAGGCGTGTGGTGCAAACCAGGGGTTGGCCGCCCAGATCAACACCGGCAGCGCGCCCAGCAGAGCCGGCATGACGCCGCGTACGCGCGTCTGGTGCGCCGCCGCCCAGACCAGCAAAGCGACCAGCGCAAAGCCCAACAGCGGCGGGTGAAAATCGCCCAGGTACAAGGCCACGTGCAGCGGTGTCTCGACTGGCAGATCGGGGCTGGTCTCGGCCAGGGCCGCCATCCACGGCTGGTGGAACTCGTTGGCCCCCATCGAGTACAGGCGCACGTGCGGATAGCCCAGCATGATGCTGTCGGCGCTGTGCAGCGGTCGCGCCAGCAGGATCGACAGGCCCGTCCCTGCAAACATCACCACCGCCGCCCCGACCGCCGCCACGACCGCTTGGGTGCGGGTTGCAAAGGCCTCGTAAAGCGCCACGCTCATCAGCGCCAACAGCGCCGCACTGGCCAGGTGCATCGCCATGGGCACCGGCAGCAGGAACACCCGTGACAGCCACGCGGCAATGTTGTGCAACCAGGTGTAGTACCCGGCAACCGTCGGCGCGGCCTCCCACAGGTCGGCGGCGGGATAGACCTCGGCCAGCCGCAGGCTCTGCACGTAGCGCAGTGAAAAAATGTTCTCCCCGAACGAGTCGAACGACGGCGCCACACCGCGCAGCAGCAGCCACGCGAGCAACACGCCGCCCACCGACCACGCGCCCCAATCGCGCAACAGCAACGCACGGCGGTTCGGGTCGAGCAGCAGCAGGCCGATCAGTGCCACCAGCAGCACAAATCCCGAACCGACGAAGAACAGCGGCAGGGCCAAGTGTCGAAGGCTGTGATCGACCAGCGGCAAGCCCAGCACCACCAGCGCCAACGACGGGGTCAGGCTGCGTTGCCACAGGCCGGCGCCCGCCGCGCGCAAGGTGAGCACCAGCGTCCACAACAGCGCAGCAGCCGCGACGGCGACGAGCAGACTCATGCGGTGCGGCTCAGCAACATCGCATCGCCATAACTGAAAAATCGGTACCGCTGCGCGATGGCGTGCGCGTAAGCCGACCTGATGCGCGTGTGGCCGGCGAATGCGCTGACCAGCATGAGCAAGGTTGACTCGGGCAGGTGGAAATTGGTCAACATACGATCCACCACGCGAAACCGGTAGCCGGGGGTGATGAACAAATGCGTGTCACGTTGCTCAATGCGCGGCAGCCCGTCTTCATCGGCTGCGCTTTCGAGCGCCCGGCAGACGGTGGTCCCCACCGCAACAACCTTGCCCCCCGCGCGCCGCGTCTGGTCAATCGCGTCGCGGGTGGACTGTGGAATCTCGTAGGACTCGGCGTGCATGCGATGTTCGCGCAGGTCGGTAACCCGAACGGGCTGAAATGTGCCGGCGCCCACATGCAGGGTCACGGTGGCCCGCCGAACGCCGCGCACGTCCAGGGCCTTCAACAGCGCCGCATCGAAATGCAAGCTGGCAGTGGGCGCCGCAACCGCGCCGGGCACGCTGGCAAATACCGTCTGGTAGCGCACGGCATCGTCGGCGTCAGGCGCATGGCGAATGTACGGCGGCAAGGGCAATTTGCCGCAGCGCTCCAGAAACGCCAGCACCGTCTCGTCCGTGTGCTCAAGCGTCAATTCGAAGAAGGCGCCGTCATGCGCCAGCACGCGTACCGGCGCACCTTCGACCGTCAGGACCTCACCAACCTTGGGCGCCCGGCTGAAAGCCAGCTGCGCCAAGAACCGCTGCGCGTCCAACACCCGCTCGACCATCACCTGAATTTTGCCGCCGCTGGGCCGCTGTCCGAAAAGGCGCGCTGGCACGACGCGGGTGTCGTTCACCACGAGCAAATCGCCGGGCGACAGAAGGTCCGGCAGCGATGACACCTGCCGGTCTTCCAGCGACGCGTCGGCCAGCACCAGCAGACGCGCCTGCGAGCGCTCGGCGAGCGGCCGTTGCGCGATCAACTCGGGCGGCAGGTGGTAATTGAAGTCGGACAATTGCATGAAGGCGTGGCGACAAATGTGCCGCTCAGATCGATCAAAGGCCGCGTATAATGCCGCGCTTGCCCGTGCCTGGGTGGCGGAATCGGTAGACGCAGGGGATTCAAAATCCCCCGCACGTGAGTGTGTGAGAGTTCGAGTCTCTCCCTAGGCACCATATTCGTTTCACGCTGGTGATTTGACAGACTCACCCTGTCGCCAGAAAGGCCCGCCCGAGCGGGCCTTTTTCGTTTCATGGCGCAGCCCCCGTCGGAACGGCGCAGTCATAAAAAAACCCGGCGCTCATTGAGCGCCGGGCAGTGGTTTCGACGTTCTAAGGAGGGACTTAGAAGTCGAACAAGTCGTCGAGTGCCTCGTCGGTGTCATCGCTGCTATCACTTTCAGAGGCCGGCGCGGCGGTGGGCTCCGGGGTCGTTTCCGGCTCGGGCAAGTCGGCTTCCTCGGGCACCTCACTGGCAGGCGCATCGTCGGTCAGCGCGTCAAGACCACCATCATCGACCGGCGCGGGTTCGTCAGCCGGGGCCGCTGAGCCGCCGCCGGACGACCGCACGGCCGTCCCACCCACAATCCGCAGCTCGACGCGGCGGTTGCGGTCCTGACCTTCAGCGGTCTCGTTGTCGCCAATCGGCCGTTCAAGGCCATAGCCCACGGTGGTCAGTCGGTTCTCGGCAATGCCGTTGCCCACCAGATAGTCACGAACGCTCTTGGCACGACGCTCGGACAACTGCTGGTTGTAGTCGGCCGCCCCACGGCTGTCAGTGTGACCCCCAACTTCGACTTCGACGTCTTCGAACTCCTTGAGGTCACGCACCACGTCATCGAGCAACGTCTGGGCATTGACGGTCAGCGATGCCTCGTTGGTGTCGAAGTTGACCCCCCGCAGCACGATCGAATCACCGACGCCGCAGCCCTCAAGCGACGGCACACCGCCATTGCTGACCTCCCCGCAGGCGGGAGGTGGCGGTGGCAACGGGCATCCGACGGCATCAACCTCTTCTCCGCGCGGCGTGTTCGGACACTGGTCCCGATCATCATTCACACCGTCGCCGTCACTGTCGACGACCACGGCAACCGGCTCAGGCGTTGGTGGCGGTGGCGGTGGCGGAAGCCCGCGCATCGGCATGTGCAGACCGACGTTCAGCAGGATGTCCTTGAACGTGTCGGGTGCTGCAATGTCGGGAATGTTGTCGCTTTCACGCTCAGTGAAACGATCACTCAGCCGATACAGCGTCTCAACACGCAGCCCGTACTCGTAGTTGCCCCAGCGAAGTGGGTAGACGTAGCCAATGCCGCCCTGAACATTGGCGGTGTTGAAGCCATCGTTGCCTTCAACCGGGCGCGGCGAACGTTCAAACGGGTAGTCCTGGTAGCGCGAGGCGCCGACGCCCACCAAGCCGTAGAGGAACTGCACTGAGTCGAATGGATAGACCAAGACGTTGAAGATGAAATGGCCGAGCTTGACGCTGTCCTCGCTGTTGTAGCCAAAACCGGCTTCCAGGCCATAAACCTGGTTGCGATAACCGAGCAGGGCATTGATGCCAGGGCCGCCGTCGAGGACCGGATCACTTTGTGAAAAACGATATTGGCCGAGCACCGCCCCGTACGAGCCGTCGAAAAGCGGACGATTGAGCAGGTCCACAACGTTACGAGCAGCGGCGCCTTGTTCGGCTTCGTTGCCACCGCCACCACCGCCACCACCGCCGTCGCCGTATTGCGCCTGGGCAAAACCCGGCAACAGAACGCTGCATGCGAGCAGCGCACTGGCACATGTTGTCAAACGAAATTTAGTCATGACTGGTTCCCTGATATGTCGTTTGGGTCGCGGCGCCTGCAGACTCCGGACGCCGCGCCCTGGTCGAATTGTTGGTTGCAAGTGGACTTAGAAAGTCCACTGAAACTTGAGGCCCAGGATGCGCGGCGGCCCGAGAGTCGCCAACATGCCGGGGTCCAGAATCAGAGTGCCGGTGGTGTAGAACTCGTCGGTCAGGTTCTCGGCCGACAGCGTGGTCCGCAGGCGATACCGCTCCCAGTAATGGCTCAGCTGTGCGTTGACGGTCGTGTAGGCCGGCTGTTCATAACGCGGATCTTCAGAGGCCACATAGAAGAAGCCAGAGTTGTGGTAGACATTGGTGCTGGCCTCAAACGTACCACCGGGAATCAACCACACATTGGCCAGCGACACCGAACCGGAAAAGTCCGGCGTGCGGGTGACGCGGTTGCCGGTGTAATCGTTGAGGTTGTCGAGGAAGATGCCGGTGGTCGGGTCTTGACCGTCGCCGTTGGTGTACTCGGTGTATTCGGCGTCTAGGAACGCACCATTCACCGTCAGTGACAGGCCGTCGAACATGCTCGGGAACAGGTCCACGATTACGTCGAAGTCAAAGCCGATCGAACGCGCGTCACCGGCGACGTCCAGCGACAGTGCGCCACCGTTGAGCAATGAGATGAACTGCGTCTGCAGGTTCTCGATTTCGTAGTGGAAGATTGCCGCCGTGTAGCGCATCGACCCTTCAAACAACGAACCCTTGATGCCCAACTCCACCGCTTGGATGGTTTCCTCCGGCACATAAGCCGGCGGCAGATAGAACGCAAAGGCGTTGAACGAGTGCGCCTTCACCGCTTCCTGTGCCGACAGGAAAATCAGGGTGTCGTCGTCAAACGGACGGAAGTCCAGTGAGATCTTCGGGGTGAACGCCCGAGTTGAGTCACTGTCGGGCCGGAAGTTGTCGGTTGGAATACCGAGCGCCGTGCCGCCGCGCGCATCACGCGCCTGCTGCCAATCCAGCACCTCGGTCCGGAAGCCGATCTCGCCGGGTACGCCGACACGAATGGCGGTTCGCGAATCCAAAACGCCACGGAATTCATCTTGATAGCGGCCACCCAGCGTCAGCGAGAACCAGTCCGTAATCTTAAACGTGGTTTGGAGAAACACTGACACCGATTCGGTTTCGACTAAGCCGGTGTTAGACAGCGCATAGCTGGGGAAACCGGCGGTGAGATCATCAACCAACGGAATCGCCGGAAGCACCAAATCGGTACCCGCAACAACGATATCTGGAATCTCGACGAGACCCAGGAAAGTCTGAGCGCCCAGATTTTGAGGGTCCAGACCTCCAACAGTCAGTTCCACTGGGTCAAAGCCCTGATCGTTCTGAAAGAAGAAGGCGCCAGCCGTCCAGGTCAACCAGTCCGAGCCCCACGAGGTTTCGTTGGACAAAAACTGGATTTCGGCCTCGTTGATCTTGGCGTAGTGCCGATGCACGATGAACTCTGCAAATGTTTGCTCGCTACCGTCGTAGTCGTAGTTGTAAGGGTTGCTGTGAAGCTGCTTGCTCAAAATCAACTTGGTATCGAACGGTTCGGCATTGTAAATGGCCGTGACCGAGCCCACCAGGGAGCTCAAGTGCCCATACATATCGAGGTCGGTTTGCGGTGAGCGCGCACGTTCCTTGACCCCGTCTATGCCCAGGACCTGACCGAGCGGTGTCGGGTTAATGTTGGCCGCCAAGGTCGAGGTGCCCTCGCGCTTCGAGCCAAAGATCGTGGCGCGCATTTCCAGATTGTCGGTGGGAATCCAGCGGAACTTGAAACGACCGCTGAAGGTGGTCTTGGCCGGCACCGGCCCACCGGCGATGCTCGCGTCTTCGGACCATTGCTGGGCGTCGTACTCGTAAAATGCCGAGACGTTCATCGCAAAGTTGTCGGTCACCGGCATGTTGGCAAAGATTGTCGTCTTGTTGATCGACAGATCGTTGCGGCTGCTGTAACTGCCGCTAAAGTTGTCGACCGTGATGCTGCGGTCATCAAAGTCGGGCTCTTTGGTGATGACGTTGATCGCACCGGCAATCGCATTGCGGCCAAACAGGGTGCCCTGCGGACCCTTCAGCACTTCGACGCGCTCAACGCCGCCCAAGTCTTGAATCAGCGATGGCGTGAAGGAGTAGTACACCCCGTCGACGTAGCTGGCGACGCTGGGGTCGGAGGTCAACCACGCTTCGGAGCCAATGCCGCGAAGGAAGACGCTGGCAAAGTCGCCGGCCTGTACGCCGAAGTCCAGACCTGGCGTGACCTTCATCAGGTCGAGCGTTGATTTCACACCGCGGGCATCCAGCGCATCAGCGCTGAAGGCCTGCACAGAAATCGGCACGTCTGAAAGGTTTTCTTCACGCTTCTGCGCGGTGACCACTATTTCTTCAACCGACCGCGACAACCGGCGCCGGGGTGCGGGCTCAGCCGCCGCATCGGTCTCGGTGTCGACTTCGGCCGCACTTGGCGCGTCGTCTTGGCCGTAAAGCGGCGTTAGCGCAAACGTCAACGCAGCTGCAACGCTGGCATGAACCAGTTTTCTCATCTTGCCCTCCTCAGGATGTCAATCCGCACGTACTGCACTGAATGTTCAGTGCTTGTTTTTGCCGCCTGTCGGTCTTCCGGCTCGTTGAATTGGCATCAACTGACCGCTGACTTAACATCGACGCTTCGACACTTTCTTCTAAGATCAGAAACGTATCACACCGTATTCCTACGACACAATACTTTCTTGACATGTTTCTGGCGAGTGTCTTTTACGTGGTGCAGCGTGCAAGAGGCTTCGCGACCGATCGATGCTTGGTAACAGTGCGTATCAATTGATCTGTGCCGACAGCGACAAGCGCGCCCATCCGGCGCCCATAACAATTAATTTGGAGAACCTTCGTCATGCACTACAGCTTCGGCATCCAGTGGCTCAAGGCCTTCCGCAGCAGCCCTGAGGCGATCTGCGAGCTCTACGGACCGGGCGACGGTTTCCTGTTCGAAGATCCAATGCTGGACCAGCACCGGGTCACCACCCAGGCGGACCTGCACCGGCTGTTTGGTCCCTATGCCAACAACGACCCGGACAATGGCATCGGCATTCACAACTTCAGGATTCGCGCCTACATCGGCGATGCGCGCTGCGGTCTGCTGCGCTGGGAGTGGGCCCCCGAGCACGCCAAAGTGTTTCTGGGATTGGACGTTGCCGGCAAGCCCTTCACCACACAGGGTCATACCTTTCACATCTATGACGACAAGGGCCTGATTCAGCGGGAATCATCATGGTGGGACGCCGCCGAGGTCCTGCGCGCTGCCGGTCCGCAACACCCAACCAAGTTGCCCACGGGCGCGCCGCAAACAGACGGGCCTGTGCGCTCGAGAAACGTGGTGCTGAGCGGTGCCAAGGCAGGCACCCTCGCCTTCGCCGCCGACTGGTGTAATGCCTTGGGCGGCGACGCTGAGGTGCTGAGCCAGCTCTACGCCGATGCGTTTACGTCTGAGTACGCAAAGGTCGACGATCACCTGCGCGACACGCTGACCAACCGCGACATGTTGTTGCAGCACTACGGGGGCATGGCCGGCGGGCAGCACGGCCGCTACACCTTCACGCCCACCGAATACCTGGGTGATGCCCGCTGGGGGCTGATTCTGTGGAACCTGCGCATTGAGGGTGCGAACCATTATCGCGGCATCCCGACCGGCGGCAAGACCGTGGAGACCATCGGGTCGACCTTTCATGAATACGACGCCGAGGGTCGCATTCGACTGGAATCAACCTTCTTCGAGGACAACCGCGCATTCGTGTCGCTGGGCATTCCCATCATTCGGCCCCACTACTGGAAGGCCGACTTTGACCCGGCCAGCCTCGGCTGAATCCCCGAACGGGGTTTGCCAGGCGTTACCGGCGCGCGCAACATGAATTGTGAGATGAGTCCACGCTGAATCCAAGCCCCCGGAATCGGCGTAGCGGTAGACACGCACTAAGAGGAGACACGCCATGAACACCCGTCACACGGTTCGCGCGCTGATGATCGGCAGTCTGCTTGCACTCCCCGGAACGGCGCTTGCCATGGGCAGCTTGTGCGACATCCAGGATCGGTCCATGCACGGCGCCGCCATCGGCAGCAGCGCAGCCGGCCCCTCTCGCACCTCATTGCGCGCCGGAGATCGCAAGGCACCGGCCGACTCGAAACTGGCCGCCTACTTCATCGCCGCCAAGAGCTTCATCGACGAAGGCAAACCCAAGAAGGCGCTGCGCCGCCTGGATCGGGCGGTTGACCTGCGCAGCCTCAAACCCGACGAGGTCTACACCGAGGCGATGCTCCGCGCACGCGCACTCTCCGAACAGGGCAAGCCGCTGGAAATGGCCAAGGCATACGAGCGGGCCATCAGCACCGGCGAGGCACCCCCGGCTGCGGTCGAATACCTGCAACAGACACTGGCGGTCACGTACTACCTCGAAGGGGACCTGGTGCGCTCACTCGATTGGGTCGCCCGCTACCGCGCTGACGGCGGCCAGTCACTGGCGACGCTTGAACTGGCACCCAAGGCGCTGTTTCTGCAGGGCGACTACCCGGCCGCACAACAATCGGCCCGGCAGTTGATCACCGACGTACGCAAGTCCGACGGCGTGCCCAGCAAGTCACTGCTGCAAGTGTGGTCTTACGCGCTGGCGCGGACCGGCGACACCCGCGGTTACGAGGTGGCCGTGCGCGCCTTGACTCATTACTACCCGGAGGCCGAAACGGCCAAGACGCTGGTCACTGCTGCGCGCTGACCCTGCAGGTTTGCCCTCACAGCCCGGCGCGACTGATCGTGCGATAGTTCGCGCCGATTCCTGTTAGAGGTCAGCTCGAAGATGGTTCCGGCATCCAACATTGTCGACCCCGTCATGGGCCCGACGTCGATCAGTCATCACTACCAAAACCGCGTCGTCGTTATCTCGGGTGGCTCGTCCGGCATCGGTTTGGGCATCAGCCATCACCTGGCCACGCTGGGTGCGACCGTCGTCATCTTCGGTCGCTCGCAGGACAAGCTCGACGCCGCCACGGCCGCCATTGCCGGGCAAGGTGGTAACGCGGTCGGGTACTCGGTGGATGTGCGCGACGCCCCCGGCATCGTCGAGCGACTGGCCGACGTCGCGCAGCAGCACGGTCCGCTTGACCTGGTGATTGCCGCCGCTGCGGGCAACTTTTTCGCACCCGCCGACAAGCTCAGCGCCAACGGCTTCAAGACCGTCATCGACATCGACCTGATTGGCACCTTTAATGTCTTCTCGGCTGCCCTGCCGCACACCCGCAAACCCGGCGGTGTGTTGTTGGCGATCACCGCGCCGCAGGCCCAGCGCGCGATTCCCAATCAGGCGCACGCCTGCGCCGCCAAGGCCGGCATCGACATGCTGGTCAAGTGTCTGGCGCTGGAATGGGGCGCCAAGGGCGTACGGGTCAACGCCGTGTCGCCCGGCCCCATCGCCGGCACCGAGGGGCTGGCGCGCCTGTCGGCAACGCCCGAGATCGAGACTGCCGTGCGCAACAACACGGCCCTCAAGGCGTTTGGCGAGGTGTCGGACATTGCCCGCGCCGTGGCGTATCTGGGCAGCCCGGATGCCCGCTACGTCACCGGCACCATTCTCGACTGCGACGGCGGCATGCGCCTCGGCAATTTTCCGTCCCTGTGAACCTCGCCATGACTGACGCGATCCTCATTGATGAGCGCCGCGACCAACGGCTGCTGATCGCCACCCTCAACCGTCCCAACGCCACCAACGGCATCGACCGGGCGATGGGTGATGCACTGACGGCCCTGGCCGAGCGCGTGGAGCAATCGCCGCACATTGACGCGCTGATTCTCACCGGCGCGGGTCGCGCCTTCTGCAGCGGCGGCGACCTGGCGATGTTCAAGGACGCCCTTGCCGATGATGAAAGCCCCGAGACGCTGGCGTCGCTGCTGGACGGTTTGGCGACCACCGTCCACAGCGCCTTGCGTCGGTTGACTGAGGCGGGTCCGCTGCTGGTCGCGGCGGTCAACGGGCCGGCCACCGGCGCCGGGCTCGGTCTGGTCTGCGCCTGTGATGTGGCGTACGCCCGCCCCACCGCGACCCTACGCGCAGGGTTTTCAAAGCTGGGTTTGTCACCGGACAGCGGCACCACGTACTTCGTGCCGCGACGGATCGGGCTGCGCCAGGCGATCCCATTCATGCTGGGCGGCGACGCGGTCCGCGCCGAACAGGGGCTGACACTGGGCTTCTTCAATGCGCTGATCGACGGCGACGACGATGTTTTTTTATCCGAGGTCATCACGCGCACCCAGGCACTCATTGCCTGTGGCGCCGCCGCCCGCGCCACTCGCGCCTTGCTGCGTGGCAGCGCCGAAGCGTCACTGGCCGATCAGTTGACGCTTGAACAGCGCTCGCTGGTTGCACTGGCCGGCAACGACGCGGTGCTGACGGGCTTGCGCCGAAAACTCAGCGGCACCTAAAAAGCGATTAACAGAACGACGGCATGCGACCTTTGTCAATGCGCCTGTCAATGCGCCTAAAACGCGGGGGCCGCGCTCAGACCGCCAAATCTTTCAGTGAGGCCTCGGGGTCGGCAAGCACCGCAGGGTCAACCACCGCACCGGCCGCCACCAGCTTCTTGGCAAACATGAAATCTTTCGGGCGGCTGACAGCGTCGGCGGCGACCAGTTTGCCGCCCTTCAAATAAAAGGCCGCAAAGCTGCGCTCGGTTTGCGGGTCGCCGCGCAGCACCAATTGTTCGTAGCCGGTGGAGATGCCGACCATCTGCAGCTTCAGGTCAAACTGGTCCGACCAGAACCACGGCACGTTCTGGTAGGCCTCGGTGTTGCCCATGAGGTTGCGAGCGACCGCCCGGCCCTGCTCCATGGCGTTCTGCACCGATTCGAGACGCACTCGACGACCCAAAAATGCGCTGGGGTGATTGGTGCAATCGCCCGCAGCGTAAATCAGGGGGTCGCTTGTCTGCGCGAACTCGTCAACGACGATGCCGTTGTCAACCACCAGCCCGGCTTCTGCGGCCAGCTCGGTGTTGGCGATCAGGCCGATACCGGCAATCACGAAGTCGGCGACGATCTCGCGGCCATCAGCGAGCTTCACCGCCGTCACCTCCGGCGCCCCCACCAGTTCAGCGACCTGCGCGCCGGTGTGCACGGTGACGCCCGCCTCGCGATGCACCCGCTCAAAGAATGCCGATACCTCGGGCGCCGTCACCCGCGCCAGTACCCGGTCCAGGCCTTCCAGCACGGTGACGTGCAAGCCCTGTTTGAGCAGCACCGCCGCCACTTCGAGGCCGATGAACCCACCGCCGACGATGACCACCCGCTTGCCCTCGGCGCAGCGCGCGCGAATGCGGGTCACGTCATCGATGCTGCGCAGCAGAAAGACATTTGCGGCGTCGGCACCCGGGATGGGCAGCGGCCGCGCCCGGCCGCCAGTGGCCAGCACCAGTCGGTCGTAGGTGAAGCGCTGACCGTCAGCCAGCACGACGGCCTGCCCCACCCGATCAATGCTGGCGACGCGGGCACCGCCCATAAACTCGATGCGATGCTTCTCGAGGATGGACGGCTGCATGACGAACAACTGCGCCTGCTCCACGGCGCCGGCCAGATACGCCTTTGACAGGGGTGGGCGTTTGTAGGGCGGTTGTGATTCGTCGCTGACAATCACCACCCGACCCTCGAAGCCTTGCTTGCGAAGCTCTGACGCGGTTTCTCCAGCGGCCTGGCCGCCGCCAACAATGACCACGGTATGACTGGGCTGAAGACTGCTCATCGGGGCTCTCGTGCAGGTTGTCGTTTTTGGCCGGGACTGACGCGCCGGCCGGTTTTTCGGGAGACGAAGAGTGCCACACCGAGCCGAGACTGGGGATATCGGCGGCACTGATCGGCGCAACGCCCGTTGGCCGATTACCACGTCTGACCTTGGCAATTTTTCAGATCGCGCGCGCTTGAGGTGCCGGATTCACACTGTTTCCATAATGTAGTATTCACCTACATACCCGATTAGAAATGACCCGCGCGACCCTGCTCGCACCCCATCGCCATGCCCAAAACCCCCACCCCTGCTCGCCCGAAACCCGCCACATCCCGCAGCCGCCGTTATGGCGAGTTCATGGATTTCTTTTATCAAGTGCACTACCGCTTGGGCATGACGCTGGAAGCGGCCATGTGCGACGGCGTGGTGTCGCGCACCCAGGGTGCGGTGCTGTGGCTGGTGGCCTCCGAGGTCGGTGCCGACCACGAAATGCTGCGCAAAGACATCGAACGCAGCCTGCGCGAATGGTACGAAACCAGCAATTCCAACGTGTCGAAAATTTTGCGTGACCTCGCCAGCCCGCCATTGAATTTTCTGAGCCAGCGTGAAAGCCCGCATTCGGGACGCGAGAAAATCGTCACCCTCACACCCGCCGGAGCCGCCTTCGTACGCGACATGCGGCAACGGGGGGTCGAGTACTTCAACAACGCGCTCGATCACATGTCGCTGAACGACATGGGCAAGGGGTCTGACTTTTTCAGCGCCCTGTTCAGCAAGCCCGTGGCGCCGGTTGCCATCGAGGGCAAAAGCGTGCGTCGCGGCGGCGGCGGCTACCGACGCAAGACCCGATAAGGGTTCGGTCGCGCCCATCCGGCGCGTCCTGATCGTCGCGCGGACCTGCGAGCACCGCCCGGGCGCGCTAGCCTAGCGGTCCCTTCATCAGGAACCGCCCATGTCGCTGGATCTGGATACCGGCAAGCTCATCGTCTTTCTCGGCGGCTTCGGCCTGTTTCTGCTGATCGAGACCCTGTTCCCGGCACGTCGCTCCGGCATGGCCCGCTGGCAGCGACTGGGCTTTCATGCCGGCGTCGCGGCCCTCAACACGGTGATCATTCGGGTCGTAGCCTACGTGCCCTTTCTACTGTGGCTGGTGCACGTCGAGGAAGAGGGTTGGGGCATCAGCCGCTGGCTGGGACTGGTGGGCTGGACCGAGATCATCGTCTCGATCATCGTCATCGACTTCTTCGACTACGTCTGGCACCGCGCCAACCACCGGGTGCGGTTTTTGTGGCGCTTTCACAAGGCCCACCACGCCGATACCGAGATGGACATCACCACCGCGCTGCGCTTCCACCCCGGCGAGTTGCTGATCTCCGCGACCATCAAAACGCTGTGGATCGTCGTCTGGGGACCGACGGTGGTCGCGTGGTTCCTGTTCGAGGCACTGGTCAGCCTGTGTGCCCAGTTTCACCACAGCAATATCGATTTTCCCGACCGGGTCGAGCGCTGGCTGTCGAAGCTGGTCGTGACCCCGCGCTTTCACGCCGCCCATCACGCCGTCGATCAAAATTTTGGCAACCGCAACTTTTCGACCATCTTCAGCGTATGGGACTTTATGTTCAGAACTTATGCACGACCCGCCGATGGCGGTGCGACCACCGCCGCACCGGGGAGCCTCGGTTTGCCACACGCCCGACAACTGGCCTTTTCGCCGCTGGCATGGCTTTCTGAACCCTTCAAGGTCCGCAACCTGGACCTGGGGCAATCGCCCTCGCAGCAGCCTTCACGCCATGAAGGTGTCGGACGGTAACGTTTTACCCGCGTTGTTTGATTCACTCACGTACTGGAGTTATGTCCATGAAAAAGCTGATCGCAACACTGATGTTCGCCCTGCCCTTCGCCGCGTTTGCAGCGGACCACGGGGGCAAGCCCGCCGACGAGCACGGCGGCAAGGCCGCTGAAACCAAGGAGCACGCGGGCGAAGCCGCAGAGTCCAAGGAACACGGCGGCGAAGCAGCCGAATCCAAGGAGCATGCGGGCGAGCCTGCTGCCGCCAAGGAACACGCGGGCGAACCCGCCGAAGCCAAGGAATAGGCCCCGCCTGACGGACCCGGCCCACACCATGAGGATTGTCATGAACCATTGGATCGCTTTATTGCTCAGCGCACCCCTCATGGTGCTGGCCGGTGAAGAACCCGCTGCCGCCGCCGCACCGGAAACGGCTGCGGCGGAGGCGGCGGTACCTGAGAAGTACTACGTTGAAGACATCAAGGCAGCGATGATGGCCTTCATCGCCGAACGCGCCGACGAGAACGGCGTGTTCCGCATTCACGACAGCAAGACCGATGAAACGCTGGAACTGAAGTTCGTCGAGATTCACGACCCGGTTCGGCGGATCGGCAGCAACACCTATTTCGCGTGCACCGATTTTCACGTGGTCGGCGACGAGAAGAAGCTCTACGACCTCGATTTCTGGATGGACCCGCAGAACGGCGTGCTCGAGATCTACGACGAGAAGATTCACAAGGAACCGCGCCGCTCGCTGCTCTACGGCTGGTACAAGCAGCCGCGCTACACCTTCGTCAATGATCGCGTGGTATCCCTTTACTGAGACGGCGGTACCCGGACCGATCCCATGACCCGATTTTCCTGCTGGATTCTGGCCCTGGGCCTAGTCGCTTGTACGCCGTCGGCCGACACCGTTGATGCCGTCAGCCCGGCTGCCGAGACCGACGATGTCTTTGTCTACACCGCCATTCCGGATCGCGATGCGCGGCAGCTCGAAGCGCGCTTTTCGGCGGTCACCGCCGAACTCGAAGCAGCACTCGGCGTGCCGGTGCGCTATGTCCCGGTCACCTCGTACGCGGCGGCGGTCACGGCATTTCTCAATGACGAGGTCCAGTTGGCATGGTTCGGCGGCTTGTCCGGCGTCCAGGCGCGGCTCCGCCAGGATGGTGCGCGGGCCATCGCCCAGGGCACCGAAGACCCCGAATACCACAGCCTGATCATTGCCCACCACAGCACCGGTTTGCCGCCCGGCGAAACGCTCACCGACGCCCTGCGCGGGCGCACCTTTACCTTTGGCGACAAGGGATCGACCTCGGGACGCCTGATGCCGGAATACTTCCTGCGCGAGCACTTTGGCGAGGCGCCGGGGCAGATTTTCAGCCGGGTCGGCTACTCGGGCGATCACACCCGCACCCTGCAACTGGTGCAGTCCGGCGCCTATGAGCTGGGCGTGCTCGGCTACACCACCTGGGACAGCGAAGTTGCCCGCGGCACCGTGGACGCCGACAAGGTCAGCGTGATCTGGCGCTCGCCCGGATACCCCGACTATCAATGGACCATCCGCGGCGATGCCGACGCCCGCTACGGCGACGGCTTCACCGCGCGGGTTCAGCAGGCGCTGCTGAACATGACCGATCCCGACCTGCTGGCACGGTTTCCACGCAGCGGCTTCATCCCCGCCCGCAACGAAGACTATGCCCCGATCGAGGCCACCGCCCGCGCCGTTGGCATCATTGAAGACGGCGCCCCGCGCTGATGCTCACGCTGCAGGCCGCGACGCTGGGGTATCGCGGTACTGCGGTTCTGCACGATGTCGATGTGACGGTGCGGCGCGGCGAGCGGGTGGTCATGCTCGGGCCCAGTGGCGCCGGCAAGACCACGCTGCTGACTGCGCTGTACCGCGCGGCGGGCGCGGCCGCGGCCCTGATTCCGCAGCCACACGGACTGGTCGGACCGCTGAGCGCGGCGCACAACATCGCGCTGGGACTGATCGACCAGCGGCCGCTGTGGCGCAATCTGCAATCGCTGTGCTGGATGCCGCGCGCCGAGCGGGCGCGGATCAGCGACGTCGCCGCATCGCTGGACCTGATCGACGCGCTCGACCACGCCGTTGACCGGCTCTCCGGCGGCCAGCAGTCACGGGTGGCAATTGGCCGCGCGCTGTACCGCGGCGGCGACCTGCTGCTGGCCGACGAACCCTGCGCCGCGCTGGACCCCGAGCGGGCTCGCCAGGCCATCGCCCACCTCGGTGCGCGCTTCGGCACGCTGATCTGCGCCATGCACGATGTCGATGCCGGCCTGCAGCTGGCCACCCGGGTGCTGGGCGTCACCGACGGCCGGATCGCCTTCGACCTGCCGCCGCAGGCACTGACGCCGACGCTGCTCGAGTCGCTGTACGGGGGCGCGACACACGGCGCCGAATCGGCACCGCAGCAGACGCGACTCACGGTTCCGCGCGGCTGCATGTGAGCCGTACCCGGTTCAGCCTGCTGGCGCTGCTGGGGGCCCTGCTGCTGGTGCCGTTCGCCGACCTGGCCATCATCACCGCCGAGCCGGGCGCCGAGCTGCAGCGCATCGCCAGCGGGTTCATCCAGCCCGATTTCAGCAATCTGCCGGTCATCCTCCGGGCGCTGGCGCTGACCTTTGCCTTCGGTCTGCTCGGCACCCTGCTGGCGGCCCCGCTGGGCCTGGTGCTGGCCACGCTGTGGCGGTTTCGCGCGGTCAGAATCTTTGCCGCCAGCGTGCGCGCCATTCACGAGCTGTTCTGGGCGCTGCTGTTTCTGCACGTATTCGGCCTGACGCCGCTCACCGGCCTGCTGGCCATCGCCATTCCGTACACCGGCATCTTCGCCAAGGTGTTTGCCGAGATCCTGGCCGAACAGCCCGACGACGCGGTGCGGCAGTTGCCGCCGGGTACCGCGCCGCTCAGCGTCTGGCTGTGTGTGCGCCTGCCCCAGGCGTGGCCGCAGATGCGCCGCTACCTGCTCACCCGCGCCGAATGCGGGCTGCGTTCCAGCGCAGTCCTCGGCTTTGTCGGGTTGCCGACCCTGGGCTATCACCTCGGTGCAGCGCTGTCCTACGGCGCCTACGCCGAGGCCGGCGCCTACCTGCTGGCGTTGGTGGCCCTGATCGGCAGTTTCCGCCTGCTGGTGCCGGCGTGGAGCTGGCCGCTGTGGCTGCTGGGCCTGCCGTGGCTGCTGCCGGGGGAGTGGCGCCTCAGCGGTCAGGCGTTCTGGGACCTGGTCAGCCGCGATCTGTGGCCGGCGGCGTTGTTGCGCGGCGACGGGCCGGCCTATGGCCAGTGGCTGCTGCAGGTACTCCAGAACGCCATCATTCCCGGCCTGATCCAGACGCTGCTGCTCAGCGTGCTGGCCCTGGCCGCCACGGCCCTGTTGACGCTGCTGCTCTGGCCGCTGGCGATCCGCGCCGTGAGCGGCCGCCTCGGCCAGGCCGGCGGCCACCTCGGGCTGCTGGTGCTCAGGGCCACGCCCGAATACCTGCTGGCCTACCTGCTGCTGCTGCTGTGGGGCCCGTCGATGCTGCCGGCCGTGGTGGCGCTGATGCTGCACAACGCCGCCATCATCGCCTTCCTGCTGGCACGCACCGCCGATCAGTTGCCGCAGCGCGCAGACCACATTGGCGGACTCAACCACTACCTCTGGGAGGTGGTGCCGCGGTTGTTCGCGCCGTTTCTGGCCTACCTGTTCTATCGCTGGGAGATCATCCTTCGCGAATCGGCCGTGGTCGGCATTCTCGGCATCTACACGCTGGGCTTCTACATCGATTCGGCACTCGCCGAGCTGCGGCTCGATCGTCTGCTGCCGCTCCTGCTGGCCACGGTGCTGCTCAATGTTGCGGTGGACAGTGCCTCACGGCGGCTGCGGCGCTACCTCGCGCTGGACCGACAAATCAACCTCACCGCTGCCGCTCAGCGCAACTGATAGACCACGGTGGATACCAGCCGCACAACCTTGATGTCCGGGGTCGCGGCGTCGCGGTCGTTGATGCTGATCACGCCCTGATTGGCATCACGAATCGCCCCCACCTCGCTGCCCGAATCGGCTGCGAACTGCTCGGCCGCCAGCCGCGCGTTGGCGGTGGCATCGGCGAGAAGTTCGGGCTTCAGGGCGTTCAGTTCAGTGAAAATGAACTGCGGCGGTTCGTTGTACGCGCCAAACACCACCCCGTCGCGCACCAGCTCACCAGCGTTCTGAATGGCAGTCTTCATCAGCGGCACCTCCGCGCTGCGCACCGTCAGCGTCAGTTCGCCGCGATAGCGAAACGGTCGCGCCATGTTGCCGCCGTAGGCATCGGCCTGCATGTCCTGCACGCGCGGCAGTCCGACGCTGACCTCGGCATCACTCACCTGCTGGCGCTGCAGATAGGCGCGCACGGCTGCAGTGTGCGCCTCGAGCCGGTTGTAGAGGGCTTCGAGGCTGTTGTCGGCCTCGCCAAAATTGACCGGCCAGATCACCAGGTTGGCGGCCACTTCGCGCTCGGCCAGCCCCTTGACCGTGACGTTGCGGTCCGACGAACGAAACTGCCGCAGGCCATCGGCAATCTGCGTCGAGGCAACAACCGCTGCGGCGGCCAGCACCACGGCGATGATGATGTGACTGATTGAACGCATCGGCAGAACTCCAGACCTGCGCGGTCGGGGATGCCGCGTCGGATCGGTACACTACGCGCCCTTCATTGCACTGTCTCGTTATTTGTGAACCTTACTGCCGATGCCCTGGCGGCGGCGCGTGCTGCGCTGGCGCACCCCGGTCTCACCGTCCTGATCACCGATCACGAACAGCACGCCTACCGACTTGAAGGACTGCTGCAGTTCTTTCTGGCTGACCGGCTGCGGCTGATTCACCTTGCCGACACCGAGGTGCTGCCGTACGACCCGTTCTCGCCGCATCAAGAAGTGGTCTCGCAGCGCATGGCCGCGCTCGCCGCACTGGCAGACGGGCAACCGGCCCTGCTGCTGGCCACCGCCGACAGCGCCATGCAGCGATTGCCCCCCCGGTCATGGCTGGACGGTCGCCGCTTTGATCTCAAGGTGGGTGATCGTCTACCGCTGGAGCGTTTCCGCGAGCGGCTGGTTCACGCCGGCTATGCGGCGGTGACCGAGGTGCAGACCCAGGGCGAGTTTGCGGTGCGCGGCGCCCTGCTTGACCTGTTCCCGATGGGCTCGACCGCCGCCTATCGCATCGACCTGTTCGACGAAGACATCGAAACCATTCGCACCTTCGACCCGGAAACCCAGCGCAGCGAGGGCAAGGTGGAACGTATTCATCTGCTGCCGGCGCGCGAATTTCCCACCGACCGCGAGGGCATCGAAGGCTTCCGTCGTCGCTACCGCGAGGCACTTTCGGGCGACCCGGCACGCAGCCGCATCTACAGCGATGTCAGCAAACGCGTGATGCCCGGCGGCATCGAGGCCTACCTGCCCCTTTTTTTTGACGACACCGCCTGCCTGGCCGACTACCTGCCCGACACCGCCAAGCTGTTCATCGCCTGTGACTTACGCGAACAACTGGACCGCGACTGGAAGCAGATCGGCGAGCGCTTCCAGCGCTATTCCGGCGACCTGAGCCGCCCGCTGCTGCCGCCCGACAAACTCTATCTGACGCCGCGTAAGGCGCTTGATCGGCTGCTGCCGTTCGAGCGCATCGAAGACCGCCCCGCCATACAGCCCTTGCCGCAAACCCCCGACGAGGTGCTGGCCTACTGCACCGCCAGCGAAGGCCGTGTGCTGTTTGTGGCCGAGTCCGCGGGTCGCCGCGAGGTGTTGATCGAGCGTCTGCGCCGCAATGGCCTGGCCCCGGCGCAACTCGATGATTGGCCGGCGTTCGAGCAGCAGACCAAGCGCTTCAGCGTGGTGCTGGGCCCGGTCGATGAAGGGCTGATCGACGCCCACAACGGCTACGGCATCGTCCCCGAGACCGCGCTCACCGGCCGCGCGCCCACTGCCACCATCCGCCGCGCCCGGGCGCAGCGGGTCCGTGACCCCGACACCCTGCTGCGCGACCTGTCGAGCTTGCAGATTGGCGCGCCCGTGGTGCACGTGCAACAGGGTGTGGGTCGTTATCTGGGGCTGGAGCGGCTCGACGCCGGCGGCGTCGCCACCGAGTACCTGGTGCTGGAATACGGCGGCGGCGACAAGCTCTATGTGCCGGTCGCCTCGCTGTCATTGATTCACCGCTACACCGGCGGCGACGATGCCACCGCGCCGCTGCACAATCTGGGCGCCGACAAATGGAAAAAGGCGCGCGACAAGGCGCAGTCCAAGGCCCACGACGTGGCCGCCGAACTGCTGCAGATTCAGGCCCGGCGACAGGCACAGACCGGTCAGGCACTGGCACTGGACGAACCTGACTACCAGCGCTTCTGCGATGGCTTTCCGTTCGAGCCGACGCCTGACCAACAGAAGGCCATTGACGCGGTGCTGGCCGACCTGCTCGCCGAAAAGCCCATGGACCGAGTGGTCTGCGGCGATGTAGGGTTCGGCAAGACCGAGGTCGCGTTGCGCGCGGTATTTGCCGCCGCACGCTCGGGTCGTCAGGTGTGCGTGCTGGCGCCCACCACCCTGCTGGCCGAACAGCACGCCAAGAACTTCAATGACCGCTTCGCCGACTGGCCGATTCGCGTCGCCGCCATGTCGCGCATGCGCACCACCAAAGAGCAGAAGGCCATGCTCGATCAGCTTGAAAAAGGCTCGCTGGACGTGGTCATCGGCACCCACCGCCTGCTGCAGCCCGACGTCAAGTTCAAGGATCTGGGCCTGGTGGTGGTCGATGAAGAACACCGCTTCGGCGTTCGCCACAAGGAAAAACTCAAGAACCTGCGCGCCAACGTCGACCTGCTGACGCTCACCGCCACGCCGATCCCGCGCACCCTCAACATGAGCCTCGCCGGCCTGCGTGACCTGTCGATCATCGCCACGCCGCCGGCCAACCGCATCGCCATCAAAACCACCGTGGCCGAGTGGGATAACGGCCTGGTGGTCGAGGCCATCCAGCGTGAATTGCGACGCGGCGGGCAGGTGTACTTCCTGCACAACGAAGTCGCCGACATCGAACTGTTCGGCGCCAAGCTTGCCGAGTTGGTGCCCGAGGGCCGCATCCGCATCGCCCACGGCCAGATGCGCGAACGCGAGCTGGAACAGGTGATGCTCGACTTCTACCACCAGCGCTTCAACATTCTGGTGTGTACCACCATCATCGAGTCGGGCATCGACGTCCCCAGCGCCAACACCATTCTCATCGACCGCGCCGATCATCTGGGGCTGGCGCAGTTGCATCAGTTGCGCGGTCGCGTCGGGCGCAGTCATCACCGCGCCTACGCCTATCTGCTGGTGCCCAGCAAGCGCAACATGAGTCCGGATGCCGAGAAGCGGCTGACCGCCATCGAAGCGCTGGGCGAGCTGGGTTCCGGCTTCGCGCTGGCCACCCATGATCTGGAGATTCGCGGCGCCGGCGAACTGCTGGGCGACGACCAGTCGGGCCAGATCGAAGAAATCGGCTTCACGCTCTATGCCGAGCTGCTGGCCCGCGCGGTCAAGGCCATTCAGCGTGGCGCGCTTAACGACGCACCGTTTGGCCAGAGCGAATGCGAGGTCGACCTGGGCGTGACCGCGCTGATTGCCGACGACTACCTGCCTGACATCGCCACCCGCCTGACCTTTTACAAGCGCATCAGCGAAGCCGCCGACGCCGACACGCTGGACGCACTCAAGGCCGAGATGATTGACCGCTTCGGCCCGCTGCCCGACGCCACCGCGCGGCTGTTCGACCAGGCCAGCCTGCGGATCGATCTGGTGGCACGTGGCTTCAGCCGCGCGCGCATCGGCGCCAAGTCGGCGGCGCTGGACTTCGGTCCGGTGGCGCGCTTCGACCCGCTGCAACTGGTCACACTGGTGCAAAAGGCCCCGAAGCTTTACCGGCTTGAAGGGCAGAAGCGCTTGCATGTACACGCCGACTTCAGCAACCCTGCCGAGCGCATCGAGCGTCTCGCGCCACTGTTCAAACTGTTGCCCCCCACTGCCCCACTGGAAGTCTCAGCCTGATGCCTTACTTTTCTCTAACGTCCCTGTTGCGCACCTTGGCCGGCGTGCTCCTCGCACTGGGCCTGGTGGGCGGCAGCGCGTTGGCCCAGGGGCCGCAATACCGGGTCGATGTGATCGTCTTTCTTGACCGACACGCCTCCACTGAAGGCGGCCAGCCGCTACCGGGTCGCAACCTGCCGCCAGGCTTGCAGCTTGACGACGGATTGGGTCTCGTCCAGGCGCGCATCTCGTTGTTGCCCGAAGACGACTTTGCCCTGAGCCAGCAATGGCGTCGTCTCGACAATGCCCAGCGCTACGAGCCCTTGGTGCGACTCAGTTGGCTGCAGGACAACCCGCCCGAGAAAAATGGCCCGCGCCTGCGCATCGAGGATGGCGCGGTGGTCACCTACGGCGAGGATGGCAGCACGCCGATCCTGGCCCTGAGCGGCTCGATTGCACTCGAGATGGGCCGCTTTCTGCACATCGATGCCGACCTGCGCTACGTGTCATCAGAATCGGGGGCGCCGCGCATCTACCCGATGCGTGAACGGCGCCGCGTGCGTCGCGGCGAGCTGCATTACCTCGACAGCCCGCGACTTGGTCTTCTGGCGCGCGTGGTACGGACTGACGACTAGGCTCGGTTGGTCACGCGTGTCCGATCCATTGACGGACAAGCCCAAGGCTGCAACGTCCAGGTTTTCAGCGCGCCGGCGGCACTGGCCAAGCACCGCTGAACCCCGCCTCCGCTTCCAGGCGCTTGGCCAGCGCGCGCGCCTCGGCGGCGTCGGCGAGACCACGCAATTGCACGCGGAACCACCGTCGCCCATTGACCGTCGCGTCCACGATATCGGGCGTGAAGCCTTTGCCGATCAGGCGCTGCTGCACCTTCAAGGCGTCTTCACGCTGACTCAGCGACGCCACGTTCAGCGCCCATCGGCCGTCGTTGGGGGCCGGCGCGGCGCGGGGCGCCGGGCTCGTCGTTGGACGGGCACGCTCTGTGGGTTCAGGGGACGGGCGACGCTCAGAAGGCGGCGCATTGTCGCGCGGCGCCGAACCCAACGCGCCACGAATGGCGCGATCACGGGCGTCGTCAATGCTGGGCGCTGAGGTTGCCGTTGGCTGGGGCGATGGCGCAGCGGGGCCGCGCGGCGTCAATGTTGCGGTCGGCGCTGGATCGCGAGGTGCTTGCGCCGCGGCTGACCCGACCTGCGCAACCCGGGTTTGCCCGCCCGCCAGACCGACAGCAACCGCCAGCGGCATCAGCGCACGTTGCTGACGCACGGCAACAAACTGGTCAGGCGCGATCTCCGCGTGTTGCGCCGCCGCGCCCGACATCAAGCGATAGCACGACGACGCCGTGAACACCGCCGCCTCGGCCTGGCCCGGCGTACTGATGGCCACCTGGCCTTCGGCAATGCACAGCACGGTGCGATCGGGATGGTGCTCGACAAAATATTCACCGCTGGTGACATTGATGCGAAACGGCCCCACGTCAACCACCATCGGCCAGCGTGCGCCGAAGTCGGGGTACTTCCAAACCAGCCGCAGATAGCCGCGCTCAACCCGAAGCTGGGTCAACAGGTTGACATCAAAGGTCGAAAACGGCGTTCGCTCAAGCACCATGGCGGTGTCAGCCCCCAACTCGACCCGGCCGTGACGGCTAATCACCAGATCAACCTCGCCCTGCTCGTCGACCACCACGCGATCAAGCGACTGCAAGGCGGTGCCTGTGGTCAGCGCCGTCGTCTTTCCCGACTCGGCTGCACGATGTTCGGCGCGCTCGGCGTGTTGGGCCACGAACACCGCCGTGCTGGCCGGCGCGGGCATGACAAACCCCAAGGCCACTATCGTGGCGAGCACCACCTGCAGACCACGTGTTCCCCTCATGCGGAGGGTGTCATGGCGTCGAACGGCCGACCGCGTGAGATCGCCCAGCCTTGGGCGTAATCCACTCCCATGGCATTGAGTGCGCCCAGCACCTCGATGTTTTCGACATGCTCGGCAATGGTCTTGATATTCATCTCGTGTCCGATGCGGTTGATCGCCTCCACCATGCCGCGATCAATGGGATTCTGCATCATCGAACGAACAAAGCTGCCATCAATTTTCAGGAACGAGACCGGCAGATTCCTCAGGTACGAGAACGACGACATGCCGACGCCGAAGTCATCGAGGGCAAAACAAAAGCCGACGTCGGTCAGTCGCTCGATGAAATTGCGCGCTTCCTTCAGGTGCGAGATTGCGGCGGTCTCGGTGAGCTCAAAACAGATTTGTTCGGCGGCCACCCCGTGGCGGTTCATGCAGTCGAGCACGAACGCGTAGAAGTCGTCGTCATTGACCGACAAGCCCGAAATATTCACCGCATAGAGCACCCCGTCAGCGGCGTGACGGCCCACGCCGGTAAAGGCCTTGTTGACCACCCAGCGGTCGAGGGCACCCATCAGGAAATAACGCTCCGCTGCAGGAATGAACAGGCCCGGCGAGATCAGTTGACCGGGATGCTCGTCGTCCTTCATGCGGACCAGCAGTTCACGGTAAACCACCTGCCCGGGGTCGCGGCAACGGACCACATCTTCGTAATGCAGCTCGAAGCGATCAAGATCGAGCGCCCGGTTGATCCGTGACACCATGCCCATCTCGCCGCGGCGGCGGTGGATCTCGTCGCTGGCGCCGGCAATGTGCAAGCGGTCGCGCCCGGCATCTTTGGAGGCAAAGCAAGCGGCGTCAGCCTCCGAAAGGGCCACAGCGGCACTGGCGGTCTGATCAGAGATCGATGTCAGTCCGATGCTGGTGGTGAGTCCGTACTGCGAACCGTCCCACTGGAAGCGGAAGGCGCGGGTCGCCTCCAGGATTTTTCGCATCACCTGCTCGGCGGCCTTGAGATCCTGATCGGGCATCAGCACGCCGAACTCGTCACCGCCGAGCCGCGCAAACACGTCCTGAGAGCTCAGCAAGGCGCGCAGGTGCCCGGCAAACTGGCGCAGCAGCTCATCGCCGGCAAAGTGTCCCAAAGTGTCGTTGATGACCTTGAACTGGTCGAGGTCAAGGTAGGCGAATGCGTGATGCCGATGATCACTGCGCGCCTCACTGATCATGGCCGACAGGCGACGCTCAAATTCTTCTCGGCTGAGCAGACCGGTCAGGGCGTCGTGTGTCGAGCGGTAGTTCAGCTCTTCAGCCAGCAGCACATTGACCGTGATATCGGCGACGATAAACACCGCGCCCGACGAACCATTGCCACGCCAATCGAATCGGCTGGCATCAACCCGTACCGCCAAACGTCGGCCTTCGCGGCTGACCAGCGACACCGACTCGAAATGCAGCGACTGGCGGTCATCACCGAGCGGACCGAGCGCGAACCAATCGACATGGGCGCCGCCACCCTCAAGGATCAGCAGAATACGGTCCACCGGCTGCCCGAGCGCTTCGTCAGCGCGCCACGCGGTCATGCGCTCAGCCGCGCCAGAAAACTCGACAATGCAGCCCGCCTTGTCGGTGACGATCACCGCCTCGCGCAGCAGTGTGCCGACGAAATGGCTGCGTTGACGCTGCTCGTCAAGTGCTTGAACCAGACTGCTTTCAACGGTGTCGAGCAACAGCGTTGCCGCCGCCGCACCGCCTTCGGCACGCCGCAGGCACAGTCGCACGTCGCGAGCGCCGCCCTTGAGCCGAAAGCGGACAAGCCGCTCGGTCTGGCTGCCGGGTTCATGACCGAGCCAGTCGCTGAGGTGGCCCAGCGGGTCACGGTCGTCAATCAGATCGAGCAGATCAATGCCGACGCGCCGGTCATCAAGACGCTGTACGCGATCGCGCCAGGCCGCATTGACCGACTGGATCACGCCCGCGGCATCCAGGAGGGCGGCCGACTCACGGCTCATCTCGAAAACGCTGTTCAGCGCCGACAGCGCGCCCTCAGACGCAATGGGGGCTGGCGGCTGCGCCTGGCGCGACGCGTGCACCCCGGGTTGTCGTCGTTCAATGCGGCGGAACAGACCGGACAAGTCGCCTTCAACCACGCTGACCTCGACAAACAGGTCGCGGTGCATCAAGCCCGCTTCGTTATCGGAGACGACCAGTCGGCCGTGCGGGGCCAGCGCCGCATGCAAATACTCGAGTAACTGGCGCTGGGCCTGCATGTCGAGCGTGGTGAGCAGGCCACGGCAGCTGATCAGATCGACGCTCAGTCGCGGCAGTGGGTCCAGGAGCGCCTGGCGCACGAACTGGCAGCGGCGCATCACCTCGGGGGCGAAGCGCATCACGCCATCGCCCTCATCGTCTTGCCGCGTCCAGGCTTGCAACACCTTGGGAATGCCCTTGCGTGCGTCGGGCGCCAGCCGCCCCTCGCGCGCGATGCTCAGCGCCGATATGTCGCTGTCGGTGCCGATCACCGTGACCTCGGTCAGGCCGGCCTTAAGCGACATCAATGCGAAGGCGAAAACCTCCTCCCCGGTGGAACAGCCAGGCACCCAAACAATGCGGCTGCGCGGCGCGGCGGCCCAACTGCCCAGCAACGAAAACGCGCCGGAAAACAGCCGTGGGTCGCGAAACAGCGGTACTGCCGGTGGCCGCAGTGCCTGCCCGAGCCGTTCACATTCGCCGACCGACATGGCCAGACGGTCGGCATATTGGTCCAGACTGGAGAGAGACAGCGTGCGTTTGCGCTTGTCCAGGCGCGCCAGCATCAGGTCGCGTTTGAAAAGCCCTATGTCGAGCCCCAAAGCGGCACGCATTCGTTCGGTGATGCGTCCCAGCGCCGCGGTGTCGGCGACGCTGAGCGCAGCGGAATCGACGGATCCGGGGTCGGTCATGCGGTCGCGGCGGCACCGCTGATCAAGGCCGCGATCAAGGCCTGGACCTGCGTCATGCCGCGCGCGATAGAGGCTTCGATTTCGGCGTGAATGCTGCCGCCGCCCTTGAGCCCCGCGCCCCAATTGACCGACACGGCAAGACAGGCATACGCGAGACCCTTCTCACGCGCCAGTGCCGCTTCAGGCATTCCGGTCATGCCGACCATGTCACAACCATCGCGCTGCAAGCGGCGAATCTCGGCAGCGGTCTCGAGGCGTGGCCCGTTGGTCACCCCCAGCACGCCCTCGCCGCAAAGCGTCACGCCAGACGCTGCCGCTGCCAAACGCAGGTCGGCGCGCAGGTCGGCGTCGTAAGCGGGTGTCATCTCGACATGGTCGAGCGGCGCGCCGGGGCGACCGTCCGAATAGCTATGCTCACGCCCGGTGGTGTAGTCAATCAGGTCCTCTGGCAAGGCCAGCCCACCGGGGGCAAGCCACTCGGCAATCCCGCCCACAGCGGCAATGGCAACCACGCGGGTGATGCCCAGCGCGGCCAGCGCCGCGATGTTGGCGCGATAGTTGATGGCATGCGGCGGTATCTTGTGGCCGTCGCCGTGGCGTGCCAGGAAAACCACCGACTGACCGCCGAGTCGTCCCTCGATCAGCGGCCCCGACGGCGGACCCCAGGGCGTTTCGAGGCGATGCGGTTGCACGACGTCCAGGCCCGGCCAGCGGTTGATGCCGGTGCCGCCGATGAGGGCGAGGGTGGCTGTCATGCGTCACCGCTCGCCGCGCCAACCGCATAAATGCCCGGCAGCTGGCGGAAATATTCCTTGTAGTCCATGCCGCAGCCGAACACGTAGCGATCAGGCAACGGCAAACCGACAAACTGGGCGGCCACGCCAGGGGCCTTGCGGCTGTGCCGCTTCTCGCTCAGCACCGCCGTCTTGAGGCTCGCAGGCGACTGCGCCAAAACCGCACGCTGGATCGCGAGCAGGGTGTGTCCTTCGTCAAGAATGTCATCAATGATCAACACGTGGCGATCCGTGAGTACGGTGCTGGGCTCCACTTTCCAGACCAACTGGCTGCCCGTCGTCTCACCGCGATAGCGGGTGGCGTGCAAATAATCCAGCTCGAACGGAAAGTTCAGGCGCTTGATGATTTCGACCGTCGGAATCAACCCGCCAATCATCACGCACAGCACCACCGGATTGAGCGTGGCGTATTCGACCCGTATGGCCCGCGAGATTCGGTCGTAGGCCGCATTGACGGCGCTGGCATCGAACAGACAATCGGCGTCAAGCAGCACCGCTTGGGCCTCGGCGAAGCGGCTGGGCGTGCTCATGCGGGCTCCCGGCGGTAGAGATTGTGCAGGCGAACACTGGCCGTCGGTCGGGGCCGCACATCGCGCAGTGCGTCGAGCAGGGCAATGCTGGCCGGACGGTCATTACAGACCAGCAACATGTCGGAGCCGGCATCCAGCGCCATGCGGGCGCGGTCTTCCATGCTGCCGACCGCTGCCGCGCCCCCCATCGACAGGTCGTCGGTAAACACCACGCCCTGAAAGCCGAGTTGTTTGCGCAGCACGGTTTTGACCCAGTGCGCCGACAGCGACGCGGGGGTGTCGTCCACTGCGGTGTAGCGCACGTGAGCGGTCATGATGGATTCAAGGCCGTCGCGAATCAGCGCCTCAAACGGCTGCAGCTCGCCGCGCTCGATGTCGGCCAGCGGTCGGCGGTCGACCGGCAGCTCATGGTGCGAGTCGGCGGTCACCGCGCCGTGGCCGGGATAATGCTTGCCGGTGGCGCTGAGCCCGGCACGGTTCAAGCCGCGACGAAACGCGCGGGCCAACTGGATGACGGTCTGCACGTCACTGCCAAAAGCCCGGTCACCGATCACGCCGGACACGCCGTGGTCAATATCGAGCACCGGCGCAAACGGCAGGTCGATGCCAAAGGCGGCCAGCTCGGTGCCAATGGTGTTACCCACCTGTTCGGCCTCGGCCTCGGCGTTGGCGACCGATTCACGCAGTCGTTCGCCGATGCTGCGCATGGCCGGCAGGCGCGAAAAGCCGACGCGAAAGCGTTGAATACGTCCACCCTCGTGATCGACCGCCAAAAGTAGACGAGGCGTTTTGATTGCCAGCAGGTCGTCACAGAGGGCCTTGAGCTGCACCGCGTCGCGATAATTGCGGGTGAAGAGAATCACCCCGCCCACCAGCGGATGCGACAGCACTTCACGATCCTCGGCGGTGACTTCGAGCCCGCCGACGTCGAGCATCAGCGGACCGATCAGCGACGGCTTATTCATGCAATGTCACCACGGTACCCGGCGCGACCTGATCGAAGAGTTGGATGATGTCAGCGTTGTTCATGCGGATGCAGCCTTTGGAGCCGGGCGTGCCCAGCGGTGTGACCGGCGGCGTGCCGTGCAGGTAGATGTAACGACGAAAGGTGTCGACCGACCCCAGCCGATTGAAGCCCGGCTCACAGCCCGAGAGCCAGAGGATGCGGGTCAGAATCCAGTCACGCCCCGGCTGGGCGGCGTGGGCTTCGGGGTTCCAGACCTCGCCGGTCCAGCGACGTCCGCGAAACACCGCACCGACCGGCGCGCCCTGCCCGATCTTGGCGCGGACCCGGTGGCGACCACGCGGCGTGCAGCCGGAGCCATTGACCTCGCCAACCCCGTTGGCGCCAGTCGAGATCGCGACATCCATCAGTTCGCGGCTGCCGTCCCTGAGGACCAGCCGCTGCGCCGACAGGTCGATGTCAATCTCCACGTTGTTCGGCCTCACTCCAGTCGCGGAAAGGACGCTGTGACAGCGCGTGGTTGTAGTAACGGGCCTTTTCGGTGACCTCGGCGCCCAGCCAGTCGGGCCGGACGATGGCCTGATCTTCGCTGCGCAGCTCGACCTCCGCAACAATCAGCCCCTCGCTGTGGCCGTGGAACTCGTCGATTTCCCAGAGCAGCCCGTCGCGCTCGACGAAGTGACGGGTTTTTTCCACCGTGCCAACGGTGAGAGTGGCCAGCAGCGTTTTGCCTTCATCCAGCGGAATGCCGTAGTCAAACTCGGCACGGCTGGCGCCGATCACCGCCGCCTTGATGTTGAGTCGCGCCTCATCACCGGCCACCCGCACGCGAATCGACGACTTGCCGCCGACGCCCACCAGATAGCCCTGCGCCATGGGTTGGCGGCGCGATACCTCGCCACGCCATGCGGCGCTGGCGAGCAGAAATTTACGTTCGATTTCGAGGGGCATGGGGGAAGGGCTGAAGACTTAAGGATGAGGGGTGGTGTGCGGAAGCCTGCGCATTACGCCTCGCGAACAAATAGCGCCATGCTCTCGATGTGTGCGGTGTGCGGAAACATGTCCATCACCCCGGCCCGCGCCAACCGATAGCCGTGCTGATGCACCAGCGCGCCGGCATCGCGCGCCAAGGTGCCGGGCTGGCACGATACATAGACCACGCGAGACGGCTTTTTGGCAGCGATCAGCGGCATCATCACCTCGGCCCCGCTGCGGGGTGGGTCGAGCAGCACGGCGTCGAAGTGACCCGCCAGCCAATCCGCCTCGGCCCCCGCCTTGAACAGGTCAGCTTTTTCAAAGCGGATGGACAGATTGTTGCGCCGGGCGTTGTCGCGAGCGCGCTGCACCAGACCGGCGTCGCCCTCGACCGCCGTGAGGTCGACGCCGCGCGCGGCCAGCGGCAGCGAGAAATTGCCGAGTCCACAGAACAGTTCCAGCATCCGCTCACCGGGCTGCGGCGCCAGCCAGTCGATGGCCTGGTTGACAACACGCTGGCTGATGAAAGCATTGACCTGGATAAAGTCGGCAATCTCGAACTGCAGGCGCCGCTCGCTGCCGTCCGGGGAATAGTCGAGCACCCGCGTCGGCGGGTTCAGCGGCGTGATGGTGCTCAGCCCGCCGGGCTGCAGGCGCAGCTCGAAACCGGTGTCTTCGGCGAGCTGCCGCAGCACGGCAAGGTCGTCTTCAGTGGGTTTTTCGAGCACGCGAATCGACAGGCAGACATGTTCTGCGGCGGCCATCTCGATCTGCGGAATCTTGTCGGCAATGCCGGTGCGCGCCAGGGCATCGGCCAGGACCTCGAGCTGCTCGCCGACGCGCGCATCGAGCACCGGGCAGCGCTGCAGCTCGGCAAGCAGATGGGTGCGCCGCTCGCGAAACCCGACCAACACCTTCTGCTTGTTGATGACCCACTTCGCACCCATGCGGGCGCGACGGCGATAGCCCCAGACCGGGCCGGTCACCGGCGCGGCGATGTCTGTCGGCGTGACTTTGCCGATGCGTGCCAGCGCTTCAATCAATTGCTTCTGCTTGAAACGGACCTGCGCCTCAGGCGACAGATGCTGCAGGGCGCAGCCGCCACAGACCCCAAAATGCGTGCAGCCGGGCGTGACGCGGTCGGGACTCGGCGTCTCAACGCGCAGCGTTTGCCCCTCGTCAAATGACTTGCCGGCGGCCAGGTACTTGAAGGTGACGGTTTCCGCCGGCAAGGCATCCGCAATGAACACCACCTTGCCGTCGATGCGGGCAATGCCGCGACCGTCTTCAGACAGGTCGATGACTTCGGCCCGGTGCTCGCCTTCAGGGACACGACGCGCCCGTCGCCTCATGCCGGGTAGACGCCGGTCGAGATGTAGCGATCGCCCCGGTCACAGGCGATGGAGACGATGGTGGCACCCTCCAGACGTTTGCACAGCTGCAGTGCCACCCACATGGCCCCGCCCGATGACGGCCCGCAAAAGAGTCCTTCGATACGGGCCATGTCACGCATGGTGGCTTCGGCAGCGGCCGCTGACACTTCGATCACCTCATCGACGCGCGGCCGCTCGAAGATCTTCGGCAGATACGCCTCGGGCCATTTGCGGATGCCGGGAATCGACGACTCACCATCGGGCTGAACGCCGACAATCTGCGGGGCTGGATGCTGTTCCTTGAAGAAGCGCGAGCAGCCCATGATGGTGCCGGTGGTCCCCATGCTGGAGACGAAATGCGTTATCGACCCGCCGGTGTCGCGCCAGATCTCGGGGCCGGTGCCCTCGTAATGGGCGCGCCAGTTGTCCGGGTTGGCGAACTGATCGAGCACGATGCCCTTGCCTTCACGCGCCATCTGCTGGGCGAGATCGCGTGCGCCCTCCATGCCCTGTTCCTGGGTCACCGGGATGATCTCGGCGCCGTAGGCCTTCATGCTGGCGCGACGCTCGGCGCTCATGTGGGCGGGCATGATCAGCACCATGCGGTAACCCAGCACCGCAGCCGCCATGGCCAGCGCGATGCCCGTGTTGCCCGACGTGGCCTCGATCAGGGTGTCTCCCGGCTTGATTTGGCCCCGCTCCTGCGCGCGATAAATCATCGAATAAGCCGGACGGTCTTTCACCGAGCCGGCCGGATTATTGCCTTCGAGCTTTGCAAACAATCGGTTGTTGCCGATGCCCGGCAGGCGCGTCATTTGCACCAGAGGCGTGTTGCCTATGGTGTGGGCCAGCGTTTGAGTAGACATGGCCTAAAGTGTAGCGATCTATCTTCGAGGAAGGCGTTTTGAAGTCGCGGCTGACCCCTGCAATCTGCGTGTTCTGGATGATCCAGCCATGGTTGCTGGCCGGACTGCTGGTCGGCCTGTTGCGCTGGCTGATGCCGGGCAGTGCATTGAGCGACAACCCAGGGGCCCTGCTACTACTGGCGGGCGCACTCGCCATGGTGCTGAGCATCTGGCTTGGGCTGCGCCTGTCGCGCGGGCTGGCACATTTAGCGCAGGCGAGCCACGCCCTGGCACAGGGACGTGTCGAGCAACGCGCGCCCTCCGACCTGTCCGCGCCCCTGCATGCCGTGGCCGAACAGCTCAACCAGCTGGCGCGCACCATGGGCCAGACGCAGGAGCACCACAACCGGCTGATGCAGCAATCCACGACCCGCCTCAAGGCCGAGCACACGCGGCTGCAGACCCTCAACAACGAGATGCGCGCCGCGCTGCTGCAGACGCAGGCGGCCGCCGAAAGCCAGTCCGCCCTGTTCGCCAATCTCAGCCACGAACTGCGGACGCCGCTGACCGGCATTCTCGGCTACGCCGACCTGTTGCGACGTTCGGCGCTTGATCCCGAGCAGGAGCAATACCTCGACACCCTCGACAAGTCGGCGCGCGGCCTGCTGACGATGATCAACGACCTGCTCGACTGGAGCCGCATCGAGTCGGGTCGTCTGCGGCTCAATGAGGAGCGCTTCGATATTCACGAAGTGGTCGAAAACGTAACCACCCTGCTGGCGCCACTGGCGTATCAGAAAGACCTGGAGCTGGTGCGTATCGTTTACCACGACGTGCCGCGCTGGTTGTCAGGCGATGCCCAACGTCTGCGACAGATTCTCACCAACCTGCTGTCCAACGCCATCAAATTCACCGAGGTCGGCGAAGTCGTCGTGCGCATCATGCAAGGCGACGCCGATGAGCGGCACGTGTGGCTGGATTTTTCCGTGCAGGACACGGGCGTCGGCATCAGCGAGGCGGTACAGGCGCGGTTGTTCCAGCCGTTTCAACAGGCCGGTCACAGTCAGGGCGGCAGTGGCCTGGGCTTGTCGATCAGCCGCCGTCTGGCCGAGATGATGGGCGGTGAGATCACCTTGCAGAGTGAACCGAAAAAGGGCTCGATCTTCAAGGCTCGGCTCCCTTTCCGCAGCGCTGGCCGCGCCGATGACCCACCGCCGGACTGGCGTATGCGGGGCAGCAAGGTGTGGCTGCTGGAACCGCATCCCACCGCGCGCCTGGCGCTGACCCATTGGCTGAGCTTTTGGGGCGTCGAGGTGATCAGCTTCGACAGCCCGCAGGGGCTTGCCGAGCGGCTGGAAATTGCGCAGGGGCTCCCCACCCTGGTGATCGTCGGCTTTCACACCGACGAGATCGAATCGCTGCACCCGGTGCTCAAGCGTTGTGGTGACCGCAAGCCGCCGCTGCTGGCATTGGTGGCCTCGGCCTCGCTGGACATACAACTGCGGCTCCGAGCGCTGGGCGCCGCGGCCTGTGTGCCCAAGTCCATCGACCATCAGGCGCTACTGCAGGTGCTGGTCGACCTCAGCACCCAGACCGCCAGCCAGAGACCGCTGGCGCGGCGCCGTGCCCTGATTGCCGATAACAATCTCAGCAACCTTCGCTACCTCGCGCTGCTGGCGGTCGAGCTGGGGCTGGAGGTGCTTGAGGCGCGCGATGGCGAGCAGGCGCTGGCCCTGTACCGCGAGCACCGGGTCGAATTTGTGCTGCTCGATGCCCGCATGCCGCGACTTGACGGACCTGGTTGCGCGCGCGCCATTCGTGAGTCGGCGACAGAGGGCTCGCAGCCACGCATCGTCGCCATCAGCGCTCACCTTGAGCCGGACGAGCGGCGCGCCTTTCTTGATGCGGGTGCCGACCAGATTCTGCTCAAACCGTTTGACGAGCGGCAGTTGCTCAACGCCCTGCTGCCGGCCCCGGCCCGGCAAGCGACACCCTCCTCACGGCTACTGGGCAAGGACCCGGAAATGCTGTCGCTGCTGCGTGAAGAGTTGCCGCTACAGCGGGCCGAGCTTGACTCGGCTTTCGCCGCCGACGCGCTTGATGTCGCCCGCGACGCGGCCCACCAACTGCGCGGCACGGCCGCGTTCTATCACCTGGGCCATCTGCGTGAAGCCACCAATGCGCTGGAAGAGCGGCTGCGCCTGGTGGCCGCCACGGATGACGCACGCCCCGAGTGCGAGGCCGTTCACCGCGCCATCGCCACCGCCCTGACCGAGATCGACGCGCGGCTGGCCGAACTGGCTGACTGACCTCATCCGCCGCTCAGTGTTGTTCGAGAATCACCGTGGCCAACACCCAGTCGCCGTCGTCGGTGAGCGCGAGATGCGCGTGGCTGATGCCGCGCTGATCGAGCAACGCCTGCAGCGCCGCGCTGAACTGCAGCGATGGCGCGCCAATGGCGGTACGACGCACACCGCAGTCGCGATGATCGACCCCGCGAAAGCCCGTGCCCAGCGCCTTCACCAGCGCTTCTTTGGCGGCAAAACTTTTCGCCACGCGGTTGGCGCGCTGGGCGCCTTCGGGCAGATCAGCCTGTTCGTCTTCGGTCAGTAAGCGATCGAGGAAGCGCTGGCCGTGACGCGCCAGCACCCGCTCGATGCGGCTGACGCGAATCAGGTCGTTGCCCAGCCCGACGATCATGCGGCGCGCGGCCGGAGGTCGGCACGCGCATCCGTCATCACGCGGCGCATCTCGGCGATTGCCGCCGGCAGGCCGACGAAAAGGGCCCGGGCGATCAGGCTGTGGCCAATGTTGAGCTCGACAATTTCCGGGATGCGGGCAATGGCGCCGACGTTCTGTAAATGTAGGCCGTGGCCGGCGTGGACTTCGAGCCCGGCGTCGGCCGCTACGCGTGCGAAGTCGCGAATGCGCTGCAGTTCGTGGTGTTGTACGTCGCCCTCGGCATCGGCATAACGACCCGTGTGGATTTCGATGTGCGGCGCGCCCGTGGCAAGGCTGGCGGCAAGTTGCGCCGGGTCGGCATCAATGAACAGCGCCGGCACGACACCGGCCTGTCGCAGGCGCGTGCAGGCTTGGGTCACTGCCGCTGCGTGCCCGGCAACATCGAGGCCGCCTTCGGTGGTGATCTCTTGCCGCTTTTCCGGCACCAGACAGGCAAACGCCGGACGGGCCTGACAGGCCAGCGCAATCATCTCGTCGGTGACGGCGATTTCAAGGTTGACCGGTACCGGGCTGCGCGCCACCAGCCGAAAAACGTCGTCGTCCTGGATGTGGCGCCGGTCTTCGCGCAAATGAATGGTCAGGCTGTGCGCGCCGCCGCTGGCCGCCATCAACCCGGCCTCGACCGGGTCGGGATACACCGTGCCACGCGCCTGACGCACGGTGGCCACATGGTCAATATTGACGCCAAGGCGCAGTGACGGGACACCAGAAACAGACATGAAATGGCTCCGGGGGCGGGTGGGCATTATGCCGGGGGCAGCCGCGTGCGGAACTGTCGCATCAGCACCGAGCTTTGCAGCTTGCGCCCACCCAGGGCCTGATCCAGCACCGGCTTGAGCAGCCGCCTTGCGGCAATGCACTGCGCGGCGTCCAGAGTCGCCTCATCAGCAGCCAGGGCCTCCAGCGTCGCCCGCGTGATGCCCTCTGCGGCGACTGCCCGTTGCCACACACCCTGCGCGGTCCACCGCCAGCTCTGCCCCTCACCCTCGGGCAGGTGGGCCAGCCCGAAGCCGACCTCCTGCAGCAGCCGCCACTCGAAACGCCGCAGTGCCGAGTCGGCCGCCGCGCCTGACACGGCTTCCAGCGCGTGGACGTAGGCACTGAACAGCAGCGGATGGGGATCATCGCGCGCCAGCAACTTCAGCAACAGTTCGTTGAGGTACCAGCCGTAGAGCACCCGCTCGGCTGACAACGGCGGCGGCAAGGCCTCAACGTCGGCATGCGTCAGGGTCTTGAGTTCACCACCGCCAGTCAGCCCGATATCGAGCAGTGCAAAGGGCTGCAAGGCCCCGCGCAGGCGGCTACGCGGCGCCCGCGCCCCGCGACCCACGGCCCCCACCCGTCCGTGCTCGGGCGTAAACAGCTCGAGCAGTGCCGAGGTTTCACGGTAGGGCCGGGATTGGAGAACGTAGGCCGACGTCAAGGTGAGCTGCGCTTACAGGCGATAAATGCCCACGATCTGGGAGAACGTGGTCGCCCCGCTGCACTCGGACGGCGGAATTTCGACCTGCAAGGTCAGGATGATGTCGCGGTTCGGATCCGGAGCCTCGTCAGGCGTCTGGTGAACGAAGGACACCTGCTGTGGACCGGTGTTGGTGTTGAATGGCCCAACGGTCGCCGGTTCGAGAACCGAACCGTCGGTCGTGATCAGGGTGTACGTCGTTCCGGAAGGTGGCACCTGGCCATTGATGTCGGACACTTCAATGTTGATCCCCAGCGTTTCGCCGGGGCCGACACCGGCCGGCTGGAACGGACAAAGACCACCGGCGTCACTGCAACTGATCAGCAAACCGTTACGGGCGAGCGAGAAAATGACATCGCCGGATGCCCTGACGTGCACCAGGTCGCTCTCGCAGTTCAGCCCGGGCGCATCGCAGACGTAGCCGTTGAACTCACCATCGCCCAACGAGTACTGCTGATCCTGATTGGTGTCGACGAATGGCTCGTCAGGGCCCCGGCTACCGTCGCCATCGTTGTCGACAAAGGCTTCGGGAAGATCGTCATCAAACCCATCGCCCGCGTCAAAGAAACCGTTGCCGTTTCGATCGATGAAGGTTTCCTCGCCCAGCGCCGTGGCCAGCACCGCGACGCGGCCGTTGTCGGGCCGGGGGTTGCGGACGTTGAGCACAACCGAGCAGACGCCCGACTCCAGGGTCGAATCACCCAAGGGGTCACCGGTGAAGCAGGTCGACTGAATGGCACCGCCCTCGGTGCGGAAATTGACCGCCGTGTCTTCGGGGGCGGGGTTATTGAATCGGTCGGCCAGTCGCACGCTGACATTGACGGGTTCACCTGTGCAGGTGCCGTCCACTGCGAGGCGATCAAAGGCCAGGGTCATGCTGTCTTGATCGGGAAGGCCGGTCGAGATCGCCAGTCGCTCCGACTGCGTGGCAATGACCGATCCGCCATCGACGGCCACCGAAGCCCGCACCCGCACTGCGGTCGGAATCGACCCGCCGCTGACCACCGTTCGCACGATCCCTTGGTTGTCGCTGACGGCCGACGATGGGGTCAGGCTGACCTGCCCCACCGTCGAGCTCAGCGCGAACTCGACGCGCTGGTTGGGGACCACACCACCGGTGGTGTCGCGAACCCTGAATTGCACGGTGGCCTGTGTCGAAATCGGACTGCCAATCAAGCCGATGATCGCCGGGTCGACGGAGACGAATTCAACTTGTCCCAGTTCAGCGGCCGCAACGTTGACGGTGCCGCGGGCCGTTTCGGTGCCGTCATCAAGCGTCACGCGGGCAGTGATCTCGTCGGCACCGCTGCAACCCTGTGCGATGTAGGTGGTGTCGAAACGGCCACTGCTGGCGTCGACGACGACAGGCTCGAAACGACTCAGCCCCGCGGCGCTGCAATCGGACTGAAAACTGACCGAAAGGGGCGTGTCCGAGACCCGTTCACCGGCGGCATCGACCACGTCAACACGAACGGCCGTCTGACCGCCCGCCGAGAGCTCGGTCACGCCAATCGACAGCGCACCCTCGCTGAAAGCACCTTGATCCAGCGTGCCGAGGCGCAATGCCGTTGGCGTTTCGCCATCGGGGGGGAGCGTGGGGGTCGGGCTGACGTTTTCACCGCCGCCGAAAGAGGCTTCCCCTCCACAGGCGCCCAACAACAGCGCGCACGCCAGCCAGCACCCGCCCGTCGACAAAGCTTTCTGCACGACTTACTCCCAATTGATGAACTCACCCCAAGTCCGCCGGATAGTAAGTTGAAAGCGCTGCCCCAACAACCGCTTGCCCGCCCTTTTGGAGGCCGTTTGGCAGGTCGGCGCTGCCGTCTGACACGCGTCGGTGCTGCGCGAGGAATAACGTGCGTCATGCAACGGCGATTCAGGTCCTCGTGGTAGAACATGCGAGCTTCTGGGGCGGCGCCCCACTCTCACGATTCGCAATGAGCATCAGGCCTTTTTTATGGTGATACCGACTGCTGTGGGCTTCGCAAAAAACGCGCGACAGGCGTTGCTGATCACGGCCTTCGCGCTGGCGGCGATCAGCCAGGCGATTGCCAGTGAAAACGAGCCTGATCCGCCCTCCACGACAATCGAGCCGATTGATCCGCCGCCGCCGGAATCAGCACCGCCGGCGCCAGCCCCAACGGGCGACGCGACTGAACAAGCGCCAACCTCGGAGGACGCTGACGCTGCGGAGTCCGCGCCTGAAGCCGACGCCGAGCCAGCCGATGCCACGCCCGTCGAGGACCCAGCCCCTGAAGGCAGCGCTGACAGCGACGATGCCGCCGGCACCCTGAAACCAACCGACTCGTCCGCGACCGGCGAGATTCTGCCGCTACCGTCCACTGAATCGTCGGCCAGCCCGGCCAGCTTCGAATTGCTGGACGCCAAGGTGGCGGCTGGCACTGTACAGCGGGTGTCGTGGTACCCCCCTGACTCCTTTGGGGGGCTCTCTGAGCCGACCCCGGTGCTGGTGGCGCACGGCAGCAAGCCGGGCCCCACGCTGTGTCTCACCGCGGCCATTCACGGCGACGAACTCAACGGCATTGAGATGGTGCGTCGCATTGTTTTCGACCTGGATGCCACGCAGCTGGCGGGTACGGTCATCGGCATTCCCATCGTCAGCCTGCAGGGTTTTCGGCAGGGGTCCCGCTACCTGGCCGACCGTCGAGACTTGAACCGCTATTTTCCCGGTGATGCCCGTGGCAGCGCCGCCGCGCGGATTGCCCATTCGCTGTTCACCAAGGTCATGACCCAATGTGATGCGCTGGTCGACCTGCACACGGGATCGTTTCACCGCACCAACCTTCCGCAGATTCGCGGTGACCTGTCGATTGAATCGGTTGCGCATCTGACGCGTGGCTTCGGCGCCACCTCGGTACTCAATGGCGCCGGCCCGACCGGCTCGCTGCGCCGCGCAGCCACCGACATCGGCATTCCCGCCGTGACGCTGGAGGCCGGTGAGCCGCACCGCTTCCAGCCCGAGGAAGTTGAACACGGCGTAAGGGCGCTGCGCAGCCTGCTCAACCACCTGGAAATGGTGCCGCGCTTCCGCCGCTGGCGTGAGCCGCAGCCGGTGTATTACGAATCAGTGTGGGTACGCGCCAACGAGGGCGGCATTCTGGTCAGCAGCGTGCCGTTGGGTGCGCAGGTCGTTCGTGATCAGGTGTTGGGCACGGTGACCGACCCCATCAACAATCGCCGTTACGAGATTCGCTCGCCGCACAAGGGCCGGGTCATCGGCATGGCACTGAACCAGTCGGTGATTCCCGGTTTTGCGGCCTATCACGTCGGCATCGAACGCCAGGAAGAAGAACTCAAAGAAGCACCACAGGCCGAGCAAACCCCCGCAGACGATGGCGGCGTGCCCGACGACAAGGCGCCGCCGGGCGATTGACGCGTCGGCCCGTATAATTCTCGGCTCTTCACCCGCCCGATGTCATTTCAATGAGCCTTCAGATCACCTTTCCCGACGGCAACGTCAAATCCTTTGACGCGCCGGTGACCGGGCTGGAGATCGCCCAGGGCATTTCGCCGGGCCTGGCCAAAAAGGCGGTGGTGGTCAAGGTGGACGGTGAACTCTGGGACCTGACCCGGCCCATCACCCGCGATGCGGCGATCAGTATCGTCACCCGCAACCAGCCGGAAGCGGTGGAGGTGATCCGTCACGATGCCGCGCATGTCATGGCGCAGGCCGTGCAGGAGCTTTTCCCCGGCACGCAGATCACCTTCGGGCCATCCACCGAATACGGCTTTTATTACGACTTCGCGCGGGCCGAGCCCTTTACCGAGGCCGATCTCGAAACCATCGAGAAAAAGATGCGCGAGATCGTCAAGCGCGATCTGCCCATCACCCGCGAGGTGTGGCCGCACGACCGGGCCGTGAAGCATTTCGAAACCATTGGTGAGCGCTACAAGGCCGAGTGGATTCGCGATGGCATTGCGGCGGATGAAGAACTCACCATCTACAGGCAGGGCGAGTCGTGGCTGGACATGTGTCTGGGGCCACACCTGCCCTCCACCGGCCGTCTGGGCACCGCCTTTAAGCTGACCAAGGTGTCGGGCGCTTACTGGCGCGGCGACAAGAACAACGCGCAACTGCAGCGCATCTACGGACTGGCGTTCGCCACCGATGAAGAGCTGAAAGCCCACCTGCACATGCTGGAAGAGGCCGAAAAGCGCGACCACCGCCGCCTGGGGCGCCAACTGGACCTGTTCCACCTACAGGAAGAAGCGCCCGGCTCGGTGTTCTGGCACCCCAAGGGCTGGACGCTGTTCCAGACCCTGATCGGTTACATGCGCAAAAAGCAGTTCGACGCCGGATATCAGGAAATCAATACGCCGGACATGATGGACAAGGCGTTCTGGGAAACCTCGGGCCACTGGCAGAACTACGGCGAAAACATGTTCGCCACCGAGCGTGACGAAGACCGTACGCTGTGCCTCAAACCGATGAATTGCCCCGGTCACGTGCAGATCTTCAACCAGGGCACGCGCTCCTACCGTGAGTTGCCGCTGCGCTTCGCCGAGTTCGGCAAGGTGCACCGCTTCGAGCCCTCCGGCGCCCTGCACGGCCTGTTGCGGGTGCGCAGCTTCACCCAGGACGATGGCCACGTTTTCTGCACGCCCGAGCAACTGCAATCCGAGTGTGTGGCCTTCACCGAGCTCACCCTGGCGCAGTACGCCGAATTTGGCTTCGACAACATCCGCATCAAGCTCTCGACCCGCCCGGAAAAGCGCATCGGCGCCGATCACCTCTGGGACCAGTCTGAAGCGGCCCTGGCCGACGCCCTCGATTCCATGGGCATCGACTACAGCCTGTTCCCCGGCGAAGGCGCGTTCTACGGCCCCAAGCTGGAGTTCGTGCTGCGCGACGCCATTGGCCGTGACTGGCAGTGCGGCACCATTCAGGTGGACTTGAACCTGCCCGGCCGTCTCGATGCCGAGTACATCGGCGAAGACGGCAACCGCCACACGCCGATCATGTTGCACCGCGCCATCTTTGGCTCGCTGGAGCGGTTCACCGGCATCCTCATCGAGCACCATGCCGGCAGCCTGCCCTTCTGGTTGTCGCCAGTGCAGGCGGTGGTCGCCCCCATCGTGTCGGATGCCGATAACTATGCGCGCGACGTGTGCCAGCAGCTCAAGGCAGCCGGTGTTCGCGCGGACACCGACCTGTCGAACGAGAAGATCAACAAAAAAATCCGCGAGCTGGCGATGCAGCGCATTCCGGTGATTGTCGTCGTCGGCCGCAAGGAAGCTGAAGAAGGCACCGTGACGCTGCGCCTGCGCGGCGAGGAACATCAAAAAACCCTGCCGCTGGCCGAGGCCGTGGCCTGGCTCAAGGCGCATCGCTGATGCGCATCGTCGGTCTGCTGCTGATTTTGCTGGCCACACTGCCCGCCTCGGGGTTGCAGCTGGAAGGTCGGTGGATACAGGGCGGCTTCGTAAGCGGGAAAGTCGCGCCGGGCAGCACGATGACCCTCGATGGCCAGCGGGTGACCATCGCCAAAGACGGCACCTTCGCCTTCGGGCTGGGCTTTGATGCCCCGGTGGCGGCCACCCTGACCGTCACCCATCCCGATGGCCGCAAAGAGCGTCAAGAGTATCCGGTTGAACAGCGCCGCTATCCGGAAAGCCGCATCGACGGCCTGCCGGGCGCCATGGTGACGCCGCCCAAGGCGGTGCTGGACCGCATTGCCAAAGACAACAGCGACGTCGGCAAAGCCCGCGCCCAGCGGCGACCGGCTGCAGATTTTGCCGACGGCTTCATCTGGCCGCTCAAGGGCAGCCGCATCTCGGGCGAGTTTGGCTCCAGGCGCATCCTCAATGGTGAACCGCGCCAACCGCACTTCGGCGTCGACATTGCCGCGCCCAGTGGCACGCCCATTCAGGCCAGCGCGGCGGGCTTGGTCACGATGGCGCATCCCGACCTGTATTTCACCGGTCAGACGGTGATCATCGACCACGGCCTGGGCGTCACCACCACCTACCTCCACCTGTCGAAAACCAACGTGAAAGTCGGTCAAGCGGTTGCCAAGGGTGAAGTGATCGGCCAGGTCGGCATGACCGGTCGCGCCACCGGGCCGCACCTGTGCTGGCGCGCCAACTGGGGCAACGTGCGACTCGATCCTTCTTTATTGGTCGACGAACAACCTGCGCGCACCCAGCCGCGGTCCTGACAGACCGCTGGAACACCGGCGACGGGCAAACCGCCTAACTTCTGAGGCAACTGAAGGCCGGAGTGCGGTGCAATGAGCGCATGGCTGATCGCGAGCGTGTTTGTGTTCACCTACCTGGGCATGGCCGCCGGTCGCGTACCCGGCCTCAAGGTCGATCGGGCGCACATCGCCTTCGCTGCGTCGGTGCTGTTGCTGGTCAGCGGCAGCGTCACGCTGAAACAGGCAGGGGGGTGGCTGGACTGGGACGCGCTGCTGTTGCTGCTGGGGATGATGATCATCTCGGTGCAGTTTCAGTTGTCCGGCGTTTATGCCCGTGTGAATGTGGGTGTTGGGCGACTGTCGCGACGACCCAAAACGCTGCTGGCGCTGGTCACGGTTTTGGGGTGATCAGCGTCTTGTGGCGGGGACGCTGGACGCCTGGCCCCTGTCAAGTTGATGACGCCGTGGCTGTGGACAGCGACGACAAGTCCATTCACTTCACATGGAAACCTTGGCTCGCGGTGCTGGCCTTGTTGGCACTGTTCTCGACGCCGCTTCCACGCGAGCTCTCGGCACTGGCCCTGGCGGTGCTGGTCATGGCCTCCCGCCACCACGCCAGCCGCGATTACATCGGTGCCGTGGACTGGAATCTGCTGCTGCTGTTCGTCGGCCTGTTCATCGTCACCGGCGCAGCATCAGAACTGCCGTGGGCGCAGCACCACGCAGCGCAACTTGCGGCACAGGGCCTGCTGCCCGACACCGCGCTGTCGTTGGCAGGCGCCTCGCTGCTGGGGTCCAACCTGATCGGCAACGTACCGTTCGTGATGCTGCTGTTGCAGGTTTGGCCCGACATCCGCTCGCCCACCCTACAGGCGCTGGCGCTGCTGTCGACCTTGTCCGGAAATCTGCTGATCGTCAGCAGCGTGGTGAACCTGGTCGTGGCCGAAAGCGCGCGTCGGTATGGCGTAACGGTCGGCTTTTTCCAGTTTGCGCGCGTCGGCATTCCCGTCACTTTGCTGTCGATGACGGTGGCCCTTGGCTGGCTGTGGTGGATGGGCATGCCGCCATAATCGGCGCTTCTTGAAACCCCATTCAACGCTCAGATAAGACCACTACAAACCCACCCGCCGCAGTTGGGCGCGTCCGAGGGCGCCCGTGGTGGTCTGCTCGCCGTCGGCGGCGCGTACCCGACGGCCGGGTGGTGCTGATCTGGCGGATCGCCAGCGCAATACCTCTAGATCTGCAGCGGGAAAGAGACACAGTCAAGCCGCCGTCTCACCCGGTCGCAGCCAGAAAAAAACCCCCGCAACCGGTGGTTGCGGGGCCAAACCCATGACGTCAAGTCGCCACTCAGCCTTCTGATTCTTCGTCCAGCACTTCGACACACTCTTCGGTCAAGGTGCGACCGGCGATTTGCTGTGAGCGACACGCCGACAGCTCACGCTCACGTGCGGCTTCGGCGAGCATTTCGGCCTGTTCACGCTCAAGGCGCGCCTGCCGGTCTTCAGTGTCGTTGATGGCCTTGATGTATTCGCGCCAGCCGGTTGCTTCAACTCGGGTCAGCGCGAAGTCACCCGCCGATGCAAACGCCTTGTCAGCCGCCGCGCGCTGTTCCCGGTCGCCCGGGCCGGCCTGATTGAAGCGCGCAGTACCCAACAGCATCCAGGCGTTGGCGCGCTGCCCTTCATCCAGCCCGCCTTTGTTGAGCGCGCTGGCCAATGCCTCCTCGGCCGCCTCATTCTGCTCGTCGGCAAGGAGCACCTGGCCGAGTCGATAAGCGAGTTCACCGGTGTCTGACAGCGAGGCTGCCTCCCGCAAGACCGGGATGGCGCGCTTGTGTTCGCGTGCCTGACTCAGCAGCTGGGACAGCAAAGCGAGGTTCTCGACGTCGCGCTCGACTTGGTCGGCCTTCATTCCGGCTTCGAGCACGGCCGCGCCGCGGTGGGGATTGTTATGGACCGAATAAAGCTGCGCCAAAGAGAGGATGTCGCTTTCTTCGTCGATCAGGCCACTTTTGTAGGCCAGTTCCATCGTCGACAACGCGTCCTTGCTCTTCTCTTCCTGCATGTACAGCCCGGCAAGCTGCTTCCAGTAAGACACCTCATCCGCCCAGATCGAGACCATGATGCTGAGCAGACGCGAGCGCTTCTCGGTCAGACCCAGTTCCGAATAGATCATGTTGGCGAGGTCGAAATGGCGACGCTCGCGGGATTCGGCCAATTGCAGGGCGCGCTCGACCGGCACACGGGCCTTCTCGTAGTCGTTTTCGTAGTACAGGGCCGCAGCCAGCAGAAACCAGGCGTTGGCACCTGGTTCCTCGGTCGCGCGCATCCACGCCACCAGCCCGCGAATCGCTTCCTTGTAGTTTTCCTGCTGGAAATGAAGTTGGGCGACGTTGTACTGAAGCTGCAGGGCCGCGTCTTCAGGCAAGGCATTTTCAGCCAACGCGGCCTGAAAGTCCTTCATGGCCAGATCGACACGATCGACATTGACGTGCGCCTGCCCGCGAATCTGCAGGACTGACGCCCGGTCAAAGGGCTTCATGTTGTCTGCCTGCTGCATCAGCTTGTTCAAGTCGCCAAGTGCGCCCTGAAAGTTGTCGGCTTCCATCTTCTCGTAGGCACCGAGCAGCTGCTTGGCGACGCGGGGATCAAGCGACTGCACCTGCTCACCGCGCTCTTCTTCTTCCTCCTGCGCAATCGCAGGGTTAAAAACCAGGGCGCTGCCGAGCGCAACGAGCGCCGGCAGTGCGAAACGACGGACGACGGTCGCCAATCCAAACACTGGGTTTCTGAACATGGTCGGGCCTCTCATCCTTCGAGATTGAAACTGACGCGCGTCCGCACGCCGAGACGTGGACGGGGCTGTCCATCCCGGACGCTGGGGGCGTAACGCCAGCGTTCGACCGAGCGCATGGCGGCACGGTCAAAACAACTGTTGGTTGAAGTGACCACCCGTGGGTTGACAACGTTCCCCTCAGGATTGACGTCAAATTCCAAGGTGACCGACTCTTGCGGCTTGGCGCGGGTCTGGCAGCGGTCCGGGTACTGGGGCGGGATGCGCACCAACGGCTGGGCATCACGGTCCGGGTTGAAGCCGGTACCGATGTCGAGGTCCATGTTGGACATGTCGGGCATGGCGCCTACCGAGCCGTCGATGGATGGGCGGAAGCTGGCGTCCTGAACCGAGGGCGGCGGCGGTGGCGGCTGGTCCAGCACCGGGCGTTGCAGGTCAGCCTGATTGACGTCCTGCGTGTCCTCGAGCTGCCGGGTGACGTTGATTTCAACAGATTTGTCTTCAGACAACTCGATCTCGCCGACCTGACTGATCATGCTGGCGAGGATGAAAAACAGCGTGAACGTGACGATGGCGGCGCCGGGCAAGCCCAGCATCAATCGGATTTTTGAGTTCATGGCCTTCAGCTCCGCTTGGTGGAGACGGCGACCACGTCGTCGACGCCGGCATCGCGGATGCGCTGCAAGACTTCGACCATGTAACGGCTGTGTGCATCACCGTCGACCTGCAACACCGCACTGCCTTTCGGGTTTTCGCGCCGCAGACGTTCGATGGCCGCACGGACGCCGTCCATCTGCACTTCTTCACGGTTGATCCAGATCTTGTTGTCGCTCGAGACCGCCACGAGTATCGACACCAGCCTTTGATCTTCGGCGGTTTCGGCCTCGGGCCGGTTCACATCAATGCCGGGCTCCTTGATGAAAGTCGAGGTCACGATGAAGAAAATAAGCATGATGAACACGATATCGAGCAGCGGCGTGATGTCGATGTTCGCCTCTTCCGCCGCGCGTTTACCGCCTGAACGTTTCAACATACGCGTTACCTCCCGGTCCGTTGAATGGCAATGGCGGGATCAACACCGGCCTGACGGGCCTGATCGATCACGGTGACGGACACGGACGATTTGGCGTCGGGCGCCGCGCTGACCATCACCACGCCACGCGATTCACGGGCCTTGAATTCCTCGATAACCGGCGCCACAGAGCGCGGATCAACCAGACGGCCGCCGTCGATTTCGACGAAGCCGTCGCTGCGCACCGACAACACCAGGGTTGGCGGCGGGCGGGTCTGCTCTTCTTGCTCGTTTTCCTGTGGCACCACCAACTCGATACCGGTTTCCTGAAGGAACGTGGCGGTCACGATGAAAAAGATCAACAGGATGAAGACCACATCAAGCAACGGCGTGATGTCGACATCGGCGTCCTGACTGGCCATACGATTCAGTCTGCGCATATCAGGCCACTCCCTTGACCGCGACGGGTGCGTGGTGAATGTCGAGGCTGTCGGCGAGCCCATCGACATTCACGGAAAGGCGCTTGTCGAGGATGCTGATAGCGAAGACCCCCGTGAGCGAAACGGCCAGGCCGCTCATGGTGGGAATGGTGGCGCGGGAGATCCCGGCCGCCATGTCACGTGCGTTGGCGCCGCCGCTCGAGGTGATGGTCTGGAACACTTCGATCATGCCGGTCACGGTGCCCAACAACCCCAGCAATGGGGTGACCAGCACCAAGACCTTGATGATCCCCATGTTGCGTTCCGCCTCCACGCGCATCTCGGAAATCAATCGCTCACGGATGACGTGCGCAAACCATGATTCATGGTCGGCGCGCGCATTCCAGGTGTGCCGATATCCTTCGACCAACTTTCCGCCCGTGGTGGAAAAAAAGACGAGGCGCTCGATGATCAGCATCCACATGAAAAATGCGGTGAGCATCAGGGCCAAAACCACTGGCCCGCCCGCTTCGAGGTATCCCATGATGGCGCCGTACGCGGCCACTGGGTTGAGCATTTCGAGCATAACGATCGCCTCCGTTACGTACGATTCTGCTCAGCGTACTCCGCCACCATTCCGGCCGACTGCTCTTCCAGCAATTGCGAAAGGCGACGCGAAGTACCCGAGGCAAACGCGTGGAGCACCAGCAGCGGAATCGCCGCGATCAAACCCTGCACGGTGGTCACCAGCGCCTGCGAAATACCGCCGGCCATCAGTTTCGGATCGCCCGTCCCGAACAGTGTGATCGCCTGGAAGGTCACGATCATGCCGATAACGGTGCCGAGCAGCCCCATCAGCGGCGCAACGGCGGCAAGCACCTTCACAAGGCTGAGGCCGCTTTCAAGCGCCGGCAATTCCTTGAGCACCGCATCGTCAAGCTTCAACTGCAAAGTCTCGATATCGACGTTGCGATTTTCGTCGTAGGCCATCATCACGCGGCCCAACGGGTTGTCGCTTGACGCCTTGTCGGAACGCATCTGCGCGCGAACCTTCATGCCGGTAATGCTCAGACGTGCCCACTTGTAAAGTGCAAAGATCACGCCGAGCACCGCCAGCGCCACAATCAGGTAGCCAATGCCCCCACCCTGCGCCAGCCGTTCGCGGAAGGTCGGCATTTCAACCGTCAAGCCCAGAAGCGTCCCGAGCGACGGATCGATGACGCCGGCAACGTAGCCTTCGCCGGTATGGTTCTCGACGCGGCTGGCAGCTGACGTGGCGCCGCCGCCGGGCTGTCGGGTCAATTCCTTGAGCGAGCCCGAGTCATAGACCAAGTATTCACCGCCGCTGAAGGCGGTGAACGGGCCAATGCGGGTCACCGAGCGCGGCTCGGGCTCGTTGCCCGTGCCGACGACATTGCCTTCGAAGGTCACGACCTTGCCCTGTTCGGTCATTTCCTGCATCAGCGTGTTCCAAAGGCCCTCAAGCTGTTCGACCGTCGGCAGTGAGTCGGACTGCGCCACTTCACGCAGCGGCGTCCCACGACCGGGGAACTGCGCCGACACCAGCGACACCCCCAGCTGCTCGTTCAAGTCAGCCGCCGCCGCACGGGCCGCACCGAAAAGTTCTCCGAATTCACCTTGACGGTCGGCCAGCTGATCGCGCAGCTCGGTCAACTCAAGGTCATTCTCGTTACGCCGCTCTTCAAGTCGGGTGGACTCTTCTTCAGCCGCCTCCACTTCCCGGCCGGCCTCGGCGAGCATCGACTCTTGTTCGTTGCGACGCTCAGTGAAGCGGGCCTCCCGCTCACGATTTTCCTGGCTCACCGCCTGACGCTCGGCGCGGATTGCCGCCAACGTTTCCTCGATGGTGTTGCCGTCCTGGGCGTGGACCGGTATCGCGGTCAAGGCGGTAACGGCGACCAGCAGGCCGGCACCGATAGCTGAAAATTTACGCATACCTGCCGCCCCTGCAATGTTCTGAAAGATTTTGGAGTTCATGGTCATCCGCCCTCAGTTGACAACTTCAGGGGCCGACACCGGGATCGTCATCAGATCCGGCGGAATCTGCTCACGTGCAATGCGCGAGGCGGTGCGCACGTGGGACAGGAACGAGCTGTCAAGGTCGACCCAGTCGCCCGAGGCCTTGTCATAAATCTTCAGCAGACTGTCATCGTCGGTCTTGGCGATGAGCGCCACACGGCCGATGCGAACAAACTCGAGATTCTCGTAAGCGGTGCCGTCAATTTCGGCGTCGGCGCGATAAGACTCGATGGTGCGACCGTACTCGTTTTCAATCTGGTAGGCCTCGACGATCAGCCGATAGCGCTGCGCGGGCGACTGGTCCGGATCGTCCATCACCCGACGGAGGCGCGCGACGCGGTCGGCGCGCTCGCTGCTCTGGAACGGCATGTCAGCTTCGACCAGTTTCTCGAGCGCGTTGAGCATGTCTTCCATCAACGGCTGCACAGAGCGCTGCAGGCCGGCGATGTTGGCGATGTCTGCCTGAAGTGATTCTTTTTCGCGCTCCTGCGCCACCAGCTGACGCTCCTGCGAAGCGTTGTAGCGGGTCAGCTGTTCGAGCTGCTTGAGGTTGGCGCGATAATCGTTGAGCAGGCTCTGCACTTCATCATCCAGCGCCTCGACACGCCCCTGGGACTTCTCGGTGTCGTTGATCGTCTGCTGGCTGGTTTGAACCGCAGCACTCAACTGTGCGACTGCGGGCGCCGAAACACCAGCAAAGAACAACGCCGCAACCACGGCGGTGATTGATGACCTCATTGTGCCTCCTCCGGTAAAACTTCAATCGCAAAAAAAGGGGTTACGAACCATATGAGGTTGCAACCATTCGCTTTAGTACTAGCCAGAGTCTAGCAGCCAGCACAAAAAAAATGTCGGGCCTGAACCCTTCAACTGTCATCAACCTGATCAGGTTGATTCGCTGCGCATTGCTGCGCACTATTAGTAAGCATTTCATACTATCTTTGCGTCGAGGATGACGTCAAGACATCAAAATTCAACAACGACATAATTCTTGGTACGCCGCTTAACTGGGATCATGATGACGCAACGACCAGGCCCGCAGGTTACGATCAGACGACAGTGACGGCTATCAAAAAAAGCCCACCGGTCCACAGCAACGCAATGAAGGTGTATCCCATCACGGCGCGTGCCGGCAACTGGGCCAGCGTCAAGACTGGCAACAGAATCAGCGGCTGAATCAGATTGGTCCACTGGTCACCCAAGGCCACCGCCATCGCCGTGGCGGGCAGGTCAGCGCCGAGCTGCTGCGCGGCCGTCATCATGATGGGGCCCTGCACCGCCCACTGGGCACCGCCCGAAGGAATGAAGATATTCAGCAGACCGGCACTCGCGAATCCAACCAGCGGCAGCGTGTCGGCGGTGGCGATAGAGCTCGCCCACTCGACGACGACATTGCCCAGCCCCGTGGTTGAAATCAACCCAGCAATACCGGCGTAAAACGGGTACTGGAGCAGGAACGGCACCACGATATCGCCGCCGCCGGACGCAGCCTTGAGAAATCGCTGCAAGGTGCCGGCGCACAGCAATCCCGCCGTCAGCAGCGTGAAGTTCATGACATTAAGTGTCAGCCCGTCGCCGCGCGCACCATAGTGCGTCAGCAAGAACAGCCCACCGCCCAGAACGATGGCGAGGACCAGCAGGCGGGACTGTTCCAGACGCATGGCGGGGGTGGCCGGTTGCGTGTCGCACTCGACAGGGCCATCGGCGTGGTCAGTGGCATTGAAAAGATGGTCGGGAATCTCGACCACATTCTCTGGTCGCTTCGGGTGCAACAGCGACATCACCCACGGCAGGGTCAGCAGCACGGCGGCGACGGTGAGTCCGTTCCACCAGGTGAACAGGGTTTCGGATGTCGCAATGACGCCAATCTGCGCTTCCAGAAAGTGGCCAGGGGTCGCGATGGTCAACGGAATCGACGCTGAAAGACCCTGATGCCAGACCACGAAGCCCGAGAACGCCGAGGCGATCAGCAACGGGTAATGAAGGCGAATCCCGCGTCGGCGGCAGCTCTCGCCAACCGCGCGCGAAACAATGCCGGCGGCCACCAGCGCCGTTGACCAGGAAAACAGGGCAATCACGCCGGTCAACAGGCAGACCATGGCGTAGGCCGAGCGCGGCGAGCGCGCCAGAATCGAGACCTTCAGCAGGGCATTTCGGACCGGCGTGGTGCTGGCCAGGATGTAGCCGAGCAGCAGGGTCAGCGCGATCTGGTTGGTGAACGCCAGCAGGCTCCAGAAACCATCGCCCCAGGCATTGATGGCCCCACGCGGCGAGGTGTCGGTGAGCCCCAGCACCAGCATCAGGGTGAGCAGGGTTAGGACCACCGCCACCACCAGCGCGTCGGGCATCCAGCGCTCGAAGAAACGGACGATGCCCGCAGTCACTCGGTCCAGCATGATTCCCCTCCTGACGCCGCTCCACTTCGGTGGAGTCTATTCAGTGGCATGCCCGGTGGGCGTGCCACCGGTGATGTCACGGTTTGTAACTGAAAAAACCCTGCCCGCTTTTACGCCCCAGCCGCCCCGCCGCGACCTGCTCACGCAGCAGCGGCGCGGGTCGATACTTGGGATCGCCGAAGTCACGGTGCAGCACGTCCATGATCGCCAGCAAGGTGTCGAGCCCGATCAGGTCACCGAGCGCCAGTGGGCCGATGGGGTGGTTACAGCCCAGCTTCATGCCGGTGTCAATGTCCTGCGCGCTGGCCACGCCTTCCTGCAGGGCGAAGATGGCCTCGTTGATCATCGGGCACAAAATACGGTTGACCGCAAAGCCCGGCGCATTGCGCACCGTCACAGGCGACTTGCCCACCGCTTCGGCAAATGCCTGGGCGGCGTTGCGGGTGGCCTCGGCAGTTTGCAAGCCACTGATGACCTCGACCAGCCCCATGACCGGCACCGGATTGAAAAAGTGCAGTCCGACAAAGCGCTCCGGCTTGGCCGTGGCCGCCGCCAACTCGGTGATCGAGATCGACGAGGTGTTGCTGGCCAGCCAAGCGCCGTCTTTGAGTTGCGCATCGACCTGCTTGAGAATTTTCAGCTTCAGTGACAGGTTTTCGGTCGCGGCCTCAATCACCGCGTCGCAGTCCGCAAGCGCGGCATAGTCGGTGGTGCCATGAATGCGGCGAACCAGTGCCGCTGCATCGGCCTCGGTCAGCTTGCCCGACTTGATCTGCCGCGCCAGATTGCGTTGAACCGCCGCCATGCCGCGCGCAAGGGCTTCATCCGAGATGTCGACCATCACCACCGACAGCCCCGCTGCGGCGCTGACCTGCGCGATGCCATGGCCCATGGTGCCGGCACCGATCACGCCAACTTTTTGCGTTGTCATCACCGATCAAGCCTTTTCGAAGATGGCAGCAATCCCCTGCCCGCCGCCAATGCACATCGTCGCCAGTGCGTAACGACCACCCACGCGCTGCAACTCATAGAGCGCTTTGGTGGTGATGATCGCGCCCGTCGCGCCCACCGGGTGACCGAGCGAAATGCCCGAGCCATTGGGGTTGACCTTGGCCGGGTCAAAGCCCAGTTCGCGGGACACTGCGCAGGCTTGTGCCGCAAAGGCTTCGTTGGCTTCGATCACGTCAAGGTCGGCGACCTTCAAGCCGGCACGCTTGAGCGCCATGCGGGTCGCCGGCACCGGGCCGATGCCCATGATCTCGGGCTCAACCCCTGCGTGCGCGTAGGTCACCAAACGCGCCAGCGGCTTAAGGTTGTGCGCCTTTACCGCCTCACCGGTGGCAAGCACCACGGCAGCGGCGCCGTCATTGATGCCCGAGGCGTTGCCCGCCGTCACCAAGCCATCTTTCTTGAACACCGGCTTCATCCGCCCGAGCAGATCGGCCGTCACGTCGCCGCGCACATTTTCGTCGACCTTGAACATCGTCGGACCTTTGCGACCAGGCACTTCAACGGTGACGATCTGGCTGTCAAAACGGCCTTCGGCGATGGCGCGCGCCGCGCGCTGCTGGCTTTCGATGGCCAGCGCGTCCATGTCGTCACGGCTGATACCAAACTTGGCCGCCACATTCTCGGCGGTGATGCCCATGTGAAAGGCCTGGAACGGATCGTGAAGAATGCCGACCATGTAGTCGAGCATCTTGGCGTCGCCCATGCGCGCGCCCCAGCGACCGGCCGGCATCAGGTAGGGCCCGCGGCTCATCGCTTCGGCGCCGGCACCGATGGCAATCTCGGCATCGCCGAGCAACAGCGTCTGCGCCGCTGAAACGATGGCCTGCAGGCCTGAGCCGCAGAGCCGGTTGACATTGAAGGCCGGGGTTTCCTTGGGGCAACCCGCCTGCATCGCCGCGACACGGCCCAAATAGGCATCGCGGGGTTCGGTCGGAATCACGTTGCCCATGACCATGTGCCCGATGTGCTCGGGAGCCACACCAGCGCGGCTGATCGCTTCACGCACCGCCACGGTGGCTAGATCGCACAGTGGCATGTCTTTGAGCGAGCCCCCAAAACTACCGATGGCAGTGCGGGCGGCGGAGACGACGAAGACTTCTTTCTGGCTCATGGTTCACATCCTTGACGGGTCAGCATTGAAGGCCCACACCCGATGTGGCACGGGTCTGGGTTGGGGCGCTCAGTGTTTGACACCGAACGCAACCCTTGCATTTTTTCATAAATCGTAGGCAAGCATACGAATACAGGGCGCTGTGGTTATCGGCCATGTCCGGCTTAACGGGCGTCAGCGCCGTGGTTTGGCCGGCCCGGCCACTCGACGTGTTCGGCCTGGGGCCGTGGGTCGGGCACCGCCGGGCTTGGTCTTGCCACCGCGTGCGGGCTTGGCAAATCCTGCGTCCGCGGCCTCACGCGCACGGCGCGCTTTTGCCGAGCTTGGCGCGTCGCCCGGTTTGACCGGGCGCTTGGGCGCTGCGCTGATGGTGCTGCGGCTGCGTGTGCCGGGCGCGGTTGGCGCATCGATCAGCGCATCCAACCCCACAGCCTTGAGCAAGGCATTGCGCTCGGCATCGGTGGCCTCGCGAAAACCGCCGGCCTTGATGCCGCGACCCAAAACCAAGGGCCCGTAGGCCGTGCGAATCAGCCGGCTGACCTGCAGCTTCTGCGACTCGATCAATCGCCGCACTTCGCGCTGACGTCCCTCGTGCAGGGTGGCGCTCCACCATTGATTGGCGCTCACGCCCTCTTCATTGAGCCCCGGCGCGAGTGAATCGAACTTGGCGCGGTGCCCGTCAATCATCACACCGGTGCGCGTCAGGGTGGTGATGATCTCCGGCGTGATCTCGCCCAGCACCCGCACGGCATATTCGCGGGTGATCTCATGGCTGGGGTGCATCAGCCGCTTGGCGAGTTCGCCGTGGTTGGTGAGCAGCAACAGGCCAGAGGTGTTGATGTCGAGTCGGCCCACCGTGATCCAGCGGCCACTGACCAGATTCGGCAGCTTGCGAAAAATGGTGGGTCGGCCTTCCGGGTCATCACGCGTCACCACCTCGCCGACCTTCTTGCGATATAGCAACACCCGCAACGGCTCGGTGCGACGTGCGGGCGTGAACAAGCGGCCGTCGACCTTGATGCGGTCTTTGGCCTTGACCTTCTGCCCGGTGATTGCCGTCGCACCGTTGACCTCGATGCGCCCGGCCTCGATCCAGCGCTCAATCTCGCGACGGCTGGCCAGCCCGGCGTCGGCCAGCACTTTCTGCAGGCGCTCGTTGGATGGCTCGCTCAATGTCGGGTTGCCTCGTCAGTCTCGTCGGTGAAATCGTCGTTGTCGTCATCGACATCGGCGGCAGGGCTGTTGCTGAGTAGCGGACCCTGGGCATTGAGCCGCAGCAGCGCCGCCTCAAGTTGCTCGGGGTCTTTGATGGCGGGCAACTCGGGCAACTGGTCCAGGTTGCGCAGGCCCAGGTCGTTGAGCAACTGCGATGTGGTGCCGAACAGCGACGGTCGGCCCGGCACTTCCTTGACGCCCACCTCGCGAATCCAGCCACGCTCCAGCAGGCTGCGCATGATGCCGGCCGACAGGCTGACGCCGCGAATTTCTTCGATGTCACCGCGCGTGACCGGTTGTTGGTAGCAGACGATGGCAAGGGTCTCCAGCAGCGCGCGCGACAGCTTGGCCGGCTTTTCCTGCCAAAGCCGCGCGACCACTGCGTTGTGGACGGGGCGAATCTGCAACCGCCAGCCGCTGGCGACTTCGACCAGTTCCACCGCGCGGCCCGAAAGCTGGGCATCGAGCGCCGCCAGCGCGGCGCGCACCTCGGCCTTGCTGGGCGCGTCAGGCTCGGCGAGCAGGCGCTGCAGCGCGTCCAGCGGCAGTGGCGCATCGGCCGCCAGCAGCAACGCTTCGAGCATCGAGGCCCATTGTCCAGAGGCGATGTCCAGCGGTGCGGGGTCTTGATCAGGCAGCATCGTCGGTGACGTTCTGTGGGTGGGCGCGGTCGAGCAGGATGGCCTTGAAGGGTGCGTCCTGCACCAGTTCGATGAGGTTGCGTTTGACCAGTTCGAGCACGGCCAAAAAGCACACCACCACACCAGCCTTGCCTTCGGCGAGGTCTAGCAGCGCCTCGAACGGCTGCGGCCCGGACTGCACCCGCTGCAGGATCTGGCTCATGCGCGCACGCACCGACAGCGGTTCGCGGGCGATGCGATGGTGGGTGAACAGCACGGCCCGGCCCATCACCTGCTGCATGGCCAGCAGCAGTTCGCGCAGCACCAGCGGCGGCAGCTCGCCCTCAGCCGGCGCCGCATCAACCCGGGCGGCCGCAACAAAGCGGTCACGGCCGACGCGGGGCACGGCGTCGATGTGTTCGGCGGCGACTTTGAAGCGCTCGTATTCCTGTAAGCGGCGCACCAGCTCCATGCGCGGGTCTTCGACCTCGCCCTCGTCGCTGGGCGGCGGGCGCGGCAACAGAATGCGCGACTTGATCTCGGCCAGCAGCGCAGCCATCACCAAGTACTCGGCCGCCAGCTCCAGCCGCAGGCCCTGCATCAACTCAATGTAAGCGACGTACTGCTGGGTGATCGACAGCACCGGAATGTCGAGAATGTCGAGGTTCTGTTTGCGGATCAGATACAGCAGCAGATCGAGCGGACCTTCAAAGGCATCGAGGATGACTTCGAGGGCATCCGGCGGGATGTACAGATCTTCGGGCAGGCGCGCCATCGGCTCGCCGCGCACCCGGGCCAGCGGGGGCAAATCGGCCGCCGGGGCGAACAGCGGCAGGTCGGTCGCGCCCGGCGCGGCATCGGTCATCGCGGGATGAAGCCCAGCGCGTCGTGCACGCGGCCCAGCGTGATCGCCGCCTTCTTGGTGGCACGCGCAGCGCCGTCTCGCAGCACCTGCTGCAGGTAATCCGGCGCGGCACGAACCTCGTGGTAACGCGCCTGAATCGGCTCCAGCAATGCCACCACGCGCTCGGCCACCTCGCCCTTCAGATGCCCGTAGCCCTTGCCGTCGAAGCGGGCTTCCAGTGCCGGCATGGTTTCGTCGCTCAGCGCCGCCAGCATGCTCAGCAGATTGGACACGCCCGGTTTGTTGGCCACGTCAAAACGGATGGCGTTTTCGGTGTCGGTGACGGCGCGCTTGATCTTGCGGGTGATGACGGCCGGCTCGTCGAGCAGGTAGATGGCGTCGGTTTCGGCATCGCCCGACTTGCTCATCTTCGCCGTGGGGGTCTGCAAGCCCATGATGCGCGCGCCCACCGGCGGGATCATCGGCTCGGGCACGGTGAAGACCGGACCGTGCACATTGTTGAAGCGCAGGGCGATGTCGCGCGTCAGTTCAAGGTGCTGCTTCTGATCATCGCCCACCGGCACGCGCTCAGCCTGATACAGCAGGATGTCGGCGGCCATCAGCACCGGGTAGCCAAACAAGCCAGCGTTGATGTTGTCGGCGTGCTTGGCCGACTTGTCCTTGAACTGCGTCATGCGGTTCAGCTCGCCCATCTGGGTGAAGGTGTTGAGCACCCAGGCCAGTTCGGCGTGCTGCGGCACGTGGCTTTGCACGAACAGTACGTTGTGCCTCGGGTCCAGCCCGCAGGCAATGTACAGCGCCAGAAATTCGTGGCAGCGCTCCCGCAGCAAGGCCGGATCTTGCCGCACGGTGATGGCGTGCAGGTCAACCAGCATGTAGTAGCAGTCGAACTGATCGTGCAGCCCCAGCCAATGCTTGAGCGCGCCCAGGTAGTTGCCAATGGTCAGGCGACCGGATGGCTGGATGCCGGACAGCACGGTGGGGCGTTTCTCGACACTCATGGGACACAGGCACCTGAACAATTGAACCGGCTCTGCCGGTAGGGGGGCCTCGGCCGCCCTGAAACGTGGCAATGGTGGGCCAAGACCCACCCGGCAAAAACTAATAGACGGTCGCGGGGTCCAGCCCGAACAGCGCGTACAGCCACCCTTCGGCCAGCCCCAGCGGCACGGCGATGACCTGCCCGAGTATGCCCATGGCCAGCAGCACGATCAGAATCAGCAGCCCGTAAGGCTCGATACGGTCGAGCAACCGCGCACCGTTGGCGGGCACCAGCCCGGCCAGCACGCGGCCGCCGTCCAGTGGCGGCAGGGGCAGCAGGTTCAGAATCATCAGCACCAGGTTGATGATGATGCCGGCCACCGACATCAGGCCCAGAAATGTCCAGACCGGGCTGTCGGCGCCGAAGGTCAGCGCGGTTTTCAGCAAGATCGCCCAGCCCAGCGCCATCACCAGATTGGCTGCGGGCCCAGCGGCCGCGACCCAGGCCATGTGCTGGCGCGGCTTGTGCAGATTGTTCATGTTGACCGGCACCGGCTTGGCCCAGCCGAACAGAAAGCCGCCGAGAAAGAGCAACACCGCCGGCACCACGATCGTGCCCACCGGGTCGACGTGACGAATCGGGTTCAGCGACAGGCGGCCGAGTGCCGCCGCCGTGTTGTCGCCCAGAGCGCGCGCCGCCCAGCCGTGGGCGACTTCGTGCAGGGTGATGGCGAACAGCACCGGGATCGCCCAGATGCTCAGCGTTGTGAGGAACTGCGCGGGGTCGGTCATTGCGCGGTGATCCAGTCTGCGGCGCGCTGCAGCCGCGCCAGGGTGCGCTCGCGGCCCAGTAGCGCCAAGGTTTGGTCGATGGGCGGCGACACCGCCATGCCGCAGCAGGCCACGCGAATCGGTTGGGCCACAACCCCGAGCTTGACGCCCAGCGCCTCACCCACCTGTTGGACCACCGCGTGCAACGGCTCGGCGGACCAGTCGCCGACGCCACTGAAGCCCTCGATCAGCGCCTGCAACACCGGCATGGCTTCTGGCTTGAGATGTTTGGCGGCATCCTTCTCGACATACTGTTCGAAATCACGGTAGAAGAAGGCCGATTTCTCGGTCATCTCCACCAGCGTGCGGCAGCGTTCGCGCTGCGCTTCGATCACCGGCGCCAGCGCCGGGCCGGCGGCCGGGTCGATGCCGGCGTTGCGCAGGTGCCAGTCGAACTCGGGCTCGACGACGGCCAGCGGCGCGGTCTTCAGGTACTGATGATTCACCCAGTACGCCTTTTCCATGTCGAAGCGCGCCGGGCTCGAAGAGACGTGATCGAAGTCGAACAGCGCTTCCATCTCGGCGCGGGTGAACAGCTCTTGGTCGCCGTGGCTCCAGCCCAGACGCACCAGGTAGTTGAGCAGCCCGTCGGGCAAGAAACCCATGGCGCGGTATTCCATGACACCCAGCGCGCCGTGGCGCTTGGACAGCTTGGCGCCGTCGCCACCCAGAATCATCGACACATGCGCGTAGGCCGGGGGCGTGAAGCCCAGCGCCGTGAACAGATTCATCTGCTTGGGGGTGTTGTTGACATGGTCGTCACCCCGAATCACGTGGCTGATGCCCATGTCGGCATCGTCCACCACCACACAGAAGTTGTAGGTCGGCGTGCCGTCGCCGCGCGCGATGATCAGGTCGTCAAGTTCGCGGTTGGCAAAGCGCATGTCGCCCTTGATCAGGTCCTTGACCACCACCTCACCGTCCAAGGGGTTGGCGAAGCGGATCACCGGCGCCACACCGGGCGGGGGCTCAGGCAAGCTTTTGCCCGGTGCCGGACGCCAGCGACCGTCGTAGCGGGGCTTTTCCTTGCGCGCCTGCTGCTCGGCGCGCAGGGTGTCGAGTTCTTCGCGACTGGCGTAGCAGCGGTAAGCGCTGCCGTTGGCGAGCATTTGTTCGATCAGTTCGGTGTAGCGCGGATAACGCGCGGTCTGGTAGACCGGCTCAGCATCACTGGTCAGGCCCAGCCACGCCATGCCCTCGAAAATGGCATCCACGGCCGCCTGGGTGCTGCGTTCGCGGTCGGTGTCTTCAATGCGCAGCAGGAAGCGTCCGCCGTGACGGCGCGCGTACAAGTACGAAAACAGCGCGGTGCGCGCGCCGCCGATGTGCAGATAACCCGTCGGCGACGGAGCAAAACGCGTCACAACCATGACCATGACCACTCAGAACGAAGCGCGTGATTCTAAACTACGCGGCCTACCCACCCCGGCTTGATGTCTTGCATGGCCACCCTGTTTGTTGACCATTTGACCGTCATCGACTGCGCCTACCTGGACCTGCAGCGCGGCCTGGTGGGTGAAAGCTGGATCGTCGACCTTGAACTTGAAGGCGATCTGGACGCCCAGTCGATGGTGTTGGACTTCGGCGAGGTCAAGCGGCGCATCAAGCGCGCCATCGACAGCGGCCCGGACCACAGCCTGCTGGTGCCGCGCAACGCACCGGGCGTCCGCCTCGACCTTGGGGATGGGCAGCGCACGCGGCTTTCGGCCGACACGGCCATCGGCCCGATTCACCTTGATGTGCCGGCGGTCAGCATCACGCCCATCCTCACCGACGTCATCAACGCCGCGTCGGTGGCCGAACATTGCGAGACCTTGCTTCGCCAGGGGCTGCCCGCTTCGGTGACCCGCATCACCCTGCACCTGCGCGCCGAGGCCATCGACGGCGCCCACTACCACTATGTGCATGGCCTGAAAAAACATGACGGGGCCTGCCAGCGTATCGCCCACGGTCACCGGTCCCGGCTCGAGATCACCGTTGGCGGCGCTCGCGACGCGGCGCTGGAAGCACAGCTCAGCGAGATGCTGCGCGACGCTTATATCGTCAGCAATGACGACGTCATCAGCCTCACGAGCAGCGAGTTGCACACCGCCTACGACGCACCCGAGGGTCACTTCGACCTGCGACTGCCGCGCGCCGCCGTCACCCGGATCGACAGCGACAGCACGGTGGAATGTCTGGCCGACTGGCTGCTCGTCGAGGCCAAGCGTCGCCGGCCCGGCGCGTCCATCACGGTGCGCGCCTTCGAGGGTGTGCAAAAAGGTGCGATCGCGCGCTGTACGGCGGCCAAGCCGTGACCAAAGGCGCAAGTCGTCCAGAAATGCGGACAGCCCACTTGGGGGCGCTTTGCTAGACTCGTTCCTGTGTCTTCCCAAACCCTGATCTTGATGAATCGACCCGTGCGATGGGCCCTGATTGCCCCAGCGTTGCTCTGCTTCGGCCCAGCACTGGCCCAGCACGCGGCCCCAACCGAGCCGGCATTGCTGGAGCGCGATCAGGTCACCGAACAGCTGCGCCTTGAAACCCTGCGGTTCAACGCGGCGGCCCAGGCGGTTGAAGACGATGTGCGCTATCCCCCACTGACGCGCACGGCGGTCTACCTCGGCGTTGAACTCGACGACCTCCTGGTGTCTGAGGCGGCAATACAGATTGACGACCGACCGACCGTGACCGTGAAATTCGAACGCAGCCAAGCCGTCGCACTGTTGCGCAGCAGAGGTCTGCAGCGGTTGATGCTCGCCAATGTCGACCTCGGCACCCACCGCGCCCGCCTGAGCCTCACCGGGCAGTACGCCAGCGCTGACGCAGACGCTGCACCCGTGGTCATGGAGCGAACCGTGGAATTCGACAAGCTGCCCAAAACCACCTCCGTCGTCTTCCGCGCCCTCAGGACCAAACCGGTGCGCGGTCAGGCGGGCAAGGCCTTTATCGAACGCATCGTCAGCCGACCGGATCTCGATGTGCAGATTCTGCGCGAGCAACCCTGATGCGTTCACCATCACCGACCCCCTGGCATCGACTTTTTTTTCTGGCCGGCGCTTTTGCCGTCCCGACGTTCGCGCAGACGGTGCCGGGGATCGAGCCCGACCTGCCCTACAGCGAGCAGCCAGGCGTCGAACGGACAGCCGGCGATGACCCCTCACTGAGCGACCCCGAGGCAATCGGCTACTACAAGGCCGGCAGCCCCCAGGATGTCAGGGTCAAAACGGCGCGGGCCCTGGCCGCTGAGAAGCGCTACATGAGCGCGTCCATCGAACTGATCGGCACCGCCGGCGGCAAACCGCTCGACGAAATGCCCGAAGAATTCCAGTGGCTGATGGGCGACGCCTACATGGGCTTCTCAGTGCTCGAAGCGCGGCGGCTCTACCGCTTGGCCGGGGTCGGCAGCAACGACAGCGTTCGTTACGCGCGCACGCAAATGCTGATTGCGGATCAGGACTTCCGCCGCGGTCGCTTTGACGCCGCACTGCGCACCCTCAATGCACTGCGCGACAGCCTGCCCGAAGCTCAGCTCAACGCCTGGAAATACCAGGTCACCCGCGTGCTGCTCGCCAAGGGACAATACGGCGACGCCATCCAGATGCTGCAGGAGCTGGTCGAAACCGATGACGGCAGTCGCTTTGACCCCTTCGTGCAATACAACCTCGGGCTGGCGCTGATCAACGATGGCCGCGCGCTCGAGGGCCGGGACACGCTGGACCGGGTGGGTCGCATGCCGGCGCGAACCGAAATCGAACACGCCATTCGCGACCGTGCCAACTTGGTGTTGGGTTGGCATTTTCTGCAGAACGAGCAGGGCGGCACCGCCAAGGCAACCCTGCAACGCATCCGCGCTGAGGGCGCTTCGTCCAGCCGCGCGCTGCTGGGCCTGGGCTGGGCTGAGCTTCAGCCACGCGGTGATCGACAGATCCGCACCTCGCGCCTTGAAGACGAAAACGACCCGTTCAACAGCCTGATGACCCTCGGCGGCGTGCTGCGCCCTGGCTTCATTGAAGACGGTGTTTTCCGCCGTTCGGGCTTTGCCATCTATTCGCGCGCCAAGATGGGGGATGACGAAGAAGAGTCCCTACAGCGCGCGCTCGCGGCCTGGACCCAATTGATGGACCGCGATCCCATGGACCCGGCGGTCCAGGAAGCGGCGCTGGCCATCCCGTACACACTCGACCGCATCGGGGCCTACACGCAGGCGCTTGAGTATTACGAGAAGGCCATTGACCTGCTCGAACTCAACCGCAAGCGCCAACGCGCCGCGCAAGAATCAATCGAGAGCGGCGTGATGCTCAACACCCTGGTGCTGCGCGACGCCAATGACGAATCCAGCCGTGATTGGCAGTTGCGCGACCTGCCCGACGTGCCCGAAACCTACTACCTGCAATCGCTGCTGGCATCTCATCGCTTTCAGGAAGGGCTGAAAAGCTACCGCGACCTTCGCCTGCTGGGCCGCACGGTAGAAGCCTGGCAAGACCGCCTCGACCGGGTGCTGCACATCTATCGGCGAAACAACCGCGAGCCGGTCGAACCCGAACTGCTGTTCGCCGCCGCCAAGCTGGACCGCAAACCGGTGCGCGAAGACATCGTGCTGACACTCAAGGCCGACCCAACGCTGGCCCCGCCAGGACGCTATCAACGGCCACCCGATTTTGAGGCCGAGGATGCGGTTCGACTGCGGCCCGCCACCGTGCCGGGACGCTTCAGCGGCAGCTACGAACAGGCCGTGCAATTACGAGACGAGGCCAGCGTGCTGCAGCGTCAACTCGAACTGGCGGTCAACGAACAACTGCTGGTGCTCAACGACATCGCGCTCAGCGAATTGTCAGAGCAACAACTGACCATCGAGAAGTACCTGGTCGAAGCCCGTTTTGCACTGGCCCGGCTCTATGACCGAGAGCGGCAAACCCCGGGCCCGGCGCCAGAATCAGAAGACGAGGCGCCCTGACACTCATGGCTTATCGCTTGCTCAAACAGACTGCGTCACTGGTCACCCTGCTGGTGTTGGTCGGCTGCGCGGCGCGCGGCATCGACCCCGGCCCCAGCGTCGGCGACGTCATGCGCGGCCGCGAAGCGCCTGACCCCGAAGTGCTGCCGATCATCAAGTCGGAGCCCATCGCCAGCGACCCACAGCGTGCGATCGACAACTATCGTGAGCTGCTTGAGTTGGAGTCGGACCGCCAGACCCGCGAAGAGGCCCGGCGACGGCTTGCCGACCTGCAGGTGCGCATGGCCGACGCCGAGGGCGCCACCGAGGCGGCAGCCGAGTCGATGACCGAGTCGGTTGCCCTGTATGAGTCGCTGCTCGCTGAAAACCCCGACTCGCCCGACAACGACAAGATTCACTATCAATTGGCGCGCGCCCACCAGAACCTCGGCGACACGCCGGCCGCCATCGATTCCCTGGCCGACCTCACCGCCGAGTACCCCGAAAGTGAGCTGCTGGGCGACGCCCGATTCCGGCGTGCCGAGCTGCTGTTCTTCGAATCCCGCTATCCGGAAGCCGAGGCTGAGTACGCCGAGGTCATGGCGCTGGCCGACGCCACGCCCTTCCATGACATCGCGCAGTACAAGCTTGGCTGGTCGCGCTATCGGCAGTCTCGATATGACGCAGCGGTCGAGGTGTTCATCGAAATTCTCGACCGCGAACTGCCGCCCGGCGAAGCGTATGACCTCGAGGAAGCGCTGGCCGATGTTGACAGCGAAAAGGTCGACTACACGCGTGATTCCATCCGGGTCATCGGACTCGCCTTTACCCAACTCGGCGGCGGCGAAGCCGCGAATGACTATTTCGCCCGCGAAGGTGACCCGCGATTCTTCCCGCTGCTCTACGCCTCACTCGGCGATCAACTGCTTGAGCGCCAGCGCTACACCGATGCCGCCGAGGCCAACGCGGCCTTCATAGAACGACACCGGCAACACCCGTTGGCACCGACCTTTCAGGAACGCGTCATCGCCGCCAACGACGCGGGTGGCTTCAACCAACTGGTGGTCACCGAGAAGCAGCGCTACGCCGAAACCTACGATCCCGACGCCGCCTATTGGCAAGACCGCGCACCCACACCCGAGGTGCTGACCGCACTGCGCGGGCACCTCGGCGACCTGTCAGCCCACTTTTATGCCAGCGGTCAGCGCGGCGACGAGGCCTCGGAGGCGACCGACGAATCAACGGAAGGCGCCGATCGCGCCTCCGACTTCATGACGGCAGCCGGCTATTACCGACGCATCATCGAGGTTTACCCGCGCGACGAAAAGGTCGCCGAGATGAACTTCCTGCTCGGTGAGTCACTGTTCAATGGCGGCAAGCCTCTCGAGGCGGCGCGCGAATATGAGCGCACGGCTTACGACTACCCCAAACATGATCGCTCGGCCGAGGCGGGACATGCTGCGGTCCTCGCCTTTCAGCGCCATGCCGAGGACCAGCCGGCGGCGTCGCGGCCAGAAGCGCTCGACCTGGCAATTACCGGTGCCCTTCGCTTCACCGAGGCGTTTCCGTCGCATGGTGAAGCCCTGCGCGTCACCACGCGTGCGGCCGAAGACCTTTACGAGCTCGAGCGTTACGACGAGGCCATTGACGTCGCCCAACGGGTCATCAGCCACCCCAGCGAGGTCGACTACCGCCTGATGGGCAGTGCCTGGGCGATCACCGCGGACAGCCACTACGCGCTCGAGCAATATCCCGAGGCTGAGAAGGGGTTCATCGAGTCGCTGAAAATCATGTCCGATCGGGCCGAAGAACGGCCGGAGACCATCGAACGGCTCGCTGCCAGTGTCTACAGGCAGGGCGAAATCGCCCGTGAAGACGGCGAATTGCGGCAAGCGGTCTTCCATTTCCTGCGGGTGAAAGAAGTCGCACCCTCGGCCGATATTGTGGCCACTGCCGACTTTGACGGCGCCTCGACGCTGTTCGAACTTGAAGACTGGGTGCAGGCTGCGCAAGTTATTGAGGCCTATCGCCAGGACCACCCGGACAGCGACCGCATCGCCGACGCCGACAAAATGCTGGCAACCGCGTATCAACGCGACGAAAAGCCTTTCGAAGCCGCGACGGTCTACGCCCGAATTGCCGATCGCAGTGGCGAAGCCCCCGACGTGCAGCAGGAATCCGCATGGTTGGCCGCAACGCTTTACGACGCGTCAGACCGCGACCCAGCAGCAGCTGCTGCCGCGTTCGAAAAGTATGTCAACGCCTATCCGCGACCGGTTGACCGCGCCATGGTGGCGCGCCAGCGTCTGGTCGAAGAGGCCAGCGCCAACAACGACCGCAGCGCCCGAGAGCGCTGGCTTCGCGCCATCGTTGCCGCAGACGCCAGTGCTGGCGCCGAGCGCAGCGACGAAACCCGCCTGATGGCCGCAGAGTCGTCGCTGGCGCTGGGCCAGGCCCTGGCAAGCCAGACCGCCACCATGCGCATCACCCTGCCCCTGAACGAATCGCTCGCGGCAAGGCGGCAATCGATGGAAGAGGCCGTGGCCATGCTCAATCAGGCCGCCGGCTTTGGCTTTGCAGAAGTCACCACCGAAGCCACACGGCAGCTTGGCGCGGTATACCTGAGCTTTGCTGCCGCACTCAACGAATCACAGCGGCCCGACAATCTCGACGCACTCGCCCTGGAGCAGTACGAACTGCTGCTCGAGGAACAAGCCTTCCCGTTTGAAGAGCGTGCGATCAAAACCTTCGAGGCCAACCTCAAGCGCATACCGCAGGGCATATACGACGACGCCATTCGCGACAGCTATCGCGAACTGGTGAAAATCGCCCCGGCGATCTACGGCCGCAACGAACGTGGGATTTCGATCTATGAAGCCTTCCGCTAAGCCGCGCCGCGCGGCGCTGGCGGCCCTGCTGGCCGCAATGGTGCTGGCCGGCTGCGCCGCGCCGGGCGGGCGTCAGGATGCACCCGACGAAACCATCGACCCCGAAGAGAGCGTGGTCGGTGACGCGGGCCAGACCGTCGAAGAACGCTACCTTGAGGCGCTGGACCTGATGCGCCGCAACCAGTTTGACGATGCGCGCGCAGCCTTTGAAGCACTGGCCGAAGACGCGCCCGACGCCTCGGGCCCACCGACCAATCTGGGCATCCTGCAGCTGCGCGCCAAGCGTCTGCCTGAGGCGCGCACCGCCCTGAAGCGCGCTGTCGACATCAACCCCGCCAATGCCGTGGCCTGGAACGAACTGGGGCGCACAGAGCGTCAGCTCGACAACGCCGAGGCGGCCCGCGATGCCTACCAACAGGCCATCGCGCTCGACGAAACGCTGGCCGAAGCGCACCTGAACCTCGGGCTGGTCCTCGACCAACCCCTGAACGATGCGCAGGGCGCACTGACTCACTATCGCCGCTATCTTGAACTCAGCGGCGGCGATGACCTGCGCGTGCTGGTGTGGATCGCCGAGCTTGAACAGCAGGCCGACGCCGCGACCGAAGCGGCCGAAGCCACCGAATCCGAGGCCCCGTCACCATGACCCACATGTTTCCTGCCAATTTGCGCGGCCCGCTCGGTGTCGTGGTTTTCGCAGCCGCTGCTGCGGTCTTCGCGCAGGAAGAGGGCCCCGCCGTCGACACCTCCAACCTCGGCGGCGAACGCCCGGCCGTCGAGTCAGCGACCGACGCCACCGCCCAGCGTCCATCTGAATCCGCGTCGGGCGAACAGGCTGGCACGGTAATTGTTGGTGATCGTGAGTCCCCCATCGGGCTTTACATCATGCCGTGGCGCGACAGCAGTGCGGCGGCCGACATGGACCGTCCCGCGCGGTTGGTCGAAGCCAATTTGCTGCCCATCGACCGCCCGGTTTTTTTACGGGAGCTCCAGTACCATCGCGCGCTGAGCGGCGCCTTGGCAGAACGCAATCAGGTCACACCTGACGTGCCCATCGACACCCCTTGACACCCCACCTGACGGCGCCAGTCGTCATGGTCCCTGTACATCTTTCGAGAGTCATTCTTCATGGACGTATTCGCCACCATCATCACCTTCTTCCAGCAGGGCGGACCTTTCATGTATCCGCTCCTGATCGTCATGGTCATCGGCCTGGCCATCGCGCTTGAGCGCTTTCTCTACCTGCGGCGCGCGCGTCGCGAAAACCGCCGGTTGTGGGACCAACTGCTGCCGCTGCTCAACCAGGGCGACTATGAGGCGGCCGAGCGTGCCGCCACCAACTCAGAAACCGCGATTGGCAGGGTGCTGGGTTACGGGCTGGCACGCTCCAAGTCAGCGTCCAGCCGTGCCGACGTCGAAATGGCGATGGAAGAGTCGCTGATGGAAGTCACGCCGCTGCTCGAACGGCGCACCCACTACCTCGCCACCTTTGCCAACATCGCAACGCTGATGGGCCTGCTGGGCACCATCATCGGCCTGATCGAGGGCTTCACCGCGGTCGCCAACGTCAATCCTGCCGAGAAGGCGGACCTGCTCTCGGCATCGATCTCGGTCGCCATGAACACCACGGCGTTCGGGCTGATGGTCGCCATCCCGCTGCTGCTGCTGCATGCGGTGCTGCAATCCAATGCCAATGAACTGGTCGAGAACGTCGAAATGGCGGCGATCAAATTCCTGAACAGCTTCGGGTTCAAAAGCTAAATGATTGGACGCCTGCGAAAGGCCCGCCGGGTCGACGCCGAAGAGCTCAACATCACGGCCTTCATGAATTTGATGGTCGTGTTGGTGCCGTTTTTGCTGATCACCGCCGTGTTCACCCAGATGGCGGTCAAGCAGCTGAACCTGCCCGACAACTCCGAGTCGCAACCGCTTGACGAAGAACGTCGCAGCCTGACCTTGTTCGTGCGCGAGGACGCCCTGACCCTGGAAGACAAGGCCGGGTCGGTGCGCAACTGGCCGCGTCAGGAAGACACCGATTTCGCCTTCGAAGCAGTCAACCGCGTGCTGGCCGAAATCAAGAACGCCGAGCCGGGTGAAGACAGCATCACGCTGATGATCGAGCCTGGCATTCCCTACCAGACCGTCATTGCCGCAATGGACGCCGTGCACTATTTGCCGGCCGCCGGTGATGGCGTACTGGTCGACATGTTTCCGCGCATCTCGGTCGGCGAAGCCACGCCCATGGAGCAGGCACCATGATTCGTGGCGCCTCGATCCGCAGCCAGCGCATCAGTCGCCGGGCGACCAATTCACGTCGTGTACCCGGCCTGAATTTGGTGTCACTGATGGACATCTTCACCATCCTGGTGTTCTTTCTGATGGTGAACAGCGCGCAGGTTGAAGTGCTGCCCAACGCCAAGGCGATGACCCTGCCCGACTCGGTCAGCACCGAGAAGCCAAGCGAACACATCTTGCTGACGCTGTCGCGCGAAGACCTTCAGATCAACGGCCGCGTGGTCATGCGTCTCGATGAAGCGGCCAACAGCTCCGGCGCCATCATCGAGCCTCTGAAAACCGTGTTGCTGACCACGCCACTGCAAGCCGTCGAAGGCGGCACGCCGGGGCAAGTATCGCGTGGTGAAGTCAACATCATGGCCGACAAGGACACCCCGTTTCAGTTGATTCGTCGGGTGATGGCGACCTGCACCGACGCCAATTTTTCGCGCATCTCGCTGGCGGTGATCACCCAGTCGCCCGGAGCGTCGGAATGAGCGCTCACGCGATCCGCTGGCAAAGCTGGGAACTGGCCGAAGATGCCGACCGCCAGTTCCGCCGCGTGCTGCTGGCCTGCGCGCTTCCGGTGTTGGCCTTCATTCTGATTCTGCCGTTCCTTAATTTGACGGGCCTGACGCCCGGCGGCGGCAGTTTCGCCGGCGAGCGTTATGTCGAGCTGATCAGCGAGCGCGAAGACGTGCCGGTTGCCGAAAAAACCGAAGAGGCCGCGCCTGCCGAAGAGGACCAGGAAGACCCCATCGAGCCGGAAGCCGAGCCCGACCCTGAACCGGTCGAAGAGGTGGTTGCCCCCCAAGCAACCCGCGCCCCGCAGCCGGTGCCGACGGTTGACCCCGCCATCGCCCAACAGCATGCCGAAGCGCGTGCCAACGAGGCGGCACGCCAGCGCGCACAGGAGGCCGCGTCAGCGTTCGACCAGCTGTCACCGCTACGCGACAACACCCTGACCGGCATCGACCCCTCGCAACCGCTGACCTCATCCACGGTGGTCGGCTCACGCGGTGGCAGCGGCTCGGGCTCGGGCACTGCCGCCAACCCTGACCGGGTGGCCGAATCGGCACAGACCCGCAGCAGCGGCATCCAGACACCGGGGGCCGGTCAGACCCGCCGCACCGACGCCGGTACTGGCCTGGGCTCGCGCAACACCACGCAGCTTGAGAGCCCGGTCGGCTTTGGCGAAGATCGAACCCGTCCCGGCGAGGGCGGTGATGCCGTCGCTTCAGGGCGCACCCTGCAAGAAATCCAACTGGTGTTTGATCGTAACAAGGGGGCGATCACGGCCATCGTCAACCGGGCATTGCGTACCAATCCTGATCTGCGCGGCAAAATTGTCATCAACTTCACGATTAACCCCGACGGCAGCATCAGCAATCTCGAGCTGGTCAGCAGCGAGCTGGGTGATGCCGATGTCGACCGCCAGCTGCTGACCCGTATACAGCTGATGAATTTTGGCGCCAAGTCGGTTCCGGCCTTCCCGGTTCGCAACTACCCCATCGTCTTGCTTTAACCCGCGCGGTTTCATGCGGGCCATCTAACTAAAAAATAGGAGAGGCCAAGATGGGCTTCCTGAGCGGAAAAAAAGCCTTGATCACCGGCGTTGCCAGTGATCGCTCAATTGCAGTGGGGATCTCTGAGGCCTTCGCGCGCGAAGGTGCCGAGCTGGCCTTCACCCATCAGGGCGACCGTTTGAAAGGCCGGGTCGAAGACGTTGCCGCGCGCTGCAACAGCAAAATGGTGCTGCCGCTGGATGTGACGGACGACGCCCAGATTGCCCACGTCATGCAGGAGATCGAGCAGCAGTGGGGCGGCATCGATATTGTCATCCACTCCATCGGCTTCGCGCCCCGCGAACAGTTGCAGGGGCGTTACCTTGATGCGGTGACCCGCGAAGGCTTTGCGATTTCGCACGACATTTCGGCCTACTCGTTTGCCGCACTCGGCAAGGCGGCGCGCCCGCTGATGCAAGGGCGCGATGCGGCCATGCTCACCCTCACCTACCTCGGTGCTGTGCGCGCGGTGCCCATGTACAACGTCATGGGTCCCGCCAAGGCCAGTCTGGAGGCCAATGTGCGGTTCATGGCGGCCGATCTCGGCAGTGAGGGCATTCGCGTCAACGGCATCTCGGCCGGGCCGATCAAGACGCTTGCGGCTGCCGGCATCAGCGGCTTTCGCGACATGTTGTCCAGTGCCGCTGCCGCCAGTCCGCTGAAGCGCAACGTCACCATTGAAGACGTCGGCAACACGGCGGCCTTCTTGTGTTCCGACCTGGCGGCCGGCATCACCGGCGAAATTATCTACGTCGACGCCGGCTACCGCATCATGGGCATGCAGTTTCCCGGCCAGTAAGACCGTGCACCCCGCAGATAGCGCTGAATCAGGCCTTCGCGTCTGATTCGGCGATGCCGGTGTTGACACGGTCAGGCAGTACGTTTTCGCCTTCGAGGTGGGCCATCAGCACCGCGCCCACGGTGTCGCCAAACACGTTGACGGCGGTGCGGGCCATGTCGAGCACCCGGTCCACCGCCAGAATCAGGCCGACGCCTTCAAGCGGCAAGCCAACGGCCGTCAGGATGATGGCAATGGCAACCAAACTGGCAGACGGGATACCGGCCACCCCAATCGACGTCAACAACGCCAGGGCGACGATGGTGAACTGCGTGAGCACGCCCAGCTCCAGGCCATAGGCCTGCGCGATGAAAAGGGCTGCTGCGCACTCATAGAGCGCCGTGCCATTCATGTTGACGGTGGTGCCCAGAGGCATGACGAATCCCGACACCTTGGCCGACACGCCGGCTTCGGTCTGCAGGCGCTGCAGCGAGACCGGCAGGGTCGCGGCCGAACTACTAGTCGAAAATGCCGTTAACAACGCCGGTCCGACTGCTCTGAAGTGGCGCAGCGGCGACAGGCCGAATCCTCGCAGGATCAGCGGCAGCCACACCGCCATCTGAATCAGCAACGCGGCGATCACCACACCGAAGAACAGCGCCAGCGGCAGCAGCGCATCAAGCCCGGTCTGCGCCACGGTCTGGCTGACCAGCGCGAACACGCCCAGCGGGGCAAACCACATGATCAGGCCGGTGAGACGAATCATCACCTCGTAAATGCCCTGCCAGAAGCGCTCTTGCGACTGAAGCAAGCCTTCGGGCAGACGCGCCGCGAAATAGCCGAAGAGGATCGAGAAGAAGATCAGGCCGAGCATGTCGGCCTTGGCGGCTGCCTCGAAAACGTTGACCGGAATCATCCGCACCAGAATGTCGAGCAGATCACCCTGGCCGCGGTCTGACACGCTTTCAGTGACGCGCGCCGTGTCGGCCGAGAGCCCCAGCCGCTCACCGGCCGGCGCGCCGTCGATGATGCCCGGCGTGACGACATTCACCAGCACCAAGGCCGTGACCACGGCGATCAGCGTCGTCAGAAGAAAGTACAGCACCGTACGGCCGCCGAGGCGCGCCAGACCGGCGCCGTTGCCGATCCCGAGCAACGCGCAGATCATGGCCGACACGATCAGCGGGACGATCAGCATGCGCAGCGCGTTGAGGAACATGGTGCCGACCATGTCCATCAGCCGCAGAAAGCCGGGCACCTGGCCAAGCAGGGAGCCGGCCGCGAAGGCGGCCACCAGTGCAATCAGAATCTGCCAATGAAGTTTCATCAGCTGCAGCCTAGCAGGCACCCGCCCTCGCCCACACCAAGGCTTGTCTTAGCGTGCGTCAGGGCGCGTCGCCTTCGCTGGCCGAACGCCGCTGCTCAACCGGAATGACGTCGCGCATGCTCGCCTGGTAGGCGTCAAATTCGCGGCCGGCAAGCACGTCAGTGAACCGGTCGCGTGCGGCGATGCGGTCCGCCTCGTCGACGGTCGCCGGCCTGATGCCCGAAAACGCGATGATGGCGGCGTCACCGTTGGTTTGGTCGACCACGCTCAGACGCGGAGGGGCCCCTTCAGCGGGCGGCGGCAGCGTAAACAGTCGCCGCAGCACCGCCGCGTTGACGTTCTCGCTGTCGCGAGTCACCGCGCCGACCGTGCGATAGCTCAGTTCATGCTTGTCGGCCAGCGCGGAGAGCTCGTCGGCCGAAGCGATGGTGGCGGCCTCGTCCATGACCTGCTCGGCCAGCGCGAACGCCCTGGCACGCGCACCTTCCTGCTTCAATTCGGTGCGAATCTCATCGGCCACGGTTTCGAGTGCCTTCGAGGTGGGCGCCTCATAACCCGCTTTGCGCACGACGACGATACGACCGTCCGACAGCGCGATGGGGCGGCTGTTTTCTTCAGCGTCAATCAACTCCGGTGAGAACGCGACGTTGAGAATGCCGCGCTCGGCCAGAAGCCCAGCGCCGCCGTCGCGTGTAAACCACTCGGTCTGTTGCACTTCCAGCTCCAATGCCACGGCAACCGGCGCCAATGTGCTGGCGTTTTCAAACGCCAATTGGTCGAGTTGCTCCTGCATCTCCTGCATGCGCAAGGCGCGTTCGCGCTCGTGATAGCGATTCAGCAGCTGCTCGCGGACCCCTTCATCATCGAGGGTTCGCACCTGCTCGGCTTTGACTTCGGTGGCACGAATCAGGTGCACCCCGAACTCGGTCACCACCGGCTGGCTGATTTCACCTTCGTCCAATGCGAACAAGGCTTCTTCAAAATCGGGCGCCATCTGCCCCCGTTCGATCCAGCCCAGATCGCCGCCCTGGTCTTTGGAACCGGTGTCTGACGAAAATTCGGCGGCGAGCTCGGCAAAGTCGGCACCGCTGGCCAGACGCTCCCGCAGCTCGGCGGCCTGCTCGCGCGCCGCGTCCTCGTCGGCATCCAGTGGGATCAGAATGTGACTCGCACGCCGTTCTTCGCCGTTGATGAAACGCGCCTTTTCGGCTTCGTAAAGCGCTGCGAGTACCGACGGCTCGGGGTCTGGGCCCTCATCCATTGAGGCGCTGTCGAGCATCACGTAATCCAGCTTCACCCGCTCTGGCAACTGGTACTGCGACTGATTCTGCTCGTAGCGGGCGTTGATCTCGGCCTCGGTCGGCTCGATCTCGTCAACAAACCGTTCGGCCGGCACCACCATGAGACTCAGCGAGCGACGCTGTTGCTGCAAACGAATGTGATTGTCGAGCAGGGTATTGGGAATGGTGGCGCTGTCGAGCACGCCATCACGCATCTGGTCGATGGCCAGCGCATCGCGCAACTGGGCTTCAAACGACTCGGGGTCCATCCCCTGATTGGCAAGCACCTCGCGATACGCCTCCGACGAGAAGCGTCCATCACGCTGGAACGCCGGCAGGCTGCGCAGGTATTCCATGATCTCTGGATCACTCCCGCGATATCCGTTCTGCCGAGCGTACTGAAGCAACAGCGCTTCACGGGTCATGTCCTGCAGGACGGCGGCGCGGAAGTCGGCGGTGTTGATCATGTCGGGCCGAAAGTCGTCGCCCATCATCTGTTGCAGCTGCCGGAAGCGCTGATCAAACGCATTGCGGAACTGGGCATCGGTGATCTCGGTGTCGCCGACCTCAACCAGCACCGGGTCACTGCTGCCCATGCGGAACGATTCGATACCGACAAACGCGAACGGCACCGCGATCAGGCCCACGACAAACCACAAGACCCAGCCCGAAAGGCTGTCACGAATTGACTGAAGCATTGAAAGGGATGTCCTTCTAGGCAGCGCCGTCTACTGCGGCGGTTGGCGAATCAGCGAGTATAACGGTCGGCACGACAGCGCCGCCGGGGACCTATTCAAACGGGCACAAAAAAACCACCGCAGGGGTGGTCTCTGGTTCGCGCTGGATGGGCGGAGAACGATCAATTCAATGGTGGGCTGCCCCAGACTCGAACTGGGAACCTACTGATTAAGAGTCAGCTGCTCTACCAATTGAGCTAGCAGCCCGCATCATTAACTGATCAAAGGGAGTGGGGTGACCGACGGGGCTCGAACCCGCGACAACCAGAATCACAATCTGGGACTCTACCAACTGAGCTACGGCCACCACCGAGGGCGCGATTGTAGCCAAATCACTGGCGCGACGCACGCCTCATTTACATCGGGAATTAGGGTTTGTGCAGATCGGCGATTCAAAGGCCAAGCACCTCCAGCGGCCCGCTGCCTTGGCGAAGAATCTCCGGTGCATCGCCGGTCAGGTCGACCACGGTGGTGGGCAGGACACCGCAGTGACCGCTGGTGAGGACCCAGTCGACGTCACGGTCGAGTTGATCGCGCCAGTCTTCCGGCTCGTCGACGGGATGGTCTTCGCCCGGAAACTGCAGGGTGCATGAAATCAGCGGTTCGTTGAGTGCGTCGAGCAAGGCACGCGCCACCGGGTTCGTCGGCACGCGAATGCCGATGGTCTTGCGTCGCTCGTGGGCAATCCGTTTGGGCAAGTCCTTGCTGGCGGCCAGGACGAAGGTATATGCCCCCGGCGTTGCCGCCTTCAGCAGTCGAAACTGGGTGTTGTCGACGCGCGCGTAGCGGGCGATCTCGGACAGGTCACGACACATCAGGGTGAACTGGTGATGCTTGTCGAAGTTGCGAATGCGGCGCAGCCGATCCGCCGCAGCCCGGTCATCCAGATGACAGCCCAGCGAATAGCCCGACTCGGTAGGGTACGCGATGACGGCCCCGCCCCGCACCGCGTCCACCACCTGCCCGATCAGCCGCGCCTGCGGATTGTCGGGGTGCAGTTCGACCCAACGCGCGGCCATCAGACGATGATGCCGTCGGGCGGCGGCATGCTGTCGGGAATGAACAGGTCATCGACCAAAGGCGCCGTGCCTGCCTTGACGCGGTAAGCCGAAAAATCAGTGACGCCGTCCGCCGCCAGAACTAGGTCATCTATGCAGTGTTGTCCGGTGAAGGCGCGGCTGTCACGGGTCAACATCACGTGCGCGGCGTCGGCCATGATCGCGGGCGTGCGCGACTGGTCAATGACCTGCCCGGCGCCGGGGATCGCCTGCAGCGCGGCCGTGGCGATCATGGTGCGTGGCCACAAGGTATTGAAGGCGATCCCGTCGCGCTTGAACTCAACGGCCATGGCCATGGCGTAGACACTCATGGCGTATTTGGCGAGGGTGTAGGCCGTGTGCGGGGCGAAAAACGCCGGGTTGAGATCCAGCGGCGGCGACAGGTTGAGCACGTGCGGATTGCCCGCCTTCTTTAGATGCGGGATACAGGCACGCGACATGAAAAACGTGCCACGGGCATTGATGCCGTGCATCAGGTCGTAACGCTTGGGCTCGGTGGCCAGCGTCCCGGTTAGGCTGATGGCGCTGGCGTTGTTGATCAGGATGTCGATGCCGCCGAAGGTCTCGACGGTTTTGGCCACCGCCGCTTCGATCTGCTCGGTATCGCGAATGTCGCAGGCCAGCGGCAAAGCACGACCACCGGCTGCCTCAATTTCCTGCGCAGCACTGTAAATCGTGCCGGGCAGCTTCGGATGGGCTTCGACAGTCTTGGCCAGCACCGCAATGTTGGCGCCGTCGCGGGCAGCGCGCAGTGCGATGGCCAGCCCGATGCCACGCGATGCGCCGCTGATGACCAGGGTTTTGCCCGAAAGCGATCTCATGTGACCTCCAGCCGCTTACGCAGCGGCAAACGGGTTTTGCAGGATGATGGTGTGATCACGATCTGGACCGGTCGACACGATGGCAATCGGCGTACGCGTGACCTCCTCGACCTTCTTCAGATATTCGCGCGCCTTGACCGGCAGCCTGTCATACGTGTTGATGCCGTAAGTCGACGTCTTCCAGCCCGGCATCGACTCGTAAACCGCCTCGACACGGGCAAAGCCCTCGGCGCCGATGGGGGGCACGTCAACCGAATTGCCGTCAACGCGATAGCCGGTGCAAATCCGAATTTCGTCCAGCTCGTCAAGCACGTCCATCTTGGTCACGCATAGACCCGACACACTGTTGTTGAAGATCGAGCGCCGCGCTGCGATGGCATCGAACCAGCCGCAGCGGCGCGGCCGTTTGGTCACGGTGCCGTACTCCATGCCCTTGTCACGAATGTGCTGGCCAATATCGTTGTCGAGTTCGGTCGGAAACGGCCCGGAGCCAACACGCGTGGCATACGCCTTGACGATGCCCAGCACGTAGTCGAGGTGCCGCGGGCCGACGCCGGTCCCGGTGGCCGCGCCGCCTGCCGTGGTATTCGACGACGTGACGTACGGATAGGTGCCGTGATCGATGTCGAGCAACGCGCCTTGCGCACCCTCAAACAGCACGTTGTCGCCCTTTTCGAGGTGTTGACGCAGCCGCTCGGTGACGTCAGCCACCATGGGTTTGACCTGCTGGGCCTGCGCCAGCAGCGTGTTCAGTGTCTCGTCGAAATCAACGGTCTCGGTATGGAAATATTCCCGCAGAACGAAGTTGTGATAGGCCAGCAGCTCGCCGAGTTTTGCGGCCAGAAGGTCACGTGAAAACAGGTCGCCGACCCGGACGGCGCGGCGTGCGATCTTGTCCTCGTAGGCAGGCCCGATGCCTTTCCCGGTGGTGCCAATCTTGGCCTCGCCACGCGCCAACTCTCGGGCCACATCGAGTTTGACGTGCGTCGGCAACACCAGCGGCGCCGCTTCAGAAATGAACAACCGGTCGCGCACCTGGGCACCGGTGGCCTCGACCTTCTCGATCTCGCTCAGCAGGGCCGTCAGCGACAGCACCACGCCATTGCCAATCAGGCAGGCCACACCCGGTCGCATGATGCCGCTGGGGATCAGGTTCAGAGCGGTCTTGACCCCGTTGATCACCAGCGTGTGACCGGCATTGTGGCCGCCCTGAAAGCGCACCACGGCCTGCACGCGATCGGTGAGCAGGTCCACGACCTTCCCTTTGCCTTCATCGCCCCACTGCGCGCCGATCACCACCACTGACTGCCCCATTTTCCACTCCTTGACTGATTTGATTGCGCCGGGCGCGGAGAGGCCGATGACGCCTCGCTGATGAACGATTGGAACCCGCGCCCAACACCGCAGCGGCTTCAGAGACCGAGACGCAGCAACTCGTTGATGTCGGCCGAGAACCCGGTGGCCGGCCGATACTCGCCAAACGCTGCCCCGACCCCATCGTAACGCCCGCCCCGGGCGATCTCACGGCCGTGGTCGGCGACGAAGGCGGCAAAGACCAGCCCGGTCTTGTAGCGGTAACCCCGCAGTTCGGCGAGATCGACGTGAATTTCGGGTGGCGCCGCTTGCGCGCGGATGGCGTCACAAACCGCGCGCAGTTGCGCCAGCGCCTGCTGCACCGAGTCGCCGGCCGCAGCCAGACGCGTTGTCGCGACTTCGAGCACCTCAACACCGCCGTTGAGGTCGAGCAGGTCGATCAACAACTGGCGAACCGCGCCTTCCAGTCCGCGCGCCGACATCCACTGCGCCATATCCGGACCGGATTTTCGTTGAACCAACCCAAAAAGTTCGGCCTCGTCCGCTTCACTCAGGGCCAGATGCTGGACCACGCCGCGATAGACACCCACATGCCCCAGGTCGAGGGCAACGGCGCGAACGCCGGCCAGCGAAATGCTCTGCAGCATCAGGTTGATGGCTTCGAGGTCGGCCGCCAGACCGGGTTCGCCAAAAATTTCGCAGCCGACCTGGCGCGGTGATCGCGACTGCCCTGGCTCCGGTGCGGTGGCGCGCAGCACGGTACCCAAGTAACAAAGCCTGACGATCTTCTGCTGCGCGTAGTGACGCGCCGCGACACGTGCCGCCTGCGGCGTCATGTCGGCACGCAGGCCGAGCAGTCGGCCGGACTCGGGATCGATCAGCTTGAAGGTCTGTCGCTCCAGGTCTTCGGCTGAGCCGGTCAACAGGCTTTCAAGGTGTTCGACCAGCGGCGTGAGGATCAACTCGAAGCCAGCCGCGCGATAGTGGTCGAGCAGCTTGCGGCGCAGGTCCTCAAGCACCCATGACGAGGGTGCCAGGGTCTCGGCCATGCCCTCCGGCAACATCCATCTCGCCTGGCTCACAGGAAGTTGAGCGCCAGCGCGCCCACGGTGATGAAAGTGAAACCCATGATTCTCAAGGCCCGCACGTCGAGTTCAGCAACCTGAAGCAAGAACCCGCGCCAGCGGCGCGGGGCAATGAACGGCATCAGGCCTTCAATGATCAGCACGAGCGCGAGCGCCCGCAGCAATTCGACCCAATCCACGATGTCGCCGCGTTACCGCGCCGGGTTGAAATGCTGGAAGAACTTGCCTTTAGGCTCCAGCACCAGCACGTCATCCTTGCTGTTGAAGCTGTCGCGATAAATGTTGATCGACCGGTAAAAGTCGTAAAAATCACGGTCGGCACCGAAGGCCTTGGCGTACACATCCGCCGCTTTGGCATCACCTTCCCCGCGCAGCGTTTCGGCCTCGCGATACGCCTCGGCCAACAGCACCTGGGCTTCGCGATCCACATCGGCGCGGATACGCTCGCCCTCCTCTGCGCCTCGGGCACGAAGATCGGACGCCACGCGAAGACGCTCGGCGCGCATGCGGTCAAACACCGACTCACTCACGCCGCGCGGCAGGTCGATGCGCTTGACGCGAACGTCAGCGACTTCGATTCCGAGTTCGATCACATTCCTGCTGGCCTGCTCAATCACCTTGGTGGTGATGCTGTCACGCTCGTCGGACACCGCCTGCTGGATGGTCAGCGAGCCAAACTGATCTCGCAGCCCACGGTTGACGATGGACGACAGGCGATCGGCGGCGACCAGCTGTTGCCCGCCCGTGGCGCGAATGAACGCCTGCGTATCGGCAATCCGCCAAACGATGTAGTAGTCGACGTCTACGTTTTTCTTTTCCGAGGTCAGAAAACTCTCGGTACCGCTGTCGAGAATCAGCAGACGGCGGTCGAACTTGCGCACCTCCTGGATGAAGGGGACCTTCAAGTGCAGCCCGGGCGGATAGTCCGCGCCCTTGAATTCGCCCAGTTGGATCAGTACCGCACGCTCGCGCTGATCAACAACGAAGAACGCGTTGGAGATGGTCAGCAACAGGACCAGCGCGACGGCCAGCCAGACAATCGGGTTTTTCATGATCAACGGCTCCGGTCGCGCGAGGCGCGGTTGGCATCTTGCAACGTGACGCCGGTGCTCGGCGCGGTCGACGAGGCGCTGCCGCCCGATGACGTGCCGCGGTCTGCGCGCGCGTCACCACCGGCCATCCCGCCGCGAAGTTGGTCAAGCGGCAACACCATCAGCGGCGCATTGGAATCGACGTCGATGATGACCTTGGTCGTACGACCGAAAACCTCGCTCATCACGTCGAGATACAAACGCTCTTTGGTGACTTCAGGCGCCTGCTTGTACTCGGTCAAGAGCGCGGTAAAGCGCGACGCGTCACCCTCGGACCGCGCCACGGCCTGCTCGCTGTAGCCCCGCGCTTCCTCGACAAGACGGGCTGCCGCACCACGGGCGCGCGGCAAGCGGTCGTTGGCATAGGCCTGGGCCTCGTTCACCAGGCGAACCTGGTCTTCGCGCGCCTTGATCGCGTCTTCAAAGGCGCTCTGCACCGGCGCCGGCGGGCGGGCGGCACGCAAGTTCACTTCGGTCACGAACAAACCCGCCTCGTAGCCATCGAGCTTCTGCTGCAGCAACAACTTGGTGCGTTCGGCAATCTCCTGACGACCCTCGGTGATGATGAAATCCATCGACGAGGTGCCCACCACCTCACGCACGGCCGACTGGGTCGACTGGCGCAGCGCACGATCAGGCTCGGACGTGGCGAACAGGTATTTTTCGACATCCGAGAGTCGGTACTGCACGGTCAACTCGACATCGACGATGTTCTCGTCCTGAGTGAGCATGGTGGAGTTTTCGGCCACCGAACGGACGCCGGTGACGTTGATGACCTCGACCTTGTCCACCGGCCACGGAATGTGCCAGCGCAGGCCGGGCTCGTTGGTCTGGATGTGCTGACCAAAGCGCAGCACGACCCCGCGCTGCTGCTCGTCGACCACGTAAAAGCCAGAAAGGCCCCACAGCACCACCAACGCGCCAACCAGCAACAAAACCAGGCCGCGCGGTATCCCACCGCCGCCCCCTGCGGAGGGCAGACCGGTGCCGTTGCCTTTGCCACCGCCGAGTGAATCCTTGAAGCGCTTGAACAGCGCATCCAGATCGGGCGGCTTGCCACCACCGCCACCTTTTTTCGGGCCTTGGTTCCATGGGTCCTTGTTGGGGCCGGGTTCATTCCAAGCCATATTTACGCTGTCCTTCTCGTTGGCAGCCCACGCGAAGGCGTGGGCCGAAGATTCTAGAGCGGCTGCCAAGCAGGGCAATGCCGCGACGCATCATTTTACGGTGTCCGCTTCCCACGCCTCAACCGAGCCGGGATCTGGCGGCGGGTCGATACCGGCGGCCACACAGAGACCGCGCAGGCGCTCGAAGGGCATCTCGACATCGATTTCCATCTCGCCGGTTTCGAGTTGACGCTCGGCCCGGACGGATCGATGGGCGAACAACTGTGCCCGAAGTCGACCCGCCCTGCTGGGAATCCGCAGCGTATAGGTTCGTCGATCCGAATCGTTCAGACGCTCGGCGAGTACGTCGCGCAGCCCGTCGAGGCCGGCGCCGGTCAATGCCGACACCCACACCCGTTGCGCCACGCCGGCGGCATCGCGCTCGACCCGTGGCGACTCACCCTCGCGTTGGTCGATTTTGTTGAAGACCAGCAGTCGCGGCACGGTTTCGGCCTCGATTTCGTCAATCACCGCCACCACCTGCTCGATCCGCGCAGCCCGCTCGGGGTCGGCGGCATCGACCACGTGGACCAGCAGATCGGCATTGCGCGCCTCTTCGAGCGTGGCGCGAAACGCCGCAATCAGGTCGTGCGGCAGATCGCGGATGAAACCAACGGTGTCGGCCAAAACGGCGTGTTCAAGCCCTGGCAGCTCGACGCGACGCACGGTGGTATCGAGGGTGGCGAACAATTGTTTGGAGGCAAAAACCTGCTGATCGGTAAGGGCATTGAAAAGCGTCGACTTGCCAGCGTTGGTATAGCCCACCAGCGAGGCAATGGGAATCTCGTTGCGCGACCGAGCCTGCCGATTCTGCGCACGGCGCGCGCGCACCCCGTCGAGGTGACGCTTGAGCGTGGCAATCCGCTCACGCAGCATGCGCCGGTCAAGTTCAAGTTGGGTCTCGCCGGGCCCGCGCAAACCGATGCCACCACCGCGCTGTCGCTCAAGGTGAGTCCACCCACGGATCAGCCGCGTGGACATGTGGTGCAACTGCGCGAGCTCAACCTGCAGCTTGCCTTCGTGGGTGCGGGCGCGCTGGGCAAAGATGTCGAGAATCAGACCGGAACGTCCGACCACCCGGCATTTCACCCGGCGTTCGAGATTTCGTTCCTGGCTGGGCGACAGCGGATGGTTGACGATGACCAGCTCGGCGCACTGCGCCTCGACGCTCTCGGCAATCTCGTCGGCCTTGCCGGTCCCGACAAACAGGCCGGCGTCAGGCTGCCGACGGCTGCCACCGATGACCGACAACACCTCGGCCCCGGCCGCGTGTGCGAGTTCGATAAATTCGAGCCGGTCAGCCTCGTAATCGCCACCGGGCAATTCGAGATGAACCAGAACCGCCAGCTGACCGGCCTTGGGGCGCTCAAACATGCGAACGATTCCACGCCGGGCAGCGGCCCCGACGAGGTCCTGAAACGCTTACCAAGCCGTGATCTGGGTGCGTGCCGATCAAGCGTCCTGCACGTCCTGCTGCGGTTCTTCGGTCGCGTCGGGATCGTACAGACGCACCGGGCGCGAGGGCACCACCGTCGAAATCGCGTGCTTGTAGACCATCTGGCTCACGGTGTTCTTCAGCAAAACGACAAATGAGTCAAATGACTCGATCTGGCCCTGCAACTTGATGCCGTTTACCAGATAAATGGAAACCGGAATACGTTCTTTACGGAGCACATTGAGAAATGGCTCTTGCAGTGTGTGAACCTTCGACATGCGACGACCCCTGTTTTCGTGATTGTTGTCTTGCGCAACTCTGCTACCCGGAGGTAGGCCGCGAGTGTACACCGGCCCCTTGCTTTCCGCCCTTGTCAAGCCCTTGTTCAGCCAACGACTTTTTAAAGCGACGACGGAACAGAATACCGATACACGTTAGTCAATCTGGGCATCGCCCAGCTTGTTTCAAGGTGTGCGTCACAACATCCAATTGCCGTGCCAAATCACCCTGTACCGGCAGCCAGCCCGGCTCGTTGCGCAGCCAGGTCAGCTGACGCTTGGCAAGCTGCCGGGTTGCGGCGATCCCCTGCTCGACTGCGGTGGCCAGCGAAACCGACCCGGCCATTGCCGCCCAAAGCTGCCGGTAACCGACGCTGCGTACCGACGGCAGGGCGTCGTGAAGGTCGCCGCGCCGAAACAGTGCTTCGACTTCTACGAGCAAACCGTCGGCCATCATCTGATGAAAACGCGCTTCGATGCGCTGGTGCAGCGCCTGACGGTCTTCAACGACGACCGCCACCCGGCACAGCGGCCCCAGATCAGGCACTTGCAGCGGATCACGATAGGCCTCGCTGGCGGGCCGGTCGGTCAGCATCACGATCTCCAGCGCCCGCTGAACGCGCTGCCAGTCGTTGGGATGCAGACGTTCGGCCGACACAGGGTCGAGCGTTGCCAGGCGCGCGTGCATTGCAGTTGGGCCGATGCGGTCGTGCTCGGCCATCAGCGTTTGCCGCAGCGCCGGTGACGACGACGGCAGGTGGCTCAGACCCCTGAGCAGCGCCCTGAGATAGAGCAACGTCCCGCCCACCAGCACCGGCAGGTGACCCTGCGCCCGCACTTCGTCAATCGCCGCGCGCGCGTCCACCGCAAAGCGCGCCGCCGAATAAGGATCTGCCGGGTCACAGATGTCGAGCAGGTGATGCGGCACGCGTTGGCGCTCGGCGGCGCTCGGCTTGGCGGTACCGATGTCCATGCCGCGATAGACCTGCGCCGAGTCGGCACTGATCAGCTCAACCGGCATCCGCTCGGCCAATGCCATCGCCAACGCCGACTTGCCGCTGGCGGTGGCCCCGGCAATCACCAGTAGCGGCGGTCGCGTCACCGCGCTCATCGGCCGCGCAAAAACCAGTGATCGAGGGTCCCGCGCGGGATCTGCACCCAGGTTCGGCGGCCGTGGTTGCACTGCCCTGACAACTCGGTGCGCTCGATGTCGCGCAGCAGCGCGTTCATCTCCGGCACGCTGAGGCGCCGATTGGCCTTGATCGCGGCCTTGCAGGCGACATCGGCCAGCACCCGCTGCTGGGCGCTCTGCGCGCCGTCCTCAATGCGATGTAGCGGCTCATCATCTGAGTCGCCGCTGCCGGCCCACCGTCTTAGCAGCGCCGCCACCGGCGTGCGCAGCAACAAGACCGGCACGGCCCGCACCCAAAGCGTGTCGGGCCCGGCCTGATCCAGTTCGAAGCCGACTGCCGCCAGTGCGTCGCGCTGTGCCATCAAGGTTTCCACGGCGGCCGCCTCGAGCACCACGGCCTCGGGCACCAAAAGCCGTTGACTGGCGGACTGACCCGCCGCCAACTGCTGCTTCAACCGCTCATAAAGCACCCGCTCGTGCGCGGCATGCGCGTCGACCACCACCAGACCTTCTTCGTTCTCCGCAAGAATGAAGATGCCGTGGAGCTGGGCAATGGCTTGACCCAGCGGCGCGACCGCCCCGGCAGCAACCGCCGGCGCTGCAGCGCTCGGATAAGGAAGCCGCAAGCCGTGATCTTCGACCCGATCAACGGGAATTTGCTCGACATGCTCAGGCGCATCCCGGACAAGGTCGTCGGGTCCGCTCGCAGTGCGCAGCGGCTCGAACGTCAGCGGTGCCTGGCGGAGCGTTGGACCCTCGGGCTGGATCTGATGGTGACGCGCAGGTTCGGGGCGCACGGCCCGCAGTTGGTGATGAATCACGCCGAATATGAAGTCGTGAACCTCCGCCGAGCGGCGAAAACGCACTTCGGTTTTCTGCGGATGCACGTTGACGTCGACTGCCGCGGGATCCAGCGACAGCGACAGCACGAAGGCCGGATGATGCTGGCTGTGCATCACGTCGGCATACGCGCGGCGGATTGCCGATGCCATCAGCCGATCACGCACCGGGCGGCCGTTAATGTGCAAGAACTGGCAATCAGCCCGGGCGCGGGCGGCGGCCGGCAGCCCGACCCAACCCTGCAGGTGCATCCCCAGCCGGGCCTCATCAAGCGCAATACTGTCGGCGACAAAGTCCTCGCCCAGCAAGGCCGCGATGCGCGCTGCCTGCGACTGCGGCGGCAATTTCAGGGTGCTGCGACCGTTGTGCAGCAGCTCGATACGCAGCCCCGGACGCCATAGCGCGAGCTTGTGGACCACCTGGACGATGGCGCGAAACTCGGCCGCCGGACTGCGCATGAACTTGCGCCGCGCCGGCGTATTGAAAAACAGGTCACGTACGTCAACCGTGGTGCCTTGCGGATGCGCCGCCGGCTCTGTCGCCGCATCGTCGGCGAGGCGGCCATCGCCGTGGACCTGGTGGGCGTGCGCCGCTTCGGACGGCCGGCTGATCAACCGCAGGCGTGAGACCGACAAGATGCTGGGCAGGGCCTCGCCCCTGAACCCGAGGCTGGCCACCGACTCCAGGTCGGCCAGTGCGCGAATCTTGCTGGTCGCGTGTCGCGCCAGCGCGCGGCCCAAGGCGTCGGCGGGAATGCCGCGTCCGTCATCCGTGACCCGTATACGGTTGAGGCCGCCTTCGGCAACCTCGATGACGATGGCCTGCGCGCCCGCGTCGAGGCTGTTCTCGACCAACTCCTTGACCACGGCAGCGGGCCGCTCGACCACTTCGCCTGCCTTGATCTGATCGATCAACAGGTCGGGCAGGACGGCGATGGCGTTCATGGGCGCGGACGTTGGAACATGCTGGCCGCGCAGTTTACGCGGGCCCGGCGTTCACCCGGCACTGACCCTCATCAGCTCAGGGCATGTCCCGCATGACCAAACTGGAGTCGGCCGACTGCACCACCGGCATCTGCGGCCGGTAATGATCGAAATAGCCCTGAATGCCGACCATGATCGACTTGGCAAAACGTGCTTGGTGACCGGGATCGCGCAGCAGGCGCTCTTCTTCGGGATTGCTGATGAACGCCGTCTCAACCAACACCGACGGGATATCTGGCGCCTTGAGCACCATGAAGCCCGCCTGTTGCACGACCGTCTTCTGCAGGCGGTTGACCTGCCCAAGCGAGTTGAGGATGCGACCGCCCAAATCGAAGCTCGCCTCCAAGGACGCGCTTTGCGACAGGTCGATCAACACCGACGCGAGGTCGCTGTCCTTGCTGGCGATCTCGATGCCCCCCACCAAATCGGCAGCGTTCTCACGTCGAGCCAACCAACGGGCGTGTTCGCTGGAGGCGCCGCGGTTCGACAACACGTAGACCGAACTGCCCTTGAGTTCGCGCTTGCGAAACGCATTGGCATGCACCGAGACGAACAGATCCGCCTGATACTCGCGCGCTACTTCCACCCGGCGCTGCAGGCCAACGGTGTAATCGCCACTGCGCGTCAGGACGGCACGCATCCCGGGCTGTGCGTCGATCAGAGCCGCCAGGCGTCGCGAGATCGCCAAAGCCACATCTTTTTCACGGGTGCCCCCCAAGCCGATGGCGCCGGGATCTTCACCGCCATGACCCGCATCAATGGCGACGGTGATGAGTTTTTCACCCAGTGTCACCGCCGGCTTCTGCGCCCGCGCGCTGGGCATCGACAGCGGCACGTCGAGGTCGAGCACGACGCGGTGACCAAACTGGTCGCTGGGCGTCAGGCTGAAGCTGCGTGGCGTGATGGATTGATCGACGTCCAGCACCACACGCACGGTCTTTTCATCCCGTTTGCCGGAGCGGATGCGCTTGACCACGCCCTGCCCCGTCGCCTGATTGGCCACGCGCACGCTTTCGGGCGTCATCCCGTGCAAGTCAACAACGATGCGGTGGGGGTTGTCGAGGGTGAAAACGCTGTGCTGAACGGCGCCGTCCAGGTCGAACACAACGCGCGTCGACTCAGGACCTGCCCAAAGCCGGACATCCCGCAGCTCGGCAGCCACGGCGGGCCGCACGAATACGGCCAATAAACCCAGCAGGACTAGCAACCTCGGCGCCATCGTGGACCTTTCATCATCTGATCTCAGCGCTTATACGCCTCAGATTTCAGAATTGCAAACATTTTTTATTTAATATTTAGAGTGTTACGAAATACTCTTCATGTGAGTTGTGACGATTTTCACGGCGCGGTCACCGGCATCACGCCACGTCAGGGTTGCCTGGCGGCCCATCGCAGAATGTGCCAGCTCGATCTTCAGCCGGGCTGACGGCAACAGCCCGTCAGCTTTGTCGGGCCACTCGACGCACCACAGCGCCTGATCGGGTGGCTCGTCCTCCAGCCCCAGGCCCCACCATTCATCCGCTACTGCGAGACGATAAAGATCAAGATGCAGGACGCGCCCGCCACCGGGCAGATCGTAGGGTTCGACCAACGTGTAGGTGGGGCTTTTCACCGCGTCGGTGATCCCCAGCGCCCGCAGCAGGCCCCGCACGAGGTGGGTCTTGCCGGCACCGAGCCCGCCTACCAGAGTAATCAGCCCCGTGGGGTTGGCGCCCAGGCCGTCCGCCAGCGCCGCGCCGAGTGCGGTGGTCGCGTCGGGGTTGGCCAAGTCGAATGCTTGGGTCAGTGGCTTCATGGGTTGAGCACGCCCGGCAGTTGGCCGATGACATCGCTGGGAATCATGCCGCGCTGACCGACGCGACTTGCAGCGCGATCACCGGCTTCGGCATGGGCGCGTACGCCCAGGGCTGCGGCGCGCTCGGGAGCAAGACCTTGCGCCATCAGCGCCGCGATCACGCCGGTCAGCACGTCGCCCATTCCGGCCACGGCCATGCCCGGATTGCCGACCGGACAACAGCGCAAAGTGAGCGATCCATCGGCCACCAGCGTGCCGGCGCCCTTGAGAACAACAGTACCGCCGAAATTGCGCTGCAGCCTGCGTGTGGCGGCGGGCCGGTCGGCTTCCACCTCGCCCACCTCGATGCCCAGCAGTCGCGCCGCCTCTTTCGGGTGTGGCGTCAACACCGTGCCCCCCAGCCGTTGCGGGCGTTGCGCCAGTGCGTTCAGCGCATCGGCATCGAGCACCGCAGGCAAGCCGGCGGCCAGCGCCGCATCAAGGACCCAACGCGCCCATTCGTCCTGACCCAACCCCGGCCCCACCGCCAGCACCGACGCACGACGGATCAGCGCGGCCAAGGCCGACGGCGACTCAGCAGCGTTGACCATCAACTCCGGCTGCGCGCCAACCATGTGGCCAACATGCGCGGCGCGGGTGGCGACGCTGACGTAACCGGCGCCGCTGCGCAGTGCCGCGCGAGCGGACATCAGGGCTGCCCCCATCGCACCCTCGTTGCCGCCGATGACCAGCACATGCCCGTGATGCCCCTTGTGGGCATGCGCGAAGCGGCGCGGCAGATCGGCGCCGCCGATTTCGGGGATCAACTGCGCAGCAGGTACCTCGCCCTCGAATGCCGCCTCCGGCACCGCGAGCCGTGCCAACTGTCGCTCGCCGGCAAAATGCGGCCCGGCACCGGTCCACAAACCGATTTTATGGGCGATGAAGCTGACCGTGAGCTGCGCCTCGAATGCCGCCCCCATCACTTGTCCGGTGGTCGCGTTGAGCCCTGACGGCACATCCAGGGCCAGCAGCGGACGACCTTGCGCGTTGAAGGCTTTGATGATCGATTGCAGATCGTCCGACACCGCGCGGTCCAGGCCGATGCCGAGCAGGCCATCGACCCAGATGTCCATGTCCTGATCCAGCGCGGCCGCCAGCGGGGCGGTGTCGCCGCCGCCCGCTTGCCAGGCTCTGACGAATGGTCGCGCGGTCGAGGAGGTAGGCGTCGCGCCCCACTGGAAGAGGCGAACCGGGTGACCCGCACGGCGGGCAATCTCGGCCAGCGCGTAGCCGTCACCGCCGTTATGGCCCGGACCACACAGCACCCCGACGCGCCGCGCCTCCGGCCAACGCTGACGCAAGGCCTGCCACGCGGCTTCGGCCGCGCGCTGCATCAGGACCTGTCCGGGGATGCCGCCTGCGATGGCGGCGGCGTCGATCCGGCGAACGGCTTGGGCCTCGTACAATGCCGCTTCGATCACACTGGTCATCGCCGAATTATAGGGAGTCCCCTTGGCGCCGACGCCGCACCCGATGGCACTGCATGACATCCGCCGCCACGCCCTGACCCTGGGTTTCGCCGATGTCGGCTTGGCCCACCTCGACCTTGGCGAAGACATCGCCCACTTTGAGGCTTACGTTACAGCCGGTTTTCACGGCGAGATGGACTATCTGGCCCGAAATATCGGCCTGCGCGCCGCTCCGGCCGCCCTTCAGCCGGGGACCGTCAGCGTGCTGTCGCTGCGCATGAACTACCTCAGCGACACGGTCGATTCCGCTATGAGCGCGCTACGTGATCCGGAGCGCGCCTACGTGTCGCGCTATGCGCTTGGCCGGGACTACCACAAGCGCATGCGCAAACAACTGGCGACGCTGGCGGAGTGGATGGCCACCGCACTGGCGCCGCACGGTTACCGGGTGTTCTGCGACAGCGCGCCATCGCTGGAAAAGGCGCTGGCGCGCAATGCCGGGCTGGGCTGGATAGGCAAGAACACCCTGCTGCTCAACCGCGATGCCGGTTCGTTGTTCTTTCTCGGCGAGATTTACACCGACATGCCGCTACCGGTCGGCAGCGGTGAGGCGGCACAAGCCGAATGTGGGCGTTGCCAGGCCTGCCTGAAGATTTGCCCCACCGATGCTTTCGTGGGTCCGTATCGGCTGGACGCACGGCGCTGCATTTCGTACCTGACGATCGAACAACGCGGGCCGATCCCCAAGCCCCTGCGCCGCGCCATCGGCAATCGCATCTTTGGCTGCGATGACTGCCAACTGGTGTGCCCCTGGAACCGCTACGCACAGCGGAGTGAGGCGCCTGACTTTGCGCCGCGACACGGTCTTGACCGGGCAAGCCTGCTCGACCTGTGGTGGTGGACCGAGGCGCAGTGGCAGACACGAACCGAGGGCATGGCACTGCGCCGCGCCGGCTGGTCAGGCTGGCGGCGAAACCTCGCCGTTGCGCTGGGCAATGCACCGTTCAGCGCTGACATCTGCACGGCGCTCGGCGAAGGCCGTATCGGCGCCGATGCCCTGGTGATCGAGCACATTGACTGGGCGTTGGCCGAGCAGGCTCAAAAAGGGCATTCCACCGCGGCGACCTGAGTCGACAGACTTTGCACCCGCTCGCGGGCGCTCAACATCGCCGGGTGATTGGCCTGGGCGGCATCGACCGCGTTCAATGCATCGTGGGCGGCATCAACGCAGCCACTGCTGGCCAGAATCACCGCCAAGTTGTGCGCCCCGCCCACCGACGGCCGCAGGGCCTGAGCTTGGCGAAACGCCTCGACCGACCCGGCAATGTCGTCGGCGCCATGCCGGGCATTGCCGGCCGCCAACCACGGCGCGGGATGATCCGGCCACTGGCGGGTTGCCGCTTCGGAAGCGACAGCCGCCGCTTCGGGCTGGGTGCGCGACCAGACCGCCACCGTTTGCATCCAGTCGTCCAGTGCCGCCCACGGGGGCGGGGCGCCCGCCTCGTGCAGGGTCACGCCCCAGGTGTCGCTGGCCGCCCAGCTCTTGGCGAACGCGTCGAAGGACATCACCAAGCGACGCTCGGTGCCTGACCGCAAGATCACCTGGCGCGCGTCAGCGTCTACGCCAATGACGACCGCGTAATGCCACGCGGGCAAGATTCTCAGTCCGATGTTCTGCATCACCAGCACCGGATGTCCGGCGCCGACCGCCTCGGCCAAGACCTCGAATGCGTTGAGCCCGGCAGGCAACTTCACTGGAACCCGCGCACGCTTGCGCGCTGCCCCGACCATTTCGGCCTGCAGGCTGCCTTTGCGTTCGGGGATGTACACCTCCGAGACCAGCGCTTCGGGCGCAGTTTCGGCGCCACTGGCACCTAGAACGGTGGCCAGCGCCGCAGGCCCGCACTGAAAGGCGTCCTGCGCGAAAAAAGGGGTTCCGGTCAGCTCCGGGGCGCTGCGCTCAGGGGCGGTGGGTGGCACCGTGCCGCGGCTGGCGCAGCCTGCGAGGGTGAGTGCCAGCAACGGCACCCACCTTCGCATGAGGCTGAAAACGAGGTTCAACGATTGTTGATCCGTGCCGCGTTAAATGGCGTTGAACACATTGATCACGCCAAACAGTTCCAGCACCAGCAACACCACAAAAACGACCCCGACAACCGCCAACGCACCGGCGCCGGCGGGCGCTTCATCAAGCTGGTTGGCAAAGGCCTGCAATTCTTGCTCGGAAAGCTGCGCCAGACGCATGTCGATGGTGGCGGCGTCAACGCCCCATGCGGTCAACTGCTCGGCGATGTCGTCGCGCGCCAGTTGGGCCGAGATGTCGGCACGCAAATCCTGCTGCGTGGTTTCCGCGACCAGCGCTTCGGTGGACAGCAAAGTTTCGGCCTGCGCCGGGACACTCATCACCATGGCACCGGCCAATGACAATGGCAAAAGACCGCGACGAATCAAAGATTTAACGTGCATGGTGACTCCCAGTGAATGAACCCAACGCAGACTAAGCACTTCAAGCTTGAGTCTGCCTGAACCGATGCACCCAGTGGGCGGTTGCCGCGTCCAAACAGGTGTCTTCGCCACCCTCGACCCATGCCCGGTCGATGGTTTTGGCAATCGATTTGCCCAGCTCGACGCCCCACTGGTCAAACGGCAGTACATCCCAAAGCACCGACAACACGAAGGTGCGGTGCTCGTACGCGGCCATCAGCGCGCCCAGGTGAAACGCATCCAGGCGCGGCAGCACCAACAAGCTGCTCGGACGATTGCCAGAAAACACTCGATGGGGGATCAGTTTCGCGCGCTGCGCCGCGTCAAGGCCCTGCTCGGTCAACTCGGCATCCACGGTACGCGCGTCCTTGCCATGCGCCAGTGCGGAACGCTGGGCGAGCACGTTGGCCAGCAGCAGTCGATGCGAATCGCCATCGGCCGGGTCGTCGGAGCCAGCAGCGGCGGCGGCGATGAAGTCCACCGGCTGCGCCTGCGGCCCCTGGTGCAGCATCTGGAAAAACGCATGCTGGCCGTTGGTGCCGACGTCGCCCCACAGCGGCGGCGTGCTGCGGGTGGCCGCCTCGCCGCCACGGCGCACGCCCTTGCCGTTGGACTCCATCTCGAGTTGCTGCAGCCACGGCACAAAATGGATCAGCCGCTGCAAGTAGGGCACGACCACCTGGGTGGGCAGTCCCAGCGCCTCGCGGTTCCACCATGCGACAACGGCCATAAGCACCGGAAGGTTCTCGGCCAGTGGTGCGTCGCGAAAATGCTGATCCATGGCCCAGGCGCCATCCAGCAATTCGCGGAAACACGTCGAACCCAGGGCAATCATCGCGCTCAGACCGACCGCGCTCCAGACCGAATAGCGTCCACCGACCCAATCCCAGAAGCCGAAGCACTGCTCGCGGGGGATGCCGAAGGCGCTGGCAGCCTCCAGATTGGTCGACACCGCCACGAAATGCTGACCCACCGCCTCTTCCGGCAGCGACCGGCGCAGCCACCCGCGCGCCAGCCGCGCGTTGGTCATGGTCTCGACGGTGGTGAAGGTCTTGCTGGTGATGACAAACAAGGTCCGTGCCGGATCGAGGTTCGCCAGCACATCGCGCAGTTCAATGGCATCGACGTTGGCGACGAAATGCGCGCGCAATGGCATCACCTGCCCCGCCAACGCAGCCACCAACATGCGCGGCCCTAGGTCGGAGCCGCCAATGCCGATGTTGACCACGTCGGTGATCACATCACCGCCGTGACCACGCCACGCGCCGCTGCGCACCTGTTCGGCGAATCCGCTCATGGCGGCGAGCACCGCGGCGACGTCGCCGGAAACGTCGCGGCCATCGACACTGAAATGGGCGTCCGGCGGCGCGCGCAGGGCCATGTGGGCAGCGGCGCGATCTTCGGTGACATTGACGCGCTCGCCGGCAAACAGTCGCAGTCGCGCCTCGACGAAGTCGCAGTCTTGAAGATGGGCGGTCAGCGCAGCCAGCGTGCTGTCGTCGACGCGCTGGGTGGCGAGATCCAGGGTCAGGCCTGCGGCACTAACCTGCAGGCGCTCGGCCCGGCCCGGGTCATCGACCAACGCTCGGCGAAGATCGGGCGGATCACGCGCCAGCAGGGCCAGAGATTCAGGAAGGTTCGCAGGGGTTACGGCAGACATGGGCAACCGGCAGGTTCGAGTAATGGACCCGAGCGTAACCAATTCACGCGCCGTTGCTAGGACCTGTTAACAATTGGCGCATCGCTGCGGCCGAGTCGGTTATGGCCCTGGGCAAGGCGGGAGAAGCGCGGTTTGGTCATTCCAAATACGCTCGTGACTCGGAGCGTGCGCATGCAACGGCTCCCGCACCCCCACGCTCGCTGCGCTCACGACACCGTGTCGCCGCTGCCGACGACCCACGAAGTCCAGGGCCATAACCGGCCGGCCCCTTCGGGTTGCTGCCTGTTTTTCCGCCATGCGGCGTTGCGCCTTCGTCATTTGGAATCACCAGATTTCCTCAGTCGCGCCTGAAGACCGGCCCACGGTGCGCGAAGCGTGGGTGCGGGGACGGTCGCCCTGGCGAAAAAACAGACGGCAACGCAGCGATATGGCAATTGTTAACAGGCCCTAGGTCACGCTCAGCGCAAGTGGTAGTTGAAGCTGACGCTGATCCGCAATGCGTCAATGCGACTGGGCGGCACCTCATGCCGCAACCAGCTCTCAAACAGCAGCACCTCCCCTGCGCGGGGCTTAACCCGCAGGTGCGAGCGCTGCGCGGCGTCTGCGCGACGTGGCGGCGCGGCCATCATCCGGGTCAGGCGCGGGTCTTCAAACGTGATTGGACTGGCGCCGCGCGGCGTGGCCACGTAGTAGGTGCCGCTGATCACCGATTGCGGGTGCACGTGAAAGCTGTGCGCGCAGCCGCGCGGCATCAGGTTGATCCAGCAGTCGGTCATCACAAGTTGATCGGGCGTCACATCCCATTCCAGCGCATCGGCATAGCGCATGACATGCCGGTCGATGCGGCGCCGCAGTGTGTCGAAGGTCGACGAAAACAGGTGCAGGCGATCCATCGAGCCATAGCTGGTGTAGCCGCCGGGATAATTGTCCTCGGACCAGCGCCGACCGGGCAGGTCAAACACACGAATCTTTTCGCATTCATCGGCCAGGTCGGCATTGATGTCGACCAAGCCCCGCGTCAGTAGCGGTGCGCGGTAGATCAGCGTGGCGAAATGGGCTTCGGTCATGGGCTCAGCCATAAAAAAGCCCGCAGTAAAGCTGCGGGCTCGACAAAGCAAAAAGGTATCAAGCGGCCTTCTGGACCGGAATCACGTTACTGGCGCGCGCCACGCCGTTGTCATCATTGCAATACACCAAGCGCGGCTTGTAGACGCGGGCAGCGGCTTCATCCATCTGCGCATACGCCGCAATGATGACCCGATCACCGACCCGCGCCTTGTGCGCCGCAGCGCCATTGACCGAGACGATGCCCGAGCCGTCTTCGGCACGAATGGCATACGTGGTGAGCCGTTCACCGTTGGTGACGTTGTAAATGTCGATCTGTTCGAACTCGAGAATGCCCGCCAAATCCAGCAGCTTGCCGTCGATGGCGCAGGATCCGTCGTAGTCGAGTTCGGCGTGTGTCACGCGAGCACGATGCAGCTTGCACTTCAGCAGGTTGAGTTGCATGAGAGTTGACTCTTGGAAGGTTGCGCAAGGGGTGGCCCACTAAGACATGCACCCGGATCACGCGTCTATTTCAAGATGGGGTGGCCCACTAAGACATGCACCCTGAACCCCGAATGGTTTGCCTGAGCATTGACCGTGCGGGCGCTTAGTCTAGTCGATTCGGCCGATGGATTAAACCTGATCATCCCATCACTGAAATCATTGCATCACGGCGGCAAGATAATGAATTTATAACACTCAAATCAACAGGTTATCGATCAACCGGGTGGCGCCCAAACGGGCTGCGGCGAGCACCACCCAGGGACCGTCCGTCGGTTCACTCAGATCGCGCGCCCGGATTGCCACGTACTCGGGCTCGAAACCTACCTCGCGCAGTCGGTTCATCGCCTCGGTTTCCAGGGCCGCCGGCGACGCCGCACGGCGCTTCAGGCGGTCACCAATCGCCTGGAGGGTCTGGAACAGCAGTGGCGCGATCTGCCTTGCGTCGGCGTCCAGGTACTGATTGCGACTCGACAGCGCAAGGCCATCGTCAGCGCGCTCGGTGGGCACGCCGATGATCTCGACCGGCAGGTGTAGGTCGGCCACCATGCGTCGCACCACGGCGAGTTGCTGGTAGTCCTTGAGGCCAAAGCACGCCAGATCTGGCTGCACCTGGTGGAACAGGATGCTGACAATGGTGCTGACCCCATCGAAATGGCCGGGTCGCCGCGCCCCCTCAAGCATGTCGGTCACCTCCGGCACGACCACCCGCGTGGTGGCCGCGCCGGGCGCGATCATCGCATCCACCGGCGGCGCAAACAGCAGGTCGCAACCGGCGCCGCCCAGCGCCACGGCATCGGCCGTCAGGGTGCGCGGGTAGCGATCAAAGTCTTCGTTGGGACCGAACTGCAGCGGGTTGACGAACACGCTGGCAACCACGAAGTCGGCGTGCTGCCGGGCCGTCTCGACCAGTTTGAGATGGCCGGCGTGCAGGTTGCCCATGGTCGGCACCAGGGCGATGCGGGCACCGCCACTGCGCGCAGCGGCCACCGCCGCACGCAGGGCGAGAACGGTGTTGACCGAGCGCATGCTCAGACGGTGCCGAAGCTGTGCTCGGCGGCCGGATACGCGCCGGACTTCACCTCGGCCACATACGCCGCGAACGCGCCGGCCACATCGCGACCGTCGACCAGGTAAGGCTTGACGAACCGTGGCGTGCGACCGTGACGCACCATCGGCGAGATGCCCAGAATGTCGTGCATCACCAAAATCTGTCCGTCGACCGCCGGACCGGCGCCGATGCCGATCACCGGCACGTCGACCGCCGCGTGAATCTCCGCCGCGAGGCGCGACGGAATGCACTCCAGCAACAGGCAGTCGGCGCCGGCTGCGACCAAGGCGCGGGCATCACCGAGCATTTTTTCGGCCTGTCCGGCATCTTTGCCCTGCACCTTGAAGGCGCCCATTTTGTGAATGAACTGCGGCTGCAGCCCCAGGTGTGCGCAGACCGGCACGCCACGGATCGACAGGTATTCGACAATGGCCGCCTGCTCTTCGCCGCCCTCGAGCTTGACCATTTTCGCGCCGCCTTCCTGCATCAGCCGCTGGCTGGCATCGAGTGCGCGCTCCAACGTGGCATAGCTGAGAAATGGCAGGTCGGCCATCAGGAAGGCGCGCTTGAGCATCGGCGCCACGCAGCGGCTGTGATAGACGATGTCGCCCACCGACACGGCGGTGGTGCTGTCGCGGCCGTGAAGCACCATGCCCAGTGAATCGCCGACCAGCACCACGTCGACGCCGGCCTCATCGGCCAGCATCGCAAAGCTGGCGTCATAAGCAGTCAGACAGGCGATCTTGTCGCCTTTCTCACGCATGGCGCGCAGGTCGCCGCAGTTGAGCGGGCGCGTGGACGGCGCATTCGGTGCATTCATGGCAACTCCAAATTCAGTCGGTCAGGGCGGACCACAACGTCAGTCCCGCGCCGTCGACGCGGGACGCGCATTCTGCCATCGCCCCCACGCCCGGCACCTGCAAGTCAGGATCAATTTCAGCCCAGGGCCGCAACACGAAAGCACGCTGGCCGATGCCGGGGTGCGGCAACTGCAGTTCTGCGTGCTGACTGGCCTGCCCGTCGATGTGCAGCAGGTCAAGGTCGAGCGCCCGCGCACCCCAGCGCACGCTTGCCGGGTCCCGGCCAGCGCGGCGCTCGAGACGCTTCAGTTGCCGAAACAGTGCCATTGGGGTCAGACGGGTCGCGATGCGCATCACCGCGTTGGCGTAGTCCGGCTGGTCGGGCGGCCCCATGGGGGGACTGCGGTACAAGGACGACATCGCCTGCGACTCGACACCCGGCAGACGACCGATCGCGCCCGCGGCGGCCACAACCTGCTTGCCGGGGGTCGGGCCCCAAACACCTTCGAGGTTGCTGCCGAGGCCTATCCAAGCCAGCCGTGCTGCGCTGTTGACCAACATCAAGGCGGGTCAGGCCTGCGCGTCGGGCCGGCTGCGCGAACGACGACGGCGACGACGCTTGCGCGGCGCGGCATCGTCATCGCCTACCGGCGCAGCGTCATCAAAGACGCCCGCATCGTCGTCAAGCCGGTCGGCGGTCAAGCGGGTCTGGGCATCAGTCCACCAACCAGCAAGGGCCTGCGGCGCCTCGCCCACTTCTGCGCGCAGCAGCAAAAAGTCGTAGGCGGCACGGAAGCGAGGATGCGACATCAAGCGTCGCGCGCGACTGTCGCTCTGCTGCTCAAAGCGCGGTTGCATCAGCCAGATTTCGCGCATCGGAATTGAAAACCGTTTGGGTATCGCCACACGGCGTATGGCCCGCGCCAGCACTTCTTCGGCAGCCTGCTGCATCACCACGGCCGGACTGGGCCCCTCACTGCGCAGGGTTTGCCGGTAGCGCTGCAAGACCGGCGGCCACAGCAGTGCGGCGTAGAGAAAGGCGGGTGACACCGGCAGTTCATTGCGGATGCGCTCGGCGGTGTTCGACAGCGCCAGGGCGACGAAGTCGTCGGCCATGTCTTCGCGGTCGCACAGGCGGTCAGTGTCGGGGAACAGCTCGGTGAACAGGCCAAAGTGCGCCAGGCTTTCGTAGTTGGCGACGGCATCGACGTTCTGCAGGATCTTCAGCACTTCGTCGAACAGGCGTGCAGCCGGAATCTCACGCAACAGCGGCGCCAACCGGGCAATCGGCTCGGCCGTGTCGGCCGCCAGCTCAAAACGCAACTTGTTGGCGATGCGCACCGCACGGAGCATACGCACCGGATCTTCGCGGTAGCGCGATTCCACATCGCCAATCATGCGAATCACTCGGGCATCGAGGTCTTCTAGGCCGCCGCAGTAGTCGACGATGGCGAAATCGCTGATGTCGTAATACAGCGCGTTGACGGTGAAGTCGCGGCGGAAGGCGTCGGTTTCCAGGGTGCCGTAAACGTTGTCCGACAGAATGCGACCGGTGTCGTCACGCTCCATGGAGTCGCTGATGGCGCCGCGAAAGGTCGTCAATTCGATGACTTCGCCGCCAAAGCGCACATGACAGATCACGAAGCGACGGCCGATCAACCGGCAACTGCGAAATAGCGGCTTGATCTGCTCGGGGTGGGCGTTTGTGGCAATGTCGAAATCCTTGGGCGTGATGCCGGCCAGAATGTCGCGGACGCCGCCACCCACCAGGTAGGCTTCAAAGCCCGCATCGCGCAGGGTGTAAAGGGTTCGCAGTGCCGCTGACGACAGCAGCGAACGCGAAACCGGATGCTCGGCACGCGGAATGCGCCGGGGTTCTGAGACAGAAGTGATGGTGTCACCCTCGAGGTGTTGATCGGCAACCTGATCGGCCGGATTCGGCCTGACGGCGCTTATAGTATCGACCGTCCCTTTTCGCCGCATCTCGTGGATGCGCCCCGCCCAGGAAAATCCCCCGATGCCCGCGATTCCGCTCATCACCCCGGCGCCGTTGAAAGCCGCCGATCTGCTCCGCGAGTGGCGGCTGCTCAAGGACCTCGCCCACTGCGCCCGTGACCGTGACCTTGCCGACCTGCCACGCGGCCAGTCGTCGGTGATGGTGATTCCCGGCTTTGGTGCCGGCGACTGGGCCACCGGTATTTTGCGGGGCCGCCTGTCGCGCCTCGGCCACCACGTTTACGGCTGGGGCCTGGGCATCAACAAGGGGCAGGTCGAAGTCGACGTCGAGCGCCTGCTGCCGAAATTGACGGCCATCGTCGCCCGCCGCGAGCAGCCGGTGACCTTGGTTGGCTGGAGCCTTGGCGGCGTGATCGCCCGGCAGATGGCACGCAAGCGGCCGGACCTGGTGGCTGACCTCATCGCCCTGGGTTCACCGCTGGTCGGCGGGCCCAAGTTCACCTTCACCGCCGCTTGGTACGCACGCAAAGGGCTGGATCTCGATGCCATCGCCGCCAAGGTTGACGCCTACGAATCGCGTCACGCCCTGCCCTGCCCGCTGCTCAGCATCTTCACCCCGCACGACGGCATGGTGCACCCCGGCGCCAGCCACGATCCGCACCACCCCGAAGTGACCTATCGCGAAGTCGACGCCTCGCACCTGGGGCTGTGCGTCGCACCCGAAGTGCTCGAGGTCATCGCCCAGCGGCTGGCGCGCCCATGAGCGACGTGCGCATCCCTGCCTCGTTGCGCCGCCGGCTCGGCGCCACCGTCTACGACGGCCTGCTGCTGGTGGCGCTGTGGATGTCCACCACCCTGGTCACGGTGGTGGTCAGCGACGCCCTGGGTCTGCCGCGACCGCCCGAGCTTTTGCGAGCGCTGCTGATGCTGGTGGCCTTCGCCTTCTTCGGCTGGAGCTGGACCCACGGCGGCCAGACCCTGGGCGGCCGCGCCTGGAAGCTGCGTGTCGAAACGCCTGACGGCAATCTCATCAACTGGCCCACCGCGATGCTGCGCTTCGTGGCCGGCATCACCTGGATTCCGCTCGGCATCATCTGGAGCTTCAGCTCGGAAGACCGTCGCGCACTGCACGACGTTATTGCCGGCACCCGCGTGGTCAAGGCGCTGGACGAGAAAGCGCCCTGAGACCTACCGCGCCCGGCGCAGCTTCCAGAACGCCGCGATCAGCAGCGCCACGCTGGGCAGCCCGGCGCCGACGATGGCCGGCCAGCCGTACAGTTGGCCGATACTCAGCGAGACCTCGTTGATCACGAAAAAGGCGACGCCAATCAGCACGCCCAGAAACAACCGCTGCCCCATGCCGCTGTCGCGCAGCGAACCAAACACGAAGGGCACCGCGAACAGGGTCATGGCAATCACGGTGAATGGCACCATCAGCTTGCGCCACAGCGAGCGTTCGGCGCGTACGGTGTCGAGGGCGTTGGCCTCTAGGTAACTCACCAGCCGCATCAAGCCGCGAATCGACGTGCTGTCGGCTTCCAGCAGCAGCAGTTGCAGGACTTCGGGCGACAGCTCGCCGGCCCAGTCGGCCTCGTCCTCGCGAGCCACCTCGACGCGGTTGTCGAAGAACGTGGTACGGCTCACGTCAAACAGCCGCCAACGTTGCCGTTCGGTGTCGTAACGCATCTCACCGATCTCGGACCACGCCCGTAGGCCGCCGGCGCGATCCAGCTCGAACAGCTCGGCCGGGCCCATCTCCACCGGTGAGCGGATGTCGAGCACGTGCACCACGTCATCACCGACCCGCAGCCACGCAGGGCGTTGCACCTCGGCCGCGGCTTCGCCCATGCGTGCACTGGCCTTCAACCGTTCGGCACGGTCGGCGGACCACGGCGCGATGAAATCGCCCAGCGCGACGGCCATCACCGCGATGATCACCCCGGCCATCAGCGCGGAGCCGGAAAGCCGGAAAGTTGAGATGCCCGACGCGCGTAACGCGGTCAGCTCACTCTGCGACGCGAGCACGCCCATGCCGGCCATGGTGCCCAGCAGGGCGATCACCGGCAACAGCGTGTACAGCGCGGTCGGCATCATCAGCACGGTGAATCCGGCCAGTTGCAGCAAGCCGAAGCCACCCTGCCCGGTGTCATCGACATCGCCAATGAAGCTGATGAAGCTGAACAGGGCGATCAGCACCAAGGCCACCAGACCGCTCATCAGCATGACGTGCCGGGCGATGTACCGGTCGAAGCGCTTCACGTGCGCCACCCCGCCTGCTTGGCAATCAGCGCCAGCGCCATGGCCGCAAAAATGGCATGGACCCACCAGATGCCCAGTAGCGGCGGCAGCGTGCCCTTGGCGATCCAAACCTGTGCCAAGGTCATCGTCTGGCTGTACACCAGATACAGCACCACACCGACCACCATGCGGCTGTAGCGCCCGCTGCGGGGCCGCACGTGTGACAGCGGCACCGCCAGCAACGCCAGAATCATCACCGACATCGGCACGGCGATGCGAAACGCCCATTCGGCGCGGTCGGCCAGGGCGTCGGAATTCTGCAGCTCGGCGCTCGGCGCCAGCTTGCGTTTGTTGCTCAGCTCGGCAAACTCCGGCGGCGGCACGCGCACGCTGAGGCGGTCAAAACCGATCACGTCGAAGGCCGCCTCACCCGGCCGGCCCTCGTAACGGTGGCCTTTTTCGAGCGTCACCACGCGCTCGCCGGTTTGCGGGTCGGCGGCGCTGCCGCCGCTGTCCGACACCACCACTGCAACGCGGCCGTCCGCGAGTCGCTGGACGGCAAAGAAGTTGCGAATTTGTGCGCCGTCGCTGCTAACCTGCCCGGTGTAGAGCGTTGCGTCCACCGCACCGACATCGGTGAAGCGACCCGCCTCGAAGGGGTTGTAGCGGTTATTGCGTGCGGCATCGGCCACCAGACGATCAGCGGTGCGTCCGGCCCACGGCCCCAGCTCGAACGACAGCACCGCAGTCAACACGCATATGCCAGCGGCCAACAACATGACCGGCCGATACAAAGATGCCAGCGGCGCGCCGCAGGCCAGCAGCGCGGTGACCTCCTGATCGCGGTAAAGCCGCCCCAGCGCCATCATCACGGCCAGCAACAGCGAGATGGGCGTCAGCACAATCAGGTACTGCAGGCTGGAAAGCGCAGCCACCTGAAACAGCAGCTCCTCGGGCAATTGGCCGCTGGCGGCATCCCCCAAAAAACGGGCGAAACGGGTGGCGAGCATGATCGCCAGCAACACGACCGTGACCGCGAGCCAGCTCTGGGTCACTTCACGCAGCAGATAGCGTTCGAACAGGCGTGCACGGGTCATCGACAAATTATGCCCGGGTGGCGACCGCAGCCGCTGTGATCTGATCGACGCCATCACGGAACCCGTGTTACCAGCGCACTGCAGATCGACTGCTTACACTGGTGCCATGCGCGCAATCTGCCGCCATCCACACGCCTTTTTAGGACCCTTCAGCACATGGACTATCGCCACGCCGCCGCCACTGACGCTCTCAAAACCGACTGCCGGGTGCTCCCCTTGCCCGAGGGCGAAGCGGCCTCGGCCGCGCTCGCCGAGCTGCCGGAAAGCGTGCGCACGCCCGTTGAGCAGGCGCGCAAACGCGGCGACTTCAGCGGCAAGCTGGGCAGCACCCTGCTGCTGATCCCGACAGACGGCGGCGACCTGGCCGCACGCCTCCTACTGGTCGGCACCGGCAAGGACGCGCTGAATGACAAGGCCTTGAAAAAAGTGCTGGGCGCGGTCTTCAGCGGCCTGAAGCTCACCGCCGCGGCCGATGCCGTGCTCGATCTGCGCCACCTGCCCGGCGCCCATTCGGCCCGGCAACTCGCCGAGCGCGTGGTGCGCCTCGGTGAGGAGGCGCTTTACCGCATGGACCGCTGCAAGGGCGAGGCGGCGCAGGCCAAAATCATCCCCGCCACGCTGGCCAAACTGACGCTGAGCGGCGCGCCAGAAGATGCCGCCGCCATTGAGCAGGGCATTGCCCAAGGCTGCGCCACGGCAGCGGGCATCACGCTCGCCAAAGACCTGTCCAACCTGCCGGGCAACATTTGCACGCCGACTTACCTTGCCTCGGTGGCGCAGCAGCTCGCCGCCGAGTTGCCCATCGTCACGCGCATCCTTGAGCAATCCGACATGGAAGCGCTGGGCATGGGCGCACTGCTGTCGGTGGCCAAGGGCTCACGCCAGCCGCCCAAGTTCATCATCATGGAATACCGCAACGGACCGGAGGGTGCCAAGCCCGTCGTGCTGGTCGGCAAGGGCCTGACCTTTGATGCCGGCGGGATCTCCATCAAACCGTCAGCGAAAATGGACGAGATGAAATTCGACATGTGTGGCGGTGCCACCGTGTTTGGCGCCATGAAGGCCGCAGCGTTGCTCAAGCTGCCGATCAACCTGGTGGCGCTGATCCCGTCGTCCGAAAATCTGCCGGACGGGGCTGCCAACAAACCCGGTGACATTGTCACCTCCATGGCCGGCATCACCATCGAAGTGCTCAACACCGACGCCGAAGGACGTCTGATTCTCTGCGACGCGCTGACCTATGCCGAGAAATTTCACGACCCCGAGGTGTGCATCGACTTCGCCACCCTGACCGGTGCCTGCGTCGTGGCGCTCGGCCATCCTGCCAGCGGCCTGTTCAGCAATGACGACATGCTGGCCGACAGCCTGCTCAAGGCGGGCACCGACACCGCCGACCGCGCCTGGCGTCTGCCCATGTGGGAGGAATATGACGACCAGTTGTTCAGCGACTTCGCCGACATTCCCAACATTGCCACCCGGGGTGCAGGCGAAGCGGGTGCCATCATCGGCGCGGTGTTTCTGCAGCGTTTTGCCAAGAACATGCGTTGGGCACACATGGACATCGCCGCCTCGTCGTGGGTCGGCAAAAGGGCCACCGGGCGGCCCGTGGCCCTGGTCACCCAGTTTCTGGTCGATCAGGCTGCAAAATGACGCGGGTCGATTTCTACATTCTCGGCGCCACCGTGACCGACCCGGTCTCCACCGTCTGCAAACTCTGCGACAAGGCCGCCGCGCAAGGCCACAAAATCTATGTGCGGGCCGCGCCCGACCGTCAGGCCGCGCTGGACGGCGCGCTGTGGAGCACGCGCCAAGGGAGTTTCGTCGCCCACGAGAACTGGACCGGGCAAGCCATCGACGCCCCGCAGCCCGCCGTCTTGCTGGGTGACATCGAGCCCCCAGACACCCACCTCGATGTGCTGGTCAACCTAGGCGATGACATTCCAGCCTGGTTCGGTCGCTTTGAGCGCGTCCTCGAAATCGTGTCGGGTAACGAGGCCGAACGCGCCGTCAGTCGGGCGCGCTTCAAGACCTATCGCGACAAGGGTTTCCCACTGCAGACCCACGACCTTGGCACCTGACTGACAAGTCCTTAGCCTCAACGTAAAACGGGTGCTGGCGGCTGCCAGCACCCGTTTGGTCGCCGCGTTACATCGGGTCAGGCTTTGCGCAGCAAGCGGTAGAGCACCAGCAGCAACACGGCGCCGCCGGTGGCGACCAGCACGCCTTGCAGAGTGAAGCCGTTGAAGCTGGCAATGCCGAGTTGCGTGCCCACCCAGCCGCCGACGAACGCGCCCCCGATGCCCAGCAGGATGGTGATGATGAACCCGCCCGGGTCGCGACCCGGCATCAGCACCTTGGCCAGCAAGCCCGCAATCAGCCCCAACACGATCCACGACAGAATGCCCATGGGTGTTCTCCTTAGCCTTTTTTGGTCACCGGTTTGGTGACCGACGGCACATTAGCCGAATCCCGTGAATCGTCGCTGATCGCGACGCTCGGTTACTTTACGAAAATGTCCTTACGCAAGAGTCTTCGCATGCGCGCCTCGTTGACCCTGATGCCCGCCTTGATGGCGGCCCTGCTGGCAAGCGGCTGCGCCAGCCGCGACGCGCGCCCCGAGGGCCCCAGCGAGCAGGGCATTGCCTCGTACTACAGCGACCGTTACCACGGCCGCAAAACCGCAAGCGGCGAGACCCTGGACCAACAGGCGCTCACCGCTGCGCACCGCAGCCTGCCCTTTGGCACCCGCGTGCATGTCGAACACCTCGAAAACGGCCGCACGGTGACCGTGCGCATCAACGACCGCGGGCCGTTTGTCAAAGGCCGGGTGATCGACCTGTCGCGGCGCGGTGCCGAGGCGCTCGACATGATTGACAGCGGTCTTGCTCCGGTGCGGGTCTCACCGCTGGATTAGAGACGCGACGGGCGCGGTTACGACGTCGACGCGCTGGCCAGCGCCTTGACAACCACCGCGAGCTCGACATGGTCGAGTGCTTCATCCAGTGCCATGGGGCCCAGCGCCGGCCGGGCCGGATCGTTCAGATAGTGCGTCAAATGGCCAGCCATCACATGGCCGAGCCTCGCCGCCTTGCCAATCCAGGCCTCGCCCGCAGGCACATCCACGCCAACGCCCAAACCCGCGATCCGGCAGCGCCCGAGCCAGAGCATCGCCTCGGGGCAATGCCCACGCGCCGACATTTCAAGCCACGGCTGCGCTTCGGGGAACAGGTCCTGCTCCATGAACAGCAATGCCAATTCACATTGCGCCTGCGGCTCGCCCCGGTCGACCGCCATGATCAGCTCGTGATCGTCCGCCTCGATAACCACGCTGAGCAGCGGCAGAACATCATCCAGTGAAACACGCGTGCCCCCCCCCCCCCCCGCATTGCGTCCGCCACGCGCACGCAGCCCTTTCAGCGCAATGCGGCGCCACAAGGTGCGCTTGCTCAAGCCGGTCAGCAGCGCAGCCGTGGAGAGGGAGATGTAGCGCATCAATCGGAGCCTGAAATCGGATTGGGCGTGAACGGGCAACGACACCCATCAACGGTCGCCACATATAGCACGGCGCGGCAACGCGCCACCGGCCATCGGGCGGGTGAGCCCAGGTTGATGCCATGGGCAACAGCCCGGCGCCACGAATCAAACCGCCTCTTGGTCCGTGCGTCATGCCGGACCTGAACCGGCATCCATGACCGGGTGATGCCGCGCCTCACGAGCGCGCCGCCGATTGCGGGTATGGCATTCGTGTTCTGGATACCGGCGTGCGCCGGTATGACAGCTTGGGCTGCGCATGCGGCACCGGCTGGAATCATGCCGACCCGGTCAAGCGAAAAAGGCCCTTTTGGCGGCCCGCCGCTGTCTCGCGTGTCTCAACTGACCGGGACAAACCCGCCGCGATCAAGACAAACCCGAATTGACGATGACAAACGTCGCGCTTCTTCGCTCATCATGCAGTTAAAACTTTGGCATCACCCATGCGTTAACCATTCCAGATGCCGGGATCGCCCTTGCATCCACCAACCCATCTGGAGACTTCACCATGCAGAACGTACAAAAGGGTTTCACCCTCATCGAACTGATGATTGTGGTGGCCATCATCGGCATTTTGGCGGCGATTGCCATTCCGGCTTATCAGGATTACATCGCTCGGTCACAGGTGTCTGAAGGCGTTGTAACCGCCGGCGCGATACGGACAGGCATTGAGGACTTTGCTCAAGCTCAGGGAGCTTTCCCTGACACAGGGGTTTACGACGCTGCAGACCCAGGCAAGTACTTCGCGACCGCAGTGCATGACGAATCTGGCGTTATCACCTTCACGATGGCCGCTGTCGCACCGACGTCCGCTGCGGTGCGCAGTGCTGCATTCACATTTACCCCGTCCTGCAACGCCGACGGCGACACCATCACGGGTTGGGTCTGCGCGGCGGTTGACGAAGAGGACACAAAATATCTCCCGTCTGGATGTCAGGGCACTGTCGTCGCTTGTGGCGCAATCGCTGACGGTGGTGACGGCACGTAAGGGAGTAAGTTGATAGAGCGGTTTGACTACAGACTTTTGCATCTGCCGCAACCCAAAGCCCGCCCTCACCGGCGGGCTTTTTTCTTGGCGGGTACATTGGCGAACGCCTCGCGGCACGCTCGCCCACTGCGACGGGGCAGTGGGCAACCCTCAACCTGGCCGGGCGAAAACGGCTCACCCCTCCGGAGATTTGCGGTGCCCCACTTGAAGGCCTGCCGTTGAAACGCACCGCCCTGTTCGTGCTGATCAGCAGCGCGCTGGGGTATGCCGCCGTGTGTGCGTTGTTGTTTGTGGCCCAGTCGTCGTTGATTTACCACCCGCGCGCCGCGACAGCGGGCGCCAACACCGCCATGACCCTGCCGGTGGACGGCGCGACGCTGCGCGTCAGCCATCGCCCGAAACCGGGGAACCGGGCGCTGATTTACCTGGGTGGCAATGCCGAGGATGTTTCGGCCAGTCTGGCCGGATTTTCGCGGGCGTTCCCCGATCATGCGCTGTACCTGATGCATTACCGGGGCTATGGCGGCAGCACCGGTCAGCCGTCTGAAGCGGCGCTGTTTGCCGATGCGCTGGCGCTTTACGACCGGGTGAAAACCACGCACACGCACATCACCGTGGTGGGTCGCAGTCTGGGCAGTGGTGTGGCCGTGTATCTGGCCAGCCAGCGCCCGGTCAGCCGACTGACGCTGATCACGCCTTACGACAGCATCGCCAATGTGGCAGCGCAGCGGCTGCGAATCATTCCGGTGCAGTGGCTCATGTTCGACAAATATGAGTCGTGGCGTTACGCCCCAAACGTGACGGCAGCCACACGCGTTTTGCTGGCCGAGGCCGACGAAGTCATCCCGCGCGTGCGCAGTGACGCGCTGATGCGGTACTTCCAGCCTGGTGTCGCAACCCTATACGTCATTCCAGGCACTGGTCACAACTCCATCAGCCAGCATCCCGATTATTTGACCTTGCTGCGGTCAGACCCATAAAGAAGCCTGCACAACGTCGCGGCGAACGGGGACGAACGCGTAAACTTCGCGACCTCCTTTCACCTGCGCGTACCTGCCGGTTCGCGTTGAAAACCCGGTCGCCATGGACAAGACGTTCGAACCCGCCGCAGTAGAAGCCCGTTGGCGCCAGAGCTGGGAGGCCGATGGCTGTTTTGCCGCAGGCCAGCACGCGCCGGGCGATGGCGCGCCTTACAGCATCATGATTCCGCCGCCCAACGTCACCGGCACGCTGCATATGGGTCACGCCTTCCAGCACACCATCATGGATGCGCTGATTCGTCACGCCCGCATGAGCGGCAAAGACACGCTGTGGCAGCCCGGCACCGACCACGCGGGTATCGCCACGCAGATGGTGGTGGAGCGCAACCTCAAACAGGCCGGTGAACCGTCGCGCGCTGAACTGGGCCGGAAGCAATTTCTTGACAAGGTCTGGGAATGGAAGAAGTACTCGGCCGGCACCATCAGCGAACAGATTCGCCGCATGGGCTCGTCGGTGGACTGGTCGAGAGACATTTTCACGATGGGCAACCCTGAAAAACCGCGCGACCGATATCCAGAGGCGGTCATCGAGCACTTCGTCAAGCTGCATGAAGACGGACTGATCTATCGCGGCAAGCGGCTGGTCAACTGGGACCCGGTACTGCAAACCGCCATCTCGGACCTTGAAGTGGTGCAGGAAGACGAGAAGGGCCATCTATGGCACTTCCGCTACCCGCTGGCCGACGGCAGCGGGCATCTGGTGGTGGCTACCACCCGCCCCGAAACCATGCTCGGCGACACCGCCGTGGCGGTGCATCCCGAGGATGAGCGTTTCAAACACCTGATCGGCAAGACCATTCGTCTGCCGTTGGTGGACCGCGAGATTCCCATCATTGGCGACGATTACGTTGATCCTGAGTTTGGCTCCGGCTGCGTGAAAATCACGCCGGCGCACGATTTCAACGACTGGCAAGTTGGATTGCGGCATGGTTTAAGAGCCATCAACCTCTTTACGAAATCAGCCCATCTCAAGCGATCACAATTTGATGATATTGACTGGGGACAACGTGCAGAAGATCCACCAGGAGTTGTTCACACAGGACTTCAGTCAAAGCCTTACCCACCTGACCATCAGCATATCCCTGAGCAATACAGAGGGTTAGATCGCTTCGAGGCACGCGTGAGGATCGTCGCCGACATCGACGCCCTTGGCTTACTGGAGAAGGTCGAGGACCACACCCTTAAAGTGCCGCGTGGCGACCGCAGTGGCGCCGTGCTGGAGCCCTACCTCACCGACCAGTGGTTTGTGGACCTCACCCGCAAAACGCTGGAAGACGGACGCCCCGGCGGCTGGGCCCAGATCACCCAACCTGCACTGGACGCGGTCGCATCCGGCCGTATCCAGTTCGTGCCCGACAACTGGAAGACCACCTACAACCACTGGCTCAATAACATCCAGGACTGGTGCATCAGTCGTCAGTTGTGGTGGGGTCACCGCATTCCCGCCTGGTACGACGCGGCAGGCAGGGTCTACGTCGGCCGCAGTGAAGCCGAGGTCCGTGCCAAACACGCGCTGGGGAACATCCCGCTGACCCAAGACGACGACGTCTTCGACACCTGGTTCTCGTCCGACATCTGGCCCTTCGCCACACTGGGCTGGCCAGAGAAAACCCCTGAGCTGAGCAAGTACTACCCGAGCGCGGTCCTGGTGACCGGCTTCGACATTATCTTCTTCTGGGTCGCCCGCATGGTGATGATGGGCCAGTATTTCCAGCAGGAGGTGCCGTTCCGCGAGGTGTACATCACCGGGCTGGTGCGCGACCCCGAAGGCAACAAGATGTCCAAGTCCAAGGGCAATGTGCTGGACCCGCTGGACGTGGTGGACGGCATCACGCTCGATGATTTGGTCGCCAAGCGCACCACGGGCCTGATGCAGCCTGAAATGGCCGCCAAGATCGAAAAGAAATCCCGCAAGGATTACCCCGACGGCATCGCCGCCGTGGGCGTCGACGCGCTGCGCTTCACGTTCGCCGCGCTCGCCACCCAGGGCCGGGACATCCGCTTCGACGCGAGTCGCGCCGAGGGCTATCGCAACTTCTGCAACAAGATCTGGAACGCCGCGCGCTTTGTGCTGATGCAGTGTGAAGACCAAGACTGCGGTCTGCTTTCATCCCCTCTCCCGCAAGCGGGAGAGGGCCAGGGAGAGGGCGTCGGCGCAGCCGACGGAAGCCTTTTGCGCGATGCGCAGCCCTCTCTCGCTCAAGCGAAAGAAGGGCATTACAGCCTCACCGCCGCCGACCGCTGGATCATTTCGCAGCTCCAGCGTGTGGAGCTTGAGGCCGCCGAGCACTTCAAGAACTACCGCTTCGACCTGCTGGCCACGGCGCTCTACCAGTTCATCTGGAACGAGTACTGCGACTGGTATCTGGAGCTCTCGAAACCGGCGCTGCAAACCGGCACGCCCGAGCAGCAGCGCGGCACGCGGCGCACCCTGGTGCGGGTGCTGGAAACCGCGCTGCGCCTGCTGCACCCGATCATGCCGTTCCTCACCGAAGAGGTCTGGCAAAAGCTGGCGCCGCTCGCCGGCAAGACCGGCGCCACGATCATGCACCAGCCCTACCCGGTCGCCGACACCGCCAGGATCGATACGGCCGCCGAAGCCGACATCGACTGGCTGAAAACGGTGATTCTGGGCATTCGCCAGATTCGCGGCGAGATGGACCTATCGCCCGGAAAACCCCTGCCGCTGCTGATCCAGAACGCCAGCGACACCGACCGTGCCCGACTGGCACGTCTGGAGGGTTCGATTCGCTTCCTTGCGCGAATCGAGTCGGTCGAGATGGTCGGCGATGACGCCCCCGAATCGGCCGTGGCGCTGTGCGGCACGATGAAACTGCTGGTGCCCATGGCCGGGCTCATCGACAAGGAAGCCGAGCTGACCCGGCTGGACAAGGCCCTTGCCAAACTCAACGGTGATCGCGAAAAAACCGCTGCGCGCGTCGGGAATCCCAACTTCGGCAAAGCGCCCGAACATGTGCAGCAGCTGGCCCGCGACCTGCTGGCCAAACAGGATGCCGATCTGGCACAACTGGCGGCCCAACGTCGCCAAATCGAGGCCATGTAATGCCGCTGCTGATGCTGTTCGTGTTCGTCGCCACCGAAATCTGGCTGTTGGTGGAACTGGTGAACCGCTTTGGTGCCGGGCCCATCTTCGGGTGGATTTTTCTCACCGGTCTGTTGGGTGTGTGGACCATCAAACACACCGGTCTGAATGCGCTGCGCAAGGTGCAGATCGCGGCAGCGCAGGGCGAGCTGCCCCAGGCATCGCCCCTCGCCGACCTGATGAAGCTGGTCGGCGGATTGATGTTTCTGCTGCCCGGTGTCATTTCCGATGTCATCGGCGCAACGCTGGTGTTGGGTGGCAGTCTTCGAGAACGGCTCGCCGGGCGGCTACAGAGCGGCATCGCCAAGGCTCGACCGGATTTGCGGCGACCTGTCATTCTTGAAGGCGAGTACAAAGCGCAAAATGATGATTAAGCAGTGGTGCGGATGAGGTTTCGCATCATCGCCGTCGAGCCCAAAACCAAAGTCTCTACAATGAAAAATTGGCACGCGTATGTTTTTGCTGCACTCATTTCGTCACTGCCGTTGACCGCCCACGCCAAGGCCAAACCGGGCGAACTGGAAATTCTCGGTTACATCGAAAAGGTCCGTTTCGACAATCCCGATATTGAACTCAAGGCCAAGCTCGACACCGGCGCCACCACCTCATCCCTGAACGCGATCAACAAAGAGCCGTTCGAGAAAGATGGCGAAGAGTGGATTCGCTTCGACATCATCGACCCGGAAGACGAAGACAACCTGATCGGCTTTGAGGCGCCGGTGGTGCGAACGGTGCGCATTCGCCGCCATGATGCCGCGCCGCACGTCCGCCCGGTCGTCGAGTTGGGCATGTGTGTTGGACACGTGTACCAAGTGGCACAATTCAGCCTCACGGACCGAACCGATTTCAACTACCAAGTCTTGGTCGGCCGTAACTTTCTTAAAGGACACATCGTCGTGGATTCCGGCAGCCGTTACGAAACCAAACCCGAATGCAAACCGGCCAAGGGCGATAAAGGCTGATGAAATGGCATGTCCTGGTACTGGCGGCGATGCTGATGCTCACCGCCCTTGGAATCGCTGGCTACAAATGGCAAGTACTGGGATATCCCGTCAAGCCTGATGCGTCGATTGACACTTGGCTGGTCGAAGCCAAGCTGAGCTTCGAAGCCATCGGTGGTGCCACGCGCGCTGCCTTGAACGTGCCCGTCGACCCACCCGGCTATACCGTGCTGGACGAAAACTTCATCTCGCGCGGCTACGGCCTGTCGACAGAATCGGCCGGCACCTCACGCCGCGCCGTCTGGACCACCCGTCGCACCGCCGGCAGCCAAGCCCTCTATTACCGTGCCCGCGTCGTGCGCAGCACCGAGCCGCGCCCGCCTGAGGGCTTGCCAGCGCTGGCGAAGGTCCCCGAGTACGAAGAGCCGTTTGGGGCCGCGGTGCTGGCCGTACTCGACGACGTGCGTGCCCGCAGCGCCGACATTTTTTCGTTCGCGACGGCTCTGGTGATGGAGCTCAACGCCACCCAGCCCAGCCCCAACGTCACGCTGCTGATCGACGGCGCCAACACGGCGGAAGAGAAAGCGGCGCTGGCGGTGCAGATGCTGGCCAGTGCACGCATCCCGGCGCGCAAGGTCTATGGGTTGCCGCTGGTCGATGGCGCGCGCGACATCCAGCCGCGCACCTGGCTGCAGGTCAACAACGGCGAACGCTGGCAGACGCTGGACCCGTTGACCGGCGCCATCGGTCTGCCCGACGACGTGCTGTTGTGGTGGCAAGGTGAGGCGCCGCTGTTTGAGGTCACCCGGTCGCGCAATGCGGTCGCGCAATTCTCTGCGATCAAGAGCGTCGAGCCGGCACTGAGCACGGCTGCATCACGCTCGCGCGCCGAGCAGGCGTCGCTGTCCAAGGTGTCGCTGCTGGACCTGCCGGTGCAAACCCAGAACCTTTACCGGGTTCTGTTGCTGATTCCACTGGGCGCGCTGCTGATCGTGATGCTGCGCAACATCATTGGTGTGCAGACCTTCGGTACGTTCATGCCGGTGCTCATCGCCCTGTCGTTTCGCGAAACCCAATTGGTCGGCGGCGTGGTGCTGTTCACCCTGATCGTCGCGCTGGGGCTGACCATCCGCTTTTATCTGGAACGGCTGAAGCTGCTGCTGGTGCCACGCCTTGCGGCCGTGGTCATCACCGTGATTCTGCTGATGGCCTTGGTCACCATCGCTTCGCATCGCATGAATCTTGAAATTGGCCTGTCGGTGGCGCTGTTCCCGATGGTGATTCTGGCCATGACCATTGAGCGCATGTCCATCGTCTGGGAAGAACTCGGTGCGGGTGACGCCATTCGCCAGGGCATTGGCAGCCTGATCGTCGCGGCCGCGTGTTACCTGTTGATGTTCCACCCGCAGGTCGAACATCTGGTGTTCGTGTTCCCTGAACTGCTGTTACTGGTGTTGGGCATCACGCTGTTGGTGGGCCGCTACACCGGCTACCGGCTCACCGAGTTGCGTCGCTTCCGGGACCTGGCCAAATAAATGTACTTCGCATGGCCAGGCAAGCTGAAGCGGCTGGGCGTGGTCGGCCTGAACCAACGCAACGGCGATTACATTTCGCAGCTCAATCGGCGTAGCGACTATCCCAAGGTCGACAACAAGCTCATCACCAAGCAGCTTGCCGTGGACGCCGGCATCGCCGTCCCCGAGCTTTACGGCGTGGTCGAAACCAATCATGACGCGCAGCGCCTGGCCAGCCTGCTCGCGCCCTATCAGGACTTCGTCATCAAGCCCGCCCATGGCTCCGGCGGCGAAGGTATTGTCGTAATCGATGGCCGGCAGGGTCGACTGTTCCGCAAGGCCAGCGGCCAATTGGTCACGCTGGAGTCGCTGGAGCACCACGTCGGCAACATTCTCAGTGGCATGTACAGCCTCGGTGGCCAGCCCGACCACGCGATGATCGAATATCGCGTGCGCTTTGATCCGCTGTTCAAGGACATCACCTACCAGGGTGTGCCCGACATCCGCACCATCGTCTTCAAGGGCTATCCGGTGATGGCCATGGTGCGGCTGCCCACCCGCAGCTCTGATGGCAAGGCCAACCTGCATCAGGGTGCGGTCGGCGCGGGCATCAACATCGCAACCGGCGTGACCCACCACGGCGTCTTCAACAGCATGAAGATTGACCATCATCCCGATACCGGCCATGCCATTGGCGGCCACGCGATTCCACAATGGGACGTGCTGCTGCGGCTGGCAGCCGGCTGCTTTGAGCTGACCGGGCTCGGGTACCTTGGCGTTGACGTGGTGCTGGATGCCGACAAGGGCCCGCTGATTCTCGAACTCAACGCCCGCCCTGGTTTGGCCATCCAAATTGCCAATGGCACCGGTCTGGCGCCTTACCTGCGCAAGATCGAACGCGATGGCAATCCGAAAGCGTCGGTGGAAGACCGCGTCAGCTACGTCGAGCGCACCCTGGCCGACACGCCGGCTGATTGAACGACAGCGGTAACGTCAGACGCTCCGGCATTGATTAAAGTGGGTCACCACCAACGCGACGTCCTTCGCCAACCGCCGGAGTCACCCGCCCCATGAGCAACACCAAAGCCCTTTCGCCCGGCATTTCGGACTCCCGCGACTGCCCGGCCTGTCCCGGCAAGCCGGTGCTGCAGCGCCTCGCCACCCGCGACGCCGTGCTCGGCGCTGGCCTGACCATCCGCCGCGCCCTGCCGAACCCCGAGCGCCGCATGATTGGCGCGTGGTGCTTTCTCGACCACGCCGGGCCAATGGCTTACGGCCATGGCCAGGGCATCAAAGTGGGGCCCCATCCGCACATCGGCCTGCAGACCTTTTCGTGGATGATCGACGGCGAAATCTTTCACCGCGACAGCCTCGGCACCGAACAGATCATCCGCCGTGGACAGGTCAACCTGATGACCGCCGGGCGCGGCATCGCCCACTCCGAGGATGCGGTGAATGATGATCCTGGCAACCTGCATCTGGCACAGCTGTGGATTGCCCTGCCCGACGCCGTTCGACATTGTGAACCCGCGTTCGAGCACTTCCCCGACCTGCCGCTGATCAACCGCGACGGGTTTCAACTGACGGTGCTGGCCGGCGAACTGCTGGGTCATGAAGCGCCCGGTCGCTTCCACACGCCATTGCTCGGCGTTGACCTACAGGCCGACGCAGCGGCCGCCACCCAAGTCCCCCTGCGGCCCGACTTCGAGCACGGCGTGCTGGTGCTGCGCGGCCAGGTCACGGTGGAAGGTGACGCCATTGCGCCCGGCACCCTGCTCTATCTGGGCACCGGGCGCCGCGACGTGCAGGTGTCATGCACCGAGTCCTGCCAACTGTTGTTCCTGGGCGGCGCCCCGTTTGAAGAGCGCATTCTGCTGTGGTGGAACTTCGTCGGCCGCACCCAGGCCGAGATTGAAAAAGCCACCGACGACTGGAATGCCGGGCAAGGCTTCGGCGCCGTCATCGGCAGTCCTTCTCCGCCCTTGGTCGCGCCTGACCTGACCGGCCTCCACCTCAAAACCCGGTGACCCATCAGATGAAAGCCATTGCCGCCACATCGGTCCGCGCCGCCGCTGACGCCGCGCCCTACCGTAACGAGGTCACCGCCGGTCGCCACACGCTGGTGGCCGACGAACCCGCGTCCGCAGGCGGTCAGAACGCCGGGCCCGCGCCCTACGAGTACCTCCTGGCTGGCCTCGGTGCCTGCACGGTGATGACGCTGACCATGTATGCCGAGCGCAAGGGCTGGCAGCTCGGCAACATCGATCTGGATCTGCGTCTGCTGAAAGACAAAGAGGGTGCCACCCACATTGAGCGCGACCTGCGTTGCAGTGCCGAACTCAGCCCGGAACAGTGGGCACGCCTGCTCGACATCTGCAGCAAGACCCCGGTCACCAAAACCCTGATGGCCGGTGCGACCATTCGCACCCAGCGCGTCGACTGAGCAGACACCATGGCGGCTGAAGGGTATGTGCCGGAGTTGACCAAGGCGGTGTCGCTGCTCGGCGCCGCACTGGTTGCCGTGCCGCTGTTTCGCAAACTCAAACTCGGCTCGGTGCTCGGCTACATCGTCGCCGGCGTGATCATCGGCCCCTTCGGCCTGAAGCTGTTCGTCGATCCCGACGCCATTCTTCACGTCGCCGAACTGGGCGTGGTGATGTTTCTGTTCGTCATCGGCCTGGAGATGCAGCCGTCCAAATTATGGAAGCTGCGCGGGGACATCTTCGGCCTCGGCGCCGCACAGGTCGCGGCCTGCGGTGCACTGCTGACCGGCGCCGGCGTGTTGCTGGGGCTGCCGCCGCTGGTGGCCTTCGTTGGCGGCATGGGTTTTACCCTGTCATCGACCGCGATCGTCTTCCAGATGTTGGGCGAGCGCGGCGAAACCGCCACGCCGCAGGGCCAGCGCGTGGTGTCGATTTTGCTGCTTGAAGACCTGGCCATCGTGCCGCTGCTGGCGCTGGTGGCCTTCCTGGCGCCCGGCACCGTCGAGACCACCGCTGCCGAGCGTAGCCAGGAAATCGCCCTCGCGGTGGGCGCCATCGTCGCGCTGGTGGTGATCGGCCGCTGGCTGCTGAATCCGCTGTTCAGGGTGCTGGCCGCGGCCAAGGCGCGCGAAATGATGACCGCCGCCGCGCTGCTGATCGTGCTCGGCGCGGCACTGCTGATGGAGCTGGGCGGGTTGTCGATGGCGATGGGCGCGTTTCTGGCCGGGGTGCTGCTGTCTGAATCGACCTTCCGCCACCAGCTGGAGGCCGACGTCGAGCCATTTCGCGGCATCCTGCTTGGCCTGTTCTTTCTGGCCGTTGGCATGTCGCTCAACCTGCTGCTGGTGCAGCAGGCGTGGCTGACCGTGGCGCTGTGGGTGCTGGGCTTGAGCGCCGTCAAGATGCTGGCCATTTATGTCGTTGCGCGGGGATTGCGCGCCGGGCATCACGAGGGGCTGTACCGCGCGGTGATGCTCGGTCAGGGCGGCGAGTTTGCCTTCGTGCTGTTCGCGGCGGCGGCCGGCAACGGCATCCTCGATGCCCAGACCAACGCCCTGCTCACCGCCACGGTGATTCTGTCGATGGTGCTGACGCCGCTGATGGTGCTGCTGATGGGCAGACACCTGAAGCCGCCTGCCGCCGCGCACGACCTGACCGACGTCGAGGCCGCCAACGGCCTGCACGGCCAGGTGCTGATGATCGGTTTTGGCCGTTTTGGCCAGGTTGCCAGCCAGTCGCTGCTGGCACATGGCATCAATATCGCCATCATCGAATCCAACCCCGACCGTATTCGCGATGCCGCCAACTTTGGCTTCAAGATTTATTACGGCGACGGCACCCGGCTCGACATCCTCCATGCCTCGGGCGCCGGCCACGCCGACGCGATTCTGGTTTGCACCGACGAAGCCACCACGACCCATCACATCGTGCATTTGCTGAAAGCCGAGTTTCCGCTGGTCAAGGTCATGGCGCGCGCGTACGACCGGGGACACGCACTGCAGCTCATTCAACAGGGGGTCGACTATCAGTTGCGCGAAACCGTCGAATCGGCCCACGTTTTCGGTGAAGCCGCACTGCGCGTGTTGGGCGTTGACGAAGACACCGCCCGTAGCGTCGCCGCCGACATGCGCCGCCGCGACATCGAGCGCCTTGAGCTGCAAGTGCTGGGCGATGTCTATTCCGGCAAGGACCTGCTGGCCAACAACACCCTGCCCGCCGCACCGCTGACCACGCCGCGCAGCGAGGGGCAGGTCATCGACACGGCCGAGCCGAAACCCGAGCGCTGAAGTCACGGGCTCTATACTGCCGCTCCGCCCGACCGCGAAGACATTCCGTCACCCGTGTACCTCTCGCACTTTGGCCTACAGGAGATGCCGTTCAGCATCACGCCCGACCCGGCGTACCTGTACCTGTCGCCCCGCCACCAGGAAGCCCTCGGCCATCTGCTGTACGGCACCGGGCAATACGGCGGCTTCGTGCAACTCACCGGCGAGGTCGGCACCGGCAAGACCACGGTCATTCGAGCCTTGCTGGCGCAGCCCATCGACGACGTGGATGTGGCGATGGTCCACCACCCGCGTTTGTCGGAGCGCGAATTTCTCGCCTCGGTCTGCGATGAGCTGGGCATTCCCGCCAGCACGGACGACAGCCTGCGGGCGCTGATCACGACGCTCAACCAGCACCTCCTCAAGACCCACGCGGCCGGTCGCCGCACGGTACTGATCATCGACGAGGCGCAGAACCTCGACCCGGCGCTGCTGGAACAGGTGCGCCTGCTGACCAACCTTGAAACCCACAAGGAAAAGCTGCTGCGCATCATGCTGGTGGGCCAGCCCGAGTTGAATGATCTGCTCGCCCGCGACGATCTGCGCCAGCTTGCACAGCGCATCACCGCGCGCTTTCACCTGACGCCGCTGGCCGCCAACGAAACCGCCGAGTACGTGCGGCATCGGTTGCGTGTGGCCGGTGCGCGCGGCCCCATCTTCACCCCCGAAGCCCTCACCGCCCTGCACCGTGAAAGCGGCGGCACGCCGCGGTTGATCAACGTGATTGCCGACCGCGCGCTGCTGGGCGCCTACGCCGAACACCTGCTGCAAATTGATGCCGGGCTGGTGGCCCGTGCCGCCGAAGAAGCGCTGGGACACCAGCATTGCAAGATGCCGCCGGCACCCGCCGCGCAACAAACTGAGCGTCGCGCGTGGCTGCCGTGGCTGGAACGCGCCCTGCCGGTCATCGCGCTGCTGCTGGCGTCGGTCTTGTTGCTGCGCAGTTGTGCCCCAACCCTGTTCGCACCCGTGCCGTCGCCTGAATCACAGGCCGACATCGCCGCGACCGAGGTCACTCCCCCGACACCTGTGCCCAGCCTCGAACCCGCGCCAGAGCCTGCAGGCCTGAGCGACTTCGACAGTGCCATGCGGCCGCTACCCGAGCTGCTGGGCACGCTGGTTTCACGCTGGGACGACACCCTGGTGCCGATCCGTGCCAGCACCCTGTGCCTGGATCTGCAACCCGACGGCTACGAGTGCCATCGCGACGACGGCGGCTTTGCACGGCTCACGCAACTGGGGCGCCCGGCCATCGTCGAGCTGAGCATTCTTGACCAGACCCACCACGTGCTGGTGCTGTGGCTTTCGGCCACCGAAGCCGGGCTGTTCACGCCCGACGGCCCCATCACCGTGGACCGCGAAACCCTGGAGATACTCGCGCCCGGCGATTTTCTGACCCTGTTCGCCCGCCCCACCGAGTCACGCCGGCTCGATGGCAGCACGCGCGGCGACGACCTGGTCTGGCTGCACGAACGACTGACCACCCTGCTGGGCGAAGACGCCCGCCCGCCCCCGGATCGCTTCGACGCAACGATGGTGCGCCGCGTGCGGCGCTTCCAGTCTGAGAAACAGTTGCAGGTCGACGGTGTGGTGGGCTCACAAACCCTCATGGTGCTGACCCAAGGCCTGCCCGACACCCCCAACCTGGAGCCGCCGGCCAATGTCACTGCTCCTTGATGCGCTGCGCAAGGCCGACCGCGAGCGCCGCAGCGGACAGCCGCTGAGCCCGTTCGACGAACCCCCAACGCCCGATACTTCACGCACCGACGACCGCAGCGCCGTAGCCGCACCCAATCCCGGCTCGCAACGCGCCCTGTTGGCGGTGCTGTGGGGCATTCTGATCGCGGTGCTGCTGCTGGCACTGGTGGTCTGGCAACGAGGGCCGGAAGCCTTGCCAACGACCACGGTCACGCCAACACCGGCGGCCGCGATCCCGACGCCGCGCCCCACAGCCGCTGTGGCCACCGCACGTTCAACGACACCGGACGTCTCGTCGTCATTCGAAGAGATTTATTCGCTGGACGAGTTGGCCATGCCGGCGCTGCAACCGATTGACGCCGCGCCGGCAAGCGCCGCCGCACCAACACCGGACCTGACCGTCACCGAGCCGGCGCCCACGTCATCGTCAGCATTCGTGCCGCCGCTGCCCACTCCCGACAGCAATGACACGATAAATGCTGCTCCGGACGCGTTGCCCGACGACGTGGTTCAGCAACGCGACCTGCCGGCCGCAGTGCGCGAGCGGATTCCGGCTTACGCCATCAACGTACATGTGTACAACGATGACCCGGCACGGCGATTCGTGCTCATCGGCGGCGAGCGCTACGGCGAAGGCAGCACGCTGGACGGCGGTCATCGCCTGCTGCAAATCGCCCCGCGCGGGCTGGTCATCGATGTTGACGGGCAGAAGGTGCTGATTCAGCGGCCGGGCTGAGCGACAGGCCACCGCCCGTAAACTGCATCAACTAACGGACGCTGCCCCAACAAAGGCCGCACCAAGATCGGCTTGCCCGTGATCCCGCAGTTGTCCTCCCAAAAAGGGCAACCGTGGCTGGCGCTTAGTAATCCATTGGATTACACTTTTGACCATGCACACCATCGCGGAAATGCCGGAGTTCAGGCGTAATGCGGCAGGTCTTTTGAGCGCGTCAGAAATTCAAGCGCTCATCAGTCATCTGGCAGAGCACCCCTGCGCCGGCGCGCTCATGACGGGCACAGGCGGCATTCGCAAGTTGCGCTGGGCGCGTGAGGGCATGGGCAAGAGCGGCGGCGTTCGGGTTATTTACTACTACCATGACAAGCGTATCCCTCTGTATCTACTCAGCATCTTCGGCAAAAACCAAAAGGTTAATTTGAGCAAGGCAGAGGCAATCGAGTTGTCCAAGCTGGTCAAAATTCTGGTTCAAACCACAGGGATCAAGCCATGAGCAACGCATTTGATAGCATCAAGACCGGCCTTACCCAGGCCATTGCCCACGCAGGGGGCGAAGAGGTCAAAGCCCGCATTCATTACCCCAAGGCCATAGACGTTAAAGCCATTCGGGCACAGGTTGGCATGACTCAAACGGAGTTTGCATCGTCGTTTGGCATTAGCGTCGGCACGTTGCGGCACTGGGAACGTGGTGATCGCGAGCCACATGGCCCCGCTCGGGTCTTATTGCATGTTGTGTCCAAACAGCCCAAAGCGGTGCTGTCCGCTTTAGGCGCATGAAGCCCGATGAGCGTTAGGCGCTCCAGCCGACCCACCCAAACCTAGCCCCCCTCGCGCAACGCTTCCAAGGCTTGCCGCAATCGCACCAACCCCTCAGCCATCTCGGCCTCGGTGATGGTCAGTGGCGGCGCAAATCGCAGCACCTCGGGCCCGGCCTGCAGCAGGGAGACGCCGGCTTCCAGCGCAGCGTTCACCAGTGGCCCGGCGCTCTGTCCAGGCACCAGGACCGCCCCCATCAGCAACCCCAGACCGCGTACCGACTGCCAAAGACCGAACTCGGCCTGCAGGGCTTCAAGTCCCGCAACCAGCTGCAGGTGCCGCGCGTGTACGTTGGCCTGCAGTTCGGGCTTGAGCAGTTCGTCGAGCACTGCGCCGGCCACCGCACAACCCAGCGGGTTGCCGCCATAGGTCGAGCCGTGAGTGCCGGGCTGCAGGGTTTGTGCCAGCGCCTCGGTGGTCAGCATGGCGCCAATCGGGAAGCCGCCGCCCAGGCCCTTGGCGGTGCTGAGCACGTCCGGCACCACGCCGAAATGCTGGTAGGCATACAGGTGCCCGGTGCGGCCGTTGCCAGTCTGCACTTCGTCAAAAATCAGCAGCGCATCATGCTGGGTGGTCAGCTCGCGCGCCCGCAGCAGGAAGGCTTTTTCGGACGGCATCACGCCGCTCTCGCCCTGGATGGGTTCCACCACAAAGGCGCAGACGTCCGGGCCCATCGCCGCTTCAAGGGCGGCGATATCGTTGAACGGCACATGCGTGATATTGCCGGGCAGCGGCTCGAAGGTCTGTGCGTACTTGGGCTGACCGCCGACGCTCACCGTGAACAGGGTGCGACCGTGAAAGCCGTTGATGCAGGCGACGATGCGGTTCTTGTTCGGGTCTTTGAGATTGCCCATCCGACGCGCCAGCTTGAACGCGGCCTCGTTGGCCTCGGCACCAGAATTACAGAAGAAGACGCGCTCGGCAAAGGTGTTCGCCACCAGCTTCTGCGCCAGCTTCAGCGCCGGCTCGTTGGTCAGCACGTTGGACACGTGCCACAGCTTGCCGGCCTGCTCGGTCAGCGCTGCAACCAGTGCGGGATGCGCGTGTCCCAACGTGTTGACGGCAATGCCGCCAGCGAAGTCGATGTAGTCGCGTCCAGCCTGATCAAACCAGCGCGCGCCGGCACCGCGCACCGGAATGATGGCGGAGGGGGCGTAGTTCGGGACCATGACCGAATCGAATACTGCGCGGGGGATCGACATGACGGTGCGCTCAACGGCACTGAGAAAAAGGGCCGCGCATTATTACGAGCACGCGCCAGGAAGGCGAATCCTGACGCGAATCAGCGGCTTATAACTGTACACATTGACAGCTTTCAGCAATCAGAGGACTGTACACAAGGCCAGCTATCAGGAGTCCGCCATGACCATCGTCCCCCTTACCGAACGCCAGCAAGCCATTCTCGATTTCATTCACGAACACCTGGGCGATCGCGGTGCACCGCCCACCCGCGCCGACATCATGGCGCGCTTCGGATTTCGCTCGCCGACGGCTGCCGATGACCACCTGAAAGCCCTGGCCCGCAAGGGCGCCATCGAACTGCTGCCCGGTGCGGCGCGCGGCATTCGTGTGCTGGCGGATCGTTCCGACGCGCCCACTGGCCTGCCCATCGTCGGCCGGGTCGCAGCCGGCCAGCCGATCATGTCGGATGCCGGTATCGAACGCTGGGTGCCGGTCGAGCCCGGATTTTTCTCGCCGCGCGCCCACTTTCTGCTGCGCGTTCAGGGCGAATCGATGCGTGACGCCGGCATCTACAGCGGCGACCTGCTGGCGGTGCACCGCACGCCGGTGGCCGACAGCGGCCAGATCGTCGTCGCGCGGCTGGATGACGAGATCACCGTCAAGCGCCTGCGGCTGCGCGATTCCATTGCCGAACTGCTGCCCGCCAACAGCGCCTACGCACCGATCCGCATCGACCTCAGCCGTCAGGAACTGGTGATCGAAGGCCGCGCCGTGGGCCTGATCCGCGCCGGAGACATGGCCCGCAACCTGTGAGCGCCGCACTTGCCCAGCTGTTTGACCAGGGCCGCCTGTGGCGCGGCCATGTGCCGCGCACCACCCGCACCCAGCCCACCGGTCATGCTGCGCTCGATGCCGTATTGCCCGGTGGCGGTTGGCCCTGCGGTGCCCTCAGCGAAGTGGTCCATGCCGCTCCCGGCAGCGGTGAACTGCGGCTGGTGCTGCCGCTGCTGGCACGTCTGACCCAGGCACATCGTCCCGTCGCGCTAATCGCCCCGCCGCTGCGGCCCTACGCGCCGGGCTGGGCGCAGGCCGGCGTCAATCTGTCGCAGGTCGTGGTGCTCGAAACCCCCAACGCTCAGGCCGTCGACAGCGCCTGCCAGTTGCTGCAGGCCGGTGCGGCGGCGGTCTGCCTGTGGGTGCGCAGACTCAACGAAATCGACACCCGGCGCCTGACCCTGGCGGCCGAAACGGCCCAGGCGTTCGCCCTGTGGATGCGCAGCACATCGGCACATGGCGCGCCCTCGACCGCCGCCCTGCGCGTTGCCGTCAACGGCCACCACGCCGATGTGCTCAAGGTGCGTGGCGGGCGGCCTCAAGCCGGTTGCGCGATGGGCGTCTGATCCATGCTCTGGCTGTGCCTGCAATTTCCGCAATTGCCGCTGGAAGCCATCGGCGGTCACCCTGAAAAGCACTGGGTGGCGGGGCGTCATGGCCCGCATCAGTGGGCCATCACGACGTGTGGGGTGGTGACGCCGGGCATGGCGGTGGGCGCGGCCCGCCTGCAGGCCCCCGAGACGCTGGGCGTGCCGCGCCAGGCGCAGGCCGAACAGACACTGCTCGCCAGCCGGGCGGCAATGGCCTATGGCATTGGCAGCCCGGTGGTGGCCGAAATCCTCGGCCCGGCCGAAGCCTATGCCGTGCCGCAGGCCTGTGTCTGGGTCGAAATTGGCGCCAGTCAACGTCTGTTTGGTGGTCTGGAGCCGCTTCGTGACCGGCTCTGCGAGCAGTTGATCGACGCCGAGATCACAACGCGCATCGGACTGGCACCCAGTCGCGCTGCCGCCGCGTTGCTGGCGCAGGTTGGCGACACCCACCCTTGCCTGTACCCCGATGATCTCCCGGCGCGGCTGGCCACCCTGCCGATTGCCGCACTACCGTGGCCGCTGGCGTGGCGCGAGCCGCTGCAGGGCATCGGGGTCGACACCCTGGGCGCACTGCGGCAACTGCCGCGTGAAGGCCTGCTACGCCGCCTCGGCCCCACCTGCCTGCGGGCGCTGGATCAGCTTTATGGCCGGGCACCGGAGCCGTTCCGGGCCGTCACCCCGCCCAGCCAGTTCAATGTGCGATTGGAGTTGCTGGAAGAAATTGCCCACGTCGAAACCCTGCTGTTTCCGCTACAGCGACTGCTCGGCGAGCTGGTGGGTTTTCTGGCTGCCCACGATCTGTCGCTGATCAAATTGCGGCTTGAGCTGGAGCTGGCCTGGGACCAGTGTCCGGCCGTGGACCTGCACCTGCTGGCCCCGGCGCGCACCCGCGAGCGCCTGCTGACGCCGCTGCGTGAGCGGCTGATGCAGGCCCCGCCCCCGGCCCCGGTGCGCGCGCTGCGCTTGATTGCCGTGGAATGCGGCCAGCCGCGCCCCGATCAGGCCGATGCCTTCATTGTCAGTCGCCAGGGCCAGGACTGGACCGCCACCCTGGACCGCCTGCGCGCACGACTCGGCAAGGATGCGGTGTGGACGCCGGTGGTACGCGATGACCACCGTCCGGTGCTGGCCCATGACCGCGGCGCGCCCGGCGGCGCCGATGCCGCCCCGCCGGCCGCCGAACGCCCGCTGTGGTGGCAACCCGACCCGGTGCTGTTGCCGCAATGCCCCCAGCGCAGCGGCATTGAGCGGCTCACCGGCGGCTGGTGGAGCGACACGCCGCTGGACGCCGACTACGGCTGGGCCGACATCGACGGTCGTCGGGCATGGATTCGGCGCGATCTCAGCGGCGATCCGCTGGGTGACCGCGCCTGGATTGACGGTTGGGCCGGATAAGCCGCGCCTCTTTTTAATCACACAAACAAACACCATGCACGAACACGACACCCAACCCTGGCAACACGATCACACTTTCGGCCAGGACCAGCGCCGGCCCGGCGAGTCACGCACCTTGATCGTCATCGCCATCACGGCGGCGATGATGGTCATCGAGCTGGCGGCCGGCATCGCCTTTGGCTCAATGGCGCTGCTGGCCGACGGCCTGCACATGGCCTCGCACGCCGCCGCGCTGAGCATCACCGCGTTTGCCTATGTCTACGCCCGCAAAAATGCCCGTAACAGCCGCTTCAGCTTCGGCACCGGCAAGGTCAACGCGCTGGGCGGCTTCACCGGCGCCGTGCTGCTGGCGCTGTTTGCGGTGTTCATGGCCATTGAAAGCGTCGTCCGCCTGCTCAACCCGGTCGAGATCGTTTTTAACCAGGCCATTGCCGTGGCGGTGGTCGGGCTGCTGGTCAACGGTGTCTGCGTGTTCATTCTTGGCGTCGACGATCACGGCCACGACCCTGACGAAAGCCACGGCGGTCATGACCATCACGGCCACGACCACAACCTGAAATCGGCCTACCTGCACGTGATCGCCGACGCCCTGACCTCGGTGCTCGCCATCATCGCGCTGCTCGCGGCCAAATACTTTGGACTGGTGTGGATGGACCCGGTGGTCGGCGTTGTCGGCGCGGTGCTGGTGGCGCGCTGGTCCTGGGGTCTGCTCGCGGCCAGCAGTGCCGTCTTGCTCGACCGACAGGCGCCGCAAAGCCAGCGGGAGCAGATTCGCAAAACGCTGGAAGCCCATACCGACACGCGCGTCACCGACCTGCACGTGTGGTCGATTGGCCCGGCCATTTACGCGGCAGAAATCGCTGTTGTTGCCCACCAGCCACTGTCGCCAGCCGACTACAAGACGCGGTTACCGGCGTCGCTGGGGTTGGTGCACGTGACGATCGAGGTCCATGCCTGCCCTGCCGATGAACCCGTCGTGTAGCGACCGATGCTGGACTACACCGAACTCCACTGCGTGTCGTCGTTCAGCTTTCTACGCGGCGCCTCGGCACCGGACGTGCTGGCGGCCACGGCCGTTGCGCAGGGCTATCGCGGGCTGGCGTTGACCGACGAGTGTTCGCTGGCCGGCGTGGTCCGCGCGTGGGACGAGATCAAAGAGAATCCCGACTTCCGCTTCATCGTCGGCAGTGAATTACCCCTCGCGAACGGCCCTAGACTCATCCTGCTGGCCGAGAACCTGACCGGCTACCAGACCCTGAGCCAGTTGATCACCCGCGCCCGCCGCGACAGCCCCAAAGGCCACTATCACCTCGCCGCCGATGACCTGCCCGAGCTGCCCGGTCTGCAAGTTTTGTGGGCGCCCGGGCGCGACCTGAACCCGGACACCGCCGCGTGGCTGCGGGACCGTTTCGACACCGTACACCTGGCCATGGCCCGCCATCGCGAGGCCGATGACCGCCCGCGCTTCACCGCAGCCAAACACCTGGCGCAACGCTTTGGCCTGCAACCGGTGGCCGTCGGCGAGGTGCACCACCACACCCGTGAATGCGGCCCGTTGCAGGACGTGGTCACCGCGCTGCGATTGGGCAAGCCGGTGACCCAGTGCGGGCGGGCGCTTTTTGCCAATCACGAGCGCTACCTGCGACCGCTGGCCGAGCTGGAAACCCTCTACCCCAAAGCCTGGCTACGGCAAACCCGGGTGATTGCCGAGCGCTGCGACTTCAAGCTCGACAGCCTGCGCTACCAATACCCTGCCGAGCTGGTACCGCCCGGTGAAACGCCGACCACGCACCTGCGCGCCCTCACCGACGCGGGCCTTGCGCAACGCTGGCCAAACGGCGTACCCAGCAAGGTGCGCGACACGGTGACGCGCGAACTGGCATTGATTGCCGACATGGCCTACGAGAGTTTTTTTCTCACCGTCGAAGACATCGTGCGCGAGGCGCGGCGTCTCGGCATCCTCTGTCAGGGCCGCGGCAGCGCCGCCAACTCGGCCGTCTGTTACGCGCTGGGCATCACCGAGGTCTCGCCCGACTTCACCGATCTGCTGTTCGAGCGCTTCGTGTCGAAGGAGCGCGGCGAGCCGCCGGATATCGATGTCGACTTCGAACATCAGCGCCGCGAAGAAATCATTCAGTACATCTACCGAAAATACGGGCGTGACCGCGCCGCACTGGCCGCCACGGTGATCCATTGGCGGCCGCGCTCGGCATTGCGTGATGTGGGCAAAGTGCTGGAAATGCCCGGCGAGGTCATCGATGCGCTGGCCCGCAACCACACCTGGTGGGACACCCCCGAGCGCTGGCCGATGCACCTTGATGCCCTGGGCATCACGCCCGGCGATCCGCGTGTTCAGCAGTGGCTGAACCTGTCGCGCGAACTGATCGGCCTGCCCCGGCACCTGTCGCAGCACGTCGGCGGCTTCATCATCGCCGAGCGCGCCGTCGCCGATCTGGTCCCGGTGGAAAACGCCGCCATGCCCGATCGCAGCATCATCCAGTGGGACAAGGACGACCTGGAATCCCTCGGCCTGCTCAAGGTCGACGTGCTGGCGCTGGGCATGCTCACCGCCATTCGCCGGACGTTCGACGCGCTTAACCGCTGGGGCACCTTGCCGGCCCAGCCGCAAACCTCGCTGCCGGGTTGGCAACTGGCCGACATCCCCCGCGACTGCCCGGCCACCTTCGCGATGCTGCAACGCGGCGAGTCGTTGGGGGTGTTTCAGGTGGAGTCGCGGGCGCAGATGAACATGCTGCCGCGGCTCAAGCCGAAGTCGCTCTACGACCTTGCCATCCAGGTCGCCATCGTCCGGCCGGGGCCGATTCAGGGGGGCATGGTGCACCCGTTCCTCAAGGCCCGGCAGGGGCAGGAAGTGCCCGACCTGCCCGACAACCCGGCGCTGCGGGCGGTGCTGGAGCGCACCAGTGGCGTGCCGATCTTTCAGGAGCAGGTGATGCAAATCGCCGTGGTTGCGGCCGGGTTCTCGCCGGGCGAGGCCGATCAGGTGCGGCGCTCCATGGCGGCATGGAAGCGCAAGGGCGGGCTGGAACATTTTCGCGACAAACTCATGGCCGGCATGGCCGAGCGCGGCTACGATCCGACGTTTGCCGAGCGCATCTATCAGCAGATTCTTGGCTTCGGCGCCTATGGCTTTCCGGAGTCGCACGCGGCCAGTTTTGCGCTGCTGACCTGGTTTTCGTCATGGCTGAAATACCATCACCCGGCAGCCTTTTTCTGCGGCCTGATCAACAGCCTGCCGATGGGCTTTTACCCAGTGTCGATGCTGGTGCGCGAAGCCCGGCGCATGGGCGTGACCGTCAGCGCGGTCGACGTGCGCCACAGCGAGGTGAATTGCACGCTCATCCCCGATGCTGACGGCCAACCGGGCATTCGCCTGGGGCTGGGATTGATTGACGGCCTCGGCACGCCCAGTGCCGAACGCATCGTCAGCGCCTGCCGCACGCCCTGTCCCGACGTGCCGACCCTGGCGCGGCGTGCCGGGCTGGATCAGAAAGCCCTTGAAGCGCTGGCCAGAGCCGACGCCCTGCGCGGTCTGGCCGGCCATCGCCACGCCGCACGCTGGGCGACGATGGAACGGCGCAGCGGGCAGGCCGACCTGTTTGAAAGCCCGCCGCCGGAGGCCGAACCGCCGCAACTGCCCGCCCCGACCGAGGGCGCCGACATCGTCGCCGACTACCAATCAACCGGGCTGACATTGCGCCGCCACCCGGTGGCATTGCTGCGACCGCGTCTCGACACGGCCCGGGTGGCGCGCAATGCCGACCTGAGCACGCTGCGCGACGGCCAGCGCGTCAGGGTGTCGGGGCTGGCCATGTTCCGCCAGCGTCCCGGCTCGGCCAAGGGCGTGATGTTTCTGACGCTGGAAGACGAAACTGGCATCGTCAATCTGATCATTCGCCCGGCGCTGGTCGACACCCAACGCCACGCCGCAGTGGCCGCGCAGTTCGTGATTGCCGACGGCATCCTGCAGCGCCAGGAAGGCATCGTGCACCTGATGGCCCGCCGCCTTCACGACCGCTCACACTGGGTCGGCGAACTGCCTTATCTGTCGCGGGATTTTCACTGACCGCCTTGGGCCGTCTTCATCATTGTCGGCACGCCCGACGGCGTCCGGTTAACGTAGCGAATTGGCGTCGCCGCGCCTACCCCGCGCTCGAACAACAACAAGAAATCGCTCTTCAATCAGGAAACACTTCCATGACCCGCCTCACGACGGCTGCACCCGAACCTGCCATGAACACCCGCATCACCCGCATGCTGGGGATTCGCTACCCCATCATTCAGGGGGGCATGCAGTGGGTGGGGCGTGCCGAGTTGGCGGCGGCGGTGTCGAACGCGGGCGGCCTGGGCATTCTGACGGCACTCACCCAACCGATGCCCGAGGCGCTGAGCGACGAAATTGCCCGTTGCCGCAGCCTCACCGATCAGCCGTTCGGCGTGAACCTGACCATTCTGCCCACCGCCAAGCCGCCGCCGTACGAGGCTTATCTGGACGCCGCGCTGGCCGGGGGTGTGCGCATCTTCGAAACCGCCGGCAACAACCCGGTCGCCTTCATCGAAAAGATCAAGGCCCACGGCGGCAAGATCATCCACAAGTGCACGGCGGTGCGGCACGCGCTGTCAGCCGAGCGCAAGGGCGTGGACGCGATCTCCATCGACGGCTTTGAATGTGCCGGTCATCCGGGTGAAGACGGCGTCGGCTGTCTGGTGCTGTTCGCCATTGCCGCCAGCAAGGTGAAAATTCCGCTGATCGCCTCGGGCGGCGTCGCCGACGGTCGCACCATGGCCGCCGCGCTGGCCACCGGCGTCGAGGGCGTCAACATGGGCACGCGCTTTTGCGTGACGGTTGAGGCGCCGATTCATGACAACATCAAGCAGTTGCTGGTCGACAAGACCGAGCGTGACACGGCGCTGATTTTCCGCACCCTGCACAACACCGGCCGGGTACTGAAAACCGAAGTCTCCGAAGCGGTCATCGCCATCGAGAACCGCCCGGGCGGCTGCGAGTTCAAGGACATCCAGCATCTGGTCTCCGGCGCCAAGGGCCGCGAAGCGCTGGAGAGCGGCGACCCGTCACGCGGGCTGGTCTGGGCCGGGCAAACGGTGGGGCTGATTGACGACATTCCCACCTGCGAGGTGCTGATGCAACGCATGGTGCGCGAGTGCCGGGCGCAGATGATGGCCGGCATGGCGGCGTTCAACTGACAGGCCCACAGGGTGGCTGCTACTCCATCGCGTCGACGATGCCCCGGTCCAGGCGCCCGAGAATCTCTTCGAGCGTGCGGCTGATCTGCGTGCAGATGCGGATCATCTCGATTCGCGGCCACACCTGACGCTCGCCAGCCAGGACCAGCGCGTCGATTTCTTCATAACTGAAGGGCGACAGCAGGCGCAGCGGCGAGAACAATCTGCGCTTGGGCGCGATGCTGATGTCACCCACATAGTCCTGTGAGAGCAGGTCGTGCGCGACCTTGTTGACCACCCCCAGCGACGACGCGGGCAAGTATTTGCCCAGATAAACGTCGGCCGACTTCAGCGCACTGCGGGCAACGGCCTTGGCCGCTTTGCCCAGTGGTTGCAGACCGGCGCTCTGCAATTTGTGGTCACGGAATGTCGGCAACATCATCGGGTTGATCATGCTGACGATGTAGTGATTGGTGCCGTACAGGCGCGCCAGTTGCTTGGCCGGCAGGTCGGCGGCAAACAGCCCGTCAATCCAGCGCGAACGCAGATACGGCACGGTTTTGCCCTGCGCGTCACGGGCCATGAGCTGCACCGGCTCAAACAGGCCGGGAATAGCGCACGAGGCGCGCACTGCCGAGCGGATCAGCACGTGCGGCGAGGTCATGGCGTTGAGCAAACGCGGGCTGTGATGGCGCTCGCAGGGGCTCACCGAAATGCTGATGTGCCGTCCGGTCAGCTCGAAGGCTTCCCGGAAGGTGAGGTCGGGAATCAGCCGGTCAAACGTCGGCTCGAACGAACTGGCGCGAAACATGCGCCGGATGCCGGTGCTGCGCTCAAACCAGTTGGGCGTCCACTCCTCGCCGAAGCGGACGTTGCGGGCATCAAAGAAGCCCTCCAGCTCGGCGTCGGTGTGGGTGCCGAGAATCGACACGGTGATCGCCCCGGCGCTGGAGCCCGACAGCACCCGCGGCAAAATGCCCTGCTCCAGCAGCGCCTTGGCCACGCCGAAATGAAAATACATCAAGGTGCCGCCGGCGCTGAACATCAACGCCGAGCGACCGTAGCAATGGCTGGCACGGCGAAACAGGTCAAGCTTGGCGGCCAGGGACATTTCGCTTTCGGACAGCGTCTCGATATGCCGCAGCGCGTCGCTCACGCTGTCAACGTAGTCGCGGATCAGTTGCTTGGTGCCAAACCGCGCCTTGTTGTAGAGGAGGGGCTTGCCCATGCCGCCGAGGTTGCCGTGCACGCCCTCTTCAATGGCAAACACCAAGCCGTGATGGTCATTGGCAGCACGCACTGCGCGCAGGTGGTCGACGCGATCCCGCAGCGTGCGGTAGTCATACAGCGCACTGATATCGCGCTGCTTCCAGACTTCGCGTCCACTGAGACGGTCCAGTGCCTTGGCCGCCTCGGCCCAGCTGTCGTAATCCGTAGCCTCACGGAGCCGCTGGCGCAGCGTGCGCGGGTTGAGGGCGGTTTCCGGCAAGGCTTCAAGCGGGTGGTCGGTGGCGGCAGGCGCGAGATTCAGGGGCTGATTCATCAAGTGACCGCGTGGCGTGGGGGGCATCACCGAATCGGCAATGCCACAAAGGTTAGCCGATCAGTTGCCTGACCGGCCTGAAGCCGGCCTGCGCGACGCCGCATCACAGACCGCAGCGCCTGCAGGACCGGGGGCGGGTTCAATCTGCCAAGGTGGCCACGCCGTTGTCGAGTGCCACCACGTTGCGCTCGATCACCGTGCAGCGGAACAGCGCGCGGTCACCTTCGCGCCAGATCTCGGTGCGCAGGGTCTCGCCGGGATACACCGGTGAGGTGAAGCGCAAGCGCATGCCGGTGAGGCGGCTGGGCTGGTAATCACACACCGACCGCAGCACGGCATGCCCGGCGACACCCAGCGAACCCAAGCCGTGAAAGATCGGCGCCGAAAAACTGGCCGCCGTCGCGGCCTTGGGGTCAACGTGGATCGGGTTGTAGTCGCCGCTGAGGCGGTAGATCAGGCCGGCACGCTTGTCGAGGGTCAGTTCATCAACCGCGTCGGGGGCCCGCTCGGGAATCGGCGGGGGCTTCGGGGCGGTGGTCGTGGACTGACCAAAGCCGCCGTCCGCCCGGCAGAAATAGGTCGAGGTGAGGGTGGCCAACGGCTCGCCACTGGCCTTGTCGCGGATGTCGCGTTCGACGTAAACGAGCGCGCCTTTGCCCTCACCTTTGTCGACCAGGTCCTTGACGCGGGTGATGGCGACCACCGTCCCGGCCGCCGGCAGGGGCTTGTGCAGCACAAAGCCCTGCTCGCCGTGCAACACCTTCTGCCAGGTGATGCCAGTGGCCGGGTCCTTGATCCAGAAGCCTGGCGTGCCCAGCACCACACACATTGTGGGCAGGGCCTGCAAGTTCGCTTCATAAACAAAGGGAATTTGCTGCAGGTCCAGCGGGTCGGTGCCCAGCCCCACGCCCAGGGCATAGAGCATGGTGTCGCGGGCGGTGTAAGTCTGCTCGATGGGCGCGAAAGGCCAATTGAGCAAGGTGTCGGGGTTAATTGGCATCCATCGGTCCTTGGGCACAAGCGAATTGGCGATTTTAACCGGCTGCGCCTAGCCGGACGCCTGGCGACCTTGCCCGGAGCCTACGGCGATATTGGTCCTTGTTGCCGAGGTCCGCGCCCGCCTGCCTATGAAGCCGATTGGCAAAACTCATTTGCCGCGCCCGCCCGGTCACTCCACACTCGGTATGTAGCCAAAAACAGATCCCCAACAACACGAAGGAGAGTCACGATGGCAGACGACGCGAAATGCCCGGTAATGCACGGTCCCGGTCGGCACACCATTGCCGGTGCCCGCAATAACGCAAGCTGGTGGCCCAACCAGCTCAACCTGAAAATTCTTCATCAGCACTCAGAAAAATCGAATCCTTACGGCAAGTCGCTGGACTACGCCAAGGCGTTCAAGGGCCTCGAACTCGATGCAGTGATCAAAGACCTGCACGCGCTCATGACCGATTCACAGGAATGGTGGCCCGCCGACTACGGCCATTACGGTCCTTTCTTCATCCGCATGACCTGGCACGCCGCCGGGACCTACCGCATTGCCGACGGTCGCGGGGGTGGCGGGACCGGTGCGCAGCGGTTCGCCCCGCTCAACAGCTGGCCCGACAACGGCAACCTCGACAAGGCGCGGCGCCTGCTGTGGCCGATCAAGCAAAAGTACGGCAGCAAGCTGTCCTGGGCTGACCTGCTGATTCTGGCCGGCAATGTCGCCATCGACTCGATGGGACTGAAAACCTTCGGCTTCGGCGGCGGACGCGCCGACATCTGGGAACCCGAAGAAGACATTTACTGGGGCCCCGAGGCCGAGTGGCTGGCCACCAGCGACAAGGACAACAGTCGCTACTCCGGTGACCGTGACCTTGCCAACCCACTGGGCGCCGTGCAGATGGGCCTGATTTACGTCAACCCGCAGGGCCCGGACGGCAACCCCGACCCGCTGGCGTCGGCACGCGACATTCGCGAGACCTTCGCCCGCATGGCGATGAACGACGAAGAAACCGTGGCGCTGACCGCCGGTGGTCACACCTTCGGCAAGTGCCACGGCGCCGCGCTGGAGTCCAACGTGGGGCCGGAACCCGAGGGCGCGCCCATCGAAAATCAGGGCTTCGGCTGGCTCAACAAACACGGCACCGGCAAAGGCAACGATGCGATCACCAGCGGCCTGGAAGGCTCGTGGACGTCAAACCCGATCAAGTGGGATGGCGGCTACTTTGACGTGCTGTTCAAGTACGAGTGGGAGTTGGTCAAAAGCCCGGCCGGGGCCCATCAGTGGCATCCGAAAAATATCGACGAAAAGGACATGGCGCCTTCGGCCCACGATCCGTCGAAGAAGGTCACCATCATGATGAGCACCGCCGACATGGCGATGCGCATGGACCCGGCCTACGAGAAAATCTCGCGCCGTTTCAAGGACAACCCCGACCAGTTTGCGGACGCATTTGCCCGCGCCTGGTTCAAGCTGCTGCACCGCGACATGGGCCCGCGCTCACGCTATCTCGGCAAGCTGGTGCCCAAAGAAGAACTGATCTGGCAGGACCCGGTGCCGGCGGTCGATCACCCGCTGGTCGATGACAAGGATGTCGCCGCCCTCAAGGCCAAGCTGCTGAAAAGTGGCCTGTCGGTGTCCGAATTGGTCGGCACGGCGTGGGCCGCGGCCTCGTCGTTCCGCGGCAGCGACATGCGCGGTGGTGCCAATGGCGCGCGCATCCGACTCGCCCCGCAGAAGAACTGGGAAGCCAACCAGCCTGCACAACTCGCAAAGGTGCTTGCCAAGCTCGAAAGCATCCAAAAGGACTTCAACGCCAGCGCCAGTGGCGGCAAGAAGGTCTCGTTGGCCGACCTGATCGTGCTCGGCGGCAGCGCCGGCATCGAAGCCGCAGCCAAGAAGGCCGGGCACGACCTGAAGGTGCCATTCACCCCGGGCCGTACCGATGCCACGGCCGAGCAGACCGATGCTGATTCCTTCGAGCCGCTGGAGCCGCGTGCCGACGGCTTCCGCAACTATGCCGTCAAAGGCGCGGAATCAAAGGCCGCCGAAGCGCTGGTCGACAAGGCCAACCTGCTAACGCTGACCGCGCCTGAAATGACGGTGCTGGTGGGCGGCATGCGCGCGCTGGGCACCAATGTGGGCGGCACCCAGCACGGCGTGTTCACCCAGCGGCCCGAGACCTTGACCAACGACTTCTTCGTCAACCTGCTCGACATGGGCACGAAGTGGGAAAAATCGGCCACCGAAGGCGTGCTCGAAGGCAAGGATCGCAAAACCGGCAAGCTGAAATGGACCGGCACGGTGACCGACCTGGTGTTCGGCTCCAACTCGCAACTGCGCGCCATCGCCGAGGTGTATGCCGCAAGCGATGCGCAGGACAAGTTCGCCAAGGACTTTGTCGCCGCGTGGACCAAGGTGATGAACCTGGATCGTTTCGATCTGGCCTGAATCATCTCTGCTGCTGAAGTGAGGCATCACGACCCGCCCCGAACCATTCGGGGCGGGTTTTTTATGGCCGTCACCACGCCTGCAAACGCGGGTCGGTCGGCCCGCTTGGTGCTCGACGCAAAGGCTGCCTATCATGCCGGCCTCGCTGCCCGTCAACGGAAGTCTTCATGCGCAAACTCAAGTGGATCCTCGGCCTGGTCCTGGTATTGGTCGCCATGGCCGTGTTCTTCACCCTGCGCACGCCCGGCCATCTTTACGTCAACAGCGGCGAATTCACCGACTGCCCGGCGCGTCCCAGTTGCGTGTCGTCAATGGCCACCGACGGCACCCACGGCATCGCGCCGTTGCGGGCGCGCGGCGACGTTACCGCCACGATGTCGATGATGGCCCGACACCTGAGCAGCCTGCCCGGCGCCAGCATCGAACATCTCGGACCCGGCTACCTGCATGTGGTCTTTGTCTCGCCGAAGATGCGCTTCCATGACGACTTGGAGCTGCTGGTCGGCGACGGGCAGATGATCAATGTCCGCTCGATCTCGCGCTTCGGCTATCGCGATTTCGGCGTCAACCGTGATCGCGTCGAGGCCCTGCGCGCCTGGCTGGATGAGGAACAGAGTCGGCCGGATTGGGAACAGCCCGAGCGTTGAGACGCCGAACTGTATTGAGACAGATGGTCTGGGATACAGCGGGATAAAGAGGGATTGGCCGGGATAGCTCGCAGCGACGGGGATTTTGGCCCCAACTGCCGGATCGGCCTGCGACAGATGGTTTGACACGCATTATTGCGTGCTCAAACGTCGTTTAAGCCGGAAATTACCGGTAAAGAATCCATCGATTGGTGGTAACGCCCGGCACCGCAGTTACCTCAAAGTGGACTTCAGGTACCGGTTGAACCGGTCGCGCACTGTCACCTCATCTTCGGCAGACACCCCTAAATATGGCCGTGCCGGGATGTCACCCCAGGGGATTGGTGAATTGCGCCGCGTTTTGCCGAACGCCCCCTTGTTGGCTCCGAATTGTTGGGTCGCCGCGTACTCCATCGGGCTCCCCCATTCGAGCGTGTCATCAGTAGCCCGATAGTTGATCGTGGTCGACAGCGCCTTACTCTCGCCTATCAACGGCTTCTTGTTCGCGACGCGACTGGCGCGAGCACCTGGGCGTCGATTGCTGAACGCACCCGCCGCTCGCTCCTTCGTGACCTGCGAGTTCTCCTTCCACTTCAGCCCGTCGGGGCCGGTGGAAGATTGGAACCGCTGCTTGGTCGACTCCACCATCAACTCGCCAAGCTCGCCCAGCAACGGGCGAAGGTTGCCGGCGCCCGCCGCCAGTGCCGCCAGTGCGCGCCGCGCTTCGCTATCGTCCAGCTCAATATCGAACTTCATGTCGTACACTCCTGTCTGGTCGTTGACGCAGCACACACCGTCGGGCTCATACCTCGAAGCGTCCAGGACGTAGGGGTCGGGTTGCGATCAACGGCTTTTCACGATGTAGAGCGTTTCCAGCGCTAGCATCAGCCGACCGCCGCGAACCTCGGCCACCACCACCCAACGCTCATCACCCAGTTGCTTGATCAGCCTCACCAGCTGGCGCCTGCTCTTGTTGCTAAGACCGGCGTCTTCAATAACTTCTGGCTCGTTGATCACTTGCGGTAGCCGAGCGTAGTCGGCGGCCGTGATTGCTCGCTGGCCCCTGGCCGCCTCCGTCACATCGTTGCCGTGTCGACGCTGGATATGCCGCACTGCATGGGCATCCACCGCCACATCGAAGCCCGACACATTCAAGCCGGTTAGCGTGTTGATCTGCCCTGCCTGCGCCGTCGTGAGTAGCCCCAGCGTCCGATATTGCGGAACGTTGGCTGCGCCATCGGTCAGCACCCGCTGGGCATAGCGCCGCAGATCATCCGCCACTGACGGCAGTTGCCGATACGACTGACTCAGAGCATCGCGCACCGTCTCTGGCACGTTCTGCATGAAGGCCTTGGCGAGCGTGTATTCCCACTGGACCGTCTTGGCGGCCATCTGCTGCACAGCCTCGCTCACCGTGTCGCCAGGCGCGTAGCCCCAGCCCTTGCCGATGCCATCCGGCTCGCCGGTGACCGCATCGATGGCATCCCACCCTTCCGGTAACTGGCGATCTGGGTCGCCGCCAAGGCTGCGTGCGTCTTCAGGATTACGCAGCCCCACCACGCGGCAGGAACACCCCCACCCATTTGGCGGATAGTGCGTTTCCCAAAAGGGGTGATTCGCGGGCAACACCATGCCGTCCCAAGCAAGATGCTCGGGCCGGGGCTCCAAAGAGCCACCGTGCCGGTACATGTAGTGACTGAAGCCACCCTCGCGCAGCTGTGCCAGCCGCCCGGCCGCGTAGCTGGTCCGCATATTGGTGGTGTAGATCGTGCGGGTGCGCCAGTTCCGCTCCCCGGTGTAATCCCACCCGTGCCGCTTGACGATATCGTCGAAGTCCTTGCGAAAGGCCTCGAGGCTTTTGCCCTCTGTGATGGACCGATCCACCGCAGCCGCAAAGTCACTCAGCAGATCCGCCTTCATCGCGCCTGCCACCATAAAACCGCGATCGTGCTGCCCCTTCCACACCTGGTCCCAGCGCTCGGTGGGAATCAGGTTGCCAAGCTTCTGGCGGAAAAAAGCCACCTGCTGATTGAAGGGCTCGCGCAGGACTCCACGAGTAACGGGTTGGCCAGCTGCGTCAGCCACCGCCGTCTCGCGCATCGAACCGGCCGACCAGGTCTGCCACCGCAAAGCCCGCCTGCATCACTTTGGCGATCTCGTCATCCGACAGGCCGCTGGCCGCGTTCAACAGTGCATCACGCAGACCCTCAAGGCTCTGAGCCGTGTCGACAATCTGTCGAATTTGCTCCAGCCAGGCACGGTGCGCGTCTGCCGCCTCGGCTGACATTCGGTCGGCCAGCAGCTCGGGGGCAGTCGACGGCCGCGAATTTTCAGCAAACAGCGTTTCGGACAAAACACCTGGCACATCCGTCGCCGGCGTTGATGTCCTCGGCTCCCAGCCATCGCCGTAGGTCTTCTTAACGTATTCCAAAGTGGGCTTAAAGCCCATTTGATAGACCTTTGAATCGCGCTCGGCGCGTTTATTGCTGTCTTCCGGCGGCTCGGTTTGACGCCACACCTTGGGGGCAACCGCGCCGGGGTAGTTCCACTCGGTGAGCCAGCGTGCAGGCCCACGATTGAAGCTCTGGCAAAGCAGGTCACTGGTGGCCTTGATCAGGTCCTCGGCCACGTTGCTCTGGGCCTCGTCGCCGCCCAGCTTTCCGGGTGTGCCCTGGGTGGTGGCCGTTTGACCGAGGATCACCTTGGCGATCGCGTTGTCCATGCGGTCACACAAGGCGCTGTAGTCGGCGGTACCGGAGCGGGCCGCCTCCAACAGCTCGATGATCATGCCCTCGGGAATGATGATGCCGCCATCGGAGTGAACGGCGCCCAGCGCGCCCAGCAGACGCTTTTTCTCGTCCGGCAACGCGTTGTTGGGGTACTTGCCGATGGCGGTGGGCTGGCCGAATTTTTCCAGGAATATCAGCCAGAACTTGAGCCCGTTTCGCTTGAAGAACACCGGCCAGTAAAGCGCCTGCGCCAGGCCGGTGCCGTAGGGCTCGTCGTCGGTGTCGCCGCCATACGTGAAATGCCAGAACTTGCGAGGCGGCATCACCTCGCCCAGCGGGTCTTTTGAGGTCAGCAGTTTTAGCTCGCCCTGCGGCCCAAAGCCGAAGCGACGCGACTTCCGCACCTTGATGGCGCCCAAGGTGGTCTGGGCGCCATCGGTGCCCCACATGCATTCGCCGACGCCATAGCCGTAGAACACGCCGTAGAGCATCTTGTCGAAGGCGCCGTCAAAGTTGAGAGCGGCCAACTGATCTTTCAGCGAAGCGGCCGCATTCTTGTCAGCCCGTTTCTTGCCGCCAGCATCCACGTCCCATTCAGCACCCACCACAGCAAGGCGCAACTGCCTGAAACATGCCGCAACCTGGTCATCTCGCAGCAGCTCTTCGTAGACCTCGTAGCTACCGCCGCGTGAAGCGAGCACCGGGTCCAATGGCGGCAGCAGCGGCAACGAATCGATGAAGCCGCGCGTGATGTCCCGACCGTCGGCCGTGGTGGCAATTTCTCGGGCCTCTGCGACCTTGGGTTTGGCGGGCATCATCACGCCGTTGACCATCTCGTAGTCCATCAGGCGAAACCTCCAAAGTCATTGCCGCCCGACACGCCACCCCAGCCTGAGTCGGTCATTTGTGCGCGATAGCTCATGCCCTCGAACGCGGTCAGTGCACCCTGGGTGCTTCGGGCGCCCAGCGATTCAAACTCCAGAGGCACCGGCTCCATCTCGGCAATGGCGAACAGCAGCAGGGCCAGCGCGACGGCGATATCGCCGTGGCGCATCTCGCCGTCGGCACCCTTTTCGCGGGCATCGTCGGGCACGCGAGCGACGCCGTTGGTCTTTTTGATGGCGCGAAGATCGGCCAGCACATTTGCGTGGCGAGGTAGGCGCAAAGTGCCATCTTCAAATGCGGCCTTCAGGCGCGGCATGTTCTGCCGGTACCATTCCAGACTCAGCTTCACCTCGGCCACGTTGGTGCTGCCGAATTGCTGTGCAGCCCACTCGGCCATTTCGGCGCCGTTGCCGGTGGCGTCCATCGCTCCGGCCATGAAGCGGCCGAAGCCTCTCACCACATAACCGAGCACCTGGCGCTGCTGCGCAAACGGGACGTTGCGCATTTCAACGATAAAGGGCGCGGTCACATTGAGCTGCGCATCCTCCACGCCGGGCACGATCACCGAAGCATCGCCGGAACGGGCGAAGTCGCTGCCGTAGTACTTCGACAGCCTCGCGTCCAGCGCCTTGAGCAGCGGCAATACGTTGGCCTCGCACCACTGCGCGGTATCGGCCGCGCGCTCCCAGTCGGCCCGGTAGGTGAACTCAGGCGTGCACCGATAGGTAACGATCGGCAGCGCCGGATCCATGCAGCGCTCAATGAGCGAGCGCGGCAGATATGCACCGCTGCCCTGGCTGGGCACCACGTCCAGTTCTTCTGCGGCATCGTCGCCATAGAAGGCATAGGCATCGGCGACCCACTTGGCCTCGCCATCGGCCGTCCAGGGAATGCCGCGACGAATGCACACGCGGCGATACAGCCCCTCTGCCACGGCTTCGCGAAAAGTGATGCGGTGCACGCTGCCCTTGCGCTTGCCCGCGCGGATCTCTTCGATCAGCTCATTGAAGTCGTTGGCTTCGCCGTCGTGCGTCGAGATGACGCGCACCTTGTTGCCCCACAACAACATGGCCATCGCTGCCTTGAGCAGCTCGCCCAGGTCGTTATGGAATGCCGCTTCGTCAATGACGATGTTGCCCTGCTTGCCGCGCAGGTTAGTGGGGCGTGACGACAGCGCCACCACACGTCGGCCGGTGGCGGGAAAGGTGATCTTGAACGACTTGATCTGCTTGTCGCCGTCATCGAACAAGCCCTCCTCGATCTGCGAGGCGGCGTAGTCATAGGCGCGTGCCCACATGGCGCAGGCTTCGATGAACTCCAGTGCCATGTCTTGCGTGGGGCCGATGTAAAACGTGTTGCTGCCTCCCTCACGGGCGGCCTCCAGCACGTCGTCGGCAGACTCTGCCCAGGTGAGGCCAATGCGGCGCGACTTTTCGGCAATCTTCAGTGCCGATTCGTCATCGATCCAGCGCTGCTGATAGCCCAGCAGAACGGCTGGCGCGACCTGATGGGCCGCGTCTGATGCCAGCAACGGTGAGTGGATGGCCGTCACTCCGGCATGCCCAGAATCTGGCGGCGAATCTCGTCAACCGCCGAGACCGAAAGGCCACCCTTGCGGGCAATCTTCGCGGCGGTGTCTGCCGCCTGCTTCAACGCCTCGTCGCGCATGGTCTTCTCGCGTTCGAGGTTCCACTTGCCGGCTGCCTCCAGGCGCTGCATGGCGAGCGCCAGGGTATTGATGGACTTCGGATCGAGCGTGGGCTTGCCCTCTTCGTCGCGGGCATCCTGCAGTTCCAGGGTGGCGTCGAAGGCCATCGTGCGCAGCAGCTCCATCACCAGCTTGCCGATATCGCCCTGCGGTTCGTTGCCCAGCCGGTCGGCCCACACCTTGGCGACCTCGCGGCTTTCGCGCATGCGCTTGCCGATCTCTTCAAAGCGCTGGTGGTAGCGGCCCACAGCACTGCGTGAGACCTGCGCACCCAGGTCGCGCAAGTGCGCTGTGACCTGGTCGATGGTGTAACGGTCATCCTTGAGCAGGCGGTCCAGCTCGGCGCGGATACCAGGGTCCAGCTTGGCGATAGAGGATCGGGCCACGGCTTAATCCTCCGGGCCGCGTCGCTTCACTCCGGGGCAATGAGCGCGCCCCGTAGCCACGTCGAGGCCACGGTTGGTGAGGCGGGCAATGCTGATGGTGGCGGTAATCTTGTTGAGCGTGATGAGCCCTTGCTCAGCCAGCCAGGCCAGCTCTGTGTTCACCATATCGCGCGTGGCCCGCAGGCCGAACAGGGCCGTGCCGTCGGACAGAATGCTGTTGTTTTGCTCGTAGTCGGACGCCTCTTCCAACAGACGCAGCAGGCAGATGCGAATGTGCTCGGCCAGCGTGTCGCGGTAGCTCACTTGCCACCTCCTTTCTGATTCAGCAGGTGGTCGTGAATTGCGCCCAGCAGCTTATTGTTCTGCCGGGTTTGGCCTTCAAGATTCGAGACGCGGCTGCCCACGTTGGTGACTTGGGTGTAGATCAGGTCCAGGTCGCGACGCTTGGGCACGTCGTTCAACGACGTTTCGATCTTCGTGAGCCGCACGTCCTGCTGCGTCTCCTTTTCGCTGAACTTCTGCGCCAGCGAGTCATGCGCGGCGCGCTTGGTGAAGTTGAGGCTGGCCCACATGCCTGCCACCAGCCCGGCCAACGAGGCCAGCGTCACAAAGACTTGCCAGGCCAACATGACCCAACCTGGTTCGAAGTTCACCAGCTCACCCCTAGCACCAGTGCACCGACTGCTGCGGTCCCGATGCGCCACGCCCAGGTGCTGCGGCGGTGGGCGTCCATCAGCGCGGCAATGGTCTCGGCGTCGGTCTCTCTGGCGCGTTGGAGGTCAACGGTTTCGGCGTCAAGCGCTACGGCCGCCGTATGCAACGCAATCGCCTGATCCTGCAAGGCAAAAGCCGCATCCAGCGTGTCGGCCAGTGCCCAGGCATCAGGCAGCGTGTAACAGACCCTCGTGTCGGCCTCGCACAAATGTGCGGCCGGCGGCGCGGGCAACGCAATTACGGATGCCACCCGGCGCGGTTCGCGCGGTTCGGGTGCGGTGGGCGTGGTGGCGCAGGCAACCAGCGCCAGTGATAAGGCGCTAATCAGGACGCGCATGGCGGTTCAGCCTCTCCAGTGCTTTGGCGGCGGTCGGGTGGCCTTCGCGCTTCAGTGTCTGAACACGTTCGGCAAGTTTCAGCACCACCGCGTCGGCACGTTTCATCGCCGCGTCAGCAGCCTCGGCATGCACGGCCGCCTCAAGAACATCGCGGTTCGCCAGGGCGGACATCGATTGCGCATCAGCACGCCGCATCGCTGATCGGTGCGCAAACCACATCGCCACGCCGAACAGCCCCACCAGCACGGCCCCCAAGGTCGCCATCGCGCCCGACAAACGCTGCATCACGGCTTGCATGGCGGCACCTTTCTGGGCTGGTCCACCATACGGCCGACAATGCCAAACACCAGCAGGCCAATGGTGATGCCGTGCGCGACTGCCGGCGGCACGGTCGACCGCAGGTCATCCGGTACCGCCAGCCAGGCGCCCTGCAGGGCCACGGCCAGCGTCATGGCCTGCACAGAAAACCAGCGCCAGGCGTCGCGCCAGTCAGTGACCAGAGATGGCTTAGAGCGCTTCAATGCCCCGCTCCCGACTCGCAAAAGTATTGGCGCGCAGTTGCGGCAGCCCCCGCGCCGTACAGCATCGTGACCGCCCGCATGGCGGCCTCCAGTCCGCCAATCACGTGCTCGTGCTGATCCAACTCCATCAGCAACAGGGCGACCCGCTGCACTCGGCAGCAATTGCGTTCACCCAGGGCGCGGTTCTGTTCGACCAATCCGACCGGGTTGCCTTGACTCTGGCTCATGCCAGCACCCCACCGGTGCCGAAGGCGGCCACCTTTTTAGGGTAGTCGTTGGCACTATTCGGGTGGCCAGTGTTATACGCCTGCACCACGCCGCGCCAGCCGTGATCTGCCACAAAGCGGCGGCGCAGTGTTGCGAGGTAGCGACAGCCGTAGTCGGCGCCCAGAGTCGGGTCCAGTAGTTGCGGAATAGGGCCGGTCAGGCCCAGCTCGCGGGCGGTGGCGCCCATCACCTGCAGCAAGCCCCAGCTAGCTTGCTGTGCCTGCCATTCACTCAACGCACTGATGCCGGCAGGCGCCGGGAACCCCACCGGCGGCTCCTTGGCCTTGGCCTGGACCAGGCTGGGCCGATACGCCACGTTGCGACGCACATCCCATAGCCAGCGATAGGCCGGCTCGGCGCGGTGCGCCCAAGAGTTGAGGCTGGATTCGACCCGCGCCATTGCTACCACCAGGTCGGCGGGCAGATCGTGTTGGGCGGCGTAGTGCCGGAGGATGGTTTCAATGCCGGTGCTCATGACCGACATGGTCGGTACCGAGGAGCGATGAAAGGCCCCTGAAACAGTTCGCCCGGCAGTTAGCTGGACGACTTAGAGGCTATGTGGGTCTGTGCTCTGCGTCAATCCGCCAATGGGGACCACGGGTGGACTTCGAACTTAATCTTCTGAGGGTCTTTTTTGGTCGCAGTGACCAATAGGCATTGCCGATCACCCAGCCCGTCGGTGTAGTGAAGGCTCATAGCGAACTCACCTACGAAGCCTGGTTGGCAAACCATTCTGGACCGATGAGTTCCTTCGGCGCCAATTCGATCAATGCTTTCGCTAACCTGACCATTTCCGAAAGTGATCTGACTGCCCTCTTCAGGGTGGATCGTAAACTTGCCCTGCGTTAACGCGTGACCGTGATTTTGAACTTGGACATCAATGTAGATTTGGCCGGCTTGTCGATGCGCACCACTGCCACCAGTAGCCATGCTGATTAGAGGCTGTTTTGAACGCATCATTTCCTTGCGATGAAACTCGGCAGAGGCTGAGGCCACAGTAAGCTGCTCTCGACTAGTTGCGGCCTGTAGCAGCTGTGCTTCAACCGAACATTTCAGCTCATCGACCTGCAGTCTCAGGCTCGCGTCCTGTTGATCAAGTGCGGCAGTGTTTTGGCGGATCTCAACCTGCTGCTGGAAGTATCCCGCTATCAGCCACACCAACGCCATCGGCGCCGCGAAGCCAGCAGCAAGGTCGCCAAATTCATTGAGATCGAGCTCGAGAATCTCGTGAACTCCACCTTTCTCAAGGGTCACCCAACCGAAGATGCAGAGCCAAGCAAGGCTGAGGGCAAACGCGATGCAGTAAGCGCCAGAACCGGACCTTTTCGGGCTTTCACTCCCCGCCACTGACAGTCGCCGCCTCACTCTCGCGCACCTTGATCACCCGATCCAACCGCCGCCCCTGGTCCTCACACCCAGCGCGGTCAGCCTCGGTGATCTCCAGGTCTTCAACAAACGCGTCGACTACGCGCCGCGAGACCATTGCGCGCTCTGCCTTGAGTTCTTCCAGCGTCATGATCTGCAGCTCGGCGAATTCGTACTTCGGGCAGTAACTGGCCAGCGCGACCGTCGGTGCGAGTGCCAAGGCGGCGCTTGCAAGGGTTCTGTTCATTCTGTTTCTCCCGTGATGGCTGGCGCTATTTCAAGCGCTCCAGGTCTGACCTTATCGCGACTGCCAGCAGCATGAGCGAATCCGCGTCCAGGTCGTTATCCAGCGCCAGGCGCCGGAAGGCTGCAGCGATCGCGGGCGAATCCTCTAGCTTTCCTACCGACAGCGCGCTCGCAACTGCAGCGGCACGCTGCTCAAGCGACTCGACGCTGTAGCGTCTTTTCGAACCTCGCGACTCTGCGCGCGCCAACAGCGAATCAGCCAGGTCTGCGACCGACGGGGCGCCGCTCGCCTCTGATGGCCGTCCGGTCAGAAGCCACTGCAGATCGTGATTGTTCGCAACTGCGAACTTGGTGATCGCCTCGTGCGGCACGTTGCCGCGTTTGCGCCACGTGGGCACTGACGACCGCCCGACACCAAGACATTTCGCCAATTGGCTGTCGTTCTTGGCGCCGCTGACCACGGCCACTCGTTGGAGCACCGATTCCACGTCGTTTACGTAAGCAGATGAATGTGGTGTTGACATTGCGACACTCCCCTAATAGGATCGTCGCAAATGCAAAAAATTACACATTTGCAACATGCACGCAGCTGACATCAAAGCCTCACTTGAAAAAGCCGGAACCTCCTGTGCGCAGGTGGCAAAGGCACTGAAAGTGCCGCCCAGCACGGTGCATCAGGTCATCTACGGCAGAGGTGTCAGCCGTCGGGTGGCTGCCCACATCTCCCGCACCATCGGCGTACCCGTTTCGAAACTCTGGCCGGGACGGTATCCCCGACTTGAGTTGGCCGAACTGCGAGCCGCAGCATGATTGTAGGTTCCCACAACGCCAGAACGGCGTCACGGGTGAAGAAGGTCACATCTTCTTCCAGCAATCAGGCTGATTTGTTCCAGCAATTGGTTGACCCGCCTCCGCCCGACCTCGATCTCGACATCAACCTCGAGCTGCTCGGCGCCCTGAACACCTCACTGCGTATGGCGCGTCAGCACGGAATGACGCGTGAGCGTGTTGTGGACCGCATGAATGCGCTGCTGCCCGGCGCCAAGAAAATCACCCTGCGCCAGCTCAATAGCTGGACGGCCGTGAGCCAGGAATACAAAGAGTTTCCCGCCCGCTACCTGCCTGCGTTTTGCGCCGCCACCGAGTGCGACCTACCGCTACGCGCCCTGGCCCAGCCGCTGTGCCTGGACCTGGTGGACGCCCGCGAGGCCGACACGCTGCGCTTGGGGCATCTGCGCCTTGAGGCCGCCCGCCTGGCGCGGGAACAACAGGCGCTCACGCGCCACCTGGAGCGCTCATGAGCCTCCGCGATCTCCTCCGACCGCCCATGTGGGCGGCTCGCACCTTCCCCGGCGCCCCACGCGCCGGGGCTTTCTATTCCCAACGATCAAAGGTCGACGACATGCCAGTGAGTGGACGTGCGCAAGGGGCTGCGCAATGACAAAGGCCGCCAAAACAACGCCAGTCCACACAAGTGGAAACGCTCTTTCCACACGTGTGGAAGATGCTGAGGCTGTCCACACAAGTGGAAAAGCAGTTTCCACACGTGTGGAAAAGCCGCAGCTCAGTCAAACGCTGCGGGCCTACATCGAACGCAGCGAGCTGATGCCCAAGCTTGATGTCGCCGCCCCTGAACACCGGCGCAACGAGCTTAAAAAGTGCCGCGATGCCGGAGTGGTGGCGGGTGTCATGCAGGGCTACTGGCTGGCCGATATCCAAGCGTCTGAGGGCGGCGAAGCCCTCCGCGCCGCCTGCGCCGAACTGAACATCGGCAAGAGCACCTGCTACTACGCCATCGCGCAGTTCCAGCTCTTCAACCAGTTCGAAGATATCGAGGTTGTCCAGGCGCTTGGCGCGCTGGAGCCCACGAAATTCAGGGCGCTCAGCTTCCAGCCCGAAGAATGGACCGAGCTGGCAAAGGGTGAATCGGTGAAGGGCATCACGCTCGACTCCGCCGTCGAAATGTCGCAGCGCGACCTTCTGGCACAGCAGCGCGAATGGCAGCTGAAACACGACGACACCGTGGCGAACTTGCAACGTGCCAACGCGCGCCTTCAGAACGAGCTTGAAACCAGTCAGAACCACGCACGCCAAATGGCGCGTGCCACGAACCAAGGGCGGATGCTCTACCCGATGACGCAAAAATGGTGGTGATGGGCGGAATCGAACCGCCGACCTAGGGGTTATGAATCCCTCGCTCTAACCGACTGAGCTACATCACCACGTGCGTCGTCAAGCCGGCGATTATAAACTGCGGCCGGGCTCGGCGGAAGGACCCTCTGGTGCAATCGCTTCCGGCCCGAGTACCAAGCGGCCGAGTCTTTGAGCGAAACCCGATCAGCCCAGCAAGCCACGCCGCAGCGCCGGCAACCGGGCTTCCGGACGTGAGTCGGGAAAGCAGTCCACATCGGCTCGCAGCGCGTGTCGCGGGATCAACACGTCGCTGTCGCGCAGGTGTTCGACGAGTCCGGGGGCCTGCAGACGCAGGGCTTCAGCGATCTGCGGCAAGGCCTCGGCGAAGGCGTCGATGGCCTCATTGATGCCGGCGCCTTCGTTGTCGCGCATCCACACCAGCAATTGCCAGGTCAGGGCATTGAGTTGCATGAACTGCACGGCGTCGCGGCGGTTTCGGCGCACGGCCAGAAAAGTGGCCGGCTGTTGGGCAATCTCCACCGGCTGACCGGGTGAAATGGCGTGCACCGGGGCGCAGTAGGCCAGCACTGCAGCCAGCGGTGACAGCACCCAGTCGTCATCGGCCGCGCCGTGTTCGACCTGTACCCAGTCGACCTGGTCGGCGGCAATCGCCAGCACCATCTCCACCCATTCGTAGTGGACCAGTTCCGCCAGAAAAGGCCAGTCGTCCGGCAAGGCGTCGGGCTGCTCGAAGACGAAGTCAACAAAACAGCCAGCAGCGCGGTGGAATTCGGCCGGTGCACAGCGATGGGTCTTGAGAAACGCACGGACGCGCTGGTGCCAGCGGGCCTCGGTGTCAAGCCCTTTGAGCACTGGAAATCCGGAACTCAAAAGTGACTCGATGTTGCTGTAGATCAGCGATTCGTAAACCTTGGCGCGCTCGGCGGGCATGCCGGCATCGGGGCAGGCTTGCGGGTCGCGCAGGTGGGCGATGAACTGCCTTTGCACCGTTTCGAAATGACCCATCAAACCGCCTCACTGACCGTCAATGTTACACGTGCCTGCCGGTCACGAATGCCAGCCAGCTCTTCGAACAGCTTCGGCAGCGGCGGCAGGTTGAAATCCCGCTCCAGCAGCGTCGGCACTGGGCCGAGCCGAGCATAGGTGGCGTCAAGGAGCTCCCAGACCGGGTCGATGACGTTGGCACCGTGGGTGTCGACCAGCAGCGTGGGGCTTTCTTGGTAATGCCCCGCCATGTGCAGGTAGCGCACGCGCGTCAGCGGCAACCGGTCCAGAAAGGCCACCGGGTCGTAGCCGTGATTGACGCTGTTGACGTAGACGTTGTTGACGTCCAGCAGCAGGTCGCAATCGGCTTCTTCGAGTACGGCGGTGATGAACTGCGCCTCGTCCAGCTCGGTGGCGAGTGGCGCGTAATAGCTGGCATTTTCAAGCGCGATACGACGGCCGAGAAGGTCTTGCGCCTGACGCACGCGGGCGGCGACGTGGTGCACTGCATCTTCGGTAAACGGAATGGGCAACAGGTCATAGAGTTGCCCCTCGTCACCGGTCCACGTCAGGTGTTCGCTGTAGTCATGAATGCCGCGGGCATCCAGAAAGGTTTTGACACGTTTGATGAATGGCACATCCAGCGGTGCCGGGCTGCCAATCGACAAGGACAAGCCATGGCAAACAAACGGGAAGCGCTCGGTGTAAGCGCGAAACTGGCGGCCCAGACGGCCGCCAATCTGTAGCCAGTTTTCGGGGGCGACTTCCATGAAGCCGATACCGGCTGCCGGGTCCGCAGGCAGCTCGGCCAGCGGCGCCAGCAATTCACGGCGCAAACCCAAACCCGCCCCGGACACGCGGGCCAGCCGTGCCGGGGCGGTTGGCGTTGCCAAAGGGATTAGCCCCCCGACTTCTCGCCGCACTTGCCTTCACCGCACTTGGCTTCGCCGGACTTCTCGCCGCACTTGGCTTCACCCGACTTCTCGCCGCACTTGGCTTCACCACACTTGGCTTCGCCGCTCTTGTCGCCATGCGCTTCGGCAACCATGTAACCCTGCGGCAGCTCAGACGCGGCAAACAATGCCGGCGAAGCGGTCATACCACCCAAGGCCAGCAGGGCGGAACCAACAGTGATGGAAACGGTTTTCTTTGACATGAGAAAAACTCCTAAAAGAGACCACACTTGGGTAATAGACAGCCGCAGCTCAACGTGAACCGACAGCCGACCCGCGACCCAAGGCACGGGCAATCCAATGATCGAGACTGAAGTACCTTCCAGCGCCGATAAAAAACAACACGAACAGCATCAGAAAATAAGTTGCGGCGAACTCGATGCCGTTATTGACTACCGCAAAACTGCCTTGTTCAGTCAGCCACTCGTAATTTCCATGTTCTCGCAGAATACTTTTGGCCTGCGCGAGGCGCTCACTGGCCGCCTCGGCATCGTTGCAGTTGAACAAACACATCACCGGGTCGGCGATGGCCTGCCAACCGTGTTTCAGGTGCACCGTCACGGCTGCAACCAACATGGTGGCCATCAGGGGCAGGCTGACCCAGCGCACCGCAAAGCCCAGCAGCAGGGCGAGCCCGCCAAGAATTTCGGTCCAGGTGGCCAGCCCGGCCATCACATAAGGAAACGGCAATCCCAGGCCCCAATCCGGATTGCCGAACCATTCCACCGTAGACTCGAACGAATTCAGTTTGGTGACACCGGCCAGCCACATGATCGGTGCAAGATAAAGCCGTAACAGCAGGGGGGCGATGAAATCGAGCGCTGCAGCCTGCTCGGGAAACCGCAACCATTGCGCAATGCGTTGTGACATAACGGCGACCAATTGGCTTTAACGTGAGCGCATCGTGACCGGCCTGCCCCAATCGGACTGCCGCCAAGCGTCTTGGCGTTGGGTCTAATCGTCCAGTTGCCGCCACTGTTGCCCCCTTTTGCTGCCTTGTTCCTAGTGTCGTGAGTCATAAATAATATGAACCAATGACGACTCCGTCTGTCTCGGTATCATCGAGATATCGAGGGGATTGTCATGGGACGTGGACGGCCATTGCCGGAACTGAAGCTCACGGCGGAAGAGAACAATCGGCTGGTCGAATGGACGCGCCGGCACAAGACCAGCCAGGCGCTGGCGATGCGCGCACGTATCGTGCTCGCCTGCGCGCAGGGGGCGCAGAACATCGAGGCGGCGGCACGGTTGCACGTCTCGAAGCAGATGGTTGGCAAGTGGCGGCGGCGGTTCGTGGAGCGCCGTCTGGATGGGCTTTTGGACGATCCGCGACCGGGGGCGCCCCGGCGCATCGGGGATGACCTGGTGGAAGCCGTCATCGCCAAGACGCTGCAGTCCAAGCCGGTGGACGCAACGCACTGGAGCACGCGCGCCTTGGCCGACCACATGAAGCTGTCGCAGTCGTCGGTGTCGCGCATCTGGCGGGCGTTTGGCTTGCAGCCGCATCGTCAAGAGACGTTCAAGCTTTCCACCGACGCCCTGTTTGTTGACAAGGTGCGGGATATTGTTGGGCTGTACCTGGCGCCACCCGAGAAAGCCGTCGTGCTCTGCGTCGACGAGAAGAGTCAGATTCAGGCGCTGGATCGCACGCAGCCGATTCTGCCGATGACGCCCGGCCTGCCGGAGCGGCGCACGCACGACTACATGCGCCACGGCACCACCACGTTGTTCGCCGCGCTGGATGTGGCGACCGGCAAGGTGATCGGGCAATTGCACCGACGCCATCGTGCCGCCGAATTCCTGAAGTTCCTGGCAACGCTTGACCAAAGCGTGCCCGACGATGCCGAAGTCCATGTCGTGATGGACAACTACAGAACCCACAAAACCCCTGCGGTAAAGCGCTGGTTTGCACGACATCCACGATTCCACCCGCATTTCACCCCGACCTCTGCATCGTGGATCAATCAGGTCGAACGCTGGTTTGCCGAGATCACACGCAAGCAGATTCGGCGTGGCACTCATCGCAGCACCCGCGAACTGGAGCAAGCCATCCGCGATTACCTCTCAACCTACAACCAAAATCCCAGACCGTTTGTCTGGACCAAGACCGCAGACCAAATCCTCGATTCCGTCAAACGGTTTTGTCTGCGGATTTCTGACTCGGGACACTAGAGAATCTCACCATGTCTGAAGCGCTACAGGATGACCTGCTGTCAACGGTGCTCAGTGCCTACCAACTGCACGCCGGCATTTACGACAACCCGCGGTTTTGTGGCCATTGGCAACACACCACTGCCGGCTTTCGACGCGCCGCGTTTCACCTGATCGGCTCGGGATCTTGTTGGCTGCATACGCGGCCAAGCGATCAGCCGATGCAGATGCATGCCGGCGACCTGGTCGTGTTGCCGCACGACGCCTGGCACATGCTCACCGCCGACCCGACACTGAACGGTGAGGAGCCGCGTCGTATTTCCGAAGGTGACGGCCCTTTCACCACCATGGTCTGCGGCTACTTCGACTTTCGCGCCGGCCAGCGCAACCCCATCCTTGCGGCGTTGCCCGAAGTTATTTTGGTTGATCGCGCCGCCGGTGGCGGCGCGCTGAAAGGCCTCTCGCAACTGCTGCTCAGCGAGGCCGGCTGCGCTGATGTCGGCACCCGAACGGTGCTCGACAAGCTGGCCGACACGCTGTTCGTGATGACGGTGCGCTACTTCATCAACCAGTCGCCCGACCTGCGCGGCGTGCTGGCAGGCTTGGCCGATGGCCGTCTGCGCAAGGCGCTGGCCGCCATGCACCGTGAGCCGGGCAAGGCGTGGAGCCTCGAAGCGTTGGCCAGCGAGGCCGGCATGTCGCGCAGTGCATTTGCCCAGCACTTTGCCGAGCGTGTTGGCGCCCCGCCTATCGACTACCTGACCCGCTGGCGCATGACCCAGGCAGAGCTGATGCTCCGGGACCCGTCGGTGTCGGTCGCCCAGGTTGCCGAGCGGATGGGCTACGAAACCGAAGCCGCATTCCGCAAGGCATTCAAGCGCATCCACGGGGTTGGACCGGGCTCGATCCGCCGCTGGCTGCGCGAAAAATTGACCGACTGACCGGAGGCCCCGTGACCCAACACACCGTCGACATTGCCATCATCGGCGCCGGCTCGGCCGGCATGACCGCCTACCGGGCCGCCAGCAAGCACACCGATTCAATTGTCGTGATCGAGTCCGGACCCTACGGAACCACCTGCGCCCGCGTCGGCTGCATGCCCAGCAAGCTGCTGATTGCCGCTGCAGAAGCCGCCCACGCAGTGCGCGAAGCGCCGCGATTTGGTCTCAAGGCGGCGCTCGATGCGGTCGATGGCGAGGCCGTGATGCAGCGGGTGCGGGGCGAGCGCGACCGCTTTGTCGGTTTTGTGGTGGACACCGTCAACGACTGGCCTGACGCCCACCGCCTGCGCGGACACGCGCGGTTCGTCAAACCCGGCGTGCTGGCCGTGGGCGACGACGAAGTGCATGCACGCTGCATCATCATTGCCACCGGCTCGACACCCAACGTGCCCGAAGATTGGCGCGCCGCGTTGGGGGATCGCCTCATCGTCAATGACGATGTCTTCAACTGGACCACCCTGCCCGCCTCGGTGGCGGTGGTGGGCACCGGCATCATCGGTCTGGAGCTGGCGCAAGCGTTGGCCTTGCTGGGGGTGCGCGTCCGGCTGCTGGGTCGCAATGGCCGTGTGGGGCCGCTGACCGAGCCAAGCTTGCAGAACCTGACCCACGACCTTGTTGACGCCAGCCTGCAGTTGTCTGCCGATGCGAAGATCGTCGCCGTGGAATCAGGCGGCGATGGCGTGGTGGTCCGCTTCGAGACCGCTGACGGCGTGCAGCAGGAAACCTTCGAATACCTGCTGGCCGCGACCGGACGGCGCCCCAACCTCAACGGCCTAAACGTCGAGAAAGCCGGCATCAAAGTCGATGACAAGGGGCGCATCCCCTTTGATCGCGGCACCCAACAGATTGACGACCTGCCGGTGTTCATTGCCGGTGACGTTCACGGCGTGCGGCCGCTGCTGCATGAAGCCTCCGACGATGGCCGCATCGCCGGTGACAACGCCGTCACCTGGCCCAAGGTCGTGCAACGCCCTCGCCGCGCCCCGCTGGCCATCGTCTTCAGTCAGCCGCAAATCATGATGGCGGGCGCCAGTCACGCCGAACTGACTGCCGATAACGTTGACTTCGCGACCGGAACGGTTTCGTTCAAGAAGCAAGGCCGCGCGCGGGTGATGTGCGTCAATCAGGGTGCGCTGCACGTCTATGGCGAACACGGCAGCGGACGCTTTCTCGGCGCCGAAATGATCGGCCCGGCCGCCGAGCACCTGGGCCATTTGCTGGCGTGGTCGGTGCAGGCCGGTCTCACCGTCCAGCAAATGCTCGACAGCCCGTTTTATCACCCGGTTATTGAAGAAGGCCTGCGCACCGCGCTGCGTGATCTGCAGCGGCAACTCAAGCTGCCGCCGCAAGCACCCGAGGGCTGTATCGACTGCGAGGTCGGCGGCTAGGCCATTGCCGTCACCGCGGGTCATCGCTTGAATGCCCTAACTTCTTTCGAGCCTGACGCCATGCCCCGCAAATCTGCCCCAAAAGCCGCGCCGCCGAGCGTGAGCACGCCTTTCACTCTGCCCAACGGCACGGTCCTGCCCAACCGGCTCGCCAAATCGGCCATGAGCGAGGCGCTGGGCGGCACCGACGGCCGCGTCACCCAGGCGCTGGTGCGGCTTTACGCGCGCTGGGCGCACTCCGGGCTGGGGTTGATGATGACCGGCAACGTGATGATTGACCGCCGCGCGCTCGGCGAGCCAGGCAACGTGGTCATCGAAGACGAGCGCGACCTGCCGCTGCTGCGCGACTGGGCGCAGGCGGGCAGCGCCCACGGCACGCCGCTGTGGATGCAGATCAACCATCCCGGCAAGCAGGCGATTCGTGGCCTTAACGCCGAAACCGTCGCACCGTCCGCGGTGCCTTTCAAACCCGATATGGCGCGCCTGTTCCCGACCCCGCGCGCGCTCAATTCTGATGAGATCGACGGCCTGATCACGCGCTACGCCACCACCGCGCGCATCGCCTGGCAGGCCGGCTTTTCGGGCGTGCAGATTCACGGCGCGCACGGCTATCTGGTCAGCCAGTTTCTGTCGCCGCACCACAACCGGCGCACCGACCATTGGGGTGGCACGCCCGAGAAACGGCGCCACTTCGTGCACGCGGTCTATGCCGCGATACGTGCCGAGACCGGCGCGGATTTTCCCATCGGCATCAAGCTCAACTCGGCTGACTTTCAGCGCGGCGGCTTCAGTGAAGACGAGTCATTGGACACCGTGCTGGCGCTGGCCGAGGCGGGCGTTGACCTGATTGAAATCTCCGGCGGCAACTACGAGGCGCCGGCGATGATGCTCGGCAACACCAAAGCCTCCACGAGAGAACGCGAGGCCTACTTCCTGGACTTTGCGACCACCGTGCGCCGCCACAGCAAGGTGCCGCTGATGGTCACCGGCGGCTTTCGCACGGCCGCCGGCATGAACGCTGCGCTGGCCGATGGCGGACTCGATCTGGTGGGGCTTGCGCGCCTGCTCGCCATTGAGCCGGACGTGCCGAAGCGACTGCTGGCCGGACGCAACCCGGAGCAGGTGATTCGACCCATCCGCACCGGCATCCCGATGATTGACGCCTCCGGCGGCATGGAGGTCACCTGGTACACGCGCCAGTTGCGGCGCATCAGCGCCGGCCATGCGCCGTTGCCGGATGAAAGCGGGCTCAAGTCGTTCTTGCTCGACCTGCCCGAGAAGGGGCTGGGCATCTTCCGCAACCGGCGGCTGCGCGCGAGCTGATCGGGTCGCTTACAGCCAGTCCAGCGCCTGCTCGAGTCGCGCCACCGGCATCACCTCAATACCGAGCTGGGCGCGGCTGCGCGGCTTGTTGCCGACGGGCACCAGTGCGTGAGTAAAGCCCTGCTTTGCGGCTTCAATCAGGCGCTCTTCGCCAGCTTGTACCGGGCGGATCTCACCGGCCAAGCCGACCTCACCGAACACCACCCAACCACTCGGGCAGGCCTTGGCCTTGAATGACGACAGCACCGCCAGCAACAGCGCCAGATCGGCCGCAGGCTCCTGAATCTTCATGCCACCCACCACATTGGCAAACACGTCCTGGTCGGCCAGCGAGACACCGCCGTGACGGTGCAACACCGCCAGCAGCAAGTTCAGCCGGGCGCTGTCCAGCCCCAGGGTCACGCGGCGCGGCGTGCCCAGCGCGGAGCGGTCCACCAGCGCCTGCACCTCGGCCAGCAGCGGTCGTGAACCCTGCCGCGACACCGAGATCACGCTGCCCGGCACCGGCTCGGCGTGGCGCGACAGAAACAGCGCCGACGGGTTACTGACTTCCTTCAAACCGGCGTCGGTCATGGCGAACACCGCCAGTTCGTTGACGGCGCCGAAACGATTCTTCACCGCCCGCACGATGCGGTAACGGCTGCCGGCGTCGTGCTCGAAATACAGCACCGTGTCGACCATGTGCTCAAGGACGCGCGGCCCGGCAATGGCGCCCTCCTTGGTGACATGGCCCACCAGCACCACGGCCGTCTGGCTGCGCTTGGCATAGCGCACCACCTGCGCCGCGCACTCGCGCAACTGCGAGACGCTACCGGGCGCCGAGTCCAGCGCGTCGGTGTACAGCGTCTGCACCGAGTCGAGCACCACCAGACCGGGGCGCCGCTTGTCGAGCTGCTGCAGAACGGCTTCGACCCGGGTTTCGGCCAGCACCGGCAGGTCCATGCGCGGCAGGCCAAGACGCTCGGCACGCAATCGCACCTGGGTCAGGGATTCTTCGCCGGTCACGTACAACGTGCTGCGCTGCGCCTGCACCGCCGCCAACACCTGCAACAGCAGAGTCGACTTACCAATGCCCGGATCGCCGCCAATCAGCATCACTGCGCCGGGCACGATGCCGCCGCCCAGCACGCGGTCCATCTCCGGCGAGCCGCTGGTGACACGCGGCACGTCGGCTAGCGACACCTCGCTGAGCAGCTCCACGCCAACATCGGACGCAGTGGCGGCGTAACCCCCGCCCTTGCGCGGTGCCGGCGCCACCCCTTCCAGAATGGTGTTCCATTCGCCGCAATCAGGGCATTGACCCAGCCAGCGGGCATGCACCGCGCCGCAGTTCTGGCAGATGTACTGGACTCGGGTTTTGGCCACAGGGGGAGCCGATGGGCGACGGATGAGCGCGACACTATAAGTGCGTCGCCACGGACCCGCCCTGCAGACGGGCAGGTCGGCGGCGATGAGCGGTATCCTCTGGCGAACCGGGTCGGAGTGCCGCGCATTATGTTCCGCAACTTTGCTTTGCTTCACGGCCCCCGCTGGCGGCAGACGTGGGTGCACTTGCAATGCTGAACCCTCGCCCCGCCATCGAGTTCGCCATGGCATCTGACACTGGCCTGCAGCGCACCAACAATGAAGATGCCGTAGCGATCAACACGCCCTTGCGCCTGATCGTGCTGGCCGATGGCATGGGCGGCTACAACGCCGGGGAAGTTGCTTCGGGGATCGCGGTGCGCGAAGTTCAAGCCGCGCTGTCCGCCGCCGGCGCAGACCAGCCGCCCCGCGCGCGCCTGGACGCGGCCGTGCGTCGGGCACACCAGCAAATCTTCGACCGTGCCCGGGCCGAGCCCGATTGCCAGGGCATGGGCACCACGCTGGTCGCGAGCTTGCTCGACGATGCGCAGCTGTGGATTGCGCACGTCGGTGATTCACGCCTCTACCGTCTCCGTGACAACCAGTTGACGTGCCTGACCCGCGATCACTCGCTGGTCGAGGAAATGATCGCCCGCGGCCAGTACAGCCGTGATGACGCGATCAAGTTGGTCAAGAAAAACATCGTCACCCGCGCGCTGGGGGTTGAAACGGAGGTCGAAATCGACATTCAGGTAACCAATGTGGCCGAGGGTGACGTGTATCTGGCCTGCTCTGACGGCCTCAACGACATGATCGACGACGACATGATCGCCATGCGCCTGCGCCAGGGCGCGCGAGGGCCACTGGAATTGCTGGCCGGCTCATTGATCCAGGCGGCGCTGGACGCCGGCGGCCACGACAACGTCACCGTGGCACTGAGCCGGGTCAACGCACTCGGCGATTCGGATGCGCCCTGGTACCGACGTTTGATCGATCACTTCTGACCCGATTCCGAAGCAGCCCTCAACCGTTTCGGTGCTGAAACTGCACCCGCTGGGTGAGGCCGCAGAACAGCTCGTAAACAATGGTGTTGGCGGCCTCGGCCAAATGTTCGGCCGGCAGGCCCGGGCCCCAGATCTGGACCGTGGAGCCGACGCGCGCGTTCGGCATCGACCGCAGGTCGATGGTGATCATGTCCATCGATACGCGGCCTGCCAGCGGCAGACGCTGGCCGTCTATGGCCACCTCGGCACGCGACGACACCGCGCGCGGCAAACCGTCGGCATAGCCGATGGCCACCACGCCCACCGGCATGCGCTCCGGACAGGTGTAATGACGACCGTAGCCCAGCGTCTCACCGGCGTTGAAGCAGCGCACCGCGATCAGCCGGCTTGCTACCGCCATAGCCGGCTTAAGCCCCAGCCGCTCGGCCGGCAGCGTTGTGATCGGGCTGGCGCCGTAAAGCGCCAGGCCCGGTCGTACCCAGTCGACATGGGTCTGCGGCCAGCCCAACAGACCTGCGGAGTTGGCGATGGAACGCGGCCCCGGCACGCCCTGCAACGCCTCTGAAAAGCGCGCCAACTGTTGCGGCGTAAACGGGTCGTCGGGGTCATCGGCACAGGCAAGGTGGGTGATCCAGCCGGCGAATTGCCAGCGCGGATGCTCGGTCAGCGCGCGCTGCAAGCGCGGCACGTCTTCAACCGGAAACCCCAGTCGGTGCATGCCGGTGTCGAGCTTGAACCACACGCGCACCTGCGCAGTGGGTCCCAGGGCGTGCAGCAGATCGATCTGCCAGTGGTCGTGCAGCACCACGTCAAGCTGCTCGTAAACCGCCATGGCCGCTTCTTCAGGCGACAGAATGCCTTCAAGCAGGGCGATTTGACCGCCGATGTGGGCGCGGCGCAGCACCAGCGCCTCTTCCATGCAGGCGACCGCCAGCGCATCGACGCCAGCCTCTACCAGGGTGCGCGCCACCGGTACCGCGCCGTGGCCGTAGGCGTCGGCCTTGACCGCCGCCATGACTTTGGCGCGCGGCGCGCGCGCGCGAATCTGGTGAAGGTTGTGACGGATCGCGCCCAAGTCCACCGTGGCCACCACCCGCGGGCTCACCAATCGCCTGCCTCCACGGCGGGCGGCCCGGTGGGCGCGGCATGGTCGGGCATGGCGTCGTGGGCCAGGTTCTCGAAGCGCGTGTACTGGCCAAAGAACGCCGTCCGCACGGTGCCGAGTGCGCCGTTACGCTGTTTGGTGATGATGATTTCAGCGGTGCCGCGGTCCGGCGAATCGGGTCGATAAACCTCGTCGCGGTAGACGAACATGATCAAGTCGGCGTCCTGCTCGATACCGCCCGATTCGCGCAGGTCGCTCATGCGCGGCCGCTTGTTGTCGCGCTGCTCAACGCCGCGATTGAGCTGCGACAACGCGATGATCGGCACTTCCAGTTCCTTGGCCAGCGACTTGAGGCTGCGCGAAATCTCCGAGATTTCGTTGGTGCGATTGTCCTTGGTGCCGGGCACCTGCATCAGCTGGATGTAGTCGACGATCAGCAGTTTGATGTCGTGGCGTTGCTTCATGCGCCGGGCGCGCGCGCGCAGCTCAAGCGGCGACAGGCCGCCGGTCTGGTCGATGTACAGCGGCGCCTCGCGAATCAGGCCGCCCTGGCTCACCAGCCGGTCCCAGTCGCGGTCTTCAAGCTGGCCGCTGCGCAGGCGGCCCATTTCGATGCGCGCGAACGATGACAGCAGACGAATGCCGAGTTGCTCTGCGGGCATTTCCATCGAGAACACGGCCACCGCCTTGCCTTCGTACATCACCGCGTGCTCGGCAATGTTCATCGCCAGCGAGGTTTTACCCATCGCCGGACGGCCGGCGAGAATCACCAGGTCGCCCGCGTGCAAGCCGGTGGTAATGGCATCGAGATCGCGGAAGCCGGTGGCGAGCCCCGCCACACTGCCTTCGTTGGCGCGCAGCGATTCGATGCGCTGCTCGACCCGCGTCATCACCGACTGCATGTCGAAATAGCTGGTGCTGGCGTGCTCGGCGCGATTGCGAATGGCGAAGACCTTTTGCTCTGCAAGGTCAATCAACTCGCCGGGCGGACGGCCTTCGGGTCGAAATGCCAGGTCGGCAATCTCGCCACCCGCCGTCACCAAGCTGCGCAGCACAGCACGCTCACGGACGATGTCGGCGTAGGCCACCACGTTGGCGGCGCTGGGCGTGTCGTTGGCCAGCGTGCCCAGATATAGCAGCCCGCCAACGGCATCGAGCTGGCCGCGCTGGCGCAGGTGTTCGCTGAGCGTGACCACGTCGCACGGCCGGTTGGCGTTCACCAGATCGGCAATCGCGCGGAAGATCACCTGATGATCTTCGCGGTAAAAATCATCAGTGCCGACGCGGTCGGCAATGTCGTTCCAGCAACGGTTGTCCAGCATCAGGCCGCCCAGCACTGATTGCTCGGCCTCGATGGAATACGGCGGTAGCTTGGGGTCAGCGGCCATCAGTCACTTTGTTGACGCCATCCATGAAAAAGCCCGCTGTCGCCAGCGGGCTTGAAGTGTAGGCCATGCCGCGATTCGATTAATCGGCGGTTTGCGCAGCGCGCTTCGACTCGACGACCACCGTGATGGCGGTTTCGACTTCGGAGTGCAGCGAGATGGCGATGTCAAAGCTGCCGATTTCGCGAATCGGGTTCGGCATCACGATTTCGTTGCGGCTGATGTCCAGTCCGGCTTCAACCGCAGCTTCGAGCACTTCGCTGACGTTCACCGAACCGTAAAGCTTGCCTTCTTCTGAGGCCAACACCTTGATGTTGAGCACCTTGCCGGCAATCTTCTCAGCGCGAATCTTGGCGGCGTTGACGCTTTCGGTGGCACGCTTGACCAGTTCAGCCTTGCGGGCTTCGAACACGGAGCGGTTGGCATCGGTGGCCGGCAGCGCCTTACCCTGCGGCAGCAGGAAGTTGCGGCCATAGCCGGGCTTGACCTTGACGGTCTCGCCCATGTCGCCCAAGCGGCGGATTTTCTCTAGCAGAATCACATCCATGGGTCTGGCCTCTTACTCGTGCTTGTCGGTGTAGGGCAGCAGGGCCAGAAAACGCGCGCGCTTGATGGCGGTGTTGAGCTGGCGCTGGTAGCGCGACTTGGTGCCGGTGATACGGGCCGGAATGATTTTGCCGTTCTCACCCACGAACTGCTTGAGGGTGGCCAGGTCCTTGTAATCGATCTGCTCGATGCCTTCGGACGTGAACTTGCAGGATTTCTTACGACGGAAAAAAGTGCGCATGATCAGGCCTCGGAATTGGTGTCGGCGTCTTCGGTGTCTGACTCGACGTCAGACGACTCGGCAGGGCGGCGATTGGGACGATCCGCCGAGCCACGCTTTTCTTCTTCCTGGTCCTTGAACAGCGGCGACGGCACGGTCACCGCGTCGTCCTTGCGAACGATCAGACGGCGCAGCACGGCATCATTGAACTTGAACGCATTCTCGAGTTCGGCCAGCGCTTCGCCGGTGCACTCGATGTTGATCAGGGCGTAGTGCGCCTTGTGCAGATCGTCAATCACGTAGGCCAGCGGACGGCGGCCCCAGTCTTCAACGCGATGAACCTTGCCGTCGGCAGATTCGACGATGCTGCGATACCGCTCAATCATGGCCGGCACCTGATCAGACTGATCCGGGTGCACCATGAAAACAATTTCATAGTGACGCATACAAACTCCTTGTGAACACGCATCTCGTTGACGCGCGGCCCCCCGCAGGATGCGATGGAGCAAGTGAACCTTTTCAGCCTCGAGCGGCGAAAAAGGGTGAGAAGTATGGCGGTGCCGGGCGCGCCGCGCAAGCCTGGTCAGAGCCCGGCAGGTGTGTCAGGCAGCGGCGCATTCAGACGTGATCTGCAGCGAGCGCAGCCGCGCCGCGTGATCGAAGACATCGGTGACCATCATCAGTTCGTTGGCGCCGGTTTCGGCGACCAGCGCATCGATGCCCGCTTTCACCGTGTCGGGGCCGCCGACGATGGCGTGCCTGAGCATATGGCGCATCTGCGCTTGTTCGGCCGGCGAGCTGTACGTGTCGATGTCGTCAATGGGCGGGCGGCTGAGGCCGCGTGCGCCGCGAAACAGGTCGATGAACGACATCTGCTGGGTGGTGGCGAGGCGTTGCGCTTGCGCGTCGGTCTCGGCGGTGATGATGTTCACGCCCACCGCGACATAGGGCTGCGCCAACTGCGCCGACGGCTTGAAGCGACTGCGGTAGGTCACCAGCGCCGGCTGTAGTTGGTCGGGCGCAAAGTGCGAGGCGAAGGCGTAAGGCAGGCCCAGCTCGGCTGCCAAGGCGGCACCGAAGGTGCTTGAGCCCAGCATCCACAACGGCACTTGCGTGCCGGCAGCCGGCACGGCCTCGATCCGTTGGCCGGGCGTTGTCGGGGCGAGATAGTGCTGCAACTCCAGCACGTCCTGCGGAAAGTGATTCGCCGCGTCGGCGGTGGTGCGCAGCGCCCGCACGGTCACCTGATCGGTGCCCGGCGCGCGCCCCAGACCCAGGTCAATACGGCCTGGGAACAGGTGCGCCAGCGTGCCGAACTGCTCGGCAATCACCATCGGCGCGTGGTTGGGCAGCATGATGCCGCCGGCACCCACGCGAATGGTTTGCGTGCCCGCCGCCACATGGGCAATCACCAGCGACGTGGCCGCGCTGGCAATGCCCGGCATGTTGTGGTGCTCGGCGAACCAGATGCGCCGGTAGCCCCACCCCTCGGCGTGGCGCGCCACATCGCGGGCGTTGTCGAGGGCGGTGCGGGCATCACTGCCCTCGGTGATGCGGACAAGGTCAAGTATCGACAGCATGGTCATGGCGGGGGCCGGGCAACGAAAAACGAAGCGCTACTTTACTCGCCAGCGTCGAGGGCCTGAGGGTCTCGCGCATCACTGTCGATGGACATTGATGCCCCGTCATCGACCGCAGTCGGTTGCGATGACGAGACGCCGGTGTTGTCTGGCAGTTCGATGTGATGGTCCGGATCTTTGCCAAACGGCAGTTCCAGCCCCACGCCCACCAGGTAGGCGCCGTCCCGCTGGGTGCCGGGTTCTTTGGGCCAGCTGTAGCCAACCAGCGGTTGCAGGTAGAGGCGCCCGCCAACGATGGGTTGTCGGTAAACCAGCCGCGCGCCGTACTCGCGCAGCTTCACCTCGGTCTCGGTCACGCCGCGTATGAAGGCCTCGTAAGCAAGCCCGCGTTGCCAGCCGAAGCCTTGGTACAGCACCGCCGCGCTGCGCCAGTCAAAGCCAAGGGTGCGGTCGGAATGGGTCCCGACATTGCTCCAGCGCAACAGCAGGCGCGGCGTCAGCACCCGGCTGAAATCCACGCCGGGTGTCACGCCCAGGCCATCGCGGGTGCTGTAAAACGGCGTCAGGCGAAATTGCAGCAGGCTCACGTCGTCAACGTAGGCCAAATACTCAGCCCGCCATTGCACGAAGGCGCGGGGACTGCTGAGGCTGCGCACACCCAGCTTCACGTCGCTGCGAAATTTCCGGCTGCTGGGCAGGCCGTAGCCAAACCCGGCAAAGAACTGGTCACGGTCATCAATCTGCGGAAATTCGCTACGCAGTGCGAAGCCTTCCGAACGGTCACGCACCACGTTGTCGTCATTGTCGCGACCGATGAACACCGATGCGCGGTTTTCAAGGTTCGGCAAATCGACCCGCAGTCGAAAACGGATGCGCTCCTTGCCACCGTAAAACTCGGAATACTCGTAGGAGGTTTCAAGCCGCCCATAGGCGCCGCGCGCGGCCTCCAGATTGCGGTCATCGCCAAACAGGCCGTCAAACCATAGCGACGCGCCGCATACCGTTTCTTCGATTTGCTCACGGGCCCAGTCCACGGCCTCGGCATCCATGTCCTTCTCGCGATCGGGCGGGCGCTGCTGGCACGAGCCTGGCTCGTGAAAACGCGGCAGCTCGGCCTGATCTCGCCAGTCTTCGGGCGGGGCCAGGTCAGGATCAGTGGCCTCTGGCGGGGCGGGACGATCAAGGGTGGTGTCGGCGCTGTCGTCAATCAGCTCTTCCAGCGACTCGGCCTGGTCCTGGACCGGCGTGTTGGGCGGCAGGGTTTCGGCATGCACTTCAATCTGCTCAAGCTTTGACGCTGGCTCGGGCTCAGCCTCCTCAGCCCAGGCCGGCCCGCAATTTGCGCCAGATGCCAGCATCAGCACGGCGATCAGCGCCACGCGGCAAGACCACGACGCATTCTGGTGACCGTGCAGAAAAGGGGGGTGCGGGCGCATCGCCAATGGTGACGGCAAACGCTGACCAGCACCAAGGTTCGGCCCAGAACTTATGTGAAAAAGTGGGCAGATGTTCCGCCGCTACGGGGCTAAATCAGCGTCGATTCATTGTCTTGCGCGCCGCTCGGCGTGATCGCAATACCACGCCTCGCAGGGCCCAAGCGTCATCTCAATGTCACGACGCGCGCAAGTCGGGATAATCACCGGCCGACTCTCGCGACCCCGACCCATCTTGATGGACCTGAGCGCCCACACGCCGTTGATGCAGCAGTACCTTGGCCTCAAGGCCGAGCATCCGGCACACCTACTGTTGTTTCGCATGGGCGACTTTTACGAGTTGTTTTACGACGACGCGCGGCGGGCGGCGCGGCTGCTCAACATCACCCTGACCCAGCGCGGCGAGTCGGCCGGACAGCCGGTGGTCATGGCCGGCGTACCGCACCACCAGCTTGACCCCTATCTGGCCAAACTCATTCGCCTCGGCGAGTCGGTGGCCATTGCCGAGCAGATCGGCGAAGTCGGCACCGAGAAAGGGCCTGTCAAACGGGCGATTGCGCGGCTGGTCACCCCTGGCACGGCCACGGACGATGCCCTGCTCGACCCGCGCGTCACCACCGGCCTGGCGGCGCTGGCACGCGTGGGTGACGCCTTTGGTCTGGCGTGGGCCGATGTCTCGACCGGCCGCTTCATCGTCATCGACTGCGCCAATGTCGGCGAGCTGATGGCCGAGTACGCGCGGCTGCGCCCGGTCGAAACCCTGACCATGGAAGGCAGCACCTGGACCGGGCTGACCGCCGCCCGCGAGCGCCCGCCGTGGCATTTCGTGCCCGACAGCGCCGAGCGACTGCTGTGCGCGCAGTTCGGCACGCAGGACCTGCGCGGCTTCGGCTGTCACGGCCAACCCGCCGCCATCGCCGCCGCCGGCGCGTTGCTCGAATACCTCAAGGAAACCCACAAGGCGACGCTGCCGCACCTCGACGGCCTGAGCAGTGAGCGCCCCGACGACGGCGTGCGGCTCGACGCCGTCACCCGGCGCAACCTAGAGCTTGATCGCACCCTGTCAGGGGAGCACGACCGCACCTTGTTGAAGCTGCTCGACAGCGCGGTGACCGCCATGGGCAGCCGCTGGCTACACGCCACCCTGCTGCGTCCGTTGCGCGCGCTGCCGGTGCTCAATGACCGGCTCGATGCGGTCAGCGCTCTGCTCGCCGATCAGCAATTCGACCCGCTACGACGCGCGCTGAAACCAGTGGCTGATCTCGAGCGCATCCTCACCCGTATCAGCCTGCGCAGCGCGCGGCCGCGCGATCTGGGGGGCCTGTGCGTGACGCTGGCCGCACTGCCTGCCGTCAGCGAGGCCCTGCCCGACGGCCCCGCCGGGCGACTCGACGGCCTGCGCGCGGCGCTGGCACCGCAGCCGCAACTGCTCAATCATTTGCAGGCGGCGCTGGCCGACGAACTGCCGCTGACCGCGCGCGATGGCGGCGTCTTTCGTACCGGCTTTGACGACACCCTGGACGGCTTGCGCAATCTGTCGCAAAACGCCGATGGCTTTCTGCAGGCGCTTGAAGCCCGCGAGCGCACCGCCACCGGCATCGACACCCTCAAGGTCGGCTACAACCGCGTCCACGGCTATTACCTGGAGGTGGGCAAAACCCACGCCGCGCGCATTCCCACCCACTACACCCGGCGGCAGACGCTCACCCACTACGAGCGCTACATCACCGAAGAGCTCAAGCAGTTTGAAGACCAGGTGCTGTCGGCCCGCGACCGCGCGCTGGCCCATGAGCGGGCGCTATATGAAGGACTGCTGGAACACTTGGCCGACGCGCTCGCGCCGCTGACCCGCACGGCCCGCGCATTGGCCGAACTCGACGGCCTATGCGCCATCGCCGAACGCGCCCTGGCGCTGAACTGGACGCGGCCGACACTTGCGCTGGGGGGCGGGCTGCACATCGACGGCGGTCGCCACCCAGTGGTCGAGCAGTCGCTCGATGGACCGTTCATCGCCAATGACCTGCACCTGCACGAGTGCGCGCGGCTGCACGTGATCACCGGCCCCAACATGGGCGGCAAGTCGACCTACATGCGCCAGACGGCATTGATCGTGCTGCTGGCGCAATGCGGGTTTTACGTGCCAGCAGCGCGCGCCGAGATCGGGCTGGTGGACCAGATCTTCACGCGCATCGGCGCCGGCGACGACCTTGCCGCCGGGCACTCCACCTTTATGGTTGAGATGACCGAAGCCGCGCACATCCTGCGTCACGCCACGCCGCAATCACTGGTGTTGATGGATGAGATCGGCCGCGGCACCTCGACCTACGACGGCCTGTCGCTGGCGCAGGCCATGGCCGAGCATCTGGCGGCGCAGAACCAGGCGCTGTGTCTGTTCGCCACGCATTATTTCGAGCTGACATCGCTGGCCGAGCGCATCGACGGCGTGATCAACGTCCACCTGGATGCCGCCGAGCACGGTCAGTCGTTGGTGTTCTTGCACGCGGTGAAGCCCGGCGCCGCGAATCGCAGCTTCGGCCTGCAGGTGGCGCGACTGGCCGGCGTGCCCGATGCCGTGGTGCAGCGGGCGCGCAGCGTGTTGCGGCAGTTGGAAGCCGGGCCGGCCGCAACGCCACACGCGCCCGTTGCGCAGCGCTCGCTGTTCGACGCGCCCGCGCGCGGCGCGGTTGAAACGCGGCTGGCCGACATCGATCCCGACAACATGAGCCCGCGCGAGGCGATGGACGCGCTCTACGCCCTCAAAGCGCTGCTCTCCGGCCGTTCGTAGGGCGGGTAGAGCGCAGCGAAACCCGCCGTGAAATCTCCAACCCCGCGTGGTGGATTTCGCTGCGCTCTATCCACCCTACGGTCGTTTGATGGGTGTTGAACACCATTCACCCCGAGTCGCCTCTTGGCGCAGCCAAGTGCGTATCGAGGCGGGACGAAGCCAGGCTCGTGTGGTGTCTCAGCTCGTAGCGCGTAGGGCGGGTAGAGCGCAGCGAAACCCGCCGTGAAACCTCCAACCTCGCGTGGTGGATTTCGCTGCGCTCTATCCACCCTACGGTCGTTTGATGGGTGTTGAACACCATTCACCCCGAGTCGTCTCTTGGCGCAGCCAAATGCGTATCGCGGCACGGAACGAAGCCTGGCTAAAGCCCCGCCTGTTTCAACACCACCCGCACGATCACCACCAATCCAACCACCAGTAGCACCGTCATCAACACGCCGATGATGATGAAGTGCGAGGCCTTGCCCTGGGTGAAATCACGCTCGCGGTTCTTCTGCGTCTGCACGCCAAAGAACGACGCGGCGACGCTGCACACCGTGTCCCAAAGGCTGTTGCCTGCGGCGGGCTTGGGCTTGCTCGGCAACTCGGGTTCGTCAGGCTCGGTCATGAAGTCTCCAGGGCGGTGCGGATGGCGGTGATGGCGGCGCGCTCGTCGGTGGCGGCCTTGCTGATCAAGTCGCCCACCAGAAAGTCTTCAACCTTGCCACCGATCAACGGCACCCGGCATTCGACCCGCCAGTCCATTCGCAGCAGCGTGGTCGCCCCCTAGTCGAGCAGCTGTACATCGGCATCAATGCGCACGCCGGGTCCGGGTTTGATGGTGACGTTGATCGTGCCGGTCAACGCGCGGCAATCCCAGCGGTCGGTCTGCGTCAGGCTGACACGCTCACCGATCAGCTTCTTGATGAACGCCGGCAGCGGGCCATCGGCCGTGGCCGGGTAGCGCACCACCGCTTCAAACACGTCATCGCTGCGCTGCGCCGACAACACCTCGGCATCATCGCGGCCCATCGCCGGGTACTTGGCCTCGTGAAATGCGCGGCTCATTAGAAAGTCGACCAAGCGGTCACGCGGGAACGGGTAATGGTGTTCGAGTCGCTGTTTTTTCATACGGTGCCGGTGCGTCACCTGCGGGGTTGGGCGCGCATGGTGGCGCATCGATAGAGGCGTTGCCAGCACGTCGCTGCTAGCCTTGGGGATGCGCGACCTCGCACGATGCCCTCTCGTCCTTTTCATTGCCGCGCTGCTCTTGGCGGGCTGCGCCGCCGGGGCGCCCGAGATGCGTAAGCCCGAAACGGATCAGCAGCCGAAAATTGTCCTGCAGGCGCCGCTGCCCGCCGACGTTGACCGCAACCAGTTGCGCCGCGTGCTCGCCCACCCGCCGCCCGACGACCCAACGCTGGGCGACCCGGCCGACTGGCGTTTCGACACGCTGGCGTGGGTGTATCAACAGGCCGGCTGGCGCATTCGCGAATACCGCGAGCTGCGCGACGCGAGTGGCGTGCTGACCCTGATCATCTATGCGGAACCCCCGCTCGAATGGGTCGCCACCGACCTGCCAACTCCGCCACCACAACCGTCGTCTGAACTGAGATCACCCGACCTGGGCCCGTGGCCCGACCCGGCGCTGCGGGTCATCGTTGATCGCGACGCGCGCCGCCTCTACCTGCGCATCGACGACCATCAGGTCCGCAGCTATCCGGTGGCGGTCGGCAGCCCGCGCACGCCGACGCCGCTACAGACGTTCACGGTCGAAAACATTCATCACCGTCCCACCTGGTATCCGCCACCGACGGTGCGGCGCGATTACGCCAGGCGCGGCGACCCGCTGCCGGCCACCGTGCCGCCCGGTCCGGCAAACCCGCTGGGCGACATCTACGTACAACTGCAGGACCGCATCGGCATACACGGCACCAACCGCCCGGCCTCCATCGGCGAGGCCGCCAGCTACGGCTGCATCCGCATGCACAACCACGACATCGCCGAACTCAGCGCCGCGCTGCAGATCGGCGACCGTGTCAAAATCGCGCCCTCGTTCACCCACACGCCGTGACCCCCCATTGATGAAGTTCTGCTCCGCCTGTGGCCACGCCGTCGAGCAACGTGTTCCTGACGGTGATCACCAGCCGCGCGCGGTGTGTCCGGCGTGCAGCGCGGTGCATTACGTCAACCCGAAAATGGTTGTGGGTTGCATCCCCGAGGCGCCCAACGGCCGCATCCTGATGTGCAAGCGCGACATCTGGCCGCGCATCGGCAAATGGACGGTGCCGGCCGGCTATCTGGAGATGGGTGAGACCACTGCCGAGGGTGCGGCGCGCGAAACCTTTGAAGAGTCGCAGGCCGCCGTCACCATGGGCCGACTGGTGGCGATCATGGACATTCCGCGCGTTGATCAGGTGTACATCCTTTATCACGGCACCCTGGCCGCTGATGCCCATTTCGGACCCACGCCCGAGAGCAGCGAGGTGTGCCTGATGCGCGAGGAAGACATTCCCTGGCGCGAGATTGCCTTTCCCACCATCGACATCGCCCTGCGCGCCTTCTTCGAAGACCGTCGGCAAGGCGTGGCGAGGGTCCATCACGAAGTGATTCGCCTCCCGGCGCGGTAACGGCTTCCATTACACTATGGCGTCAATTTTTTGCCCGGCGCGCTTGCCTGCCGCCCCTGATCAGGACCCCTCAACATGACCTTTGTCGTTACCGACAACTGCATCAAGTGCAAGTACACCGACTGCGTCGAAGTCTGCCCGGTGGACTGCTTCCATGAAGGCCCCAACTTTCTGGTGATCGACCCGGAAGAGTGCATCGACTGCACGCTGTGCGAGCCGGAATGCCCGGCCGAGGCGATCTTTGCCGAAGACGACTTGCCGGAAGACCAGGCGCACTTTCTGGACCTCAACGTGGCGCTCACCAAAAAGTGGCCGGTGATCACAGAAAAGAAAGACCCGCTGCCCGATGCCGCCGAGTGGGACGGCAAACCCGACAAGCTGGCGATGCTCGAACAGTGACCCAACATGAAACCCCTCGCCGCGAGGGGTTTCGCGTTTTGGCCCCCACCCCGCCATGACCGTGCTGCTGCCTAATGATCTCGCTGCCCGCGAAGCGGGTTTCGATTACGCCATGACGCAGCGGGCGGCGGGCGCTCAGGTCTGGACGCCACCGGGCTTCATCGGCTTCACCCGCCACATTGAGCAGCGCTGGGCCGCCGGCTGGCCGGCCGAAGGGCTGATCAACGACGTGCAGCGTCTGGCGCTGTGGCAAATGGTGCTGACCGAAGACGCCCAAACCCCGCCGCTGCTCGCCCCGCAGGCCACTGCCCGGTTGGCGATGACCGCCGACGATCTGCAACACCACTACCGCCTTCGCACCGGTGCGCCGCTGTACACGCTGGAGCAGCGTCTTTTCCAGCGCTGGCAGGCCGAAGTGCAGACCCGCATGACGGCCCTCAAGGTGCTGCCCGCCAGCCACCTGCCCGACCAACTGCTGGCCCAGCCACCGCCAACCACGCCGCCCGCCGTCCAGCATCCACAAGGCTGGGGGCCGCTGCTGCCCAGCCATCAGGCGCTGTGGGCGCACTGGGGCTTGCCCGCGGCCGACACCGCCGCCCGACCGCTTCCGACCGTCCAGGTGTGTCCCGACCGGCACAGCCAGTTCCGCGCCATTGCCGAGCGCGTGTTGCAAATGCTCAACGACCAGCCCGATGCCCGCGTGCTGCTGGTCGTGGACGACCTCGACAGCCACCGCGCCGGCCTCGACGCCGCCCTCACCGAAGTGCTGGCCCCGTGGCGTCACCAACCCGGTTTGAGTGATCGCCTGCCATGGCGCTGGGCCAGCGCCGGCCGTCTACGCGACACCGCTTTGGCGACCGGCTGGCTGTCACTGGCGTCGCTGAGCCTGCGTCCGCAACGCAGTCATGACTGGCAAACGATTCTGCTCAACCCGGCGTTGCTCGGCGGCGATGCGGCGCTGGCCGCCGCCAAACTCGACGCCCGCATCCTCGACGCCGGCTGGACCCAACTGGCCGCGCAAGAGCTGCTGACCCTCTCGCCGCCATCGCTGCATCAGCGGCTGGCGGCGCTCATTGCGGTGCTGGAACAGGCACCGCGCCGCGCATTGCCGAGTGACTGGCAAGCGCACTTGCTGGCCCGGCTGCGCGCCATCCGGCCGCTGGGCGCCACCCAGGCCGACAGCCATCTGTTTCAGTTGGAGCGCCGCTTGTTCGAGGCCAGCGAGCGGCTGGGTCAGCTCGACCGGCTGCTCGGCCCGATCTCGGCATCGGCCGCCCAACAATGGCTGGGTGAGGTGCTCAACAGCCCGTTCCAACCGCGTGTGGAGCACGCCCAGCCCATCCTCATCGGCACGGCCGCCCAGCTACTCGGCATCCCGTCCGACCGACTGATCTTCGCCAATGTCGAGACCACGGCGCGCAGCGCCGGGCCGCATCCGCTGCTGCCGTTCGCGGAACAGCGTGACGGCGGTGTGCCCGACGCCGACCCGCTGCTGGCCGCCGCCAATGCGCGCGCCGTGCGCCAGGCCCTCATGGCGCTGGCGCAGCACTGCGAAGCCTTCATGCCCGCGGTGGACAGCCTGGGCCAACCGCTGACGCCACCGGCCGGCTGTGATCTTGAACCGCACGCGGCCCCACCCCGGCGCAGCCGCGCCCTGCCCGACCCGGCATTGCCCGAAGACGACCCGGTGCCGGTGCTGCGACCCGCCGAAGAGGTCGCCGCCAGTGCCGGCACCTTCGAACGCTTCTTCGTTGCCCCGCTGCTCACCGTGGTGGTGGACCGGCTCAGCAGCAAACCACTGCCGCGCCGCACGCGCGGCGTGCCGCCCGGCGTGCAGGGCCGCCTCAGCCACGACGCGCTGATGCACTTCTGGAAAACCCACAAAACCTCAGCCGCACTGCACTCCTTGGCGCCCAACAGCTTCGAGGCCGCCATCGGCGAGGCCGTGGATGCCGCCATCGCCAGCGGCCTGCACGCCCGCCATTTCGGCGCCGCGTGGGTAGCGCTGGAGCGGCGCCGCCTCATCTCGCAACTGGCCGAATGGCTGGGCCACGAGCGCCGCCGCAGCGAGCCGTTCACCGTCATCGCCTGTGAAAAGTCACTGCGCACGGAGTGGGACACCCTGCCCATCCATTTACGGCTGGACCGCGCCGACAGCGTCACCACCGCCGACGGCCCGCAGGTGCTGCTGATCGACTACAAAACCGGCGCCGACGCCAACCCCAGCGGCTGGAAGGGCGATCACCTCAAGGCGCCGCAGTTGCCGCTGTATGCCGTGCTGGCGCGGCAACTGCCCGACTTTCAACCGCTGGGCGGCATCGCCTTTGCGCACCTGAAGGCCGGGCACCCGGCGCTGTCGGCGCGCACCGCGTGGGCGCAATACCTGATTCCACCCACCAAAAAAACCAACACGCGCACCCAAAGCCTCACTTGGCCCGAGCAACTGGCGGCGTGGGAATACACCCTGCGCGATGCCGCCACCGCCATCCAGGAAGGCTGCGCGGGCGTTGACCCTGCACGCCTGACGCAAAACCACGCGCCCTACCGCGACCTGGTTGATCCCGATGTGAACGACGACGGCGAGAGCGACGAATGAACCCGCCCGACCACGCCGCGCGTGCCGAAGCCCTGCGGCTGGACCGCCACGTGGTGGCCATTGCCCCTGCCGGTTCGGGCAAAACCGGCCTGCTGGTGCAACGCTTTTTAGCCGCGCTGGCCACCTGCGACCGCCCCGAGCAGGTGGTGGCCATCACCTTCACCACCAAGGCCGCGGCCGAAATTCGCGACCGCGTGCTGGCCGCGCTCACCGACACCGCCCGACCGCCGGAGGACGACGCCTACGCCCTGCAGCAATTCACGCTGGCCGAGGCGGTGCGTGCTCGTGATGCGGCGCTGGGCTGGTCGCTGGCGGCCACGCCGTCGCGGCTGCGTGCGCAAACCATCGACGGCCTCAACGCCGCCATTGCCGCCGAGCTGCCGTTGCTGTCGGGGCTGGGCGGGCGGCTCACCGTCAGCGACGACCCGCGCGGGCTGATCGAAGCCGCCGTGGACGCCGTATTCGACGCCGCCCTACGCCCGGACGCCGACGCCCAACTGTTCGAAGCCGCCAGCGGCCTGCTGGCCTCGGTGGACAACCGCCTCGACAGCCTCACCCAGTCGCTGGTGGACCTGATGGAGCGCCGCGACCAGTGGAACCGCGACCTGCTGGGCGCAGCCGACGACGAAGCCCCGCTGGCGCTGCTGGTGGACCTGCAACGCGAGGCACAACAAGCGCTCACCGACGCGCTGGGTCGCGACAGCGCCACCCTGATTGAAGCGCTGCGCCTGGCCGCACCCCACTACCCCGACTTTGCCTGGGCGCTGGACCTGACCTGCTGGCCAGCGGTCGACCCCGAGCAGGACACGCTCTATCGCCAACTGGCTGGCAGCCTGGTCACCAAAACCGACAAAACCCTGCGCAAGCCCAAAGGCATCCGTGCCGATACCGGCTTCAAAGCCGGCACGTCGCAGCATCAGTTAATGAAGGGGCTGATGACCGACCGCGAAGGCGACGTCGAACTAGAAGCGGCCGCCGCGCAACTGCTCACCCTGCCGCCGCCACGCCTCAGCCCGGCGCTGGCGGTGCTGCGCGGCCAGTTGCGCGTGGTGTTGCGCCACCTGTTGGCCCACCACCGGCTGGTGATGAGCGGGCGCGGCGAAACCGACTTTGTTGAAGTGGCGCTGGCCGCCAATGAAGCGCTGCGGCCCGAAGGCGCCTTTGGCGAGGCGCTGTTGAAACGCGATGCGCAAATTCGCCACCTGCTGGTTGATGAAATGCAAGACACCTCGGCCAGCCAGGTGACGCTGCTGCAACAACTCACCGAAGGCTGGCAACCCGGCGATGGCCGCTCGCTGTTTTTGGTGGGCGATCCGCAGCAGTCGATCTATGCCTTCCGCAAGGCCGACGTGCGCGTCTTCACCCAGCTCATCAGCGACGGTCAGCTCGGCGCGCTGCCGCTGGAGGTTGTGGCGCTGCACGCCAACTTCCGCTCCGACCCGGCCGTGGTCCAGTGGGTGAACGACGCGCTGGCACCGTGCTTTCCCGACGTGCCCGATCTTGACGGCGGCGAAGTGCCCTTCAGCCACGGCGTCGCGCAAAAGGCCGCGCAGGGCGGCGGCGTGACCCTGTTCGGCTTTGCCGACGAGGCCGCCGAGGCGGTGCACAGCGCCAACCTGATCGAAACCGCACTGGCCCGCAGCGAGACCGTGGCGGTGCTGGCCCGCGCCCGCCGCCACCTCACGCCGCTGATTGCCGAACTGCGCCAGCGGCAGATTCCCTTCAGCGGCGTGGAGATTGACCCGCTGGCCAGCCGCCCCGCCGTGCGCGATCTGCTGGCCTGCCTGCGCGCCCGCTGGCATGCCGCCGATGACCTGGCGTGGCTGATCTGGCTGCGCGCGCCGTGGGTGGGGCTGTGCTGGGCGGACCTGATTGCCCTCAGCACCGGCCGCCGCAAACTGCCGTGGCTCTCCCGCCTGCGCGACGCCGACCGCACCAGCCTCAGCGCGGACGGCGGCCGTCGCGTCAGCCGTCTGCTCAAGGCGCTGGACAGCCTCGACGCCGACCCGCGACTGCGCGCCGATCTGCCCGCCTCCGTGCGCGCCCTGTGGCAACGGCTGGGCGGCGACGCGGGCTTGAGCCCGCAAGACCGGCTGGATGTGGACCGTGCCTTTGAACTGATTACCCAACACGCCGACGCCGGCGAGCTGGACCTGTCCGCCCTGCAGCGCGCCGTCGAACGGCTTTATGCCGAGCCAGGCCAACAGCGCCTGCAGCTGATGACCCTGCATCGCGCCAAGGGGCTGGAGTTCGACGAAGTGCTGCTGGTGGGCTGCGGCAAGGCCACGCGCGGCGACCGCAAGCCGCTGCTCACCCGCCTGGACCTGCCGGGGCAGGCGCCGCTGCTCATCCCCAAACCGCCGTCGTCACTGGATGCGGACGACGACTGGTGCCGCCTGTTCGACTTCAGCACCGGCCGCGACAAAGCCATCAAACAGGCCGAAGGCTTGCGCCTGCTCTACGTCGCCACCACCCGCGCCAAGCAGCACCTGCACCTGCTGGCCACCGGCAAACTCAAGGAAGACGACGCCGACGCGCCGCTGGTCTTCGAGGCCAACAGCTTCGCGCAACGCTTGGGCATCGAATTTCCGCTGCGCGCCGTGCCCGAGGCCGTCGAGCCCGCTCCCACCGACCGCAGCCGTGCGCCCCTGTCCCCGCGCCTGCCGCTGAGCGCCGACACCGTGCTTGATGCCGACAGCACCTGGGGCCTGGCCGTGCCCGTGGAGCGGCGCAGCCTGCGCCCGTCCGAACGGGTGCTGACACCCGACGACGACGCCCTGGCCGCCGACGGCGACCGGGTGGCGCAATGGCGCGGGCGGCTATTCCACCAGGCCATGGAAGCGATCTCGATCGAAGGCATTGCACAGTGGCAGGCAACCCCGGCGCGGCGTCTGGCCTCCATGCAGGCCGCCCTGCACCGCGCCGGCTTGCGGGCAGACCAGATCGACACCCTCAGCAACGAGGTGATGACCGCCGTCACCCGCACCCTCGCCAGCCCCACCGGCCAGGCCATTCTCGCCCCATGGCCGTGGGCCGCCTCGGAATACCCCGTGGCGGCCTACATCGACGGCGAATGGACCAGCGCCATCATCGACCGCTGCTTCGAAACCCACGACGGCACGCTGTGGATCATCGACTACAAACTCGCCGCCCCCGGCGATGACGCCCGCCAACCCACCGCCGTGATAAAAGCAGCCGCAGAAAAATACCGCGCGCAAATTGACCGATACGGCCAGCTAATGGCCGCCTTGCGGCCCAACAAGCCGGTGCAGACCGCCCTTTATCTGGTGGCATTGGACGTGTTGGTGGGGCGCGACGGGCAAGCCCTGTCACTCACCCCACCAACAGCCCACCAAAACGCCGAGCGCCCATGAAACGACGGCGCCCCACGAACCCCAACGCGACGTGACATTAGTCACGCAATGGGGCATGGTCCAACCCACCAGCAGCCCCATCGCCTTGGCAGCCGAACGACACCAATGACCGAAAAGCTGCGAGCCGCCGACAACCAGAATGATCGGCCGATTTTTAGGCAGCCTAAAGCGTTGACTGAGTGCGATATCCATCGTGATTGTGAGCGCTCGGTGTTGTGCGTCAGCGATTTAAGCGGAAGCTTGACCGAAATGGTCGTTCGTCGACTTCAAAGTTAGCTGTCTATTTTCGGAGCACTAATACCTATGAAAAACTTTCTCCTCCTTACATTGATGCTTTCAATTGGTCTAAGTATTGCCGCTTGCTCGGACGGGGGCGGTAATTCCGATCAGTCTCCTACACAAGCGCCAGTCAACCCAACCTCCATCATGTCGGAAGATGTTCGCCTAAATGCCGAGGTTACACGAGCTGATAATGATCGGCTTCTGGTTTCTGGAGAAACGAACCTTCCTGACCAAACAAGTCTACTCGTTACCTTATCCAATGAGGCTGTTGGATATTCCGCACAAGACAAAGCGACCGTAACTGACGGTCGCTTTTCAGTCGGCCCATTTAGCCGACAGTCCAGAGGACTTGAAGCTGGGTACTACACGGCCGAAATTATCATGCCTATACCGCGAGTCCAGCCTACCGACGTTCAATCTGTGGTCGGCGATATAGGGCAACACTTGACTGGGGATCTCGTCCAAGACTCGTCAGTGGGTGGGAAGGTAGTCAAGCATTCGGTTTCTTACATGCTGGGGTCTGAGGAATCTATTCAACAGGCTAAATCCGACCATGCGAGCCTGGTGTCTGAGGTCAAAAAAGAGATTGAGCATCTCCTTATGGCTGGTCGTGGGATGGAGCAGTATCGAGACACAGATGATCTTGCGGCTCTGAACGTTTGTGGCGAGGAAATGAGGGTCAACCAAGAGCGGGCAAAAAAGGTTCGGAACAGGGCGGACACACTCCCGATGAGCCAGATTTCTTTGAAAGTAGCATCAGTGGATGTTCATTCCTGTGTGTCTTGTTCAGGAACGGCCCTGGAGGCTTGTGATCGAGTTAAAGACGCCCTCGATGGAGAGCCGTAAAGCTAACAATTCGTTGAGGGAAATAACTGGAATAACTGGGGAATAACTGGGGACAGACCACGATTGGAATAACTGGGGAATAACTGGGGACAGACCACGATTTATTGGAGTTTTCGTGATTAATCGTGGTCTGTCCCCTATTTTCTAATTCAAAGTTAGGCAACCTATTTGAGGGGAGGGAGAAATGGACGCAGTTGTTGCAAGCGGTTTGATCGGGGCTCTGGGCAGCATCGTTGGAGCACTTTCGGGTGCCGCACTTGGCTACAAATTAGCGAATCGAAGCGCTGAAGTTTCTGTGCTCGCAAACTTTCGCTTCACCGTCTATTACCTTAAAGGACAATTTTGCGCCTATCTACCTGTGACGATAGCGAACGACGGGGCCAAAGGCAGCGTAATCAACGAAATTCAGTTAAAGCTCAAAGCCAGCAACGGACAGGAATGGTTGTTGTCTTGGCAGTATTTTGCTGCGGAGAATCCTATGGCGAAATACGCTTGGGTAGATCTAGAGCGGGCAACGCCAATTCTCGTCCATGGAAATTCCGGGTTTCAACATACGTTGAAGTTTTTTGCTGTTGGTGATGATCCGGAAGGACTTTCAAACGTCGCGTTAGTGCAGGGCAAGTATCAACTGATAATTGAATACCGGGAAAACGGCTCAGCCCAGTCGGTGACACGTTCATATTCCTTCACAGTTGATGCAAAAATCAGTGAGGTGTTGGAGACCAGACGGCGCGACCCTGAAGACAATACAACGGTCATCTTCGGGATCAAGGAAGATGCGTAGGTGCCGCCGGTTGCCTAACAAATGGTTGCACCGGACATTTGAAATTACGGTGACACCTTACTATTTACCTAATTACTGACTCGGCGCTTGAGCAGAAACTATTCGCGAAAATAGGAAAATAGCGGACAGACCACGATTTATTGGAGTTTTCGTGATTAATCGTGGTCTGCCCCCCATTTCCCACTCAACCTCGCTCCCTACGGTCGCTGGACGCTGCGCCAAACAGCGGCGCAGCGCCGGTTAGCTCTACGTTAGGCCCCTTGTTGCGTGGTGCGCAACGTGATACGGTGGCGCCATGATCAAGTCGTTCCGGCACAAAGGCCTGCGAAAGCTCTTTGAGACCGGCAGCACCTCAGGCGTCCAAGCCAGCCACATCAAGCGGCTCCGGATGCAACTAGCGGCCTTGGACACTGCGCAGGCTGTCGAGGACATGGACATCCCCGGCGTCAGGCTGCATCCGCTCAAAGGGCAAATGCGGGGGCGCTGGTCTATAACGGTCAACGGCAATTGGCGACTAACGTTCCAGTTCCAAGATGGGAACGCCTACGTTTTGGACTATGAGGACTATCACTGATGGCTATGTACAACCCCCCACATCCTGGTGAGTTCATCACCGACATCTACCTTGAGCCCTATGGGATCAGCGGCCGCGAGCTCGCGGAAAAACTGGATGTTGCGGCTTCCACGCTCAGTCGCATACTCAAGGGCACCAGCCGGGTCACTCCGGAGATGGCCCTCCGTCTTTCCAAGGCTGTTGGTCGCTCTCCTGAGAGTTGGCTCGCCATGCAAGATGCCCATGATTTGTGGGTTGCCCGGCAGCACATCGATCTGAAGCGTGTTGGCAAGCTTAAGCTGGCCGCAGCCTAACAATTCATTCAAGCCGACGCCGCTTCGCGGCGCGGCTTAATTCAGGCGTTAGGCCGCAGAAATGCTACTCCCACGTGACTCCGCGCTTCGCTTCATCGAAGGCTACAAAGCCATCCTCCTCCGCGTACTGGACGAAGCGGGACTTGCTAGATCGGACTCAATCACAGGCGACCTCGCGGCGGCGCGGACGCACGCGAAAGACAAGCGCGACTTGGTTGAGCAAGCCATCGCGGACCTCGAGGTACAGGGGCGACCAGTTGAGGCATCTGTAGTGTCGGCGGTCAGAACCATGAAGGTTGACAACTGGGTCTACCTTCGCCACACAAGGACCTTCGCCGTGTTCTTGGACAAGGAGATTCAGAACGCCTACGAGGTCAAGGCGCTCACTACGCCGCTCAATCAGCTTGTAGACGAGCCGCCGTTCGTGTTTGAGGCCGGACTGTTCGAGTACGAAGGCGCGTTCGTATGTGACGGCTTGGCGCTGAATCCTGTGGCACTTGGGCCGGGCTATAGAGCACAGTTCAAGGCTGCGTACTCGGCAATTCGCAAAGCAGGCCGCCTGCATGTGCGGGCTGCGCAATTACGGTGACACTTTACTATTTACACAGTTACAAATTGCGATAGCCGTAAATCGACCCTGGCCCCTTTTCTCTGATAGCCGTAAATCGACCCTGGCCCCTTTTCTCCGGAGCTCAGGCGATTGGCATATGAAAAGCGGTTCGCTACCATGAGCGCATGTACTTCGAGATCGTCGGTGACGTCACGCATCCTGAAACCTTTGCGCGTGGCAACGGAATAAGAGAGTTACCCCGTTTGCGCAAGGCCTACGGTCTCGGCAACTGGCGCAAACGAAAGGGGTTGGCCCGAGTGCGCCTCTCGGATGGCTCGCTCCGCGACGCCGAGATTCATTGGTATGAGGCCACGGGCATCGGAAAATTCTAATTCAAGATCAAGCGCTACACGGATCAACAACCATGACTAAACATACCTTTGCAGTCTGCGTGGACAACCGCGGCTACGAAGTGTCGCTAGAGCTACGCAAGCTCTATGAAGTTCTCGCGGATGCTGACGCGGAGAAGCATTCGCAGTTGCGCGTGGTTGATGAGTCTGGAGAAGACTACCTTTATCCGGCCAGCGCCTTCGACCCAATAGTTCTTCCATCGAAAGTCGCCGAGCGTGTGTTTCACGCACATGCCCAACGAGGCGCTCCAGCCGACGTTCCCGCCTCCGCTTCGCTACGGCAGAAACGCGGCTGAGCTACGGCGTCAGGCATCACAAGGTCTGATAAAGGGTTACCAAGGCGCAGACAAGAACAAGCGCCCTGTTCATTCCGACCGGCCGCTGGCAGAAACTTACGCCTGCCCCAACATCCGCTTGACTGACGCTTCTGCCAGCGGCAATCGCTTTTTCAGCCGTAGCGCGCCAAGCAGGTAATCCAACAAGGTTTCTTCGTGCAGAAGATTCAGGCGACTCCGGCGCAGCCAGATGAGCATGTGCTTGTTGGCGCTGAACAGGTTACGAAAGCTGGCGACAAGGCAGGTGGGGTGGTCTTGGTTGCGTTCGGGATGCGGCACGACCTCGCACATGGCGTTTCGCGCCGCGTCATCCAGTTTCAGCGTTTCCATGTGCGCGATGATGGCGGCGCTGAAGGTTTGCTGGCACATGAAGATCGATTGCAAGGTGATGGTGCCGGGCTCGAAGATCGGTTGCGGCGGTCGGCGTTGCAGGCCGTTGGCGGTGCAGTCGATGTGCAGGGTTTCGCTGTCGGTGGGAATGGTGCCGCCGTCGAGTTCAATCTGGCTCGCGGTGATGCGCTTGATCCGCCCCATGCGCATCACGTTTTTGATGCGCTGCAATTCACTGACTTCTCGCTGCGAAATGGTGGCGCAGCGCCATTTGGTCGGCATCACATTGGCATCAAGACGACAGACGCTGCCAAGCCGTTCGAGCTGCAGAAAAATGTCATCCACCTGCTTGGCCGCAATGACGCTTTCCAGGTGCTTTTCAAACTCGACGAGCACGACGCCCGGCTGCACCGTTTGGCGCGCCCAAAGCCAGGAGTCGTTCGGCGCAATCCACTGAATCTGTTCTGGCGAGACCCCGCTGTCGAGTAGAAACACGATGGCATCGGTACCGGTTTTGCCCGCGCCGCAAACCACGTAGCGCTTCCAGGGCTTGGACAGACGCGGCAACGCGTTGGGCGGCACCAGGGTCTGCGACGCATCAACCGCAAACTTTGGGGGCACGGTGGCCGGCACTTCAACATTCATGAAGGTGCCGTCAACGATGCGCCGACGCGCCGTGATGGTGGTGACATGGTCCGGCGCCGCAACCGGCGCCACGCGTCCGTCGCCCAGGTAGTTGCACATGCTCAGGAACTGCACGCGGCCACTTTCGACCATGCGCTTCATGAGCAGAAAGTAATAGGCGTTGATCTCGGGCCAGGAGGCGAGATCTTCCCCGCCCTGCCCGAGCGTGGTTGAATTGACGCCGTAGAAAGCGGCTGGCTGGTGCAACGCCACGTATGGATACGCATCGACCCAGTGCCCGCCGGGCTTGGCGCGCCGATCGACGATGATCATTTTTGCGTCGGGCTGCTCATCAAAAACCGTGTCGGCAAAGGCCATGCCCATGGCGCCCGCGCCGATGATCAGGTAATCGGTTTCCAATGTTTGACTGTCAGTTGCCATGGCCGCTGCTTCCTTGCTTATTGTGGGAAATGCACAACAGGGCGACCTGGATTCAGCGGTCTGAGAACGCCTCGCGCACAACAATCGCCATGGCGATCATGGCCACCACGGCGAAGACCAGCGCCGGGCCAAAGCCGAGAATGCCGGCAATGTTGGTCTCGCCGAGTCGATTGTCACCAAAGGTCAGGGCGCGGCTAGGCGCAAACAGGGCGCCCCAATAAAACAGGGTGTTGGCGTAGCCGGTGCCGACCAGCATCCAGTAGAGCTGCGTGGCGGCTTTGCTGGACAGCGACATGGCGTGCGTGAGCAGCGCCACTGAAATGACGAACAGGCCGTTCATGATGCCGCCGGCGTGGGCGCGCGCCCAGGCACGGGTGTCGCCAATTACTTCGAATTCCAGAATGTAGCCGGGGAACAGCTCGAAGCCGCCGATCAGGCTCATGACCAAGCCAAAGCCGGCGGCCAATCCAATAAAGATGACGATGGCGCCGTGGCCGATCATTTTTTTCTGTTGCGTTTGCATTCCCCACCCCCGCGTTTTTTATTTTTTTGCCGCTTGGCTCGCATGTCGCAAGGACAAGCGATGACGCCTCCCGCAGGTGTTATACGCCCGCTGCTTGTGCGAAGGACCCCCAACAACGGGTAGGCAGCCGAAACGCAACCCTGAAGTTGCCAGGATTCCGGGCACACCTGGAGCGTTCTTGATTCAAGCGCATGTATTGCCTGATACCAAAACCGTCATTCCGGCGAGCCGGAGCATGTCTCCGGCCGGAATCCAGTGCCAGCAAGGGCTTGGGCCGTATCAAAACTGGATACCGGCCTTCGCCGGTATGACGACAAATGGCTGCTTCTGAACAAAAATGCGCTAGCCACTTGGACTTTGTTGCCGCCTCAATCGTCAGTTGCCCACGCCGGATTCCACACCACTTCCCACAGGTGCTGGTCAGGGTCTTGAAAGTACCCGGCATAACCTCCCCAGAAGGTGTCGTGCGCGGGCTTGACGAGGGTGGCGCCCGCCTGAGCGGCTTGGGCCATGACGGCGTCCACTTCGTCCTTGCTGGCCACGTTGTGGCCCAGGGTCATGTTGGTGGCGCTAGGCGGCCCCAGCGGCAGGCCGCTGTCGTGGGCGATGCTGGCGCGCGGCCACAGGGCGAGGCGCAAGCCGGGTTGCAGGTCGATGAACACCACCGCGCCGTGTGCAAACTCGGTGCCGACGATGCCGTTGGTCGCGAAGCCCAGACCGTCGCGGTAGAAGGCCAGCGCCCGGGTCAGGTCATCGACCCCCAGGGTGATGACCGTGACGGCGGCGCGCATGTCGGGTCGCGGGTCGGTCAGCCGCCGGCTTCGCTGGCGGCAGCAAACTGCGCGGCCATGGCGGCGGCGGGCACGTAGCCGTTGATCACTTCGCCGTCGGGCAGCACGATCATCGGCGTGCCGCGCAGGCCCAGCTCCTGGCCCAACTGGTAATCGGTGAGCACCGGGTTGGCGCAACTGCTGTCGCCGTCCATCGCGGCGCCTTCCTTGGCTGCGGTGAGCGCCTGCTGCCGGTCGTCGCTGCACCACACGGCTTCGGCCTTGCGGAACGACTCGGTGCCCGGACCCGAGCGCGGGTAAAACACGTAGCGAATGCCGATACCTTCAGCCTGGTAGTCGGCCAATTCGGCGTGCATCTTGCGGCAGTAGCCACAGTCGATGTCGGTGAAGACGGTGATGATGTGCTCGGGGTTTTCCGGCAGAAATTCGATGCTGCCGTCGAGACGTTCCAGCGCCGCAACGCGAACCGCCTTGCGGCTGGCTTCGGTGATCTGATGGCCGTTGCGCAGGTCGATCATGTCGCCGATGACGAGGTGGTGACCGTTTTCGGGCATGTAGGCAAAGTTGCTGCCCCAACGCACCTGCAACATGCCGTCGGCTGCAGCCGGGCCGATGGCGTCAGGCGGTGCGCCTACCGCTTCGGTGAGCGTTTGGGCCAGCGCCTGATGCTCTTCGGCGATGCCTTCGGCCAGCGGTGCCGCCGTGGGCTCGGCGGGCGTCTCGGTCGGCGTGGCGGGCGCGGCGGGTTCGGTCGGGGAATCCTGGCAGGCGGACAGCAGGGCCATCAGGGCAATGGCAGGGATCAGGCGTGCGGCAAGCGGCATGGTGGGGGTCTTTGTCGATGACTTTAGAGGCGGCGAGTATGGCAAAGCTGCTGAAGGCGCGACGGGCGTGGCGGTTTAGACACTTACGGCCAACTCAGGCGCGCGGATGATGTCGCGCATGCAACTGCTGCAGCCGCGCTTGGGCGACGTGGGTGTAAATCTGCGTGGTCGACAGGTCGGCGTGGCCGAGCAGGCTCTGCAGGCTGCGCAGATCGGCACCGTGATTGAGCAGGTGCGTGGCGAACGCGTGGCGCAGCATGTGCGGTGACAGCGTGCTGCCAATGCCGGCGGTCACCGCATGCTGTTTGATGCGCAGCCAGGCGTTCTGCCGGGTCATGGCCTGACCGCGCTGCGAGCAGAACACCACGTCGACTGATGCCTTGGCCACCCATAGCGGCCTGGCCTGCCGCAGGTAACGGGTCACCCACTCGCTGGCCCATTCGCCCATCGGCACCAGGCGCTCCTTGCCGCCCTTGCCCAGCACTTGCACCAGACCGCGCTGCAAGTCGAGGCGCGGCAAGCTGAGCTCGATGAGCTCGGTCACGCGCAAACCCGAGGCGTACATCAGTTCGAACATGGCGCGGTCGCGCAAGCCCATCGGCGTGTCGGTGTCGGGCGCATCGAGCAGACGCTCAATCTCATGCTCTTCCAGGCTGCGCGGCAGTCGCCTTCCGAGCCGCGGCGCCTTGAGCGAGACGGTCGGGTCGAGCGCGCTCGGCGCTTCCCGCAGCCGCCACTGATAAAACTGTCGCAGCGCCGAAACCCTACGCGCCTGGGTGCGGGCGACGGTCTGGCGGGCGCCGGTCGCGATCCACTGCTGCACGTCAGCCTCGGTGGCATCGGCCAGCGTTGCCTCGCGGACTGCGAGGCTGCGGGCAAACTGAAGCAGGTCGCTGCGATAGCTGGCCCGGGTGTTGGGCCGCGCGCCGCGCTCCAGCCAGAGCGCGTCGAGAAAGTCGTCGATCAGACGACGAGACGCCATCAGCGAGTCGGGTTCGGGCAGCATGATCTGGATATCATAATTCGATGACGGCACCTGCCCCCCACCGATTTCGCACTGCCGTTGACGCGCTTTACTGCCTGATCGCGACCCCCGTGTTCTGCATGGTGATGTTCGGTTTTTTCTGCCCGCTGATTCTGGTCGCGCCAACGCTGGCGCTGCGGCGCGCCATCGGCCGCTCAGCGGTGCACATCTGTCTAGCGCTGATTGGCCAACACCTGCGCCGCGAGGCCATGGACTGGCTGCCCGACACGCCGGCGATGGTCGTCGCCAACCATGCCAGTTACATGGATGGGCTGATTCTCACCGCCGTGCTGCCTGCCCGCTTCACCTTCGTCGTGCAGGACGGTGCGGCGCGCTGGCCCTTCGTGGGGTGGGTGTTGCGTCGAACGGGGGTGTCGTTCATCAACCGCGGATCGGTTCGCGAAGGTGCCCAGCAAACCCGACTGTTGATGAAGCGCCTGAAGGCCGGTGAGTCGCTGGCGATCTTCGCCGAGGGCACGTTCGATGATGCCCGCCCCGGCCTGTTGCCGTTCAAGACCGGCGCGTTTCTGCTGGCCGCACGGGCTGGCGTGCCGGTGGTGCCGGTGGCGATACGCAACAGCCGCGAGATGCTTGGCGGCGGCTGGAAAGGCTTCCGCTGGCGACCGGTGACGGTGCGGGTGGGCCCGCCGGTGCTGCCCGGCGGCGCTGACCGCGTGGCAGTCGAGTCGGTCAAACAGCAAGTACGCAATTGGGTCGCTGACCATTGCGGCGAAGCGGATCGCCAGAACACGCTCGCCGAAGCCGCCTGAGCCCGGCATCAGCCCTGGGGCCTGTTAGCAATTGCCGTATCGCTGTGTTGCCGTCTGTTTTTTCGCCAGGCAAGACGCGACTGAGGAAATCTGGTTATTCCAAATGACGAAGGCGCAACGCCGCATGGCGGAAAAACAGACAGCAACCCAAAGGGGCCGGCCGGTTCTGGCCCTGGACTTCGTTGGTCGTCGCTTGTTTGGAATGACCAAACCGCACTTCTCCCGCCTCGCCCAAGGCCAGAACCGACTCGGCCGCAGCGATGCGCCAATTGTTAACAGGCCCTAAATGATGCAGCGCACCAATATGCCGTTTGCGCGTATCCTTTCGCCCCGTCCGACGCGCCACAAGGGGCGTCGGGCACGGCCAAATTCCGCGGGAGTTTCATGCAACGCACCTTGCTGCCTAAACCCTGGCGAAACTGGGCTGGCAATGTCCGCTGCCAGCCTTCGCACTGCGCCTTTCCGGCGACGCTGGAAGAGGTGCAGTCAGAGCTGATGCGCTGCACCGAAGAGGCCGAGCGCCTGCGTGTTGTCGGCCGTGGCCACGCCCATACGCCGCTGGCCGCCAGCGATGAAAATCACATGTCGCTGGCCCATTTCACTGGTATCGAAACGGTGGACAAGCCGCGCAAGCGGGTCTGGGTGCGGGCCGGTACCCGCATGGGGCGGCTGGGTCAGGCGTTGGCGCAACGCGGGCTGGCGCTGGACCTGCACGGCGACTACGACCGGCAGACCCTGGGCGGTGCCTTTGCCGGCGGCCTGATCAACAGTGCCAATGGCCTGTCGAGCCTGGCCTCGCTGGTGACCGGTTTCCGCGTGGTGTTGCCCAACGGCGCTGCGCACACCGTCACCAAGGCCGACGGCGACAACTTTGATGCCGGACGCCTGTCGCTGGGGGTGCTCGGCGTGATGACCCACGTCGAGCTGCAATGCCGCACGCCCTACCGGCTGGAAACCCGGCGTGAGAACGCCAGCTTTGCCTCGGTAATGAACCGCCTTGAGCGTCTGCGCCGCGCGCATCGCCATTTGACGCTCTACTGGCAACCCAATGCCGATGATGTGCTGCTGCTGAGTCGTGACCTGACGCGCGCGCCGATCACCCGGCTGCCCGGGCGGCGGCGGGCGCAGGACTTTATCGCCAATAACCTGGTGGGCGTCGGCTGGGACCGCGCCGCGCAATGGTTCCCCGGGTTGACGCCGCTGGCTCACCGGGTCAACCGCCTGGTCGGACGAGACCGGCCTTGGGTCACCGAGTCTCACGAGGCCTTTGGCCGCATTCGCTGGGTGCGCCATGTCGAATCCGAGTACGCCATCCCGGTCAGTGCGGCGCCGGACGCGCTGCGGCAAATCGACCATTTGATTCGCGCATTGGATTTCGCGACGCCGCTGCCCATCACCATTCGCTTTGCCTCGGCCGACACCGCCTGGTTGTCGCCGGCTTACCAGCAGGAGGTGGCGCTGATTGGCCTGCGTGCGCCGCCCGGCTCGGACTACACCGATTATTTCGCGGCCCTATGGGAAGTGCTCGACCGCCACGGCGGACGGCCGCACTGGGCCAAGCTGCACGACAAGACGGCCCACGAGCTGCGCCAGCTCTACCCGCGCTTCGATGAGTTCGTGGCGCTACGCAACAAGGTGGATCCGCGCGGCGTGTTGCTCAATCGTTACACGGCCGACCTGCTGGGAACCCGCTACGAATGATGTTGGGTGATTCACCGCTGACACGGTATCAACGCGATCTGGCGCGCCCTGACTTCGTGACCGACGCTGCCCAGCGCCGCGCGGTGGATGCGTTCGAATCGCTGTTCGTAACCTTGGTCAGCACCCCGCCCGGCCGCGACTGGCGCGGTCGACGTCGTAACTGGACCCCGGTCGAGGGACTGTATCTATGGGGCGGCGTCGGGCGCGGCAAGACCTACCTGATGGACCTGTTTTACGAAGCGCTGCCGTTCTCGCAGAAGCGGCGCACGCACTTTCACCGTTTCATGCTCGACATCCATCGCCGGCGGCGTGATTACACCGACACGGTAGACCCGCTGCTGCCGATTGCCCGCGACATTGCGTCCGAGGTGCGGGTGCTGTGTTTCGATGAATTTTTCGTCTCCGACATCGGCGACGCGATGATTCTCGGCCGCCTGCTCGATGCCCTTTTTACCCACGGTGTGTGTCTGGTGGCGACCAGCAACCTGACCCCCGACCAGCTCTACCGCGACGGGCTGCAGCGCGAACGATTCCTGCCGGCCATCGATCAGCTCAAGGCCCACGTCCACGTGCTGAATGTCGATGGCGGTACCGACTACCGGTTGCGCTCGCTGACGCAGATGGCGCTGTATCACCAGCCTGATGATGCGCAAGCTGAAGCCCGACTCTGTGAAACGTTCAAGACGCTGGCACCGGGTTCGACCGAGAGCGAGACGACCATCACCCTTAACGATCGGACGCTGCCCGCCCAGCAACGGGCCGAGGGGGTGATCTGGTTCACCTTCAAGGCGCTGTGCGAAGGCCCGCGCAGCGTCGCCGACTACATTGAGCTGGCGCAGACGCATCACACCGTGCTGATTTCGCACGTTCCAGCGCTCGGACTTGACGGCGACGACCCGGCGCGGCGCTTCGTGCACCTCGTCGATGCGTTCTATGATCGCGGCGTCAAACTGGTGATCAGCGCCGCAGCGCCCATCACCGCGCTGTACCAAGGGCAAAAACTGCACTTCGAGTTCGAACGCACCTGTTCGCGCCTGCTGGAGATGCAGTCCGAAGACTATCTGGCACGTCCCCACCTGCCGTGACATCGATGAAAGGAATGAGCTTGATGAGGTTGAACGTCGTTTTAGGCTGGGTTGCCCTGCTGATGGCCGCCCCGACCGCTGCCCAGGTCACCACGCCGGCTCCGCCGACCATCCCCGCCACCAGCTATGTGCTGATGGATCACCAGACCGGTGACATTCTGGCGTCGCGTGAACCTGACCTCAGGCTGCCGCCGGCGAGCATCACCAAAGTGATGACGCTGTACATCGCCTTCGATGAGATCACCAAGGGCCACACCTCGCTGGACGATGAAGTGCTGATCAGCGAGAAGGCGTGGCGCGCGCAAGGTTCGCGCTCGTTCATTGAGGTCGGCAACCGGGTTCGGCTGGAAGACCTGCTGCACGGCATCATCGTGCAGTCGGGCAATGACGCCAGCATTGCCGTGGCCGAGCACATCGCCGGCGATGAGAGCGTGTTTGCGCAGTTGATGAACAAGCATGCGGCGCGCATCGGCATGGTCAACACCCATTTCACCAATTCCAGCGGCCTGCCGGACGACGCCATGCTGACCTCTGTCCGCGACATTGCGCTGATGTCCCAGGCGCTGATTCGCGACTTCCCCGATTTCTATGCGTGGTTCAAGGAGCGGGAGTTCGTGTTCAACGACATCCGCCAGCCCAACCGCAACCGGCTGCTGTTTGAAGATGCATCGGTCGACGGCATCAAGACCGGCCACACCGAGGCGGCAGGGTATTGCCTGGCGGCCAGTGCGATCCGCGACGGGCGCCGGCTGATCAGCGTGGTGATGGGCACCAACAGCACCAACGCACGGACCCAGGCGTCTCGCGCGCTGCTGGAGTACGGCTTCCGCTTCTTTGACACCGCGCAGCTGCTGGGTCCGGCCAAACCGGTGACCCAGGCGCGGGTCTATGGCGGCGCGGCCGACGAGGTGTCTGCTGGCACGCTGGAACCGCTCGCCATCACGCTGGGCCGCGATGGCGCTGAGCGCGTTGAAACCACGTTCACCTTAAAGTCCCCGCTGAAGGCGCCGCTGAGCGTCGGCCAGGAGATTGGCGAGGTCACTGTCAGCCTCGACGGCGAAGTCCTGCGCACGACCTCGTTGGTCGCCCTGGTCGATGTCGAACGCGGCTCGCTCTGGAAGCGCTTCATCGACTGGATTCGCCTGCTGATCGCCGGTTGACGACGTGGCGTCAGCAGCAGCCTGCTCGGTGATTCCGCCGGTGACGGTTCGCGATCTGGGTCAGATCGATTATCTGCATTGCTACCACGCGATGCAGCAGTGGACCGATGCGCGCGAGGCCGACACACCGGATGAGCTGTGGCTGGTCGAGCACCCCCCGGTGTTCACCCAGGGGCTCGCCGGAAAAGCGGCGCACGTGCTGGACGCCGGCGACATTCCGCTGGTGCAGTCTGATCGCGGCGGCCAGGTGACCTATCACGGCCCAGGACAACGGGTGGTGTACGTCTTGGTTGACCTGCAACGACGGGGTTTGGGCGTGCGCGCGCTGGTAACCGGCATCGAGCAGGCGCTGGTCCGGCTGCTCGCGGGCTACGGCATCGAAGCGCACGCGCGGCCCAAAGCGCCGGGGGTCTATGTGGGCGAGGCAAAAATCGCCTCACTGGGCTTGCGGGTCCGGCGCTTTCGCAGCTACCACGGGCTGTCCCTGAACATCGACATGGACCTGACACCGTTTGCGCGGATCAACCCCTGTGGTCTGATCGGCCAGCCGATGACGCAGTTGATCGCCTGGGTGCCGGACATCGACCGCACGCACCTGGACGCCCGGCTGCTGACCCTGCTCACTGAAGAATTGCGATTACCGTACGCACCGCCAGTGCCCGTTCAGTTTGGACTGCCTAAGCTATGACGATGCCCTCCCCCGCGTTGCCCGACGCCGCCCACGATGCACGCGAAGCGCCCTCATTGGTCAAGGTGAGAAAGCTGCATTTTGCGCATGGGTCGCAGGTCGTTTATGACGGCATCGACATCGACATTGCGCGCGGCAAGGTGACCGCCATCATGGGGCCTTCGGGCACCGGCAAAACCACCTTGCTGCGCCTGATCGGCGGCCAATGGCGGCCCGCCGGCGGTACGGTCGAATTTGACGGCGTCAACGTCCACACGCTGCGGCGCAAATCGCTTTACGCACTGCGGCGGCGGATGGGCATGCTGTTTCAGCACGGCGCGCTGCTCACCGACTTGAGCGTGTTCGAGAACGTCGCCTTCCCATTGCGTGAGCACTCCGATCTGCCCGAGGCACTGATCCATGACTTGGTTCTGCTCAAGCTCGACGCGGTCGGCTTGCGCGGCGCGGCGCAGCTGATGCCGGAGTCGCTGTCCGGCGGCATGGCACGGCGCGTGGCGCTGGCGCGTGCAGTGGTTTTCGACCCCGAGCTGGTGATGTACGACGAGCCGTTCACCGGCCAGGACCCGATCAGCATGGGGGTGTTAATGCGCCTGATCCGCGCCTTGAACGACGCACTGGGACTCACCAGCATTGTCGTCTCACACGATGTTGGCGAGGTGCTGTCGATTGCCGATTACGCCTACATCGTTGCCGGCGGCAAAGTGATTGCCGCCGGCACCCCCGAGTCGCTGAAGCAGACTGACGACCCGTTGGCCCGCCAGTTTTTGCGTGGCGAGGCTGACGGCCCGGTGCGCTTTCACTACCCGGCACCGCCACTGGCCGAGAGCCTTGGAGGCACGCGCCGCCCATGAGACGCCTCGTCGCCACAGTCGCAGCGGTGTTTGCCGGCATCGGCCGCGCGCAGTTCTTTTTGATCAATGTGCTGGCCGCACTGCCGGCCGCGCTGGCACGGCCGCGCATCCTTGCCCAACAACTTCATTCGGTCGGCGTGATGTCGCTGATCATCGTGGTGTTATCGGGCAGTTTCGTTGGCATGGTGCTGGCCCTGCAGGGCTTCCGCACGCTGGTGCGCTTCGGCGCCGAGGAATCATTGGGCGTGTTTGTCGCGCTGGTGATCGTGCGCGAGCTGGGGCCGGTGGTGACGGCGCTGTTGGTGGCCGGTCGCGCGGGCTCAGCGCTGGCCGCAGAGATCGGCCTGATGAAGGCCACCGACCAACTGTCCGCAATGGAGATGATGGCGACCGATCCGCTCAAGCGCGTGATCGCGCCGCGTTTTCTGGCCATGCTGATTTCGATGCCGCTGCTCGCCGCCATCTTTTCGGTGATGGCCATCGGTATCGCCGGCGGTCACGCGGTGGGTGTGTCACTGCTCGGCATCGACGATGGCAGCTACTGGAGCCAGATCCGTGCATCCGTAAACGCACAAGACATCGTTGACAGCATGATCAAGAGCACCTTGTTCGGCTTTTCAGTGGCGTGGATCGCGATGTATCAGGGCTACCACGCCGCCCCAACGTCGGAAGGCGTTTCCCGCGCCACCACCAGCACGGTGGTGCTGTCGTCGTTGGTCATTCTGGCACTGGACTTCGTGCTCACAGCTTTCATGTTCCGCTAAGGCGCTGCAGACAAGGATTCTTCATGGTCAATCGCTCACTCGAAGTACTGGTCGGCTTTTTCATTTGCCTGGGTATCGCGGCAATCTTCGTGTTGACGTTTCGGGTGGCCAGTCTCGACTCGGTGGGCAGCGGCGGCGACACCTACCAAGTCAGTGGGCAGTTCGAGAATATTGGCGGTCTCAAGCAGGGCTCGGCAGTGACGATTGCCGGGGTGCGCATTGGCCGCGTCAGCCAGATCGTCATTGACCCCTACACCTTCAAGGCTGCGGTGCACATGACCATCGACGGGCAGTACGACAACCTGCCGGAAGACAGCTCGGCCTCAATCCTCACCGCTGGACTGCTCGGCGAGCAATACATCGGCCTGACACCGGGCGGCATGCAGGACCCGTTGGTTGATGGCAGCGAGTTGATGCTGACCCAGAGCGCCTTGGTGCTCGAAAATTTAATCGGACAATTTTTGTCCAACATGGCGTCAAACCAGGAGTAATGCAGATGCGCATATCCCCCAAATTTCGACTTTTCGTGCCGGTGGCGATGCTGCTGGCGTTGGCCTTTGGCAGTGCACGGGCCGAGGTCGTCCCGCCGGATGAGCTGGTCAAAAGCGTCACCGCCGAACTGCGTACGGCCATCGCAGAACGTCGCGATGAGCTCAAAGCCGATCCTGACGCGCTGGCTGAACTGATCGACGAAATGGTCGTGCCGCACTTCGACATTCCGCGCATCACCCGGCTGGTGCTTGGGCTGCACGGTCGCGAGGCCAGTCCCGAGCAGCTGGAGCGCTTCGGCGAGGCTTTCAAGAGCATGCTTTTCCGCTCCTATGCCAACGCGCTGGTCGAATACGAAGACGACGTCGAAATCGAATGGCGCCCGCTGCGGCTGGCCCCGGACGCCAAGCGTGCGACTGTGCAGTCGACGCTGATCCGCAAGGACGCGCCGCCGGTGCCCATCGGCTTCGTCATGCAACTGAAAGATGATGGCTGGAAAGTGTTCGACCTGACGGTCGAGAACATTTCGCTGGTCAACAATTTCCGTGCCCAGCTCAACAATCAGATCGGCCGCGACGGGCTGGATGCGGTGACCGAGAAACTCGAAGGCGGCGAGATCGAACCCAAGACGCCGGATGTCGGCGAAGACGATTGATGGCCCGGTTGCAGGGCGACCTGAAATTCGCCACCGTAACGGGGTTGCTCGAACGGTCGGACGAACTTGCAGGCGAATCACTGGACCTGAGCGACGTCGGCGCGATTGACAGCGCCGGCGTCGCCTTTTTACTGGCCCTGCGTCGGCACGCGGCTGCGCGGGGCCGAACGCTGGCATTGCACAATGCCGCACCGCAAATTTCCACACTGCTGCGTTTCTATGGAGTCGACACGATGTTTGAACGGGAATCCCAGCCATGAACTCTCGGGCTGTCCGTATTGGCTTGGGCCTGGCCCTTCTTGGCCTGTTGGGGGCCTGTGCGCATCGCCCGACCCATGATCCCTCCGACCCACTGGAAAAGGTCAACCGCAGCGTATTCGCGTTCAACAATGTGGCCGACGACTATGTGCTTGAGCCGGTGGCGCGCGGGTATGTGCGGGTGGTGCCGAGGCCGGTCCGCCGGGGCATTGGCAACTTCCTGTCCAACCTCAGCTATCCGGTGGTGATCGCCAACGACTTGCTGCAACTCAAGTTCAAGCAGGCCGCCAGAGACACCGGGCGCTTTTTGATGAACAGCACCCTGGGCATGGCCGGCCTGTTCGATCCGGCGTCTTCGGTTGGCCTGACCGATACCAATGAAGATTTTGGCCAGACCCTGGGGCATTGGGGTGTTGGTGACGGCTGGTTCCTGATGCTGCCCTTCCTCGGCCCGTCGTCCAATCGCGACCTAGTGGGTCTGGTGGCCGATGGCTACGCGCAACCCATCAATCATGTCGACCTGGAGCACGAGGACGAGATCCGCATCGGCCTGATTGTGCTCGGCGCGCTCGACACTCGCGCATCTCTGCTGGGGACCGAACAGCTGTTGCGCGAACAGTTTGACCCCTACGTCTTCCTGCGGACGGCCTACCTCGACCGTCGTCGCGACCTCGTCCATGACGGCAACGCGCCGGCGGAAGAGATCGAGTACGAAGAGTTCGACTACTGATCTCTTCTCGGCTGTTCTTTCAACAGCCAGCGGCAAATCGCAGATATAAAAAAAGCGCCTCAGGCGCTTTTTTTATTGCAACTTGTTGGCGGAGCGGACGGGACTCGAACCCGCGACCCCCGGCGTGACAGGCCGGTATTCTAACCAACTGAACTACCACTCCGCGAAGACGACGATTGTACTTTATTTTCTAAAACGGTGGTGGGTGCTGACGGGCTCGAACCGCCGACATTCGCCTTGTAAGGGCGACGCTCTACCAGCTGAGCTAAGCACCCTCAAAACCGTTCGGCGTGGCCTCGACAACCGCCCCCGGTCAAGCCGCTTATTTTACGAGATCTTTGAGCGCCTTACCAGCCTTGAACGACGGAGTCTTGCTGGCCTTGATTTTCAGAGCAGCGCCGGTCTTGGGGTTGCGACCGGTGCGAGCGGCACGCTCACGCAGCAGGAAAGTGCCGAATCCGACGAGTGACACTTTGTCTTTCTTCTTCAGCTGCTTGCCGACGACGCCAAAAAAAGCGTCAACCGCGCGTGCTGCATCGGCCTTGCTGAGATCGGCTGATTCCGCAATTGCTGCGACGAGTTCCGTTTTGTTCATCTATTTGTTCCCCAAAAATTTATGGAATGCAATCATGCCTGAGCGGATGGCTGGCTGGATACCGGCCCGCCGTGCATACGCCTCACTGCCTCGTGCTTTTAGCGTTCGAGTGACGCGCTTTATAACAAGTGCACCGAAAACGCGTCAATGCAAGCCTTTCGCCGCCTGGGCGCGGTGCACCCGTCAGGGATGACGGTCAGGAGTTGATTCCCCGCTCAGCGCCCCAAGCGTGTTGAGTCATAATCCTTTTCAATGCTGTCACTGCCCGGGAGTCACCTGTGCCGTCCTTCTCTGACCGTTGCGCTCCGATTCTGCCGCTACGCGACGTTGTGGTCTTTCCGCACATGGCCATCCCGCTGTTTGTCGGGCGCGAAAAGTCGATCAAGGCACTCAGTGCTGCCATGCAGGACGACAAGCGCATTCTCCTGCTCGCACAACGAACACCCGATGTCGACGATCCGGGACCGGACGATCTCTACACCGTCGGCACGCTGGCCAGCATTCTGCAGATGCTCAAGCTGCCGGACGGCACCGTGAAGGTGTTGGTCGAGGGGGTGCGTCGCGCCGAGATCACCCAGTGGCGAGACGATGAACTCTTTTTGGTGGCCGACTGCACACCGCTGAGCGAAGAAACCGCAGACGACGACCGCTCGCCCGAAATTGACGCGTTGATGCGCTCAACGCTGTCGCAATTTGAGCAGTACGCCAAGCTCAACAAGAAAATTCCGGCCGAACTGCTGCCATCGCTGGCGAGCATGGACGCGCCCGGCCGCCTGGCCGACACCATCGCCGCCCATCTGTCGCTGAAGCTCGAAGACAAGCAATCGGTGCTTGAGCTCGACGACGCGCGGACCCGGCTCGAATACGTGCTGGGCCAGCTCGACGGCGAAATCGACGTGATGCAGATCGAAAAGAAGATCCGCGGCCGCGTCAAACAGCAGATGGAGAAGAACCAGCGCGAGTACTACCTGAATGAACAGATGAAGGCCATTCAGAAGGAAATGGGCGAGTCTGAAGATGGCCCTTCCGAGCAGGAAGAACTGGCCGAGCGCATCGAAAAGGCGGGCATGTCGAAGGAGGCCCGCACCAAGGCGCGTGCCGAGTTCGCCAAGCTGAAGATGATGCCGCCGATGTCGGCCGAGGCCACCGTGGTGCGCAACTACCTCGACACCCTGCTGCAAGTGCCGTGGAAGAAGCGCTCGAAAAGCGTCATTGATCTCGCCGCGTGCCAGGCGAAACTTGATGAAGATCACTACGGCCTGGAGAAGGTCAAAGAACGCATCGTCGAATACCTTGCGGTGCAAAGCCGTGTGAAAAAAGTCAAGGGTCCGATCCTCTGCTTGGTGGGGCCACCGGGCGTGGGTAAAACCTCACTGGGCCGCTCCATCGCCGACTCGGTCAACCGCAAGTTCACCCGCATGGCACTGGGCGGCGTACGCGACGAAGCCGAGATCCGTGGTCACCGCCGCACTTACATTGGCTCGATGCCGGGCAAGATCGTGCAGAACCTGTCCAAGGTCGGCACCAAGAATCCGCTGTTCCTGCTCGATGAAATCGACAAGATGAGCACGGACTTCCGCGGCGACCCGTCATCAGCACTGCTCGAAGTGCTCGATCCGGAACAGAACAAGGCGTTTCAGGACCATTACCTGGAGGTCGACATCGATCTCTCGGATGTCATGTTCGTCGCCACCGCCAACACCCTGAACATTCCCGGCCCGCTGCTAGACCGCATGGAGATCATCCGTCTGCCCGGTTACACGGAAGACGAGAAGGTCGCCATTGCCATGCAGTACCTGCTGCCGAAGCAGATCCGCGAGAACGGCCTGAAAGACAAAGAACTGGTGCTCGGTGAAAAAGCCATCCGCCACGTTGTGCGCACCTACACGCGCGAAGCAGGCGTGCGCAAGCTGGAGCAACAGATCGGCAAGATCTGTCGCAAGGTGGTCAAGCAGCTGCTCCAGGAACCCGCCAAAAAGAAGATCTCGGTCACCGAAAAGACGCTGGAGAAATTCCTCGGTGTCGAGCCCTATCGCTATGGTCGTGCCGAAGAGAAAAATCAGGTTGGCCAGGTCACCGGTCTGGCCTGGACCGAGGTGGGCGGCGAACTGCTGACCATCGAGGCCGCGCTGTCACCCGGCAAGGGCAAGTTGATCCAGACCGGCTCGCTCGGCACGGTGATGCAGGAATCGATCCAGGCGGCGCTGACGGTCGTTCGCTCACGCGGCCACCTGCTGGGCATCGACCCGCTGTTCAACGAGAAGTCCGACCTGCACGTCCACGTGCCCGAAGGGGCCACCCCCAAGGACGGACCGTCAGCCGGCGTTGCCATGTGTACCGCGCTGGTGTCGGCACTGACCAAAATTCCGGTGCGCGCCGACGTCGCCATGACCGGCGAAATCACCTTGCGCGGCGAGATCTTGCCCATCGGCGGTCTCAAGGAAAAATTGCTGGCTGCCCAGCGCGGTGGCATCCGCACGGTGCTGATCCCGCACGAGAACGTCAAAGACCTTTCTGAGATTCCGGACACCGTCAAAGCTGCGCTGCGCATCGAGCCAGTTCGCTGGATCGAGGAGGCCCTGCGCTTTGCCCTGGAGCGCATGCCGGAGGCGCTGCCCGAGCCGGTCATTCCGGCAGCGGATAACGATGCAGGGACCGGTACCGCCAGGGCGCACTGACCCCCCGGACGCGTCGCTGGCCACCCGCTAAACCCGTCGCCGCCATTGCACTGGGGCGAGCGACGGGTCGATACTGTTACGCTATAACGATACGTCGCAGGCGCTGGGTTTTCATGCCGGGTCCGCCGGCTCAAGGGTCATTTATGCTGCTGTTTCTCATCGCCACGCTGTTGGCACTGGCCTGCGGGCCGCTGCTCTACGCGCTGACCCGCGCGGCGCCGGGCTATCGACGCGTGTTCGACGCGCTGGTGCTGATCAGCATTGCCGCCCTGCTGCTGTTTGAAATCATCCCGCACGCCCTACATGACGGCGGCGCCTGGGGTTTCGTTTGGCTCCTGGCAGGGTTCGCGCTGCCCACGGTGGTGGAACGCGCCTTCCGTTCGATCCGTGAGCAGACCCATTGGGTGGCGCTGTCGATAGCCCTTGTCGGCCTGGCGGTACACGCGCTGGCCGACGGGGCGATTCTCGCCAACATCGACCTGGCCACCCGAGAACTCGGTGCGTCCATCGCGCTGCACAGCCTGCCGATCGGACTGGCCGTGTGCTGGCTGTTGATTCCGCTGATGGGCTGGTCGCGCGCGACCTTGGTCATCGCCGGAATCGGCATCGCCACCGTAGGGGGCTTTCACCTCACGCCAGACCTCAAGCTGGCGCTGGGCAGCGTGGGTTGGGGCTGGCTGCAGATGGCGGTGGCCGGGCTGCTCATCCACGCGCTGTTTGGGCGACCCCACCTGCATCAACACCGCGAGTCCATGGCCGTCGAGGTGGCAGACCCCGACCGTGCCGCCGAACCGGCCCATCGACACGTCTGAAAGGCTGCGGTGACCCCCACCGCGACCCGGCTGGTCAACGTGATGTCAGCGCCAAATGACGGGGGCGATGGATAGAATGTAACCATGCTCATCGCGCCTGATCTCATTCTGCTGGCTGGTCTGTTGCTCGCGATGAGCATCCTCGCAACGGTGATCACGCCACGCCTTGGCGTGCCCTTGCTGCTGGTGTTCCTGGTCATCGGCATGCTGGCCGGCGTCGACGGCCCCGGCGGCATTCCCTTCAGTGATTACGGCCTTGCCAATCTGGCCGGCATGTTGGGGCTGGCGGTGATTCTCTTCGACGGCGGCCTGCGCACTTCGGCAGTCAACTTCAAAACCGCCATTTGGCCTTCGGTGTCGCTGGCCACGGTCGGCGTGCTGCTCACGGCAGCCATCACCGGGGCCTTTGCCGCTTGGCTGCTGGACCTGACTTGGGCGGAGGGACTGCTGATCGGCGCCATCGTCGGCTCAACCGACGCGGCGGCCGTGTTCGCCCTGCTCAGCACACGGGCGATGTCGCTGAACACACGCGTCAGCTCGACCCTGGAAACCGAGTCCGGCACCAATGACCCGATGGCGGTGTTTCTCACCCTGGCGGTGATCGGCTATCTCGGCTCGCCTAACGATTACACGCTGGTCGACTCGCTGATTTTTCTGGTCCAGCAGATGGGCGTGGGCACGCTGATGGGGCTTACCGGCGGCATCGCGCTGGCATCGACGCTCAACCGGCTTGACCTCAATGATTCGCTTTATCCATTGATGGCCCTGGCCGGGGGCCTGCTGATTTTCGGACTCACCGATCGGCTGAGCGGCAGCGGCTTTCTCGCCGTCTACCTGGCCGGGCTGTGGGTCGGCAACCACCGCGTGCACGCCCTGCCCAACATCCGCCGCTTTCATGACGGCGTCGCCTGGCTGGCGCAGATCGGCATGTTCGTACTGCTGGGCCTGCTGGCTTCCCCAAGTGAACTCGTCAAAGTGGCGGTGCCAGGTCTGCTCATCGCGCTGGTGCTGATGCTGCTGGCGCGCCCGGTGTCGGTCACCATTGGACTACTGCCATTCCGCTTCCCGTGGCGCGAGCAGGTATTTGTCTCATGGGTGGGCTTGCGCGGTTCGGTGCCCATCGTGCTGGCCACATTTCCGCTGATTGCCGGTCTCGACAACGCCGAGCTGTTTTTCAATCTGGCATTCATCATCGTGCTGGTGTCGCTGGTGGTTCAGGGCTGGACGCTGGCGCCCATCGCCCAGTTTCTGGGGCTCTATGTACCCAACCAGACGGCCCGCACGCACCGCGTCGACATCGATCTGCCGGGCACGCGCGATCATGAAATCGTCAGCTATCGCCTGCCCAAGCATTCGGCATTGGCTGGCCAGACCATCCGTGACATCGAATTGCCGGACACCATCCGCATCGTCGCCATCACCCGCGGCAACAAGCTTCTGGCCTCTCGCAACTGGGGCCGCCTGCGCGAAGCCGACAACGTCGCCCTGCTGTGCGACCGCTCCGAGCTTGAAGCGCTCGACAAGATCTTCGAGGCCAGCGCCAAGCCACTGAAGAAAGAAGAGCAGCGCTTCTTCGGCGAGTTTGGTCTGCAGCCCGATGCGCCGATGGACCAACTGGCGATGATCTACGGCTGGACCGTGTCACCCCACGCCGCCAAGTTGACGGTCGCCGAGTTTCTGCACAGCAGCCTGCCCAACCCGGTGATCGGTGACCGCTTGCGCTTAGGCGATATGGAGTTGGTGATCCGCGAGCTCAAGGACGACACCATCGGCGCGGTGGGCCTCAGGCTGCCGAAGACCCGGCCGCCGTCGCCTCGGCCTTGAGTTTTTCCTGCACGAACACGGGGTGCGGGATGAACAATAGGTCGGCCAGCTTGCGGATCAGGCCTTCCTCATGCGGGTCGAGATGACCGTCGGCAAAGGCGACCCGCCACAGCCGCGCACAGAGTTCGCGCTTGCCATCGGCGTCGAGGCTCGCGTTCAGCGCCTCGACCACCCCGTGCAGTGACACCGTGCGCTCGGCGGCCACGGCCGACTGCCGCTTGAGGGTCTCGGCCTGCTCGGCCGACAGGCCAAACGCTTCAGTGATCTCCTGCAGCACCTGATCCACTTCGACGGCGTCCTGATTGGCATCGGCCATGGCCACTTCGTGCAGCAACAACGCCGTGGCCAGACTCACATCGGCAGGGTCCTGCTGCCCCCGCTCGGCGGTTGAATTCAGTCGCGACAACCATTTGCTCAGCATGCAATCTCCATGTTCGTCATCCCTCAGGCCCGGCCTCAGATCGCCAGATGCTCGATAAATTCCCGGGTGGTCGACTTGATGACGGCCAACTGTCCGTGAAAAAAATGTCCGGTGCCCGCAACGCGCACCCAATGCGGCGGCGGGTTCGCGTTGACCAGCGCCGCCTCGTTGTCGGCGACGCACACCACGTCATCGTCCAGGCCGTGGAGGGTCCACCAAGGCACACTCGGCACCGTCGGCGTCGGCAAGTCAACGTATTTGGTCAGCGGCGGTGCGACCGTCAGCACGCCCGTCGGCGGCACCTGTTCGGCGGCACGCAGGGCCACGAAGCCGCCAAACGAAAACCCTGCATACACCGAAGGCAATGTCGGCAGGTGGGCGCGCAAGGCGGCGGCCAGTGCCAGATAGTCATCAGTTTCCGCCCGACCGCCATCGTGCTGGCCGTCGCTGCGACCAACACCGCGAAAGTTGAAGCGCAACGCCAACCAGCCCATCTCGGCAGCGGCCGAGGCCAGTGTCGAGGTCACCTTGTTGCTCATCGCACCGCCAAAAAGGGGGTGTGGGTGGCCCACCACCATCCAGCCCAATGGCGCGCTTCGTGGCAGCGACCACGCCACCTCGATGGCGCCGTGGTTGGCGATCAACTGCGACGGCGCCTCGGCTGCTGAGCCGGGAATTTCACTGAGCATTTTTCCCTCCTAAGGGCAGGTCGAAACCCTGCACTGAGCGCGGTTGCGGCCAGGCCGGGGCACTTCTATAGTGCCGTCTCGATGGCCAGCGGCAATGGCCCATTATCCAAGCAATCGCGCTGCCGGGTGACCTGCTCTCACCTGCATCCAACCCGCGCGCGCATCACCGGACACCATGACCACCGACCCCGCGCCGCTGCCAAAACAGTACTGGTACCAGATGACCAGCATGGACCTGCGCAGCATGGCGCTGTTCCGCGTGGCGCTGGCCCTCGCATTGGCCTGCACGCTGGTCGCCTTGATGGGTGCGACGCCGCTCTGGTTCAGCGACGGCGGCCTGATGCCACGGACCGACAGCATCGGTCTGGGCGGCCTCGCCGCACACAACTTGACGCTGGTCACCGGCAAGGCCTGGCTGCTCAACCTGATGCTGCTGACCGGCCTGCTCGCCGCGCTGACACTGCTGATCGGCTACCGAACGCGCTTCAGCCTGACCGTGGCAACGTTGGTGCTGCTGAGTTTCGTCACCCGCCAGCCATTGGTCAGCCTGCCGCATGAAATCGGCCTGGCCGGCCTCGCGCTATGGTCGCTGTGCCTGCCCTTGGGCCTGCGCTGGAGCCTCGACGCCACGCTGGGAACAACACAGGCGTCCGCCGTCAGTGACACCCGTCGCGGGGGTCTGATTGGCCTCGGCTGGTCACTGCAATGGCTGGTACTGGCGGGCGCGGCACTGATGAGCCCGCTAAAAGGCGAGGCCGCGACCTTGGCCCTGGCGGGCGCCCTCGCGCTGGTGCTCGGTGTGCTGGCAAGGATGATGATTGCCACCGTCTCCTCATGGCGCTGGCTGACCCCGGCGCTGACCTTGCTCGGCGCCGTGCTGATTCTTGTCACCCAGCCTGCGCCCACCAGTTTGATTGTCGTCGCCGCCCTGGCGGTGATGCCGTGGTTGCCCGGCGCGCTGTGGACGAACTTGGGGCGTCGTCACGCCAAGCGTCCGCCGGTGCAGATCTTTTACGACGGGGACTGTCGCTTCTGCCATCAAAGTTGCCGGGTCTTAAAAGACATGCTGATCTTGCCACCCGGCAGCCGACTCGGACCGGCGCAGGACAATCCGCGGGCCTTTGCCTTGATGAAGGCGCAAGACAGCTGGGTGGTTATTGATGATCAGGGTCGCGCGAGCCTGCACTGGCTGGCGGGAGTGACACTGGTCCGTCATTCCGCCTGGTTGGCGCCGCTGGGGCCGGTTCTGGCACTGGCACCGCTGCGTGCCGCAGGTGATCTCCTGTATCGGCAGGTGGTGCGCCATCGCGGGTTGCTGGCGTCGGTGTTCGACGCCCTGCCGCCGGCCAGCAAGCCGACCAGCATGGCGGCGTTGGCACTCACCGCACTGACGCTGATGGTCGCGCAGGGCGTCTCAGCCGTGACCCAAACGCCACGCCTGACCGGGTCGCCACCCGGTTTGGCCTTCAGCGGATTCGTGACACCAGCCGTGCCCTCGATCAATGTGCAGGGAGAGGGTCAATGGGTGGCCGCGGTTGAGCGCGTGCCGGGGCAATATCGCGATGCCCTGCGCGGCGATCAGGCGCTGGACTACCGGCTTACCCCCACCTCTGGCGCCTATTCCGGCCGCCGCTGGCAGCACTATCTCGCGGCTGCTGGTGAGGGTGAACGCGGCCTTGATCTGCGCCGGCTGGCAACGCGACTCTGCAGCACCGGCACGCGCCCGGCCCGCGCAGTGAACCTTGAGTGGATCGTGCCGGCTGACACCGGCACCACGCGCACCCAGCGTCAGCGCGTTTTTCGTTACCGCTGTGTTGATGGCGTTGCCCAAGCGCAGCGACAGCGGCTCGACAGCGTCCCCACCGACCTGCAGCGTGACGAATAAGTGGCGCTGCGATGATCGATATCGGCGCCAATCTGGCCCATGAGAGCTTTGACCCCGACCGCGCCGCCGTACTGGCCCGCGCCTGGGCTGCGGGCGTGGAGACCGTCATCCTCACCGGCAGTTGCCGCACCTCGAATCAGGCGGTACAACACCTCGCCCTCGCCGCCCCGGATCGGCTGTATTGCACCGCTGGCGTGCACCCGCATCACGCCAGCGATTGGACCGATGAAGATGCCCGGCTGATCACCGACCTCGCAGCGCAGCCCTCACTGGTCAGCCTCGGCGAATGCGGGCTGGACTACTACCGCGACCTGTCGCCACGCCCGGTGCAGCGCAAGGTGTTCATCGCGCAGCTTGAGCTGGCGGTGCAACTGCGCAAACCCGTGTTCTTGCACCAGCGGGCCGCGCATAAAGACTTTCACGCCATCCTGGGTGAATACCGCCCTGCGCTGGTGGACGCCTGCGTGCACTGCTTCACTGACACCGCCGAGGCAGCTGACGACTACCTGGCGCTGGACTGCCACATCGGCATCACCGGCTGGGTCTGCGACAAGCGACGCGGCGCGGAACTGCGCGGGCTGGTGCCGGGCATCCCGCTGGACCGGCTGATGATTGAAACCGACGCGCCCTATCTCTTGCCAGGCAATGTCCCCAAAGGCCAACGCCCCGGTAAGCGCCACGACGACAAGCCGGGCATTGATGGTCGCCGAAATGAGCCCGCGTATTTGCCATGGGTGGCCAGGGCGCTGGCCGAGCTGCGGGGTGAGGACGAAGCCGTATTGCAGCGAGCGAGCGCCGACAACGCGCGGCGATTTTTCCGGTTGCCCGCGTCGGATTGACCGCCGCCGGGTTTCGCACGCTCAACCCGACCTACAACTTGAAGATCATGGCCACGCGCCTCCGATCAGTCCGTCACGGCCCCCTTAGACGCACTCGACACGTTCTTCATGAACTTGGCGAGCACCCCGCGGGTGTAGCGCGGCGCAGGCTGCACCCACTTCGCGCGGCGCGCGGCGATGACCTCATCGGCCACGTTGAGTTGCAGCAGGCGCTGGTGGGCGTCGATGGTCACCGAGTCGCCTTCTTCAATCAACGCGATGGTGCCGCCGTCATAGGCTTCGGGCGCGACATGGCCGACGACCATGCCCCAGGTACCGCCCGAGAAACGTCCGTCGGTCAGCAAGCCCACGCTTTCGCCCAGACCCTTGCCGATCAGGGCGCTGGTCGGCGCCAGCATTTCGCGCATGCCGGGGCCGCCTTTGGGGCCTTCGTAGCGAATCACCACGATGTCTCCCGCGACGATGCGGTCATCGAGAATCGCCGCCATGCACTCGTCTTCGGAGTTGAACACCTTGGCCGGGCCGGTGATCACCGGGTTCTTCAGGCCGGTGATCTTGGCGACGCTGCCTTCGGGCGCCAGGTTGCCCTTGAGCACGGCCAGATGGCCCTGCGCGTACATCGGCTGATCGAACGGGCGAATCACATCCTGGTCGGCGCGCGGCGCGTCCGGCACCGAGGCCAGCGCTTCGGCCATGGTCTCGCCGGTGATGGTCAGCGCATCGCCGTGCAGCAGCCCGTTGACCAGCAGCATTTTCAGCACCTGCGGGACGCCGCCGGCGCGATGCAGGTCCACCGCCACGTATTTGCCCGACGGCTTCAGGTCACAGATCACCGGGGTGCGCTGGCGAATGGTTTCGACGTCATCGAGCGAGAATTCAACCTGCGCGGCGTGGGCAATTGCCAGGAAGTGCAGCACCGCGTTGGTGGAACCGCCGGTCGCCATCACCAGGGTCATGGCGTTCTCGATGGCCTTGCGGGTGACGATGTCGCGCGGCTTGATGTCCTTCTTGATGGCTTCCACCAGCACCCGCGCCGAGTCGGCGGCGGAGTCGGCCTTCTCGGGGTCGGGCGACGCCATCTGCGAAGACCCCAGCAGGCTCATGCCCAAGGCCTCGAACGATGACGACATGGTGTTGGCGGTGAACATGCCGCCGCAGGCGCCGACGCTGGGACAGGCATTTTTTTCAATGCCGATGAAGTCTTCTTCGCTCATGTTGCCGGCGCGGAAGGTGCCGACGGCCTCAAACGACGAGACCACCGTGAGCGGCACGCCCTTCCAGGTCCCCGGCTTGATGGTGCCGGCATAGACGAACACGCCGGGAATATTCATGCGCAACATGCCGATCATCGCGCCGGGCATATTCTTGTCGCAGCCACCGACCACCAGCACGCCGTCCATGCACTGGCTGGACACGGCAGTTTCAATGGCATCGGCAATCACTTCGCGCGAGATCAGCGAAAACTTCATGCCCTCGGTGCCCATGGAAATGCCATCGGTCACGGTGGGAAAGCCAAAGGTCTGCGGCATGGCGCCGGACTGGCTCAGCGCGGTGCAGGCGCGGTCGGCCAGCGGCTGAATCCCGGCATTGCAGGGGTTCATCGTGGAATGACCGTTGGCGACGCCGACGATGGGCTTGTCAAAATCGGTATCGCCAAACCCGACGGCGCGCAACATGGCGCGGTTGGGGGAGCGTTCCATCCCGCCGGTGATGGTGCGGGAGCGTTTGTTGAGTGCGTCAGCCATGGCGATTTCTGTCAGTTTGGTTTTTACAAGGCGCGCAGAATACATCAGCCTCCTGATCGAATCGTCTCCGACATGTCCCAACCCGACCGCGTCAGCCCCACCGCATTTGCCACCGGCATGGTCTGGGAGCGCGCCGGGCTTTCGCCGCCCGGCTGGGTGCCCGACGAGGGCAAGCCGGTGGACCGCCTGTTTCAGACCCTCGCGCGCAGTGTGCAGTGGACCACTGGCTTCTCATTCAACAGTTGGCTGCTGGCGCGCCACCACGCCATTGATGACGCTGTTGAACAGGCCATCAAACAAGGTCATGTGCACACGGTGATCGAACTGGCGGCGGGCTTTTCAGGCCGCGGCCTGCGGCTCTGTCAGCGTCACCCCACGCTGCGCTACATCGAAACCGACCTGCCCCACATGGTGCGGCTCAAGCGCACGCGAATGGCCGGCTTGGTCAAAGTCCCGCCACAACTGGGCAACCAGGTCATCGACGTGAGCCTGGCCGGAGGTGAGGGCTCGGTCAGTGAGCTCCTCGCCCGCCTGCCCCGCAACCAGGGCGTTGCCGTCATCACCGAGGGCTTGATGAACTATTTGCCCGGCACCCTGGCCGACGGTCTTTGGCAGCAGGTTGCCGGTGGCCTGGTACGCTTCGAGCACGGTTTGTACATATCGGATTGTTACCTGCCGCGTCAGGCACACCCGGCGATGGCACTGCTCGGCCTGGGCCTGATGGCGTTCACCCGCAGCCGCATGCACAGCCACTTATGGGGTCGCCGACAGGGCCAGAGGCGCTTGCAGAAGGCCGGCTTTGACACGGTGACCTTTGCCCCGTGCACGGCCTTTGCGCCCAGCCACCAGGCGGTGGACCAGCGTTCGGCGCGCGGCGTGTCGCTGCTGACCGCCAGCGTCACGCCTGACGGTCAGAAACGATCGGGAATGTAGTCCGCCAAAAATGCCTTGGCGTCGATTTCCAGCAGCTTGGCGTCGCTCAACGAGCAGGCATCGCTGTCGTAGGAAATCGACGCCACGACCCAGTCGCCTGAATCGGTGTCGCGATACAGCTCGCAACTGTGTTCCGCGGCAAGGCGCATCGCTTGGGCAATCTGCATGGGCGACCCCAATGATTGTTAAGGCACTCGAACCGCTTTATTTTGCACGCCATGCCTCAGACGAGAAACCCAGCTCGCACAGGGCGTTGGTGCCGCACCACTCATCAGCGATTATTCCGGCGCTGCGGCCACCACGGTGCGGCGCGTCCAACGTGATTTGAGCACGACCGCAACGCCCGACAGCGCAACGACGACCATGCCGAGAATGCTGAGGCTGTCCGACACGTCGTTAAACACCAGCCAGCCGAGCAGGCTCGCCCACAGCAATTGCACGTACATCACCGGGGCCAGCGTCGTGGCCGGGGCATGGCGGTGGGCGGCGGTGAACAGAAAATGGCCCAAGCCGCCGGTGACGCCCATGCTCAGGAACAGGCCCACCTGCAACAGCGACGGCACCTGTCCGTCCAGGAACCACGGCACCGACACGCCATACAGAATAGAGCCGAACAGCGCGCCATAGAACAGCAGCGCCATGGTGCTTTCCGTGGCCGCCAGCACCCTCGACAGCAACTGGTACATGGCGATGAGCACCGCGCCCGTCAAGGCCAGGGCAACGCCGACCGGGTCCAAGCCACCACCTGGCCGCACAATCAGCAGCACGCCGACAAATCCGGTGACAGCCGCCAGCGAACCCACCCAACCAATCTTTTCGCGCAGCACCAGACCGCCAATCACCGCGACGATGAGTGGTGACAAAAAGACGATGGCCGTGGCCTCGGCCACCGGCAGTCTGATCAGCGCGAGCGCCATGGCCAGCGATGTGGCCGCCAGGCAGGCGGCGCGCACCAGGACCAGACCGGTGCGCCGGGTCTGCACCAGTTGCCGGCCCATCGACGGCGCCAACAGCACCACCATCAGCAGGCAGTGCACGATGTAGCGCACGGCGATGACGATGGGCGCAGGGTATTCGGCGACCAAGTATTTGGTGGTGGCGTCCATGCAGGCGAACAGAAAGACCGCGCCCGTGACCAGCAGGATGGCGCGCAGCGGGCGGGCTGCGGTATGGGTTGTCACCGTTTCGGTTGCAGCGCCTGCGCCGTCGTCATGCCCTGCCACGTGCCACCTTTGCCTTCGAAAATGCGCCAAGTCGTCTCGGCGAGGGGCGCGAGTGTGCCAGCAAATGAACGGCTGCCGGTCGCGCGGGCGACGGTTGTCAGTGCGCGGCCACGGCCGGCGTGCGCGCCTGCTTGCGCGAATAACCTTTCAGGAAGGCCATTTGGTCCGCAAGGATGCGGCGGTTCTGCAGGATCAGGTACTCGGCGAGATTGGGGGTGTACGGCACCGCCAGCAGCGGCATGCTGGCCTCTTCCGGCGTGCGGCTGTCCTTTTTCTGGTTGCAGACGCGGCAGGCCGTGACACAGTTTTCCCAGATCGTGAGTCCACCGCGCGATGCGGGAATCACGTGATCACGCGTCAACTGGTTGATCGAGAAATGATCGCCGCAGTAAAGGCACAAATTCTGGTCGCGCTGAAACAACGTGCGGTTGGTCAGCAGCGGCACGCCTTTTTCGAAACGTTTTGATCGGTCCGACACAGCGATGATGCTGCCGATTTCGATCATCGACTGGCAGCCGGTGCGGGCGCAGGTGCCGCCGCGAATCTCGAAACGCTCTTCCCCGGCTTCCCAGCGAACGCGGTCGCGGGCATACAGCACAACCGCCGTTTGCCAACGGATCCACCCCACCGGCAGACCGCCGGCATCGAGCTTCAGGATTGCGGGAATCGTTTGCATGTCGCTGCGCGCGCCTCCTCGTTAAGGGACCGGATAAATCAGACCATAACTTGATGACAACTTATTGAAGTTAGCGGATTTTTGTGCGGTACTCAAGCGGGCCGACGATGTTTTGCAAGGGCCAATCAGTCTTAACGCGCCTCAACCTCGATAAAACCGATGCGGGTGTCAAAGCTGCGAGCCTCTCGATTCGAGCGCCGCTGCTCCGACTCGATGCCGCCACTGATGCCCAGCCACAGCAGTGGCCGATAGCGCAGCGCGACGCGGTAGACATTGACGCGGTCTTCACGCGCGGCGCGTTCGGCCACGAAACCGCCACCGACATAATCCAGCCGCTCGTGGCGATACTGCCCTTGTAGCCCGATTCGGCGGGTCAGCGAATAGTCCAGTTCGGCGAGAAACCCCAGTCGCTCCGCCGACACCGCATCAACGTCCTCGACACTGTCGAGACGGCGAAACACTTCAAGCTGGATCAGCGTCAGCGCCGACTGTTGCCGGACATAGCGCAACCGGCCGGTGGCACCGTCAAGATCACGGTCAACCGACTCAACGCCAAGGCCTTCGGTGGCACGCCAGCTGTAGCCCAACTCGGCCTGCACACTGGAGATACCGCTAAATCGGTAGTCAACGCGGGTGAACAGATCGGTCTGCGTGAACCCGTCACCGATACCGTCGAAGCGGTCGGGCTGCCGTTCACGAACCGGGAAGCGGCCCATGGTGCGGTCCAAACCGACGCCGACAGTGGCCACCGGATTGCCGGTGTAAAGGCCTTCGACGCCGACCACCACATCTTCACGATCGGCATCGCGCGAGGTCAGTCGGTCATATTCGACACGGCGCAGGCCGAGCGACGGTTCCAGTGCCCAGCGCGGCGTCGGCTTCCAACGCAACGAGGCATCTGCGGTGGTGCGGTCCAGCAGGCCCAGCGTGACGTTATCGCGGTCGGCAAAGTTTTCCTGCTCGCGACGCTGCTCGGCGCTGAGGGCGCCTTCCCAGAGCCGCGCGACCTGCCATTCCAGCCCCAGTCCGGCCGCGTAGGTGGTGTGGTCCAAACCGTCAAAGTCGCGGTGCAACACCCGCGCAGCTTCAAGGTCGGCGGTGGCCTTCTGCAGACCCCAGGTGTACTGCAGCGCCGCGCCGACGGTGGCGGTTTGCTGCGTCTCGCTCGCCCGTTGTCGGTCAACGTCGATGGCGGCATCGCGCGGCGCGTCGAACAGGTTGTCGGTGCGCGCGCTACGCAGCTTCAGATAAGGCTCGCCCTCGACCACCGCCCAAGCAGGGAACGCCATCGTCAGCGCCAAAACGGCCGCGCTAGTACGCATTTTCGTCGCCGCGGGCGATGGTCCAGACCGTGAGAAAAATGATCTTGAGGTCCAGCCACGGGCTCCAATTGCGGATGTAGTCGAGGTCGTACTCGATGCGCTCGGCCATGCGCTCAAGCTGTGCGGTTTCGCCGCGCAGCCCATTGACCTGCGCCCAGCCGGTGACCCCCGGTTTGACCTTGTGGCGCACCATGTAGCGACGCACTTCCTTGCGGTATTGCTCGTTGTGCGAAATCGAATGCGGACGCGGCCCGACCACGCTCATCTCGCCGCGCATCACGTTCCAGAACTGCGGGAGCTCGTCAATCGAGGTCTTGCGCATGAAGCGTCCGATACGGGTGATACGGTCGTCATCCTGAGTGGCCTGTTGCTGCTGCCGCGACAGGTCATCGCCTACCGTCATTGACCGAAATTTATAAACGAAGAAACGCTTGCCGTTGAGCCCGTATCGCTTCTGCTTGAAGAACACCGGCCCCGGCGAGTCGCGTTTGATGAGGATGGCGATAATGGCAAACGCCGGCAGCAACATCAGCAATGCCAGCGCCGCAAAGCTGCGGTCAAAGATGGCCTTCAGCAGGCCGTCGGCACCGAAGAAGGGTGACTCGGCGACCTGCAACACCGGAAACCCGGCCACCTCGACAAACTGTGCGTTAAACACCTGAAAGGCCAGAAAGTCCGGCACGTAGTAAACGCTGGCGGTGGTATCGCCCAGCGCTTCAAGCACGCCGACGACGCGCTTGGTGGCGTTGTCAGGCAGCACCACGAACACCACTTCGATGTGGTTGTCCTTGGTGTACTGCGCCACGTCGCGCGCTTTGCCGAGCAGTGGCAGGTCGCCGACACCGCCGTCGGTGCGGTCAGCGTCACGGTCATCAAAGTAACCGAGCACCTCGAAGTCTTCGGTGTTGCGCAGGCCGCGCTCCAGCAGGCGTGCCGAGTCACTGGCAAACACCAGCACGGCACGGCGTTTGAGGCGAGCGTCCGGCGCGTAACGGCGCATCAGCACACGAATCATCAGGTGGACCAGGGCGATGAAAAATGGCGTCACCACCATCCAGACACCCAACAGCAGACGCGAATAAAACTCGGCGTACTGCAACACGAAGCCGGCCAGCGCCAAGCCGCCGATCAACATGCCCCAGGCAATGAGAAAGCGGTTGGCAATCGAGTCAGGCCGGCCAAAGCGCCAGTGGGCCGTCAGGTCAAAACGTCGCAACAGAATGAACGCCAGAACGCCCGCCAGCACAGCCAGCGACTGGTAAGGCCGTGACCACTCCACATCGAGAAAGTGGGCCAGCAGGTACAGCGGCAACGCCGTCAAAAACGCAAAGAACAGGCCCTGCAACACGAAGGAACGACTGGCGCTCGGGTTCATGCGTGGCGCCCGCCCAATCCAACACGTCGCAGCACCTTGTTGGGCAACTTGCTGAGTTGTCGCAATTGCCACGTCTGCAGGTATTTGCGGAAGGCCGGGTCGTCAAAGCGTGGCTGCTGTGCCAGCGCTGCACTGAGATATCCGTAAATCATGATCAGGCCGCCAATCAGCACCGGTCGTTCGCGCATGCGAAATAGGCCCGAGGCCAGCGCGTAGAGCGGGTGATACCCCATGAACCAGATGCCGCGCCCCAGCCGCAGTCGTCCCTTGTAAACGTTCTGGTCCGAACTGCCCATCAGACGGTGATGGAACAGCTTGGCCTCGGGGTGCGAAAAACTGCGCGTGTCCCAGCCCAACATCCGGCAACGGTGAAAGTCGATGCCATCCCACAGGATGGTGCGGGTGAAGCCGCCGATCGCCTCGAACGCCTCGCGGCGGTACAGCTTGAATTGTCCGGCAGTGGCCTCGTTGATGATGAATTCTTCGACCTCGGTGTCACCTTCCGGACGAAACACCTTGCCCGACACGCAGGCCAGTTTTGGCTCGGCCAGCAGCGTGCCGACCATGATTTCGAGATAGCGCGGGCCAAAGCTCATGTCGCCATCGAGCTTGGCCAGGTACTGCCAGTCCGAGGCCGAGATGTGCCGGCGCCCTTCATCGAAGGCGGCAATCACACCGCCGCCCAACTCTCGAAATCCGCGGTTGCCGCGGGCGATGCAGCGTATCCACGGGTGCTGGGCGGAATAACGTCCGATGATGGCGGCCGTTTCATCAGTCGAGCCGTCGTCGACCAGAATCCACTCGGCCGGACGCCACGTCTGCGCCACCATCGCGTCCAAAGTCAACCGAATCAGCTCCGCCTCGTTGCGCACCGGCGAAATCACCACCAGCGGAATCACCCTGACGGTCATGCGAACGGGTTCCTGTAACGACCCAGACGCTGTCGCAGCAGCAACACAAAAAAGGGCAAGTCATCGACCAGGTAACGGCGCACCAAACGCTTGGGGTCGGCGGCCATGCGGTACAGCCATTCCAGCCCGACGCGACTCATCCAGGCTGGGGCGCGCGGCACATTGCCGGCCTCGAAGTCGATGGTGGCGCCGATGCACAGAATCTGGCGAATGCCCGGCATCTCGCCGCGCCAGCGGTGCGCCCACTTCTCCTGCTTGGGACAGCCCACGCCAATGGCCAGCACCGAGCATTCGGAGGCATTGATGCGCGCGACCAGCGCGCGACTCTCGGCGTCGTTTTTCTCGAAGCCAAAGCTCGGGCTGTGGGCGTGGGTGATGATGGCGCGCCCGACCCGCTGGTTGACGTTTTGGCGGGCCGTTTCGGCAACGCCGTCCATGCCGCCCAGCAGAAACACGGTCACGGCCGGAGTGGCTGCGTGATAAGCGCAAAACTCGCCAAAGAAATCGCTACCGGAGATCTTCTCGCGAATCGGCGTACCGAGAAGTCGTGACGCCATTTTCAAGATCTGGCTGTCGCAGATGACAAAGTCGGCCGCCAGGGCAATCTCGTAAAACTCACGGTCGTGCTGCAGCTTCATCAGCACGTCAACATTGGGGTTGAGCATAAAGCCGCGGTCGAACCGCGCCAGCAATTCGGCGCGGGTGAGGTTGTCGAAGTCGATGTTAAGCAACCGCACCGTGTCGGTCATGCGAACAGCCCCTGCGCGCGGGCAAATTCGCTGGGAATACCAATGTCGATGAACGGCGCGTCGGTGACGTGGCCGAACACCGGCAAGGTGCCCACGACGCGCTGCATCACATCGGTCTCGAACGAGAACTTGGCGGATGTCGGCGCATACGCCATCAGCGCACGCTCGACGACATACACCCCGGCATTGATGCGCCCCGCCCCGCCGTCGCTGCGCTTCTCGTGAAACGCGCTCACGCGACCGTCAGGCAATTGCGTCACCGCGCCAAAACGACCCGCGTCGGGCACCTGGGTGAGGGTCAGTGTCAGCATCGCGGCGTGCGCACGGTGGGTCTGCACCAGCGCCAACAGGTCCACCGGACACCAGGTGTCGCCATTGAGCACCAGCGCGCGCTCAACGCCGGCCTGCTCGAAAGCCTGGCGAATCGCCCCACCCGTCCCCAGCGGTTCGGCCTCGACGCTGTAGTCCAGCGCGATACCGCGATAGTGCGCGCCAAAGTGCTGTTCGATGACTTCTCGCTTGTACCCCACCGCCAGCACGGCGCCGGTGACCCCGGCATCGGCCAGCGTGTCGAGCAGCACCTGCAGAAACGGCCGCCCGGCGACCGGCGCCATCGGCTTGGGCACATCGGCCACCACGGACTGCAGCCGTGTGCCGAAACCGCCAGCGAGAACAATCGCCGTCGGCAGGCTCATGCCGTTTTGGGCTTGTGCTCGGGAAACATCGCCTCTTCGCACAAAGCACAGATGATGTGCCCAATGAGAATGTGGCTTTCCTGGATGCGCGGCGTATGCGTTGACGGCGCACACAATGCATAGCGGCAAAGATCTTTGAGCTTGCCGGCCGCGCCGCACAGCGCCACCGTGGTGATGCCGCGTTGGTGGGCGGCTTCGACCGCCGCAATCACGTTCTTGGAATTGCCCGAGGTCGAAATGCCAATAAACACGTCACCCTCGCGGCCATTGGCTTCGAGTTGCCGCGCGAACACGTAGTCATAGCCATAGTCGTTGCCGATGGCGGTGAGCATCGACGTGTCGGTGGTCAGGGCAATGCTCGGCAGCCCGGGCCGGTCAAACTCGAAGCGGCTGACAAATTCGGCGGCGATGTGCTGCGAGTCGGCGGCCGAGCCGCCATTGCCGGCAAGCATGATCTTGTTGCCGCGCTTGAGTGCCTCGATGCACACCCGCGACACCACTAGAATCGCATCGTGCAGCGCCGTGTCGGCAAGCACCCGCTCCTTGACCGCGATGGAATCGCGAATCATGCCGGACACGCGATCCAGGGTTAAAGCGACCATGCCTGCACTCCAGTTGAAGTGAAATCGAACTTGACGAAGTAGCCGTCCTGGCCGCTGAGCGCGTCAACCACATCCAGTTTCAGGGTCGGGTCGACAAAGATCATCATAAAGCCACCACCGCCGGCACCGGACACTTTCACCGCAGTGGCGCCGGCGTCCATCGCCGTTTCGGCCACCGCGTCGATACTGGCGTTGGAGATGCTCTCGGCCATCGACTTCTTGGCCAGCCAGGACTCGCGGAACAGCGCCGCCACGCCATCGACGTCAAAGCGCAACAGGCGCTCTTTCATCTCGAAGGCAATCCGCTTGAGCGCGTGCATCGACTCCACCGACTTCTGCGCCGTGCCTGCGTCGGTCACCGAGCGAATCTGGTCGTCAATGATCTTCGCGCTGTCGCGTGAGCGGCCGGTGAAATACAACAGCATGCGCGCGTGCAGCTCGTTGACGATGTGATCGCGAATCCGCAGCGGGTTGATGATGGTTTTGTCGTCGGCGCCAAACTCCATAAAATTGAAGCCGCCGAACGTCGCCGCGTACTGGTCCTGCTTGCCGCCCGACAGCGCGCAATCCTTGCGTTCGATTTCGAACGCCAAGTGCGCCAGGTCGTACTCGCCCAATGGCAACTGCATCAACTCTTGAAATGCCGCCAAAATCGAGACCACCATGGTCGACGAGGTGCCCAGTCCCGAGCCCGGGGGCGCGTCGGAGTATGTGGTGATGGTCAGGCCCATCGGCTGGCCATCGTTGAACTGCTTGATCACCCGGTTGTAGATCGCCTTGTGCAGCGTCACGCCGCCTTCTAGCGGCAGACGTGGCTGGGCCGGGCCTTCGTAGTATTCGCCCAGGTCGCGGGCGCGAAATTCCACGCGCCAGTCGTCACGGGTTTCGATGGTGCAGTAGGCAAACAGGTCGATGGTGGCGTTGAGCACGCAACCCCCGTAGGTGTCCGAATAGGGCGACACGTCGGTGCCGCCACCGGCCAGACCGAGGCGCAGCGGCGCTTTACTTCTGACAATCGTCATCCGCAGCTCTCTTGAAATGACAATCGCACAGCGTATCGAAAGTCACTGCCAGCGGGGATGGCGCATTAACACGACTCATGGCGCCGCCGGCGCATGCCAACGACGCCGGTGAACGTGCCGCCAGGCTTGGGGTTGCGGCTCGACTGCGCTGCCGTCAAACCGCCAGGTGAGCGCGCCGTGTTCAGCCGTCGCCCAGCGGTCGATGCCGCGCCACGCATAGCGCTCAACCACCTGCGGATGCGGGTGTCCGAAGTGGTGGCGCCACCCGGCGCTGAAGACCACGGTCTGCGGCCTGACCGCGTCGATGAACGCCTCACTGGATGACGTGCGACTGCCGTGATGCGGCGCCAGCAACCACTGCGCCGTCAGCTTTTCATGGGCATCGCGCACCAAGGCCTGCTCCGCCGTCGCCTCGATGTCGCCGGCCAGCAGCAAGGTTTGTGAGCCCACCACGATGCGCAGCACGCAGGATTCATCATTGCGGTGCGCCGAGGCGGCCGACGCACTGGCCACTGCCGGATGCAGCACGTCGAACTGCACGCCGTCCCACTGCCAACCTTGCCCCGCCGCGCAAGGCGCCTCGGTGTCGGCACCCAACAGCCGCGCACCGGGAAATGCCTCCCGCACCGCTGCCACGCCACCGGCATGGTCAAGATCGGCGTGCGACACCATGATCCGATCAAGCTGCGATAGGCCCCGGTAGCGCAGGTACGGCACCACCACCGCGTCGCCGGCATCAAAGCCGCCCGGCCACGCAGGCCCCGCGTCGTAAAGCAGCGTGTGATGTGGGGTGCGCGCGACCACCGCCAAACCCTGGCCAACGTCGAGCACGGTCACGGTCAGCGGTGCGTCGTCAGGGGCGCGCGGAATCAGCAATGGCGCCATGCAGATCAGCCCCAGTGCGCGACCCGGCACGCCGCGCGGCGCCAGCAGCAAGAGCACACCGAGCAAGGCCAGCACGCTAACCGCCCACGGCGGTGCGTGTGGCCACCAGACGCCATTACCGAGGGTGGTCAGCCACTGCAGACCAACATCAATGGCGGCGAAGGCCGCGGCCAGCCACTGCAACGGCGGCGTCACCCAACCCACCTCAAGCTGCGCCAACACGCCAGCCAGCAGCGCCGCCGGCGTCAGCAGCATGAACAGCGGCACCGCGACGAGATTGGCCAGCGGCGCAATCAGGCTGGTCCCGGCAAACAGACCGAGTGTCATCGGCAACATCACCAGGCCCAGCGCCAGTTGCAGCCACGCGAACTGGCGCCAGCCCGGCCCCGCGCGCAGACGAAACGCCAGCAGATAGACGATGGCCGCAACCGCCATGAACGACAGCCACACGCCAGGGCGCATGAGCCGCACCGGGTCCCAGGCCACGACCACGACCCAGATCAGCGCCAACGCCCGAAATGGCTGTCGCCAGCCGCCACGCAGGGCCAGCCACAACGCCAACCAGACCATCAGCAGGGCGCGGATGACCGGGGGCTCGAAGCCGGCCATCAATGCGTAGCCGGTCGCCAGCATGGCCGCGCCCCAACCGGCGGCGACCGGCGTCGGCACCCGCAATGCGGCGGCCGGCCACAGCGGCCACAGCACACGAATGAGCGCAAAGCCGACCCCGGTCATCAGCGCCAGATGCAAGCCCGAGATCACCACCAGATGGCTGGTGCCGGTTTCGCGAAACACCTGCCAGTGCGCCGGTGTCAGGCTACGACCATCGCCAACGCCAAGGGCCGCCAGATACGCCTTGCCGGGGTGCGCACCCAAGTGCCGGTCCAGCCCCTCGGCCCAGTCGGCGCGCAGCCGCAAAAGCCCGGCGCGCCAACCGCCGAGGGCGTCATCGCAGGGCACGGCGTCGCGCACACTGGCGGTCGCGCCCAGCCGCTCGCGAAACAACCAGCCTTCGTAGTCGAAGCCGCCGGGGTTGTGGCTGCCGCGCGGCATGCGCAGCCGCAGCGTGAACCGCCAACAACTCGCCGCCGCAAGGGTTTCGGGGCCGTCGTACCAGCTCACCCGCACGTCACGCGGCACGCCCGCCGCCTGCGCCCCGTCATCGGTTGTCAGGCGAAAGCGCCAATGCGCACCTTGATCGGCGGGTCGGGCATCGGGCAACTCACTGATCCACCCGGTGACCTCGCGAACCTCACCGTGGCGCGCGGCGGGCCAGCGGTCTTCAAGCCGCTCGGCCACCTGCCATTCGCAGAGCACCGCACCCAACAGCAACGCCAGTGCGATGCCGCGCAGCGGCGCCCAGAGTGCAGCCAAAAGTAATGGCAAGGACCACCACAGTGCCCACGGCGCGGGGTTGAGCAGCACCGCGCCGCAGCCCAGGGTGAAGGCGGCAGCCCAGCGCACCCGCAAAAAGGGAAATCAGGCCGCCGTGAGGCGACCCGCCTCCAGGGTCAGCACGCGGTCCATACGCGAGGCCAGCGCCATGTCGTGGGTGACCACGACGAGTGCGGTGCCCAGCTCGGTGTTCAGCGACAGCATCTGCTCAAACACAGCGTCGGCCGTACGACGGTCGAGGTTGCCGGTGGGCTCGTCCGCCAGCACGCAGCCGGGCCGGGTCACCAGCGCCCGCGCCACGGCAGCGCGCTGACGCTCACCGCCAGACAGCTCACCCGGCTTGTGGTGCAGACGCTCGGCCAAGCCGACCCGCTCGAGAATGGCGGACGCGGCGGCCCGTGCCTCACGCACTGGCCGGCGGCGAATCAGCAGCGGCAGCGCCACGTTTTCCAGCGCCGAGAACTCGGGCAGCAGATGGTGAAACTGGTAAACGAACCCCATGAAGCGATTCCGCAACTGCCCGCGTGCTGCGTCGCTGAGCGCGCTCATGTTCTCGCCGGCAACGCGGATGGTGCCGCCATCGATGGTGTCGAGCCCGCCCAGGCAGTGCAGCAGGGTTGACTTGCCAGTGCCGCTGGCACCGACGATGGCGATGCGCTCGCCGCGGCGAATCTCGACATCAACGCCGTCGAGCACCTTCAGGTGCAAGCGCCCGTCGTCGAACACCTTGCGCAGGCCCAGTGCCGACAGGATCGGCGCGTCATCACGCACAAAGTCATTCATAACGCAGGGCCTCGGCCGGTTGTACCTTGGAGGCACGCCACGCCGGATACAGCGTCGACAGCAACCCCAGTGCCAGCGACAAGCCACCAATACGCACCACGTCGGCCTGCTTGAGCTCTGACGGCAGGTCAGAGATGTAATACACATCGGGCGCCAGGACCGGCTGTCCCAGAATCGTCTCGATCAACGGCACGATGTTCTCGACATTCAGTGCCAGGCCGATGCCGCCGGCCAGCCCCAGCAGCGTGCCGAAAATGCCGATGAGGCTGCCCTGCACCATGAAGATGAGCATCACCGAGCGCGGGCTGGCGCCCAAGGTGCGCAAGATGGCGATGTCGGCCTGCTTGTCCTGCACCACCATCACCAGGGTGCTGACAATGTTGAATGCGGCCACGCCGACGATCAGCGACAGAATGATGAACATCACCGTCTTCTCGGTGGCCACGGCGCGGAAGAAATTGGCGTGGCTGCGCGTCCAGTCCGACACGTAGTAGACGCCCGGCAACTCGGCCGCCAGCTCGCGTGAAATGCGCGGCGCCAAAAACATGTCGTCAAGCTTCAGCCGCACGCCGGTCACGCCATCACCCATGCGCAGCAGCGCCTGCGCGTCGGCCATGTGAATGAAGACCATGCCGCGGTCGAACTCGTACATGCCCACCTCGAACACCCCCGCCACGGTAAAGCGGCGAAAGCGCGGCATGACCCCCGCCGGCGTCACCGAGGCCTGCGGAATCATCAGGTCCACGGTGTCACCCACCACCACCCCGAGCAGGCGCGCAAGCTCAACGCCCAGCACCATCTGAAATTCACCCGCCTGCAGCGCGTCGAACTCGCCGACCACCATCTTCTGATCGATGTCGGACACGCGCGGCTCACGCGCCGGCAAGACACCACGCAGCAGCGTGCCCGAAAGCTCGTTGCCAACCCGCAACATGCCCTCGCCCTCGACGTACGGCGCCACGCCAATGACGTTGGGGTGGGTTTCCGATTGCGCGGCGGCATCGGGCCAGTCCATGAGCGGCCCCTCGGCGCCGACGATGGTGGCGTGCGAGGCCATGCCCAAAATGCGCACCCGCAACTCGCGCTCAAAGCCGTTCATCACCGACAGCACGGTGATCAAGGCCGTCACGCCCACGGCGATGCCGAGAATCGACGCCCCGGAAATGAATGAAATAAAGTGATTTCGCCGCTTCGCGCGGGTGTACCGCAGCCCGGCAAACAGCTCGAATGGATTACGCATGGCCGCGATTAGACCATGGCCACCGACGCTTGGTGCGCCGCACGTCGTGACCGCAAACGCTTCAGAAGCCACCGGCATATCGATGAATAACAGTCAGTTACGCCACGCATGAGTGCAGGCCTGCCAAGGCTCACGGTGCAACACCATCGTCGCCTGCGCAGCATGTACCGCTCGGCCGGCTGGCCGTGCCTGGACGCGCTGGAGGTCGACCTGCTGGTCGCCGGTCTGCTGGAGCGCGTGCATGTGCCCGGCCAGCTCGACACGCTGCGCGTCACCGACGCCGGCTTGGCCGTCATTGCCGACGTGCAAACCCGCAACCGCGCGGCGCTCAACCGCCACGATGCACTGGTGCAGCGCGTTGCCGACGAACAGGTTCGCGCCGGGCGAATCGCCTATCCGGGCATCAGCCTGCTCACCAAGCCCGGCGATGCTTGGCTGCACCTGCGGCCCGACGTCTATTCCATCCGCAACACGACGCGCGAAGACCGGCTGGAGCCGCTGGTTCACGAGATCAAGGTCAGCCGCGCCGACCTGAAGGCCGATCTGCGCCGCCCTGACAAGCGCGCCGGCTATAAAGCGCTGGCCAGCGCCTGTTACTACGTGCTGGCCGAGGGTATCGGCGACGCCGACGATGTGCCCGACGACTGTGGCGTGATCATTGCCCGTGCCGACCGTCTCGAATGCGCCCGCATTGCCCCGACACGCGCGTGCAGCATCAGCTTCAGCACCTGGATGACGTTGGCCAAATCAACCCGCCACCAATGGCTGGAAACGTCGATGGATCGGCTTTAACAGGCTGGTGAAAATCTCTCCTCTTCCCCTGACTTTCTCATGCTCCCTGGATTTTTCGGCGCGGGAGAGACGCCGTGCGAGCTGATCTCGCGGGTGTTGCGGTGTCCGACGGCGCCCTTGGGGCACCTCTGGACGGATCTCGCCTATGCCCGGATCGTCTGCGGCTGCAGCAGGCTGAGCATGCGCACCAGGTTGTAGGCGGCAAAGGTCAGCAGCGCCTGTCCCTGGATGCGCTCGACGCCCTTGTGCCGGGTCTTGCGCAGCCCGCCGACGGTCTTGATCCAGCCAAAGGCTTCTTCGATGCGTTTGCGCCGGTTCAGGCTCAGGGCATAGGCCTTGCCACGGGCTGCGCGGCCGTCGACGGCACTGCCGGTCTTCTTGCGCGCGATGTGGGCCTTCAAGCCCTGCTTCTTGAGAAAACCGACGAAGGCCTCGGTGTCATAGCCCTTGTCTCCGGCCACCGTCGCACCGGACTTGCGAATGCTGCGCCGGATCATGCGCTCGGCGGCGACCCATTCGGCCCGTCCGTCGGCCTGGGTGGTCTCCACATCGACAATCAGGCCATTGCGGTGCTCGGAAAGTGCATGCGTCAGATAGCGCAGCTTGGCTTCCGCGTAGGTGCCCTTCTTGTAGAGCCGGGATTCCGGATCGGTGGTGCTTTGATGGGTGGCGTTGCTGCGCGACTCTCCCGAAAAGTCCACCTCGGGGTTGCGGCCACCGCCTCCGCCACGGGGGCCGCCGCCGTCCTTGCGCACGAAGCTCTTGTGGCCGGCCCAAGCTTCAATCATCGAACCGTCGACGCTGAAATGTTCGTCGGAGGTCAACTGCTGCCATTCGGCCAGATAGAGCACCCGCTGGAAGAAAGCGCGCGCCATCTGGGTCGACAACAGCCGGTCGCGGTTGGCGCTGAAAACGGTGCGATCCCACACCGCGTCGTCCATCTGCAGCCCGACAAACCACCGAAACAGCAGGTTGTAGTCCAGCTGCTCGATCAGCAGCCGCTCGCTGCGGACGGTGTAGAGAATCTGCAGCAGCAGTGCCCGCAGCAGCCGCTCGGGTGGAATCGACGGGCGCCCGGTGTGCGAGTAGACCGCCTCAAACTCGGCATCCATGCTCGCGAGCAAGCCATCCACCAGGGGCCGCAGCCGCCGCAGCGGATGATCCTCCGGCACCCGGCGTTCCAGAGTGATGTAGCTGAACATCGCGAACTGTCCCGTGTCGGTTCCGCGCATCGATCCGCCCAAAGTCACCGCTCCTGCGGCACCCTTCAACAAGCAATAATCGTGTCAAATCAGAGGGCTGGGGCTTTTTCACCAGCCTGCTAAGTGCAAACCCCTGAAGTCGGGTCGGTCTGGTCATGGGCAGATCGGGCTTCGGGGCGTTGGCCTTGCGCTTAAACAACCGACCGTTCAATATACTGTCCGGTGAATCTGGGCTGAACGCTTGACATTTGAGTCACGTCGCCCAAGGGGGGCAATCGCCCTGCTATTTGTGTCAACCGCCCTAGCCGCCAAAGAGCCGGTCGGGCGTGCCGGGAACCTGGAGACTCCCTCCCCGTCGGCGTGGCGATGCGCCGCCGGGGCTCCGTTGCATCGCCCATTTTTAATCGTATGACAGGGAGCCATTAGATGAAGGTATTCGGCATGCGAACCCCTCGGTTTGCAAAGCAGCTTGTTGTTGTGTGTCTGACGGCCAGCGCGTCATGGACGGCGCAGGCGGTCAGCTTCAACTTCGATGTGCTGGGCAACAATGTCGATGCGGTGCTCAATAACACCGGCACCTTCGGCTACGCGTTTCGCCTGCAAGACCGCGCCGCGAACCTGGTGGGCAAATCCAATCTGGACCCCGACGTTTGCAGCGGCGCCTTCCAAAGCTGCCAGGGATTGTTTCGCGACCAGACGCACCCGTCCGAAAAGCTCCGCGATGCGCCGGGCATGGCATCGACGAACTTCGATGACGGCAACCTCAACTATGACCGCGGCGACGTGGTGCAGGCGCCCTTCAAGGTCACCCAGGATTTCCGTTTTCTGTTTGGCCAATACGGCATCTTCCTGCGCGGCATCGGCATTTACGATTACGTCAACCACAGTGGCTTCAATCAAAACCGCCCCAACGTCATCACCGCTGAGAACGCAGGGCGGGTGGGCATTACCGGCGACACGCAAGTTTCCAACCGCTTCTTCAACCGTGTGTATGGACCGGGCGAGCGGCTCACCAACCAGCGCGCGGCCGATGAAGCCGACGAACTGGGCCTGCGCTACGACCTGCTCGACGCCAACTTCTTCGGCTCCATCCCCTATGCCGGTGGTGAGCGCGACCTGACCTTTCGCGTGGGGCGGCAAACCGTCAACTGGGGCCAATCCACCGTTGCCGTGGTCAACAGCCTTAACCAGGCCCAGCCGATCAACGCCAACGCTTTCAACCGGCTCGGCTTTGGCTTACTGGAAGAACTGTTCGTGCCGGTGGGGATGCTTCGCGCCAGCACCGAAATCGCCACCGGCCTCACCGTGGAAGTGTTCTACCAGTACGAATGGGACCCTGTAGAGATTCCAACCGCAGGTAGCTTCATGTCGTTCGTCGATATCGGCACCGACAACCAACGTAATGGCGTCAGCGCAGCCTTTGGCGGCTCGGCCGATGACCCCGACATGGTGGGCATGCCGCTGAACAATCCGCTGGCGCTCATCACCCCCACCTCGCTCACAATCGCCCGCAACCCCGACCGTGACGCCCGCGACCAGGGGCAGTACGGCGTGTCGCTAAAGTTTTATTCCGACAACATTAACAACGGTACCGAGTTCGGCTTTTACGGCATGAACTACCACTCCAAGCTGCCGTATGTGAGCTTTTATTCCACCGACGCCAGCTGCGCCCGCCGCGAAGGCAACGCCGGCGGCGTTGACGCCCGCAACACGCTGCAGTTTCTGGAGGCCTGCCCCAACCTGCCGCTGACCACCCCTTCAGCCTCCAGCCAGTTGTCGCTCGACACGGCTGCCTTGCTGGTGCAGCGCCCCGGCGTGCTGACCGAACTGGGCCTGCTGGATGGCGGCAATCCGCTGGCGCTGCTCAACCTGCTGCTACCGCGTCCGAACCTGCCCAACAGTGACGCAGTGCCGTTCGACACCGCCCGCCTGCAGATTGAGTACCCCGAAGATCTGCAGGTGTATGGCCTCGACTTCACCACCACCTTCGGCAACTACTCATTTCAAGGCGAGGTGTCCTACCGCCCCAACCTGCCGCTGCAGGTGGCGTTGATTGACCTGGCGTTCGCCTCGTTCGGGCCGACCCTGACCCGCTGCCACGATCAGGCCCTGGATTGCGGCGGCACCGGCGCCGGCCTGGGCTTTGATGCCGACGGCAATTTCATCGTCTACGACGACAACGACTTCGTCGATGGCACCGGCAACAACCCCTACAACGACACGCTGAATTTGATCGTGGGTGCCGCGCCCGGCTCGGCGCGTTCGTTCCCGAATTTCATCATGCCGTACCGCGGTGTGGCGGTCGGTGAGACGCCGCCCAACAGCTACATTCGCGGCTACATTCCCGGCAAGGTGGCACAGTACAACCTGGGCGCGACCCGCGTCTTGAGCGGCACCGAAAACTGGATCGGCGCCGACCAGATCATTCTCATCTACGAGTTGGCCGCCACCCACGTGCTCAACATGCCCGACTTCGATGAGTTACAGATCGAAGGTCCACTCACCGCCACCACCCACGCCAGCGCCGGCGCAGAAGGCAGTGGCGCTGATGGCTCGCGCCTGGCCTGCTCTACCAACCCAAGCTGCTCGGTAGGCCCCGACGGGCTGCGCTTCAACCCCTTCCAGGCGCCGCGAAGCGCGTTTGCCGATGCCTTCTCCTGGGGCTATCGCATCGTCGGTCGAATCAGCTACGAGTCGGTATTGCCGGGCATCAGCATCCAACCCCTGTTCATCCTCGCGCACGACCTACAGGGCAACGCACCGGGGCCGGCAGGCAACTTCGTGGAAGGCCGGAAAACCCTGAACTTTCTGCTGGAAACCCGTTACGAAAAATCCTTCTCGTTCACCATTTCGTACAACACCTTCAGCGGCGCCGGGGCCAACAACACCTATCGCGACCGCGATAATTTGGGGTTCTTCTTCAAGTACCAGTTCTGAGAGCTTAAAAAACTTCCGACTACGCTCGGACTTTTTCACACGCTCTGCGAAATAGGGACTGGGGAATCCACACCCCACGAATGCGGCGAAGAGTCGCCAAGCAGGATCAGAAGTTTTCAACCCTTTCCAAACCGTCCGTGGGATCGGGATAGAACCCGGGGACGAAGGCGACAATGATCCGGGGAGCCGTATGACCCACTGCCCTGGCCAGACATCGCGGGGGAATTGCGATCGCCCTTCTGGCAAAGGTGGGATACCCAAAAGATCGTTGGGATCACGCTGGAAAAGTCATGCGCAAAACCTGATTTTGCAAGCCTGACCCGCCGCGGTTCGCGGTGCGAACTTTGCAGAAAACGACGGTTGGTGCGCCCGCCCGGAATCGAACCGGGACGCCAAAAGGCGAGGGATTTTAAGTCCCTTGCGTCTACCAATTCCGCCACGGGCGCAGGGGGCGGAGCATAGCGCAGGCGCGAGACTCGGGGCCCCCAACCGGGACGCCGATCCTTCGCATGGCGTGCCTTCGCCATCACCCCCAACCGCCTCCCCGCCGGTACCAAAACGCTGGTACCCGCCGCTCATCTTTCCCGGCACCGATGCCCTCGCGACTGCACGACGCTGGGTCGAGCACGTGCAGCGCTGAGGCAACCGAGAATTCAATCCCCAAACCGAACCCCGGTGGCCGCTTCCGACACGGTCCAAAGCCGCTGCGCCAAGGCTTCACTCTTGGCGGCCTTGCGGCAGTCGACTTTGGTGGGGTGGCCACGCATTTGCTGAAAGCCGTTGGGGCCGATGTAGTCACCGCCGAGCACGCCGGTCGCGGTGGCGGCATAGAGGCTGGGCAGCGCGCCCATGGCGGCCGGTTGCGCCAACACGGCGTTGGCCAGGGTCATGCCCCAGCGCTCAAAATTCGACTGCTTCTGCTCGGCGGCGACAAACTGCAGATGGGTGTCGGCGTAGCCGGGGTGGGCGGCCACGGACAGCGCGTCGCGGCGGTGCGTGACCAACCAGCGGTGTAACTCGAAGGTGAAGAGCAGATTGGCCAGTTTGCTGTCGCCGTAGGCCTGCCAGCGACGGTAGTGACGGCGGTCCCAGTGCAGGTCGTCAAAGTTGATGCCGGGCGTCCAGCGGTGCGCCATGCTGGCGACGTTGACGATGCGTGCACCGGGCTGCAGCCGCTCAAGCAGCAGCCCGGTGAGGGCGAAATGACCCAAATGGTTGGTGCCCATCTGCGTCTCGAAGCCATCGCGCGTGTGACCGTGCGGCACCGCCATGACACCGGCATTGTTGATCAGCAGGCTCAGTGCCACGCCCTCGGTCTTCAGGTCGGCGGCCAGTGCGCGCACCGACGCCAGACTGCTCAGGTCCAGCGGCTTGAGCGTCAAACGCGCGTCGGGCTGGGTGTCGAGCAGCGACTGGCGCGCGGCCTTGGCTTTTTCGGCATCACGGCAGGCCATCAGGACGTGGGCCCCTTTTGCCGCCAGCGCGCGCGTGGTGTTTAGGCCCAATCCGCTGTTGGCGCCGGTGACCAGCACGGTCTGGCCGCTGAGGTCGGGAATCTGCGCTTCGGTCCAAGCTGCCATGGCAGGCTCCAAGTCAATAATGAGGCCGTTAGCGTAGGCGCTTTACCGGCCATGCCGGCTCACCCGGGCGACGACGGCCTGCGTCCGGTCGGCAAATCTGCGTCCGGTAACGCGCCGCTGCCGTAGACGCCGACATGCGCGGGCAGCGCCCGCAAACGGAGGCCGACCATGTTCAAGCAAACCCCCCTCATCCTGACCGTCGCCCTAATGATGGCCGGCGCGCTGACCAGCGGCTGCGCCAGTCGCGACCTGTCCCGGTCAGCGCAGAACGCCGAGATAGGCGCCCCCGAACCCGACCGGGCACGCATTGTTGTGTACCGCGAATCTGGCCCGTTCGGCCTCAATGCCATTCGTCCGGCGCTGTATCTCGACGCGCAGTCGCTGGGCCCGGCGCTGCCTTGCGCCTACCGCGTGATCGACATCGACCCCGGCGAATACGTGGTGAGCATCGGTGACACCGGCCATGACCAGGTGACCGTAACGGTCGGCGCCGGCGAGACCGCTTACGTGCAGGCGCTGGTCAGCAACGGCGCCGATCTGCTGCAGGGCGCGGTGCGCAGCACATCGGTCGCCGAGGCCAGCGCGCGGGTGCCGACGCTGAACCGGGTCGCGCTGTAGGCCTGCCAACGCTCAGGGCCTCACCCGGCATTCATGGGCAGGGTCGACGATGATGCATTGCCGTTGACCGCTTGAGGCCTCATGAACACCGTCATGTCTTACCTGCGTTTGATCCTGTTTTTCGGCGGGGTGCTGGTCGGCATCCAGGTGCCAACCTTTGTCGACCAGTACGGCAAGGGCCTGGCGTCGCATTACGCCGAGTCGGAGCGCAGCCTCGACGCCTTTCGTGACGAGGCCGTGCGGCACTTTGACGGCGACATGGACCGCCTGATTGGCCATTACCGCCGCAGCGGCGACCAGGTGTTCGAGGAAGGTGGCGACAGCATCGAGGTCATCTACCGCCGCAATCGTCTGCTGGCCGATCAGTTGGCCGACTTCCGCGCCAACCCGCTGCGTGCCTACGCGCAGGCCTTCTTCACCCCGGTGCCCGACGTGCAGGCCGAGGTGCGTAACGACTTCAGCTATGCCATCCGGCTCGATCCTGGCGCCATCGCCTTCGGCATGGTCAGCGGCTTCGTGCTGTCGGTGGTCGGCGAGCTGCTGTTGCGATTGCTAGCGGCGCTGGTGCTGCCACCACCGTCACGCACCCGAACCGCCCGCTGAGTCGATATCAAGCGGCCGGCGGTTGGCCGCCTTCCGGGGCGCGACCGTCCAGCATGCGCACCTCGCGCTGCGGGAACGGTATCTCGATGCCGTGCTCGCGCAAGGTCTCGAAGATCAGCAACAACAGGTCGCCGCCGACGCGATTCTTGCCGTCATCGACGCCTTCCATCCAGAACTCGACAAACATGTTGACGCCGGAATCGCCAAAGCTGTCGATCTCGCAATCCGGGCGCTCTTCGAACGGAATGTCCGGGCCGCTGATGACCTGGGGATGCTGGGCCACAGCCGCGCGAATCAACTCACACATCGCGCGAATGTCGGTGTGGTACGCCACCGAAAAATCGACCCGATAACGCTGCTTCTTGTTCTTGTGCGTCCAGTTGGTAAACGGCTTGGTGATGAAAGACTCGTTGGGCACCAGCACGTCTTTGCCATCGAAGCCTTCCAGGGTGGTGTAGCGCATGGTCAGCTCGCGCACGTAGCCGGTCTTGCCGTCTTCCAGCTCGACGTAGTCCCCCACCGACAGCGAGCGGTCAAACAAAATGATGATGCCGGAAATGAAGTTGGACGCAATCGACTGCAAGCCAAACCCAAGGCCCACGCCCAGCGCGCCGCCAAACACCGCCAAGGCGGTCAGATTGATGCCCATCACCTGCAAGAACAGCAGCATCACCAGCAGCGTCAGGCCAATCTGAAACAGCTTGGCGACCACCTCGCGGGTGCGCACGTCCAGATCCTGCTGGTTGCGGATGACGGTCAAGCCGGCACTGTTGGACACCCAGCCCAACCAGAACAGCAGCGAGCCAAAAATCAGCACCCGCAGCAGGCCGCTGACCGACAGACTGAGATTGCCCACCTGAAACGACATGGAATCGAGCACCGCGGTGACCGGCGCCAGCAGCCCCAGAAAATGCAGCGCCAGCAACGGAACGCCGACCATGCGGATGGCGCGGCCCATCAACGACCCTTTCTTGACCCGGCGCACGACACTCTCGAACAACCACAGCAGGGTGATCACCGTGGCGGTTTTCGCCAGCCAGGCAGCCCCTAGAAAGTGATCGCTCAGCGCGGTGGCAACCAGCAGCAGCGGCAGCGACAGCGCCGGTCGCAGCACGCCCTCCAGTCGGTCCAGCAGGCGATTCAGCCCGGATCCGGGTGTCGCCAGGTCGGTGATGCGGGCCGACAACAACCACCCCAGCCCAATGGCCACCAGCACCGCCGCCAGCTGCCAGTAAGTGTCTGGCGAGGCCAACGCCAGCCGCGCGGCACCCAGGGCGTCTTGTGCCGACTGGACCAACAAAGAGACATTCATTCGCGTTGCCTGCCCTCAGCCAAGGTTCGATACGGCGGCGCCGGGTTTGCCGCGCCTGCAAGCGTCAGGCAAACGGTTCAGGGCCTCGTCCGGTCAGGGTACCGTCAAAGTACCGCGTGATGCCGACCCCGTCGGCACCCGGCCCAGGTGCCTTATCGACAACCCCGTCACAACATGGTCTGGCGCAGGTCGCTACCCTTGAGCGCCCTGCCATTGGCCCGACCCATGACGCTGACCCGACCCCTAGCCGCACTGGCGATGATGGCGCTACTGGCCCTGTCCCACGGCGCACAAGCCCAGCAGCGAAACTGTCCCAGCGGACCCCTGGCGCAGGGCAGCGAAGGATTCGTCGCGCCCACCCCCGGCACCGACTGCGTGATCGTGACCGGGACCTACGCAGGCTCCGAGAGCCGGCTGGGCCTGCCGGTGACGCGGCGCTTCATGCGCATCACACCACAAACCCCGGGTGACGGCGTCCAGCCCCTGTTCGTGCTGCTGCACGCGCGTGACACCAACATCGAGCCCATGGCCAACCTGACCCGCATCGGTCGCCTGGTGCGGGATCACGGCATCACCGTGATCCTGCCCGAAGCCATTGACGGCGAGTTCAACGATGACCCCATCACGCCGCCAACCGAGGCGCCCGACAGCCCGCTGATGGACGATGTGGCGTTCATCGCGACCGTGATTGCCGACGCCATTGCCGACAACGGCATCGACCCGGCACAGGTCTTCATCGCGGGTTATTCCAACGGCGGCTTCATGTCGCAGCGCATGGTCTGCGAGCGCCCCGAACTGTTCGCCGGCCTGGGCAGCGTCGCCAGCAGCCTGCGCTTCGGGCTTGAGGAAAACTGTCCTGCCACGCCCAAACCCATGACCAAGGTATTCATCCATGGCACCGACGACGAGGTGGTGCGCTACGGCGGCGTGCCCTATCGCGACGACCTCGTGATCGACGGTGAAACCACCAACAATGCCCGCATCGCCTTTCGCTCGGCGCCGGGTACCGCCTCGTTCTGGGCCGCCCGCAACGGCTGCTCCGACGCGCTGGACGTGCCGCCCATTCCCAACCAGCTGCCCACCAATGGCGACGGCACCACCGTGGATTACATACGCTACAACTGCGCGTCGGGCGTTCCGCCGCTGATCGCCTACCGCGTCAATGGCGGCGGCCACACCTGGCCAGGATCGCTGGGCTTCGCCGGCGGCACCTCGGTATCGCTGGGCCGCATCACCACGCAGCTCGACGCCACCACCGCGTTCTGGGCGCACTTCAGCAATCCGCGCAGCGGCAGCCAGGTGATGCCCGATCAATTACGTCCGGAAGGCGCCGGTGGCGGTGGCGGCGCACTGGGCTGGGGCCTGCTTGGTTTGAGCCTGATCGCGCTACTGGGGCGGCGGTGGCGGTCTTTGAGACGTCAAGTCCAAGCCTAGCCAGACGCGGCCAGGGCGAGGGTTTTACGCATCAGCAGGCGCTGCAGCACTTCATCGCCGCGCCGTGCGTCTTGCGCCTCGACCGTTGCGAACCCCTGCCGCACAAAAAACGGTTCAGCGGCCAAGCTGGCCTCGGTGTACGCGACCGAAGTCCCGAGCCGAACGAGATCGGCCTGGGCGGCGTGATATAGCCGAGTCGCCACGCCGCTACGGGGCCGCAGCGGTGACGTGAACAGCAAATCAATGTGCCCGGCCGTCGTGTAGCCAATGAATCCCAGCGTGCCGATGGCGCCGTCGGCCACGATCACCTTCAACCCCGCCAACCGCGTGGCCCACTGGGACAGGTCGGGCGAAGACGGCGCCCACGCCTCGCATTGCGCCGGGGTGTAATAACGGCCCGCCAGTTGATGAACCGACGCGGTGAACAGCGCCACGACGCTGGCGAGGTCTTCGGGCTGGTAGTCACGCAGGGTCATGGTGCCGTCTCCCGTCATCCGCTTGAGCATGTCAGTCCTGTGCTTGTACCGATGGGCGTGAGAATGCGTCATTCTGCCGCATGTGATTCGCCCGACCCGCCGAGGAGCAACCGACATGACGCCACGCCTCAAGCTGCTGTGCACCCTGTGGCTCGGCCTGTTGATGGCGGGCTGCGTCAGCGCGCCCGCGCTGGCGCCCGACCTGCCCACGCCCGCAGAAACCGAGAGCCAACTGGTTGTCTACCGCCTCGGCGGACCGCTTCGCACCGGTGTCATCCGGCCTGAGTTGCACATTGGCGACACCACCCACGGCCCGGTCTACCCGACCGCCTACCGACACTTCACCCTGCGCCCCGGCCGCTATCCGGTATGGGCGGGCGACGATGCGAGTCGCGGCACCGAGGTGACGTTGGCGCCCGGCGAAACGCGCTACGTGCGGGTGATCGTGGAGCTCGACTTTGAAGCTCGAGGCGCACAGGTGATTGAAGTGGATGCGGACACCGCTGAGGCCGCCATGGCCAACCTGCTCAAGCTGGAGTGATGGCGGAGTCAAACGGCTTCTACCCCAACCAACCATCACCGCAACTGATATGGCTTTTAGCGAGTTTGAAACCAAGAGACTTGAGAGGGTTGTTGGTGCTTTCATCGAGAAGCGCCGACCAGCTCCGCACATTCGCCCCGAACTTGATCTCGCCTTCCGCATCAACGGCCAGAGCATCGAAATCTTTGAGATTCGCCCCCGTTGGAGAGGCGCGCCCGGAGAGACCATGGAACATCCGGTCGCAAAGGCGACCTACGTTAAGACCCAAGAGCTCTGGCGGGTCTTCTGGATGCGTGCCGATCTGAAGTGGCATTCCTATCCACCAGTTCCGAAGGTTGGCAGCGTCGAGAAGTTCTTGGCGCTGGTCGCTGAGGACAAACATGCATGCTTTTTCGGCTAGTGCTTGGCCTGGCTCAGGCATTGGGCACAATGTTGCCTCAGTCATACCCGAGTGATACCGTACGGGCATGAAAGTTGCCATCTCAATCCCTGACCCGCTCTTCGATGCTGCGGAGCGTCTGGCCAAGCAGCGTGCAGTGCCTCGCAGCCGACTCTTCGCCGAAGCCTTGGAGGAATATGTTTCAAGGCACGGCACCGAGGCTGTTACCGATCAACTGAACGCGGTCTATGCCATGGAGTGTTCGGACGTGGAACAAACCATGGCGCAAGCACAGCTCGGCATGGTTGAAGATGAAGCGTGGTGAGTTGTGGTGGGCCTCCCTGCCGGCGGCTACTGGGTCCGGTCCAGGTTTCCGGCGGCCCGTGGTGGTTGTGCAATCAAAGCCTTTCAATGAAAGCCGCATAGCAACGGTCATTGTGGCCGTGGTCACATCCAACCTGGCCTTGGCGGCGGCGCCGGGCAATGTGCGCTTGGCGAAATCCGAAGCTGGGCTACCAAAAGCCTCGGTTATCAACGTCTCGCAACTGATCACCTTGGATCGCTCGCTACTCACGTCCAAGGTCAAAGCCCTACCCGGCAAAGTCATGTCGCAGGTCGACGAAGGTCTACGACTGGTGCTTGCACTACGGTGATCACTAAACAAATCGCTGCGGCCGACGGTCATCCCGCTGCGCTCGCTGTCGGCGGCTGAGCTGAAGCGTTGGATAGATAGCAGCATGGCGAAATAACAGCCCACTTTGGGCTGATCCCGACCGGAGCGCTTTGCCCGCAAACCTATCCAACCCTACCCAAGAAGGGGCTCCCCCTCACTTCACCACCGGCGCCCCTTCTTCCATCCGCGCCTGCGAGATCTGCGAGCCGGGTGGCACGCTGTGGGTCAGCCACACATTGCCGCCGATGCTGGAGCCTTTGCCGATGGTGATGCGCCCCAGAATGGTCGCGCCGGCGTAGATGACCACGTCGTCTTCGACGATGGGATGGCGGGCATTGCCCTTGGTGAGCTGGCCGTCTTCGCCCACCTCGAAACGCTTGGCGCCCAGGGTCACGGCCTGATAGAGCCGCACCCGCTGGCCGATGATGGCGGTTTCGCCAATCACCACGCCGGTGCCGTGGTCGATGAAGAAGTGCTCGCCAATGGTCGCGCCGGGATGGATGTCGATGCCGGTGGCCGAATGCGCAATCTCGGCGACGATGCGCGCCAGCAGGGGCAACTCCAGCTTGTAGAGCGCGTGCGCCAGGCGATGATGAATCAGCGCCAGAATGCCGGGGTAGCAGAGCAGCACTTCGTCGACGTTGCGCGCGGCCGGGTCGCCTTCATAGGCGGCTTCCACGTCGCCGTCGAGCAGCGTGCGGATGGCGGGCAACTGCGCTGCGAAGGCTGCGACACGGCGACGCGCCTCGGCGGCGGCGTCGCCACCGCCGTTGACGTTGCCGCGTGAACTCAGTTCCAGCCGCACTTCTTCGACCAGGGCATTAAGCGCCTGATCGAGTGCATGGCCCACGTAGAAATCTTCGCCCTCACGCTTCAGTTCCACCGGGCCCAAGCGCAGTGGAAACAGCGCCCCGCGCAGCAGTTTGATGGCGCAGGCGATGCGGTCCACCGACGGAAACTCCCGGTCCTTACGGCCCTGTTCGCGCTGCTGGCGCAGCCGCCACTGCTCGCGCGCGCCGCGCAAGCCGCTGACGATCTCGCCCAGATCCCATCCCATCGGTGCCTCTGGCGGTAGCTTCATGAGGGGTGTCCCGTGTTGCAAAACGGCGCCTACAGCGGCGCCAACATCATCATTATCGGACGTCGCAAGGTTTTCAGCGCGCCAACCGCCGCCGTCACCCTTCACAATGCGCGTTCGAAACGCATCAACAAGAGTCGGGCGCAATCATGAAACGGGTGTTCATCAGCGGTGGTGCGGCAGGGATCGGCCGGGCGACGGCGCAGCAGTTCATCAACGCGGGATATGCCGTCGGCATCGGCGATGTCAACGAGTTGGCCCTGCGCGACACGGCCAAAGCCCTGGGCAGCGCCTGCCAGCCGCACGTGCTCGACGTTTGCGACCCGGCCGCATGGACCCGCGCGCTGACCCGTTTCACCGGTGATGACGGCCGCCTTGATGTGCTGATCAACAACGCCGGCATCCTCCACGCCGGGCGCGCCGAAGACATCACGTTCGAGCAGCACAGCCGGTTGGTCGACATCAACATCAAGGGCGTGATTGCCGGCTGCCAGGCCGCACTGCCGTTCCTGAAAAACGTGCGCCATTCGCGGGTGATCAACCTGTGCTCGGCATCGGCCATCTATGGTCAGCCGAGCGTCGCCAGCTATTCGGCGAGCAAGTTTTTTGTGCGCGGCTGGACCGAGGCGCTGAACATCGAATGGGCGCGCTACGACATCCATGTGCTCAGCGTCTGGCCGATTTTCGTCAAGACGGCAATGGTCGACAACGCGCCCGACATGAAGGCCGCTGCGAAGATGGGCGTCTCGCTGACACCGGATGATGTCGCCAAGATCCTGCTCAAGCTCAGCGGTCAAAAACGCCCCGCCGTGCACACGCCGATTGGCCTGCAAACGTCGCTGTTCAAGCGTTTCGTCAACCTGATGCCCGACGCGCTCAACCGCCGCGTCGTGGCGCACATGGCCGACATCCGTGCTTGAAACTGAAACCCTGTCCGAGTCAATCGCGCCTGATACTTGGCCGCTGTTCGTCACCTGCGGCCGCGGCCTGGAATCGATTCTCGTCGATGAGCTGATCAGCTTCGGCGCCACCGAGGTCAAGGCCGGCAATGGCGGCGTCTCGGCGCGTGCCGACCGCGAGGCGGCCTATCGCACCTGCCTGTGGTCGCGGCTCGCCAGCCGCGTGCTGATGCCGCTGGCCGGCGGCACCGTGGCCGATCCGGAGGCGCTCTACGCACTGGCACGCAGCGTGGACTGGCCCGAACTGTTCGACGTCTCCAAACGCTTCGCCATTGAAGCTGCCGGCACTTCGTCCACCGTCACCCACAGCCATTACGCCGCGCTCAAGGTCAAGGACGCGGTGGTTGATGCCTTCCGCGATTTGCTGGGCAGCCGCCCTGACGTGGCGCGTGACGACCCCGACATTCGCATCCACCTGCACCTGCACCGCGACAAAGCGACGCTGTCGCTGGACCTGTCGGGCGACTCGCTGCACCGTCGCGGCTACCGCCAGCAGGCCGGTGAAGCGCCGCTCAAGGAAACCCTCGCCGCCGCCATGTTGATGCGCGCCGGTTGGGCCACGAGTGCCGCAGAGGGCGCACCGCTGTGGGACCCGTTCTGCGGCTCTGGCACGCTGGTGATCGAAGCCGCAATGATCGCCGCCGACGCCGCGCCGCAGCGCACCCGGCAACGCTTTGGCTTCGAAGCCTGGAACGACCACGTGCCGGCGCTGCTGAAGCGCCTGCGCGCCGAGGCCGATGAACGCTTCACCGAAGGCCTGAAAAACCTGCCGCCGCTGATTGGCAGCGACACCGACCGCCGCGTGCTGCAGATTGCCCAGACCAATGCCGCCAAGGCGGGTTTCTTCGCACAGATTCGCTGGATCGAGCAGGACGCCCTCACCGCCGCCCCGCCCTGCCCCGCGCCCGGCCTGCTGATCTGCAACCCGCCCTACGGCGAGCGGCTGGGGTCGGAGGGCGACATCATCAAGCTGTACTCGCTGCTCGGCGCGCGCTGGCCCAAGGCGATTGCCGGCTGGCAGGTGGCGCTGCTCACCCAGCGCGATGACCTGACGCCGCGGCTTGGCCTGCGTGCCACGCGCATCCACAGCCTCTACAACGGCGCGCTGCCCTGCAAGTTGCTGCAATTCGACATTGGCGGCCCGGCCGCGCGTGCCGCCGCCAGCGAACCGGTCGCGGTCCCTGACGCCGATACCGAGAACACCGACGCGGCTGAAACCCCGGCGTCGCCGTGGGCGCGGGCGGCCAAATCTGCCGAGGCCCGGGAATCTGCCGCACAGCCCATCCCCACAGTGGCCGAGATCGCCAAGGACGGCTTTGGCAGCGACTTTGCCAACCGTCTGCAGAAAAACGCCAAACACCTCGCCAAGTGGGCCAAGCGGCGCGGCGTGCAGAACTACCGCGTCTACGACGCCGACCTGACCGAATACGCGGTGGCCATCGACGTGTACGCCACGCCCGAGCGGCAGATCCACTTGCAGGAATACGCGCCACCCAAGTCCATCGACACGGTGCAGGCCGAAAAGCGCCTGCGGGCGGCGCTGGCCTACACCTGCGAGGTGCTGGACGTGCCGCCCGACCGGCTGCACTTCAAGGTGCGTCGCGCGCAGAAAGGCACGGCGCAATACCAGCGGATGGGTCACCAGGGCACCGCAACGCGCATTGTTGAGCACGACGTGTTGCTGGAGGTGAACTTCACCGACTACCTCGACACCGGCGTGTTTCTCGACCACCGGCCGATGCGCTTGCGCATTCAGAAAGCCGCGGCCGGCAAGCGTTTCTTGAACCTGTTTTGTTACACCGGCGCCGCCACGGCGCACGCGGCGGTGGGCGGGGCGGTCAGCAGCGTGTCGGTGGATCTGTCGAACACCTATCTCGAATGGGCCGAGCGCAACCTGCGGCTCAACGGCTCAAAACTCGTCGATCCGGAGCGCCGCGCCTCGGCCGACAACCCGCACCGACTGTTCCGCGCCGACTGTCTGGCGTGGCTGGAAGAGCAGGCTGCCAAGGGGCGCCCACCGCAGTTCGACCTAATTTTCTGCGACCCGCCGACCTTCTCCAACTCGAAGAAGATGGAAGACACGCTCGACATCCAGCGCGATCACGTCGGCTTGCTGACCCATACCTTCAGGCTGCTGGCGCCCGGCGGCGTGCTGCTGTTTTCAACCAACCGCCGCAAGTTCGAGCTGGACGAAGCCGCGCTGGCGGCGCTGGGTATGCAGGTGCGCGACATCACCGCCGAGACGCTGGATGAAGACTTCAAACGCCCGCCGCCGGCGCATCGCGCTTATGAAATAACGCATGCTTAATTCGTGGCGCTTCTGCCCCCCTGTTCCGCTTGCGGGAGAGGGGCCGGGGGAGAGGGCGGCACCCGAAGGGGCCGGTGATGTTAGCTGGGCCCCCCGCGCCTATGGCGCGCCCTCTCCCGGCCTTCGGCCACCCTCTCCCGCAGGCGGGAGAGGGGACGATCCGCGCTTCGCCCCATGTCGGTGAAGACGCCAAAGCAGGTCGCAGTCATGGGCGCCGGCCTCGCCGGGTGCAGCGTGGCGCGGTCACTGGCGCTCGCCGGCGTGGCCGTCACCGTCTTCGAGCGCATGGCCAACGTCGCCAGCGGCGCCTCGGCCGCGCCGCGCATGGTGGTGCGGCCCTGGTTGACGCGACAGCCCACGGTGGCCTCAAGCTTGACCCGGTTGGCGTTTGAGCACGCCATCAAGGTCTATGCCGATCACCCCGCATGGTCGCCGTGCGGGGTGATTCAGCGCAGCAAGCCCGGTGATGATGATCCGGCGCGCATGGTCGAAGCCCTTCGCGAACAGCAGTGGCCGCCAACCCTGATGCAGCCGCTGGGGCGCGACGGCGATGATCCACGCTGGTTCCATATTCCCCAAGGCGGCGCGCTGAACCCGCGACTGTGGTGCGAAACCGAGCTGGCACGACCCGGCATCAGCGTGCAGTTGAACAGCCGCAACACGCTTGCCGACCTGCTGGCAGCCCACGATGCGGTGGTCCTGGCCTGCGCGGCCGCCACGCCCGACGTGCTGGGCCGGCCGCTGCCGATGCGTCGCACACGGGGCCAGACCACGACGCTCAATCCCGGCACCCTGCCCGACCTGCTGACCGTGCGTTGCGGCGACGGTTACGTGGCACCGCTGGCCGATGGTGCCACCCTGGTCGGCGCGAGCTATGACCGCGACGATGACTCCACCATGCGCGCCGAGAGCCATGCCGAGAACTTGGCGCGGGTGCAGCGCCTGACCGGCACCGAGGTGAGCGCCGACGCCATCGCCAGTGGCTGGGTCGGCTTTCGCGCCGCCTGGCCCGACCGCCTGCCAACAGTGGGGCCGCTGTCGACAGATGGCCGGGTCTGGATCGCCGCCGGCTATGCTTCGCGCGGCGCGGTGTGGGCGCCGCTGCTCGGTGAGGTCTTGGCCGCACAAATCATGCAGCGACCCGTGCCGTTGCCCGACGCCCTGCAGCACGCACTGCGACCATCGCGATTCATTGCTGCCGACCTGGCCTGTCAAGAATTGCCTGCAGCCGACCAGGCCGCCTTGCTCTACCCTCCCCGGACGCGCTAGCGCCACTTGCCCATTCATTTGCACCGGAATCGTTCATGTCTGTCAGCTTGCCACCGCCCACCGTGCCCACCGAAAGCGGTGCCGCCGAGATTCGTGCACAGCCGCCAGTGCGCAGCCTCAAGTTCGAGCAGTACACCCTTGAACTGCACGGCGCCGACGTGGTGTCGGACGCGCTTTATGACGGCATTGTCGAGGTCTCCACCTCACTGTCGGATGTGGTGCGCCGCCTCAGCGCAGCCTGCTATGCCGCCGGCTACCCGGCGTGCCAAATCCGCTACGCCCGTGTCGGCAACACGGTCTACGTGCTGCTCGACACCCGCGGTGTCGACCGGGTAATGGGCGCGCCGCACATCGCCAAATACTTTCGCGGACTGGAGGGTGACGACAGCCTCACGGTCCACTCGCTTGAGCCGCGGCGCTTTCTGGCCACCATGCACGCCGACCGCGCCGGGACCGTCGCCCAGCCGGTGATCAAGGACGGCGACGACGGCGACACGGTGATGGACATCGCTTCGGTCGAAAGCGAGGTCGCCTCGAAGCTCAGCGCCGAATTCGGCAACCCCGGCACGCGCTTTGTCAGCCGTTATCTGGGCAGCTTCAATGCCGGCATCGGCTCGGTTTGGGGCGATGAAATCAGTCTTGGCTGGCGCGAGGGCTTTAGCCAGATCGGCAGCAACGCCAACGACGGGGATTATCACGAGCTCAATCTGGTGGTCTCGCGGGTCACGCCGTGGGGCATCTTCGGCGGCGGCGCGCGCAAGGTCGATTACGACTTTGCATTCCAGGGCTTTCGCATCGACGCCGACATCCGGGTCTACGACGTGCGCTGGCTCTATCCGTGGTTGGCAAGCTACCGCCAGCGGCTCATCACCGAGGTCAAGTTTGATCGCAATGACAGCACCACCCAAACCGTCCAGGGCACACGCGGCGAGCTGCTCGACGAGCGGTACAACTCGGCTGAGCTGAGCCTGTTGTACAGCCGCAAGGACGCCGTCTTTGGCCGCGCGCTGCAAACCGATGCCTCGCTGAGCTACCGGCAGGGGCTGAAAGATCAGGTGGCGGCCACCACCAACGCCGGGCTTGACTACACCTACCTGCGCCCGGTGGCGACGCTGAAATACCCGATCTTTGCCGACTGGCAACTTGCGACCACCTTTGCCGCCCAGTTCAGCGACGACCGCATGCCGCAGCAGCAGCAATGGGTGCTCGGCGGGTTCAACAACCTCACGGCGTTTCTGCCCGGCTCCGCTGCCGGCGACGAAGGTGCGCTGGGGCGCATTGAACTGTCAGCGCCGCCGCTCAAGCGGCTGGGCATGCGTTTCACCCCAACCCTGCTGCTCGAAGGCGGCACTGCGCGCTCCAACGAAGGCCTCAACGAAGTGCGACTGGCCGACGTGGGGCTGAGACTGGACGTGACTTTCGGCGAATACGTCGACCTGTCGATGGCCTACGCCGAAGACCTGGTCAGTGACAACCTGAGGCTGGACGAGACCGCACGTGATGACCTGACGGCCGACCTGTATTTCAAGCTGCGGATGCAGTTTTAGGGCCTGTTAACAATTGCCGTATCGCTGCGCCAATTGTTGACAGGCCCTAGCGTTCTTGATTCAAGTACACGTAACTCCTGGCACAAAAACCGTCATTCCGGCGGACCCAGCGTCCCCTCTCCCGCGTGCGGGAGAGGGTGGCCGAAGGCCGGGAGAGGGCGCGCCGCAGGCGCGGCAGACCTCGCCGATACCGCCCCCGGTCGCCGTCGGAGCGGCTGCAGCGCCCATGCGTGCTGGGTTTTCGCTGACGCTTCAACCCAGCCTACGGCCTCCCGACGACCATCACGACCGGCGTTTTGACGCGGGCACCCACCGAGATCGGCGTGGCGCTCAAATCCAGCGCCGTGCCTCTCCGGGTCCCTCAAGGTTTTCGACGCAGCGGCCGCACAGTGTCGGATGGACCGACTCGACGCCGACATCGGGGCGGTAATGCCAGCAGCGCTCGCATTTGGTGTGGTCGCTGGCGTGCGCCAACACGGTCAGGGTGTCACCGCCGGGCAGCGTGAAGCGCTCGCCGCCCTCAAGGTGGTCGACCACCTCGGCCGCCGAGGTCATGAACCAAAAGCGCAGCTCGTCTCCCGGTTGGCGCAGCGCGGTGAGCAGTGCCGGGTCGCCGGTCAGTTGCACCTGGGCTGAGAGCGCACTGCCCACCGTGCCCGCCGCGCGCAGGTCTTCAAGCACCTTCTTGACCGCCTCGCGTGCCGCAGCAAGGCGCACCCAGTCCAGCTGCGCACCGTCGGTTTCCGGGAAACGGTGCCAGCGCTGCGCGAATACCGACGCGCTGCGGTCACCAGGCATCAACTGCCAGATCTCATCGGCCGTGAATGATGTGATCGGCGCAATCCAGCGCACCAGCCCTTCGCTTATATGAAGCAGCGCGGTTTGTGCCGAGCGCCGCGCGTGACTGGCGCGCGGCGTGGTGTAGAGGCGGTCCTTGAGCAGGTCAAGGTACAGCCCGCCCAGGTCGTTGACGCAGTAGTTGTGCAGCAGGTGATAGACGCGGTGAAACTCGCGCGCGGCATAGGCCTGCTGCAATTCCGCCTGCAGCGCGGCCGCTTCGGCGATAGCCCACGCGTCCACCGCCACCAGTTGGTCAGGCGCAACCGTTTGGGTATCTGGGTCGAAGCTGTCGAGGGCGCCCAGCAGATAACGCGCGGTGTTGCGGATGCGCCGGTAGGCGTCGGCAACGCGTTTGAGCAGGTTGTCGGAGATGGCGATTTCGCCGGAATAGTCGCTGCTGGCCACCCACAGGCGCAGCACGTCGGCGCCCAGGGTCGAGGTCACCTTTTGCGGGGCCACCACGTTGCCGAGGCTCTTCGACATCTTGCGGCCCTGCTCGTCGACGGTGAAGCCGTGGGTCAGCACGCTGGTGTACGGCGCGCGGCCGTGCATGGCGACGCTGGTCAGCAGCGACGACTGGAACCAGCCGCGATGCTGGTCCGAGCCTTCCAGATAAATATCGGCCTGCACCGGCCGCTCGATGCCCAGCGCCTTGAAGCTGGCCTGGTGCACCACGCCGGAGTCGAACCACACGTCGAGGGTGTCGGTGCCTTTCTCGTACTCGTCGCCCACGTCCCAATCGGCGTTGCTGGAGTCAAACCACATCTCCAACCCGCCCTGCTCTACTGCATTGGCGACGCGTCGAAGCAACGCCGGGGTATCGGGATGCAGTTGCTGGGTTTCGCGATGCACAAACACCGCCAGCGGCACGCCCCAATACCGCTGGCGCGAAATGCACCAGTCGGGGCGGCTGGCAACCATCTTGGCGATGCGCGCCTCGCCCCACGCCGGAATCCAGCGCGTCTCGGCCACCGCTTTTTGCGCCTGCTCGCGCAGCCCAGCGCCGTCCATGGCAATAAACCACTGCGGCGTGGCGCGCTGAATCAACGGTGTCTTGTGGCGCCAGCAGTGCGGGTAGCTGTGATGCAGGCTGCCCAGGTGCAGCAGCGCGCCGCACTCACGCAGGGCGTCAATCACCAGCGCATCGGCCTTGCGCACGTGCTGGCCTTCAACCACCGGCGTGCCGGGAATGAACACGCCGTTGGAGGCCACCGGGTTGTCCACCGGCAAGCTTTCGCGCAGCCCCACCGCGTAGTCGTCGGCGCCGTGGGCGGGGGCGGTGTGCACCAGACCCGTGCCGGCCTCCAGCGTGACGTGATCGCCGGTCAGTACCGGGACAACCCGTCCGGCGAATGGGTGCTGCGCCTTGCTGCCCGCCAGCGCACTGCCTTTGACTTGCGCCAGCCGCGTGGCCGACTGCCCGACCCGCGCGGCCACGGCGTCAACCAGCCCGGCGGCCAGCACCAGATGCTGGTCGCCCAGACGCACCAGGGCGTAGTCCAACTCGGGATGCACGCAGATCGCCTGGTTGGCCGGCAAGGTCCACGGCGTGGTGGTCCAGATCACGAACGCCGCGCCGGTGGCATCGGCCACGCCAAAGCGCGCGGCCAGGTCGGCGCTGTCGTCGGCCGCAAAGCACACGTCGATGGCCTGCGAGGTCTTGTCCTGATACTCCACCTCGGCCTCGGCCAGCGACGAGCCGCAGTCCAGACACCAGTGCACCGGCTTGAAGCCGCGCGTGAGGTGACCATTCTCGGCGATGGTCGCCACCGCCCGAATCTGCTCGGCCTCGAAGGCGGGCAGCATGGTCAGGTAAGGGTGGTCCCAGTCGGCCAGCACGCCGAGACGTTCAAAGTCGACGCGCTGGCGCTGCACCTGCTCGGCGGCGTATTCGCGGCATTTGGCGCGAAAGGTTGCGGCATCGAGCTTGTCGCCGACCTTGCCGAATTTCTTTTCCACCTGCAGTTCGATGGGCAGGCCGTGGCAGTCCCAGCCGGGAATCAGCGCGGCGCGATGGCCGTCCAGCCGCGCCGCCTTGACCACCATGTCCTTGAGAACCTTGTTGACCGCATGGCCAATATGAATGTCGCCGTTGGCGTACGGCGGGCCGTCAACAAACCAGAACGGCCGCTCGGCATCGCCGGCTGCCAGCGCCTGGGCGTAAACGTCTTCGGCCTGCCAGCGCGCCAGCCAGTCCGGCTCCCGCTTGGCCAGATTGGCCTGCATGGGAAAGTCGGTCTTCGGCAGGTTGAGGGTGGCTTTGTAATCGATGGTCAAGAGGGGCGCCTTTGTTCGGCCAGCGGCAAACCGCTAAGGATAAGAAAAGAAGGCCTGCGCCGCAGTGCGGTCGGCCTGCATTTGCGCCTTCAGCGCGTCCAGCGAGTCGAAGCGCAGTTCGTCGCGCAGCGCCTTCAAGAAGGTCACATCAACCTCGGCGCCGTAAAGATCGCCAGGGTTGTCAAGACAATGCACTTCCAGCAGCGCCGGGGTGCCGCCCAGCGTCGGCCGCACCCCGTAATTGGCAACGGCCGGCAGCACCCGGTCGCCGCATTTGAGTTCGACGCAGTAAACGCCGTGGCGCAGCGCCAGCGGGCGATACACCGGGAGGTTGGCGGTGGGCATGTCGAGCGTGCGGCCCAGGTGCAGACCGTGGCGCACGCGGCCGGTAAGGCGATAAGGCCGCCCCAGCAGCTCGGCAGCGCCCGGCAGATCGGCTGCTGCCAGCGCCTTGCGCACCGCCGTGGAACTGACCCGTAGCGTGCCGGCTGCCACTGTGCCCAGCGCGTGGGTGGTGAAGCCCAGCCGCTGGCCCATCTCGGTGAGCAGCGAAAAATCGCCGCCGCGCGCCTTGCCGAAGTGGAAGTCGTCCCCCACCACAACAGCCCTGGCGCACAGATCGCGCACCAGCAACTCGGTGACGAAGGCGTCAGGCGATGTGGCGGCAAAGCGGGCATCGAAGCGCTGCACCAGCACCTGATCAACCCCGTACGCCGCGAGGTCGCGTAGCTTGGTGCGCAGGGTGGTGACGCGATGCGGCGCCGACGCGGGCGCAAAGACTTCCAGCGGCGTCGGCTCAAAGGTCAACAGCGTGACCGGCAGGCCGCGCGCGTCGGCTTCGCGTCGCGCGGTGGCGATCAACGCCTGATGGCCGCGATGCACGCCATCGAAATTGCCGATGGTGACCACGCACGGGCGGTTCAGGGCGGCGGCGTTGTGTTGGCCTCGGACCAGTTTCATGGCGTGGGCCGGTGCAGGTGGCGCGGCCGCAGGCCGCTGAGCAGCAGCACCGCGGCGTAGCTCAACCCTGCGGCAGCAAGCACGGTCAACAGGCGGGCAACGCGCTCAAACAGCGACAGATCCAGCCACAGCGACAACGGCCCCTGCAGCGCCAGCACCACCGCCACCATGGCCGTGTTGGCCAGCAGCAGCCGCAGCCCAAAGGCCCGCCACGGCTGGGACACGGGCGCGTAAATACCGTCCTTGCGCAGCCGCCGGTAGAGCAGCACGGCGTTGATCCACGCAGAGGTTGAGGTGGCGGCCGCCAGCACCGCGTGCGGCGCCGCAAAACCCAGGTGCAGCGCCACCAGCACGCCGCTGATTGACAGGGCCATGCCGCACAGCAGCGCGGTGATGGCGAAGCGCACCGGCACCCGCGTCTCCTGCCGGGCATAGAAACCCGGCACCAGAATCTTGACCAGCGAAAACCCCATGAAGCCAAAGGCGTAGGCCATCAGCGCGGCGGCGGTCATCTCGACATCCACGGCGGTAAAGGCGCGGTACTGGAACAGCGTCACCACCAGCGGACCGGCCAGCACGAACAGGCCCAGTGCAGCCGGCAGGCCGACCAGCAACAGCAGCTTGAGCGCCCAGTCCAGGGTGTCGGAAAACGCAACCGCCGAACCGCTGGCGAATTGCGCCGACAGCGTCGGCAGAATGACGGTGCCAATGGCGATGCTGAACAGGCCCAGCGGAAACTCCATCAGCCGGTCGGCGAAGTACAGCCAGCTGACGCTGCCGGTAACCAGAAAGCTGGCGATGATGGTGTCGAGCAGCAGACTGATCTGCGCCACCGACGAGCCGATCATGATCGGCACCATCAGGGTCATGATGCGTTTCACCTTGGGGTCGCGCCAGCCCCACTGCGGCCGTGGCGTCAGGTTCAACCGCCGCAGGCTAGGCAGTTGCGCCGCCAGTTGCAGCACCCCCGCCGCAAACACCGCGTAGGCCAGCACCTGTACCGATTCGCCGTCGATGAAGGCCGCTGAAATCAAACAGATGTTGAGAATCACCGGGGTGATCGCCGGCACCGCGAACTGCCCATAACTGTTGAGCACGCCGCCGGCCATGGCGGTGAGCGAGATGAACATCAGGTAAGGGAAGGTCCAGCGCAGCATGTCGGCGCCCAGCGCGAACTGCGCCGGGTCATCGGCAAAACCGGGGGCGAACAGGCCCATGAGCAGCGGGCTGGCGAGGCAGCCGACCAGGGTGATGGCGCCGAGCACCCCGCCGAGCGTGCCGCTGACCTTGGCCAGCAAGTCCTGCACCTCGGCGTGACTGCCGCGCGTGCGCGTCTCGGTGAAGACCGGCACAAAGGACTGCGCGAACGCCCCCTCGGCGAACATGCGCCGGCCAAAGTTGGGGATTTTCAGCGCCACCAGAAACGCATCCATGCCCGCCCCGGCGCCGAATGCGGCGGCAAACAGGATGTCGCGCACGAAGCCGAGCACGCGCGAGATCAGCGTCATCGCGCCGACCACTGCAGACGACTTCATCAGGGAGGTGCTCATCAAGCCCGCGATTGTAGCGGGCCGGGCAAGCGCTTTACCGCTTCTTTCGGGCGCGTGTCGGCTGGGGGGCAAGGCCTGCTTCGAGCTGCACCAGCGCTTCACCGGCGTAAACCGCAAGACGCTGCAGGTGTGGCACCGAGTCGCGACAGCCGATGAAACCGAAGTTGAGCTGGTCGCCGTAGCTGACCAGGGTGATGTTCAGCCCATAACCGTCCAGCGGAATCGAGATCGGGTAGTACGCATCCATCTTGAAGCCGCGAAAGTAAACCGCCTCCTTGGGCCCTGGCACATTCGACACCACCAGGTTGAATGCCGGTCGCATCCGCCCGACCGTGCCGGGCACTTGCGAGAGCAGCAGCGGCGACATCAGCAGCGCGCTGTACTGCATGATGCCGCCGGCCGACATGCCCTGAAGCTGCGCTTTGGCACGCTGGGTGGAGTCAATGATGGCGGCGATACAGCCGGCCGGGTCTTCGATGTCGGTGGCCAGCGAGGCCAGAATGGCGCCCACTGCGTTGCCGCCGCCGGGGTCGTCCTTGGGGCGAATGTTGACCGGCAACATGGCGGTCAGCGGCTCGCCGGGCAGCGCATCCTGCTCCAGCATCCAGCGGCGCAGCGCCAAGCTGCACAGCGCCAGTGAAATGTCGTTGAGCGTGGCGCCGTAGCCCGTGGCCACGGCCTTGAGCCGGTCGAGCGAAAACTGCTGCGTGGCAAAGCGCCGGTTGCGGCTGATCTTGCGATTGATGATGGATTTGGGCGACTGCATCGGCGCCACCAGACCCGATTTCTTGGGCTGGAACGCCTGCTTCAGCGCCCCGCCGACCTGCGCGGTGGTTGCCCACTGCGCTTTCAGGCCGGCCAGCAGCGACTCGAAGCTGGGCGTGGTGTCCACCGGCAATGGCTTGTCGCGGTCACGCCGCTCCGCCGGCAGGGCAAAAAACATCGGCTTGCTGCGGTCGTCTGCAGAGCTAGAGAGCCCGGCCGAGAGCAGCTTGATGCCCGTGTAGCCGTCGACCAGCGCGTGGTGCACCTTGAAGTACAGCGCCATGCGACCGCCTTCCAGGCCCTCGATGAAGTGCACTTCCCACGGTGGCCGGGTGAAGTCGATGGGGTGGCTGTGCAGGCGCGACACCAGAATGCCCAGCTCGCGCTCGTCACCCGGTTGTGGCAGCGCCGAGCGACGCACGTGGTATTCGGGGTCGAAGTCCTTGTCCTCGATCCAGCGCTGCAACGGCGAGGCCAGCCATTCCGGGTGCCGCAGCTTGAGGCTCCACGGCGGATACGCGCGGGTCTGGGCGCGCACCTCGTCCATCATCTCGCGCAGCATCTCGGCGTTGGCGTCCGGCGGCGGCGTGAAGGTCATCATTGCCCCCACGTGCATCATCGTCGGGCCGCTTTCGGCCGCCAGAAATGCCCAGTCCAGTGGATTCAACGCGCGCCCTGATGCCATGACGATCCCCTCGTTTCTTTTTTTATGGTGCTGTTGCGCTGGATGGTGCCGGTTCCGGCGGCGTCTCACCATTGGCCGCAGCGTCTTCGTAGAGAGCCTCCAGCGCCGCCGGTGAGGTGCGCAGCATCGGCACAAATGTGGCCGCTTCGCCGACCGGTTCCTGGCGGCGCTCGACGCGCAGTCGCAGGTGCAGCAGCAACGCCATCAGCGCCCAACTGACCGCAAAGAAGACGAACAGCGCAGTGGGCCCCAGCGCCTGCATCCACAGTCCGGCCAGCGTCGGGCCGAATGCCGCGCCGGCGCCGTGCAGCAGCAGCATGACGCTGGCCCCTTCCAGCAGATCCTCCGGCAGTAGCCGGTCGGCCAGATGAGCAATGGCAATCGGGTACGCCGAAAACGCCAGCGCACCGTAGACAAACATCAGCGGATACAGCGACGTTGCCCACCACTGCCCCAGCGTGGCCATCGCCAGCCCGACGACCATCGCGCTGAGGGCCACCCAACGCAGCACGCCGCGCCGGTCGCGGCCGTCCGACCAGCGCCCCAGCGGCCATTGACCGGCCGCACCGCCAACGATGGCCGTGCTCATGACCACCGCAATGCCCAGCGCGCTGGCACCGCCGAGCTGCGCCTGGGCCGGCATCAGGCCCCAGAAAGCGCCCATCACCAAACCCGACAGGCCCGAACCGACGGCCGCAGACGGGGCGGCGTGCACCATGTGACCAATGCGCAGGCGCGGTTTCAGCGGTGGGGTTGGTTGGTTCAGGCGCGTCATGGCCACCGGAATCAGCGACAGGTTGATCAGCAGCGTAATAACGGCGAAGCGGACGAACGTCTGATCGGTGTCGAGCAGCATCAGAAATTGCCCGGCCGCCAACGCCAGCAGGTTGACCACCATGTAGGCGGCGAAAAAGCCGCCACGCTCATTGCCACGCGCCTCGGCGGCCAGCCAGCTTTCGGTGACCGCATAGAGCCCCACCAGGCTGGCGCCGGTGAACACCCGCAGCAATGCCCAGGCCCAGGCGGTATCAGTCAGGGCATGGCCCATCACCGTGCACGAGGCCAGTGCGGCGAACACGGCGAACGCGCGGATATGCCCGGTGCGGCGAATCAAGTAAGCCGTGGCATAGGTGCCCACGCCGTAGCCGACAAAGTAGGCCGACATCACCAGGCCGATCACCAGCGGCGTCCAGCCCATCGCCGCCGCCTGCACGGCCAGAAAGGTGTTGAGCAGGCCGACACCGAGCAGCAGCAGTCCAACGCTGCTCAGCAAAGAGGCCATGTGCGAAGGCGAGCGGGTTTCGATCATGTCTGCAAGCGTAACAACCTGTCGCGCATGATCGGACGCTGCGACATTTCTTGAGGACGCTGGACGACACCGACTGCAACCCGAGGCGCGTAATCTGCGTACTCCAAACTCCCTGTGCTCAAACCTCCTTTATGACCGGCAACCCAGACACCCTCGACGCCGTGCGCCGCTACTACGGCGAAACCCTGAAATCCTCCGCCGACCTGCAGACCTCGGCCTGCTGCCTGAGCGAGGCCATGCCGCCGCACCTCATCGCGCTGCTGAAAGACATTCACCCCGAGATCAAGGACCGCTTCTACGGCTGCGGCTCGCCGATTCCAGCGGGGATTGACGGTGCCACGGTGCTCGATCTGGGCTGCGGCACCGGCCGCGACGTGTACATGCTGTCGAAACTGGTCGGCGCCAGCGGCCGGGTGATTGGTGTCGACATGACCGAGGCACAACTCGACGTGGCGCGCCGTCATCAGGGCTGGCACGCCGAGCGCTTCGGATTCGCCAACGTTGATTTTCGTCAGGGCTATATCGAGGACCTGACCACGGCCGGGATTGCCGATGCCTCGGTCGACGTGGTGATTTCCAACTGCGTGCTCAACCTGTCACCCGACAAACCGGCGCTGTTCCGCGAATTGATGCGCGTGCTCAAGCCCGGCGGCGAGCTGTATTTTTCTGACGTGTTCGCCGACCGGCGCATCCCCGAGACTCTGGGCAACGACCCCCTGCTGCGCGGCGAATGTCTGAGCGGCGCGCTCTACACCGAAGACTTCCGCCGACTGATGGCCGAGGTCGGCTGCCGCGACAGCCGCATGGTCAGCAGCAGCCCGCTGGCGATCCATAACCCCGAAATCGAACGCCGCATCGGCTTCGTCAACTTCACCTCGGCCACGGTGCGTGCCTTCAAACTCGACCTTGAAGACCGCTGCGAAGACTACGGCCAGGTGGCGACCTACCTCGGCACCCTGGCCGAGGCACCGCACGCCTTCGTGCTCGACGATCACCACCGGCTGGAAGCCGGACGGCCGATGCGCGTCTGCGGCAACACCGCCGACATGCTGGCGGCCACCCGCTACGCCCCGCATTTTCGGGTTGACGGTGAAAAAGGCACCCACTTCGGCCTGTTCGACTGCGCGGTGTCGGGCCCGAGCGCTGCGGCCGCCGCCGGTCCTGCCTGCTGCTGATCATGAACATGGTCCTGGACATTCCCGTCGTCACCGAAGCCCTGCCGCCCGACCTGGACCGCCGCCACGACTTCGCCGCGCGATTGCGCGACATCGGGCTACGGCTGGACGCGACCGGACTGGGCACCCTGCAGGTGAACCTCACCAAGCTGTGCAACCAGGCGTGCCGGCACTGCCATGTCGACGCCTCACCCGCACGTACCGAAGCCCTGCCGGCCGACGATATCGACCGCCTGCTGGCCTTGCTGGAGGCCCGCCCCGGCATCGCCGCGCTGGACCTCACCGGCGGCGCGCCCGAGCTGCACCCCGACTTTGAGCGACTGGTGATCGGCGCACGCGCACTGGGCCGACAGGTGATGGTGCGCCACAACCTGACGGTGACCTTCGACGGCAACCCACAAACCGGCCAGAACATGGGCCACCTGCCCGACTTCTTCGCCGCCCACGGCGTCGAGGTGATCTGCTCCCTGCCCTATTACCAGGCGCTGTTCACCGACCGGCAGCGCGGCAGCGGCGTGTTCAAGAAAAGCATCGCGGGCCTGCAGCGGCTGAATGCGCTGGGCTACGGCCAGCCTGACAGCGGCCGCGTGCTGAACCTGGTCTACAACCCCGTCGGGCCGTTTCTGCCCGCCGCACAGGCCGGGCTGGAGGCCGACTACAAGCGTGAGTTGCAGGCGCGCTACGGCATCGTCTTCAACCAGTTGTTCACCATCACCAACATCCCGATCAACCGCTTCGCCCTGCACCTGCGCAAGAGCGGCCAGCTCGATGCTTACATGGACAAGCTCAGCGGTGCCTTCAACCCCGAAGCGGCGCGCGGCGTGATGTGTCGCGACATGATCAGCGTCGGGGCCGACGGGCAGCTTTATGACTGTGATTTCAATCAGCAGATTGACCTGCCCATCATTGATGACAGCGGCGCACCGATGACCCTGCGCACGCTCGATGCCGAGGCCCTGCTGCGCCGCGACATTCGGGTGGGCGCCCATTGTTTTGCCTGCACCGCCGGGGCCGGTTCGTCCTGCGGCGGCAGTACCACCTGAGGTCACTTTCATGCTGAAAAGGTTGCTGTTGCTGGCCGTGCTGGTCGCGCTGATCGGTGCCTTTTTCGCCTTCGACCTCGGCCGGTATTTCTCGCTGGCCAGCCTTCAGGACCAGCGCGGCGACCTGATCGCACTGCGCGACGCGCAGCCGTGGCTGATGACGCTGGCCTACTTCGTGATCTACGTGCTGGCCACCGCGCTCTCCCTCCCCGGCGCGGCGATCCTCACCCTGGCCGGCGGGGCCATCTTCGGTTTCGGGTGGGGCCTGCTGATCGTCTCGTTTGCCAGCACCGTCGGGGCCACCGGCGCCTTTCTGGTAGCCCGCTACGTGGCGCGGGGCGCAATCGACGCCCGCTACGGTGCCCGTCTGAAGGCCATCAACGCCGGGATCGAGAAAGAAGGCGCGTTTTACCTGTTCACCCTGCGGCTGGTGCCGATCTTTCCATTCTTTCTGATCAACCTGCTGCTGGGCTTGACCCAGATGCGCGCCACGACGTTTTTCTGGGTCAGCCAGCTCGGCATGCTGCCCGGCACCATGGTGTACGTGAATGCCGGCACCCAGTTGGCACAACTGGAATCGCTGGGCGGCATTCTCTCGCCCGGGCTGATCGGCGCCTTCGTGCTGCTGGGTGTGTTTCCGCTGATCGCGAAAAAAATCATCGCCATCATCAAGGCGCGCAAGGTGTATGCCGGCTGGGCGCGGCCGAAAAGCTTTGATCGCAACCTGATCGTGATTGGCGCCGGCGCCGCCGGGCTGGTGAGCAGCTACATCGCCGCCGCCGTAAAGGCCAAGGTCACCTTGATCGAAAAGCACGCCATGGGCGGCGACTGCCTCAACACCGGCTGCGTGCCGTCGAAGGCACTGATCCGCTCGGCCAAGTACGCCAGTCACCTCACGCGGGCCGAGGAATTCGGCTTTACCGGGGTCAGCGGGCGGCCCGACTTTGCCAAGGTGATGGCGCGGGTGCACGACACGGTGAAGGCCATCGAGCCGCACGACTCGGTGGAGCGCTACACCGATCTGGGGGTGGAATGCATCAAGGGCGAAGCGCGTTTCATCGACCCGTGGACCGTCGAGGTCAACGGCCAGCGCCTCACCGCGCGCGGCATCGTCATCGCCACCGGCGCGCGGCCGTTCGTGCCGCCGGTTCCAGGGCTGGATGACGTGGGCTATCGCACCTCCGATACATTGTGGGAACTCACCGAACTGCCGAAACGGCTGGTCGTGCTCGGCGGCGGCCCCATCGGCTCGGAGCTGACTCAGGCGTTTGCACGGCTGGGCAGTCACGTGACTCAAGTTGAGATGCAGCCGCGGCTGATGGGCCGCGAAGACCCCGACGTATCGGCTTTGGTGCAGGCGCGCTTCGAAACCGAAGGGGTGGACGTTCGCATCAACACCAAAGCCGTGCGCGCCGAACTGAAGGACGGCGAAAAACGGCTCATCGTTGAACACGACGGCAGCGAATCGGCCATTGCCTTTGACGAGATCCTGGTGGCCGTGGGCCGCAGAGCGCGGCTGACCGGTTTCGGGCTGGAAGACATCGGCGTCAAAACCGGGCGCACCGTCGAGGTCAATGACTTTCTGCAGACCAACTTCCCGCACATCTTTGCTTGTGGTGATGTGGCGGGCCCCTACCAGTTCACCCACACCGCGAGCCACATGGCGTGGTACGCCGCCGTGAACAGCCTGTTTGCGCCGCTGCTGACGCTGCGCGGCGGGCCGTTCAAGGTCGACTACTCGGTGATTCCCTGGGCGACGTTCACCGAGCCGGAGGTGGCGCGTGTCGGCCTGAGTGAAACCGAGGCCCGCGAAAAAGGCATTCCCTTCGAGGTCGCCCGCTATGCACTCGAAGAATTGGACCGCGCGATCGCCGACGGCGAGGCGCACGGCTTCATCAAGGTGCTGACCGTGCCCGGCAAGGACAAAATTCTGGGCGTCACCCTGGTTGGGGAACATGCCGGCGATCTGATTGCCGAATACGTGCTCGCGATGAAGCAGGGCATCGGCCTGAACAAGCTGCTGGGCACCATTCACATTTACCCGACCTTGGCCGAGGCCAACAAATACGTCGCCGGACAGTGGAAGCAGGCGCACAAGCCCGAGAAACTGCTGGCCTGGGTGGCGCGCTATCACGCCTGGCGCCGCCGCTAGCGCACCCGAGGTTTTCCACATGCACCTTCAACGCTTTTGGACACTGTGCGGGCTTTTGGCAGCGCTGGTCAGTGCGCCCGCGCTGGCCTTTGATCACGACTACGGCGACTACGGCGCCCTGCTGACAGACCATGTCCAGCTCAGTGACGACCGGACGCGCGGCAGCGTGGACTATGCCGGCCTGCAGCAAGACCGTGCCCGGCTGGACGCGCTGCTTGAAGACTGGTCCGCCGTCAGCCAGAAGACCTTTGATGGCTGGTCGCGCGACCAGCAGATGGCCTTTCTCATCAACGCCTACAACGGCTTCACCCTGGCGCTGATTCTCACCGAATACCCCGACCTGAAGTCGATACGCGATCTGGGTTCGCTGTTCCGTTCGGCGTGGAAGATCGAGTTCTTCAGCTTGCTCGGCAAAAAACGGCACCTGGACTGGCTGGAGCACGACACCCTGCGCGCCCACTACCCCGACCCGCGCATCCACTTTGCCGTCAATTGCGCGTCGGTGGGTTGCCCGGCGCTGCAGCCCCGGCCGTTTACCGCCGCACAGTTGTCGACGCAGCTCGACACCGCCACACAGCGGTTTCTGCAGGATCGCGCGCGCAATCACTTCGACGCCGAGAGCGGCACCCTGCACGTCACACCCCTGCTGGACTGGTACGGTGACGACTTTACGGTGCAAGGTCGTGTCGACCGCAAAGCATGGCTGGCGCAGCATGCCGAGTGGCTGACTGACACCGACGCCGAGCGCGCAAGGCTGCGCCGTCAGGACTTCACCCTCGCCTTTACCGACTACGACTGGAGCCTCAACGATGCCCACCGCTAACCCGTTTGCCGCTGCGCTACTGGTTGCTGCCAGCACCCTGCTGGGCGCGCACGCGACCGCTGCGGCGCCCGACGCCCGCCTGACCGAAGTGCTGGCCTCGTCGCACCGCACGCCCGAATTTGCCGCCCGCGATGGCTTTCGCCGCCCCGCCGAAACGCTGGACTTCTTTGGCTTGAAGCCCGGCATGACCGTGGTTGAGGTGTCCCCAGGCGCCGGCGGCTGGTACACCGAAATTCTTGCGCCTTATCTGCGCGGCAGCGGCAAGCTCTACGCCGCACATTTCAACCCGGAATCGACGGTCGAGTACTTCCGCAAATCCCACACCCAGTTCATGGACAAGATCAAGGCCGCACCGCAGATCTATGACGAAATATCGGTCACGGCGTTCGAGCTTCCCAATCTCACCGAGATCGCCCCTGTGGCCTCGGCTGATCTGGTCGTGACGTTCCGCAACGTGCACAGCTGGTACGGGCGCAATGGCGGTGATGAAGGCGTGCGGGCGGCATTTCGCACCTTTCACAAGGTCCTCAAACCCGGCGGCACGCTGGGCGTGGTCGAGCATCGTCTGCCTGCGGGGCGTCCGGTCAGCGCGCAGGACGAAAGCGGCTACATGTTGCAGGCCGAGGTCATTCGTCTGGCTGAAGAGGCTGGCTTTACGCTCAGCGGCATCTCCAACATCAACGCCAACCCACGCGACACCGCCGACCATCCCGAAGGCGTCTGGACGCTGCCCCCGTCGCTGCGCCTGGGCGACAAGGACCGCGCCCGCTACGAGGCCATTGGCGAGAGTGACCGCATGACCTTGCGCTTCACCAAGGCGCCCTAGGGCCTGTTAACAATTGCCGTATCGCAGCGATGCGCCAATTGTTAACAGGCCCTAAGTGGGCCCGAAAACCGGTCGCTGAGGGACAAACCGCCGGGGCATTTTTTTTGCACCCCTTGCTGCACTGCGACAAACTGGGACCGAACTCAACTTTTGGAGGGCCTTGCCCATGTTTTCACCGCTGATGAAATGGATGAAGTCAAACAACATCCTGCCGCGTATTTCCGATACCGAACGGCAGGCGCTTGAAGCCGGCACGGTGTGGATTGACGGCGAGTATTTTCGGGGCAATCCCGACTTCGACAAAATTCTGGCCAGTCCTTACAGCCAGTTGACCGACGAAGAGCAGGCATTTCTTGACGGGCCGGTCAACGAGTTGCTGGACATGGTCGACCGCTACGACGTCAACCGCACACGGCGCATCCCGGACGAGATTCTCAGCTTCCTGAAGCGCGAAGGCTTCATGAGCTTCCTGATCCCCAAGGAATACGGCGGCAAGGCGTTTTCCAGCCTCGCCATCAGCACGATTCTGACCAAGATCAGCCCGGTCAATGCCACGGTCGGGACCTTCGTGGTCATCCCCAACTCGCTGGGCGCGGCCGAGCTGATCAAGCACTACGGCACCCAAGAGCAGAAGGAAAGCTACCTGCCGAAGCTCGCCGCCGGTGAGTACGTGCCGTGCTTTGGCCTCACCGAACCGACCGCCGGCTCGGATGCCGCGAGCATCAAGGCTGAGGGCGTGGTGTTCAAGGAAGGTGACGAGGTCAAGATCAAGCTCAACTTCCGCAAGCGATACATCACGCTGGCACCGGTGGCCAACCTGGTGACCCTGGCCTGCAACCTGCATGACCCCGACGACCTGCTGGGCAAGGGCGAATACCCCGGCATCACCTGTGTGCTGATTCACAAGGACACGCCGGGCTTCGAAAATGGCGACCACCACCTGCCCATCGGCGAGCCGTTCTACAACGGCCCGCTGGTCGGCAAGGACGTGATCGTGCCGGCCGACAACATCATCGGCGGTGCCGAAAAGGCCGGCCAGGGTTGGCGCATGCTCATGGAACAGCTCGCCGGCGGCCGCGCCATCTCGCTGCCGGCAGGCGCCATTGGTGCCGCCAAGCTGGTGTCTGCGGCGACCGGTCCGTATTCGATGATCCGCCAGCAGTTCTCGTTTCCGATCGGCCGGATGGAGGGCGTCGAATCGAAGATCGCCAAGATCAACGCCCTGACCTACATGATGGACGGCGCGCGCGTTCACGCCTGCTCGGCCATCGACAATGGCGAGCAGCCGCCAGTGGTGTCGGCGGTGCTCAAGGCCTGGACCACCGAGGTGGCGCGCCAGCTCGGCACCGACGGCATGGACATCTTTGCCGGCGCCGGCGTGATGCAGGGCCCCAACAACATTCTCGGCCCCGGCTACACCAGCGCCGCCGTGGGCGTGACGGTTGAGGGCGCCAACATCATGACGCGCACGCTGATCACTTTTGGTCAGGGCGCGACACGCTGCCACCCCTACGCCCTGAACGTGGTCAACGCCGCCGAAGCCGATGACGTCGAGGCATTTCGCAGCAACCTGCTGGCGTGGTTCGGACACTTCTTCGCGACCACCGGCCGCAGCCTGGTGCGCAGCGTGACGCGTGGCTGGTCGGTTCCGATGCCGCAGGACGTGCACGGCGCGACCAAGGTGCACTACCGGCGCCTCGGCTGGGCCGCCAGCCGCTTCTCGATGCTGACCAACATTGCCATGTTCGCGCTTGGCGGCAAGCTCAAGGCACGCGGCAATCTCACCGGCCGCTATGCCGACGCACTGGCGTGGATGATTCTCGCCAGCGGCGCACTGCGGCGCTTCGAGGCCGAGGGCGCGCGCCGTGACGACCTGCCGCTGCTGCATTACAGCGTCCAGTACGCCATGGCGCAGGTGCAGGAAGCGTTCGAGGGCATCTACGCCAACTTCGACGGCCCGGTCGGCGCAGCGCTGCGAGTGCTGGGGCTGTGGTGGGTGCGCATCAACCCGGTCGGCAGCCTGCCGGACGACGCCCTAAGCCACAAAGCCGCACTGACCACGCAAACCTATGGCGAGCAGTACAAACGCCTGCACGACGGGGTTTATTTCCCGCCGGCAGATCAGCCGGGCTTTGGCCGACTCGTCAACACCTTCAGGCTGATGGCCGATGCCGAGCCGGCGCTGCAGAAGGTGGTGATGGCGCAAAAGGCCAACAAGCTGCCGCGCGGCGAGCCCGAACTCATGGCGCCGGAGGCGGCCAAGGCCGACATCATCAGCCGTGACGAGGCCAACCGCATTGCCGCCGCCTACGAGGCGCGCCTGCTGAACATCGAGGTCGATGTCTTCACCCCCGAGCAGTACTTCGAGACCTCGAAGGGACAGAACGGGATCTACTTCGGCGTACCGCCGGCCGCGCCCAAGAAAGCGCGGGTCACCAAAGCCAAGGCCGAAGCCGCCTGAGGCCAGGGACTGCAGCATGAAAAAGGCCCGACGCGTCGGGCCTTTTTCATGCACAACCGGGGCTCAACGCGAGCCGGGCGGCTCGCGTGTCTCCATGGCACGTCGCAGCTGCGGGGGCAGCGAAAACACAATGGTCTCTTCCCGGCCTTTCATTTCTTCGGCGGTGGTGCCGCCCATCGCCTTCAGCCGCGCGACCACGTCCTGAACGATGGTCTCGGGCGCGCTGGCACCCGCCGTCACGCCAACGGCCTGGCAGCCGTCAAACCATGCCGCCCGCAAGTCATCAGGGCCATCGACCAGGTAGGCATTGACGCCGGCCAGAGTGCCCAACTCGCGTAGCCGGTTCGAGTTGGAGCTGTTTGCCGAACCGACCACCAGCAACACGTCGCATTGCTGGACCAAGGCTTTGACTGCCTCCTGCCGGTTGGTGGTGGCGTAGCAAATGTCGTCCTTGCGCGGACCCATGATGCTCGGAAAGCGCACCCGCAACGCGTCGATGACCTTGGCGGTGTCGTCCATCGACAGCGTGGTCTGCGTCACATAGGCCATGTGCGTGGGCTGCCTGGGGTTGAGCCCCTCGACGTCGGCAGGCGATTCAACCAGGTGAATCGCACCGCCAAAGCTGGTGTCGAACTGCCCCATGGTTCCTTCGACTTCAGGGTGTCCGGCGTGACCGATCAGCACCACGTCGCGTCCTTCGCGGGCATAGCGCTGTACTTCGATATGCACCTTGGTGACCAGCGGGCAGGTCGCGTCAAACACCGTCAGACCACGCTGGCGGGCTTCATCGCGCACCGCCTGCGAGACGCCATGGGCCGAGAAAATGCAGGTGGCGCCGGCGGGGATCTGATCGACCTCTTCGACAAATATGGCGCCGCGATTGCGCAGGTCATCGACCACGAAGCGGTTGTGCACCACCTCGTGCCGTACGTAGATGGGTGGGCCAAGCTGCTCGATAGCGCGCTCGACGATCTCGATGGCGCGGTCAACACCCGCACAAAAACCACGCGGGTTGGCGAGGACGATTTTCATGCCGACTTACGCGCCGCCCGCTCGCGCCGCCACTGTAGAAACGCATCGAGGATCAGCACGGCAGCGCCGACCGAGATGGCCATGTCGGCGACATTGAACGCGGCGAAGTGCCAGGTCCCCCAATAGAAGTCAATGAAGTCAACGACGTAACCGCGGCCGACACGATCCATCACGTTGCCCAGCGCGCCGCCGAGGATCAGTGCCAGGCCCACGGCCATCAGCCGCTCGGTCTGCGGGTGGCGACGCAGCCAGATCAAAATGCCCACGCTGACCGCCACGCCCAGCGTGACAAAGAACAGCGGCGGCGCATTCGACAACATCGAAAACGCCGCGCCGGTGTTGTGCAGGCGAATGAGGTTGAAGTGCGGAATCAGCGGCAGCACGTCGTAGTGCTCGAAGTTGCGCACCACCAGCTGCTTGGTGACCTGGTCAATCAGGATCACGGCAGCCGACAGCCACAGCCAGTAAACGTTTTTGTATGCAACAGACATGGATCAGCCGATTTCCTGTCGAGGGGTCGAGGTCAAGGAAGGGACCACAAGATTAGCAGCCCGGCACACGGGTTCACGATTCGTCGTCTTGGGCCGCGCCGGCGAGCGCCGAACGCAAAAAGGCCCCGTGCGACTGGGGCCTTTTTGGCAACGCTTCAGCGGCAAGCGACCTCTGATTTGGCGGAGAGAGAGGGATTCGAACCCTCGATGCGGTTTGACCCGCATACACGCTTTCCAGGCGTGCTCCTTCAACCACTCGGACACCTCTCCAGGGGGCGGGAGTATAGCCGAAGGTCAGCGACCAATTGGGTCAGGCGTCCGGCTGTTTCGGCATGTCGGGTGGCACGTCGAGGCAGCGGACCCGAGTCTTGTCCGGGTTGGCCGGATCAGGCTCTTCGAACGCGTAGGACTCTTCCGCCGCCGCCACCTCGGGAATGCGCAGCGCCGAGGGCGAGCTGGGCGGCGAAATGCCATCCACCGAGTTCACGGTCTCCGCCATCTCGGCAGCTTGGTAGGGCTGTTCACGCTCACAGTGCCGGGTCGTGCTGCAACCGGTCGCCAGCAAGGCAAGGAAGGTGACGCTACAAGCAGTTTTCATCATGAGGTTCAGATCTGAATACCGGCTTCGGCGAGCGCGGCGGTCACGGTGGATTCACAGGAAGTTGCGAGCGGTACCAGCGGCAGCCGCAGCCCTTCCCCGATACGGCCCATGCGGGCAAGTGCCCATTTCACGGGGAGCGGATTGGGTTCGACAAACAGATCACGGTGAAGTGCCTGCAGCGGCGCGTCCAGCTCGGCGGCGCGGGCGCTGTCACCGGCCAGGGCGGCAGCGCACATCTGATGCATGGCCTCCGGCGCGACGTTGGCGGTCACCGAAATGTCGCCATGAAAGCCCAGCAAGATTGACTCGCGCGCCGTGGCGTCATCCCCCGAATACAGGGCGAAGGTGGGGCCCAGACCCAGCGCCAGCAGTTCGCGAACCCGGGCCATCTCGCCCTTGGCCTCTTTGACACCGACGATATTCGGCACCTGCGCCAGACGGGCGACGGTGGCCGGCAGCATGTCGACCCCGGTGCGGCCGGGCACGTTGTAAGCAATGATCGGCAGGTCAACCGCTTCGGCAATCGCTTTGTAGTGGCGGAACAGGCCTTCCTGCGGGGGCTTGTTGTAATACGGGGTGACGATCAGCGCGGCATCGGCACCAATGGCGGCGCTCTTTTCAGTCAGCTCAATGGCTTCAGCGGTGCTGTTGGCGCCCGTGCCGGCGATGACCGGAATGCGTCCACAGGCCCGGTCCACCACCCGCTTGATGACGGCAATGTGCTCGTCAAGGTCGAGTGTGGCGGACTCGCCGGTGGTGCCCACAGCGACGATGCCGTCGGTGCCTTCGGCGATATGCCAATCCACCAGGCGGTCGAGCGCGTCCCATTGGATGGCGCCGTCGGCATCCATGGGGGTCACCAGCGCGACCAGACTGCCTTTGATCATGTGATTGAGCGTCAAACAACAAAATAGGTCGACGAGTATAACGACAGCCTCGTATTCACGACTCCCTTGCGCCTGCTTGAGGCCGGTTTACACTTGCCGTTAGTTCGCCCACCTGACGCCATGTCCAACTCCGACAACCTGCTGTCCATCTCCATTCTAGGTCGCGCCCGAGCCGATATTCCGCTTGAGCTGTTCAAGGCCATCCGCGAGCGCGGGGGCGAGGTTGAGGACTGTCGAATTGCCCCCATCGGCGACCTGCTCACGGCCAACATGGTGGTTTCGGGCAACTGGAGCACCCTGGGCAGGCTCGAGACCGCGCTGCCGGGCGTCGCCGAGCGACTGGAGCTGCAGATCCGCTTTGAACGCTGCGGCGCGCGCGAACCGTTACCCGACTTTCGCCCCTATGCGGTCGACGTGATCGCCCCCCAGCAGCCCGACCTGCTGGTGCACCTGCTCGAGTTCTTCAGCGCCCAGGGCGTACAGAGCCCGGAAATATCGTCGCAGAAATATGCGTCCACCCACACCGGTGCGAGCATGTGTAGCGTACAAATGGTGTGCCACGTTCCGGTCAGCCAGCATCCGCAGGCGCTGCGCGAATCGTTCATGGATTTGTGCGATGACCTGAATGCGGACGGCATGATGGACCCCATCAAAACCTGAAACTCACCTCTCGGAGCATTCAATCGCGTTATGGCATTTGAAATCGGTGACACCCTCCCCGCCCTCACGCTCAAGGCCAGCGGCGGCCAGACCGTAAACCTCCATGACCTAAAGGGAAAGCACCTAGTGCTGTATGTCTATCCCAAGGACAACACGCCGGGCTGCACGCAGGAAGGCCAGGACTTCCGCGACCTTTATGCGTCGTTCAAGGCCGCCGGGGCCGAAGTGATGGGCTTTTCCAAAGACAGCGTCAAGGCCCACGACAACTTCATCGCCAAACACGAATTTCCGTTCACGCTGCTGTCCGACGGTGATGGCGCGCTGTGCGAGGCGCTCGATGTGATGCGTGAGAAGTCGATGTACGGCAAAAAATATGTCGGCATCGACCGCAGCACCTTCCTGTTCAACCCCAAAGGCGAGCTCGTTGAGCTGTGGCGCGGGGTCAAGGTCAAGGGGCACGCGCAAGCGGTGCTCGACGCATTGAAGCGCGCTTGAAGCGCGTCGTTTCACGACCTCTTTTCCGGCCGATGCGGGCGCGTCTCGCATCGGCTTTTCTTGTGCCAAGCGAGCCTTGATGAGCAAAAAAACCTTCGTGCTGGACACCAACGTGATGCTCCACGACCCGAGCTGTCTGTTCCGCTTCGAGGAACACGACATCTTCATCCCCATGGTGGTGCTCGAAGAACTGGACGCTGCCAAGAAAGGCACGTCTGAAATCGCCCGCAACGCCCGTCAGGTCAGTCGCTTTCTTGACGAGATGATGCGCGACAAGTCGCACGCGCAGATCGAGCGTGGCATTGCCCTACCCAAGCCGCAAAAAACGCCGCAGGGCGGCGCGCAGAAAAAAGCCGTGGGCGGCAAATTGTTCTTCCAGACACGCCCCAGCGAGGTCACGCTGCCGGGCAACATGCCGGGCAACAAGCCTGACAACAGCATCTTGATGACCACCCTCGCATTGGCGGGGGAGCTGCCGAATCGCTCGGTGATTCTGGTCAGCAAAGACATCAACCTGCGCATCAAGGCCGCCATCGTCGGCGCCGAGTCAGAGGACTACAGCAACGACAAGGTCCTTGAAGACGTTGACCTGCTGTACAGCGGCTACCTCGAACTGCCCGCTGATTTCTGGAACACCCACGGCGACGCCATGGACAGCTGGCAGGACGCGTTGGGCCGCGCCTGCTACCGCATCAAGGGACCGCTGACCCAGCATTGGCATGTCAATCAGTTTCTCTGCATTCCGGATGACGAAGACGGTGGCCTCGAACTGATCGTGCAAAAGGTCGACGCCGATGCGGCCGAGGCCGAGGTCCGGGTCATCCGCGATTACCGCGCCAGCCGCACCAGCGTCTGGGGCATTCACGCCAAAAACCGCGAGCAGAATTACGCACTGAACCTGCTGCTCGACCCCGACATCGACTTCGTTACCATTCTCGGCACCGCCGGCACCGGCAAGACGCTGCTGACCCTGGCCGCCGGCTTGGCCCAGGTGCTTGATGACCCGCGCTACCGCGAAATCATCATGACCCGCGTCACCGTGCCGGTCGGCGATGACATCGGCTTTCTGCCCGGGACCGAAGAAGAAAAAATGACGCCGTGGATGGGCGCGCTGATGGACAACCTCGAGGTGCTCACCCAGCCCTCGGGCGGCGGTGACTGGGAACGCGCCGCCACCAACGACCTGCTGGCCAAGCGCATCAAGATTCGCAGCCTCAACTTCATGCGCGGCCGCACCTTTCTCAACCGCTTCGTGATTGTTGATGAGGCGCAGAACCTCACCGCCAAGCAGATGAAGACCCTGATCACGCGGTGCGGTCCCGGCACGAAAATGGTCTGCCTCGGCAACCTCGGGCAGATCGACACGCCTTACCTCACCGAAACCACCTCCGGCCTGACCTACGTCGTCGACCGCTTTCAAGGGTGGGTTCATGGCGGACACGTCACACTCGCCCGCAGTGAACGGTCACGACTGGCCGCCTTCGCATCAGACGTGCTTTAGTGCAGCGCTTCCAACAATTCATTCGTTCTGGCGGCGCGCTTGAGCACATCTCTTCGTTGCTCATCGTCGCGATAGTGCCCGCTATCGCGTATCGATGCGCCTCGATCTGCACTCAATCACACTCGCCATCGCCTAACGCTTTGTTAGAAGTGCTGCACTAGAGGGTCAACCCAATGTTGAAACGCATGCGCAATATGAAAGATCAAGCCATCGCCGCCGCCATCAAGGCGTATGCCACCGACAAACTGTCGCCCTACGGCAACCTGCTGGACGTCACGGTCGACACGGCCTCGCAGCAGGTCGAAGCCACCATCAACCTGCACGGTGAAGGCGGCCCGGTCACGGTCAAGGTCGAGCATTACCGGCTCGAGAAGATCGACGGTCGTATGGTGCTCAAACTCGAAACCATTACGGCAACGCGCGAGTGGATGGGCACCTTGCTGACCCACCTCTACGGCAGTAAGCCCTTCAAGTTGCCGGCGCCGATTTTGGCGCTGCTTTAAGCCTGACCGGCCGGAAACGCCAGCACCTCGTCAATTGACGCGACGCCCAGCAGCCGCATCAGCAGCCGATCAACGCCCAGTGCCACGCCGGCACAGTCGGGCAAACCGTGTCGCAGCGCGGCAATCAGGTGTGCATCCAGTGGCGGCGCGGCACGGCCGCGTTCTGCACGCCATCGTTGCTCGGCGATGAAGCGCTGATGCTGCTCATCGGCATCTGCCAGCTCAAAGAACCCGTTGGCCAACTCCAGGCCGTCCCAGAACAACTCGAAGCGCTGTGCGCGGTCGTTCGCCACCCGCGACAGCGCCGCCTGACTGGCCGGAAAGTCGTGCACGAAGCACGGCACTTCACGCCCCAGGTTGGGCCCAACGCGGTGGCTCATCCACAGGTCCAGCAGCACGTCACGATCCATCTCGTCGGCAAAGGCGTGGGTCTCGGGCAGCGCTTTGAGCGTCGCCAGTGAAGCCGTGTGAGGGTCAATGCCGGCGTGGCGCTGAAAGGCGTCGCGGTAGGTCAGCCGGTCAAACGCCGGGGCGGCGGTCACGCCAACGGCGCGCAGCAGTGCCTCGACCTCATTCATCAACTGATGATGATCAAAGCCCGGGCGATACCACTCCAGTAACGTGAACTCGGGGTTGTGAACACGCCCAGCCTCTTCGGCACGAAACGCCTTGGCCATCTGCCAGATGGCACCACTGCCGGCGCACAGCAGCCGCTTCATGGCGAATTCGGGCGAGGTCTGCAGGTACCGTTGAGCGGTGTGGCTTGCGAGGTCCGGCGCCGCCAAAAAACTGTCGATATGCCGGTCGACCGTGGCGTGGCGCGACAGGATGGGCGTGTCGACTTCGAGCACGCCGCGCGCATCAAAAAAGGCGCGGATGGACCGGTAAAGATCCGCCCGCGCCTTCAGGTGAGTCCGGGGTGCCGAGGGCGCCCACGCCTCACGCGGCACACGCATCACTTCCCGACGCGGCCCATGTAGTCGCCGGTGCGGGTGTCGACCTTGATCACTTCACCCTGCTGCACGAACAGCGGCACACGCACCACGGCGCCGGTTTCCAGGGTGGCGGGCTTGCCGCCGCCGCCCGAGGTGTCCCCGCGCACGCCGGGATCGGTTTCGGTGATCTGCAGCTCGACAGTGTTCGGCGCATTGACGTACAGCGGCACGCCGTTGAACAGCATCATGCGGCAGGTCTCTTCACCCTTGAGCCACTTGATGGCGTCCTCCACGGCCGCCTGCCCGGCCTGCAACTGCTCAAACGTGGCCGGATTCATGAAGTGCCAGAACTCGCCGTCGTTGTAGAGGTACTGCATGTCGGTTTCTTCAATGTCGGCAACTTCCCAGCTGTCGCCCGAGCGCAACGTCTTTTCGAGCACGCGGCCGGTCCGCAGGTTGCGAATCTTCAGCGAGTTGGTGGCCTGCCCCTTGCCGGGCTTGCGATACTCGTTCTCGAGAATGGCGTAAGGGTCACCGTCGATCAGAACCTTGGTGCCGGACTTCATTTCGTTGGTGCTGACGGATGCCATATAAGCTGCTCAAAAAGGGAAGAAGAAAGGGCCGGCACCGCCCTGTGGGCCGACAATAAGCGCGAGATGATAACCAAACCCGATTCTTCCCGGCAGCCCGCCGTCTGGCAGCGCGAACTGGCGGCCAGTCAGATCAGCCCGCTGGCGCTGCTCGAAGCCCTGTCGCTGCCGGCCGATCATCCGCAGTTGGCGCCGGCGGCGGCGCGCGGCTTTCCGCTCAAGGTGCCGCTGGCCTACCGCCAGCGCATGACCCGCGGCAAGCTCGACGACCCGCTGTTCCGCCAGGTGTGGCCGCACCCGCTGGAAGCAGCCGCGCACTCCGACGCGCGCATTGATGCCGTCGGCGATCTGGTCAAGACCCGCGGCGGCGGCATCATTCACAAGTACCAGGGACGCGCGCTGCTGATCGCCACCGGCGCCTGCGCCATTCATTGCCGTTACTGCTTTCGGCGGCATTTCCCCTACGGCGATCAACTGGCCTCCCGAGGCCAGTGGCACGACGCACTGGCCACGCTGGCCGCCGACCCGTCGATTCATGAGGTGATTCTTTCCGGCGGCGATCCGCTGTCGCTCAGTGACGACAAACTGGCGCAGTTGGTGGCCGGCCTCGACGCCATTCCGCATCTCAAGCGGCTGCGCATCCATACCCGCCAGCCGATCGTTCTGCCCAGCCGGGTCGACGCCGCGATGCTGTCGTGGCTGGGCACGACCCGTCTGCAAAAGGTGGTCGTGGTGCATGTCAATCATGCGCAGGAAATCGACGCGTCCGTGGGCCGCGCGCTGGCGTCGCTGGCCGATCAGGGCGCGACCCTGCTCAACCAGTCGGTGTTGCTGCGCGGCGTCAACGACGATGCCGACGTGCTGCAACATTTGTCTGAATCACTGTTCGCCCGGCAGGTCATGCCGTACTACCTGCACTTGCTCGATCCGGTGGTCGGCGCAATGCACTTTGACGTGCCCCTGAAAGAGGCGCTACAACTCATGCAGACTCTTGCGGCACGCCTGCCCGGCTATCTGTTACCCCGCCTGGCACGCGAAATTCCCGGACAGCCCGGCAAAACCATTTACACCCCACAGGGAACACAATGCTTGGACTGATGCGTCGCGCGCGCAACACCACGGACCGGTGGATGGTCTGGACGCTGTGTGAAACCGCCGACCTGGCGCAGATCGTCGAGAGCACCCTGCGCAATCAGGGGCACCCGGTTCGGGTGGCGTGGATGGCCGACATCGAAGAGCTGGAGCGCTCGCTGCAGCGCCAGTCACCGCATGTGCTGCTGGTCGACAGCCGCCTTGACCCGTCGGTGCTTGCAGCCGTCATCGCGCATCGTGAGCGCTGGGCCCCCGACACCCCGATGATTCATTGGGCCAGCGAGTACTCGCAGCAGATGGCCCAGGCGGCGCTGCGTCAGGGCGCCAGCGCCCTGGTCACCACCGAGTCTGCCGAGGCGCTGACCCATCTCGAGCTCGAAGTCACCCAGCAACTACAGCACCACCTGCACCTGCGTGAGCTGCGCCGCCTGCGGCTGCGACTGCAGCAGTTCGAACGTCGCCACACGCTGCTGGTCGCCGAAACCCAGGATGTGATCATTCGCATCCAGGAAGGCATCGTCATCGAGATCAACCGTGCCGCGCGGCGCCTGTTGGGTCGCAAGACCGACGAAGACCTCATCGGCAGCCCACTCATGAACTTGGTCGTGCCCGACGACCAGGCCCGCGTCAAAGCGCACTTCAAGCATCTGTACCGCAGCATGGGTCGCTGGGAGCGCGCCGACGAAGTCTTGGAGTGCGCGCTGCAGACACGCTCCGACCAGTCACGGCCGGTGCGCTTCGAGATCAGCAGCAGCGACTTTGAGGGCGCGCCCTGTGTCGATCTGATTGTGCGCATGCCGACGACCGACGCCGTGCTTGAGACGGCCAGTGTCACCTCGGGTCGCGAGACCCTCACCGAGGCCATCGAACGGCTGGATGAAAAAGACCGGCCCACCCTGATGATGCTGGTGGTCGACCGCTTCGACACCCTTGAAACACAGCTCGGCTACCTGGCCGTTGACGCGCTCATGGAAGCGGTCGAGCAGTGGCTGCAGAACCGCCTCGGCAAGGGCGACGTCTTGTTCCGCACCGGCACCTCGGAGTGGATGGGCCTGTTACGCAGCCCTGCCCTGCACCAACTTGCCGACTGGCTGGAGCAACTGGTGACCACCGGCAACCGGCATCTGTTCCAGTCCAGCCGCCATGAGGCGCATTTGGTTCTCAAGGCCGGCGCTTACGCCGTGGCCGACGAGGACCGCTACAGCGCGGCGCTGGTGGCGCTGGTGCCGGGTGTCCGCGCGCTACCGACCGAGCAGGGCCAGTACAGCCGCATCTTTGGCAACAAGGCCGATACCGCGGTCGCGCTGCAAACCTTGGAGCGGCGCGCCACGCGCGTCAAAAAGGCGCTCGACGACAATGACCTGCACCTGGCCTTTCAGCCGATCACCAGCCTGCAGGGTGACGCCATCCATCCGCACGATGTGCTGCTGCGGATCATGGACGAACAGGGCGAGGAGCAAACCGGAAGCTGGTTCATCGAAGCGGCAAAGCAGTTTCAGTTGATCACCCAGCTTGACCGCTGGGTCACGACGCGCGTCATCGCCATGCAGCGACGCCGGGAACAGGGCAACGCGCCGCCGCTGATCGTCAAACTTGGCGAACAGACCGTACGCGACGCCGACGCCTTCCTGGCATGGCTGACGCCGCAATTGACCGAGCATCCGCTGGAGCCGGGCAAAATCGTCTTCGGCCTGCGCGAAAGCGAAATCGAGAAACATATCCGCAAGGCCATCGTCCTCAGTCGCGGCTTACGCGCGCTAGGGGCAGACCTCGCCATTGAACACTTCGGTCTAAGCTCGCACGCGCTCAAGCTGCTCGACCACCTGCCCGTGCAGTACGTCAAGCTGGCCCCCAGCTTCACCCACAAAACCGAGACCGGCGAGCGTCTCGACCAGCTCAAGAAGCTGGTCGAGCTGGTCCACCAGCGCAACGTCAAGTCGGTGGTGAGCCACGTTGAAAACGCCCAGACCATGGCGCGGCTGTGGCAGCTCGGCGTCAATTTCATCCAGGGCTATGGCGTTCAGGAGCCGGAGGTGGTGCTGCTGTCGTCATGACCCGCAGCCGCCCTCTTGAAAATTTTCAAGGCGTTCACAGTATGGGTTTCATGTCAAGCCACCTCATAAGGAGTGCGTCATGAGCCTCATCCACTACACCCCCTGGACCCTGCATCGCGATCTGGTCAACGACTTCAGCCGCTTTCTCGACCGCTCGCCGGGCGACGACAGCAGCGGCGCAACCGCCGACTGGGCACCGCCGGTCGACATTGAGGAGTACCCCGACCGGTTTGTCATTTATGCCGACGTGCCCGGTGTCGACCCGGCCAGCATTGATGTCACCCTCGACGAGGGCGTGCTCACGCTGTCCGGCAACCGTCAGGCAGCCGACGAGCCGGTCAATATCGAGCGACGTCGTCGCGAGCGGGCTGCCGGGCGCTTTCACAGGCGCTTCACGTTGCCCGACACGGCCGATGCCGAAGCCGTGACCGCCAGCGGGCGGCTCGGGGTGCTCGAAGTGCACATCCCCAAGCGGCCCCAGGCCCAGCCACGGCGGATCACCGTGACCCAGTAACCGAGGCGCCGCGGTCGAGGCGCTAAACTGTTGAGTCTCAATGGGGCGCCTTTCGCGGCGCCCCATTTCGTTCTCAGAGCCCGACGATGGAAAACCCCGATTACTACAAGACGCTAGGCATCTCCCGCGATGCCTCGGCCGACGACATCAAAAAAGCCTACCGGCGGTTGGCGCGCGACTATCACCCCGACCGCAACAAGGCGGCCGATGCCGAGCGGCGTTTCAAAGACATCAACGAAGCAAATGAGGTGCTCAGCGATCCCGAAAAGCGCCGCCGCTACGACACACTGGGCGCTAACTGGAAAGGCGGCGGCTTTGCGCCGCCCCCCGGCTGGGATGCGGCCTACCGCGACGGTGGCGGCTTCGGCGCAGGCCATGCCGGCGGATTCTCAGACCTGTTCTCCAACTTCATGGGCGGCGGCACCGGCCGTGGTCCGCGACCGCCGCAACACACCCGCAGCAGCATCACGCTGACCTTGGAAGACAGCTACAGCGGCGCCACGCGGCGCTTCACGCTCGGCGGCAGGGCGCTGGACGTGCGCATCCCCAAAGGCATCACCGACGGTCAGACCATCCGCGTGCCGGGCCAAGGCAATCGTGGTGGCGATGTCTTGCTCGAGGTCACTTTCGCGCTACACCCACAGTTCACGGTGGATCAGAAAACCGTCTATCACACGGCGCAGATCAGTCCCTGGGTGGCCGCACTGGGCGGCAGCGTCAGCGTGCCGACCCTCGGCGGCGACGTCACCCTCAATGTCGCGCCGGGCAGCACCTCGGGTAACAAATTACGGCTCAAGGGCCGCGGCCTGCCCGGACTCCCTGCGGGCGACCAAATCGTCACCCTGGCGGTCAATGTACCGGCGGCCACGACCGATACGCAGCGGGCGGCGTATGAAGCCTTGCGAGACGCATTCCCAAGCTGATCACCAGATAGCAGGCACAAAAAAGGCGGGGAAACCCCGCCTTTTTTGTAACCTGCGACAAACCCGACTACTGATTCACCGGCACCGGGTCGGTGACCTCTGAGGTGTCTTGAAAGACGATGTTGCCGTCGTTGACCGGCAGCGGGTCACCGTCGGTGTCCAGATCTCTCAGAAACACCACGAACGCTGCAGCGTCGCCTTCGAACGCCGCCGCGTCAGGCGGAGGTGTCGGGGTGACGGACGGCGTTGGTGCCGGATTCACTAACAAACGAGTGTCGTTGTCGTTGCAGCCCACCAGCAATCCCACCGCCAGCAGGGGTGATAGCAGTGCGGCTCTTTTGATGATCGTGCTCATGATCACCCCTTACTCGACCGCCGGCGCGCCGGGCGTCGGGTGGTTGAGGTAGGGGAAGCCGGGCAGAAAGTCGTCGATGGTGAACAGCGCGCCGTCATTGACCACGGCACCAGCGTTGACGACCGCAGGCGCATCGCCCGACAGGTCACAGGTTTGCAGCTCGTTCTGATTCTCGGCGGTGATCGCGCCCATCACCACGTTGAGGGCGATGTCCGTCACGTCTTCCAGCGGACGACGACCGTTGGGGAAGCCGGCCAAGTCGCAGCCGAGGAAACCCAGATCGCTCTGCATTGCGGCGGGCGTCACGTCGATTGCGGTGTTGAGCCGCAGCATTTCGCCAGCACCACCACCTGCGGGCTGGTTCAATCCGGGCACCCCGGTGACAAACGCTGGGAGCAGGTCGGTCGTTCTCGGCGTGGCGGGTACCGCGTTGCCTTCGCCGCCAAAGAACAGGATATCGATCAACACCGGCAAGGTCGGATACAACACATACGCGCCAAAGTTATCGACGTCATTCGACGGCTCGCTGGTGTTGAACAGGTCCTTGTCCGGCAGGCCAATCACCACTTCGTTGACCAGCGGTGAGCCCAGGCGCGACACCTGGCTCCACGCACCACCGACCACTTCGGGCCCGGTGTTGCCAGCCATGCCGCCGGAAGTGTCGGTGCGCTGCGGCTCGGGGTTGAGCACGCGCGCCTGACGCAGACTGGCCGTGGTCCAGCCGCCGATGACGGGTTCTTCGCCTTCGGTCAGGCAGCTAATCGGCACTTCCAGCGCAATCGAGGTGATGTTTTTGTCATCGACAATGTTCAGGTTGCGCTGACGTTCACCGAGCGGGTTGAGGTTAACGAGGTCAAACACCTGCCCGAGGTTGATCGGAAAGCCTTCCTTGCGCTGACCGACAAACACTTTGCCATCGGTCGCGCAGCCGGGAATGCTGATCGGGAAGATGTGGTTGCCCGCATAAGTCGGGTAGTCGGGGATCGACTTGCCGCCGATGTTGTCCGTCGGCTTCACGAAATCACCGCCGTCGGCGTTGGTGGCCATGCTGCGGTCACCGCTGCGACGATCACCGCGGGTCACGCTGACCTCGTAGGTTTCGATGAGGTTGGAGTTGCCGCTGTCGGCCACCCCAGGACCAATGCCGCCAATGTTACGCAGCGGCACGGCGACCGGCGCGCCATCGGGGCCGATGTTCAGCGATGCACCCGCCAGCGTGTTGGTAAAGCGAAAGCCGAAGGTGATGTCTTCAACCGCATCGCCGTCGTTGTCGATGTGAATTTCGTATAACGCGTTGGGGTCCAGCGCGAAATAGTTGGGGCCGCCGTAAGCGTCCTGCAGCGGCAGGTAATTGGCGATGAGGGTCACAAAGCCTTCACGGCCTTCCTCATAACTGCGAAACATGTAGAAATCGGTGCCGTCGACTTTGGGCGACGTGGTGATAAACGGCGCTTCGCGGTGGCTTGACGCCAGCGCGGGCGCGCTGAAAGCGGTGGCCAGTGCCACGGCAAGCGCGGTCTGGGTCATGATTTTTTTCGACATCGACTGATTCCCCTCGGTGAACAATTGTGGGTGTGCTGCAAATTCGACTTAACGCCAGGTGAAACGTGATGGACGACCAGGTGGATGCAGCCGAGCGGTGAATCTTCTGTGACGGCCCGGCTCAGCGCGCGAGCCGTCGCCAGATCAAAAGCCCATTCACCACCAGGCTTGCCAGTAGCAGTCCGAAGAGCAGCAGCGGCGGCACGCGTATGACCGTCGGCGCCTGACCGGCTGCCGCCGCGCCGTCGGCCGACACGTCGAGGTCCGCCATCACCTCATGGCCCAGGCCGTCGTCGGCGATCACCTGCCAGCGACCCGCCCGATCTGGCAAAAAGCTGAACGTACCGGCCCCATCAGTCCGGCCCTGTTGCCACAGCGTGTCGTCGGGCGCCACGACGCGCACGTCGGTGTCGGCCATCGGCTCACCCACGCTGTAGCCAAAGCGCAGGCTCAACGCATCGACATCCGGCAGCGATCGAAACTCGGCGCCATGCCCGTGCGCCATGCCCACAGCCAACAGCAGCGCAACCCCACCCATGCCGCGATATAGACGCATCAGTTTCACCCGATGAAACGTAAATTGAGACTGCGCTCCAGCAGCCAGACCAGCCCCATCATCGCGACCAGCAGCGACCCGAAGCCGACCACACCCCACTGATACACCGGCTGCTGCCTGAGTCGGTAGGCCAGCGGCACCCACAGCGCGGCGACGGCCACCTGCATCCCCTCGACGCCCAGATTGAAGGCCAGCAGCGCGGTGACCAGCATCCATCCTTGCAGACCAAGATCGCCCAGCACGCTGGCATAGCCCGCGCCGTGGATCAGCCCGAAGCCGAAGGCCACCGTCCACAGGCGACGTCGCACCATTGGCCACAGGTTGTTGAGTGCGGCGAAGACGATGGTTGCGGCCACCAGGGACTCGGTGAGCCGCGTCGGCACGCGGAGCAGGTCCAGCGACGCGAGGCTCAGCGTCAGCGCGTGGGCGAGCGTGAATGCCGTGACGATGCGCACCACCCCCCACCACGCCTGACGGGCATCGCTGGCCGCCTGCCAGCCGCCACGCTCGCGCCAGACCACGGCCGGCAGCAACAGGCCCGCGAGAAACAACAGGTGATCGAGCCCAATGGCGATGTGGCGCGCGCCAATGACGAAAAACTGCGCAAACGTCGCCCCGAGACTGGCGCGATCACGGACGTGCGTCAGTGCCCTGCGCTGCGGCGAGAACACGCCAACGTGCGAGGCATCGTCCCAGTCCAGTTGCAACAGTCCGCGGTGCTGCGGATCCACCTCGAACAGCAGTCCGTAGCGCACCGTCAGTATCTCAGGGACATTTGCGCAGCGACCCGCGAGGGGCAGGCTGATGCCCGTGCCGTCGGCAAGGTCGGTCACCTGCAGCGGCAGCGCATCCAGCAGGCAGCGTGCGCCATCGGCTTCAACGGCCAGATGGCCCTGGAGCAGACCAGTGACCTCGTTCTCACGCTGGCGGACCTCACCCCAACGGACACGGCCATCTCCATCGGCATCGAGGTCCATCAGGTAATCGAGATCACGCAGCGGCACGTCCCAGCGGCCTTCGATCCGCTCGTCAACCACCTTGATCCGCAGGTAGCTGTCGCTGGGCTTGTGGGAGCCGGCCTCTGAACTGATCGCGCCCAGGGCAATCAACCACCACCAGACCCTCATGCGTCCAGACGCCGCTGGATGCGCACATCTTCCAGACCCACCTTCTGCAGCCATGCTTTGACCGGTTCAGCCGCCTCCGGTTGACCCGCCGCGATGGCCGCATCCAACAGCAGCAGGGTATCAGCCGGCTCGCGCTGCTCCGACCAGTTCGCAATCGCGGCCGGCAGGGCCTTCGTCGCATCACCCTCGACCTCGAGCAGGTACCGCGCCCACTCACGCCGATGAGGCCTGTCGCCGCGTCGCTGGCTGGCGGCAAACGTCTGCGCCAGGGTCTGACGATGTCGCTCGAAGGTCGGCTGCAGATCGCGGTCACCTTCCGACACCAATTGGCGCTCGGCAATCGTCAGTCGCAACAGAGCGTCATTGCCGTCTGCGTGGGCACTGAGCAGGTTTCGTGCGTCGGCGGGCCGCCCTTCCTCCAGCAGAAAGTCAGCGTAGGCATTGAGCAGATACGGATCCGGCGTTGCGGCGCTGTCGAGCCGCAAGGCCTCACGAAAATACCGCTCGGCGTCTGCCGCCCCCAGGCGCTCGGCAATCTCGGCCCGCACCGTGCACGCCCACAACCGCTCGGCAATCGGCGCGTCAGGGGCACGAACAATTTCGGCTTCGAGGAATGCCAGCGCCGATGCCGGTTTCGGCCCCAGCCCCGCGCTGTCGGCCGTGCAGGTCGCCACGATCAGCGGGCTGGCGCGCCCCAGCAACACCGCGCAGTCGCGCAGTGCCTCCGCCGGGCGCCCCTGAACCTTGTGAACCACCGCCCGCGTCAGGCGCGCCTGGGCATGGTTCGGCTCCGCGTCGAGCACGAGATCGAGCTCTTTCAGGGCTGCCTCAAATGCATGCCGGTTTTGCGCCAAGGTGGCACGAATCACCCGCACCTCCAGTGGCGTTTCGGGCCCCTGCCAGCGTGCCAGCGCCGCCTCGGCGTAACTCATGAAACGCGGGTCGCCGTGGCGACGGCCGACATCGATGGCACGGCGCGCGAAGTCCAAGGCCCGTTCAAGATTGCCGGGTGACGCGCGCATGGCCGCGCGCGCCGCCCACAGCTCGGCAAACTGCGGCGCCTCGCGCGGGGTCACCCGCAGCAGCACCAGCCGGTCATCATCGGGTCGATAGGGCTCGGCGACCGCCAGACCTGCGGCCGATAAACACAACAAGGCCGCCAACAATCGAAGAAGCGTCATGGGGGCAGTTTACGCTGGGGCTGGCGCCGCAGATTCAGTCGCATCCGCCGCTTGAGTGATGGCGTAAAACGACCAACCCTCAGGAAAACCCATGATCAAACGTGTCGCCATGACGCTGTCGGGCTGCTGCTTCGCGAGCGCAGCCTTGGCGCACGAGCCGGGCGTCGTGCTGCCGGATCTCACCGTGTCGGCGGGCCGCGTCGAGCAGGTGCAAGGGCAAACCATCGCACCAATTTCGGTCATCGACCGAGAGACGCTCGACCAGCGCCAGGCACGCAGCCTCGACGACGTGCTGCAGGAAATTCCCGGCGTGACCGCTTCATCCGGGCCGCGCCGCGACGCTCTGCAGCCGACCCTGCGCGGCCTGAGCGACGGCCGCGTGGTGGTGCGCATCGACGGCGCCCGTCAAAACCTGCAAATCAACCACCGGGGTCAGACCTTCTTCGACCCGGCGCTGTTGCAGCGCGTTGAAGTGCTGCGCGGTCCCGCGTCAACGCTCTACGGCAGCGGCGCCATCGGCGGCGTGGTCGACCTGCGCACGCTCGATGCCGACGCGCTGCTGGCCTCCGGTGCCGTGCACGGTGGACGCGTGTTCAGCGGCTATCAGAGCAATGCTGACGAACGCGTGCTGGGCGCCACCCTCGCCACCCGGCAACGTGGCTTCGGACTGCTCGGCAGCCTCAGCACGGCCCAGGCCAACGACTATCAGGATGGCAACGGCGAGCGCATCGCCTTCTCCGGCAGCGACAGTGAAAGCGCACTGCTGAAGGCGACGTGGGCCGCCGGTGAGGCCAGCAACTTTTCGGCGAGCTACCTGAGCTTTGACGACGAAAGCCTCAGCAGGGTCACCGCCGACCGGCCGCGCGGAGACGTCATCGTGCGGGACATCCAGCAGCGCACCGGCAGCCTGCGCTACACCTTTCAGCCCCTGGGTTCAGCACTGTGGGACCTCGACGTGAGTGCGTATCGAACCACCGTCGACATGGACGAGCAGCCCGAAGACCCCACCCGCCCCAGCATCGTCAACGAACTTCAAACCACCGGACTCGATCTTTTCAACACCAGCCGCGCCGTCACCGGGCCGATGGCGCATCAGCTCACCTACGGCATCGAGCTGTACCGCGACGAACAGGTGGGGCTCGAAAACGGCCAGCCACGACCGCAGTTCGAGAACGCCGAGCAAGCGGTGATGGGCGCGTTCATCCAGGACCGCATCGCCTTGATTGAACGCGCCGCGCTGACCGTTGGCGCGCGCGTTGATCGCATCAAGCTCAGCGCCGAGCGACAGGGCCTTGAATCCATTCGTTACACCGAAGTCTCGCCGCAGGCGACCCTGAGTGTGGTGCTCACCGACCGACTCGACGCTTATCTGAGCTACGCCGAAGCCTTCCGCGCACCATCGCTACGCGAGTTGTACGTGGGCGGACAGCACTTCCCCGGCAACACCTTTGTGCCCAACCCTGACCTCGACCCCGAGCGCGCCCACAATCTTGAGGCCGGGCTGCTGTGGTCGCGCAGCGGCGTGTGGAACACCGCCGACCGTGTGCACGGCCAGCTCAGTGTTTACCGCAACGACATCGACGATTTCATCGAACAGATCGTGCGTGGTGACGGCGACCCGGCGATGCCCAACACCACGCGCTTCGAGAACGTCACCGAAGCACGCCTCGAAGGCATCGAGCTGGAACTGCGCTATGACCATCCGCGCTACCGCGCGGCACTGATCGGCTCACGGGTGCGCGGAGACGACCGCACCCAGGGCGATCCGCTGGCCGCCATCCCCGCCGACGAGATCACCTTGTTGGCCGCGTGGCGCGCCGTCGAGGGCATGGAGATCGGCGGCCGTGGTCGCCATGCCGCCACCCAGGACCGCTTGCCGCTCACCACCGACCCCGACGCCGCCGGCGTGGCACCGTCGCACGCCGTTGCCGACCTGTTCGCCAGTTGGCAACTCGGCAGCGCGCTGCGGCTGGATGCCCGCATCGACAATCTTTTCGACCGGCAGTACCGTCGCGCGGTGAATCTGGTGCCCAACCCCGGACGCAACCTGAGGCTGCAAATCGGCTATGACTTCTAAACGTTTTGCGCGCCGGCTGCTCACTGCCGGACTGCTGACCGCCTGCGCACCGGCGCTTGCACACTTTCCATGGATTGCCGCCGACATGGACGCGGTTGACGCGCCGTTCATCGAAGTGCATTTCGGCCATGGCCCCGGTGATGCCGCACCCTTGCCGGCCGGGCGTCTCGATACCGTGACCAGCTTCGACGCCGGCGGCGCCACGCAGACGCTGACGCCCGACGACCCGGCGCAGACCCGCTTCACCCTCGCACCTGACGCCGTGGCGGTCGCGGTCATCCAGCAACCCGGTTACTGGAGCCCAAAAGCCGGGGGCGGTGGCGAGCGGCGCCCGCGCAGTGAGGTGCCCGATGCGGAAAGCTGCGTCTACTCGCGCAACAGCCTGAAAGCGCTGTTGGACTTTTCGGCGGCTGCAACCGGCGATGACCTGGGCCACCCGCTGGAAATCAGGCTGGACCCCCACTCGCAGGAAGGCGACACGCTACAGCTCAGGGTGCGCTTTCTCGATGCGCCCTACACCGGCCGCCTGAGCCTGATCGGCGTCGCGCCGGAAGCGCGCCCCGCTCTATTCGATGGCGATGACCAGGGCCGCTTCACCGTGCCACGGCCAGACGCCGGTCGGTGGATGCTCTACGCCCGCGCCACCACGCCCTACCCCGACCCGGCGCGCTGTGACGAGAACGGTTACAACGCCACGCTGGTACTCGACATTCCGAAGCGCTAGACACCGCTCAGGGTTGTCTCTCGTCCGATGCCGAGACGCCCGCCGTTGCGAACGTCGCCATCTCGCGATGCAGCGCACACGCGAGGCGCAGCAGCGGCACCGCCAGCGCCGCGCCGCTGGCTTCCCCCAGGCGCAGATCAAGATCGAGTAGCGGTTGGGCGTTGAGCGCCGCAAGCACGGATTGGTGCCCGGCTTCAGCCGAGCGGTGGGCAAAGATCAAAGCGGTGGCCACCCGTGGATTGACCCGCACCGCCAGCAGTGCCGCGACGCTGACGATGAAGCCGTCGACCAACACCGGCAAACCGCGCTGAGCGCAGGTCACGATCGCGCCGACCAGTGCGGCGATCTCGAAACCGCCGAGACAGCGCAGTAACGCCAGCGGCGTCTTCGCCCCGGCGTGCAGCGCCAGCGCACGCTCGATGACCCTCACCTTGTGTTGCAGCCGCACGTCGTCAATGCCGGTGCCGCGCCCGGTCAGCGTGGCCGGCGCGGCGCCGAGCAGCGCGCAGGCCAGTGCCGTGGCCGCCGTGGTATTGCCAATGCCCATCTCACCGCCAATCCACAGGTCAGCGCCCTGCGCCACCGCGCGCACGACCGCTTCGCGTCCGGCGCGCAATGCGAGTCCAAGCTGTTCGTCCGTCATCGCCGCCGTCCGCGACAGGTTCGCTGTGCCCGGCGCGATGGAGTGGCGCACGACGCCCGCCGTGCGGGTGGACGGGACGACGGTGCCGAGATCAATCACTTCAAGGCTCGCGCCCAACTGTCGCGCCAGCACGCTGATGGCCGCGCCACCGGCGGCAAAGTTGTCGATCATCTGCGCGGTAACGGCCTGTGGAAACGCCGACACCCCCTCGGCCGCCACCCCGTGATCGGCCGCGAAGATGCTGATGTGCACCGTATCGACACGTGGCCTCTCGCGACGCTGCATCGCCGCCAGACGCACCGCCAGCCCTTCAAGCCTGCCCAGCGATCCGGGCGGCTTGGTGAGCTGCGCCTGATGCTGCAGTGCGCGCTCGGCGATGGCCTCGTCGGGCAACCTGACGGGCCGGTTCAACCAGTCAGGATCGTTCATTCGCGCACCGGCTTGAGCACGTGTGGCAGACCTGCAACGGTGAGAATCACCGTGTCGCAGCGCTCGGCAAGCCGCTGATGCAGCGTGCCGGCGGCATCGACAAACCGCCGCGTCAGTTCACCCATCGGCACCACGCCCAGACCGGTCTCATTGCTGACGAAAATCACCTGCCCCGGCAACGATGGCAGTTGTGCGACCAGCGCCTCGCACTCCGATTCAAGTTGCCCTGCATCGTCGGCGCAGAGCAGATTCGTCAGCCACAAGGTCAAGCAATCGACCAAAACGCAACGAGCCGGCGCGCAATGATTTTGTAGTTGCGCGGCTAGCCGCAGCGGCGCCTCGACCGTGGTCCAGTGCGGCGGGCGTTGTTGCTGATGGGCGGCAATGCGCGCGTCCATTTCGGCATCGTCGCTGCGCGTTGCCGTGGCGATGTAGGTCACCGGCAGGCCGGACTCGATGGCGAGACGCTCGGCGAGACGACTCTTGCCCGAGCGCACGCCGCCCAGAATCAGGGTGCTGCTTGCATCGCTCATACGGTTTCCATCTCCAACATTTTCAGGATTCGAGAAAGGTCAAGATGTTGCTCGACGCTGTCGGCCAGCCGTTCCAGCGAGGCCTCGCGGTGGGCGTCCAGATCGAAGCCTTGCACGTCACGCAGGCCGGCCCAGTGCAGTAGCGCAGCGAGCGCTTCGGGCGCATCGAACACGCCGTGCAGATAGGTGGCGACAATCTGTCCGTCGGTGGACTGCGCGCCATCCGGGCGGTCACCGCAGCGCACGGCAGGGTGCATCAGCGCCGGGCCCTGGCTCACCCCGGCGTGGATTTCGTAGCCCCGCACCAGGACCGGCTTACCCAGCAGCAGCTCGCCCTGCACGTTGCGCAACTGCTTGTCGGCGGCCAACTCGGTGCTCAGGTCCAGCAGCCCAAAGCCGTCGCTGCACCCGGCATCGCCCTCCAGCCCCAGCGGGTCGGCGATGGTGCGCCCCAGCATCTGCATGCCGCCGCAAATGCCCATCAGCTTGCCGCCGTAGCGCAGATGCCGGTCCAAATAGTCGGCCCACCCGCGTTCGCGTAAAAACGCCAGGTCGGCACGCACGGACTTGGACCCCGGCAGCACCACCAGGTCCGCCGCTGGCGGCACATCGCCCGGTCCGACCCAGATCAGGTCGACCTGCGGGTGCGCGGCGAGTGCGTCGAAATCGGTGTGGTTGCTGATGCGCGGCAGCACCGGAACGACCACGCGCAGCGAGGCCTGCGGCTTGTCCCTGGCGTCGCGGCGAATCGCGTCTTCGGCATCGAGTTGCAGGCCCTTCAGGTACGGCAGCACGCCCAGCACCGGCTTGCCGGTCCGGTCTTCCAGCCAGCGCAGACCGGGTTCCAGCATGGCAATGTCGCCGCGAAAACGGTTGATGACGAAGCCCTTGACCCGGGCCTGCTCACGGGTGCTGAGCAATTCCAGGGTGCCGACCAGGTGGGCGAACACACCGCCACGGTCGATGTCGGCAATCAGAATCACCGGACAGTCCACCGCTTCGGCAAAGCCCATGTTGGCGATGTCGCGATCACGCAGGTTGATCTCGGCGGGCGAGCCCGCGCCCTCGACGATCACTGCGTCGTAGGCAGCAATCAGTCGCGCGTGCGAGGCCAGCACCGCCTCCATCGCCACCGTCTTGTAGTCGTAATACGCGCGCGCATCCATCGACGTCACGGCCTTGCCGTGAATGATCACTTGTGCGCCGATGTCGGTATTGGGTTTCAGCAGCACCGGGTTCATGTCGGTGGTCGGCGCCACGCCCGCCGCCTGCGCCTGCAGCGCTTGAGCGCGGCCAATCTCACCGCCGTCGGCCGTCACCGCCGAATTCAGCGCCATGTTCTGCGGCTTGAACGGCGCCACCCGCACGCCACGCCGCATCAGCACCCGGCACAGCGCGGCCACCAAGGTCGACTTGCCGGCGTCCGAGGTGGTGCCCTGCACCATGAGGGTTTTGGCGGTCATGCGGACTAAAAGCCTTCAACACAGAGGCACAGAGGGAAAAGAGAGGACACAGAGGAAAGTATTCGAAAAAGGCATATCCCTTTGGCTTTTCTCTGCGTCCTTTGCTTCATCTTTATCCTCTGTGCCTCTGTGTTGAAAGCGCTGTTATTCACGACACACGCGCTTCGAGGTTCGCCAGCGCCGCCTGCAAACGCTGTCGCTGCGCCGCATCACCCGGCAGGCCCAACCGCAGCCGCCCCGGTGCCGCGAAGGCCCGCACCAGAATGCCCTGCCGCGCCAGCGCGGCGTGGAGCAGTGGCGCATCAGCCGTCTCAATCTGCTGGAACAAGGCACAGCCGCCGGTTGGCGCCAAGTCGGCCGAACGCAGGCCGGTGGCGAGGTCGGCACTTGCGGCACTCAGACGCTGAATCTGCCGTTGCTGCCAAACGTGATCTTGCAGCGCGCGGGCTGCCACTTCGCGTGCCGGGCCGGCCAGCGGCCATGGGCCCAGCCGCTCCCGCAGTGCGTGGCGCAGTGCAGGTTCACACAGTGCGAAGCCCACCCGTGCACCCGCCAGCCCGAAGAACTTGCCCAGCGAGCGCAGCACCATCAGGCCTGGCCGGTCACTGCAGCGCGCCACGCTGGCAGCGGGCGTGGCGTCGATGAACGCTTCGTCCACCACCAGCCAGCCGCCGCGTGTGGCCAGCCGCGCGTGCCAGTCCAGCAGTTGATCAGGCGCAAAAACCTGCCCATCCGGATTGTTGGGGTTGCACATCAGCAGCACGTCCAGCGATTCGATCTGCGTGTCGATGGCAGTCGCCGCCAGCGCCAGCACGCTGTGACCGGCGCGCCGCCAGGCCTCGGCATGTTCGTTGTAGCTGGGTGACAGCACGCCCACGCGGCAGGCGGCGCGCAGGGTCGGCAAAGCCTGGATCGCCGCCTGTGAACCCGCCACTGGCAGCGCCTCGGCGCCGAAATAGTCGGCGGCCGCAACGGCCAAACCATCGTCATCTTCGGGCAGTCGCAGCCAACTGGCAGGCGACGGCACAAAGCCGGATTCGCCAAGCCACGACCACGGACTGATGCCGGTGGACAGGTCCAGCCAATCGGCCAGTGGAATGCCGTGTTCGTGTGCGGCGCGGCGCAGGCGGCCGCCGTGTTCAAGCATGCGACCACCCCCAACCCAGCACCGCGACCGCCGCCACCCACAGCAGCACGCCGCGACGCACCAGCCGCAGGGCACGTTCAATGTCGGCGACGGCGGGCGTCGCGCCACAGCCCAGCGGCGGGCGCTGATGCCACACCCCTTCGTAACGCGCCGCGCCGCCCAACTGCACCTGCAATGCGCCCGCACCCGCCGCCATCACCGGTCCGGCATTCGGGCTGTCCCAGGTCGGGGCTTGCGTGCGCCAGCAGTGCAGCGCGCTGCGGGTGTGGCCGAGTGCCGCATAGGTGAGTGCGGTCAGCCGCGCGGCGGGCCAGTTCATCGCATCATCCAGCTTGGCCGCTGCCCAGCCGAAGTGCTCGAAGCGGTCGTTGCGATAGCCCCACATGGCATCCAGCGTGTTCACCAGCCGAAACGCCAGCGCGCCCGCGCCACCGGCCATCGCAAACCAGAACAGGGCGCCGAACACGCCGTCATTGCCGTTTTCCAGCACCGATTCGATGGCGGCAGGCGCGGGGTCGATGGCGGCGGAATCACGGCTGACGATGCGCGCCGTCAGGTCTTGCGCCCGCGCCATGTCACCCGCCGCCAGCGCGGCGGCAATCGGCCGGGCGTGATCGTGCAGGCTGCGATGACCCAGCGCGAAGTACAGCAGCGCCACGTGAAGGGCTGCGCTGGCCAGCGGCGGCAACAGGATCAGCGCCCAGGCCGCGAACAGCGTGGGTGGCAGCACAAGAATCGCCACGCCCACGACGCCGGGCCAACGTCGCGGCGCGTAGAGGCGGTGCTCTAGCGCGCGCACGACACGCCCGAAGGCCACCAGCGGATGTCCGCGACGCGGCTCGCCGAGCAGCCAGTCAACCGCAACGGCAAGGGCCATCAGCAGCGCCGTCATGTCACGGGCAAACGCGCGCAGGCGGCGATCAGCGCATGCAGTTGCCGCAGGCCGTCGCCAAGCGCAGCCGGGCCAGGCTGGAGAATGTCGCAGGATTTGATCTCGTAAAGGTGGCCGTTGCGCACGGCGGGAATCGCGTCCCAGCCGGGGCGTGCCGCCACCTTGTCGGCACTGAATTTCTTGCCACACCAGGAGCCAATGATCAGCTCGGGCGCGCGCCGAACCACCTCTGCGGGGTCGGCGATGATGCGGTCTTTGGCGGCTGACTCGGCCGCCAGCTCGGCGAAACAGTCATCGCCCCCGGCGATGTCGATGAGTTCCGATACCCAGCGAATGGCGGAAATCATCGGCTCGTCCCACTCCTCGAAGTACACCCGCGGCCGGTGGGTCCAGCGGCGGGCCGTGGCGACCACCTGATCAATGCCGCGCTGCAACTCGTCGATCAGCGCCTGCGTGCGGGCCGGCGCATCGACCATGGCGCCGAGCATGCGAATGAACTCAAAAATCTCCGCGACGCTGCGCTGGTTGAAGACGTGTACCGGAATGCCGGCACGGATCAGGTCAGCGGCGATGTCGGCCTGCAAATCAGAAAACCCCAGCACCAAGTCGGGCTTCAGGTCACGAATGCGGTTGATCTTGGCGCTGGTGAAGGCCGACACCTTGGGCTTTTCCTTGCGCGCCTGCGGCGGCCGAACGGTGAACCCCGAGATGCCGACGATGCGGTCCTGCTCGCCCAGCAAATACAGCGTCTCGGTGGTTTCTTCAGTAAGGCAGACGATGCGCTGCGGGCCGCGCGGCAGGCTGATCATGGCCCGCTCCAGCGGTTGCGATGCACGAAGTCGCTCAGTGGTCGCGGCTGCCGCCAGCCGTCGATTTCAAGCTGCGGCTGGTCGTGGAAGTCGGCGGTGGCGCCGACGCAGAGCACCGCGATGGGCCCGAGGTCTTCGGGCAGCGCCAGCAGCGTGGCCAGCGCCTGCGGATCGAACATCGACACCCAGCCGACACCCACGCCCTCGGCACGCGCCGCCAGCCACAGGTTCTGGATGGCACAGGCGGCCGAGGCCAGTGACATCTGCGGCAAGGTGCGGCGGCCAAAAATTTCTTGGGTGCCGCCATCGCGTACCGCCACCACCAGCAACTCGGCGCATTCGCGCACACCCTCGACCTTGAGGCGCAGGAATTCGTCTTCGCGCGCGCCCAGTGCTTCGGCGGTGCGGCAGCGCTCGACCTCGACCAGGTGGTGAATCTGCTGGCGCAGCGCCGCGTCGCTGATGTGGATGAACGCCCACGGCTGGCTGAGCCCGACGCTGGGTGCGGCGTGGGCGGCCGCCAACAGGCGTTGCAGCACCTCGGGCGCCAACGGCTCATTGATGAAATGCCGCACGTCGCGCCGCGTGTCGATGGCGCGATAAACCGCCGCGCGGGCCGCGTCATCAAAGCGGTGGGCCTTCACGCTCACGGCAAGAACAACCGCGCCGTCGCCACCGGATTGGACGCAAAGTAGGCATGAAAGTACGAGGCGGTCAGCGCACCAACGCGGTACACCGGCTCGGCGGTGGGGCCGCCGTTGGGGTTGCGGCCACGGCTGATCGGCGTCAGCGACGTGTCGCTTTTCGAGTAATGAAAACTGTGGCCGCGCAACTCGCCGTCGGGTGTGTCGATGGCCTGCATGCCCAGCGCCTGAAAGCGCGGCTGCATGGCGGTGTGGCCGGGCAGCAGCCCCACCATCGGCCAGCTCTGGCCGTCTTTTGTTGTCAGGGTTTCAAACAGCCCCATCATGCCGCCGCACTCTGCGAGCATCGGTTTGCCGGCAGTGTGGTGGGCGCGCAATGCGGCCTGCATCGCGGTGTTGGCCGACAGGGTTTCGGCGTGCAGTTCGGGGTAGCCGCCGGGCAGATAAACCGCATCGGCCTCGGGCAATACGGTGTCGCTGAGCGGCGAAAAGTCCACCAGGGTTGCGCCCAGTGCCTGCAAGGTGTCGCGGTTGGCGGGGTAGCAGAAGGCGTGTGCCGCATCGCGGGCAATGGCGATGCGCTGGCCGGCGAGTAGCGGCGGGATGGGCGCCGGGTCGGTCACGTCGAACGTGCTCAGCGGAATCGCTGAAAAGTTGACGGCATCGCCCAGCGCCTCGGCCGCAGCATTGATGCGCGCGTCGATGTCGGCCAGCTCATCGGCCTGCACCAAACCCAGGTGCCGCTCCGGCAACGCAACCTCGGCACTGCGCGGCAGGGCGCCCAGCCAGTGCAGCGGCGGCCGCAGGCTTTGCGCCAACATCTCGGCGTGACGCAGGCTGCCAACACGGTTGGCGACGACGCCATGAAACGGCAGGTCGTCCTGATACCGCGACAGCCCCAGCGCCAGCGCGCCAAAGGTTTGTGCCATCGCCGAGCCGTCCACCACGGCGAGGATGGGCACACCAAAGCGGCGCGCCAGATCGGCACTCGACGGGCTGCCGTCATACAGCCCCATGACGCCTTCGATGAGGATCAGGTCGTGCGTGCTGGCGGCCTCATGCAACAGCCGCTGACACCCGGCCTCGCCCACCATCCACAGGTCGAGCTGATACACCGGCCCGCCGCTGGCGCGCGCCAGCAGCATGGGGTCGATGAAGTCGGGGCCGGTCTTGAACACCCGCACCTTGAGGCCCTGCTGCCGCGCGCGACGCGCCAGCGCCGCGGTCACGGTGGTCTTGCCCTGCCCCGAGGCGGGCGCCGAAATCAGCAGTGCGCGGCAGCGTGCCTGGCTCATAGCTCCACCCCTTTTTGGGCGCGGATGCCCTGCTGGAACGCATGCTTGACCACGGTCATTTCGGTGACGGTGTCGGCGGCCTCGATCACCTCTGGCGGTGCTGCGCGGCCGGTGACGACGGCGTGCTGCATCGCCGGCCGGTTGCGCAGGTCGGCGACCACCTGCGCCACGTCCAGATAGCGGTGCTTGAGCGCGATGTTCAGCTCGTCCAGCACCACCAGTTCATAGGTGGCATCGGTCAACATCCGCCGGGCGATGGCCCAGGCAGCCGTGGCGGCGCGCACGTCGCGTTCGCGGTCCTGCGTTTCCCAGGTATAGCCCTCGCCCATGACGTGGTAGTCCACCTCGGGAAAGCGCCGATAAAAGGCTTCTTCACCGGTGGAAAACTTGCCTTTGATGAATTGCACCACGCCCACTTTCATGCCGTGGCCCAGCGCCCGCGCCACCATGCCGAAGGCCGACGAGCTTTTGCCCTTGCCGTTGCCGGTGAGCACCAGCAGCACGCCGCGTTCGGTGTCGGCGGCGGCAATCTTGTTGTCGATGACGCCCTTCTTGCGCTGCATGCGCAGGCGGTGGCGTTCATCACGGGCGGCATCTTCGTTGGGGATTTCGCTCATGGGGTTTGAGGCTCGGTCGTGGCGCGGCGCAGCCGCAGGCCGACGCCGTAGATCAACGCAGCCACGCCAACATAAAGCGACAGGTTACTGAAGTAGCGCGGCAGGTATTCGGCGATGCGCGGCAGGAAACCCAGCAGGGTCGGATCAACCTCGCGCCCCGAGAAAAAGTAAAAGCCGCCGCCGGAAAACAGGTAGCAGACACCGGCACCAACGCCGACGCTGAACGCCAGTGGCAACACCGTGAACAACTGGTCGCGATGCTGGCGGGCGTACCACTGACCGGCCCACCACAACGACCCGTAGGCGGGAACCAGCGCGGCGTAGGCCGGGGTGAAGCAATGGTCACTCACGCCGGCCCAGCCGACGGCGGTGACATCAAGTGTAAAGGCCAGCGCAAACAGCGCGGCAAACGTCCAGACGGGCCGGACCAGCACACCGGCCAGGAAGAACACCGCCCACGACGCACTGGGCAGCGCGTCAAGGCTGGCGAAATGCTGGCCCCGGGTGAGCATCATCAGTGCAGCCAGCGAGGCGAGCAGCGCCCATTGGGTAGCGGGGCGCAGGTTCAGCAAGGGATTGGCGATTGCATTCATGTCGGGCTCCAGTGATTGAGGCTTCAGACTTGGTTGGGGGTAAAGCGCACGGTGGCCATCACCGAGGCGCCATAGTTGGCGTAGGTGGCGGCGGTTTCGTAGTCCTTGTCGAGCACGTTGCGGCCTTCGAGTTGCAACAGCCATTGCGGCAACGCCTGCCAGCCAAAACGCAGGTTCAGCGTCGCGTAGCCCGGCAGCGGCGTGGTGTTGGCAATGTTGTCAAAGCCGTCGGAGGCCCCGTAGACGCTCAGTCCGGCGCTGAAGGCGCGGATGTCGTAGTCCACATCCAGCCGGGCGCTCTGCTCGCGGCGGCGCGGCAGGGTGTTGCTGCGGTTGGCGCCGTCGCCGTCGTTCTCGGGTTGCAGCCAGGTGAGATAGCTTTGCAGACGCAGGTCACCGAACCGGGTGCCGAGTTGCGCCTCGACGCCGCGAATCAGCGCACGGTCGATGTTGTTGGGCGCTTCCAGATCGGAGTCAAAGGCGATCAGGTCGTCAATCTGCGTGCGAAAGACGTTCACCGCCCAGCGATAAGCGGCGTGGTTGCCTTGGAGCGACAGCTCAACATTCTCGGCCTCTTCCGGCTTCAGATCGGGGCTGCCGAAGTTGGGGAAGTACAGTTCGTTGAAGGTGGGTGCCTTGAAGGCCGTGCCGTATGAAGCGACCGCCCGAATGCCGCCGGCGAACCCGTAGCCGTGAGAGACCCCGCCGGTGGTGTTGCGACCGAACTGCTGGTTTTCGTCTTCACGCAGGCTCAGTTGCAGGTCATGTGCGCCAACGCTGCCCTGATACACGGCGAACAGGCCCGTGTTGTCGCGACGATTTTCGGCGTAGGCGGTGGTGCCGCTGATTTGGTCGTTCTGGTAGTCAACGCCCACGGTTACGCCGTGCCCCGCGGCCAACGCGACATCGTTCTGCCACGACAGCGTGTCGCGCCGGGTCTTGAAGCGACTGACGAACGCGCCGTCGAGCAGGTTGTCGGCGTCATCGGTGCTCTGGCCGCCACTGAGCGCCACCGTCCAACGGGGCAGCGGGGCAAAGCGGCCGCTCAGACCGATCACCTGATTGACCGTGTCGGTTTCGTTTTGCGAGGCGCCGTCGAAGTCATTCTCGCCCTCGGCGCGCAGCAGATTGACCGAGACCTCGGCGCCGTTGTCGAACAGGTGTCCGGCGCTCAAGGAGCCCGCCAGTTGCCGGTAGCCGTCGCGGTCCGGTTCGTTGAGGCTGGGGCGCACGTCGATACCGTCGGTGGTGCGGGCGTTCAGGCCGGCGCTGAACCAGGTGTTGCCATCACCGCCGCGCAATCCAGCCTCGATGCGGCCATCGCCACGCGAACCGCCGCCGAGGGCGAACGAAGGCGTCACCACCCCGCTACGCGATCCGCGACGGGTGAAGATCTGGATCACCCCGCCAATCGCCTCCGAGCCATAGAGACTGGAGCGCGGCCCGCGGACGATCTCGATACGGTCGATCTGGTCGACGGGAATTTGCTCGAACGGCGTGCTGCCGGAAGTGGCCGAGCCGACCTTGATGCCGTCAACCAGCACCAGCACATGGTCGGATTCCGTGCCGCGCACGAACAGCGAGGTCGACTTGCCCGGCCCGCCATTGGTGGCGAAGTTAATGCCCGGCAGGCCGGTCAACACGTCGAGCACATCCTGCGACTGCAGGCGCTCAAGGTCGTCGCGGGTGATCACGGACACCGGCGCCAGCGTGTCGGTCAGCGCCTCCGAGTTGCGTGATGCGGTGACAATCACATCGCCCATTGCGGGCGGCACGGATCGTGATTCAGACGCGGCAGCCACACATGACATCGCGCCGGCCATCAAGGTCAGCGCCCATTTTTTAAGAAAGGATTTCACGAACATCTCCTGAAGCGTCGCCCCACGCGACGTAAATCGAAGTGGAGATGGCGCTTTAGAAGACAGGTGACGAACGCAACGGGGCACGGCAGACAAACGTGGCCTGTCACGTCCGGCCTCGCCCACCGCGCGCCATCGGATGCTTCAGGCCGGTCTCCGGACTTACGAGCTGGGCGTTTGAGAACCCTGAATGCGGCGCCTTCCCATGTTCGAAAACACAGTGGCGTGAAGCCGCATTCAACTCGCTTACCGTTGCGGGGGCAGTGCCGGAATGATTGATTCGCCTTGGCGAATCAGCGCACCGGCTTCCCGTTTAATCCCGGACAACTTGCGTTGGCCGAGACACCTGAAGCGGCGCGACTTTACGGCGAGCCGTGACAAAACTGCAAATGCAGCGCCGCCGATTCGGGCAGAAAATCAGGGCTGATCAGGCGCAACCTGCCAGCGACCATCGGCGGTTCGCGCAAGCGCGAGAAGACCGCCCGGCGGGCACGACCCGTCCAGCCACTGCGCCTGCGGCAGGCCCAGCAAATGGCCGCGCAGCACCCGCAGCGGACCGCCGTGGGTGACGATCAACATCTGCACCACGGATGCCTGATTCGCCTGCTGTAGCGCATCGTCCAATGCGGCCAGCACCCGGTTGCGCAGGTCGTTGGCGCACTCGCCGCCCGGCATTCGATAGCCCCAGGGTGATGCCGCCCAGGCATCGATTTGTGCGCGGTCGATGTCGTCCCAGGCGCGCAACTCCCAATCGCCAAAATTGATTTCCTTGAGCCGGTCGTCAAGCACGACAGGCGCGCCCGGCACAAGTGCGGTTGCCAGTGCCTCGCAGCGCCGCAGCGGGCTGCTGATGACCCGGGTGGGAACAGCGCCGATGGCCGTACGCAGCGCGGCCAACTCGGTCGGTGTCGGCGGTCGGGCGGCGACGTCGCTGGCCCCGTAGCAGATACCCGGCGGCAACTGCACCGGCAGGTGCCGCAGCAGCAACAGACGCATTAGACCCAGGCCGCGCAGAGCACCAGATAGGTCGCGATTTCGGCGACCTGCTGGGTGGCCCCCAGCGCGTCCCCGGTATAGCCGCTGATGCGGCGGCGACAGTATTTTGCCGCCAACCAAGCCACGGCCAGCAGCGTGAGCATGACCGCCACGCCTTGCAGCAGCGTCAATGGCGACCCGACCCACGCGAGCAGCAGCGGCAGCCCCGCGATGGCGCAACCGATGCGCCACTCGGTGCTGCTGATGCCTTCGGCCACAGGCTTGGCCTTGGTCGCGCCCTCGATGCGCGCGTAGGGCAACCAGACCATCACGCTCAGCGCGCTGGCACGTGAGCCGGCATGAGCGATGACCAGCGCCAGCGCGGCGAGTCCGAGATTCAGCTCGGCCAGCGCCAGCAGCGCGCAGAACTTGATTAGCAGCGCCAGTCCCAGCGCCAGTGCGCCGTAGGTGCCGATGCGCGAATCCTGCATGATCGCCAGCACGCGCTTGGGCTCGAAGCCACCTCCAAAACCGTCGGCCGAGTCCGCCAGGCCGTCTTCGTGGAACGCGCCAGTGAGCAGAATCGTCACCAGCATCGACAGGCTGACGGCCACCATCGGGGTCCACAGCGCGGCGCCCAACAACAGGCTGATGGCACCGACAGCGCCCACCAGGACGCCCACCAGCGGGAAGTAACGCGCCGCACGATTCAGTTCGTCCGGCGACCAGCCCACCCATTCGGGAATCGGAACACGGGTGAAATAGCCGAGCGCAATGAAGGCGCGTCGCAGTTCACGCTGGGTGTCGGACATCGCGGCGTGCCCTGTCCGGTCAGACGTCACGCAGGATCGCGGCACTCGCCGCAATGGCCGTGCAATTCGACAACCGGTCGGCTCACCTTGAAGCCATGCGCTTCGGCGCCCTGCTCCAGCCGCGTGGCGATGGTGTGATCGTCAAGCTCAACGGTCTGACCGCAGCGCTCACAGACCAGATACACGCCGTGGTGGGCGTGGCCGATGTGCATGCACGGCAGATAGGCATGCGTGGATTCCAGCCGATGAATAAAGCCCTGCGCCATCAGAAAGTCCAGCGCACGATAGACGGTGGGTGGGGCCAGACGGCGGTTCAGCCGGGTTTCCAGGGTGGCCATCAGGTCATAGGCCGAACGCGGGCCCGGCTCGGCCAGCATCAGTTCAAAGACTTCGCGGCGCATGGGCGTGAACCGCGCGCCACGTTTGCGACACAGCGCGTCGGCCTGTTCGAGGGTGGCCTCGGCGGAGTGGGAATCGGTCGTCGCCTTCATGGTTTGATGGTATTACACTTGCGCCCCCGCGCCGCCCGGCGCCGAGTGTTGAATGAAGGGCCATGAGTAACGACGTACGATTTTTTTCGCGACTGACCATCGAACAGGTGGAAGAAGGCCACGAGTTGGCCCCCAAGTTCGATGCCGACGGCCTGCTGCCCTGCGTCACCACGGCACACGGCACGGGCGAAGTGCTGATGCTCGGCTACATGAACGCCGAAGCGCTGAAAAAAACCATTCTCACCGGCGAAGCGCACTACTGGTCGCGCAGCCGCAAGGTGCTCTGGCACAAGGGCGCCACCAGCGGTCTGGTGCAAAAGGTCGAAGAACTGCGCATCGACGACGACCAGGACGCCATCTGGTTGCGCGTGTCAGTCAACGGCGATGCCTCTTGCCACGTCGGGTATCGGTCGTGCTTTTACCGCTCGATTCCGATGGGCGAAGGACCGGACGAACGCACGCTACAGTACGAAGAGTCTGAAAAATCCTTCGACCCGAAAGTCGTCTACGGCGACGCGCCGAATCCGACCATTCTGTGAGTCACCTGCGGCACTGAACCACCCGCCTGCACGGCGGCTTTTTCATGTCTGCACGGGCGCCGGTGGCCCGAGCACGCCGCTGCGGCGCAGGTGGGTCAGGTAACCGACCATCAGCACCATGCCGGTGACCTCGCCGGCAATCAGCCCGAGAATGCCGCCGACGGCGCCGAACTGCAGCATCGCCAGCGCGCCGGAAGTGAGCGACACGCTGGCGGTGATCGCCTCCAGGGCCGAAAGCGCCTTGAAGCGTTCGACCACCATCGCCGCACGCGAGATCGTCGAACGCACCACGCCCAGCGCAAAGCACGCAGACCATGCCGCAATCAGCGCGCCCTGCTCGTCAAATTCGCGGCCAAGTATCGTGCCCATGATCCAGTCCTGCAGCACCCACAGCAGCGCCACGTAGGTCAGGGTGACGCCGAGCAATCCGGCGGCGATCGCCGACAGCCGCTGCAAGACCACGGCGCCGCCCAGGGTCGGGAACCAGCTCGCCGCCATGGGGAGCAACAGTTGCCCGACACCGGTGGCGAGAAGATTGATCGGCATCAGCAGCAGCCGCGTGGCCGCCACGGCAGCGACAGCACGCACGTCGAGCAATGCCACCATGACGAAGTAAAAACCCTGCACGAACGACCAGTTGATCATCGAACCCAGCAGCGCCCAACGGCCCAGCGGCCACAACTGGGCCAGCCGGTTGACCGGTTCATCCGGTGCCCAGCCGAAGCGTTCACCGACCACCGCCCTCGCCCGCCATCCGCCGGCCCACGCGGCCAGCGCCAGTCCCAGCAGCACCCAGGGCGCGGCTTGCCCGCCCGCCAGCAGCGCGGCGGCAGCAGCGGCCATCACCGCGACCAGGGCGTAAACGCTGTCGCTGCGCAGTACGTCAATGGGCGCGCGCCCCAGGTACAGCACGGCACGCAAGTGTTCACGTCGAATCGCGGCGGCCGCCGCGAGGATCAGCGCGGCCGCCAGCCACACGTCGTCCCAACGCTGCAGCACCACGCCGGGCACCAGCACTGCGCCCAGCATCACCACACCGCCAACTTGCCAGCAGAGCCGCGCCAACTGGGTCGCGACACGACTGAAGAGTTGCCTGCGCTCGTCCAGTGGCCATTTGCCGCCGAGCACGGCTTGGGGGCCGAACACCGCCGAATTGGGCACGGCGATTGCGAGCGCCAGCACCGTGTAGGCGAGCACGTAGCGGCCGTAATCTTCTTCGGTCGTAAAGCGGATCAGCACCAGGCCAATGATCAGGTTGCAGGCCGACAACACCGCCTGGGTGACAATCGCACTACCGAACAATCGCGTGTTGCCGAGTGCCGCCTGGAGCCTTGCGCCCCTCACTTGGCAGCGGGCTTTTTCTGGTATTCGAGGATGCGGCCGCGACCCAGCAGCACGTCGAACTTGCCCAGCTGCGCGGCGACCTTGCGGCGCCAGGCAAAGGTCTGTGGCGGCGCGGCGCCGGTCAGCCGAAGCGCGGTGTATCCCAGAACGGCGATGAGCCATTTAGCCGCTGCGTCGAGCCCTAAACGTAGCCGGGTCGATGCACTGACCGGGCCATAGACCCCATCCAGAACCTGAAGCGCATAGTCCTGCGCGCCGCGCCGACTCCGGGTCAAAAACCACGTCTGCTGCATACGCTCGGGGCCCAGTCGCTCAATGGCCGGCGCTTCGGCACACCAGACAAAGTGCGCGCCATTGCGCCGCAGGGCGTTGAAAAGGTCGGCATCTTCGCCGCCCGAGAGGCCATAACCGGGATCAAACGGCCCGTCACGTCCGGTCAGCACCGCCTTGCGAATCAGCACATTGCCGCTGAACAACATGTTGGCCGGCATCACCGTGCCGCTGGTCAGGGGCGCGTAGCCATGCAGACTGCCACCGTCGCGGGGCATCCAGGCCGGCGCATCGTCCGGGATCTGCTGTTCAACCGGGCCGAACACGCCGTCGGCGCTGCTGCGGGCAGCCTGTGCAGCCTTTTGTGCCAGCCAATCGGGCGCCACACGCTCGTCATCGTCAAGCAAGCCGATCCAGTCGCCCGTCGCACGGTGGATCCCGCGGTTCCGTGCCAGTGAGATGTTCTGCTCGGGTTCGATCTGGTGGATCAACGCAAAGGGCACCTTGTCCATCGCGGCCTCGACGGTCGCCCGTCCACTGCCGCCAGCGTCGTTGTCGGTGATGACCACTTCGGACAAGGTCGGCTCACCTTGCAGCGCGGCAAGGTCTTCGAGCAGCTGCCCCAAGGTCTGGGGCCGGTGAAAGGTGTTAACGCAAACCGAAACGCGCATGGGCAGACCGGGCGGCAGGAGGTGAAGGCTCGGATTGCAGTGGCAATCCCTGCCGATACGGGACAAAGCGCGCTTCGAGCAGTCGCCGCCCCAGTGCCATCATTGCCAGCGTGGTCACGAAAAACTCGGCGGTCACGGGTCTCAGGATAAAGCTTTCCATCAGGTTGGAAATGATCTGAATCAGCAGCAACGCCGCATTGAGCGCAAACAGACCACGGTCAATTCTTGCCACCCTGATGATCATCCACCCGTAAAAAAGGTAGGCGCCGATCATCAGCATCACCCCGCCCAGACCCAGCGAGATGGCCATGTCGATATAGCCGTTGTGCGCCGAGCTGATCGAGAAGCGCAGCGCACGCTCCATGGCCGCCGACGGCCCGTCCGGCTCATCGAGCCAGAAAGCCTCGAAGCCAATCCCCAGCCACGGTCGCGCCATGATTTCGTCGAGCGCCAGTGCCCAGATCAGGGTGCGGCTCGACAGGGTGACATCCTTGCCAAACGCATCGGCGACCGGTGTCATCAGGTCGGTGTAACCGGGAAAGCCCAGCAGCAGCAGCAACGCGTAGACCAGCGCCACCAAAATCACCGTGGCGACCAGATAAACCCGCAGGTCACGCAGCGCGCGCGGTGTCATCAGCGCCGCCGTCATCAGCGCCGCCGCCAGCACGAACATGATCAGACTGGTGGAGCTGCGCGACAGCAGCGTTGCGGACAGGCCCAGCACCACACCGAACGCCGCGGCACGCCATGTCAGTTGTCGCGTCAGCCCGCCGTGCAGCCAGAACAGGGCGGTGAAGGTGCCCAGCAACCCGTAGTTGTTCTTGTGTGTGGTGATGCCGCGCCATGCGCCTTGCAGTTCGTACAACGACGACTGGTGAATGCCATTGGCCGGCGCCACGATCACCCAGGCAATGCTCAGCAGCACACAACCTGCCAGCGCCCAGCGCGTCACCTGGGTAAAGCGCTCCGGCGTCCAACTGGCCAGCTGAAAGGCCAGCGCAATCATCACCACGCCGACCACCTTGATCACCCGCCGTAAGGTCACCGCAGGGTCGTGCGACCAGAGCACGCTGGCTGAGGCAAAGACAATGAGCAGCAGAAACACCCAGTTGAGGTGCGGCAGCAGCGCGAGCGCCAGCCGCAGGCGACGCAGCACGATCCAGCCTGCCACGGCAAAGAACGGCAGCCACTGGACGCGCGAGATGAGGCCCGACTCGCGCGACTCGGTGATGCCCAGCTCGTCAGAGCGGGCAAAGTTGAAGCCGTCCGGCACGATGCTGAGCAGCACCGCCGCGAAAACCAGCACGGTCAACGTCCAGTAATAAGCGCGGTCTTCGACCCACTGGACCGGGGCTTGCGTCATCCGGCTACTCCCGCTCGGTGCGGACCCACTCGGTCAGCACCCGTTTGCGCCGCAGCCGCAGCAACAGTGACCACGCCACGTAAACCGGCGCGAAGGCGAGCACCTGCAGCCCGCCCAAGCCCAGCCCGCTGAGCCAAACGCCGCGCAGCACGTGGGCGATCAATGACAACCACGCGGCCAGTGCCAACCATGGCAGCCATGTGCCCAGCGGCACGATCAGCCCGCTGACCAGCAACGCCAGGGACCACAGTAAAAGCGCCGCCACCACCGTGGACAACGGCGGAATCAGCACCTCCAAAGCCAGATCGAAACGCTCCAGCGCCGGAGTGCCGAGCGCTTCGCGAATCAGCGGCCAGCCGTAGGTGCGGCGCATGCTGGCGCGGCCGCCGTCCCAGCGGTCACGCTGCGACACGGCGCGGTCGGTCTGACTGACCATTTCGGCGGCGATGCTCGCCTCATCGGCGTAGGCAATGCCGATGTCGGCACGGACCAGCGCGATGCCGTACTCAAGGTCCTCAGCAATGGAGAAGGCCTGGTACGGCACCGTGCGCAGCGCCTCCATTGAAAATCCCATGCCGTTGCCATTGAGCTTGGTCGACAAACCCAGACGCGCCCGCGCCCGGCCACGCAGTCGATGAAAAATGGCCAATGCAATCGTCATGAGCCGCGTGCGCCAACCCGCCTGCGGGTTGCGAACCCCGTAGAACACCTGCACCGCGCCCCAGCGCCCCGGCTTGTTGAGGTGCGCCACCACAGCGGTCACCAGGTTGTTGCTGACGACGCTGTCGGCGTCAACGACGATCACCGCTTCAGCCCACCCCTCATCAATCAATGTCGAGAACGCCAGCGCCAAGGCGTAGCCCTTGCCGCGTCGGTGGGTGTCGTTGCGCTCAATCACCCGCGCACCGGCACTGCGGGCACGTTCAGCGGTGTCGTCGCCGCAGTTGTCAGCCAGCACCAGAATCTGCAGTGACTCGGCCGGCCAGTCGCAACCCTGCAAGCTCTGCACCGTGGCAACAATGCCGGCCGCCTCGTCGTGCGCTGGCACCACGAACACGACGCGGCTGGCGCGCTGCGCCGGGCTCAACACCGGCGGTGCCGTACGGACCGACAGCAGGGTGAGCAACCCCAGGTAATAGGCCGCGACCAGCACCGGAAGCCCGGCGATCAGCAGTAATCCGTCGAGCCAGTTCATTTTGGGTCGGGACGGTCAGAGCCGCCGAGTGCGCCGTGGACGGGTGGTCTTGGCAAAGTCTTGCAACACACTGCCCACGACCCGCCCGTTGGCGGCGTGCAGGCGTGACAACGCCGATTGCGCCGCCGACAAGCGGCACTGATGCCGGTGGACGACCAGCAAGACATTGCGCACTGCGGCGACGACCGCCAGGGCATCGGGACAGGCCTCTATGGCAGGTGTGTCGATCACCACGTGGCGATAGCGCCTTGAATAGCCCTGCATCAGCTCGCGGAACTCGGGCTGCGAGAGGCGCTCAAGCGGTTTGCTGCGATCCTGCCCGGCGGTCAGCAATGACAAGTGCGGCAATCCGTCCACCGTCAGCATCTGCCCGGGCCCGGACTGGGTCAGTGCCTCGGCCAGCCCCGGGGCATCCGGGACCTCAAACAACCGCTGCTGACGCGGTGTGCGCAGGTCGGCATCAATCAGCAGGGTGGGCGCATCAAGCTGGGCGAGGCTGGCCGCCAACTCGGCCGCGAGCAGACTGCGACCCTCACCCCTCTGCGCCGAGCACACGGCCACGACGTTGGTGAAACCGTCATTGCGCGGCAGGCGTTCGAGCTGCATCAGCAGTGCCGTGCGCAGGCTGCGAATCGCCTCGGCGTGGGCCGTAAACGGGTCGTGCAGCGCCTTGAGCTCGATGCGGGGGCGTGCCTGCGGCAACGTCTTGATGGCGTGCGTGGCGCTGCGCGCGGCCTCGATATCGGCCGGGCTCGCCAGCTTGAGATTCAGCACCGCGTCGACAAAGCCAACGCCGCTGCGGCGCTGCTCTTCGATGACCCTCAGAAAGTCGTCTTCGGTGAGCCCACAGGTGCGAATCAGGTACGCGGCAATCCGCGACAGTTCGTCTCGGTTGGCGGAGGCGGTTTGAGAGGCCATCGCCGTCATCGCGCCGGCCCTGCTTCCAGCAATACGTCAATGCCCAACTCGCGTTCGACGTCTTCGCGCGAGCGCACCCGGCGGTCCATCAGTTCAACGGCCAGCGCCGCGAGCAAGCCGAGAAACCCGCCGACCAGCGCGCCCAGCACGAGGTTGACGCGGATCAGCGGCTTGAAGTGCGTGAGCGGCGGCGTTGCCTCGCCCACCAGGCGGGCGTTGGCGTAGTTGCTGTTGGACACCAGCATGACGTTCTCAGAATTGCGCAGTGCCGCATCGTAAAGCTGCCGCGCGGTCTGGAGCTCGCGCTGGTAGCGCGCCCCCTCGTCCGACAGGCTGCGGGTCTGCAATACGGTGCTGCGCTGCTGCGCCATCTCGGCTCTGACTTGCGCCAACGCCCGATTGGCCGCGTCGGCATTGGCTCGCAGGCCATCAAGGTGGCGACCGATTTCGGCGTCGAGCGCGCCGCGGATGGCGGCCACCTCAGATTCCAGCGCACGCCGCGTCGGATGCTGTGACCCCAGTCGTGTGCTGGCATTGGTCAGCTCGGCCTGGCGCTGCGAAAGCTGGGTTTTCAGAGATTCGATGGTGCTGGAGCCGAGCACGCCATCGTCAGTCTGCCCGGCACTGTTGCGCGCCGCCTCAAGCCGCAACCGGGCACGACGGGCCTCGGCCTCGGCCTCGCTGAGGCGCTGGTTGAGGTCGGTGAGGCGATCCCCTTCGACGTCGAGCTGGTGATCAAGGTCAATCAACCCACTTTCTTGCCGATAGTCGGCCAGCGCCTGTTGGGCCTCGTCGACCCGCTGGCGCAGCCGGTCAATTTCGCTGCTGAACCGCTCGGCACTGCGGCGCGCCGGCTCGGTGGTCGCCGACAGATGCTGGGCCAGAAAAACCTCGGCAATGAGATTGGGCACGCGCGCGGCCATCATCCGGTCATCCGACTCGTAGGTGATGCTTACCAGCCGCGTGTCACCCTCGCGGCCAATCGACAGCGACTTGCGCATGTCGGCAACCATGAAGGCGATCAGGCTTTCATCATCGGCATCCGGCACTTTGGCGCGCAGCGGAGCCACACGCTCGGCATCGCTGAGCCAGCCGAGCTGCCGCACCACCTCGGCCAGCACTCGGCCGGCGCCCACGGCGTCGACCTGGGTCGACATGTAGCTTTCGGCCAGATTCGGCGACAGGTCGCGCTGCAGCAGCGGGTCGTACACGTCAAAGTCCATCTGTAGGACGGCGGTCGCGCGGTATTGCTTGGTCATCGAAAAACTGACCAGCGCCGACAGCAGCAACACCGCAGCCCCGACGGCAACCGCCAAACCGAACCGGGCGCGCAGCACCGAGATCAACTGCGAGAGGCTCATGCCGCGCGGCACCAGTTCCGACGGCAATATGGGGGCCGGCTGCGTTTGCAGGGCGCCGGCCATCAGAACAAGCGCTCGCGGATGTAGATGACATCGTCCGGCTGCACGACGTCGGCCAGCGACACCGATTGGGTGATCACCCGACCATCAGGCTGCTGGCGCTGGACCTCAATCCGCTTGCGCGAGCCGCGCTCGTTGGCCCCGCCACCGAGCGCCAGCGCCTGCATCACGGTCATGCCGGGCTTGAGGGGATAGGCATTGGGCGAACGCACTTCGCCATAGATATAAAACAGCGCTGCTTCGGGGACCAGGACCGTGTCGCCGGGCTGCAACATCAGACGCTCGGCGCCTTGTGTTTCGTTGCCCGCCAGCAAGCTCGTCAAGTCAATCTCGCGACGCTGCATCCCGCCCTGTGCGTCGCTGCGCAGTACGGCAACCCGCTGATCACCGGTTTCGGCAATGCCGCCCGCCAGCGCCAGTGCATCGAGCACGCTCATCTGCGTGGGCGCTGCAAAGCGACCCGGTTGTCGTACTTCGCCCAGCACCGAAATCATCAGGTTGCGCGACTCCAACACCCGGACCTGCACCTGCGGCGACACCAGGTAATCGCCCTCGGCGTAAGCCGCAGCAATGCGCTCAGCGGCGGCGGCGGCCGTCAAGCCCTGTACGGCAACCGCGCCCACCAGCGGCAGATTGACGTCACCGCTGGTGGCCACATCAACCTCCTGGCTCAGGTCGGGCTCGCCCACCACCGTCACCGACAGCACGTCGGCGACACCGATCACAAACTCGCCCGTGTCCGCCAGAGCGGCGGCGGGCAGACGCTGCGTGACGACGTTCGGCTCTCGGCTTGGCGCACGCGCTTGCTGCGGGTTGAAGTCGGGCGGTGGCGCCATCGCCGACAGCCCCTGGGACCGCCGCGGCGTGGCGACCGTGGCCGTTGCGACGCCTGCCGGTCGCTGCGCCGTCAATGCTGACGATGGCCGCTCAACGGGCGCGAACGTTGGCGCAGCAGCCGGAGTGGCAGGCCGCGCCGGCGGCGGCGCGGATCGCGGGTTCTGCGTCGCGAGCGCCGCCTTTGCCGAAGGGGCGCGCTGCATCGACTGTTGCATCAAGTAAGGCATGCGACGGTCACCCGCCGGCGCGGATGGCTCGTCGGGCAGCGGCGGGGCTGGAAGACGCCCGGCCGGCACCGCCCCCGGCGGCGCCGCCGCGTAACCCGAGGGCACCGATGACACCGATGATTCCAGCCGCTGAAGGCGGGGGGGCGCCACGTACGATCGTGAGTCTTGGTAGTGGCCGCCCACCGGCACCGCGTGCTCTTGATAGATGCGCGTCAACGGCGGCCCCTGCGGCACAGCAGCCGCGTCCACCGGCCCATTGGGCTGCGGCAAATAGCGTTGCGCCGATGACGGCCCGGCGCAGGCCAGCAAGGCGAGCACCGTCGCCAGCATCATCGGGTAAGACCGGGTGGAAAAGAGGTCAGGGCACATGTTGAAGCGTCAGAGAGACCGCGCGGCGCCCGGTGGAGCGAACGATTTGATGATACGCGGTCCACCCACTGCGCCGAAGGCCCGGGCGGACAATTGAATTTAGCACCGCGGCCACCATTGTTTCGGCATCCCGACAGGGTTTCACATTGGAGACTGAAATGCGCATGGACAAGCTGACCACCCGCTTCCAGCAGGCGCTCGCCGACGCCCAGAGCCTGGCCGTGGGGCGCGACCATCCGGCCATTGAGCCGGTGCACGTCATGGCCGCCCTGCTCGAGCAGCCGCAGGGTTCCACCACGCCATTGCTGGCGCAATCCGGCGTCGCATTGCCGGCCTTTCGCAAGGGCCTGGGCGAGGCCCTGGACGCACTGCCCAAGCTCGGCAACGCCGACGGTAACGTGCAGGTCAGCCCAGCGCTGGCGCGCTTGCTGAACCTGGCCGACAAGGCGGCCCAGCAGCGCAAGGACCAGTTCATCGCCAGTGAGCTGTTCGTGCTCGCCGCCACCCAGGACGCCGGCACGCTCGGCCAATTGCTCAAACAGCACGGCGCCACGCCCGACGGCATCACCCGCGCCATCGACGCTGTGCGCGGCGGTCAGAGCACCGACTCGGCCGATGCCGAAGAGCAGCGACAGGCGTTGCAGAAGTACACCATCAACCTCACCGAGCGCGCCAAGAGCGGCAAGCTCGATCCGGTGATTGGTCGCGACGAAGAAATTCGCCGCGTCATCCAGGTCCTCAGCCGCCGCACCAAGAACAACCCCGCTTTGATCGGCGAACCCGGTGTCGGCAAAACCGCCATCGTCGAGGGGCTGGCGCAGCGCATTGTTGACGGCGAAGTGCCGGAGTCCCTCAAGGGGCGTGAACTGCTGTCACTGGACCTGGGTGCGCTGATTGCCGGCGCCAAGTTCCGCGGTGAATTCGAAGAGCGTCTGAAAGCGGTGCTCACCGACCTGGCGAAACAGGACGGCAACGTGATCCTGTTCATTGACGAAATTCACACCCTGGTCGGCGCCGGCAAGGCCGATGGCGCCATGGACGCCGGCAACATGCTCAAGCCGGCGCTGGCGCGCGGCGAGCTGCACTGCATCGGCGCGACCACGCTCGACGAGTACCGCAAGTACATCGAAAAGGATGCCGCGCTGGAGCGCCGCTTCCAGAAAGTGACGGTCGGCGAACCCAGCGTCGAAGATTCCATCGCCATCCTGCGTGGCCTCAAGGAGCGCTACGAAGTGCACCATGGCGTCGACATCACCGATGGTGCGCTGGTCGCCGCCGCACAGCTATCGCACCGTTACATCACTGACCGCAACCTTCCCGACAAGGCCATCGACCTGATGGACGAAGCTGCCTCGCGCATCCGCATCGAAATCGACTCCAAGCCCGAGTCTCTGGACCGGCTTCACCGGCGGCTGATCCAGCTCAAGATCGAACGCGAGGCGCTGAAAAAGGAGAAGGACGAAGGTGCCAAGCGCTCACTCGCCGCGCTCGAAAGTGACATTGCCGAACTCGAGCGCGATTACGCCGACCTAGACGAACAATGGAAAGCCGAAAAATCCAGCGTCGCGGGCAGCGCCAACGTCAAGGAGGCGCTGGAAAAGGCGCGGCTGGAACTGGACACCGCGCGCCGCAGCGGTGACCTGACGCAGATGGCCGAACTGCAGTACGGCAAGATTCCCGAGCTGGAAAAGCAACTGGCCGCCGCCGCCGAACGTGACGCCAACGCGCCGGCAACCGAATCCAAGCTGGTGCGCACCCGCGTCACCGAAGATGAGATTGCCGACATCGTCGCCCGCTGGACCGGCATTCCGGTCAGCAAGTTGCTGGAGGGTGAGCGCGACAAATTGCTGCGCATGGAAGACGCACTGGGCCAGCGCGTGGTCAGCCAGAGTGAGGCCATCAGCGCCGTCGCCAACGCCATCCGTCGCTCGCGTGCCGGACTGTCAGACCCCAACCGCCCCATCGGGTCATTCCTATTTCTCGGCCCCACCGGTGTCGGCAAAACCGAACTGTGCAAAGCCCTCGCCGGCTTCCTGTTCGACTCCGAAGACGCGATGGTGCGCATCGACATGAGCGAGTTCATGGAGCGTCACAGCGTGAGCCGACTGATCGGTGCGCCGCCGGGCTATGTGGGTTACGACCAGGGCGGCACGCTCACCGAAGCGGTAAGGCGCCAGCCCTACTCGGTGATCCTGCTCGACGAGGTCGAAAAGGCGCACCCGGACGTGTTCAACGTGCTGCTGCAGGTGCTGGACGACGGCCGCCTCACCGACGGTCAGGGTCGTACCGTGGACTTCCGCAACGCGGTGGTGGTGATGACCTCAAACCTGGGGTCCAGCCTCATCCAGGAAATGATGGGCAAGACCGGCGAGGCCAGCGAGTACAGCGCCATCCGCGAGGCGGTCATGACCGTGGTCGGCCAGCACTTCCGGCCAGAGTTCATCAACCGCATCGACGAGTCGGTGGTGTTCCACCCGCTGGGCAGTCGCGAGATTCGCGCCATCGCCGCAATCCAGACCCAGCGCGTCATCCAGCGACTGGCCGAACGCGGCATGACGCTTCGCTTCACCGACGCGGCACTGGACCGTCTCGCGGAAGCGGGCTTCGACCCGGTCTACGGCGCACGGCCACTTAAGCGCGCCATCCAGCACCAGGTCGAGAACCCGCTGGCCAATGAAGTGCTGAGTGGGCGCTTTGCCAGTGGCGACACGATTGAGGTAAGCGTGGGCGATGACAAGCGGCTGAGTTTCAAGTCGGTCGTGTAAGCGCCCATGCCCCGTCGGCGGCATGAAGCATCGTGTCGGCATGAATGCCGACCTACCGGAGATGCCGCTGTAGGTCGGGCTTCAGCCCGACCAAATTGTCCTTTGCCCTTTGCCCTGAGAGTCGATGCCCCTAGCCTCCTCCGGCGAGTCAGCAGTACTCTGTCATCAGCGTAAGCAAAGGTACCAACCGTGTCCGAGCTTGATTTCGCGAAGGAACAAATCGCTTACCTCAAGGTATGGCTGGGCATTCTCGTGGTCACCGACATCAGCCTTGTGGGGTGGCTCGCATCCAGCATTTCCACAGCACAAACTGCGTTATTGTTGGTTGGTGTCGTGGCCGCAATCATCGCGACCTTGGGCATTTTTCTCATTCACCGTCGCATCGCGCGGCGAATAGACGGACTCAAAGGACTCTAACCATGGACATCCTCGTTGCTTTCCTTGTCCTCGGCGTGGTCGTGGCGTTTGTCGGCATGGCGTTGGACGCCAGCAGAGGCGCCAAATAGTCAACGAGACGGGCGCCGGCTCGAGTCCCCGCTGAACGGGATGATTCTCGACGCCGACACCGAGTTGGCCGCTGCGAAGGCCGGGTAACCGCGTTGATCAATGCGTTGCCTACGCGCGGGCTCGCCTCCCGAACGGTCGCTACGGCACGGGCCAGCCCGCGCGCTCATCACATCAGACGCGACGTTCGTCCGGTTGGGGCGCGCTCCTCGGGGCGGCAATGGCGCAAGCTCACCCGGCTTAGCGCGAAGGCTCGTGAAACCACGACAGCGCCATGCAATCCCGATAGGATACGGGCGACCCAGGACGACCTGAACGAGAGATGAGCTTGAACGCACGACCCGCTCGCCGGAGGGGATTTACGCTCATCGAACTGCTGGTGACGATTGCCGTTCTGGTGATACTTGCAACCATCGCCGTGCCCTCGTTCACCGCCGTGATTCGCAGCAATCGGGCGGTGTCGGAGGCCAACCAGTTGCTCTCTCTGTACCGACTTGCCAGAAGCGAAGCCATCAGGCGCAACCAGTCTGTTTCGATCTGCCCGACGACGAACGGCGAAACGTGCGCTCCCAACGCCAGCTGGGAAGAGGGTCTGATGGTTTTTGTAGACGCTAACCGCAACAGAGTCCGAGAGGGTGAAGACGAACCATTGATTCAATCATTGCAACCCTTCAGCAATGTTAGCGACCTAACGCCCTCGCCTGCGGCTTTTAGTGCGGGGCTCATTCTGACGCCAGTCGGTCGTTTGGCCACCGAGGAAATGGGCGCAGGACTTGGACTCGGTAACATCACCATCGCCCCCCTTTCAGGCTCTGATGAGTACAACAAGAAGATCGTGATTGCCAGGTCAGGTCGGGCGCAAATCGAATGAGTCGCCTAGCGCGCCAATCCGGACTGAGCCTCATCGAAGTCTTGATCTCGTTGGTGGTGATCGGCATCGGACTGTTGGGGATTGCCGGCCTGCAAACCACAGCCGTGCAGAGCAACTACTTGGCTTACCAGTACTCCATGGCGGCGCGCCTGGCCGAGAATCTGGCTGAGGCGATGCGCAGCAATCGCGAAGGTTTACTCGACAACGCCTACGCGCTGGAACTGGGCTCGCCGCCTGACGCACCGCCCACCGACTGCAGTGCCGCGTCTTGCACGCCAGCGCAATTGGGTCTGTGGCAACTCGCTGATTGGTACAGCATGTTGGCGACGCCCGAAGAAGGCTTTGAAACCACCCAGGCCAGCCTGACCGATGCCCTCCCCCTGGCACAGGCATCGGTGACCTGTGCAGATCCCTGCGACGACAGAAGCCTGCGGGTCATCACCGTGCTGTGGGATGCCACCCGCCGCGGCGTCGAAGGCACAGGCTGCGACCCGCAGGACGAGGATGACCTGCAATGCGTTCGTCTGGCGGTCTCGCCATGAAGCGCGTCCGCGGACTGTCGCTGCTTGAGCTGATGATCGCCATGACGCTGGGCCTGGTCGTGGTGCTGGGCGTGACCACGGTGTTCCTCGGCTCCAAACAGGGCTACCGAATGCAGGAAAGCACCGGGCGCCTTCAGGAAAATGCCCGCTTCGCCATGGACCTGCTGTCGCGCGAGATTCGCCATGCCGACTTCTGGGGCGGAACGGCACCCGGGGCCATTGAGAAAGCCGTATCGCTGCAGACGGTCGGCGCGCCCTGTACCGAGAACTGGATGGCGGATGTCACCCGCCCCCTGCAGGCGTGGGCCGGCGCGGCAGCATCACCGTTGAATGCCTGTACCGTACAGAATTACGTGCCCAACACCGACGTTCTGGTCGTGCGCTTCGCAGACCCGGCGCAGTACCTGAGAACCGCTCAACTCCCGGCGATCGATGGCACCAACGGCAACGTCATCTTGCGCGCAAGAGTCGGCAGAAACGGGCTGCTGTTCCCCTGGCAGGAGCAGGAAGCCGCCGTGTCATCAGGATTTCCCGGCGACGAATCCACCGGCGTCCTGACCTACCGGCTCGGCGGGCGGGTGCTTTTCGTGCGCGAAAACCCCGAGGGGCGCCCGGCCATTTATGTTCGCCAACCTGACAGTGGCGGTGTCTCGGACAGCACCGAACTGGTCGAGGGCGTCGAAATGATGCGGCTGCAATTCGGCATCGATGAAGACGGTGATGCCGTGGTGAATCGCTACGTCAGCACCGCCGACATGCTCGACACCGACTGGGACCGGACCCTGATCGTTCGTGCCGCGCTGATTGTTCGCGGCGACGCCCTCGACGACTTCTCGGACGACGCCACCTACACCCTTCCCGATGGCTACGCGTACACCCCTGCGGCGGCCGATCGACGCTTCCTGAGGCGTTTGTTCGTGCAAGACATTCAACTACGCAACCGGCTGGGTCGATCATGAACGTGAAGCGTCAAAAAGGATTCGTGTTGGTGGTGGCGCTGATCCTTCTGACCGTCCTCACCTTGGTGGCGGTAATCGCCACGCGCAGCGCCAGTCTTGAAGTGCAAATGGCCGCCAACAGCGTCTCTCGCATTGAAGCCTTCACGGCGTCCGAGGCCATGCGCCGGCCCCTCGGCGAAATCATCGATGTTCATACCTTCGCCCGAGGCTGGCCAGAAGCGATCGGGGGCAATGTCTCGGTGGCGGACTTCGCCTATGACCTTCCGCCGGGGATGACCCTCTGTGACGAAGGCAGCCAAGGCCGAGCCTGCGACGCCGGCACGCCGCGAAACTGGTATCTCGGCAACTCCGAAGTGGCGCCGGGCTTTGATCCGACCGTTCTGGATCAGGACGCCGACTACGTCATCGAAGCCACGGACACCCAGCCCTTGCGGCTTAACGCCGATATCTCGATCTACAAATTGATCACCGACCTCAACCCCGGTGCCGGCGCGGCGATGGTCGCCGGCTATGAGGGCGTCGGCAAATCAGCCGGCGCCGGGGGCGGCCGGGTCTTTTACTACGCCAGCAGCGTGGGTAATTCACCTGGCGATGCGCAGTCCGAGGCTGAAACCGGCGCGGACTTCCGTCATGTCATCCGCAATTAATCTCTGCTTTCAGGAAACCTGATGCCACATCACCGGACACTGAAAATGCGCCTCACCACGCTCGGCATCGGGGCCCTGATGCCCTGGGCAGTGTGGGCTGTCGGACTCGACTACCTGTCGGGCGCCGACAACATGCTCAAGTACGCAGCACTGCCGGTCACGAGTGTGGACTCGGCCCAGCCGCAAGCGATGATCACGCTGTCGAAAGATCACACCTTGTTTTTTAAAGCCTACAACGATTTTACAGATCTAAATGGCGATGGGGTTATAGAAACAACTTATAACCACTCTTTTATTTATTATGGATATTTCGATAGCTTCAAATGCTATAGCTATTCAAGTGACCGATTTGTTCCGGCAAATCGAACCGAAGATAAATATTGCAACAATCAATGGAGTGGAAATTTTCTTAACTGGGCGAGCATGACGCGGATTGACGTGGTCAGAAAAATTCTTTTTGGCGGCGCCCGATCAATTGATGACTCTACCGCGGCGGGTGGTGGTGACCAGAATCTCACCGTCCTGCAGCGCACATATTTGCCGAACGACGCGCACTCTTTTGCGAAGTATTACAACGGCCCGGATATCGCCAAATTAACCCCGTTCACAGATATCAGCACGAACAAGGTAGATAAGCGTGAGAACGGCATAACCCTGTGCAACACGACGGTCGATATACTAACCTTCTCAAAAGAAATGTCACCCTGCCGCATATTTGCACTCGGGCTGTCGGAAGAATGATTTCACGAGTTCGGGTAGCCGCTGGATTCGTCGGAGCGCACCGATGGCAAGGCGCTTCATTTCATCTTTGCTCTGCACCAACTGGCGCGAGACCTGCCGTTTCACATGGGCCCAGACCTGTTCGTCGGGGTTCAATTGCGGCGAGTAGGGCGGCAAGAAGAAGAGCTTGAGCTGTCCATTCAGGCTGTCGACGTAGTTTTTGATCAGCTTTGCCTTGTGGATGGGGTGACCGTCGACCACCACGAAAACCGGCTGCTCGGCCCCGATCATCAACCGCTTCAGAAATTCCCGAAACACCTGCGAAGTCACTGAGCCCTCATGGACCATAAATCGGAAATCTCCGCGTGGACTCACCGCCGAGATCATGTTCAACGAGAAGCGTCGTCCGGTGACTTGCACCACCGGGGTCTGCCCACGCGGCGCCCAGGTGCTGCCGGTGTGGTAGTCCGACCGAATGCCGGACTCGTCGGCAAAGTAGATCGTCGCGCCCGCTGCACGCGCCTCGGCCCGGATGGCGGGGTAGGTTTCCTGTTCCCATTGATGCACCAACGCCGCATCCTGCTGCCAAGCCTGATACAACGGCTTCTGTGCACTGAAGCCCAGCAGCTTCATGATTCGGCTGACAGAGGCCAGCGACAGCTTCTTGCCAAACTCACGGCGAATCAGTTCGGCAATCAGCGACAGCGTCCAAAGGCCAAACTGAAAGCGGTACTGCAACGGCGAGTGATCCCGTACCGTCTGTGCGAGCCAGCGCATCTCGTCAGCACTGACCTTTGGTGGTCTGCCGGGGATGGGCTTGGCCAGCAGCGCGTTCTGCCCGCCATTGACAAAGTCAGCCAACCACCTGTGAACACTGCGAACGTTCACACCAAAAGCCGCAGCAACACTTGCCGCAGGCTGGCCTTCACGCATGGCCTTGATCGCCTGCTGTCGCATTACCTGCAATGAATGATGATCGATAGAACGACCATCCGATGAGCGCTTGCATTTCATGGCCGTATTGTCTCATATTATGACAATACTTTCTAAAAGGTTAGTAACCAATAATGCCTTATCTCAAAACGTAAACGATCCACCCTTGATTCGAATTGCTCGGGGGAATTTCTCCTTGTGGGCATCGAATGAGCGCTGGCAATGTCGCTGGCGTGAGGAAACTAGAACCCCCGCGCCGGAAGACTGCACCGACGATCCAGGGCGGACGGGATGCAATGGCAACACACTGAGCCCACCAGGAAATGCTTCAGGGGACACCTTGAGCGGCATCCCGGCATGGGCAAGAGAGCCCAACAGGTCAAGCGAAGCGTTAAAATTCGACACGGTTACCAATGGTGATTGGAATGCTCGTGTTGAAGTTTGCAGCGAGGATTTAAAAGAAGGCGACAACTGCAAACGCTATCCCTCCGGGACCTTGAAGCCAATTGGCCTCTTGCAGGAGTTCGGAGACACAGAGCGTATGTGGTTTGGGATGGTCGCGGGCACTTACAGCAAGAACCAGTCAGGCGGCGATGTGATGAAAAGGGTTGGGCCATTTACTAACGAGGTCAATGTAAATGTCGATGGCCGTTTCATACGCGTTTCCGGTCTAAAAGACGAATCCGGCACTGTAAACGGCGCGCAGCAGAATCGTGCTAACGGTATTGTAAACGCACTTTCTCTTTACCGGATCGTCCAATACCGGCACTCAGACGGAACCTACGGAACAAACGGTAACAACACAAATAACTGTGACTTTGGTTTGTCTTCGCCCGCACCCGGAACCTGTCAAAATTGGGGGAATCCGCTCGCAGAGGCCTACCTGAGTACCCTTCGTTGGTACGGAAATGAACCTCCGTCCGGTTCATTCAGGGCGAATGATTCGACTTTTATTTCTGGGTTAAATCCACCACAATCTTATCAGCCTGCCTCTGTCACTGAGCAAAACTCTTGTGCGTCTTTGAACACCGTTATCTTCAACACCAGCACGGTTTCATACGATGGTGATGAGCTTGACGACCAATCAGATGGGATCCAATCTGCCGGCTCAACCATGAGTTCCGCCCAATTAACCAATCTAATCGGAGAAATGGAGGGCATACATGGAAAAGAGTGGTTTGTCGGAACGAGCGGAACGCAGGACAATCAGACTTGCACCGCAAAAACAGTGACTGCATTTGGCGATGTCACTGGAGTCTGTCCGGAAGCGCCTCGCCTGAGTGGTACATTCAAAATCGCAGGACTCGCATATTACGCGTTCAATAACGACATCAATTCTGACGGCAACGTCACAGGGGAGCAGCGACTCAAAACATACGCCGTTCAACTGGCCTCCGCCACGCCAAGTGTAAATATTCCAATTCCAAGCCTGCCAAATCAAAAAGTTACAATTCTGCCGGCTTGCAAAAACAACAGCGTTACACCTGCCGTGACGGGAGGGGGCGCATGTGCCATTGTCGATTTCAAAATTATTGAACCTCATTCTGAAACTGATGGAATTGGTAGAGGTAAGCTTTACGTTAACTGGGAAGACTCTGAACAGGGTGGCGACTTCGATCAAGACATGTGGGGAATTATTGAATATTCAATTACCTCATCTAAATTAACTGTCACCACAAACGTTATCAGTGACTCAACCCCAGACTCGATGGGTTTCGGATATATTTTGTCTGGAACCACCAAGGATGGCTTTCATTCTCATTCAGGAATCAACAGTTTCTCCTACATTGACCCAGCCGGAATCCTGGGTTGTAACGACTGCCAAGTTAGTAATAATCCGACAACTGTCGTCTACGACGTGGGAGGTTCAACCGCTGGAACGCTACAGGACCCTCTATGGTACGCCGCCAAATATGGAGGATTCCAGGGCAGTCATCAATTTGGCTCCAATGTGCCGCTGGAGAGGGAGCAATGGGACACCCAAAATATTCGAGGTGAGCCACTTCCAGATGGCAACCCTGACAATTATTTCTTTGCAGTTGAACCAAAAGAGCTCGAAAACGCCTTGCGACGTGTGTTCGACGCCATTATTGGCCAAACCTCTTCCGGAACCGCCGCATCGGTGGTGGCAAATGCCAGGGAAGGCGTCGGTGCAGTATTTCAGGCACTCTTCGAGCCCGTTCGTCGTGATAGCAATGGCAACGAAGTGGCGTGGATCGGCTCGCTGCACGCGTTGTGGATTGATGAACAGGGCCGCCTGCGCGAAGACGGCAACGGCAACGCCATGCTCGACGACTTTGCGGCAGACCCGGTGGTCGAAATCTTCTTCGACGAGACCAATCCCATCCCTGAAAACCGCCGCACGCGCGTGCGTCGTTTTCTGGGCGACCCGGACGACGAAGATACCGTGGCAGAGCTTGATGAGTTGTCGAATCTGCGCGTCATCTGGAATGCCCGCGACCGGCTGGCGGCCCTCTCCAATGCCCAGGTAACGGCCCAGCGCCCGTATGGCACGCCCGCGAACCTGGGTCGTCACATCCTCACTTTTTTGGATCTCAATCAGAATGGCAGAGTCGATGCAAGCGAGCAGGTCGCCTTCACCAAGGACAGTTTCAGTGCCCGCCGCTTCGGCATTCTGAATGCGCCCACCAAGGTGATCGCCGATCGGCTGGTTGACTTCACCCGTGGGCAGGATGATGCAGAGTTACGGTCGCGAACCCTGGACTTTTTCGACAACAACCAGCCGGTGACCTTGCGTTTGGGGGACATCGTTCAATCCACCCCCACCGTCGCCGCCACCCCGGCTGAAGCCTTTGACCTGCTTTACGACGACGCGACCTACGCTCAATTTCGTGAGCGCTACCGCAACCGGCGACAGATGGTTTACGTCGGCGCGAATGACGGCCTGCTTCATGCCTTTAACGCAGGCTTTTACGACACCGCCAACCGACGCTTCAATCTGACCGGGACGCGCAACGAGGTTCAGCACCCGTTGGGCAGTGAGGTCTGGGCCTACGCCCCGTACAACCTGCTGCCCCATCTCACCTGGTTGACCGACACCAGCTACCAACACGTCTGGTACGTCGATGGCAAGCCGCGGGTTTTTGATGCACGCGTGTATGACCGCCCCTGCTCGGACGCGCGCAACCCTTGCGGCTGGGCGACCTTGATGGTCGTCGGTTTCCGCTTTGGCGGCGGCGATCTCGTATTGCCGGCAAATGAGCGACGCAACACCCGTCGTCTTGGGTTTCAGGATTTCAGTAATCTGGTGGACGACCAGATCCAGACCCGCTCCGCCTACGTGGTGCTGGATGTGACCGATCCGGAGCAACCGCCAAAGGTACTGGCGGAACTGTCGGGCGAGCAGATTGGCTTCACCACCTCATTCCCCACCGTCGTTTCCAACAGCCAGCGAGGGCGCACGCCCGACAACAACCCCAACACAGATCGCTGGTATCTCGTTTTTGGCAGTGGGCCAGACAACTTGAACACCCGCCAAACCAACCTGATCGACGCGGCAAGCGACGACCCGGGCAAGTTCTTTGTCCATGACCTCACCCAGATGGCGGCTGGCAACGAATCGTTGAGGCAGACCTATGACCTTGGGAACAAAGCCCCCGAGAGCTTCGTCGGCGATCCGGTGACGGCAGACTGGGACTTGAACTTCAAGGCCGATGCCGTCTACTTCGGAACGGTTGCAACCGACGTGTCGCGCAGGAGGAATGACGATGACGCCAACGCCTTCATCGCAAGCCAGAACGGCTCTCTTTTCAAGCTTGATCTGAAGGAAGAGCCCGACTCAGTCAATTGGGTGGCGCCCAAGGTGATGCTCCAACCCGGCGGCCCTTCCGTGTCGACGCCTTCCGTCAGTTTTGATGAGCTCGGCAATCGCTGGGTCTATGCAGCGAGCGGCCGCCTCTACACCGACATCGACAAAACGACCGATTTTCAGAACTGGGTTTTCGGCGTGATTGACGTCCATGAGGACACCGCCTCGGCGCCCGAGCCCCTCACGGACTTCGCCAACGAGTTGGCCGATGTCTCGAATGCGGTCGTCACCCTGGACAACGCCGTGACCGGCGTCGGTGCAATTGGCGGCACGACGCCAACAAGTATTTCGCAATTGGAGCAGCTGATCGGTCAGCCGGCGCTTGAAGGCGATGATGCCCCCGTCCACGGCTGGCGATTCTCGCTGGCACGCACTGCGTCGTTGCCCTCGGAACGCAATGTCACCCAAACTTCTGTGTTGGGGGATGTGTTGTTCGCATCAGGCTTCTCGCCGTCCTCCGACCTCTGCGGCGGAGAGGGCGGAAGCGAGCTCTATGGCGTCTACTACAAGACAGGTACCCCACGCGGCGACCTGCCGATTTTCGGCAGCGTCGGTGGCGGAACAGCGCCGAGCGACGTGGCGCGTCGGTCTGTCGGGCTCGGCGCGGGTGTGGCGTCCGCGCCGTCTCTACATGTCGGGGCGGCTCGAGATGGTCGCGGCATCACGGTGCTGACGCAGACGTCGACAGGCGCCATTGAAAGCCGAGAGGCGGATGTCGGTGCGGGCGCCCGTAGCGGTGAAATCGACTGGCGAGAGCCACGTCAATGAACAACGCGGGTTTCACCCTGATCGAGACCATGATCACCGTGGCCATCATCGGAATTCTCGCGGCCATTGCCCTGCCCAGCTATCAGCGCTACCTGACCCGTGGCGCCGTCGTCGATGGACAGGCCTGCCTCGTCAACCTGCAACAGCGTGCCGAGCGCTTCTACATGCGTCGTGATCGCTACCCCAGCGCCGTGGGCGAACTCTTCGGTGACGACGAACAACTGAGCCAGGTCTGCGGCGAACAAAGCGACTATGAGGTCAGCGTCAACAGCTCGGCCGCTTGCCCGGCAGGCCCTGCCTGGAGCTCGAAGCCCGGCCCCTGACGCGTCGGGCCGAATCGGGCGGATCGTTGTATTTGCGCTACGACGGTCGCCTGCCGCACGCCAGGCGGCTGGACCGCTGGATCATCAAAAATGAAACAAGGGTTGGCTGGTCATGAGCCGCAATGGCGACAGATGCGGCGCCAGCCACTCGCAAACCGGCGCGCGTTGGCTGACGGGCTTCACGCTGATTGAGCTGGTGATCACCGTGGCCATCGTGGCCATACTGGCGCTGATCGCGCTGCCGAGTTACCAGCGTTACGTTGATCGCACGCACCGCAGTGTCGCGACCAGTACGCTTCTCGAGTTGTCCAACCTTCAGGCCCAGCAGCGGCTGCTGCGCCGAGAGGATGCCGACGATTTTGAGACGCTGGTGGGCATCGATGCCGAACCTCTGTTCGTGGGTCGCGATCGGCAGCTTCAAGCCGCCGCCACTGCGGACTCGCTCTATCAGATTTCACTCGATAGCGATGACCCGAGCGGCTGGCGGTTGATTGCCACGGCTGTTGGACGCCAACTCCGCGACCTTCCCTGTCGCGAGATTTCGCTCGACAGGGTCGCGCAGCAGCGCGCCCAGAGCGCCGAAGGCGACGACCGCGGAGACGAGTGCTGGCGTTAAGGGTCCATTTCTCAAAACCAGCTGTGCACGCGAGCCCGGCGCGCCGGGGGTAAGTTCAATGGCGACGGCTGGCCAGGGAGGAAGGCCTTGAGATGGGGGTCATCAGGCTCAACAATGCGTCCCGTGACGCGGCGTGGTGACGCGGGCGCGCAACTTGAGAGTCGGCATCGACTCGAAGCCTGTCTGGCCCACCATCAAACCTCGAACTGCGCCGTGAACGCCTTTGTGAACGCACCCAGTTGATCGGCCGGCAGGTCGTTGATGCCCGCCGCCGCCGAGCGTCCGCCACCTGACGGGAACTTGCGGCACAGTTCGTCGGCGCCCTTCTTGCGGTTCAGCGGCGCGCGCACGCTGACCAGGTAGTGGCCGTTGTGCTTCTCGGTGAGCACCGCATGGGCGCGGTCGGGATGCAGGTTGGTCAGATCGTTGCTGTAGACCCCGCATACCCTTCGTGCCCAGGCCGCATCGGGCAGGACGATCAGCGCGGCGTGCTCAGTCGAACCGGCGATGGTCGGCGTCGACGCGGCGCGGTCCATGTCGGTGCGGTAGCCCTCCGCCAGCCGGTCGAAATGTTCGCGCCCGCTGCGGATGAAGTCGAAAGGCGAGGCATGCTGACTGACAAGGTTGAACAGTGCAGCAGGCGCGAAAAGCAGGTCTTCGAGGTTTTCGCCGTAACCGTTGTAGTTGAGGTAAATCCCCAGGTCTTCGAGCTGTTGCAGTTGCCCGGCCGACAGACCCAGGGGCCGGGCAATGGCCTCGGCGCTGCGCTTGAGGTTGTCGCCAAACGCGCCGGTCACGGCCCACTCGGCATACCGGTTGTCGAGGCGACCGTTGACCAGCAGGCTGGTGCAAACATCCGGTGCTTCGTTGATCGCGGTCGTCAGACGCGCGCTCTCGGGAATCTCACCGGCATAGTGGTGATCGATATAAAGCACCTCGGCGCCAGCCGCCAAGACACGTTGCAGCGCGTCCCGATTCTTGTCGAGCGACACGTCGAGGACGGTGATGCGATCACCCGCTTGTGCCTCGACCTGCGACAGCAACTCGATGTCACGCTTGACGCCGGTGACCAGCTTGGCGTCCCGCGGCTCGGCCAGGCGCAATTGCACCAACGCACAGATGCCGTCCGCGTCGCCATTGAAAACGTCGAAGTCCGCCATGCACACCTCTTTGGTGATTCAGTTGAAAACAAAACAGGCCGGACTTGCAGTGCAAATCCGGCCTGTGCGCTCGGCAATCTCAAGCCTTCTTGGCGTCGAGTGCCTGGTAGTAATTCATCAGCACCTTGGCGACTTCAGGGCGCGAGAATTCTGGCGGCGGCGCGATGCCCTGCCCCAGCATCTGGCGCACCTTGGTGCCCGACAGCGCCACAAAGTCTTCGGGCGAATGATCGGGCGCCTCACGCATCATCACCACACGATCCAGCTTCTTCGAATACGCGGTGTTGTCGGCGCGGAAAATCTCGATCTGCAGCGCGCCGGCCGGCACCTTCTCGTCAAAGATCGTCTGTGCATCGAACGCGCCGTAGTAATCGCCGACCCCAGCATGGTCGCGGCCGACAATCAGGTAATCGCAGCCCATGTTCTGGCGGAACACGGCGTGCAACACCGCTTCGCGCGGGCCGGCATAGAGCATGTCGAAACCGTAGCCGGTGATCATCACCGTGTTCTTCGGGAAGTAGTTGTCGACCATGGTGCGGATGCAGGCGTCGCGCACGTCGGCGGGAATATCGCCTTCCTTGAGCTTGCCGAGCAGCATGTGGATGACGATGCCGTCGCTGCCCAAACGCTCGTGCGCCATGCGGCACAGTTCTTCGTGCGCGCGGTGCATCGGGTTACGGGTCTGGAAGGCCACGACCTTGTTCCAGCCGCGCTGCTTGATTTCGTCACGAATCTCAACGGCGGTGCGGAAGGTGTCGGGAAACTCGCTCTGGAAATAGCTGAAGCTGAGCACCTCAATGGGCCCCGAAAGGATCGTGTTACCGAGCCCCAGAAAGGTCTGCACACCGGGGTGCTTGGCATCGAGGTTGCCGAAAATCTCTTGGGCCATACCCTGCAGTTCGGCATCGCTGACGGCTTCCACCGCCTGCACGTCCATCACCGCCAGCACCGGATGGCCTTCGACGTTGGGGTCGCGCAGCGCCAGCTTGCCGGGCTTGATGCCCGATTCTTTGGTGACGTTGAGCACCGGCACCGGCCAGAAAAGGCCGTCGGCGGTCTTCAGGTCGGTGGCCACGCTCAGCGCGTCAGCCTTGTTCATGTAGCCGGACAGCGGGTTGAAATACCCGGCGCCCAGCATCACCGCGTTGGCGGCGGCGGCGGAATTGAGCAACAGACTGGGCAGCGACTCGGCCTCCTGCGCAAGTTGCGCGCGGCGTGCGGCGTCGAACACAAAGCGCGGGTTGAGCGCGTCAGAACCATGGGGCTTGATCATTTTTAAGAACCTGGATTTTTGAGTGATGAGGGATCGCTGCAAAGCGTCGCGCGCGAATTGACGCGCGCAATCGTCTTACAGGGCGCCCTCAGGTGGTCGGCACGATGTCGCGTGCATTCAGCAGCTTGAGCACGGCCTTGATCTCGGCCTCGAGGCTCAGCTCGTGGCTGGGCAGCACCAGCTCAGGCTTCAGCGGCGCCTCGTAAGGGTCACTGATGCCGGTGAAGTTCTTGATCTCGCCCGCGCGCGCCTTCTTGTACAACCCCTTGGGGTCGCGCTCTTCGGCAACCGCCAACGGCACGTCGACATGGACCTCGATGAAGTCGATACCCGCGTCTTCGTGCAGTTTGCGCACCAGGTCGCGGTCGTCGCGGTAAGGCGAGACGAAGCTCGACAACGCGATCACGCCGGCGTCGACAAACAGCTTGGCGATCTCACCGATGCGGCGAATGTTCTCGGTGCGGTCTTCGGCCGAGAAGCCCAGATTCTTGTTGATGCCAAGGCGCACGTTGTCGCCATCAAGGCGGTAGCAGAGCTTGCCCTGCTGGTGCAGCGCCTTCTCCAGCGCCACTGCGATGGTGCTCTTGCCCGAGCCGGACAGACCGGTGAACCAGATGGTGGCCCCCTTCTGCTTGAGCAGGCGGTAACGGTCGGCGCGCGTTACTTCGCCTTCATGCCAGGTCACGTTCGTCGCTTTTTGATCGGTCACTGAAAAGTCCATCGGTCGTGGAGAGGCGCGCAGTTTAGAGTTGGTCGTTCCATAAATAAAATACAAAATATAAATAATTGCCATCTATATTATTCATGCCACTAACGACGCACGACCGGGACCGATATGAACCTCAATCATCTGGCGATCTTCCAGGCCGTGGCCGCCAACGGCAGCGTCAGTCGGGGTGCGCAGCGCCTGCACATCAGCCAGTCGGCCGTCTCGAAACAGTTGGGCGAGTTCGAACGGGCGCTGGGTGTGGTGCTGTTCGACCGCCTGCCGCGCGGCGTGCGGCTGACCGAGGCCGGTCGCCTGCTGCTCGGCTACGCCAACCGGCTGTTTGCCATTGAGGCCGAGGCCCGCAGTGCCTTGGGTGATCTCAAGCAGCAGGCGCGCGGCAGTCTCACCATTGGCGCCAGCCGCACCATCGGCAGCTACTTGCTGCCGCAGCGACTGGCGGCCTTTCGTCAACGCTATCCGGCGGTGGAGCTGTCCCTGCAGGTTGAGAACACCCACGTCATTGAACGCAAACTGCTCGCCGGCGAGATCGACATCGGCTTCACCGAGGGCGTGGTCAGCAGTGAGCAGCTTGATTATTCCGAGTTCGCGCAGGACGAACTGGTGCTGATCGCCGCACCCCGGCACCCGGCGGCAAAACAGGGGTCCATGACGCTGGCGACGCTTCAGGATCTGCGCCTGCTGATGCACGAGATCGGCTCCGGCACCCGTGCGGTCACCGAGCTCGCCTTGGCCGAAAAGGGCTTGCGCATCCGGCCGTCGATGACCTTGGCCAGCACCGAGGCCATCAAACACACGGTGGCGGCGGGCGCGGGCTTGGCGTTCCTGTCATCGCTGTCGATCAAGACCGAGCAGAGGGCCAGACGACTGACCGTGCTCAATGTCGACGGCTTGCGCATCGCCCGTGCCCTGTACCAGGTGCGCCTGCGCAACACCCCGCCGGGGCCAACGTTGGCAGCGTTCCTGGACGTGCTTCAGGCGCCTGCCTGAGCCCTAAAGCGATGCCAAAATTTTTTCCACCAATGCGGCCGCCGTGGCCGGCGCCAGGGTGATGCCGTTGCGAAAGTGCCCGAAGTGCGCCCACAGGCCGGGGATGGCGGTGGCGTCGACTTGTGGCACTGCGCCGCCACCCGGTCGCAAGCCGGCCCATTGGCCGGCGAGGCGATAGCCCGCCAAGTCCGGCCACAGCGCCAAGGCCGCGTCGTGCAACTGGCGACGCGCAGCGTCGGTGGTGGCGGTGTCGAAGCCGGCATGTTCGAGCGTGCTGCCGACCACAATTTGGCCATCGGCACGGGGGATCAGATACACCGCGCGGCTGATCTTGACCGGACCCAATCGCGGCGCGTCGGGCGTCGGCGCAAACAGCAGCATCTGGCCCTTCACCGGCTGCACGTCGCAGGACAAACCAACCGCTGCCATCACCGCAGCCGACCAGGCCCCTGCCGCGACGATCACCGCGTCGGCCGGCAGTATCGGCCCGTCTGCGCGCCGCACCCCGATCACGCGCCCGTCACGCAAAACGGGTTCAACGAGGGTGCCAAGCTGCAGGTCCACCCCGGCCAATTGCGCGGCCACCGCCAGGGCCCGCCCGAGGCGCGGGTTGCGCACTTGCCCCAGTTGCCCGCTCGAAAGGCCGCTCGCCGTGCGGGTGAAGGGCAACTGCCATTGCTGGTGCCAGGCCTCGGCGAGCGCCTGCTCAGATTCGGCCAGCAACCAGCAGATACCGGTGCGTCGATACTCCACGTCGATGCCCGTCTCGGCCCGCAGCCGTTCGGCCCAGTTGGGGTACACGTGGTGCGCCTGCAGCGCCCATTGCTGAACTTGCGGCGGCTCATTCCAAGGCCATAGCGGCGAGACGATGCCGCCGCCAGCCCAGCTGCTTTGCCGCGCGGCTTGTGCCGCCGGGTCGAATACCGTCACTGCCACGCCGCGCTGGCGCAGCAAAAGCGCGGTGAACAACCCGACGATGCCTGCGCCGAGCACGATCATGTGCAAACCGGATTTCATGGCGCGAAGGATAGCGACCGCACGCGCCCATCGGGCGCCCGCACCCATTGAGACGCTCCATGAGGCCGTCCATCGGAATGACCTAAAGTTGTCCGACCCACTTCGGCACAGTCGGTCGGAAGGAGTCCCTCCATGCGCCGTCACATCTCCGGTTTCACACTCATTGAGTTGATGGTCACCCTCGCGGTGCTGGCCATTGCCGTGGGACTGGCCGTGCCGGGCTTCCAGGCGCTGTTTGCCAACAGTCAGCGCAGCGAGTTCACCCGCGAGTTGTACGTCAGCCTCGCCCAGGCCCGCAGCGAGGCGGTGTCGCGCAACAGCCTGATCAGCGTCATTCCCCTCGACGATGACTGGCTCAACGGCTGGCAGGTGATCGTCGATGACGATGGCGACGACGCGCCTGACGCCCTGGACCTCAACGCCGACGGCAACCTGGTTGACGACGCCGGCCTGCTCAGCGAGGTCGCCTTCAGCAACCTGAACATTGAATGGATCAGCGAGTTCGGCGACCTGCCGCGCATCCGTTTTAATCCCGGTGGTCGGGTCATCGACGAAGTCGGGGTGATCGTCTGCGGCACAAACCCCGGCAACAGCCGCGAGGTCAGCGCACGCCCGGCCGGGTTGCTGCGCCTGCGTGATCTGGGCGACGACCCATCGCGCCACGCGAGCCTGTGCCCATGACCCAAGCGCGCGGCTTCACGCTGGTCGAGGTGTTGATCACCGTGTTCGTCATGGGCGTTGGCCTGCTGGCGCTGGCGGGCCTGCAAATCATTGCCAAGAAAGCCAGCTTTGACGCCGCCCAACGCACCCTCGCCGGGCAGGCCACGCAAGACATTCTCACCCGCATGCGCGCCAACGCCAGTGTCGCCAACCGCTATTTGGTGACCAATGCCATTGCCCTGTCAGCGCCCGGCACGGACTGCGCCCAGGCCTCGTGCACACCGGACGAACTGGCGGCGTGGGATCTCCATGAATGGGCCGAACAACTCGCCGTCGGCGGCGAAGTCGATGACGAGGGCGTGGCCACTGGCGGCCTTTCTGCGCCCACCGCGTGCATCATTGCCGGCAACACGGCGGGGCATTACCGCATCGCCATCGCCTGGCGCGGCATCACGCCGCTGGCGCCACCCGATGACGCTGACGACGCCACCGATCCTGCCAACGTCGACTGCGGACGCGACGCCTACCTGGATGACGAGGGCCTCGAAGACTTCCGCCGCGTCATGGTGTCGGACGTGTTCGTCGCCAGTGCCGTGTCATGACAACCGCACGTCGCCAACAGCATGGCCTGACGCTGATCGAGCTGATGATTGCCGGCACCCTCGGCTTGATCCTGCTGCTGGCGCTGGTGCAGTTGTTCGTCGACAACAACCGCCACCGCCGACAGAACCAGCAGCTTGCCGGGCTGCAGGATCAGGGTCGCTATGCACTGGCTGCTCTGACCCGCGACCTGCAGATGGCCGGCTATTGGGGCGGGCTGTTTCAGGCGCAAACCCTTGACGTACGCGCCTCGGCGCTCGACGGACTGGCCGATGGCGCCGACTGTGGTCCGGAAGACGCCGAGCCCGGTTGGGCCTTTGACGGCGCGGCACGCGTGGCCTTCTTCAACGACGCCAGCGGCACCGCCATCGCCAGCCATTTCGGCTGCCTCACCGACGTGCGCGACGACACCGATGCCGTGCTGATTCGCCGCGTTTCGGGGCAGGCCAGCGTCACGCCGGAGACCTGCGACGAGGTGACACTGATGCCCCAGGATTACGTCGTCAAAACCAACGGGGTCGTCGGCAGCCTGCTGCGGGTGCCGGCCAGCGGCGAGATTGACGCCTGCGCCGAAGGCGAACCCCTGAATGCACCGCTGCAGCTGCACCGCTATCTCCCCCGGCTTTATTACATTCGCGACTGGGCGGTGGCCGCTGGCGATGGCATCCCCACCCTGTGCCGCAAGACCTTGCGACGCGGCGCGGTGCCCGGCTGGGACGACGAGTGCGTCGCCGAGGGCGTTGAAGACCTGCAGATTGTCTGGGGCATCGACGACGATGCGGATTTCTTGAACACGCCCGACCGCTACACCGCCCAACCCAGCGACGCCGACCTGTTGCGCGCAGTCACCGCACAGGTGTCGCTAAGGGTCCGCGCGTCCGAGCCTGATCGCAGCTACAGCGACATGAAGACCTACACCTATCCCGGCCGCGAGGGCGGCCGCGCGTGGACGCCGCGCCAGGCCGACGATGAAGCCAACGGCGTCGCGCCGCGTCACTATTACCGCAAGCGCTTTGCCACTACCGTGCAGTTGAAGAACCCGCTGCCATGACAGGACGGATTGCCTTGGTACTGGATCGTCCCCTCTCCCACGCGTGGGAGAGGGTGGCCCGAAGGGTCGGGAGAGGGCGCGCCGCAGGCGCTGCGAACTTTGCTTCCACAGCCAGGCCTCCTTCGGGCGCCGCCCTCCCCCTCCCCCCACATCGGCAACGCGGTGCGGCGCTGGCCACGGCGCTGTTGTTTCTGATCGTGCTGACCCTGCTCGGCATCGGCGCTGTGCGCGAGGCCAGCACCTCACTGACCATGGCCGACAACGAAGCCTCGCGGGTCAATGCCATCGAGGTGTCGCAATCGCTGGTCGACGCGCTGCTGGCCGACATCGAAACCCATTTTCCGGTGACCCTGGTCGCCGATCTGCAGATTGGGTGCTTCCCCGAGGGCCTCGCCGCCAGCAACCCGCTGCGCGCACCATTTGGATGCCCGGACGGCGGCCTGACGCCGCCGTCGACGCCTTCAGGCGCGCTCGCAGACCGCACCTATGTCGAGGTCTGGCGCGAGTCGGTCAATGGCCAGGCGCTGGTACCCGCCACATCGGTCGGCACCACTGGCACCACCGCCCGGGTGCGCTATGCACGTTTTCGCGTCACCGCCGGCACTGATCGCAGCGCCATCGGCCAAGGCGCCGCCGAAATTCAACAGGGCGTGCAGATTGCCGTGCCCGAGGTCGAAGGGATCGCCCAATTCTGATGAAACACCGCCCGTCCATTCGCACGTTGCTGACCCCGCTGGTCTTGATGGGCGCGGCGCTGTGCAGCGCGCCGGCGCTGGCGGATGACATCGACATTTACATCAACCCCGCCGAGAACCCGCTGCAGCCGCCGACCACGATTCTGGCGCTGGATCTGAACCTGCTGGGCATCTGCAACACGACGCTGACCAACCCGAGTAATACGCAGAATCCCGATGCGCCGCAGTTGTGCCTTGACCTGACCAACGAGTCGCTGCTGGGCGACGTGCTGGGCACCAATACACAGGACGAGCCCGAAGATCTGCTCAGTGATCTGTTGCTGGGCACCGGCAACAGCGACGCCAGTCGCGCGCGGGCCTTGTGCAATCTCTATGGCGTGCTGGGCGTGGACTCTCCAGTGGTCAATCTGCCAGCGGTGGGCTTTCTGCTCCAGCCGCTACTGGGCGGGGTGAGCCAACTCACCTGCGGCACGCTCGACTTTCTGCTCGGCATCTCATTGCTTGGCAGCATCGTCAACCCGCTGCTGGGCGGCTTCGTCGGTGACCTTGTAGCCGGATTGGTTGACCCGCTGCTCGGCACCGTGGTGGGCCAACTGCCGTCCACGGTCAGCGGTCTGCTGCAAACCACGGTCGGCGGCGTGCTGGGCGCCAACCAGCTTGACCTGATCAGCCTGCTCGAGGCCATTCTCAACCAGCTGGTCGATTCCAACGTCGCCATCGTCGTCACCCACGCCGACCGCGCCAATGCCGCGGGTGACCGGGCGGTGAACTGCGACTTTGGTGACCAGGCGTCGATCACCACCACCCGCCGCGAAACCGTCAACTGCAGCAACGGGGCGTATTTTTTGCTGGGCAGCACGCCGCTGGTCGACGAGGGCAGTGTCAGCGCCGTGCTGAGTCGCGTGGTGACCCTGCTCACCGACCTGCTGAATCCGACCAACGTGGTCAACGCCGTCACTGGCCTGTCGGGCAGCGTGCTCAGTGGTCAGGTCGAACTGCTGCCGCCCTACCAGACCAAGGAGGTCTACGCCGAGGTCCTGCATTACCTCGCTGGTGACGAGGTGTTCAATGCGCCGCTGAAGCGCTGGGACGGGCTGACCGCCCTGCTGGGCCGCGACACCGCCATCGAAGCGGGCGGCAACTATGTGCAGCCCGACCTGGCATGCCGGCGCGCCAACCTGCTGCACGTGCAGCTCACCAACCCGCTGTTGCAGGACGACTCTGACGACACCCTGCGCGGCTATCTGCCAGGGGTCGAGGAAAGCGGCGTGGTGTCGCTGGGTGCAGTGGTGCGCGAAGCGGCCGAAACCGGCTTTCTCGACATCAACGGCAACCGCATTGCGCTGCAGTCATTCTTTTTGGTGCAGGACAACCTCGCCAGCATCGAGACGCTGACCACGGTGGGTGCCAACGTCACCACGTATGCCGACCGGCTGGGGCTGCTGGGTCTGGGCGACCAGATCGGCCAACTGCTCCAGCCCACGGTGGTGGTCGATGCCAGCCTGTTGACGCCGACACTGACGTTTGACCTGACCGCACCGAACCGGATTCTGGCGCCGGCTTTCTTTGGGCTTTTCCGCCCGACCGCCAACCAGGCCCCTCGCTGGCTGGGCAACCTCAAACGCTTGCAGTTCGATGGTGCGCTTTACACCGACGCACAGGGCAGCGATGCGGTAGATGTCGACGGTCGCATTCGCAGCGACGTGCTCAGCGTGTGGACCGAACCTGCCAAGCTGCCGCCCGGCACCAGCGCCGACGGCCGCGACGTGACCCTGGGCGGCGCCGGCAGCCGAATGCCCATCTCGGGCCGCAGCAACGGCACGGCCGGCGCACGACAATTGTTCTTCGACCGCGTGGCCAATGGCCAGATCAGCCTCGTTGGCCTGAATGCTGACGACGCCACCCGCCAGATGGAACTGACGCCCGCACTCGGCGCCGCCGATAACGAAGAGGCACGCGCGCTAATGCTCTTCGCCCGCGGCTGGGAGGTCGGCACCACCGCCGCGCCCACCCTGAACCTCGGCGATGTCCAACCCCGGCCCTGGCGTCACGGCGCGGTGCTGCATTCCCGCCCGGTGGCCATCAACTATGGCGCGCGCGGCGGCTTCACCGAGGAGAACCCCGACATCCGCATTCTTTATGGCGCCACAGATGGCTTTCTGCGCATGGTGCGAAACGACACCGGGGTCGAAAGCTGGGGCTTCATGCCGCAGGCCGTCATGGGCCAGCAGAAAGTGCTGCGCGACAACGAGCCGGGCGCGCGCTTCCCTTACGGTGTCGACGGCGAACCCGCCGTGGTGATTCGCAACCGCGCGCCCGGCGGCGGCCCGGCCGACGACGCACTCGACAGCGCCGATGACACGGTCTGGGCCTTTTTCGGCCTGCGGCGCAGCGGCAGCGCGCTGTACGCGCTGAACCTGAGCAATCCCGACCTGCCCACCCCCATGTGGCGGATCACCCCGGACGGCCTGGTCAGCAATGACGCGGTGATCAATGCGCGCGCCGATTGGTACAGCGAGCTGGGCCTGACCTTCAGCACACCGCAGGCGGTGCAGATGCGCGTCGACGGCGAAACCCGCATCGTGCTGGTCGTCGGCGGGGGCTACGACGGCGGTCGCAACGCGGCCAACACGCCGTTGGGCAAGGACGCGCAGGCCGCCAGTGATGGCGTGATCGGCAGCAATGATGCGCGCGGCAACGCGGTGTTCATCATCGACGCCGAAACCGGTGCGCTGATCTGGAAGGCGACCCAGGGGGAACTCAACGCCGAAGCGCCGTTTGACATCACTGAAAATCGCTTCCGCCATCCGCTGCTCACCGACAGCATTCCGGCGCGCGTCGAAGCCCTCGATACCACCGGCGACGGCTTTGCCAACCGCCTGTACGTCGGCGACACCGGCGGCCGCGTGTGGCGCGGTGACATGGGCGGCGATGACCCGGCAGCTTGGACGTTGTCGCCGATCTTCAGCGTCGGCCGCCACGACACGGCCAGCGTCGCCACCGACCGACGCTTTTTCCACGGCGTCGACATGGTGCCGGTGCGCAGCCCGGGTGCGAATTTCGATGCGGTAATCATCGGCAGCGGCAACCGCGCCGACCCGGTGGAACGGGTGCAGCAGAATCACCTCTATGCCTACCGTGACACCCGGCTCGGCAGCCTGCGCGACATTGACGCGGTCATCGTCAACGAGGACGAACTGCCCAGCCATGCCGATTTTGCCGACCTGACGCTGCTCTGCCAGAACGCCAACCAAGATGACTGTGCCGACAATCAAAACCTGAGCACCGGCTGGCAGATCGAGCTGATTCGCCCTGGTGAGAAAAACCTTTCGCAGCCGCTGACGCTGGGCAATGTGGTGTTTTTCTCGACCTTTGTGCCCACCGATCCCGGCAGCGTCGTCTGCGAAGTTGACGAGGGTGGCAGCCGCCTCTACGGCGTGTCGTTGCTGGATGGCCGACCGGCCGCCGACCGCATCACCGCCGCCGGTGGCAGCGGCGCGCGCTCGGTTGAGGCGCGCGCACCGGGCTTGCCGGGCGCGCTGTCGATGGCCGACGTGGGCACCGCGCGCAGCGGCACCGAGCTGCTCGATGCCGAGGTGCCGCGTTTCGTCCCGATTTACTGGCGCGAGCGACGCGGCGAAGATGAGCGTCCCATTCCGCAGGACTGATGATGCCCACACCGCCAAACCGAGGTTTCACCCTGATCGAACTGATGATTGCGGTTGCAATCCTCGCCATCATCGTGTCGATTGCCCTGCCCAGCTATCGCAACTACATCCTCAAGGCGAACCGCACTGCGGCCAAGACCGCGCTGGTCGAGCTTCAGGCGCGGCAAGACGGTTACTACGTTGACCGGCGCCGCTACGCCGCCACACTTACCGCGCTCGGCTACCCGGCCAATCCAACCTGGATCAGCGCGACCGGCGAACCCGAGACGGAGGAGATGGACCGGTCGATTTACCGCCTCGAACTCAGCGAGGTCACCGTCAAGGGCTATCGGCTCGAAGCCATCCCGGTCGGCGCCCAGGCAGATGACGCGCGTTGCGGCACGCTCAGCGTCATTGCCAGCGGTCGCAAACAGGCCAGTGGCAGTGACGGTGTGGATTGCTGGCGATAGGCCGGCGCGCGACGCGTCACGCCGCCAGCCGGTTCAACGCGGCGGATGCCGCACCCTCGGCGCCTTCGACCTGCAGGACGACGCGGCCGTAAGGATCGGCCACCCACGCGTCAAAGTGGGTCCAGTGGGCGGCCGCGTCGCTGCGGGTCCGCCAGAACAGCCGCAGGGGGCCGTCACCATCGGCCGCAAACCGCCGAATACGCGCCATGGCGGACGGCAAAGGTGTGGTGTCGAATTGCAGACGCGACCAGACAATGGCGAGCTGCGGCATCGCGTCAAGTAGCGCCGGGTCGAAGTGCCAGTGGCCACCCCCCAGCCCAAATGACGTGGGCGTGCTGCGACGCACGGTGGCATCAATTCCGTGCTGATTGCTTAACAGCTCACCCTCAAGCACGCGAAACCGAGGTCCGTGAAACAGGTAGTCGCGATAGGCCTGTTCGGCACCGGTACGCCTCGGTGCCACGGGTGGCAGCAGCGCCGGCAAGCATGGTGCGGGGTGCAGACGGTGCGCGAGGCCAATCGTTGCGCGGTAGCAGACTCGATGCAGGGCTGCGGTATCGACGATCTCGACGTCGAGCAGCGTCTCGCCCGCGTTTGGCACACCTGCAGGCTGCGAGCGCACCATCAGCCGCCGGTCGTGATGATCGACCAGGCGAACGCCGTTCAGCACGCGCAGGTTGCGCGCCTCGACCACCTGCAATGTGGGCAAACAGCACGCGGCAACCTGCGCCATCCACTCGACCGCCATCGCCGCCGGCAACACCGCCTCGCCGCCCAGGCAGTGATCGGACAGCCACGGGTCACCCTGCAGTCCGAGGACTTGATCAAGTTGCAACCAGTGCCCACCCCCCGCGTGGAGCGGGTGGCGAACCATTGGAAAATGAGTCGACATCATCAGAGGGCAGGCAGGGCGGATTACCACTGGCAGGATCGTCCGTTCAGGCCCGCGGCAACAGCGCTGAACCCCGAGCCCGGCTGCGCGGGGTACCCGCGCCAAACACGCCGCCGTGGCTGACCCAATGCAAGCCATCACTGACAACGTCGCAGACACAGAGCCACTGTCGCCCATTTGGGGGATGGCCTGGCTTTCGACAAAGCGCTAGCGTGCCGACTTGAGCCAATCAGGAGGATGAGCATGCAACGCTTATTAACAAACGCGCTTTTTTTGCTGATGCTGAGCCTTGGGATCGGCACCGCGCACGCAGCCGGCAGCGCCACCATCAGCAGCAGTGACGGCGAAACGGTGCGCATGGATTACCTCGACGACAAGCTGAGCATGAATGTCGGCGCCGGCAGTGATCGCATGGTGCTGCGCGACGGCAAGATGTTCATGATCAGCGGTGACACGGTGATTGATGCCGGCAGCATGATGAGCATGGTCGGCCAGCAGATGCCGGCGCTGGGACCGGACGTTGTTGACCAGTTCAAGTCGCTGAAGGCCAGTGGGCGCAGCGAAACCGTCGCGGGCGTCAATGGCGAGGTACACGTACTGACCTACGTCGATGGCGAGGGCAACACGCAGTCGAGGGAGCTGGTGCTGTCCAAGGACCCGCGCGCGGTTGAATTGATGAAGGCGTTCTCGAACATGACCGAAACCATGGCGCAACTGACCGGCAATCCCATGCCAGCGGGCGGCGCCGAATTTGAGGCTGCGTTGAGGGGGTACGGAATGTTGCGGGCCGACAGCGACTTCAGAGTGGTCAGCTTTAACGACGCTCCGGCCGCCAGCCGCTTCGAGCTGCCGTCGGCACCGCAATCCATGCCCAACATGCAGGGCCAGATGGGCGGCGGCGCCAACGCTGAAGCCGGCGCCGAGGCGTCGGGCGGCGGCTTCATGGGCAGCCTCTTTGGCCAGAAGGCGCAACGCCAGCAGGAGCGCGTTGAACAGCGCTCCGACCAAGAGGTCGACGAAGCCACCGACTCAATGGTCGACAAGGCCATGGACAAGGCCTTCGGAAAGCTCTTCGGCAACTGATCGTCTCGACGGTTGCAGAACGCCCGGCGTCGCCTCGCGATACCGGGCTTTTTTGTAGGCGGGCTACAACACCCAGCGACGCACGTCGGCCAGCAACTCGCCCAGCAGCACGATGAACCGAGCCGCCGCCGCGCCATCTATCACCCGGTGGTCATACGACAGCGACAGCGGCAGCATCAGACGCGGGCCGAACCCGCTCCCGTCCCACACCGGCTGCAGACTGGACCGTGACACGCCCAATATCGCCACCTCGGGCGCGTTGACGATGGGGGTGAAGTACTTGCCGCCGATGCCGCCGAGGCTGGAGACCGAAAAGCAGCCGCCCTTCATGTCATCAGGCTTGAGCTTGCCGTCTCGCGCCGCCTTGGCAAGGCGCGCACAGTCAGCGGCAAGCTCACCAACCGACTGGTTCCACACGTCTTTGACCACCGGCACCACCAGCCCATTCGGCGTCTCGGCGGCGAAGCCAATGTTGCAATACCCCTTGAGGACGATGGAGTCCCCGTCGGCCGACAGCGAACTGTTGAACTCCGGATAGCGCCTGATGACCAGCGCCACCGCCTTGATGAGAAACGGCAGCAGGGTGAGCTTGGCCTCGGTGTAGCCGCCCGCGGATTTGCGGAAGGCCTCGAGCTCGGTGATGTCGGCGTCGTCGTGCTGGGTGACGTGCGGTACGTTGAGCCACGACCGCGACAGGTGTGCGGCCGACAGTTTGCGAATTCGTGCCAGCGGCTGCGTGTCCACCGGACCGAACTGCGAGAAGTCGGGCACCGGAATCGGCGGAATGCCGCTGCCGGCCGCCTTGCCACCGCCGCCGTTCGCCGGCTTGGCCAACTCGGCCTTGACGTAGGCCTGCACGTCTTCAATGACGATACGGCCCCGCGCACCGCTGCCACGGACCTTGGAAAGGTCCACCCCAAACTGTCGCGCCACCTTGCGGGTGGCCGGGCCGGCGTAGAAGGGTTCGCCGTCGGCCTGGGTGACGGGCGCGGAGGTTGCGGGTGATGGCGCATCTGCCTTAGGCGTTTCAGCGGCCGCCTTGGCAGGCTTCTCGTCGGTCTTCGGCGCCTCTTGCGCTTCGTCGGCCTGGTCGTCTGCAGGCGTATCGTCTTCGTCGGCGCTTTCGTCGGCGGTCGTGAGCACGCAGACCTCGGTGCCCTCCCCCACTTTGTCACCGACCTTGATCTTGAGCGACGTCACCGTGCCGGCGGCCGGACTGGGCACGTCCATCGTCGCCTTGTCGGACTCCAGCACCATCAGCGCCTGGTCTTTCTCGACGGTGTCGCCTTCGGCAACCAACAGTTCGATCACCGGTACTGACTCAAAGTCACCGATGTTGGGCACGGTCACGGTGAGCGCGCCACCGCTCTTTTTCGCGGCCGGCCTCGAGGCAGGCTTGGCACTCTCGGACTTTTTCTCGCTCGCTGAAGATTGCTTGGCGGGTTGGTCGTCGCCCTGCCGGGCGGCGGGCGGTTCTTTCTTGGCGTCGTCAGCTTTCGGGCTGTCGGCCTTGGCCTTGGCCTCCGCCTTCGGCGCGGCATCGGCGTCACTGCTGAGCGAACAAAGCAGGGTGCCCTCGCCCACTTTGTCGCCCACCTTGACCTTAAGCCCGCTCACCTTGCCGGCAGCGGGGCTGGGCACGTCCATCGTCGCCTTGTCAGACTCCAGCACCATCAGCGCCTGATCTTTTTCGACCATGTCGCCGTCGACCACCAATAACTCGATCACCGGCACCGACTCGAAATCGCCGATGTTGGGCACCTTCACCTCGATTGTCTTGGCCATGGTTTACACCGTCCAGGGGGCTGAGCGATTGGCGGCCAGCCCGTAGATTTGCGCGGCCTGCTTGACGCGCTCCATGGGCAGCGCGCCTTCCTGCGCCAGCGCATGCAGGGCCTTGACGACGATCCAGCGGCGATCGACCTCGAAGAAATCGCGCAGCGCAGGGCGATTGTCAGAGCGCCCGAAACCGTCGGTGCCGAGCACGTGATAGGCCATGGGCACGTAAGCCCGGATCTGCTCGGGTACGGCGCGAACCCAGTCGCTACTGGCAATGGCCGGACCCATCATGCCTTTGAGGCACTCGGTGACATAACCGACGCGCGGCGTCTCGGTGGGGTGCAGCAAATTCCAGCGCTCGACCTCGCAGGCTTCGCGGGCCAGCTCCGAAAAGCTGGGCGCGCTCCACACGTCACTGGTCACGCCCCACTCCTCGGCGAGCAGGTCGGCGGCGGCAATGACTTCACGCAATAACGCACCTGAGCCGAGCAACTGCACGTGCAGATCGTGTTTGGCGGCCTCGGCCGAGCGCAGCAGGTACATGCCCTTGACGATGCCGGTCTCAACGCCCGGCGGCAGCGCCGGATGACTGTAGTTCTCGTTGTACAGCGACAGGTAGTAGTACTCGTCAACGCCGTCAACGAACATGCGTTGCATGCCGTGCTGGATGATCACGGTCAATTCATAAGCGAACGCCGGATCGTAGGCACGGCAGTTGGGAATTTGCGCTGCCATGACCTGCGAGTGCCCGTCTTCGTGCTGCAGGCCTTCGCCGTTGAGCGTGGTGCGTCCGGCGGTGGCACCGAGCAGAAAGCCGCGCGCGCGCATGTCGCCCGCCGCCCAGCACAGGTCCATGACACGCTGAAAGCCGAACATCGAGTAGTAGATGTAGAAGGGCAACAGCGGCACGCCGTGGTTGGCGTAGCTGGTGGCCGCGGCGATCCAGCTCGACATGGCGCCGGCCTCGGTGATGCCTTCTTCCAGCACCTGACCTTTCACGTCTTCCTTGTAATAGGCCAGCTGGTCGGCATCTTGCGGCTCGTACTTTTGCCCGACGATGGAATAGATGCCCAGGGCGCGGAACATACCCTCCATGCCGAAGGTGCGCGCTTCATCGGGCACGATGGGCACGACCTGCTTGCCGATCTTCTTGTCGCGGATCAGCGTTTGCAGCAATTGCACGAAGGCCATGGTGGTGGAGATTTCACGCTCGCCGGTGTCGGTCAGCAATCGCTCGTAGGCTGACGCCGGCGGCAGCGTCAGCTTGACCGGCTTGACCTTGCGGCTGGGCAGGGGACCGCCCAGCGCTTCGCGCCGCGCCTTGAGATATTGGATCTCATCGGAGTCCTCAGCGGGTCGATAAAACGGCGTGTCCTTGATCTGTTCGTCGGTGACGGGAATCTGGAATCGGTCACGGAATTTCTTCAGCGCGTCCTCGCCCATCTTCTTCTGCTGGTGGGTGATGTTCTGCCCCTCGCCGGCCTCGCCCATGCCGTAACCCTTCACCGTTTTGGCGAGGATCACCGTGGGCGTGCCGGTGTGTTTCACGGCGGCGTGATACGCGGCGTAGACCTTGTGCGGGTCGTGTCCACCGCGCTGCAGTGCGGCGATCTGTTCGTCTGTCCAGGTGGCGACCAAGCGCGCGGTCTCGGGGTATTTGCCAAAGAATTTTTCGCGCGTGTAGGCGCCGCCCTTGGCCTTGAAGTTCTGGTACTCGCCGTCGACGGTTTCATTCATCAGTTGCAGCAGCTTGCCGCTGGTGTCCTGCGCCAGCAGCGCGTCCCAGCCGCTGCCCCAGACCACCTTGATGACGTTCCAGCCGGCGCCACGGAAGCTGCCTTCCAGTTCCTGGATGATCTTGCCGTTACCGCGCACCGGGCCGTCGAGCCGCTGCAGGTTGCAGTTGACGACGAAGATCAAATTGTCGAGCTGCTCGCGCGCGGCGATGTCGATGGCGCCAAGACTTTCCGGCTCGTCCATTTCGCCGTCGCCGCAGAACACCCAGACCTTGCGTTGATCGTTCTTCGCCAGATCGCGGTTGGCGAGGTACTTCATCAGTCGCGCCTGATAGATCGCCATGATAGGCCCCAAGCCCATGCTGACGGTCGCGAACTGCCAGAAGTCCGGCATCAACCACGGATGCGGATAGCTGGACAGCCCCGGCGCCAGCGCCTCCATGCGAAAGCGCTGCAACTGTGTCTCGGTGAGGCGGCCTTCGAGGTAGGCGCGCGCGTAAATGCCGGGGGTGACATGGCCCTGGATATACACAAGATCTTGCCCATCTTCATGGTCAGCGCCTTTCCAGAAATGGTTGAAGCCCACGTCGTACAAAGTGGCGCTGGAGGCAAAACTGGCAATGTGACCGCCGATGCCGGCGTGCTCGCGATTGGCATTGACCACCATGGCGGTCGCGTTCCAACGCGTCAGGCTGCGGATGCGCCACTCCATCGCATGATCACCAGGCGACTGGGCTTCAAGCGCGGTGGGAATGGTGTTGACGTACGGCGTGTTCGGCGAGAACGGAATGAAGGCGCCCTTGCCGCGTGCCCGGGTGATCAGTTCTTCCAGAAGCGCATGGGCAACCGCAGGGCCTTGCTCACGCAAAACATCGTCGAGCGCTGCCAGCCATTCCTGGGTTTCGTTGGGGTCGCGTTCGGGCGTCGGCTCCGCCATGTCTTTCTCCTCGCTGGTGATGGGCCGACTCTAAGCCCCGAACTATCAAGACGTCCAATATATGTTTTTGCATTTTGTCATATGATTTTCGTATGTCATTGGATCTGCGCGCCCTGCGTTACTTCGTCGCCGTAGCCGAGGCGCGGCATATCACTCGTGCCGCCCAGCAGTTGGGCATGGCGCAGCCGCCACTGTCGCAGCAGATCAAGGCGCTGGAGTTGCATCTGGGCACAGCGTTATTCCGTCGTCTCCCGCGCGGCGTCGAGCTGACCCCGGCAGGCGAGGCACTGCTGGACGATGCCCGCACGCTGCTGCGTCAGGCCGAACAAGCCGAAGCACGGGTTCGGCGCGTGGCCAAAGGCGAGCTGGGGCGCCTTCGCTTGGGCATGATCAACTCGGCGCCCTTTCACCCGCTCATCCCCGGCGTGATTCGCGAGTTTCGTCGCCGTTACCCCACCGTGGCCCTGACCCTGGACGAAGGCACGACGCCGGCACTGGCGGCTGCCATCGCGGCAAGACGCATGGATGCCGCGTTTGTGCGCCCGCTGCTGGCCGCAGCAGACGGGCTGATCGAAACACCGCTGATGAGCGAAGACCTGGTGATTGCCTTGCCCGCTGACCATCCACTGAGCCGCCGCAAGCGACTGCCGCTGATGGCCCTCTCGCTGGAGCCCTTCGTGCTGTTCCCGCGCGCCGTGGGCGCGGGGCTGCATGAAGAGATCCTGCGGGCCTGCCACCGCGTCGGCTTTCTGCCGCGGGTGGTGCAGGAGACCTCGCAGGTCACGTCCATCGTCAACTTGGTGGCGGCCGGTATTGGTGTCTCCATCGTCCCGGCGTCAATGCAGCAGGCACAGATCGATGGTGTGAGCTACCGGCCCATTCAAGGCACGGTGCCCAAGGCGCGCCTGAGCCTGATTCACCGGGCGGACGAAACCGACGCCGCGCAGATTCGCAATCTGCTGCAGTTGGTTTGAGACCCACGTCAACGGACGCGGTGTCGCAGCCTTCAATCCCCGACTGAACCCCGCAGCGCCTTGAGCTTGCCGCGCTGAACCTTGGCGTCGACCCGCCTGATCTTGGCGCCCCGCGTCGGCCGCGTGACCTTGCGCGGCACCGGCGCACTGGCGTCGCGACGAATGAACTCGGCGAGCCGTTGCAAGGCGTCGTCGCGGTTGGCCTCCTGGGTGCGGTGGCGCTGCGCCTTGATGACCAACACACCGTCGCTGCTGATGCGCCGGTCTCGGCGGGCCAGCAAGCGCTGCTTGCAGTCGTCCGGAAGCGACGATGCGGAAATGTCAAAACGCAGATGCACGGCACTGGAGGTCTTGTTGACTTTCTGCCCGCCCGCGCCCTGAGCCCGAATCGCGTCCAGCTCGATCTCGGCCAGCGGCAGCACAAGGTGGTCGTTGATGGTCAACATGGCGGCAGAGCGTAACCGAGAGGGCGGTCTTCAAAAAGCAGAAACCCCGCCGGGGCGGGGTTTCTGTGGTTCAGCCTGCTGAGATCAGCGGGTGGCCATGCGCTGCACCGAGCCGGTCGTGAAATGGTCGGTGTTCCAGTCGCGCTCTTCAAACAACGGTTCTTCGTTGGACGCTTCCATCACCAGATAGCGGTTGGCATTCAGGTCGTAAACCGTGGCCAGCGCCGGGCCCACGGCCTTGAGCCACGGCACCATGATGGGATGGTACTCCTGCACACGCCAGAGCTGGTCGCGACCGTCGTAGATGTCGACTGCGAGGACGGTCCAGGTGTCTTCATCGACGTAGTAAGTCCGGCGCTTGTACTGGTGCGTCGTGCCCGGCTTGAGGTTGGAGTCAAGCACCCAGACGCGGCGGCGCTCGTAGCGGGTCAGGTCCTGGTTCAGGTGATTGCGCTGGGCAATGTCGTCGTATTTGACCGAGTCGTCGGCAAGGTTGTGCGCGTTGTAAGGCAACAGCATTTCGCGCTTGCCGACAATGTTCCAGGTGTAGCGGTCGGTGGCGCCATTGAACGAGTCGAGCTGGTCGTTGGTGCGCAGGCCGTCAGCCCCGGTGCCCGGGTTGTCATAGGCGACGTTGGGAGCGCGGCGAATGCGGCGCTGACCGGGATTGTAGAGCCATGCACGGCGCGCTTCGGCCACCTGGTCGGCGGTCTCGTGCACCAACAGCACATTGCCGGCCTGCCGTGCCGGGGCGGTGGTGAACTGCAGAAAGTAAATGATGACGTTGTTCAGGCTCTCGGGCGTGGCATCCGAAAAATTGTAGTGAAAGCGCACGTCTTCACGGATCTTGTAGGGGACGAAACTGCCGCCGGTCTGGACCGCCAACTGCACGTTCCAGCGCTGCAGGCCTTCGCCGCGGTAGCGAACCTTGTGGTTCCAGATGATTTCCTTGCCGCTTTCGGGAACCGGAAACGGAATCCCCACAGCCGCATTGACCAGCGATTCGCCATCGTTCTCAAGGCTGGCGCTCTCGGCGTTCTTCTTGGTGGCCGCATACACGTGGTCCGGCGCGTTGCCCGTTCGCCGCGTCGGGTACACCGGCATCTTGTACGAGTCAGGGAATTTCTCGAACAGGGCCAGCGCCCCCGGCGTGAGCATGTCGCGGTGCTCGTCGAGGTTGGACGACGTCACCGTGAACAACGGTTTGTCGCTGCTGGTCGGATATTGAGCCGGATCACGCTCCTTGCCTTTGGCGGGGCGCTCCATCTGCAGGCCGCCTTCCCATTTGGGGATGCTGCCGTCCTTGTTGCCGGCCATTTCAGCGCCCATGGGCGTCAACGAGTTGCCCAGCTCGGCCGCGTCGTTGGCCATCGCAATGGATGAAAGGTGTGGCAGGGTCATCAATGCCACCACGGCAGATGCCGTGAATACTCGCTTGATCATGAATCCTCCTCAACGTGGAACTTCGTTCTTGTTGCAGCGTGGTGTTGCATGCAGTGCGAAACAGTATTTCAGATGCACCCTCGGGCAACCACCCCAAAATTAGCCCACCCGTCATGTACTGGCCGCCATTGAGCGCCCCACTGATGAACGCCTGTGAAGAAGCTGCGCCCCGTGGCCTGAACAGGCGATTGCCGAGGTAGCGACGTGGTATAAAGCGCGGTTTTCAGCCTTACCTTGGAATTCATCGGTCATGACGATGTCGCGCCCTCTCGCCAAACATCCTCTCGCTTCTCAGACGCTCAGCGGTGCCGACATTGTCGTGCAGGTTCTCGCTGACGAGGGCACGTCGGTCATTTTCGGCTATTCGGGCGGCGCCATCTTGCCGACCTACGATGCCGTCTTTCGCTTCAACCGCGAGCATCGCACGGCCGAGGGCGCCGAGAAGATGCCGTTGATCGTCCCCGCCAACGAGCAGGCCGCTGGCTTCATGGCCGCCGGCTATGCCCGGGCTTCTGGCAAGGTCGGCGTTTGCCTGGTGACGTCGGGCCCGGGCGCGACCAACACGGTCACGCCGGTCCGCGACTGCATGGCCGACTCGATTCCCATCGTGGTGATCTGTGGCCAGGTGCCGACCGCTGCCATCGGCTCGGACGGCTTTCAGGAAGCGCCGATCAGTTCGATCATGGCGCCGTGCGCCAAGCACGTGTTTCTGGTCACCGATGCCTCTAAGCTCGAAGCCACGATGCGCACTGCATTTGAAGTGGCGCGCACCGGGCGGCCCGGCCCGGTGGTCATCGACATTCCGAAAGACGTGCAAAACGCCAACCTGGTCTTCCAGGGCGAGGGTGTGCTGCCCATCCCCGGCTACCGTGCGCGCTTGGCCGAAGTCAACCGCAACCGCCTCAGTGCAAAGGCATGCAGCGAATTCGAAGCGCTGCTGAAGGCCTCTGAAAGACCTCTGCTCTACGTCGGCGGTGGCGCCATAAATGGCAACGCCGCGCCAGCGATTCGTCGGTTCGCCGAAGCCTACGGCCTGCCGGTGACCACCACCCTGATGGGCATTGGCACGGTAGACACCACCGACGCGCTGTCGCTGCAAATGCTGGGCATGCACGGCACCGCCTACGCCAACTACGCGGTCGAAGACTGCGACTTTCTCATCACCCTTGGCGCACGCTTTGATGATCGTGTGGCCGGTGTGCCGGACAAGTTCGCGCCCCACGCCAAGGCGATCGCCCACTTTGACATCGACCCCGCCGAGATCAACAAGGTCAAGCGGGTGCAGTGGCACCATGTGGGCGCGCTGGCACTTGCCATCGACGACCTGCATGCACACCTGCAATCGCGCGGCTTCAAGCCTGACTATCGTGCGTGGCACCAGCACATCGGGGCGCTAAAGTCACAGCACGCGCTCAACTACGACCGCGATGCCGCCACGATCCAGCCTTATGCCGTCATTGAAGCGATCAACCGCCTCACCGGCGGCGAGGCCATCGTGTCCACCGGCGTGGGTCAACACCAGATGTGGGCAGCGCAGTATTTCGACTTCAAGGAGCCACGTCTGTGGCTGACCTCGGGATCGATGGGCACCATGGGCTTTGGTCTGCCCGCGGCCATCGGTGCGCAGTTTGCGCGGCCCGACAAGATCGTCATCGACATTGACGGCGATGCCTCCATCCGCATGAATCTCGGCGAGCTGGAAACCGTCACCACCTACAACCTGCCCGTCAAGGTCGTGGTGCTGAACAACTTCGGCGACGGCATGGTGCGCCAGTGGCAGCGGTTGTTCTTCGACAGCCGCTACGCAGCGTCCGACAAAAGCTTGCACCAGAAGGATTTCGTCAAGGCCGCAGAGGCCGACGGTTATGCGTTCGCCAAGCGCATCACCCGCAAGGAGGAGCTTGAGTCGGTGATTGCCGAGTTCGTCGCGTTCAAAGGGCCGGCGTTCCTCGAAGTGCACATCGACGGCGACGCCGGCGTGTATCCGATGGTCGGGCCGGGCATGAGCTACGCGCAGATGATCACGGGCGACTGGATCACCTCGCGCGACGCCCTGCAAACCGCCGAAAGCGTCGACAAGGCCGATCTGTTCTAGAGCCGTAAAGTGAAGCGGCGGTTGCCCAAGCTGACCCAGCTCGACACCTTCCGGATCGCAGCGGCTGAGGGCAGCTTCAAGGCCGCCGCCGAGCAGTTGCACCTGACGCCGTCAGCGGTCAGTCACCAGATTCGGGCGCTGGAAGCCGAGCTGGGAATTCCGCTGTTCGAGCGGCAAGTCCGCAAGTTGACCCTCACGGCGGCAGGGCGTGACTACGCGGCGGTGGTCGACCAGGCGTTTGCCCAACTGGCGCGCGGAACCCAGACCTTGTTGGCCCATCATGCGCGGTCGTCCTTGAGTGTCACCATGGGCAGCTTCGTGGCGGACGAATGGGTGCTGCCGAATCTGGCTGGGTTCGCTCGGGCACACCCCGAGATCGACCTGCAACTCGACACCTCGCAGCGATCGCGCGACCTGATGCGCGAAGACATCGACGTGGCCCTGCGCTTCGGCCGCGGTCACTGGCCGGGTCTGACCGCCGTCCACCTGCTCGATGTTTACGCGACGCCAGTGGTCAGCCCGACACTGCTCGGCGACCAGCCGGCAACACTGGCGGTGCTGGGTCGACTGCCAAGGCTGCAGTCCATGGCCGTGCCGGATGCCTGGGCGCAGTGGGAAAAAGTGATGGGCTGCACGCTCGGGGCGCCCACCGCCGAGATGCGGGTCGACAGCTATCTGGCTTTGCTGCAAAGCGCCAGCCAGGGACTTGGCGTGGCCTTGGGGCTCACGCCGCTGGTCAATCGTTGGCTGGATCAGCGACGGCTGGTGGCACCCTGGCCCGGCACGGCGCGCCCCGCCGCAGGTTACTGGTTCGTCCACCGCCCGGGCGAACAGGACGAGCCCGCCATCGCGGCCCTGCTGGCATGGTTGCGCGAGACCTTGCCCAAGGATGGGTGAGAAATCCTCACTTATCACGCTTCAAATGATCGTTTGTCGCACCGAAGGTCCTCGCCTAGCCTGAAATCCGGCTTTCAGGACATCGTGATCATGGACGCAGTGCTCGACACCCCGCAGTCACCCCACCTGGCCGATCTGCACGCGGCCTTTGAGCCGGTCGCCGCCGGACGCTCCACAACCTTCACTGCCGAGGATGGTCGCGCCCTTCAAGGCCGATTGTTTGAAGCGGGACGAAATCCATCTGGCGCGCTGTTACTGGCCGGCGCTACCGGCGTGCCGCAACGCTTCTACTCGGCCTACGCCACATGGCTGGCCGCACAGGGGGTCACCACGCTGACCTTTGACTATCGCGGCATCGGCGCCTCAAGAGACCGGCCGCTGCGCCAGGACCCGGCACGGATGCGCGATTGGGGGCTCCTGGACCTCCCCGCCGCTCTGGATCACCTGCAGGTCAACGCGCCCAAGCTGCCCCTGTACTTTCTGGGTCACAGCGTCGGCGGCCAGATGCTCGGCTTGATGCCCAACCGCCAGCAGGTGGAGAAGGCGGTACTGATCGCCTCGGGCTTCGGCTACTGGCGCAACATGCCGCGCGCTTACGGCTGGATGGTGAAAGCGCTGATCTCAGGACTCGGCCCCCTGCTCTACCGCAGCGTTGGCTATGCGCCGCAACGTCGGCTCGGCTGGGGCGAGGATCTGCCGCGCGGTGTCGCCGAAGACTGGTTTACCTGGTGCCAGCGCCCCGACTATTACGCCGAATTGCTGACCGTACAGGGCAAGACCGCCTTCGACGACCTGTTGCTGCCCCTGTTGTCACTGACATTCCCGGACGACGCCATCGCCACCGACGCCAATGTCGGTGCGCAACTGGCGCTCTATCACCGCGCCCAAGTCACCCGGGAATTGGTCCTGCCCTCAACTTACGGGCTGAACGGCATTGGCCACCTTCATTTCTTTTCGTCGCGCATGCCGGAGGCCCTGTGGCGGCTGCCCTTAGACTGGCTGCAATCCAAACCGGAACCACACTGACCCACATGAACCTGCTCACCACCTATCGCCGACTTGCCGCACTCCCCGGGGGCAAGCGCCTGTTTTCGGCTGCCGTGAGCCGCAAGGCGCCGTACTTCGCGACCATTCGACCGTTGATCGAGGCGCTGGACGAAGGGCATATCCGCGTCTCAATGAAAAAACGCCGGGCGGTCCACAACCACATCGGCACGGTGCATGCCATCGCCTGCTGCAATCTCTGCGAAGTCGCCGCCGGCACCCTGATCGAGGCCACCCTGCCGGCGCATCTCCGCTGGATTCCCAAGAGCATGACCGTGCGGTATCTGAAAAAGGCCGAGACTGACCTGGCGGCCACCGTTGCAATCGATATGGCCGTCATGAGCCAGCCGGGCGACGTCATCATGCCGGTCAAGGTCTGTGACCTGAACGGGGTCGTCGTGGTCGAGGCCGACATCAACATGTATGTGAGTGAAAGGCCGCGCTAACGCCCCGGCAAAGCTCGCCAAAGGGTAGGCTTTGACGCCTACCCTTCCACCTTCCGGCAGCCCTCAATGACCCCCGATGTCCTGATCGAAAAAGCGGACCGCGTTCTGACCCTGCGACTCAACCGGCCCGACAAGAAGAACGCCTTCACCAACGCCATGTACGACCGCCTGACCGAGGGTCTGGCCCAGGCGGCGGCCGATGACGACGTGCGGGTGATTCTGTTTGCCGGCTCGCCGGATTGCTTCTCGGCGGGCAATGATCTGGCCGACTTTCTCAACAACCCGCCAACCTCCTCAGACTCACCTGTCGGCCGCTTCATGCGGGCCTTGCTCGACGCCGAAAAGCCGGTGATTGCTGCCGTCAGCGGCATGGCGGTCGGCATCGGCGTCACCCTGCTGCTGCACTGTGACTTCGTGTACGTCGGCGAGAAAACCAAGCTGCGCATGCCCTTTGTCAGCCTCGGTGCCTGCCCCGAATTTGCTGCGAGTTTCGTGATTCCACGACTGGCCGGCCATCCCAAAGCCGCCGAGCTGCTCATGCTGGGCCGCTTTTTCGACGCCGCCACGGCCGAGCGAATCGGGCTGTGTAACGCGGTTTTGCCCAACGCCGACGTCGAGGCGCAAGCCCGCGCCACAGCCGCCGAACTGGTGGCACTGCCGCCCAACGCCCTGAAAGTAACCAAGGCGCTGATGCGCCGCTGGCCGGCACAGCAAACGCGCGAGGCGATGGATTTTGAGGCCGACCACTTCATGCCGATGCTGCAGCAACCCGAAGCGCGCGAGGCCTTCTCCGCCTTCGCCGAAAAGCGCAAGCCGGACTTTTCGCACTTCTGAAAGCGCGACCACCATCAGGCTCAGCGGCGCTTCATGTTCACGTGACACCTTCGTTCAACTGTTCGTCAGCGGCGGCTCACCAAGTGTTCGCGTGACCGAGACAGTCAATCTTGAAGATCGGGAGAAATGATCATGTTCAGACATATTTGGGTGGCCGGACTGGGTTTGGCCTTGCTGGCAGGCTGCAGTGATTCGGGCTCGGGCGGCGGGACCGGCGCGCTTTCGTTGGGGGTGACAGACGCCCCGGTCGACGATGCCGATGCGGTGGTCGTCGGCTTCAGTGCCGTTGAACTGCTGGATGCCGACGGTGGCGTTGCGCTGCGTTTCGATTTCGATGAAATCCAAACCGTCGACCTACTTGAGCAGCAGGGCGACAACCAGTTCTTCCTGATTCAGGACGAGCAGATTCCCTCGGGCGTCTACGAAGAAGTTCGCCTGATTGTCGCGGAGCAGTCAAACGCCAGCTGTAATGCCGCACAGGCCAACCCGAACCGTCCGTCCTACATCACCGTGGACGGCGTCGACTATCCGTTGATCGTCCCAAGTGGCGCCCAGACCGGTCTCAAGGTGCGCGGACCGCTCACCATTGCCGCCGGCGGCAGCGCCGCCTATACCGTCGATTTCGATCTGCGGAAGTCGATTGCCGAGCGCGGTGCCACCGGCTGCTACAACCTGCGCCCGGTCCTGCGTGTTGTTGACAACGCTGAAGTTGGCACCTTGACCGGCTCAGTGGATCCAGCGCTGCTGGCCGATTCCAGCTGCACCGCTGACCCGGTCTCGGGCGCGGGCGCCGCGGTCTACGTCTACAGCGGCTCAGGTGTAACGCCTGACGATTTCGATGGAACCGATCCCGAGCCTTTGACCACTGCATTGCTGCAACCCGAGATGCTTGACGGGGCGCTGGTCGACTTCAGCTACGAAGTGGGCTTCTTGCTCGAAGGCAACTACACCGTGGCGCTGAGCTGCCAGGCGGGTGATGACCTGCCGGCGCCCAGCGATGATGACATTGTCTTCATTCAGCCCGGTGACGTGGAAATCATTCGTGACACCGTCAGCGAATTTGACTTCGCGGTCATTGACGAAGAAGTTCCAGTCGAAACCACTGAATAAGCATCAACGCGAATCATAAAAAAGGCGGCCCGCAATGGCCGCCTTTTTTGTATCTCCGGACTGCTCAGTGCATGCGTTCCAGCACTGTGGCGACCCCCTGCCCCATGCCGATGCACATGGTGGCCACACCAAACTGGCCGCCCTGCTCACCCAGCACATGGGCCAGTGCGCCGGTGATGCGCGCACCCGAACAGCCCAGCGGATGGCCGAGGGCAATGGCCCCGCCCTTGAGGTTGATGCGGTCCATGCGCTCGGTGAGCTTCAGGTCTTTGATCACCGCCAGCGACTGCGCGGCGAAGGCTTCGTTGAGTTCGAAGTAGTCGATGTTGTCGATCGACAGCCCGGCACGCTTAAGCGCCTTCTGGGTCGCCGGCACCGGGCCGATGCCCATGATCGACGGGCTACACCCGGCGGCGGCGACCGAGACGATGCGCGCCATCGGCTTCAGGCCCAGGGCCTTCGCCTTGTCGGCACTCATCACCAGCACGCAGGACGCGCCGTCGGAAATGGCGGAGCTGTTGCCGGCGGTCACCGAGCCCTTGGGGTTGAAGGCCGGGCGCAATCCGCCCAGGCCTTCGAGGCTGGCGTCGGCGCGCGCCACTTCATCCCAGTCGACCATGATCGGCGCGCCATCAGCGTCGTGCCCGGCCAGCGGCAAAATCTCCTTGGCGGTGGCGCCGGTCTGGTTGGCCTTGACGGCTTTCTGGTGGCTGGCGAGGGCAAATGCGTCCTGCTGCTGGCGGTTGATGCCGTGGGTCTGGGTGAGCATTTCGGCGGTCAGGCCCATCATTGCCGCCGCCTTGGCGGTGGTCAGACTCATGGCCGGGTTGCCGTCAAAGCCGTGGGTCATGGCGACATGGCCCATGTGCTCGACGCCGCCACAGATGTAGGTGTCGCCGATGCCGGCCTGGATGCTGGCAAAGGCAATATGGATGGCGCTCATCGACGAGCCGCAGAGGCGGTTCACGGTTTGCCCCGGCACGGTCTGCGGCAGGCCGGCCAGCAGCGCGGCGTTGCGGGCAATGTTGAAGCCCTGCTCCAGGGTCTGCTGCACGCAGCCCCAGACCACGTCTTCCACATCGGCGGGCTTCACCGCTTCGTTGCGGGCGAGGATGCCGCGAATCAGGTGCGCCGACAGATCTTCGGCACGCACGTTGCGAAAGTTACCGCCCCTGGAGCGGCCCATCGGGGTCCGCATTGCATCAACAATTACGACGTCGGTCGTCATTTCATTACTCCGGAATTAGGGATGAGGGCGGCTTACTTGACGTAGTACGTCTTGCCGTCGGCAGCCATCTTCAACATCGACTCGGTGGGCTCGTAGATCTTGCCGAGATGGGCGTAGGCCTTGCAGCGCTCGATGACGTGCTTCATGCCCAGCGTGTCGCAATACTTGAGCGCACCGCCGCGGAACGGCGGAAAGCCGAGGCCCAGAATCAGGCCCATGTCGGCCTCGATCGCGGAACCGACAATGCCGTCATCGAGGCAGCGCGCCGCTTCGATGATCATCGGCAGCATCAGGCGCTCGACGATTTCTTCGTCGGCAAACTCCTTCTGGCCGTCTTTTTGCACTTGCTTCAGCAGTGCATAGGCCTCGGGGTCGGCAGTCTTCTTCGGCTTACCCTTGGGGTCGGTCTCGTACTTGTAGAAGCCCTTGCCGTTCTTCTGGCCGTAGCGCTCGGCCTCGAACATCACGTCAATGGCGGTGCGCTGGGTGCGCGCCATGCGGTCGGGATAACCTTCGGCCAGCACCGGGCCAATGTGATGGCTGGTATCGATGCCGACCACGTCTTCGAGATATGCCGGGCCCATCGGCCAGCCGAAAGCTTCCATCACCTTGTCGACCTTGACGAAGTCGGCGCCGGCGTTGATCAGGTGCTCCCAGCCGCCGAAGTACGGAAACAGGATACGGTTGACCAGAAAGCCGGGGCAGTTCTTCACCACGATGGCGGTCTTGCCCATCTTGGTCGCCAGCGCCACGGTGGTGGCGATCGCTTCCTTGGAGGTCTTCTCGGCGTAGATCACTTCCACCAGCGGCATCTTGTGCACCGGGTTGAAGAAGTGCATGCCGAGGAAGTTCTCCGGGTGCTTCATCGCCGTGGCCAATTCATCAATCGAGATCGACGAGGTATTCGACGCAATGATGGTGCCCGGCTTGACCTTGGTTTCGGTCTCGGCAAGCACCGATTTCTTGATTTTCGGATTCTCGACAACGGCCTCGATGACGATGTCGACGTTGCCGAAGTCACCGTAGTTCAGGGTCGGACGAATGGTCGACAGAATCGCCCCGGCCTTTTCGGGCGTGAGTTTCTTGCGCTCGACCTGCTTGGAAAGCAGCTTGTTGGCCTCGCTCATGCCCAGATCGAGCGCCTTGTCGGCGATGTCCTTCATGATGATCGGCGTGCCTTTGGAGGCGCTCTGGAAGGCGATGCCGCCGCCCATGATGCCGGCGCCCAATACCGCTGCCTGCTTGAAGTCGACTGCACCTTTCATCTGTGCCTTGGCAGTTTTCTTCAAGAACTGGTCGTTGAGAAACAGGCCCACCAATGCGTCGGCGACGGTGGTCTTGGCGAGCTTGGCAAACGCTGCGGCTTCGATCTTCAAGGCATCATCGCGGCCTTTACTCGCAGCTTTCTGAATCGCCTTCACTGCCGCCACCGGCGCCGGGTAGTGTTTGCCTGCCTTGCCGGCGATGAACGCCTCGGCGGTCGAGAACACCATCATCTGCTCAATCATGTCGAGCTTCAGTGGGGCCTTTTTCTGGGCGCGGCGCGCCTGCCAGTCGTACTTGCCGTCGTTGGCCTGCTTGATGAGACGCACCGCCGCATCAAACAGTTTTTCCGGCTTGACCACGGCGTCTACCGCCCCGACGGCAAGCGCCACCTTGGGCTTGTTGTTGCTGGCGCTGGCGACCCACTCGATGGCGTTGTCGGCACCGATCAGGCGCGGCAGGCGCACGGTGCCGCCAAAGCCGGGAATGATGCCAAGTTTGGTCTCGGGCAGACCCACCGACGCGGTCTCGCTCATGACGCGGTAATCGGCGACCAGTGCCATCTCGAAGCCGCCGCCCAAGGCGACGCCGTTGATCGCGCAGACGCTGGGGAACGGCAGGTCCTCGAGCGTGTTGAAGATGTCATTGGCCTGGCCGGCCCAGCCCGCGATCTCTTCTTCAGTGCCTTCAAACATCTTGCCGAACTCGGTGATGTCGGCACCGACGATGAACACGTTCTTGGCGGAGGTCACCACCAAACCGGCCAGCTCGGGCGCGGCCACCAGCTTGTCGGCCGCTTCGCGCAGCTCGCCCAGTGTCAGCTTGTCGAATTTGTTGACGCTCTCGCCCTGCCGATCGAAACAGAGCTCGGCAATGCCGCCCTCGTGCAACGTCAGACGTACGGTCTGTCCTGAGTACATTTGCAGCTCCTCAATCAAAGAAATGGGTGGTCAGTGACCACGGTGCGCGGCCATCGCATCGCGGCACAAAAATCGCGGTCGCACATCGAAAGGACCTGCATGATAGCCACCCCGGTTGGCCTCTGTGGAAACACGAAAGCCGGCGCGTGGCACCGGCTTTCGTGTCTGAAACATCACGCATTCTGCCCCTGGGGCCCGACGCGGCGTAGCGAATGCCTGGCCAAGGTCGCCCGCGCAATTGTTTTAGGAGCGCCGTCTCAACGACTGAAGGCCATGCGCCGAACGCCGGCGTCGCCCACCACCACAAGAAGGTCACCTTCCAAGGTCAAGACGTCGGCGTAGGCGACGCCACCGATGGCGGTGGCAATCAGGGTGTCATCAAGGCCGTTGACCGCGCGCGTGTCGGCAGGCTTGATGTTCAGCTCGGCATCGGCATGAAGCAGGCTGCCGTTGAGGCCGGCCATCCAGAATCCACCTGCGCCGTCATCAGAGATGCCGAAAACCGACTGCACTGTGCCGGTTTGTAGCTCTCGCCACGCACCGCCAGCCACGTCACTGGCGGCAAACGCGTTGCCGCGCAAGCCGCCGATGATGGCGCCACCGTCGCCCATGGGCGCGACCGAGAACAGCGAGCTTTCATAGGGTGAATCGAGCATGGTCCAGGTCTGCCCCTGATCGGTGGAATGCGCCATCAGACCGACTTCCCCGACCACCAGGTAGCTGCCGTCGTTGAGCCGGGTCATGGCGTTGAGATGCATGCCCTCGGCAGTCAGATCCGACTCCAACATTGACCAGTTGGCGCCGCCATCGGTCGTCGCCATCGCCAGACCAAACGCACCAATGGCAAGGCCACGCTGATCATCGAAGAAGGTGATGTCGAGCAGTGGCTCCATCGACGCGTCGAAATGCCGCACCACCCAGGTGTCGCCGCCGTCCTCGGTGGCCAGAATCGTGGCGTCATGGCCGACGACCCAGCCGCGCTGGTCGCCGGCGAAGTAGGCTGCGGTCAGCAAGTTGTTCACCGGCACCGCGACCTGCTGCCACGTTTCGGCTTGATCGTCCGAAACCAGAATGTGCCCGCGACTGCCAATCGCCAACAGTCGGTCGCCCGCCCGGCTCAGATCCACGAGCAATGACTGGTCGGCCTTGCGGGCGATCTCGGCGGGGGCCGTGTCGGGCGCGGCGGCGACGGTCAGCGGAGTCATCGCGGCGCTTGCCCACAAGGCCAACAAAATCGGTTGATTGAGGCTCATGAAAACTCGCATTTAGAAAAGGTATTTGACGAAGAAGCCGAGGTTGTCACGGTCGCGGTAAACGTTATTGGTGCCGCCATCAAAGAACGTGTTGTAAGCGACGGTGAATGACAGCGCCTTCTCATAGCGGGTTTCGAGCAGGAAATTGAGCGCCTTGCGCCCCTGCACGAAGTTGCCGGCTGGCCCAGGAGAATCTCCGCCGATATCGTGTGACCAGATGAACAGCGGCTGGATGCTGATGCCGGGCAACACCGACTCGTAAGAGATACGACCGACGATGCGATAACCATACGAGAACGCATCAGCAAACTGGTTGCGCGATGCCTGATATGGATTGAACCGCAAACCGTCAGGACCGACAGTGCAGGCCGTGTTGGTCGAGCAGGCCAGTCGTGAACCGTCGGCTCCGCTGCCATCGGCGCCGGCGCTGGCATGAGTGGTCGGCGAAAACGCCCCTTCGATCTGCAGTTCGTCGAAGTCCGGCATGTTCAGTACGTGCGTCGCGGCCAGTTCGTAGATCAGGATCACCTGATCGGCACCAATCCAGTTCTCGGATGCGCCGAGCACGCGCGTTGCACCAAGGTTGTACTGTGCCACCTTGCCGGGGATGTAACCGCGGATGTAGCTGTTGGGCTCAGTCTCGCCGACCTCAACGCCCCGATACGGCATGATGAAGTTCGGGAACGCGCGCGCCGAACCCGGCGCCGCACCCACCACGAGATTCAGTGTGTCGGCATAGGGATTAGCCCCCTCACCGTTGACGAAGTCGTTGCCGTCGTAAATGACGTAGTTGCCGTCCACATCGAACCCCAAGCCCGCAGTTGAGCCTCCACAATCTAGCGACTGATCGTGGCAACGCGTCAGTGTTGGACCGAAGGAAGCAAACGCCAGGTCGATCAACGACACCTGCAGCGGCACGTTGGGGCGGTACGACACCTCCCCCTGAAACGAGTAGTCGCCGAACGTGGTCGTGAAGTCCAGCCCGTACACCTGTAAATCTTCCGGGTATTCCAGCATCAGCCGGGCCGTGTCGAACGGCACAGCGTCACTGTTCGGCAGGTTGGGGCGCGGCAGTAACAGGTTAGACAGTGCCAGTGGATTGCCGCCGTCCAGCAAACCCAGATCGGTGCTCACGCCCGGGCGCTGTGCCAGCAGGGCGACCGTGTCGAGGGTGAGCTGCAAGGACGCCGATGGTGCGGTCACTGGCAGGTTGGGACACACATCAAGAAACTGCAGCGTATTGCGAGCATCCAAACCCTGTGCATTGCCTTCACGCCGTGCGCAACTGGCATCGGTGGCGAAAAAGCTCGCATACGGCAACTTCGAATGATAGTTCATCGCATAGAAGCCGAACTCGGTGCCGTAGTTGATGTTGTCCGAGTAGTACTTGAACGACACCCCGTATTGGCCCTGGTCGCTGGCTTCGCGGTCAGGATCGCGTTGAATCGTGAGCGAGGTGGGGGTGATGGCCGTGAGGGCGCTGTTCAGCCGCCCCCCGGTAAGGCTAAATGGATCGTCTGCCGAACCGCCAAAGGCTGCGTTGACCGTGGTCCGCTGGTTGTCGGTGCCGATGTCGACAAACGACATGTAGCTGCCGGCGGTCGGAATTTCGACCGGCAGCCATTCGAACTGGTAGAACGCTTCCATCGTCAGGCCGGTGGCGATCTCGGTGCTGGCGCGGATCATGCCGACCGGCACGAACAATTCCTCCAGCAAGCCGAACCCGAGGCGATACAGTGCATTGGCGTTGACCGGTTGTGCCTGATTGAGGCTGTTGACCACCGCGACCGTGCTCTGCCCCCAATTCACCGTCTGACGCCCGATGCGAAATGTCAGGTTCTTGGCGCCATCGTCATACGGAATTGAGCCAAAAAAATTGAAGTCGAGAATGTCGTAGCGCAGACCGGCTTCTTCAGCCTCGTCATTGGGACGGCGACCGTTGGTGAACTCGCCCGGCCCATAAACACGGTTAAAAAAGCGACTGCCGCCCAAATTGCCCGTCTGCCCAACCCGCTCAAAGTTCTCCGGGGTGATCAGGTTGGGATTGGTGGTTTCGAAGCTGTTGTAGTTGACGTAGTCGTAGATACCAATCGCTCGGTAAAAAATGCCGAAATTACCGAAGAGAAAACGAATGTCCTGCGTCAGCTTGAAGGGCGCCTGTACGACGTCACCCTTGTCGTAGTTCAGGTTGCCATCGTCAAAGTTGATCGACGGCGCGCCGGGCGCGGCGGCAAGCCGTTCGGCCGGGTGCGTCTGCAGACGGTGTAAGCCTTGGCAGGCCTGAAACTGATCGGCACAGACGTCGGGATCGAGGTTGCTTTTACCAATCAGGTCGGACGCCGGGTCATGCAAGCGCCACGAATAACCAAACGTGGTGGCATTGTTGACCACCGCATCGACCCGATTGCCAAAGGCTTCGAAATTAAACTCGAAGGCCATCGCTGGTACCGACGACAGCACGAGCATCAACCCCAAGCAACTTCCCTTTAAAGCGCGCATTGTAGTCTCCTCGTCGCAATCAATCCGCAACAAATGTTTTATTTTTTAACCGCCCCACCAGCCTTTCCCGGTGGGGCGTCAAACCCTTCTTGCTTACTTTGAAGCGCGGTTTTGCACCGTGTTGGCTTCAAAGAAGTTATTGGCGTAGGTCACGGTGTTGTCGTAAGGCTGGTCTTCGTTGGCCATAGTGGTCACAAAGTAGCGTCCCGAGTTGAAGTGATAAATCACTTCCGGCTGGGTGGTGTGGGCCAGCACGGCGTAATAGCTCACCAGATGCCCTTCCTGGAACTGCATCAGCTCGCCCTGCTGGTCGTAGTTATCGACACCGAGCACCGTCCAGGTGTCTTCATCGACATAGAACCGGCGCGACTTGAAGGTGTGGCGCTGACCCGGCAGGTTCTCGGCCTCGACCACCCACACACGATGCCGTTCATAGCGCGGCAGTTCGGGGTTGACGTGGTTGGGCTTGGCAATGTCGGCGTACTTGGTGTCCGGACCCGAAATGCGGTTGGCGTTGTAGGGGACATACATCTCCTTCTTGCCCACCAGCTTCCAGCTAAAGCGTTCGAACACACCGTTGTACATATCGACCTGGTCGTAAAACTGGTGACCATCGGTGCCTTCGTACGGGTTGTCGCAGCACACCGCCGGCGCGCGACGAATGCGCTTCAGTGCCGGCGCGTAAAGCCACGCCGAGCGACCTTCAGTCCCGAAGCCGGCCTTTTCATGAACCAAAATGTAGGTGCCGGCGATGCGCGGCGGCGACACCGTTTCGGACAGGTACCGGAGGAATTCGGCGCCTGGCTTCAATTCGTCCGGCGATTCCTTTTCAAGGTTGGCGTAGTTGAAGCCGACGTCCTCGACGATCTTGGTGAGCGTGAACTTGCCATCCTGCTGCACGATCATCTGGTTGTTGTAGCGGCGGACTTCTTCGCCGCGCCATTTGACACGATGGTTCCACAGCGGTTCGTTGCCTTTCTTGGGAATCGGGAAGGGGAACCCGATGAACGCACCCTGCGGGTTGTCGACGCCTTCCAAAGACGCCCGCGTGGCATTCTTTTTCGTTTCTTCGAGGACCTCGTCGGGGAAGGTCGCCAGTCGATGTGACGGGTACACGTTCATCTTGTAGGTGTCGGGGAAGCGGCGCAGCAGCTCCTTGTGACCCTCCATCAGCAGGTCGGCGTGTTCGCCCATGTTCTCCGCCGTGATGGTGAACAACGGCTTCTCATCGTCGATGTCGGGGTTGCTTGGGAACACGCCGCTGAGCTCACCGCGCGCCGCCTGCGGCTTCCACTCAGGAATCGTGCCGTCTTCATTGCCGGCGCGCTCGGCGCCGACTGGCGTCAGGCTTTTGCCCAGCTCGGCCGCTTCTTCGGCGCTGACTTGCGCCATGGCCATGGCCGGAATGGCCAGCAGGGCGCCCAGCGCCCAATGGTGAATTCGTCTCATTTTCATCGTTCAACTCCTCAATGACTAACTCAATCGATGCACCGCAAGACCCTTGCGGCGCGGTTGGTGGGGCCAGGTCAATTCACCTGACCCTTGACATGGGTACCGTCCAAAGCCTCGGGTGGATGCTTGCCCGGCTTGAGCAAGAACGCTGCGAATGCTGGCAGCAACACCGCGGCCGCAATGGCGTTGGCAAAGAACATCAAGGTCAGCAAGATGCCCATGTCGACCTGGAACTGCAGGTTGGAGAACAACCAGGTGCATACCGTCGCCCCCAGCGTCAGCGCGGTGAAGATCACCGCCTTGCCAGTCTGGTGCAGGGTGTTGGCATAGGCCTCGCGCAGCGCCATGCGCTTCTGCAACACGTTCTCTTCAAGCACGCTGTAAATATAGATGCCGTAGTCCACGCCGATGCCGGCGGCAAACGCCGCCACCGCGAGGTTGGAGAACTTGACGCCAATTTCCAGCCAGACCATGACCGCGTAACTGACGATGTGCACCAGCGCCAGCGGCACCATCACGCAGACCAGCGCGGCAAAGCTGCGGAATGACAGGAAGATGCACACGCCGATACCGAGAAACAGCCACAACAGCACCGTGTGCTCGGTCTGCTCGATCACGTCATTGACCGCCGCCATGACACCGACGTTGCCGGTCGCCAATTTGAAGCTCACCGGCGCGTCATCGGGCTGCTCGGCAATGAACCGTTCGATCTCTTCAATGATGTGATCGATGGTTTCGGCCTTGTGATCCTGGGTGAAGATCTGCACCGGCATGGCGCTGCAGTCTTCGTTGAGCAGACCCGTCGAACTCGGGAACGGCTGCACCGTGACCACCAACGCACCGCTCTCACGTGGCAAGGCGTTGAACTTGGGGTTGGACTCGGTGTAGCTGTTGTAGACGATGCGCTGCAGGGTCGGCAATGACAGTGTTGATTGCACCCCGGCGGTGTTCTCCATCCGCCAGGCAAACCGATCCATCAACGAGATGATGTCGTGATTGATGCAGCCGTCGGGCTCGCCTTCGGCCACCACCTTCAGCACATCCACACCGATGGCGAATTCCTGGACGATGCGCGCCGAGTCGAGGTTGTAGCGGGCGTCCGGCCGGAGCTCAGGCACGCCGTCGTGTAACTCGCCAATCTTCAAGTCCTGGGCAACCCACTGGCCATAGCCCCAGAGTCCGGCAGCAATCAGCAGCACGGTCGCGGCCACCGGCTTGCGCGTCACGCCGGCAAGGCCGTGCCAGATCGGCGCCAGGCGTTCGTCGCGCCGCTGCTGGTGGGCCATGAACTTGGCCGGATTCTTCAGGGTCGCAAACGACAGCAGGCAGGGCAGCAAGACCTTCTTGCACAGGACGATGGCCACCAGCCCGAACATGGCGTTGGCCGCCATCTCGCGAATAATGTCGATGGGAATCAGAAAGATCGTGCCGAAGCCGACGAAGTTGGTCGCCAGCGCCGAAATGCCAGGAATCACCAGACGCCGGTAGGTGTTGCGCGCCGCTTCGAATGCGGGGACACCTTCAGCCGACTCGTTGAGCCAGAAATTGGTGATCTGGATGCCGTGCGAGGTGCTGATGGCCAACACGATGAACGGCATCAGAATCGCGAACGGGTCGAGCCCGAAACCAAACAAATGCAGCAGGCCCAGCTCCCAGGTCACCGCAAGCAGACCGCATGCCGTCGGAATCGCCGCCACCTTGAACGAGCCGCAGTACCACGACAGCAGCAGCCAGACGAGGAACACGGTGATGCCGAAGTAGCTGAACACCTCCAGCGCGCTGTCGGCGATGTCACCGACCGCCTTGGTAAAGCCGATGATGTGAACGTCGATGTCAGGGTTGTAGTCGGCATTGTCCGACTCAGTGACCTCGACATCCCAACCGCGAAGCGGATGAATAACCTCGGTGCCGTCCTCAAGCTCTTCAACCGCGTCGATCGACGAGATGGGGAATGACCCGCCGCGCGGATCGGCGTAATCGGTGCGAATGACGGCGCCGGCTTCAAGCGAGCCGACCGCCGACTTGAGCGTAATCTCAAACTTCTTCGGCGACGTGAAACGGCCGCGAATTGCCTCCAACCGGTGTGCCGTAACGATGTAATCGAGGCGCTCGCCCGTGACGGGATGGCGCTCCAACAGCTCGGAGAACACCATGGCGCCGGTCTGATCGTTGGCGATCAGCCTGCCGATGATGCCGGCCTTTTCGACATTGGACTTGACCCGCGCCAGCATTTCGGGGCTGGGGCTGAAGTCAGCCGGCACCACGTTACCGCCCGAAAACCCGCCCTCGACCACTTCGAGATAACGGACATTGGGGGTGAAGATCGAGCTCACCCGCGAACGATCAACCCCTGGCGTGAAGTAAACCGCGTCGGTGAGATCACGCAGGGTCCGCATGAATGACGGGGTGTAAATCTCCCCTTCCTTCTGGGTCAGCGCCACCAGCGTGGTGTTGGCACCGCCGAACTCGCGCTCGTACTGCTTGTAAATCTGAATGTAAGGGTGCTGCAGCGGAATCTGCTTTTCGAAACCCGCATCGATTTTCAGGTGCGTGGCCTGCCACCCCAAGAGCACGGTCACCACCGCGATCACCCCAAGGGTGACGCCGCGACGGTTGAAAATCATGGGCTCGGTGAGGCGAACAAAGGCCTGTGCGAAACGTCCCCGGGTATCCGCTTGCATGCGTGTTAGTTCTCGTCCAGAAAATGCGCGCCGCCAGGTTTTGTACAGACAGCCTGTCGTACGGCAAAAAAGATACAGCGTGATCAGAAACCTCAACCGCCGGGCTGCGCCGGCCGGCAGAGCATAACTAAACGATCAGTCGATTGCTTGCCTCGGCCTGCCGGTCAGGCCGAAGTGACACCCCCCACAACTGCGCGAAAGTCGGGCTTCTCGCGGACCGCACATTGCGGGCAGGTCCAATCCAGCGGGAGTGTTGACCACGCCGTACCGGCCGCAAACCCCTCGTGCGGGTAGCCCAAGGCGTCGTCGTAGATGAAGTAACAGTTGGGGCATTCGTGACGCTTCGCCGCCACCTCTGCGTCGGTATGCACCGGGCGCGCTTCGGCCGAGGTCGTTGCCCCACTGGGCAGCACCCGCCCCCAGCGCCGCAACAAGGCCTCGCGCTTCGGCGGGTGAAGATTGGCGTGCTCAATCTCGCCGCCAAAATGCGTCGCCACGCGCTTGTCCATCAGCCGGAACCACAGCGGCGGCAGGTAGGCGACCATCAGCATCGACGCATACCCCGACGGCAACTTCGGACTCTCTTCGAAATGCCGCAAAGCCTGATAGCGCCGCGTCGGGTTGGCGTGATGGTCCGAGTGCCGCTGCAGTTGGTACAGCGCCAGGTTGGTGACGACGTGGTTGCTGTTCCACGAGTGCCGCGGTGCGCAGCGCTCGTAGCGGCCATTCGGCAGCTTCTTGCGCAGCAGACCGTAGTGCTCAATGTAGTTCACGACCTCAAGCAGGCTGAAACCCCAAATCGCCTGCGCCACCAGAAACAGCAGCGCCCACGGCCCAAGCCAGAGCGTCAACGCGCCGAACAGCACAACCGTCATTGCCCAAGCCTGCAGATTTTCGTTGTCCCACGACCAGACCGACTTGCCATTGCGCGCCAGCCGGTCGCGCTCGATACCCCACGCAGAACGCAGGCTGCCCAGCACCGTGCGCGGCAAAAAGGCCCAGAACGACTCGCCCATGCGCGAGCTCGCGGGGTCCTCCAAGGTCGCGACGTTTTTATGGTGCCCCTTGTTGTGCTCAATGAAAAAGTGCCCGTAAGCCACCGGGGCCAAAGTCACCTTGGCCAGCCAACGTTCCAAGCCGTTGGTTTTGTGCCCCAACTCATGGGCCGTGTTGATACCCACGCCGTTCACGATGGCGCAACTGAACAGCAAGCCGGGCAGTGCCAGCCAGGTCACCCCACCATTCACCGCCCACCACGCGCACAGCACCGTGGTGGCGTACTGCAGCGGAATGTAGGCAGCAACGATAAAGCGGTAATAGCGATCAGCTTCCAGACCCGCCACGGCCGACTCGGGCGCATTGGCGGCGTCTTCGCCAATCCACCAGTCGAGCAACGGAAAGATCACATAAAAGAGGATTGGAAGCGCCCAGAACCACAACACCTGACCTGTGGCCCCACCCAGCAACGGGCCGACCAATCCAACAAGCGGAATCGCCGGGCTGACCAGCCACAGCGCCTTCTTCGGGTCACGCCAGCGCGTTGCGGCGGCCGGAAGCGTTGTCGTATTCATGGGTTTCTCCTTGCACGACCGTTGGGTCACGGTTCACAGGCTGTCACCTTAGGCTTGTGCCCGACCGCAAAACCTGTCATTTACCGACAATGACTGATCATATTCAGACAACTACCGGTGTACTGGAACCTCGCGTCCCGGCGCGCTACTACCTGCGCATGGCCGAGCTGCTGGTCACTCAAGGCGTCGATGTCACCGCGCTGCTGCAGTCGGTGGGCCTGCGCCCGGCCGCGCTACAACTGCCTGATGCAAGCCTGACACTGTCTCAGCTCGAAACGCTGCTGGCGGCGGTGATGACCCTTCGACCTGACAGCGCCCTGCCGTTTCACCTGGGACGCAGCCTCAAGCCCAGCGCCCACAGCTTGGTCGGCTACGGCATGCTCAGCAGTCCGACGGTCGACCATGCGCTGCGTTTTGTGGCGCGTTATTTCAAGCTGGTGATGCCCACCTTCCGCATGCGTTACCGCAGCGGCGGTGGCCGCGCCGAGTTGCTGTTTGAGCCGGTGCAGCCGATGAGCACGCTCAATCTGCACTTTCATCTCGAAGCCATTGCCGTCGCGGCGCATCATGAGGTGCGCGATTTGCTGGCGGCACCGATGCCGCCACACCGGATAAGCCTGTCGATTCCCGAACCGCCACACGTCGCCCTCTACGCAGGGCTGGAGAACGCCCGGTGCCACTTTCTCGCGGGCGAGGCCCCGGCTGTTCGGTTGCAGTTCGAGGCCGACTTCAGTCGGCATGCCCCGGCGATGGCCGATCACAGCGCGCTGCGCGCTGCCGAAGCGCAGTGTCGCATTCTGCTCAGGGGCCAACGCGGCCAGGATGGCGTGGCCAGCTGGACGCGGATGATGTTGCGCGAGGCCCACGGTGGCATTCCGCAGTTGTCCGACCTTGCTCGCACCCTCAACCGCTCGCCGCGAACGCTGGACCGCTACCTACAGCGCGAAGGCCCCGGCTTCCGCGCGATGGCCTTGGCACAGCGCATGGACCGCGCCCGCGACATGTTGATGGCAGGTGACCTCAGCGTCACCGAAATCGCCCTGGAGCTTGGCTACAGCGACGCCAGCAACTTCACCCGCGCCTTTCGCAAGCACTTTGGCGCGCCGCCAAAAAGCCTTCGCGCCGGTCGGCCGAGCCAACAATGAGCCAGCCGCCCCAAGCCTGTGAATCGCCGGGTATTTTTTGACTTTATCCCCAACAGTCTTTACCCTCGCGAAGCACTAAAACCGTCGTTTGTCAAGGCGACTGCATTGGGGCGGGCCCAGGTTCCGCAGTGGCAAGGGAAACCATCGTCATTCGAGGAGCGGGCCCCCGGCGCGCCACCCGTTGTCCTGTTTTATTACCGATTGAGGCACATCACATGGCGACAAAACGCGAAGAGGCTGGCAAGGGTTTACTGGGTGCACTGAGGAAGGCCGTGCAGAAGGGCACTGACCAGGCCAAGTCGCTGACCACGACGCGCAACGCTGCAGTTCCGGCCAAAGGCGGCAAAGCGGCACCCGCCAAAGCCGCGGCCTCATCCGCCACTCGAGAAAAGACCCCACCGCAATCCAAGACGAAAGCCGGCGCACCGGCGAGGGCAAAAGGGATGACCAATCCTACGACGAAGCCGGCGAAAGCCGCGACCGTCGCCAAATCGGCCAAGACCAAGACGGCAGCCAAGCCCGTGAAAGCGGCCAAGCCGGCCCCGGTCAAGGCCGCCTCGAAGCCAGCCAAGCACGTCAAGCCCGCCAAAGTCACACCCGCGGCGCCCGCCGCCGGCAAGGCCAAAACAAACGCCAAACGCGCAACCAAGCCTGCTGCCAAGCCGTCATCACTGGCCAAGCGGGCTTCTGACCGGGTAAGCGACGCCGGCAAGTCGGCCAAGGCCAGCACGCAGAGCGCCGCCAAGCAGGTCAGCACGACCGCCAAGGCGGCCGGCAAAGCCGTCTCCAAGCAGGCGGCGCCGCACGTCGAGCAGGCCAAAAGCAAGGTCAAGCAGGCTGGCAGCGCGGTGCAAAGCGCCGTCAGGGTGCCGCTGTTCAACGGCCATACCAAGGCCCGCGAAATGGCCGACAGCGCACGCATCCGCGTTGGCACCGCCATGCAGGCCATTCGCCCCAATCCGGAGTCGCGCGCGTTCATGGCGACATCGCGCGGCAAGCGTATTGCAAAGGAACAAGCCAAAGCCGAGGCCGCAGCGGCCCGCAAGCCTGACGAGCCGGGCGCTGCTTGACACGCAGCGGCCCCGCGCCGGGGCCGGCGTCAGCCTGTGAATCGCACGGCACGCCGGCCCTGGCGGCACAATGAGCGGATGCCCCTGACCCTCGAACAAAGCACCGCGTTGTGCCAACTGCTCGGTGATGCCAGCCGCCAACGCCTGTTGCTGTTGCTCGAGCAGTTCGAGCTGACCACCGCCGAACTAACCACCGTCACCGGACTGGCACAAAGCCGCGTGTCGACCCACCTCGCGCGACTCAAACGCGCCGGGCTCATCCACGATCAACGCAGCGGCGCTTCAGCGCGCTACAGCGCCACCCAGGACGGGGCAGCGCAGCCCGTTTGGGCGCTGCTGCGCGAGGGGCTGGACGACCCGCAGGCGCTGCTTGATCGCGAACGCGCCGCCGAGTGCATCCTGGCGCGCAAGCACGGCCGGACCTGGGCCGAGTCGGTGGCCGGACGCATGGAGTTGCACTACTCCCCCGGTCGAACCTGGGAGGCCACCGCTCGCGGCCTGATTGGCCTGATCGAACCCGGTCGGGTGCTCGACATCGCCAGCGGTGACGGCGTGCTCGCCGAATTGCTGAGCGAAGAGGCCACGTCAGTCGACTGCGTCGACATCAGTGAAGCCGTGGTGGCGGCCGGCCGAGCCCGACTCGCCCACCATGCCAACGTTCGTTTTCACTGCGCCGACATGCACGATCTACCGTTCGCCGACGCCAGTTTCGACACCGTGTTCGTGATGCACGCGCTGGCCTACAGTCGCATGCCCGCCGAGGTGATCGGCAATGCCTGCCGGGTATTGGCGCCGGGCGGTCGGCTGGTGGTGGTGGCACTCAAATCGCATCAACACGAGGCGGCCATGGCCGCGTTCGACCACCAGAACATGGGCATTGAGCCGGCGGCGCTGCGCAAACTGCTGTCCGCCAACAAGCTCAAGGTCAATGCCTGCCGCGTCACCTCGCGGGAGCTGCGGCCACCGTATTTCGAAGTGGTGACGGCGCTGGCGCTGCGCCCTAAAAGCTAGTGTCCTTTAACAAAAGTTCATAGAACGATTATGAGTGACCGTTGTCCATCTTCCCTGACTTGAGGGAGGATGCGGAGATGACGGGACGCAAACCCATTGGGCTGGAGCTGACACCCACCGAGCAATCGGAGTTGGAGCAGTGGGCTCGTCGTCGCAAGACGCCGTCGGCGGACAAGCAGCGTGCGCAGATCATTCTGGGGTGCAGCCTTGGATTGTCGGGCCGCGAAGTGGGACAGCGCTGCGGGGTGACGACGCAAACCGTGTCGAAGTGGCGGCGGCGTTTTGAGCAGTACCGGATCGCGGGATTGAGCGATGCGCCGCGCACGGGTCGACCGCGCACGATTAACGACGACAAAGTGTCGGAAGTCATTGAGAAGACTTTGCATAGCCGTCCAGCCAAGGCGACGCACTGGTCGACGACTTTGATGGCCGAAGAGACTGCCCTCAATGCCATGGCAGTCAGCCGCATCTGGCGCGCCTTTGGGCTCAAGCCGCACCGGCTGGAAACCTTCAAGTTGTCGACCGATCCGCACTTTGTTGACAAAGTGCACGACATCGTCGGTCTGTATCTGAATCCGCCAGATCGTGCCTTGGTGTTGTGCGTTGATGAAAAAAGCCAGATTCAAGCCCTGAACCGTACCCAACCTGGCTTGCCGTTGCGTTTCGGGTCTGCCGAAACCACGACCCACGACTATGTGCGACACGGCACGACGACCTTGTTCGCAGCGCTGGATATCGCCACCGGCGAAGTCATTGGTCGCTTGCACCGGCGGCATCGCAGTGCGGAGTTCCTGGCGTTCCTGCGCGCACTGGATCGTGAGGTGCCCAAGCACCTCGATATTCATCTCATTCTCGACAATTACGGCACGCACAAAACCGAAGCGGTCCGCGCTTGGTTTGCCGCCAGACCGCGCTATCACCTGCACTTCACCCCGACCTCAGCTTCCTGGCTCAATCTGGTAGAACGCTTTTTCTCGCTGTTGTCACAGCGGTGGATCAAACGTAACGCCCACACCAGTACCAACGACCTTGAGCGATCCATCCGCCACTACCTCAAAACCTACAACCAGGACCCCAAACCCTTCGTATGGCGCAAATCCGCCGATGAAATCATCTCGGCTATCGCCCGCCTCTCTGATCGAATCAATAATAAAGTGAACTTTTGTTAAAGGACACTAGGCTGTGTCGTCACGAGATATGATAAGCGCTCCTTAAGGCCACAACGAGCGATCTTATGAAGGAGTCCTTTCGTCGCCACGATCTTTCGGATCGAGACTGGGCGTTGCTTGAACCCCATCTGCCTGGTCAAGCCGGGCAGTGGGGCGGCGTCGCCAAGAACAATCGCCAGTTCATCAATGCGGTCCTGTGGATTGTGCGGACGGGGGCTCCTTGGCGCGACTTGCCTCCGGCCTACGGCGATTGGAAAAACACGCATCGACGCTTCTGTCGCTGGCGCGATAGCGGCGTGTGGGAAGCCTTGCTCGACCGCTTGATCGACGAGCCTGACTTCGAGTGGTTGATGATTGATGCCAGCCATTGCAAGGTTCACCCTCATGCGGCCGGTGCTCGCGGGGGCAATCAAGGCATCGGTCGTACAAAAGGGGGCTCAACACCAAGATACATCTGGCCGTGGATGCGCATGGTATGCCGGTCCGAATCCTTGCTACAGAAGCTACCCGAGCGGATTGTGTGGAAGCTTCAACCCTGATCCAAGGCTTCAGTGCCGAGCACCTGATCGCTGACAAGGGTTATGACAGCAACACAATCATTGAGCAGGCTCAAGCACAAGGAATGCGGGCGGAAATCCCCCCGCGCAAGAACCGCAAGGTGCTACGCGAATTCGACAAGCACCTGTATCGTCAGCGGCACTTGGTCGAGAATGCGTTCTTGCATCTCAAGCAATGGCGTGGCATCGCCACGCGTTACGCCAAGAACCTGTCCTCTTTCCTCGCCGCTGCCCAGATTCGATGCATGGTCCTTTGGCTCACAATCTCGTGACGACACTGCCTAGGAAAGAGGCGCGAGTTTTGGTCATTCCAAATAAGCGCCGATTGACGCCACATGGCGCGATTTGGGCCGCAACCCGAAGGGCCGGGGCCATTTTGAAGCAGGGTCGTCGTTACTCGGGGGTTTGCGTACACCTGTACGCCGCACCCCTCGCGCCTCGCCCTGCTTCAAAATGACCTCCGGCGCAGACGTGAGACTTGATCAGCGCTCCCCAAGCCCTCAAACGCTGTCTTCAACCCAGCGCAGCGGACCCTTCTTGGCGATGGCCGCCAGCCGCGCGCGGTGCGCAGCCCACTCGGCGTCGCTGGGGGCGATCACCGGCATTGGCCCGTCGGGCAGTGGCCCGAGGTGCTCGAGAAAGCGCGATGCCCCGAAGTTACCCTGCTCGGACACCAGGGCAAGGTCGGATTGGCCCCCGGTCATCGTCAGAAACACGTCGGCCAGCAGCCGCGCGTCGAGCAGCGCGCCGTGAAAATCGCGGCCCGAGTTGTCGACACTGAAGCGCTTGCACAGCGCGTCCAGGCTCACCCTTTGGCCCGGCATCTGTTGCCGCGCCATCGTCAGGGTGTCGGTGACGGTGCAGACCTCGGAGAGCCGGCGCTCGAAGCCGGCCTTGGCAAACTCCGAGTCGAGAAAGCCCATGTCGAACGGCGCGTTGTGAATCAGCAGCTCGGCGCCTTCAAGATAGGCCCAGAGGTCTTTGGCAATCTCGGCGAAGCGCGGCTTGTTGGCCAGAAAATGTGTGGTCAGGCCGTGCACGTCAACCGCACCCTCGTCGATCTCGCGATCAGGGTTCAGGTACTGGTGAAAGTCGTTGCGGGTGAACCGGCGTTTGACCAACTCGATGCAGCCGATCTCAATGATGCGATGGCCCTCGCCCACTTCCAGACCGGTGGTTTCGGTGTCGAGCACGACCTGTCGATGGGCCGGGTGCGTCATCGCGCGCCCTCAAGTCCCCGGTTGGCCAGGGCGTCAGCTGCTTCGTTGCCGGGATCGCCGGCATGGCCTTTCACCCAGCGCCAGTCCATGTGATGTCGCTGGCAGGCGCTGTCGAGCCGCTGCCACAGGTCCTGATTCTTCACCGGCGCGCCGGCCGCGGTCTTCCAGCCACGCCGCTTCCAGCCCGGCAACCATTCGGTCAGGCCTTTCATGACGTAGGTCGAGTCGGTGCACAGCGTGACGGCGCAGCGGTCCTTGAGTGCGTCCAACGCCTCGATGACCGCCATCATTTCCATGCGATTGTTGGTGGTGGCCGTCTCGCCACCGGTGAGTTCGCGGCGGCGATCGCCGTAAATCAGCAGCGCACCCCAGCCGCCGGGGCCTGGATTACCGCGACAGGCGCCGTCGGTGTAGATCAACACCTTCTTTTCAGGCGTGTCGGCGCTCATTGCGGGCGCTGCGGCAGACGTGCGACGGCAGCGCCTTCACCGACCGGCAAGCCGATGGCGGCCCGACCGCGCAGGCGCGGTGATTGCGGCAACCGGTTCATCGGAATCACTCGTTTACGTGCGGTCAAAATGTAAGCGCCCTGCAGGGGCTGTATCAGGCGTCGCAGCCAGGCCCCCTCGCCGTCGCGCAGCGCCGTCAAACCGCGCCAACCCGGCGTGAAGCGCAGGGTGTCGCTGACCTCGAAATCGAGCAACTCCAACCAGTCGCGCAAACGATGCAAAGACGGCGTGCTGCGCAGAACCGGTACCCGCTGCGCGGCCCAGCCCCAGCGCAGCCGCCAGTTCCACGGGCTCCACGGATTGAGCCCGACCACCACCAGGCGGCCGCGGTCATTGAGCAGCCTGTGCGCCTCGCGCACCACTTCACGCGGCGCGCCGCATTGCCCGAGCGTGAATGGCAGCACTACCGCATCGGCATCGGCGTTGCGCAGTGGTAGGGCGGTGAGCTGCGACCAGACGTCGGCATGTGCCGAGCGCGGCGTGCCGATGACCATGGTCGGCATCAGCGCCGCTTCGCGTACGGCGCCGGCCACCTCGGTACCACCAACCTGGACCAACAGGCGGCCGAATAATTCGGGCAGCACCTGGCGCAGGTGTTGTTCGCTCATCTGGTAGAGCCGCTGCAGGCCAGGCAACGACGGCGTGAACAATGTGGCCATGAGATTTCGATCCTTGCGCATGGGTTTCACATGATAAGCGCGGTTGCCGCCGCGATATGCTCGGGGCCGGTTCAATTGACGAGATCGATGATGAGCAGCGCGCATCCCATCCCCATCTTTCAGGACAACTACGTCTGGTGTTGGCCCGCGCCTGACAGCCATACTGCGTGGGTGGTCGACCCCGGCGATGCGGCGCCAGTGCTCGCGCACCTGAAGGCCCACGGTTGGACGCTGGGCGGCATTCTGGTCACGCATTGGCACCCCGACCACATTGGCGGCATTCCTGACTTGCTGGCGGCCATGCCCTGTCCGGTCATCGGTCCGGCGGCCGAGGCGGCCCGCATCCCGACACTGAGCCAAAAGGTGGGTGGCGGTGAGGTCCTCGACCTGCCCATTGGCCGCGCGCAAGTGTTCGACGTGCCCGGCCACACCCTGGGCCACATCGCCTTCTTGATTGACGACTGGCTGTTTTGCGGCGACACGCTGTTTTGCGGCGGCTGCGGGCGATTGTTTGAAGGCACGCCCGAACAGATGCTGGCCTCGCTCAACCGCCTTGCCGAATTACCGCCCACCACACACGTTGCCTGCACCCACGAGTACACCCTGTCGAATCTGCGCTTCGCCGCTGCGGTGGAACCCGACAACGCCGACCTTCAAGCCTTTCGCGTCGACGCCGAGGCGCTGCGCGCACAGGGGAAACCCACCCTGCCCAGCACCCTGGCACGCGAGCGCGCGCTGAACCCGTTTTTGCGCGCCAACCAGCCAACCGTACGCGCCGCGGCAAGCGCAAGAGCGGGCAAGGCGCTGCCATCCGAGGCACAGGTTTTCGCCGAAATCAGGGCCTGGAAGGACCACTTCTGAGGCGTGTGGACGGACGAACCGGGTGATCGATCACGGCCCGGCCGACCACATTTTTGGCCAGGGCTTCCCGAAACTGGAAAACCCTGCTAAATAGCCGCCCGAAAGCTTCAACCGCACCCTCGAACGGACAGTCATGGCCCGCAAACCGAAAAAAGCCGCTGAAAAACCTGCCGCGAAACCGACCGGAAAACCAGCCGAATCCAATGAGGACTATGACGACCTGCCCGACGATGACCTCGACGGCGACGGCGAAGACATCGACATCGACGAACCCACACCTCCGGCCGTCAAGACACGGGACTGGCGCGACGTCGAGCGGCTCAAGGAGGAGCGTCGGCTGCGGGCGCTGATCGACGACGATCTGGATATCTGAGTTGCCGCCGAAGGTTTAGGCGTCCAGCGGCGGTGCCTCCAAGCCGTCGCGCAGCCGCTCGAACGCACTGTCGACGTCGTCCTGAATGCTATAAAGCTGCAGGTCCTCCGGGCTGATCAGCCCCCGGTCCGCCAGCATCTGAAAATTGACCACGCCCTCCCAGAACTCCTTGCCGTAGAGGATGATCGGCATCGGCGCCGACTTGCCGGTTTGGGTCAACGTCAGCAACTCGAACAATTCGTCAAGGGTGCCGAAGCCGCCCGGAAAAATCACCGCCGCGCGCGCCAGCTTCAGAAACCAGAATTTGCGCAGAAAGAAATAGTGAAACTCCACTGCATGATCTTCCTGAACATGCGGATTGACGTGCTGCTCGAACGGCAATGAGATGTTCAAACCAATATTGAGGCTGCGATCAACCCGCGCCGCGCCCTCATGACCCGCCTGCATGATGCCGGGGCCCCCGCCAGTGATGAGGTGAAAACGATCTGCAGCGGCGTGGGTGTCGACCGTCCAGCGCGCCAGACGCTCACCGAGCGCGGCGGCCTCGCGGTAGTAATCGCGCTGGCCGTCAATCGACCGCGTGCGCGCCGAGCCGAAAAAGATCACGCCCTGACGGACGCCGAGTCGGTCAAAACGCTGCTCGGGCTCGGAATACTCGCAGAGGATGCGAATACTCCGAGCCTTTTCACTGTTGAGAAAAACCTCGTTCTTGTATGCCTTGGTGATGGCCATTTCAGCGGCTACCGGAGATCAGGGCGGGCGACCATAGCAGGTCCGTGTGTCTACCCGGCGGGCCGATTCAGGCGGCCAGCTTGACCCCGGCAGCGAGCGGCGTGTGCGCCTTGTGGCGCAGCAACTGGCCGAAGCGCTCATGGCCAAAGCTCGGGACGTAGGCGCCGTTGCCCCACGCGACCTTGCCGTTGATCAGCGTATAGCGGACCACCCCGTCGCTGCGGTTGACCAGTTGGTGATGCGCGAAGGCCTCGCGGTACAGATACTGCACGTTGGCTTCGGAATCATAGGCCGCCAGAGCCTCGGGATCGATCACGGCCAGGTCAGCACGCGCCCCGACCTTGAGCACGCCCACGTCCAGCCCGAAGAGCTCAGCCGGCTCTTCAGTCAGGCGATGCACCGCGTACGCAACCTGCGCCAGGCCCTCCTGTTGGGCGATCTTCAGCATCCTCAGATTGCCGTCGTAAAAGGCCATGTTGGTCAGGTGAGCGCCGCTGTCGTTGAAGCCCGGCAGCAGCAGCGGGTTGAACAACAGGTCGCGCACCACCTTGGGGTCACGGTTGGCGGTGACCGTGGTCCAGCGCAGCGCCGTGTCGAACTCACGCAGCAAGTGCAGGAAAAAATCGGCGTCATCGCAAGGCTTGGGGAAGCGCGCAAAAGCCTCGGCTTCGGCCACCGAAACCGCGCCGGCGCCGCTGCGCTGCCACTGCTGCAGACGGTCGAAGACGGTCTGCATCAGCGTGCCATTCCACTCGGCCTGCGGGCAGCGGTCGATGGTCATGTCGTCGAGCCGCCGCGACAGCACGATGTCTTCGCGCTTCAGCAGGCGCAGCAGATTGGCCAGATTGAAGCCGCGTTTGCCCTTGAACCACATGCGCCGATAAGACTTGACCCACGCCGGGTCGTGGAGGATGGCCATGCGCGCGGCGCGGTCATCGAGGTCACATTCGTTGAGGCGGCGCAGCTCCGGAATCTCTTCCGACAGCGGCGTCACCACGCCGTCGCTCCAGGTCTTGAACGGGGCGGCCAGCGCCTGCAGGCGGAAGTGGCCTTTGATCAACCGGGAATTGAGAATCTTTGACAACAGCAGCCCCAGCTTGACGATGGAGCGGTTGGTCGCAACATCAATTGCCGCAACAGCCGTCACCTTCAGGGCTTTGCCGTGCAGGCGCCCCGAGGTCAGCAAAAAGTTGCGCACCACCGCGAGCTTGTCGTCTTTGGGCGGGGTCGCCTGCCAGACGCGGCCCCAGCGACGTACCACGCCGGTGAGCGCCTTGAGTTCGCTGTAGGGCGCAAATTGGGTGGGAATCTGCTTGTCGGTGTGCGGCTGGTTGGCCAAGAAATGGAACGGTAGCGCGTCGGTTGAAAAGCCGACGTAGCCTTCTTCCATCCCTTTCTCGAGCAAGGCTTTCATCTGCGCCAGCTCGTCGGCCGTGGGGTTGCGGGTGACCGACGCCTTGAGCCCCATCACCTCAATGCGCAACATCGAATGGGGAATCATGGTGACAAAATTCGGCCCCAGCGCAAGCGCATCAAAGTGATCGAGATACGCCGCCGAGGTGGTCCACGTGCATTGATCGGCAACCTTGGCCAGCACCGGCTTGGGCACGTTCTCGACCCGGGCAAAGCAGTCGACGATAGGGTCTTCGCCATTGCGTCGCTGATGGCCGTAAGTCACCCCGAGCGAGCAGTTGGCGGCAATGACCGTGGTCGTGCCATGACGTACCGCCTCGGGCAGACCGGGCTCCAGCTCGACCTCAAGGTCGAAATGGGTGTGCACGTCCAGCAGGCCCGGGATCAGCCACTGGCCCTCAAGGTCCAGCGTCTGTTCGGCGCGCTCGCTCGGCAAGTGGGCATCGATGGCGTCGATAACACCGCCGGCGATCGCAACATCGGTCTTGCGGGCCGGGGCGCCGGTGCCGTCGAAGACCAGCGCGTTCTTCAGCAGCAGGGACCACCGGGGAGACGTTCCGTCCATGTCCAACTCCTGACGCAAATGGTTGAGCGGGTTTCGCGGCCCCATTTTAGGGCCGACTGCGCCGCAACCCGCTAGGAAGATCAACCACTTGGACATCGCGACGCTAGGAAATCGGACCCAGCACGACAGGCCCCCGCTGGGCGCCGTTGGGTCCGATCAACAGCGCCGGCGGACCAGCCGTCCCATTAAATGGCGCTCAGCCAAGAGGCGTAGCGCGGCGCCTTGCCGGTCACCACGTCGAGATACGCCGCCTGCAGCTTGGCGGTGATGGGACCACGGCCGCCATCACCCACCGGCCGGTTGTCGACTTCGCGAATCGGTGTCACTTCAGCCGCCGTGCCGGTAAAGAACGCCTCATCGCAGCAGTAAAGTTCGTCGCGCGTAATGCGACGTTCCTTCACGGTGTAACCGAAGTCTTCGGCCAGGGTCATCACCGTGCGACGGGTGATGCCGTCCAGCGCGCTGGTCACGTCAGGCGTCGAAATCACACCATTGGTGACCACGAAAATGTTCTCGGCGCTGCCCTCGGCAACATAGCCATCGGGATCAAGCATCAGCGCCTCGTCGTAGCCATCCTTGAGCACTTCGTTGAGCGCCATCGACGAGTTCAGGTAATTGGCGTTGGCCTTGGCACGACACATCGACGCGTTGACGTAGTTGCGCGAAAACGAGCTGGTCTTGATGCGGATGCCGCGCTCCATGTTCTCGGCGCCCAGATAGGCGCCCCACTCCCACGCCGCAACGATGACGTGGGTCTTGAGCCCGGTGGCGCGCAGACCCATGCCTTCGGAGCCATAGAACGCCATGGGCCGCAGGTAGGCGCTGGCGAGCTTGTTGGCACGTAGCACCTCTTTCTGCGCCTCGTTAAGTTCGGCAGCGGTGTACGGCATGCCCATGCCAATGATCTTGGCCGAGTTCATCAACCGCTTGGTGTGCTCTTCAAGCCGGAAAATCGCGGTGCCGTCGGGCGTCTGATAGGCGCGAACCCCTTCGAAGCAGCCGACGCCGTAGTGCAGGGAATACGTCAGGACGTGGGTCGTGCACTCGCGCCAGGGCTTGAGTTCACCGTCGAACCAGATGAAGCCGTCGCGATCGGCAAAAGAGGTCATGCGTGTCAATCCTTCAAAGAGTGAGCCGCCGGCTGCGGGCAAGCCGATCATTATAAAGATCGCGACGCCCGAGAGTTACGACGCGTTCACCACCCCGTTAAAGGTCGCCTGCCAAGCCTGCGCAATCACCGCCTGCGGCCCAGTGGCCGTCTCGCGCGACACGCGGGTCCCGACGTTTTCCAACGCCCGGCCATGGGCCAGATCGCGCAATTCACGATAGGCGGCAATCAGGCGCTCCTTGAAGTCGGCCGAGATCACCTGTGCCTCGGACAGCACTTCGAGTTGCCGCCAGTTGTCGGACCACTGCAAGACCGCCGGAACGTTCGCGGCCTCGCGCAGCACCAGGTACTGGGTGATGAACTCGGCATCGGTCAGACCGCCGACACCATGCTTGATGTCCCACTCGGTGTCGTTGCTACGGTCCAGACTCGCGCGCATCTTCTGCCGCATTTCGACGATGGCGCGTGCCAGCTCGGCCTGCTCGCGCGGCTGCGCGAGGGTCTCGGCGCGGATTGCCTGAAACGACGCGGCGAGCCCTGCCGGCCCACACAGAAAGCGCGCGCGGGTCAATGCCTGATGCTCCCAGGTCCACGCCGATTCACGCTGGTAGCGAGCGAACCCCGACAGTGAGATCACCACCAGCCCCGACTGCCCGTTGGGACGAAGCTGCAGGTCGACTTCGTACACCCGACCGGCGGCAGTCCGCGTCGACAGCAGGTTGATCATGCGTTGCGCGCAGCGGGCAAACCAGGTGCTGACGTCGAGTGTGCGCCGGCCGTCAACGGTTTCGGCCTGCGGCTCGTCGGCATCGTGAATGAAGACCAGGTCGAGGTCGGAGCCATAGCCCATCTCGATGCCGCCGAGCTTGCCGTAGCCGATGACCGCCAAGCCGGCAGGGCTGCCGTCGGCCTTGACCGGGCGGCCAAACTCGGCGGTCATGGCACGGGTGACTTGGTCCAGCGCAACTTCCAGCAGGCACTCTGCCAACCAGGTCAGTCGGTCACTGACCTGCACCAGCGGCAGATCTTCGAGCAGGTCGGCGGCCGCCACGCGCAAAGAGATGTCTTTCTGAAAACGTCGTAATGCGTTGTTCAGGCCCTCGGGATCTTCCGGCGGCAGTGTCGAAAGTCGGTCTTCGAGCTCGCGGGCGATATCGTCACGGGTCATCGGCGCTAGCAGCGTGCGCGGGTCCAGCAACTGGTCGAGCAGTGCCGGGCTGCCGGCCAAATACTCACTGAGCCACGGACTCGCCGCCGCCAGCCGCAGCAACTGACGTCGTGCCACGGGCGCGTCGCGCAGCAGGCTGATGTAGGTGCTGCGACCGGTAATGGCCGCAACAATGCTCAGCACGCGGCGCGCGGTGATGCCGGGCTGGTCCACCTTGAGTGCTTCAACCAGCAACTGGCCAACCAGGCAGCGCAGGCGCTCGACGGAGCTGGCGCGCAGCAGGGTCAGATGCCGGTCAGCGGCCAGCGATAAAAGGTCCCGCGCCAGCGGCTCGGCCGGTCGCAACCCAGCATCGTGCAGCGCCTCGGCGGCGGCTTCGGCCTCGATACGGTGATCAAACACCAGGCCCACCAGGCGCATCAGTGGCGAGTCATCAACCTGATCTTCGGCGAACACCTCGGTGAACAGGGCGCGCACCCGCGCCCGCACGGCACGGGTGGTCTCGGCCAGCGTGGCGGCGTCCGCCGCCCCCAGCGGGCCGGCCAGCCGCTGGCGCGCCGCCGGGTCGGCCGGAAAGCGATGGGTCTGCTCGTCGGCCTGCATTTGGATGGCGTTTTCCAGCCGTCGCAGAAACACGTAATCGGCATCGAGCTGGCGGGCGCGGTCGGCCTCCAGCAGCCGCTGCTCGGCCAACAGCGCCAGCGTCGGCCTGAGCTGTGTTGAGCGCAGTCCCGTGTCCTGTCCACCGCGCACCAGCTGAAAACTCTGGACGATGAACTCCACCTCGCGGATGCCGCCAGCCCCGAGCTTGACGTGGTCCTCCAGCCCTTTGCGCGTCACCTCGTCTTCGATCAGTCGCTTGAGCTCGCGCAGACTGTTGATGGCGTCGAAATCGAGATAGCGGCGATAAACGAACGGGGTCAGGTTGGTCAGCAGGCGCCGCCCGGACTGCAGGTCACCGGCGATGGGCCGCGCCTTGATCAGCGCATAGCGCTCCCACTCGCGGCCGTGCACCTGGTAGTAATCCTCGATGGCGGCAAAACTGGCGGCGGCGGCGCCGGCACTGCCAAAGGGGCGCAGCATCCAGTCGACACGGTAAACGAAGCCATCCTCGGTTCGCTCGGCCAGCAGGCGGGTGAAACGCTGCACCACCTTGGCAAAAAAGCTGCCGGCGTCGAGCGTCCGCGCACCGTCGGTCTCGCCGTGTCCGCTGAAGGTGAAAATCAGATCGATATCGCTGGAGAAATTGAGTTCGCGCCCCCCCAGTTTTCCCATGCCGAGAATCATCGGCCGAATGCGCTCGCCGGCGGCATCCAGCGGCCAACCGTGGGCGGCGGCCACCGCCTGCTGGGCAAACGTCAGGGCCAGTTCGCAAGCCTGTTCAGCCAGATCGCTCAGGCCGGCCAGCGTGGTGTCAAGGTCGTCCAGCCCCTCCAGATCCCGCACCGCAAGACGCATTCGCTCGCGCAGCACGTTTTCGCGCAAATAGCGCATCGCGGCCGCCTCATCTTCAGGCGGCGGCTGTGTCCAGTGCAGTTCAGGCGCCGCCAGCACATCGTCGGTGAACCACGCTGGACGTAGCTGCGCCCATTCCGCTAGCCACGGGCTGGCCTGCAGCGCCGGCCTCATGGCAGCGCCCGCCGCTGCGCCCAGGGGTGCGCCGCCTCAAGCTGGGCCGCCAATTGCAACATCACCGCCTCACCGCCGACCGGGCCGTTGAACAAGACGCCGATGGGCAGGCCGTCCGCCGCCTGGTGCAGTGGCACGCTCATCGACGGCGTGCCGGTGAGGTTGGCCAACTGGGTGAAAGGCACCCGCGCCAGCTGCGTGTTGGTCATCTCGTCCACCACGCCGGTTTTCAGCAGCGCACGCCCCAGGTTGCCGGCCAAAAGCGGCTTCACCAGCCATTGCTGCCACGCCGGCATGTCCTGGCTGCCGATGCGCGCCGGTGGCTGGGCCAGGCTGGGGGTCAGGTAAAGGTCATAGTGCTGGTAGAACGCGCCGAGGGCGCGACTGAAGTCGTTCCAGCGCCGCCGCTGTTGCACATAGTCGGCAGCGCTGATGGCCCGACCCAGCAGGGCCAGTACGCGCGTCTCCAGCTCGAAGTCCGCTTCGTCGGCACCTGCCGCCACCGCCTCGGCAACACTGGCGGCAACCTGACCGAAATACAAATGAAAGTAGGCGCGGGCCAGCATCTGACCGTCGATGTCCGGCGCGGCCGCCTCGACGTGATGCCCCAGCGCCACCAGCTGCGCCGCGGTTCGTTCCACCGCCGCACGATGCTCGGCGTGGACCGGGGTGCCCAACGGCGAGTGCTCGCAGAAGGCGATGCGCAGGGGCCCGGGCGGCCTGGCACTTTGCTGCCGAAACGGCGTGGCGCCGGTCGTGAAGGGATACGGCTCGCCCGCTTGCGGCCCGGCCATGACGTCAAGCATGGCGGCCGCGTCACGAACGCTGTTGCTGACGACGCCGTCGGCACTGGCGCCTTCCCAGACCTCGCCCTGCGCCGGGCCCACCGACACCCGGCCACGACCGGGGCGAAAGCCGAACAGGCCGCACATGGCCGCCGGGATGCGAATCGAACCGCCGCCGTCATTGGCACCCGCCATCGGCACGATGCCCGCCGCCACCGCGGCGGCCGAGCCGCCGCTGGAACCGCCCGACGTCAGGTCAAGCTGCCAGGGGTTGCGCGTCGGCCCCCACAGCAGCGGCTCGGTGGTGCCTTTAAGTCCCAGCTCCGGGGTATTGGTCTTGCCAAAAATGACCAGCCCGGCCTTGAGCCATTGCTCGACCATGTGGGCGTGGCGCGACGGCACGTTGTCGCGCAGCGCCCGCGATCCGCAGGCGGTCGGCACGCCGGCGTAGTCTTGGACCAGGTCCTTGATCAGAAACGGCACACCGGCGAAAAGGCCATCAAGCGGCTGCCGGGCGCGCGCCTCCGCCTCGCCAGCCATGTCGACGATGACGGCGTTGATTTGCGGGTTGACCGCCGCCGACCGCGCCCGGGCGAGTGCCAACAATTCGACCGCCGTGGTCTGGCCGCTGGCGACGATTTCGGCAAGGCCTAGGCCGTCCAGCTGTCGGTATTCATCGAAATTCAACGTCAACTCCCTTGGGCGATATTCCGCGTCAGAATTGGCGCCTGAAGGCTACAGAAACTCGCAGAGGTAAGCGGCCGGGCCGCCCACGGCTTCGACGTCGAAGCCGCTGGACGCGGGAATTTCGAAGCAGGTCCCCGCCGGATAGCTCAGCCACTCGTGGCGGCCATCGAGTTTGGCCCGCAACGCGCCGCTGACGACGGTCATGCGTTCGGCGGCCTCGGTGCCGAAGTGGTAACTGCCGGGTTCAATCACGCCGACACTGGCGCGCCGGCCGAGACGCTCAAAGCCGACACTCTGCACCGCACCCTCGAAGTAGACGCTGTGTTTCAACACGCTTGACGCTCCTGATCACACACAAAAAACCCGCCAGCGTCGTCGAGACGCGGGCGGGTGGCCTTGCCACCTGACTCGGCTCAGTATCTTACGGGCTGAGCGTTCCACAGTGGCGGCGCCGGGGGCGGCACGTTGGGCCGATTGAGGGTGGGAACCCCATCGTTCGGATGCGGCACCACACCGTAAGGATCACTGGCGCTCATGCCATAGGCCTGCACCCAATGCCGCAATCGCGCCAGGTTGGCGGCAATTTCCGGATCGTCGGGCGACAGCCGCGAGGCGCGCTCGAGCAGTTCGATGGCTTCGTAGTAATGCCCCTGCTCGCTACGCACCACCGCCATGTTGTTGATGGCCGCGGGATCGAAGGGGTTGACTTGCAGCGCTTCCTGCAGGGCCTGCTCGGCCGCATCGGGTTGCCCTTCGGCCAGATACTGCCGGGCGACCATGTCCTGGGTCACGAACGACGACTGGCCCTCGGGCTCGAACGGCGTTTCGCGCACGGGCACCGGGTAGGTGTTGCGCAGTGGCCCGGCGGTTTCAACGCGGTAGTCGGCGTCGCCGACCGGAATGATCTGACGCTCGGACGCCGTGCTGGCGCAGCCGGCCAGCGACACTGCGGTCAGCGTGACCCAGATTCGGAAGACGCTCATAGCCGGGGATCCCCGAAGTTGTAATAAGGAAGCAAGGGTGCCGGCGGAATCGACACCCGCCCTTGCGGCGTCATCAGGTAACGGATGTAGGCCGAGGCGTAGGCCTCGTCGTAATCGCGTGCGTTGTCGAGACCGAAGCGCGCGCCGGCGACGAGTTGCGAGGTGATCAGGTATTCCAGGGCACCGCCCAGCGAAAAGCCGACGCCGCTGGAGCTCTGCCCGGCATAACCGCCCGAAAACTCAAGGTCGGGGTTGTCGAGCACCAGCTCGTCGACCGCCGTTTGCAGGGCAGAGTCGTTGGGGAACAGCGGCGCGCCGTCTTCGCGGAACCCCTGGATGCCCAGCGAGGCGTTGAGTCGGTACGACAACCGGTTTCGCCCGCCGACCCACTCCACCGGGATCGCCAACGCCACATACGACTGCGGACTGAAGTAGCCGCCATGACCGAAGGTGAAGCGGCGCAGGTTCTCGTCGTAGGCGAAGGTCGTGAGGTTAAGGCCCCAGGTGACGCGCATGTCGCGCCGCTCGATGGCGCGGGCGTAGAACCCGGCACCCAGCTCATAGGACTGGTTGCGGGCGACATTTTCACCGTCATAGACGTGATAGCCGGCGTTGCCATAGATGCCGTACTGACCGAGACCCTGAATGATGTCCAGCCGGCCACCGGTCTTGGTTACCCCGCCCCAGTCTTCGCCCAGCCCCGGATCAAACGCTCCGGCGTAGGACAACAAACTGTCGGTCACCGAGCGCCTGGCGAGGTCGATCTTGAAGCTGGTGTCATCAATCTTGGGTTGCCAGTTGAGGCCACCGACAATGGTTTCGACCGGAAATCCGAGTGGCGAGCTGCCCACGTCGGCGCGAAACGGCCCGGCCTCGTAAGCCGCACCGACCGCGATTCCGTCCTCGCTCTGGCCGAAGCTACGTCCCTCCAAAACATCAGGGTCAACCAGCGCCAGCGCGCCAAACAGCGGTAGCTGGGCACCCGACACCGTGCCGGCATCAAGGAACACCGGCACCGCGCGCAGGCGAATCCGCCCGGCCCGTTCACCGGCAAAACTGACTTCGACCGGCATCTCGATATCGGTCAGTTCATCGAGCCCGGGCACACCATCGCGGTTGCGAATGCTGAGCCCCATGCTGGCCCATGCGCTGCGTTTGGCACGCAGGTCGGCGATGTCGCGCATCAGCGCGTTGCCCGGCGCATCCTGCTGCATCACCGGTCGCCCGCCGCCCGCAAATGCCGGCCGGGACAACAGCGGATCTTGGCGCAGCTGAATGTCGGGCGCAGCCCGACTTCTCGCCGAAAATGCCGGGGTCTGCACCTGTTGCTGCACCGGCTGCGGTTGCCGATAAACCGGCGCCGACAACTGTTGCGCCATCCCTGCAGGGCCGAGTCGCAGCCCCTGGGCCTCGTAGCTTTCGGCCGGCGCGCCCCATTGCACCTCATTGCGGGGCTGGATGGTTTCAACCTGCAAGCCGGGCGCGACGCTCAACGCCCCCGCCTGCACCGGCACACCGGGCGCGGACGCAGCGCGTGAACCATAAACCTGCGGGACTGGGGCCGGGTACTGCTGCGACGAGGGTCGGTTGCTAAGCTGCGTCGACAAGCCGGCGGGATAGGTTTGCCGGACTTGCGGCGCGTCACCCGTTTCGGCCTGGCCGGTGATGGACTGAATCTCACCCATCACATCACTGCGAAAGCGGTCCTCGCTGCCAATGCGCTGCTGCGGGCTCGCGGCAGGTGGCGCCTGTCGGGGGAAAACCGGCCCATCCTGCGGGGGCTGCCAGCTCGGTTGGGCCGCTTGCGGCGCAATCGTGCCGTACGCACGCGGGTCTTGCGCGACGCCCATTGCGTCCCGGTATTGTGGGACAGCGGGCGCTTGACGCGCGGGTTGCCCAGGCTGAAACACGTAGACATCGTCACTCTGCTGGACCCAGACACCCCCCTCGGCGCCGGGCAGACCGCGGGTTTGCACGGCAGCGCCGCGGCTGTCAGCGAGGGTTGTCACCCGCACCCAGTGCGTGCCCTGTGGCGGCGTCCAGGCATCGGCAACATAGTCGCTGCGGGGCCGCGCGGTGGCGGATGAGACGGTTAAGCCGTGTGCACCGGCGTCATGCGGTTTTTTTTTTGCCGAGTTCACGTTCGGCAGCGACCACCCTGTGAAGGGCGCTGCGCCCATGAAGTCCTGTCGGTAGGCGGGGGACTGCTGGGGGTCGACGAGGAACAACTGCGGCGAATAGGTGCCGTCGCCACTGACGCCTTCGGCACCGCCCGCTTCCTGATCGAGTCGCAGGGCGTGCTGGAACAGTTGCAGTGCGCGGCCATCTTCACCGCGCGCGCGCGCAGCCCGCCCGGCCAGCGCGTAGAGGCGCGAGCTGTTGGGATCAAGGGCGAACGCGTCGTCAAGCAGCACTTCAGCCTGATCAAGATCTTCCATGGCCAGTGCCGCGTTGATGGCGCTGCGATAGGCATCGGCGTTTTCCGGGTCGACGTCGATGACCCGGCGATTCAACGCCAGCACCCGATCGTAGTCGCGCGCGTCGTTATAGAGCCGCGCCAATGCCATCAGCACCCGTGGGTCGTTGGGGTTCACCCGCAGCAACGGTTCAAGGTACTCGTAGGCCTGTGCCAATTGACCGTCTTCGCGCACCAGATCGGCTTGGCGCAGGCGATAGGCGATGCGCATGTTGGCAAGCTGCAGCGACTGCTGATCATCAAAGCCGGTCTGCTGCAGCAGGTCTTCCATGACCACCTCAAACTCGGCGTCCTGACGCAGGGAAAACAGCAGCCCGGCGTATTGCAGGCGCATGCCAATGTCGGGGTTGGGCACTCGCGACAGTGCCTGGCGCATGTAACTCATGGCGCGCGGCTCGTCACCGATTGCCGCCCACGCGGTGGCCAGCGCGCCCAGCAGTTCGGGGGTTTCGTCAACGTAAGGTTCGACCACGGCGAGAATCTGCACCGCTTCTTCGAGCTGGCCGTAGCGGGCAAACACCGAGGCGCGCTCGGTTTCGTAACGAATCCACAGCCGCCGCTGCAGGGAAGCCATGTCGTCATTGCGGTTGACGGCAGGGATGCGTTCAAGCACCTGCAGGGCGTTAAACCAATCCTGCTGCTCGGACAGCAACATCGCCTTGATGAAGTAAGCGTCGGCCAACTGCTTGCCGTCGGTAATGAGCCCATCAACCAGCGTGTTGGCGTCACGGGTGCGGCCCTCTCGCTGGTAGATTCGCGCCAGCGACAGGCGGGTCCAGGGACTTTCCGGGTCGTGCAGCAACGCCTCTTTGAGCAGCTTTTGAGCGGTCGCGTCATCGCGATTGCGAATCGCCTTGTCGGCCTCATCGCGAAGGAACTGGCCGCGCAGCTGACTGAGATTGCCGACCTCGTTCTGCAATCGTCGGGGCAGACGTTCGGCCAGGGCAATGGCCTCCTGCAGACGGTTGGTCTGCGAGTAGACGCTGACCAGCCCGCGAATGGCCGTGAGGTTTTCGGGATCGCGCGCCAGCAGCTCGCGGTAGATCTGCTCGGCCTCACCACTTTGACCGCGCTCGACCAGCATGTCGGCGAGCGTGGATTTGACCTCCGGCTGCCGCTCGGCGACCTGCGGGTTGGCATCAATCGCCGAGCGCAAACGTTGCAGCGCCTCGTCGGTGCGACCCGCCTCGCGGGCGGTGGCGGCACTGCGCACCGCCTCCCAGAAGCGGGCCGATTGCAGGGCCTCGCGCCACCGCTGGGCGGTGTTCGGTTCGGACTGGCTGGCACGGTCTAACAGGTTGCGGGCCTCGGCGTAGCGCTCTTGGCGCAGCATGACAATGCCCATGCCCCCCAGGGCGTCGGCGTTGCCGGGCTGTTCGGCCAGGAGTTGCGCGAAGCTTTGCTCGGCGCCTGCAAGATCGCCGTTGTTGAGCACCTCGAAGGCCTCACGGATTCGGCTGCCGAATACCTCTTCGACGGTCGGACCGCTGGGCGCCTGTATCTCGCCTCCGCTTTGCGCAGCCGATCGCGCCTGCGCGCCGGGGTAGCTCCTGACCTCGCCGGTCTCCAGGGTGGCGACGGTGCCGCCCGGTCCGACTTTTTCCAGCGCAGCCAGGCGCTTGTCGATCTCGGGGTCCTTGCCAAATTTCTCGACGAAGCCCCGATACAGCGGCAAGTCGCGCGGCGTCGCCGACAGCCAGATCAACCCTTGTCGCCACGCCTGCTTGACCTCGACATCCACCGTGCCGTCATCCGCCAGCGCGGCCAACTGCTGCACGCCCTGACGACGGGTTGATTCCTGATACGTCAGGTGCTGGGCCAGCGCAACCTTGTAAATGGCGTCGTCGGGGTTTGCTTTGACCAGGCCCTCGAGGCCATTTTTGGCGGGTGTCCAGCCGCCTTCGGTACCGGCAAGCGTCTGGTAGTACTCAAGCCCGAGTCGGGTGTTGGGCACCTGGCCATCAAAGGCGCGCTCGTAAGAATCGATGGCGTCGTCAAAGCGCCCCTCCTGCGCCAGCTTGCGCGGGTCATCGAGGCGCTTCTGGTCGAATGACGCGGCCCGAATGGCCGCCTCCGCGCGGGGAATATCGGGATGCTCGGGCGCCACCTTGCGCAACCGTTCAAGGTAGACACCGGCCGCCGATTGACGACCGGTACGCGCCTCGGCCATTGCCAGACCGGCCAGCGCAGTGGGGCTGTCGCGTGACACCCGCAACAGGCGCAACCAACTGTCGCGGGCCAGGTCATCACGACCTTGCGCTTCCCAGTGCCGGGCCTGATTCGATAATTCGATCTCGGGGTCCGCACCTTGCGCCTGCGCGCTGAAGCCGCCTGTCGCAAGGCTGATGAGCCCGGCCGCGATCAATCCCCGCCATGCATCTCGCTGTGTCAATGCATCCACCTTGTATTCAAGCGGCCCAAACCGTCAAAACCGAATCGCCGTTCGAAGAATCCTTCGCCAAACAGCGCGAGCACCTGTTCAAAATAATGTGCCGGCTGCCCCAGATGTCCGTCGTGTCGGTCTGCCTTCAGCCGCTCGCGCAATGCGGCAACCGCAGAATCGTCGCCCAAGGCGTCGAAGTATGGCAACAGCGCTGCGGCAAAGCCGGCAGGCGTTGTCCCTTGGCCTTCGCCGGTGAGGGTGTCCACCTTTTCAATTGGCTCACCAGTCACTGCGCGCCTCAGAACCGGCGCTGCTGCGGCGAGGATCGGCATCATCCCCTGCCCGCTTGACTGGGTGGGCGCCATTGCCGCCCACAGGTAGACGCGAATGGCGTCGTAGCTGCCGATGCTGCCAGTGACACTGCAGACCGACGGCGTACCGTTGTCGTCGACCTCGTACCAGTCCGGCGCCAGACCTTGGGTGAGGTGCGTCTGCATCAGTGCAAGGTGATGGCGCCAGATCGCCATCCACGGGCCTTCGGGGTCTCGTTCCTGCAGGTAACGAAATTGAAATTCCGGCAGATAGCTGGGGTTGAGACGCCAGTGTCCGCTCTCGAGCAGGAAACCCTCAGGCGCGGGAATCAGCATCGAGCCGACACCCGGCAGCTCCGGCACAACCTTGCCTTTGACGTGGATCAACAATTGTTGCGCCATGGTGTTGTAGTCGGGCGCGCCCCAGAGTCGTGCGGCTTCGAACAAGGCGAAGATCAACCAAAGATCGGCATCGCTGGCCGGGTTGGCGTCAATCACGCCCCAACTGCCGTCGTCCTTCTCACCCCAAAGCCAGGCCGGCAGCCGGGTGGCGAAGCTGCCATCGCTGAGGTTGTTCCGGGTCCAGCTCACCACCGCGTCGAAGCGCTCACGGTCGTTCGCGACCAGGGCGAAAAACGCCGCATAGGCCTGACCTTCCGAGACGGTTCGCCCCCCGGCCGTGTGGTCAACCACGCGGCCATCGGCCTGGATAAAGCCTTCGGCAAACGCCTCCCAGGCTGGCCAGTGGCGGTGGCGCTCGCCCAGCCACCACCAGAGACCTGACGCCAGCGCAAGCACCAGCACGCCACACATGACCCACGGAAGCCGTTTGCGCATCCCGGGCGTCACACCCGCAAGCCGGCCGGGGCGGTCAGACCGACCATCAGGTTCGCGCTTCCTTACGCGACAACGCCATACGTCGCAGCACGCGGTAGAGCACCAGCGCGATCAGCAGCGAGGCGATCAGACCAATCAAGACCAGCATCACCGGCTGATGGGACAACCACCAGCGCATCCCGAGAATAAACGGCAGCTTGCCCATGGCGTAGCGCGAGCCCAGGTCGTAGTGATTGACCACGTCGCCACTGACCAACACCAATTCGTCGCGCACGTACTGGCTCTTGCCCGGGTCGGAAAGGACGTCGGACATGTGCACCAGTCCCCCCGGGGTCGATGAGGCGATGACCACCACCGAGCGGTCGCCGTCCAGTGGCGACTTGAAGCCCATGATGGCGCCGAGGTTGTCGGATGCATCGAGCACCATGTTGCCCGCGTGGCGCTGGGCACCCGACACATCTCGGCTTTCCCAACGCGCCCGCAAGCGGTCGATGGGACCGATGACATTGATCCGCATGTCGCTGGCGGTGAAGGTCATGGGCATCTCATTCGACCAACGGCTGAGCAGTGGCTGTGTGGCGCCGGTGCCGAGTACCAACAGGTCGGCGTCGCGAAATTGGTTGATGTCATCTGCACGCCCGAGTCGCACACGATGGGTCGGAAAGCCGGTCGAGCGACCGATACGGCCCATCAGCGCGAGGAACAGCTCAACATCACCAACCGCCATGGTGTCCGGCAGGATGACAGCGGTTTCGGACAGGTCGGCCATGCGCGTGAACGGCCAGCCCGAGCTGGCGAACTTCGACAGATCCGGCATCTGCGTGTAGTGCGGCAAGCCCTGCAGATCGATGGTCGAGTCTTCGTCGATACCGCCGCGCAGGTTGTCGAGCACCACATCGCGACAGGCACCCACCCGTTCGCGCTCGAAGTAGTACTGAAACTGCAGCTCGTTGTCGGCGCCGAACTTGTAGTCAGGGACGTAGACCGTGGCGGCGTCCACCGATTCGTATTGCGACACGAACGGCAGGTTGATCCGGTCTTCGGAATAACGGTCTTCGTTGGTCACCGACAGTGCAATGGCCTCGACAAACTCATTGTTGACGTTGACGTTGAGCGTCGACTTGCTGCCGACCGATGGCGTGTAGCGGTACTTCAGGTCCAGCTTGAGACCCTTGCTGCGCCAGGTGAACAGATCGGGCGGCAGGCTGAAAGGCACCCGGATCAGGTCGGGGTAAGCGCCGCTGGCGACCAGCGGAAACGGGTAAAGCTCGCCTAATTCAACCGCGCGATCGGTGGGCAACCAGCGCGGCGCGTCGTAAGGCTCGCGCGGGGCGGGATCGGTGAACTCGCGAATCTGCGTGCGCCCGCCCGACAGTGACCCTGTTTTCAGCGTGACCGCCTTGGCGGCCGTATTGAGCGCATCGCCGTCGACGCCGGCCAGCACCAGCAGCTTGGCATTGGGTGCACGCGGGTTCGCCACCATCGAGACGCTGCTGTTCCCGCCACTGGGCAGACTGAGCCCTTGTGGCGCCGCGCCGCCACTGCTGATGACAATACCGTGACCCTCGGGCAGCTCACCGATGCGCACCGGGAACTCCGCGCCGCGATAGGCCGCCAATGAACCGAACCATGACGCCACCACACCAGCGGCGCGCAACTCATCGACGCTCGGCGGCCCGGCGAAGACGATGGGCAGGACCAGGCGGCGCTGGTCACGGCTGTCGAAGAACGGCTGCGGAAGCAGCGCCAGGTCATCGACCAGATTCAGGGGCTCAATGTCGAGCTCCAACGTGGATTGGTTGCTGATCACCGACCACAGGGCGCTATGGAAGGGGTTTTCGCAGTCCATCGTGTAGTGACCGATGAACTGCAAACCCACCTGATTGAAGCGAACGAACAGACGAGGGTCGAGGTCGATCACCCTCTCGGCACCCTCGACGGTTTCCGGGCTGGTGGGCACGGTTGCCGACAGTTCGTTGTTCATGAACACGTTGAGGTGCGACAGGGGAAAGATCAACGATGGGGAGTGCGCGTATTTGATCGTCAACCGTGCCCGGCGGACGATTTCGTCATCGCGAATGCTCAGGGGAATGGCGATCTCGCCCTGTGTGCCACGCAGGCGGATCGGCCGATCGATACCGAGGTCCTCAAACGTCAACGTGCGACTTTCAGCACGCGTGGCGCGGGCCTCGTCGTCCTGAGCGAAGGCACCGCTCTGGGCCGCCATCAAACCCAAACCCAGCATCACCGCCAATGCGACGCCCCCACCCCGTCGAGACCGCAGGGTGCCCGCCATTGCTGCGAATTTTGTTTTCATGGTTTCGACCAAGTTGGTTACCCCAAAGCGAACGATGCGCGCAATGCCCGACACCCCGTACCGCGCCACTTCACCAAACGACTGTCCGATTTGATCTTGACGCCGTTCAGTTGACCACTTCATCCACGCGTCCGCGCGACCGAAGATGGTCGCCACCAGTTGCCGTTCCTGATCAAGGCTGAGCGGCAAAAAGTTAAGGCTCAGCACCCCGTCGCTGCTGCGCACCACCCGGGCCTTGGTCCACACCAGGCGCTGCTGCGGCAGCAGCGCCACCTCCACGTCCGTCCCGCTGGTGACGCCCTGCAATGCGCCGATTCTAAGCGCCACACCGCCCTCGGAAATGTCTCTTGTCACACACGGTACATCTTGACCATCCGCCAGCCGCAGCCGCGCGGGCACCTCAACGGTCACGCGGATGGTGCGGCGAATCTGTCGCGACTCCCAGGCCACGGCCACTGCAGCGCCCAGAATCACAGCGTTGTACACCGTCCAAAACATGTTGAGCAGCACTGTGTCGAGCTCATGGGTGTTCCAGAACAGGAACCGGACGATCCCAAAGCAGAAGCCGGCCAGGTTCAGGGCCAGCAGCACGAGGTACGGGTTGGCAATAGACCGATCGAAATAATCCTTGTCGACCAGCCCGCCTTTGGCCGTGACGTTGAATGCGCCCATCTTCGGATTGATCAGCGCCACCGTGGTCGGAATCAGGATGTAAGTGGCCAGCACCGTCTCGTAAACCTCGGCCCAGAACGAGTGGCGGAAGGCACCCTGCAATCGCGAGTTGGTGATGTTGGCGTGCACCAAATGCGGTGCGGCGTAAGCCGCAATGGCCAGCGCCGAAGCCTCGATGATGTGCGCCTCAAAAAACAGGTACGACAGTGGCGCGGTCAGAAACACCAGACGCGGCAGGCCATAAAAGAAGTGCAGCATCGCGTTGGCGTAGCAAAGCCGCTGACCGATCGACAGGCCCTTGGCGATGATCGGGTTGTCAATGCGAAAGATCTGCGCCATTCCGCGTGCCCAACGAATTCGTTGACCGACATGCGCCGACAGCGACTCGGTGGCAAGACCGGCCGCCTGTGGCAGATTCAAGTAGGCGGTTTTCCACCCCCGGCGGTGCATTTTCAGCGCCGTGTGCGCGTCTTCGGTGACGGTTTCGGTGGCGATGCCGCCCACATCGTCCAACGCAGTGCGGCGCATGACCGCGCAGGAGCCGCAGAAAAATGTGGCATTCCAGAAATCGTTTCCGTCCTGAAGCAGGCCGTAGAACAGTTCGCCCTCGTTGGGCACCTTGCGGAACGTGCCGAGGTTACGCTCGAAGGGGTCCGGCGAGAAGAAATGGTGCGGCGTCTGCATCATCGCCAGCTTGGGGTCCTTGACCATCCACCCCATCGCCACCTGCAAGAACGACCGCGTCGGAATGTGATCGCAGTCGAAGATGGCAATGAACTCACCCTGCGTCTTGGCCAGGGCACGGTTGAGGTTGCCGGCCTTGGCGTGCTTGGAGTCCGCACGCGTGATGTGGGTGGCGCCGACCTCCTCACAAAAGGCTTTGAACTCATCGCGACGCCCGTCATCGAGCACGTAAATACGCAGTTTCTCGCGCGGCCAGTCCACGTCGAGTGAGGCCAGCACCGTCGGCCGCACCACGCTCAGCGGCTCGTTGTAGGTCGGGATGTAGATATCGACCGTTGGCCATTCGTCGACCTGTCGCGGCAAGGCCACCGGCTTGCGCTGCAGCGGCCACAGCACCTGAAAATAACCCAGAAAGAGGACGATGAATGCGTACATCTCGGCGGCCACCAGCCCGAACGAGAAGAATGTGTCCAGCCCGTCACGGTGAGCCATGCCCCAGCCCAGCGTTTCGGTCAGTCGCCAGAACATGTAACGGGTGCTGACCAGGATCGACAGGGTGATCATCGCCAGTGACGCCAGACGCCCGTCCGTGCGGTTGAACCACAGCGCCAGAAACAGTGTGCCGACGCCCATGACACCTTGTTGGGTGACGGACAACGGCGTCGAAATGAAGGCGATGACCGGGATCAGGCAGATCAGCAGCACCAGCGGCAGCGCAAACGGAATCCCCCAGATCGGCTGCTCGACAAATCGCTCGACACGACGGTCGAAGTTGCGGTTCTGCAGGCTGCGCTTGTTGGGCTGCCCGGTCTTTTTGTCGCTCATATGTGGGTCACCAACCATTGGGCAAGGTCGCGAAAGTCGGCCTCGACCGCCGCCGCCGGGGCGTACTCGGACAGCCTCTGCGCTGCTGCAAATGATTCCCGCAGCGGCGTGCTGTGACCGATGGTGAGGCTTGCCATGTGGGCGGCAAGGCGGTTGGACAAATGCTCGGCAACCTCGGCCGCCAGCCCATCGGCGTCGGGCACGGCATTGATAACGCAAGCGGCGGTGATGAAATCGGGCCTGCCCAGGCAGTACGTCGCCAACCAGCGTTCCAGCGTCGAAACGGTGACCAACGAGGCGGTGTCGGGCAGCAACACACCCAACATCGCTTGCGTCAACGACAACAGCTGCCGCACCTGCGGTCCACTGCCGGGCGGCGTGTCCACCAGCACCAAGGTCTGCGGCGCAAGGTTCAGCGACGCCAGCCCGCGCAGAAGCCAGTCGGGATCGTCGGCGCACAGCGCTTCGAACTGCGCCACCGCACCCTCATCAAGCGCGCCAAATGGCAAAACGCTGACCCCGGACGGGCTGACCTGCATCGCCAAAGACCAGGGCGCGTCATTCAGTGACTGCACGGCCAGTCCGCGAACGTCATCGAAAGACAGCTGCAGATGCAGTCGCAGGGCGTTTTGCGGATCGAGATCAAGCACCAGCACCCGGTGTCCGTCCGCCGCCAAGCACCTCGCAAGGTTTGCCGTCACGGTGGTCTTGCCGACGCCCCCCTTGGGCGACACGACGGCAATCAGGCTGAGCTCGGCATCGCGCATGACTTGCGACTAGGGCCTGTTAACACGATTGGGCTCGCTGAGGCCGAGTCGCTTATGGCCCAGGGCGAGGCGGGAGAAGCGCGCTTGGGTCACGCCAAATATGCGACGACCAACGAAGCCCAGGGCCAGAACCGGCCGGCCCCTTCGGATTGCTGTCTGTTTTCCCGCCATGCGGTGTTGCGCCTTCGTCATTTGGAATAACCAGATTTCCTCAGTCGCGCATTGCCTGGCGAAAAAACAGCCGGCAACGCAGCGATGCCAATCGTGTGAACACACCCTAACGTCGCGCGCGGCCCAGGCGGCTGAGCACCGCGTCGAGTTCAGATGCTGCAGCGGCAGCCTCGCCCGGCTGTCGGCCTGCCAAAGGCCGGGGGGCGTAGCGCAGTCGCGGTGCGCCAAGACGGTCGGTGGCGGTCATCTCGGGATGTTTGAGCCGGGTCAGCACGGCGCCAAGGCCCGCTTCGTTATGACTGCCGCCGGTGCCGGGTTCGGGGGCGGCGACGCGCTCGGCATCCCCTGCCCCTGCGGTGGACGGGGCCGGCTCGACATACGGCGGCGCTTTGGGCTTCGCCCTTGCCTCAGGCGACACGCTGGTCACTGGTTCGGGTGCCGTTTCCTTCGGGCGAATTTTGGCCACCGCCGGCACCGCCTGGGCCGCAGCATCGACCATCGCCCAGCGACGCGACGCCGGCCGTGACGGACCGGCGTACAGCGAACGCTCTTGCGCATCAGGCGGCGGCACGACCTGCGCATCAACCGTTGGTGCAACACGGGCACGCATCACCGGCGGCGTTTGCTCGGGCGCCCCCAGATCAGGTGTCAAGCCGGGCAGAAAGACTTTGGGCTGCTCACTGGCATTGAAGCGACCGCTGGGCGTGCCACTGCCAAGCGGCGGCCCACCGGCCGGCCGCCGAGTGCCGGGCGGCGCATTGGACGCCACCGGCTGACCGGTCTCGGTGCCGCCACTTTGACGGCGCAACTCCAGATAGTCCTCGGCATTGAGACCGAGATGGGCGAACAGGTGCTTGATGTCGTCATTGCGGTTGCTCATGACGATCAGGCGAAAAGGCTTTGATGGGCGAGGCGGAATTTGAGAACATCAGCCGGCCCTTCGGCATCGCCAATCTGACGCAGCTCAAGCTGGTCATCAACGCCCAACTGACCCAACCAGGTGCCGTACAAGCCTTCAAGAATTGCGCCGGCGGCCGTCATGCCAGACTCACCAAACGCGGCACGCAGCGGCGCACAGGCATGGCTGAAATCAAGAACGCTCTGCCGGTCTCGAATGCTTACGAAACCCCAGTCGCGCTGGGCCAACCAATCGTTGAACGCCGATTCAAGTTCGGTCAGTGAGGCGCCAGCCGACACCGGCGAGGCATTGGCCATACGGGCGCCGACTGCAAAATAGAATCCACGCATTTCGGGGACCGACAACTGGGCAGCGAGCTCGCGCGACATGGCATGGAGAAAATCCTGCCATTGCGGGTCGCATCCTCGCTGGACGAAATAGCGAAGGCTTTGCTGTTCGATGTCGCTCATGGCTGACGCTGCGCTCCGCGCTGGGGATTCGGGACTCGATCCGCACCGCGATCAACATAGAGCGTATCTCAAGCCTTATCAATGGCTAAGACAAACCATCGAAGGCTACGCCTGAGCGTTGGCACCTCCGTCTCGCGAAGAGAAGCCGTCAGGGCTTGAGGTGTGCCTCAAGAAACTGCTTGGCCTTGTCGAGCCATGACGCGGTCTCGGGGCTATGGGTCGCACCTCGGCCGTCCATCGAGTCGCGCAGTTGTTGCAGCAGCTCACGTTGGCGACGCCCGAGGTTGCGCGGTGTTTCCACGCGCACCTGACAGAGCAGGTCGCCCTGCCCGGCGCCGCGCACCGACTTGACGCCGCGCCCGCGCAACCGAAAGGTCTTGCCGGTCTGGGTGCCTTCGGGAATCTTCAGGGTGACGGCGCCCAGCAGCGTCGGCGCCTCGATTTCGCCACCCAGGGCAGCGGTGGTCATGTCAACCGGGATGGTGCAGTGCAGATCATTGCCATCTCGGTCGAAGAAATCATGGGGCCGCACATTGATTTGCACGTAAAGGTCCCCGGCCCCAGCACCCTTCTCACCGAGCTCGCCTTCACCCGACAGGCGAATGCGGTCACCGGTGTCGACCCCGGCGGGAATCTTGACGCTCAGGGTTTTTTCTTTCTGCACTTTGCCGGCGCCGCGGCACGGCTTGCACGGATCGGTGATCACCGTCCCCCGACCCCGGCAGGCCGGACAGGTCTGCTGCATGACGAAAAAGCCCTGCTGCACGCGCACCTGACCGCTGCCATGGCAGCTGGGGCAGGTGCCCGGGCGCTTGCCGTCGGCCGTGCCGTGGCCGTCGCAGCTTTCGCAGCTCGACCAGCTGGGGATGCGGATGGTTTCTTCGGTGCCGGCGGCGGCCTGCTCCAGATCAAGGTCCATCATGAAACGCAGATCCGCGCCGCGCCGCGGCCCCGCGCGACCGCCGCCACCACCACGGCCGCCGAAAATGTCGGCAAACACGTCGCCAAAAATGTCGGAGAAGCCGCCCGCGCCCGCACCACCTCCGCCGCTTCGGCTCAACCCATCGTGACCGTGCTGATCGTAGACCGCCCGCTTCTGCGGATCGGTAAGCACTTCGTAGGCTTCGTTGGCTTCCTTGAACTTCTCTTCGGCCGCCGCATCGCCGGGGTTCCGGTCCGGATGCAGCTTCATGGCCAACCGGCGGTAGGACTTCTTCAGGACGTCGTCGTCAGCGTCACGGGGTACGCCCAATACGTCGTAGTAGTCGCGCTTGCTCATGTCGAGACGTGGGGCAAGAGGCGTGGGGCGAGGTGCGGCAGGGTCATCCTGGAAAGATCCCGATTTCAGAACATCACGTGAAGGAAACACGCGAGGGGTGGGCCGCTGGCAGCCCGGAAGGCTGCCTCACGCCCCATCCCTCACGCCTCGGGAACCTCTGCAAAACTACTGCGCTCCTCATTTCGCGCTCCGGCGGAACGCGAGCTGAGCGTCGCTCGCTAAGTTTTTCAGAGGTTCCCTTGCGGCTTACTTCTTGTCTTTGACTTCGGTGAACTCGGCATCCACCACGTCACTGTCGGCGTTGCCGGCACCTCCTGCGGCTTGGTCGGCAGCGGCACCCGCCGGGTCACCACCGCCGGCCTTGGCATAAGCACGCTCGGCAAGCTTAGTGGCCACTTCAGCCAGCGCGGCGGTCTTGGTGTCGATGGCGGCTTTGTCGCTGCCCTTGATCACGTCGCGTAGTTCGCTGATCGCAGCCTCGATACGGGTCTTTTCTTCTGCGTCAACGTCGGCTTCGAGATCCTTCAACGACTTCTCGACGCCATGGATCATCTGGTCGGCCGAGTTGCGCGCGGTGATCAGCTCGTTGAACTGACGATCTTCCTCGGCGTGCAGTTCGGCGTCCTTGACCATCTTCTCGATCTCATCATCCGACAGGCCGGAGTTGGCCTTGACCACGATGGACTGGCTTTTGCCGGTCGCCTTGTCCTTGGCCGACACGTTGAGAATGCCGTTGGCGTCAATGTCGAAGGTCACTTCAACCTGCGGCACGCCGCGCGCGGCCGGCGGAATGTCAGCCAGGTCAAACCGGCCAAGACTCTTGTTGGCTGCGGCAATTTCGCGCTCGCCCTGGTAAACCTGAATGGTCACGGCCGTCTGGTTGTCGTCGGCGGTGGTGAAGGTTTCGGACTTCTTGGTCGGAATGGTGGTGTTCTTCTCGATCAGCTTGGTCATTTTGCCGCCGAGGGTTTCGATGCCCAGCGACAGCGGCGTGACGTCAAGCAACAGCACGTCTTTGACGTCGCCGGCGAGTACGGCGCCCTGGATGGCGGCGCCGACGGCGACGGCCTCATCAGGGTTCACGTCCTTGCGCGGCTCACGGCCAAAAATGTTCTTGACGATTTCCTGGACCTTGGGCATGCGGCTTTGACCGCCGACCAGAATCACTTCCTGAATGTCGCCCGCCTTGAGGCCGGCGTCTTTCAACGCCACCTTGCAGGGCTCAACCGAGCGCTGAATCAACTCGTCCACCAGCGACTCCAACTTGGCGCGCGACAGCTTCATCACCAGGTGCTTGGGGCCGGAGGCATCGGCGGTGATGTACGGCAGATTGATTTCGGTCTGCGTGGTGCTCGACAGCTCGATCTTGGCTTTCTCGGCCGCCTCCTTCAAACGCTGCAGGGCCAGGGGATCCTTCTTCAGGTCGACGCCCTGATCCTTCTGAAACTCGGTGGTCACATAGTCGATCACGCGCATGTCGAAGTCTTCGCCGCCGAGGAAGGTGTCCCCGTTGGTCGCCAACACTTCGAACTGGTGCTCGCCATCGACTTCGGCAATTTCGATGATCGATACGTCAAACGTACCGCCGCCCAGGTCGTAAACGGCGATCTTGCGGTCGCCCTTGACCTTGTCCATGCCGAACGCCAACGCCGCAGCGGTGGGCTCGTTGATGATGCGCTTGACTTCAAGGCCGGCGATCTTGCCCGCATCTTTGGTCGCCTGCCGCTGATCGTCATTGAAGTAGGCCGGCACGGTGATCACCGCTTCGGTGACCTTTTCGCCGAGATAATCTTCCGCGGTTTTCTTCATCTTCATCAGCACTTCGGCGCTGACCTGCGGCGGCGCCATGCGCTTGCCACGGGCTTCGACCCAAGCATCGCCATTGTCGTTCTTGACGATCTTGTAAGGCACCATGGCGATGTCTTTTTGCACCACGGCGTCGTCGAAACGACGGCCGATGAGCCGCTTCACTGCGTGCAGAGTGTTGTGCGGGTTGGTGACCGCCTGACGCTTGGCCGAACGGCCGACGATGGTCTGGCCGTCGTCGGTGTACGCAACGATGGACGGCGTGGTGCGCTCGCCCTCGCTGTTTTCAATGACCTTGGCGGTGCCGCCGTCCATGATGGCGACGCAGCTGTTGGTGGTACCGAGGTCAATGCCAATGATCTTTGCCATGGGGGAACTCCTGAAAAATTCTGCAATACGGATTTGTGGAATGAGGTGGGCGCGCATCGCCCGGATTCAAGGGGCGTGCAGCGCGGTGCCTCAGTTTTTGTCGGCTTCGGGCGGTGCCTTGGCGACGATGACCATGGCCGGTCGCAGCAGCCGATCGTGCAGGCGATAGCCCTTCTGCATCACGGCCAGCACGTGATTGGGCGCGACATCGACACTCTCGATCATGCTCATGGCCTGCTGCTCGTCCGGGTTGAAGGGCTGGCCTGCGGGGTCCACCGCGGTAACGCCCTGCTTTTCGAGGAAGCTGGTCACCTGGCGCTGCGTCAGCTCCATGCCCTCGGTCAATTTGGCGACTTCAGCGTCGGGCTTCAGCGCCGCCTTGAGGCCAAGCTCGACCGAGTCGGCCACGGCGAGCAGCTCTTTGAGCAGGTTCTCGGTGGCGTATTGGGCGGTGCGCTGTGCGTCGCGCTCAAGACGACGACGGGTGTTCTCGAAGTCGGCGGCAGCGCGCAACTGCGCGTCCTTGGCCTGTGCGGCAGCCTGCTCGGCCTCGGCCAGCGCCGATTCCAGCGCGACCAGTTGGGCTTCGAGGGGAATCTCGGCCTCGGTCGTCACGCCAGCATCTTCTGCGGCGTGGGGGCCGACGTCGGGATCGGCGTCAGGCGAAGCGGAAGGTGGCTTAGTGGAGGTCATAGGCCGATTTCAGGTTGGAATGGGGATCGTCGCCGGGCTTACCCGACCGACATGGCTCAGACGCTGGTGGTGGCCCCGCCTATTTCAAGGGCTACGGTCATCGCCCATTGCACTTCACCCGTCCGCCAGGCCGCGTGACAGCATCCGCGCAGCCTCGCCGACCAGGGGGATGATCCGCTGATAGGCCATACGCGTCGGGCCGATCACCCCCAGGACGCCGGCCACGGCGCCGTCAACGAAATAGGGCGCCGTGACCACCGTGACCTCGTCAAGCACCCGGTAACCCGACTCCTGGCCAATGAACACCTGCACCCCATCGGCGGCCAGGCACTGGTCGAACAAGCCTAGAAGGTCGCGCTTCTGATCAAGCGCATCGAACAGGCCGCGCAGCCGCTGCACGTCGGTGAGGTCCTGAAAGCCCAGCAGATTGCTGCCGCCGGCATGGACGAAATCGGGTGCGTCGTGGGGCGACATCGCCCTGCGAGCCATCGACGCGGCATCGCGGAGCATCACGTTGACGCGGTCCTGGGCATCGATGGCCTCGTCGAGCAGCGCCTGCCGCAACACGCCCAGCTCCCGCCCGGCGTAATGCTCGTTGAGGATGTTGGCGTAAAGGGTCAGCTCGTCGGCGCCGTAGCTGCGGTCCATTTGCAGCACACGGTTCTGCACTTCGTGTTGATTGACCACCAGTATCGCCAGCACGCGCTGGTCCGACAGCGGCAGAAATTCGATGCGACGCAGGGTCGCCAGGTTGCGTCTCGGCACGGTGACCACGCCCGCCATCTGCGTGAGTTGCGAGAGCAGGTCACTGGCCGCCCTGGCCAGGTCAGGCCCTTGCTTGAGTGAACCTCCGCCGAAGGTTTCCTCAAGCCGGTTGCGGGTCAAAACGTCCAGTGGCTCTGGCGACAACAGGGTGTCAACGAAGTAGCGATAGCCACGCTGCGTCGGAATGCGTCCAGCAGAGGTATGCGGCGACGCGACCAGGCCCAGCGCATCGAGGTCGGCCATCACATTGCGGATGGTCGCGGCCGAAAGCCCCAGACCTGCGGCGCGCGACAGGGTGCGTGAGCCCACCGGCTGGCCGTCCTGGATGTAGCGCTGGATCAGCAGATTGAGTAAATCAGCTGCCCGTTCGTTCAGTGGTTCGGTCATCCATCATCCCTACGTTCCGGCCATGGGGCAGCGTGTTCACGACGACCGCAGCGCCGCGAACAATCTGCCGCATCATCGCCTGCCCCGGGCCGCAACGCACAGCGGCCCCGCGGAAGACCCGCGCGCAACCCTTCAATTTTATTCGCGACGCAACTAGTGTCCTTTAACAAAAGTTCACTTTATTATTGATTCGATCAGAGAGGCGGGCGATAGCCGAGATGATTTCATCGGCGGATTTGCGCCATACGAAGGGTTTGGGGTCCTGGTTGTAGGTTTTGAGGTAGTGGCGGATGGATCGCTCAAGGTCGTTGGTACTGGTGTGGGCGTTACGTTTGATCCACCGCTGTGACAACAGCGAGAAAAAGCGTTCTACCAGATTGAGCCAGGAAGCTGAGGTCGGGGTGAAGTGCAGGTGATAGCGCGGTCTGGCGGCAAACCAAGCGCGGACCGCTTCGGTTTTGTGCGTGCCGTAATTGTCGAGAATGAGATGAATATCGAGGTGCTTGGGCACCTCACGATCCAGTGCGCGCAGGAACGCCAGGAACTCCGCACTGCGATGCCGCCGGTGCAAGCGACCAATGACTTCGCCGGTGGCGATATCCAGCGCTGCGAACAAGGTCGTCGTGCCGTGTCGCACATAGTCGTGGGTCGTGGTTTCGGCAGACCCGAAACGCAACGGCAAGCCAGGTTGGGTACGGTTCAGGGCTTGAATCTGGCTTTTTTCATCAACGCACAACACCAAGGCACGATCTGGCGGATTCAGATACAGACCGACGATGTCGTGCACTTTGTCAACAAAGTGCGGATCGGTCGACAACTTGAAGGTTTCCAGCCGGTGCGGCTTGAGCCCAAAGGCGCGCCAGATGCGGCTGACTGCCATGGCATTGAGGGCAGTCTCTTCGGCCATCAAAGTCGTCGACCAGTGCGTCGCCTTGGCTGGACCGCTATGCAAAGTCTTCTCAATGACTTCCGACACTTTGTCGTCGTTAATCGTGCGCGGTCGACCCGTGCGCGGCGCATCGCTCAATCCCGCGATCCGGTACTGCTCAAAACGCCGCCGCCACTTCGACACGGTTTGCGTCGTCACCCCGCAGCGCTGTCCCACTTCGCGGCCCGACAATCCAAGGCTGCACCCCAGAATGATCTGCGCACGCTGCTTGTCCGCCGACGGCGTCTTGCGACGACGAGCCCACTGCTCCAACTCCGATTGCTCGGTGGGTGTCAGCTCCAGCCCAATGGGTTTGCGTCCCGTCATCTCCGCATCCTCCCTCAAGTCAGGGAAGATGGACAACGGTCACTCATAATCGTTCTATGAACTTTTGTTAAAGGACACTAGGGCCTGTTAACAGTTGGCGCAGCGATACGGCAATTGTTAACAGGCCCTAGGTCTGCCAATACCGAAGCTCTACACTAGTCACCTGTTAAAACTTTCCAGGTCATTCGCGCTTGACGCAAGCATTTACCCGGCTGGGCATCATCGGCAAGCAGGACCGCAAAGCCCTTGAAACGGTCGACCGGTTGGTCGCCTGGCTGGAATCCATCGGCCATGCACCGCTGCTCGATCAGCCACTGAGCCCGCACCTCGACCGCCCGGCTGAGCGCTTCTGCCCTCGTGACCTGCTGGCCACGCGCTGCGATCTGGTGCTCGTGGTCGGCGGCGACGGCACCCTGCTGGCGGCGGCCCGGGTCATGGCACCGCGCGGCGTGCCGATACTCGGCATCAACCAGGGTCGCCTGGGCTTCATGGTGGACGTGCCACCGGACGCGTTCGAGACCCCCATCAGTGCCGTTCTGGCGGGCCAATACACCACTGAAAGCCGCCTGCTGCTCGAGGCCCGGGTGATCAGCACGCATGGTGAAGCTGGCCCGCTGCTGGCGGTCAATGACGTGGTGATTCGCAACCAGGCCTCGATCCGCATGCTGGAATTCGAGACGTGGCTGGGCGACCAGTTCATCAGCCAGCACCGTGCCGATGGTCTGATCGTTTCCTCGCCGACCGGCTCGACCGCTTACGCCCTGTCCAGCGGCGGCCCGGTGATCCACCCGGCACTCGATGCGATTTCGCTGGTGCCCATTTGCCCGCACACGCTGTCCGACCGCCCGCTGGTGGTCGGCGCCGACCGGCCGATCAAGATTCGTCTGGGCGGCGGCACGGGCACGCTGGCGACCGTGACCTGCGACGGTCACTCTCACGAGGCACTGCGCCCCGGCGACGAGTTGCTGGTGGCGCGTGCCGGCGTTCGGCTGCAGTTGATTCACGCCGTCGGGTACGACTATTTCAACGTGCTGCGCAACAAGCTGCACTGGGGTCGCGGGCCGTAATGCTCAAATCACTGACCATTCAAAACTTCGCCATCATCGACTCGGTGGCACTGGAATTCGGTCCCGGCCTGACCGTGCTGACCGGCGAGACCGGTGCCGGCAAGTCAATCCTGATTGACGCGCTGGGCCTGTTGGCTGGCGCCCGCGCTGACAGCCAGATGGTGCGCGACGGCTGCGAGAAAGCCGACATCACCGCCACCTTCGAGCTGCCGCCCGATGACGAATCGGCCGCCCGCAAATGGCTGCAGGCGCAGTCGCTGGTCGACGAAGACGACCCCGATCTGGTGGTGCTGCGCCGCGTAATTCTTACCGAGGGTCGCACCCGCGCCTTCGTCAACGCCCAACCGGTCAATGCCAGCGCCCTGCGCGAGCTCGGCGATTGCCTGATCGAAATCTATGGTCAGTCGGAGTCGCAGACGCTGTTGCGCGGCGACACCCAACGACAGACCTTGGACGCCTTTGGCCAGCACGGCGCCGCGCTGGCCAAGGTCGCCGCAGCGGCGGAAGCCCTGCACGAGACAGACGCACTGATCGAGTCGATTCGCAAGCAAGGTCAGGGCGACCCTGCCCGACTGGACTTTCTGCAGTTTCAGATCCAGGAACTCGAAGCGCTGGCGCTGCAACCCGACGAACTGCCAAAGCTGGAAGCCGAGCATCGGCGGCTGGCCAATGCCGGACGCCTGCTTGAAGACGGCAACCTTGCGCTCAGCAGTCTGGCGGGGGACGACGCGGCGGCCGATGCCGCCATCAGCCGCGCCCAGCAACTGCTCGACGCCCTGGCCGATCTGGATCCGGCCTTTGCCGAGTTGGCACCGACGCTGGAGTCGGCGCGCACCCAACTGCAGGACGTCATCCACGCCCTGCGCGGCGCGCTCGACCGGCTCGACCTCGACCCGGGTGAGCTGGCACGTGCGGAACGCCGCATGAGCGCGATTCACGACACCGCGCGCAAACACCGCGTTAGACCGGAAGCGCTCGCCGAACACCTTGAGACGCTGCGCGAAGAACTCGACCGCAACCAGAACCACGAACAGCGCTTGGCCTCACTCAGCCGCCAGCGCGAGGGTCAGCTGACGACGTATCAGACTGTCGCCCGCGCACTGAGCAAGGCGCGTGAAAAGTCCGCCAAGCGACTGGCCGACGGCGCCACGCCCATCGTCCAGGGCCTGGGCATGGCCAACGCGCGCTTCCAGATTGCAGTGACCGCCGACCCGCGCACACCGGTGCGCAGCATTGGCTTCGACGAGGTCAGCTTTGAATTCAGCGCCAACCCCGGTCAGTCACCCCGACCGCTGAGCAAAGTCGCGAGCGGCGGCGAGCTGTCGCGCGTGTCGCTTGCACTGCAGGTGGTGGCCATTCAATTGCGCGGCGTGGCGACCATGGTCTTCGATGAGGTCGATGCCGGCATCAGCGGTGCGGTGGCCGAGCGTGTCGGACAAGAGCTCAGGGCGCTGGGCACCCGACGACAAGTTTTGTGCGTGACCCATCAGGCACAGGTCGCGGCGCAGGCCCATCAGCATCTGTCGATCCACAAGGACGTGACCGGCGGCAAGACCTTCACCCGCGTCACGCCATTGGACCGCAGCGCCCGCATCGACGCGCTGGCGCGCCTGCAGGGCGGGCAAACCATCACTGCATCGGCGCGACAGCTCGCCGCCGAACTGCTCGATCAGGTTGCAGGCGACGCCTGACCCACTGGCGGCCGCCGCAGTGCTGGGCCCGCCTTATTTCGACTTCAACGGCTTCACGTACAGCACCAGGCTGTGATCGTGTACGTCGTAGCCGTGCTTTTTGGCGATCTCGTGCTGCAGCTTTTCGATCTCGTCACTGACAAATTCAATGACGTTGCCGGTCTCAAGGCAAACCATGTGGTCGTGGTGCTCGCCGCTGGCCAATTCGAAAACCGAATGACCGCCCTCAAAATTGTGCCGCACCACCAGACCGGCGGCTTCGAACTGGGTCAGGACCCGGTACACGGTGGCCAGCCCGATCTCTTCGTGGGATTCCAGCAGCAGACGGTAAATGTCTTCGGCCGACAGATGCGCATCAGCGTTGGCTTCGAGAATCTGCAGAATTTTCAGCCGTGGAAGGGTGACCTTGAGGCCAGCGTTGCGAAGGTCGGATGATTCCATGAGTGCACTCCAAGTAATGCCGTATTATGACCGTTGGCTTCGACCCCGCAATGAACCGCAATGCGTTTTTGGATCAACAGTGCCCTGGCAACAATTCTTCTGGTCTCTCTGACGGGATGCCAGTTGGTCTACAAGTTACCGACGCGGCAGGGCAATTTCATCGAGCAGGACAAACTCGACCAGCTTGAAGTCGGCATGACGCCAGAACAGGTCCGTTTCCTGCTCGGCACGCCAATCGCCGCAGATCCTTATGACAGCAATCGCTGGGACTACCTCGGCTACTACCGCGCACCGCGTGGCGCCGAAGCCAAGCGCATCGTGTCACTGCACTTCCGTGATGGTCAGTTGGCACGCATGGATGGGCTTCAGGCCGAGGGCGCCGACGCCATCATCATCGACCCGAGCACCGTTTACGGGCGCCCGAGCGGCGATGAAGACGATGTCGAGATCCCCGCAGACCGTCCCGAGACCCAGCGCGATCCGGGTCGCAGCTCGCCTACCGATCCGAGCTCGCTTTAGCTTTCGCCTTGGCATTGGCCCGCCGCGCGGCCTTGGGATCGGCCTGCAGCGGGCGGTAAACCTCGACCCGGTCGCCGGCGTTCACCGCGTCATCGAGTGACACCAGCCGGGCATAAATGCCCACCCGCTGCCGGTCCAGATCAATGTCGGGATAGCGACCTAAAAGGCCCGACCGCGACACCGCGTCGCGAACCGTCGCACCGCTTGGCAGGTCGACCCGCAGCACCACCTGCTCGGCCGGCAACGCGTAAGCCACTTCCACCTGTATCAGTTCACCGCTCATACCCGTCTTTACCTGCTGTCAAAACCAAAGCGCCCTGATCGCCGCGAACACGCCGATGGCATCGAGCACGATGACCACCGCCCCGACCCGCGCCGGGTAGCGCAGCAGCGCCGCCCAAACCGAGTAACCCCCGGACTCACCAAAGACCGCGCGGCGCAGGTCGCTGGGAATCATCCGCCCGGCAAACACGCACACCGCCAACGCCGAGATCGGCGCGGCGAGTTGCGCGGTCGCGATGATCAGCGCGTCGAAGATCGAAAACTGCTCGGCGTCGAGTGACGCCGGCCCGGAAAAGCTCAGCAGAGAGGCCACACCCAGCGCCCAGATCACCGCCGCCGAGGTCGTCGCCGCATCGATGCGCGTGTGACGCCAACGCTCCATCGCGAAACGGGTGACCACCTCCAGCAGCACGACGGCCGAGGTCAGACTCATCACCACCAGCAGACCGTAGACCACGGTGCCGATCAACACACCGTTGAGCCCCTCGGGCAAGGCTTGCGGCAAGCCGACGAACACCAACTCGAAACCGGTCCCGGCCGAGACGCCGCCGAGCAGGAACAGCACCAGCGTGATGAGAATGCCGAACATCACGTCCAGGCCGAGGACGATGCCTGCCGTTGACAACAGGCGAACTTCACCCGGCAGGTAGGCGCCCAGCGTCATCATTGCGCCCAGGCCCAGTCCAGCGGTGATGAAGGCTTCGCGTATCGCGGTCAGCCACAGCTCGAGATCCAGCGGCGAGGTCTTGGCGGCCAGCAGTGCCCGCCAGTCTGGCGCCGGGGCATCGCGGAACAGCAGCACCAGCACGAGCAGTGCGGTGACCAGCATAGACGCCGGCAAGACCCGAATCGCCAAGCGCTCGACCCCAGAACGAAAACCCCGCGAGACCACCACGCAGGTGACCACCATGAACAGCGTGTGCCATGCCAGACCGCGCTCGGGCTCGCTAACCAGCTGTTGGTAGTTGTCGACCAGCGCGGGCAGCGGTTGCGCATTCAGAACGCCGCCCGCCGCGCGCACCAGGTAGGCCATCCCCCAGCCGGCAATCACGCTGTAGTAGGACAAAACCAGCGCCGCGGTGACCACCATCACCCCACCCAGCCAGCGCCACTTGCGGGTCAGCCCTGCCGTGGTGGCCGTGTTGGCAAAGCCGCTCACCAGGTCGCCGCGCATCCACCGGCCCAAGCCCCATTCCGCCGCCAGAATCGGCCAGGCAATCGGCAACAGGCACAACAGATAGGCCGACAGAAACGGAATCGCGCCAAACGACTGCACTTGCGCCGGAAAGCGCAGCATCGTGCCCATGCCCACGCAACTGCCCACGGCGACCCAGACAAAGGCCCCGCGAGAGGACCAGGTCCCCGTGCGTGATTCAGGAATGTTCATGACCAGAGTGTAGTGCCAAGGCGGGCCCGTATACTTGGCACATGGGTGCAAAAACCAAAGCTGCGCAAGACGATGACACCATCGCCCTCAACCGCAAGGCGCGGCACGACTACTTCATCGAAGAGCGTTACGAAGCCGGTCTGGCGCTGCTGGGCTGGGAGGTGAAATCGCTGCGCGCGGGCCGCGCACAAATCGCCGAGGCCTACGTCATCCTCCGCAATGGCGAGGCCTACCTGATCGGCGCGCACGTCACGCCGCTGACCCAGACCAGCACCCACGTGATTGCCGACTCCACCCGCACCCGCAAGCTGCTGCTGCACCGCAAACAACTCGCCACCCTGATCGGCAAGGTCGAACGTGCCGGCTACACCCTGGTGCCACTGGACCTGCACTGGAACCGCGGCCGCGCCAAGCTCGCCGTGGGCCTGGCCAAAGGCAAGAAGCAGCACGACAAGCGCGCCGACATGAAGGACCGCGACTGGCAGCGCCAGCAGGGCCGCATCATGCGCACCAGCGTTCGAGACTGAGGGCACGACGCTGCGCGCGTGCTATTCTTGCGCCGTACTCAAAGGGGATGACTGGCTTCGACGTCGGTGCTGAAACTCGCGGTGCATGCCGAGCTGCAAATCTGCTCGTTAAACGGTTTGCAAACAAGCTAGTTGCGAACGACGACAACTACGCCCTCGCCGCTTAATCCGGTGAGCATCTGACCAGCTGGTGTTGGTACCGCTGAATCAGGTGTCGACTCTTACCAACTCGTGCAATGGTTCGCCCTTAACCAACGTACTAAAACCCTAAGGGGATAAGCGACAGCGATCCGTGCCCTTCCGGGAGCTGAAGACGAAAATCAATGAACGGGCTACGCATGTAGATCTGTAGGCGGAAGGCTGGCGGACGCGGGTTCAATTCCCGCCATCTCCACCAATTTTTGATTCAACATTGTTCTTTTCAAACCCTAACCCGCTGAAAAGGCGGGTTTTTTGTGCCCGCCATCGGCCTTCTTAATCCGGCAGATACCGCCCGTACGGGGGTCTCAACGGGGGTACAGCCGAAATATCGGCGGCTCGATCAGCAGCGCTGAGAGAGGCGCTGCGCATCGCCGTCCGGCCCCACGTCTTGCCGCATGATGTTTTAGAGACTTCACGGCGTTGCGGACAGGCTGCGGGGTTGCCTTACCTCAGTAGTAATCGTTCTCGCGCTGGTGTCGCACGGCGAGCACAGTGACGGTGGTGTCGTTGTCGATTTCGAATAGCGCCACATACCCTGCGCCGCCAAACGAGATGATCAGTTCACGCAAAAAGGGGTTGGTGGGGTCAGCCTTGCGGATGGTGAAGGGCATGTCCTGAAGCTGCGCATAGCCTTTGGCGATGGCGGCGCTGGCCCGCACAGCGGCCCGAGGATCTTTGGGTGCAAGAAAATCCAGCAGCCGTTCCAAGTCCTCCTGGGCGGCCTTGCTGATTCTGACGCGATACGTCACCCGGCCTTGGCCTTGTGCTTTTCGAGGATGGCGTTCAACGAGGCCATGGATTCCTCAACGGTGAAGTACACCCCCGTTCGCTTGGCCTCTTCACGTGAGGCGAGGCCACGGGCGATGAACTCTTTCTGCGCGCGGCGATGATCAATCTGCTGGCGCACCGAGGCTTCGACGAAGCTGGACAGGCTTTCGCCTTCAGTGAGTACGCTTTCGGCTGCGCTGCGCAGTTCCGGCGTGACTCGGAGCGGCGGGAGGGTCGCGGATTTCATGGGGCCTTCCATTGTGTTGCAGATGCGATGCACATGGTTTTGCCTGCTGACGATCGCGTCAACCGTTTGAGGGCCGATCGCCTGTGATGGTCAACTTTCGGCGCGCCGCAAAAGCTGCCATTTTCGTGCCTGGCCCTCGCTCTGATGGACCCTCGAAGAGCGCTTTGAATAGACAGCCATCCTCACCGACGTGATGTCAAAAACCGCCATCGTCGATCTGGGTTATCGCGGCAGACAGCCTGACAACATCACCATGACCCACCGAGGCAAGGGCAGGAACCTCAAACCTCCGCAAGTCAAGCTGCTCAAGCGACGACAGGTCGCTCAGTTCGCCATCAGCCCTGCGTCACGTGATGGGCAAAGTGAATTATCCAGGGGCAACTAAACCCGCGCGCGGCGCAACACGAAAAAGAACGGCTGATCCATGGTCCTCATGTCCATCACGCCCAGCACGGTGTCGTCGTCGACCTTGCGGAACACGTCGATGATGGCGAGTTGGTCATAGACCATGGCCGCCGTCTTGACGCCGCGATATTCGACCATTCGCAGTCGAGCGCGCGGCGTGCGGGTGGTCATCAGCGGCTGAATCACGCGGAACACGGCGGCCACGGCGCGGTTGTTCAATGACGGATAGCGCAGCGCCAATGCCATTGGCATCAGGCCGGGATTAAGCGCTCGGGTGCCCTCCTGGCCCACCTTGAACAGCAGCGGATGGACCTGCTCGGCATCGACGAACTCCTTGCCGAACCAGCCAAAGCGCTCCAGCGTGCCGTCCATGGGATGACCAGTGTTCAAGCCTTCGCCGCGCCAGCGCCCGAGCATGAAATCGACCTCGACCGAGGCCAGTCCGTCATAAAAAGCCATGGCGGTGTCAGGGGTCGGCGCAGCAGCCTGCAAGGTTGCCAAATCCATCGACTGCTCCAGATTCAAAGTGCCGGAGCTTAGACCCGTCGCCACACCGTCACCTTGGCCGGGCCGCCATCAATGCACGCCGGCAATACTGTCGGGTGATTGCAGCATCAGCGCGGCCATGGCCTCCAGCGCGTGACCACAGTCCTGCGTGCTCATCGGGCCGCCAAGGCAGAAGCGCACGGCCTCGGGCAGCACGCCGCTGACCACGAACGCATCACTGGCGACCACCCCGACACCGATGCTGCGCAACTGCATTGCGAACAGGTGGCGGTTCCACCCCGGCGGCAGTTCCAGCCACAGGTGAAATGCATCGGCATGGGTGCGGACTTGCGCGGCCGGCAGCCATTGCCGCACGAGCGCCTGTCGCCGGCGCGACTCGGCACGCAGCGCGCGCAGCATGGCGTGCGCGGTGCCGTCGTCGATCCACTGCGTGGCCAACGCAACCGTCATCGGCGGCGCCATGATGGTGGTGGCGCGAAACACGGCCGACAGCCGCTGCACGGCGGAGGTGTCCGGCGCAACCAGATAGGCCATCCGCAGACCGGCGCCGACATGCTTGGCCATGCCGGTGAGGTAGTAGGTCAGGCTCGGCGCAAGTGTCGCAATTGGGGCGACCTTGTCGCTTGGCAGCAGGCCGTAGGCGTCGTCCTCGATCACCGGAATGCCGTACTGCAAAGCGATGCGCGCCAGTTCGCTGCGACGCGTCAGCGGCACGGTCAGCGTGGTCGGGTTCTGCAGCGTGGGGTTGAGGTACAGCGCCTTGGGCCGGTGCACGCGACAGGCGGTTTCAAATGCGTCGGGACGGATGCCGTCAGCGTCCATTGCCAACCCCTGCAGCTTGACGCCCAACTGGGTGGCGATGGCCTTGACGCCGGGATAGGTGATCGCCTCGCAGCACAACACCTCGCCCGGCCGCACCAGCAAGCTGAACACCGCCACCAATGCGCTTTGAATACCTGGGCAGACCAGCACCCGCTCGGCCGCGACCTCCGGCAACAGCGGCGCCAGCCAACGCGCACCGGCCTCGCGCGCCTGCGCGTCACCACCAAAGGGCTGATAGCGCAGCAGCACGGTCAGATCGTGCCGCGCCATGACCTGCTCGTGACCACGTCGCATGCGCGCCATCAGCACCGGGTCGTCGGGCTCAGGTGGCAGGTTCATCGTCATCTCGACCAACCCCAGGCTGCGGACGCTGCGGGCCGGGCCCGACGCCGCCTGGGCGCGCACGAAACTGCCGCGGCCGGGATGACTGTCGATCAGCCCGCGCGCCTGCGCCTCGGCATAGCCGCGCGCCACCGTGGTGTAGTTGAGATGCAGCGCGGTGGCGACCGCGCGTAGCGGCGGCAGTCGGTCGCGCGCTTGCAGCACGCCATTGCGGATGTCATCGGCGATGGCCTCGGCCAACGCCAGGTACGCAGGTTGACCGGTACCGATCAAACGCTGCTGCCAACGTCGAGCGCTGTCGGGCATGGCGGGCCTCCCGGCCGATGAATGCAATCAATACGGCGTCCATGCAATCAATGGGCCAACCATTCCAGGGCAGATCGCATCAACTCGGTGCAAGGACCGTCCAGTCGTTGATGTCCTGCCCGCAGTGCCAACCATGGCTGACCCGTCTTTGCCGCGCCGCGCAAACAAAAAACTCAAATCAGCCAATGGCTTCGACAACTGATCGGAGCTTGATCGGCCGCCGACACGACCCGGCGGCACATCGGTTGCGTGGGTCCCGGGGCAGCCTCATTAACCCTCAGGAGCACGCCATGCCCGCAGTCAGCACGACCCCCACCAAGAAAGGTGATTTCTTCGTCGATTACGAAGAAAAGGTGTTTGAAGACGTCAAAGCCAAACCGGGCGAGAAGGCCCTGGTCACCTTCCACACCGTCGCCTTCGAAGGCTCGATTGGCCTCGTCAACATCCTTCAGGCCAAGCGGTTGATGCGCAAGGGTTTCGAAACTTCGATTTTGCTCTATGGGCCGGGCGTGACCCTGGGTATTCAGCGCGGCTTTCCGACCATCGGCGATGAAGCCTTTCCGGGCGCCCAGAACTTCACCAAACAGCTGGAAGCCTTCATGGGCGAAGGCGGCAAGGTCTATTGCTGCCGCTTCGCGCTGCAGATGCTCTACGGCCACGGCGAGCATTCGCTGGTGCCCGGCATCGTGCCGATCAACCCGCTGGACGTCCTCGACCTGATTCTGATTCACCGCAACGACGACGCCTTCATGATCCACACCTGGACGGTGTGAGGCGCCGGCCATGAGCACGCCCCGCCGCATCCGTGCCGCCGCCGTCCAGCTCAATCCGGTGCTGGACTCGGCGGACGGCACCGCCGACAAGGTGCTGCTGGCCCTCGCCGACGGCGCGGCGCAGGGCGTGCAGCTCATGGTGTTTCCCGAAACCGTGGTGCCCTACTACCCCTACTTTTCCTTCGTCACCCCGGCGGTGACGATGGGCCCGGCGCACCTGCGACTGTACGAGCACGCGCCCACGGTGCCCGGGCCACTGAGCGACGCCATCTCCGCCGCCGCCCGTCAGCACGCGATGGTGGTGGTGCTCGGCGTCAACGAGCGTGATCACGGCACGCTCTACAACACGCAGCTCATCTTCGACGCCGACGGCCGGCTGGCATTGAAGCGCCGCAAGATCACGCCGACCTATCACGAGCGCATGGTCTGGGGCATGGGCGACGGCTCGGGGCTGAAGACGGTGGATACCGCCGTCGGCCGGCTTGGTGCGCTGGCCTGCTGGGAGCACTACAACCCGCTGGCGCGCTACGCGCTGATGGCGCAGCACGAAGAGATTCACTGCAGCCAATTCCCCGGCTCGCTGGTCGGGCCGATCTTTGCCGAACAGATGGAAGTGACGATGCGCCACCACGCGCTGGAGGCCGGCGCCTTCGTCGTCAATGCCACCGCATGGCTGACCGACGCGCAGAAGCAACAACTCGCGCCGACACCGGAGCTGCTCAAGGCCTTCAGCGGCGGTTGCTACTCGGCGGTGATCTCGCCCGAGGGCAAGCACCTGGCCGAGCCGCTGCGCGAAGGCGAAGGGCTGGTGATTGCCGAGCTCGACTTCGCGCTGATCACCAAACGGAAACGGATGATGGATTCGGTGGGCCACTACGCGCGGCCGGACCTGCTGCGCCTGCACCTCGACACGCAAGCCCACACGCCGCTGCAACAAGACGCGCCCGCAGCGACTGCCGCGCCCGTGCACCGCGCCGACCCGCGTGACGTCGAAGACCTGCAGCAGGTCACGCGGCTGCTGCAGCAACCCGCGCCCGCCAGCGGCCCGCAGGGTGACTACCTCGCCGCACTGGCGCAGATGATGGCGCGCGCCTCATGAGCACGCTCACCACCCGCACGTTGTCGCTGCAGGATCTGCGCCGCCCACAAGCTGCGATGCAGGCGATGCCGGTTGCCGAGCTGATCAGTGCGCTGCAGGCCAGCGGCCTGCGCCTGGAGTCGGCAGATACCGGCATCACCGCCCGTAAAGGCGGCGCCGGGCCGACCGATCACAAGGCCGTCAGCGTCGATGGCCGCACCATCATGGTGCCGGTGCTGCACGAAAGCGCGCGGCGCTCGCCGTTCTTTGCGCGCCGCCCCGACGCCGACGGCCACAGCCAGTTGGAACGCGACGGCATTCCGGTGGCGCGCATCGCCTTTCCGAAGCAACCGCGCTTCTACGCCCAGCAGACCTTTGACGGCGTGCCCTACTGGAAGATCGCCCAGCTGCACGGTCGCGACGTGCTCGCCACCACCGTGCTGCAAACCTGCATCCGCTACGGTCGGCGCAGCACCGCCTGCCAGTTCTGCGCCATCGGCGAGTCGCTGGCCGAAGGCCGCACCATCAACCGCAAGACGCCCGAGCAGCTTGGCGAGGTGGCACGCGCGGCGGTGCTGCTCGACGGCGTGCGCCACATGGTGATGACCACCGGAACGCCCAACTTCACCGACCGCGGCGCGGCGATCCTTTGCGAGAGCGCCTTCGGCGTGAAGTCGGCGGTGAACCTGCCGATCCAGGCGCAGTGCGAGCCGCCGGATGATCCGGCGTGGTTCGCGCGGCTGCGCGATGCGGGTGTCGACGCGCTGGGCATGCACCTTGAAGCGGTCACGCCCGAGGTGCGCCAGCGCATCATGCCGGGCAAGGCCAGCGTGGGCGTGGACGACTATCTGCGCGCATTTGCCGACGCCGTGGCGGTGTTCGGTCGCGGCCAGGTCAGCACTTACATCCTGGCCGGGCTGGGCGACAGCGACGAGGCAATTCTGGCCATGTGCGAAACCCTGATCGGCCTCGGCGTCTACCCGTTTGTGGTGCCGTTCGTGCCGGTTGGCGGCACGCCGCTGGCGCAGCATCGTGGGCCAGACGCGCTGGCCATGCGCAGCCTGCTGGCACCGCTGGGGCAGATGCTGGTCACGGCCGGACTCACCGCCACCGACATCAAGGCCGGCTGCGGCAAGTGCGGTGCCTGCTCGTCACTGTCCAGCTTCGAGCAGGCCGCACGGGAGGTGACCCATGTCGTTTGATGCCGTGCTCAGCGACTGGCTGCCCGCCGCCAACGGCCTGGCCACAGCCGACTCACCGCCGGGTGATTACTGGATCAAACCCGCCACCGAAGCCTGGGAACTTGCCGGTGCACGCGGCCTGCGCCGCGCCGTGTTCTGCGTCGAGCAGGGCCTGTTCGAGGGCGATGACCGCGACCCTGTCGATGCCCACTGCACGGTGCTGGTGGCGCTGGCCTGCGTCTTCGGCATGCCGGATCGCGTGGTCGGCACGGTACGCATTCACCGCCTTTCGGGTCTTCACTGGCAAGGCTCGCGACTGGCGGTGGCCCGTGACTGCCGGCGCCTCGCCGCACTCGGCACCGGGCTGATTCAACTCGCGGGTTGCACCGCGTCGGCGAGGGGCGCAGCGCGCTTCACCGCGCAAGTGCAGTTGCGCCACCGCCACCTGTTCGAGCGCCTGCACTGGCAGCCACAGGCGGCGATCACCGTGCAGGGCGCGCCGCACCTGCGCATGCAGGCCGACCTCGCTCACTACCCGGCGCGGCTTGCGCAGCCGCGCGTGCTGTCGGCAACGGCGCGCGCCGCGTGATTGACCCCGCCGTCATCGCCGAGCAGTTGCAGGGCACGCGCGGGCTGGCGCACAAGCACGACATCGCCGCAGTCATCGCGCAACTGGGGCTCGATGCTTCGGCACGGGCGCCGGTGCCCGTGGGCGATGACTGTGCGGCCATTGCCGACGGTGACGGCTGGCTGCTGCTCGCCATCGAAGGCTTCATGAACGAATTCGTTGCCGCCGAGCCCTACTTCGCCGGCTGGTGCGGCGTGATGGTCAACGTCAGCGACATCTACGCCATGGGCGGCCGGCCGATCGCGGTGGTCGACGCGCTGTGGGGCGCCAGTGCGACATCCGCTGACACCGTGCTGGCCGGCCTGGCCGCGGCCGCAAAGTGCTACGGCGTGCCGGTGGTCGGCGGTCACAGCAACTTGCGCGCGGGTCGCGACCAGTTGGCGGTGGCGATTCTCGGCCGCGCCACCCGCCTGCTCACCAGCTTCGATGCCCAGCCCGGCCAGGTGCTGATCGCCGCGATTGATCTGCGTGGTGGCTACCGACCGCATTTTTCCAACTGGGATGCCGCCTCGACCGCACCCGGTATCCGCTTGCGCGGCGACCTTGAACTGCTGCCCGCCATCGCCGAAGACGGCCTCAGTGCCGCTGGCAAGGACATCTCGCAAGCCGGCATTCTCGGCACCTTGCTGATGCTGCTGGAGTGCTCCGGCGTCGGCGCCACAGTGAACCTCGACGCCATTCCCCGTCCGCCCGATGTGGACCCGCAGCGCTGGTGGCTGCACACCTTTCCCAGCTTTGGCTACTGGTTGTCGGTGGCCCCTGGCGCGGTGCCAGCGGTACTCGAACGCTTTTCGGCACGCGGCATCACGGCGGCGATGGTGGGCGTCTGCGAGCCGCATCAACAGCTGCACCTGCGTGCCGGGGGCCGCAGCGCGCTCGCCTGGGACGGCACCCGGCAGACGCTGATGGGCTGCGGCCGAGCGCCCGCGTCACAGCCCGAGACCGCCCATGCCTGAACTACATTTTTCGCTGCGCTGGCCCGACGGCAGCTTCAGTCGCTGCTACTCGCCCTCGTCGACGCTGCGCCAGCATTTCTCCGCTGGTGAGGTGTATCCGCTGTCCGAGTTTGTCACCCGCTGCCGCGAGGCCTTTCACCTCGCCAGCGAACGGGTGCGCGCCCGCTATGGCTTCGCCTGCAGCAGTGCGGTGGCGCAGTTGCAGGAGATCGAAACCACCGCCGCGCGTTTTGCCGATCTGCCCGGCGCCCACGTCACCGTCATCAACTTCGAGCCGCCCGCATGACCGCCGCCGTTCCCGAGTCACAAACATCGCACTACCCCGCGCTGGTGATCGGCGGCGGCCAGGCCGGTCTGTCGGCCAGTCACTACCTAACGCGGCGCGAGATTCCGCATCTGGTCTTCGAAAAGCACGGGCTCGCCCACGAGTGGCGCAACCGCCGCTGGGACAGCTTCTGCCTGGTCACGCCCAACTGGCAGTGCCAACTGCCCGATTACCCCTATCGCGGGCCGGACCCCAAGGGCTTCATGCTGAAGGACGAGATCGTCCGCTATGTCGAGGGCTTTGCCGCCTCGTTCAAGCCGCCGCTGCGCGAGGGCGTCACCGTGACCCGACTCGCGCGTCGCGGGCACGGCCCCTACGTGCTCGACACCAGCGCCGGCCGCTTTACCGCCGATCAGGTGATTGTCGCGGTCGGCGGCTATCACCGGCCCATCGTGCCGCGCATGGCCGAGCGCCTGCCGCCGGGGCTGATGCAGTTGCACGCGCCGGACTACCGCAACCCCGACGCGCTGCCACCCGGCGCCGTGCTGGTCGTGGGCACCGGCCAGTCGGGCTGTCAGATCGCCGAAGACCTGCATCTGGCCGGTCGCCGCGTCCACCTCTGCGTCGGCGGTGCGCCGCGCGCGCCTCGGCAGTACCGCGGCAAGGACGCGGTCGAATGGCTGGATGCGATGGGCTACTACGACATCACCCTGGATGAGCACCCCAAGCGCGACACGGTGCGCCACAAGGCCAATCACTACCTCACCGGCCGCGACGGCGGGCGCGAAATCGACCTGCGGCGCTTTGCCGCCGAAGGCATGCGCTTGCACGGCCGGCTGACCGACATCGAGGCAAGCACGGGCGGCCTGCACCTGCACTTCGGCGACGACCTGCGACGCAACCTTGACCACGCCGATGCGGTGGCCGAAAGCATCAAGGCCACCATCGACCAGTACATCGAGCGCGAAGGCATCAACGCGCCGCTTGACCCGCCCTATCACCCCTGCTGGCAGCCCGAGGCCAACGACCCGCCGCTGGACCTGAAAGCCGCCGACATCGGCAGTGTGATCTGGTGCATCGGCTATCGCGCGGACTTTTCGTGGATCGACGTGCCGGTGTTTGACGGCCTCGGCTACCCGGCCCACACGCGCGGCATCACCCCCGCACCCGGCCTGTATTTTCTCGGCCTGCCGTGGCTCTACACCTGGGGCTCGGGGCGCTTCTCGGGCGTCGCCCGCGATGCCGCGCATGTGGTGGCGCACCTCGACGCCCACCGGCAAACCCGTGGCCTTGCCGCCGCAAGGCCGCTCAATGAACTGGCGCTTGGCGCCTGAACGGCGCACTGCAGATTCTTGACAGGGCACGTCAACTGGGCGAGCGTCAGCGCCGTTCCATCACCCGGCGCCACCATGCTCCACGTTCATTCCCTCGCCATCGCCTTGCTGTTCGTGGGCACCGCCACTGCCGCCTTCGCGACCACGCCACCGCTCAGTGCCGAGGAGCTGACCGTCTGCGCGCAGCGCGTGCAGCAGCTTCGCCAACAGTCGCCCGAGCTGTTGCAACGCAACGCCGACCACGATGCCCGCCGCGATGAAATCCTTGCCCGGCGCCGCGCGCTGGACACCACTTCGATGTCGCGCGACAAAGATGACCTTGCAGCCGGTCTCGAGATTCGCCGGCAACGCAATGCACTCAATGGCGACGCGCTGGCGCTGAACCGCGAGATTCAAAAGCTGCGCGACGAGATCTCGGCCAACAGCAAAGTGCGTGACGCTTACGACAGCGACTGCGCACGGCGCCCCTACTCCCGAAACGCCCTGAACCAGCTGCCGCAGGCCCAGCAGGACGCCATGCGCGCCGGTCTGGCCGACATCCAGGCGCCCGAGTTGCCCCGCGACCTGAAGCCGCTACCCGGCGTCGACACGCCCTGAGCGCCGCAACCGCCACGATTGCGGTGGTCGGGGCCGGGAGTGTCGGCTGCTACATCGGTGGGCGACTGGCGGCCAGCGGTTGCGACGTGCGCTTTATCGGCCGTCAGCGCCTCGCCGACACCCTTGCGCGGCATGGGCTGACATTGACCAATCTGGAGGGTCAATCCTGGCGGGTGGCGCCTTCGGCCATTCGCTACAGCACCGACCTCGCCGCCGCCACCGCCGCCGACCTGGTGCTGGTCACGGTCAAATCGGCCGCAACGGGCGACATCGCCAAAGGTCTTGCGCCGGTGATCAAACCGGGTGCCGTGGTCATCAGCTTGCAGAACGGTCTCGACAACGCCGCACAGCTCGCCGCCGTGCTGGGGCAACAATCCGTGCTCACCGGCATGGTGCCGTACAACATTGCTGATCACGGCGAGGGCGTCTTTCACCAGGGGTCTGCCGGCGTGTTGGCGGTGTCGACGCACCCCGCGCTCGCGCCCTGGCAAAAAACCTTCGCCGAGGCCGGCATGCCGCTGGCCGTGCACGCCGACATGCGCGCCGTGCAGTGGGCCAAGTTGTTGATGAACCTCAACAACGCCATCAACGCCCTGTCAGGCCTGCCGCTGAAAGCCGAACTTGCACAGCGCAGCTATCGCCGCTGCCTGGCGCTGGCGCAGCGCGAAGCCTTGGGCTTTCTCGCGCTTGAGGGCATTGCCCCGGCAAAGCTCACACCGCTACCGCCCGGATGGCTACCCGCGGCGCTATCGACCCCCGACGCCCTGTTCAAAGCCTTGGGCAACCGCATGTTGGCCATCGACCCTCTGGCCCGGTCATCCATGTGGGACGACCTGCAACTCGGTCGCCGCACAGAGGTCGACTGGATCAACGGCGAGGTCGTGCGCCTGGCGGTCAAACATCAGCGCCGCGCCCCGGTCAACGCCAAGCTGGTGGCGCTGATTCGTGACGCCGAAGCCGGCGGCAAACGCGACTGGTCCGGCCGCGAGCTGCTGGTCACATTGCGCTCCGCCGTCGCTGGTTAGAGCCGCGGCGACAAGGCGATGTTGACCGAAATCCGGTCGCCGCTGGGCGTCAGTGTCACATCGACCGCCCGGTCTTCCTTGGCGAATCGCAGACGCTGCATCCCGATGTCAGCGCCCGTCAGATCACTCTCGTCGACCCAGCCCTGCGCGGCCATCTCGCGCTGATAGAAACTGCTGATTGTCGCCATGTCGCCTTCGGCGGCGCCCTGCAGCATCATCGTGTCCGACATGCCGGTCACCGACGCAAGCTCCATTTCCGGATAAAGGACCACGTCATCGGGGAAATTGTCGGGCAGCGTCACCGACGTGGCCGCCGCTGCGCCGGGATCGTCCGCATCGCCGGCTGCCGCCATCGAGCCGCGCTCGCGCGACTCCGATGCCGAATCCTGCTCGGCCTCCTCGTTCAACGCCGCCACTTCCTCGGCGAACAAGTCCTGCTGCTCGTCACTGGGCCCACACGCGGCCAAGAGCAACAAGATGCCGCACACACCTGCAACTGAGGTCTGTTTCATCATGATTCCTCACACGAGTTCGCTGACTAGGGTAACGACCCACGCCCAACTGCGGGTGAATCGGCACGCGGGGGTGGCGGGCTCGGCAGGCGGGTTTTCGCCCCGACCCTTTCGACATCATCGGGCGACGTGCATCTGGGAAAGCACCCTGCGGCCCGCAATTGCGTAGGCTCATGGCATCACCCTTGGACCGGAGATTTTTCGTGACTGACACCGCCCCCGCGCCGACCGGCGAGTTCATCCTCAGCCAGACGATGCTGCGCATTCGCGACCCGAAGGCATCGCTGGCGTTTTACGTCGACGTGCTGGGCATGACCCTGCTCAGTCAGTTTGATTTCCCTGAGATGAAGTTTTCGCTGTACTTCGTCGGCTACCTGCGCGAGGAAGACGGCCCGCTACCGGACGATCCAAAGGCACGCGCCGAGTTCACGTTTTTGCAGAAGGGCGCCATTGAGCTGACGCACAACTGGGGCACCGAAAATGACCCGAACTTCGCCGGCTACCACAACGGCAACACCGAGCCGCGCGGCTTCGGCCACATCGGCATCACCGTCCCTGACGTCATTGCCGCCTGCGAATACTTTGAACGCATGAAGGTCGCGTTCGCCAAGCGGCCGGAAGACGGCGCCATGAAGAACATCGCCTTCATCAAGGACCCGGACGGCTACTGGATCGAGGTGCTGTCGGCGCGCGGTCTGGCCAGCAAGGTCGCCTGACGCGCACCCGTTGATGAGCGCCTGGGCGCTGTTCCTCACCGTGGCGGTGGCCCATCAACTGGCAATGATGAGCCCCGGCCCTGACTTTGCCGTGGTCACCCAGCAGACCCTGCGCTTCGGCCGCCGCGCGGGCGTGCTGGTGGCGGCGGGCATCGCCAGCAGCATCGTCATCCACCTGGCCTACGGCCTGTTTGGCCTCAGCTGGATCACCCAACATGTGCCGGGCCTGCTTGACGGGCTGCGTCTGGCCGGCGGTGCGGTGTTGATCCTGATGGGCGCCGCCGCGCTGCGTCCCGCTGCGAACACGGCCACCGCGCGAGAGCCAGGGCGCGACGGCAATCCGCTGCGCCGCTTCGGGCTCGGCTTCGCGACCAACCTGCTCAATCCCAAGGCGGCCCTGTTTTTCGTGGCCTTGTTCACCTCGGTGATCAGCGCCCAGACCTCGATCGCGCTGCGCCTGGCGCTGGCCGGGTGGATCGTCGCCACGACCTTCGCTTGGTTCGCCTTCGTGGCCCTGACCTTGAGCGCGCCGGGCGTGCAGGCGCGACTGCAGCGCCATACCGACCTCATTCAGCGCGGTATGGCGCTGCTTTTGGTGGCGCTGGGGGCCGGTATGCTGTGGGCTGGATTTCAGCCTTGGAATGCATCGTCATGAGCGTCGCAGTCGAAGAGGTCGAGCTGCTCAGCCACGGCATCACCGTGCGTGCCGGGGTCTACCAACCCGCGTCGTCAACGCTGAAAGCGGCCAAGGGCTTGCCCTGCATCATCATGGGTCACGGCTTGGGCGGCACGCGTGCGGCGGGGCTGGACCCATTCGCCCGTCACTTCGCCAACGCCGGCTTCTGCGTGGTGTGCTTCGACTACCGCGGCTTTGGCGAGAGCGAGGGTGTGCCGCGTCAGTGCGTCGACATCCGCATGCAGATCGATGACTGGCATTCAGTGCTGAGTTACGTGCGCAGCCGACCCGACGTAGACCCGACCCGCATCGGCCTCTGGGGCAGCTCGTTCTCGGGCGGTCTGGTCGTCGCAGCGGCGGTCGAAGACGGCGATGTGGCGGCGATTTCGGCGCAGGGCGCAATGCTCGATGGCTTGGCCACGTTCAAGCACCTGCTGCAGCGCAACGGCCTGGCGGCGGTTCTCAAGCTCAGTCGTAAGGCCGCGCTGGACGCGCTGCGTGGACGGCTGCGCGCCGAGCGCATCACCTGGCCGGTGGTCGGGGCGCCTGGCAGCGACGCGGTGCTGACCACGCCGGACGCGGTGCCGGGCTACGGCGCGATTACGCCGCCCGACTGGGTCAACGCCATCACCCTGAGCTGGGCGCTGACTCTGCCGCTGTTTCGCCCCAACCGCATGGCCTCACGACTCAGATGTCCGGCACTGATCTGCATTCCCGAGCACGACGACATCGTGCCGCCCGCCGCCATGGAAGACACCGCGCGCCTGGCCGGCGAACAGGCCGAGGTGAAGCGCTACCCGCTTGGGCACTTCGACATTTACGTGGGCGAAGGCTTCAAGCAGGTCGTGGCCGATCAAGGAGCGTTCTTCACGCGGCATATGGCGTGAGGCGAAATACCGGACACCTCACGCCTGTTGCCTGACCCGTCACGAAACCGGCTTGGCAATCGCCCGCCAGAGCATTTCAAACAGCGGCCCGGCCTGGGCGGTGAGCGGTTCTTTCATGCCGCGGTGAATGTGCATCTGCACCAGCCGGCCGAGCACGCCCATAATCACGTCAAGCAGGTATTTTTCTTCGACCTCGTCATTGAGAATGCCGCGCGCACGGCCCTCGCCCAGCACTTTGAGAAAGGTGCCAAACAGTTCGGGATTGGCGTAGTTGGCCTGCTTGCGCCAGGTGTTCACATAGACGCTGGACATGATGATCTGGCCCACCTTGGGGTGGTGCTCGAAAAAATCCAGCGTCACCCAGAACACCTTGCGGAAGCGCTCTTTGTAGTCCTCGATGCCCTGCAGGTGATCGATCATCCGCACCGAGAGCTTGCCCAGCCAGGTGTCGAGCGTGGCGAACAGCAACGCTTCCTTGCTGCCGTAATACTTATAAATGGTCTGCAGCGATACGTTGGCGCCGCGCGCGACCTCGATGAGCCCCACGCGGTGAAATTCACGGTCGGCAAAAATATCGAGCACCGCCTGTTCGATGCGCTGGCGGGTTTGTGGATCTAGCTTGACGCGCTCGGTGCCGAGGTCGGTGTCAGGGCTGCCAGCGCGTCGTTTGGTGTGTGGTTCCATGACATCTCATGATCAGTTGGAAATACTGGTTACCGGTCAGTGTAGTCCAGCGCCAAGCTTGAATTGACCATAAACAAGCCGGATGCGTAAGCTACCGGCCCCTTTCAGGCGGGGCAAGCCACCAGACTTTCGTCCGGTGACAGCCCTGATTCCCTCAGTAAGGTTACGATCCTTACCCACTTCTCAGACCAAGACGAGAGCCCATGACTGAAGCCTTCATCTACGACGCCGTCCGCACCCCCCGCGGCAAGGGCAAGAAAGACGGCAGCCTCCATCAGGTCACGCCGATTCATCTGGTGGCCAACCTGTTGTGGGCGCTGGAAAAGCGCAACAACCTCGACACCTCGCTGGTCGATGACATCGTGCTGGGCTGCGTCACCCCGGTGGGCGAACAGGGCGCCGACATTGCCCGCGTGGCCGCGATCTACGCCAAGTGGGCCGAAAGCGTCGCCGGGGTGACCCAATCGCGCTTCTGCGCTTCAGGACTGGAGTCGGTGAACCTCGCCGCGATGAAGGTGATGTCGGGCTTTGAAGACTTGGTGGTCGCGGGCGGCGTGGAAAGCATGTCGCGCTGGGCCATGGGCACCGACGGCGGCGCCTGGGCGATGGACCCGCGCGTCAACCAGCAAACCGGCTTTGCGCCGCAGGGCATTGGCGCCGACACCATTGCCACCTTGGAAGGCTGGTCGCGTGAAGACGTCGACAACTTTGCCGTCGCCTCGCAGAAGAAAGCCGCCCACGCGCGTGAGAAAGGCTACTTCAGCAAGTCGCTGATTCCGGTCACCGACATCAACGGCATGGTGGTGCTCGACAACGACGAGTTCATCCGCGCCGACGCCTCGCTGGAAGGCCTCAGCGGGCTCAAGCCCAGCTTCGAAGCGATGGGCCAGATGGGCTTTGACGCCACCATCCTGCGCAAGTACACGACGCTGGAAAAAATCAACCACGTGCACCACGCTGGCAACAGCTCCGGCATCGTCGATGGCGCCGGCCTGATGCTCATCGGCAGCAAGAAAATGGGCCGCAAGCTGGGCTTGAAACCGCGCGCCCGCATCGTACAGACGGCGGTGATTGGCTCCGAGCCCACCATCATGCTCACCGGCATTGGCCCGGCCTCGAAGAAGGCGCTGGGCAAGGCGAAGATGAGCGCCAAGGACATCGACCTGTTCGAAATCAACGAGGCCTTCGCGGCGGTGGTGATGCGCGCGCAGCGGGATCTCGACATCGACCCCGCCAAGGTCAACGTCAATGGCGGCTCGATTGCCATGGGCCACCCGCTGGGCGCCACCGGCTGCATCGTGCTGGGCACCCTGCTCGACGAGCTGGAACGCCAGAACAAGCAGACCGGGCTGGCCTCGCTCTGCGTGGGCGCCGGCATGGGCATCGCCACCATCATCGAACGCGTTTAAGCCGTCAGGAAACATAGAACATGACCGCAGTGAAATACGACAAAGACGCCAACGGCGTCGTGACCCTCACCCTCGACATGCCGGGCCGTTCGATGAACGTGCTCAATGAAGAATTGCTCGCGCCGTTCAATGACGTGCTGGGCAAGATCGAAGGCGACGCCAGCGTCACCGGCGTGATCGTCACCTCCGGCAAGAAAGAATTCCTTGCCGGCGCCGACATCGAAAAGGTTTACGGCATCAGCGACCCGGCCGAAGCCTACGAGATGGCCGAGCAGTTCAAAGTGCTGCTGCGCCGCCTCGAAAAGTGCGGCCGCCCCGTGGTGGCCGCACTCAATGGCACGGCGCTCGGCGGCGGGCTTGAGCTGGCACTGGCCTGCCATTACCGCATCGCGCTGAACAACCCCAAGGCCAAGTTCGGCCTACCGGAAGTCAAACTCGGCCTGCTGCCCGGCGGCGGCGGCACCCAGCGCCTGCCGCGCCTGATCGGCATTCAGCCCAGCCTGCCGCTGATGCTCGAAGGCAAAGAGCTGAATGCTGAGAAGGCCAAGCAGCAGGGCATCATCCACGAGGTGGTCGAAACCGCCGACGCAATGTTCGCTCAGGCACGCGTATGGATTGCCGCCAATCCCAAGGCCGTGCAGCCCTGGGACGACAAGAAATTCAAATGGCCGGGCGGTGATTCCAAGTCACCCGCCAACGGCCAGTTGTGGGCCATTGCGCCGTCCATGGCCAGCGCCAAGAGCTTTGGCAACTACCCGGCCGTGACCAACATCATGAGCAGCGTGTTCGAGGGCGGCATCACCGACTTCGACACCGGCTGCCGCGTTGAGTCGCGCTACTTCGCTGAACTGGTGGTCAGCCAGGTCAGCAAAAACATGATCGGCACGCTGTGGTTCCAGCTCAACGGCATCAACAAGGGCAGCTCACGCCCCGATGGCGTGGAACGCGCCAAGGTGACCAAACTCGGCATTCTCGGTGCCGGCATGATGGGCGCCGGTATCGCCTATGCGTCGGCCAAGGTGGGTGTCAGCGTCATCCTGCTCGATGCCAAGCAAGACGCCGCCGACAAGGGCAAAGCCTATTCCGAAGGCCTGCTCGACAAAGCTTTGAAGAAGGGCCGCGGCACCCACGAAGCCAAAGCCGAACTGCTGGCCCGCATCACGCCCACCACCGACTACGCGCTGCTCAAGGGTTGCGATCTGGTCATCGAGGCCGTGTTTGAAGACCGCAGCATCAAGGCAGACGTGACGAAGAAGGCCGAAGCCATGCTCGACAAGCGCGCGGTGTTCGCCTCCAACACCTCCACGCTGCCGATCACCGGCTTGGCAGAAGCCAGCGAACGGCCGAAAAACTTCATCGGTCTGCACTTCTTCTCGCCGGTCGACAAGATGCCGCTGGTGGAAATCATCAAAGGCAAGAAAACCAGCAAGGAAACGCTGGCCAAGGCCTTCGACTTTGTGCAGCAAATCAAGAAGACGCCCATCGTCGTCAACGACTCGCGCGGCTTCTACACCAGCCGCTGCTTCGCCACCTACCCGCTTGAAGGCATGGCGCTGTTGGCCGAAGGTCAGCACCCGCGTTCCATCGAAATGGCCGGTTTGCAGGCCGGCATGGCCGTTGGCCCGCTGACCGTGCAAGACGAAGTGGCCATCTCGCTGTCCTTGCACGTGCTGGAGCAAACCCGCAAAGACTTCGCTGCCGAAGGCAAGCCCATGGTTGAGCACCCCGCCAACCCGGTGATCGAGAAAATGTGCAAAGAACTCGACCGCCCCGGCAAGAAGGCCGGCAAAGGCTTCTTCGACTACCCCGCAGGTGGCCAGAAGGCCCTGTGGCCGGGTCTGGCCAAAGCCTTCCCGCTGGCCGAGCAACTGCCGCAGCAAGAGCTCATGGACCGACTGATGTTTGCCCAGGCCAACGAAGCCGCCAAGTGCTACGCCGAAAAAGTCGTGGAAGCGGTGGGCGATGCCAACATCGGCTCCATCTTCGGCTGGGGCTTTGCGCCCTTCCAGGGCGGCGCCTTGCAGTTCATCAACGCCTACGGTGTTGAGAAGTTCGTCAAACGCTCGAAAGAACTCGCCAAGAAATACGGCGACCGCTTCAAGCCGGCGCCGATTCTGGTGAAAATGGCCAAGGAAGGTTCGCGTTTCGAGTAAGCCTCTGGCCCTGCGTCACGTTGCAACAAAAATGCCCGCTCCTGCGGGCATTCTTGTTTTTGGCCGCTGCCGCTTGCCCTGAGCGCGAGAGACGCGTCTACTTAATTTACAAAATTGGCAGCCGGGATCGACGGATTCCTTCTGATTAAAAGTTAACGGGAAATCTATGATGCGAGAGGTCCAAACAGTCAGGGAGCATTTAGGGATCATCTGCAAAACCCCTCCTCATGGGACAATTCACGTCTCGTCGATGACCTGTTGAGCGCCTGAATCTGATGAAGCAGTTGAGCCTTGCGTCTGGGTTTGAAGTGTCCTCTAAACGCACGCGCAAGCGGGTGTTTCTTGAAGAGATGGACCAGGTGGTGCCCTGGCGCGAGCTGGTAGCGCTGATTGAGCCCCACTACTGGGGTAAAGCCTCGACGGGTCGCCCACCGTTTCCCTGCGAGCTGATGCTGCGAATTCACTTCCTGCAACAGTGGTTCGGGCACTCCGATCCCGCCATGGAAGAATCCCTTCACGATGTGCCGCTGTATCGCGAGTTCATTGGTATTGATCCCGGAGCCGATCGTCTACCCGACGAGAGCACCATCCTGCGCTTCCGGCATTTGCTCGAACAGCACAAGCTGGCCCCCGCCATGCTGCAACTGATCAATGAACTGCTGCGCACACGGGGGCTGATGCTCAAAGCCGGTACCGCCATTGACGCCACCCTGATCCACGCCCCCAGTTCGACCAAGAACAGCAGCGGCGAGCGCGATCCGGAAATGCACCAAACGAAGAAAGGGAATCAGTGGTTCTTTGGTATGAAAGCCCACATCGGTGTGGATGCTGACTCCGGGCTGGTGCACGCCGTTGCGGGTACTGCTGCCAACGTCCATGACCTGACGCCGGTCGACGAGCTGCTGCATGGAGATGAAGAGCATGTGCACACCGACGCGGGCTACCAGGGCATCGACAAGCGCGAAGAACTCAAGCACCACACCGTTGAGTGGCAGGTCGCGATGCGCCCCGGCAAGCGCCGGGCATTGCCCGACACACCGATGGGCAAACTGATCAGCGAAATTGAAAAAACCAAGGCGCGCATTCGCGCCAAGGTCGAACATCCTTTCCGGGTGATCAAGCGCCAGTTTGGCTACACCAAGGTTCGCTACCGGGGATTGGCCAAGAACACTGCCCAATTGCAAACCCTGTTTGCCCTTTCCAACCTGTGGATGGTGAGGCGACGACTGATGGTTGCGGGATAGGTGCGCCTGATGAGCGCCAAAACCGAGGTTATGCAGCGATTCGAAGCCAAAACGGGCAATGCGAAGCCTCGAATCTCGATCCTCCGGTACGACTTTCGTCACCGCACGCTTGGCAGCCCGTCTCAGCATGGGTTTTTCAGATGATCCTTAGCGTGGTCGTACGCAAACTTGGCCTGCGCTCATTCAGCGGTAGAGTCTGGCGCCAAGAAGTACAGCCGCCTGAACTACATGATCAGGGCGCGGTTAAATAAGGGGCTTGTATCTGGAAAGATGAGCATGCGCTCAACCTTTGACGATGAGCGAATAAAGTATCAATATCCAAAATCTTGCTGTTACTAACCTTCTCAAAAGAAATGTCACCCTGCCGCATATTTGCACTCGGGCTGTCGGAAGAATGATTTCACGAGTTCGGGTAGCCGCTGGATTCGTCGGAGCGCACCGATGGCAAGGCGCTTCATTTCATCTTTGCTCTGCACCAACTGGCGCGAGACCTGCCGTTTCACATGGGCCCAGACCTGTTCGTCGGGGTTCAATTGCGGCGAGTAGGGCGGCAAGAAGAAGAGCTTGAGCTGTCCATTCAGGCTGTCGACGTAGTTTTTGATCAGCTTTGCCTTGTGGATGGGGTGACCGTCGACCACCACGAAAACCGGCTGCTCGGCCCCGATCATCAACCGCTTCAGAAATTCCCGAAACACCTGCGAAGTCACTGAGCCCTCATGGACCATAAATCGGAAATCTCCGCGTGGACTCACCGCCGAGATCATGTTCAACGAGAAGCGTCGTCCGGTGACTTGCACCACCGGGGTCTGCCCACGCGGCGCCCAGGTGCTGCCGGTGTGGTAGTCCGACCGAATGCCGGACTCGTCGGCAAAGTAGATCGTCGCGCCCGCTGCACGCGCCTCGGCCCGGATGGCGGGGTAGGTTTCCTGTTCCCATTGATGCACCAACGCCGCATCCTGCTGCCAAGCCTGATACAACGGCTTCTGTGCACTGAAGCCCAGCAGCTTCATGATTCGGCTGACAGAGGCCAGCGACAGCTTCTTGCCAAACTCACGGCGAATCAGTTCGGCAATCAGCGACAGCGTCCAAAGGCCAAACTGAAAGCGGTACTGCAACGGCGAGTGATCCCGTACCGTCTGTGCGAGCCAGCGCATCTCGTCAGCACTGACCTTTGGTGGTCTGCCGGGGATGGGCTTGGCCAGCAGCGCGTTCTGCCCGCCATTGACAAAGTCAGCCAACCACCTGTGAACACTGCGAACGTTCACACCAAAAGCCGCAGCAACACTTGCCGCAGGCTGGCCTTCACGCATGGCCTTGATCGCCTGCTGTCGCATTACCTGCAATGAATGATGATCGATAGAACGACCATCCGATGAGCGCTTGCATTTCATGGCCGTATTGTCTCATATTATGACAATACTTTCTAAAAGGTTAGTACTGCGGCTCAGAGCATAAAATCCATATGGATCATCTCATCCCAAGAATAAATGGCGGTAGCGATAGCGCGGACAATCTTGTATGGGCTTGTCGTTCTTGTAATAGCTCGAAAAGAGATAGGGATGTTCTGCGTTGGTTGCATTCCAAAGAAATGCGGCCATCCATTCTATTACTACGTCGATATCTAAAGCTTGTTGCAAGGTACTGCGATGAAAATTACTTGCTTGACGAACCGCTGACAGAGGTCATAAAAAAAGATCTTCCTTTCGATATCATGGCCTTGCCGTATAAACTGGATAATCTTGAGGGGCTCGTTCTTTGGGTAAACCCCCAATCGCCAGCCGGGGCTGAGACTGCTCTCTAAGGATCATCTGCAAAACCCCTCTTCATGGGACAATTCATGTCTCGTCGATGACCTGTTGAGCGCCTGAATCTGATGAAGCAGTTGAGCCTTGCGTCTGGGTTTGAAGTGTCTTCCAAGCGCACGCGCAAGCGAGTGTTTCTGGAGGAGATGGATCGGGTGGTGCCCTGGCAGGAGCTGGTGGCGCTGATCGGACCGCACTACTGGGGCAAGTCGACGACGGGGCGCCCGCCTTTTGCCTGCGAGCTGATGCTGCGGATTCACTTCCTGCAACAGTGGTTCGGACACTCCGATCCGGCGATGGAAGAGTCCCTGCACGATGTGCCCATGTATCGGGAGTTCATCGGCATTGATCCCGGCGCTGATCGTCTGCCCGACGAGAGCACCATCCTGCGCTTCCGGCATCTGCTCGAACAACACAAGCTGGCCCCCGCCATGCTGCAACTGATCAACGAGCTGCTGCGCACGCGGGGGCTGATGCTCAAAGCCGGTACCGCCATTGACGCCACCCTGATTCACGCCCCCAGCTCGACCAAGAACAGCAGCGGCGAAAGGGACCCGGACATGCATCAAACGAAGAAGGGCAACCAGTGGTTCTTCGGCATGAAGGCCCATATCGGCATAGATGCCGACTCCGGGCTGGTGCACTCCGTTGCCGGTACTGCCGCCAACGTTCACGACCTGACGCCGGTCGATGAGCTGCTGCATGGGGAGGAGACTCAGGTACATACCGACGCGGGCTACCAGGGCATCGACAAGCGCGAAGAACTCAAGCACCACAACGTTGAGTGGCAGGTCGCGATGCGTCCGGGCAAGCGCCGGGCGCTGCCAGACACGCCGATGGGCCAGATCATGCGAAAGCTGGAAGAGACCAAGGCCCGCATCCGCGCCAAGGTCGAACACCCCTTCCGCGTGATCAAGCGCCAGTTTGGCTACACCAAGGTGCGCTACCGGGGATTGGCCAAGAACACCGCCCAACTGCAAACCCTGTTTGCCCTCTCCAACCTGTGGATGGTGAGGCGACGACTGATGGTTGCGGGATAGGTGCGCCTGATGAGTACCAAAACCGAGGTTATGCAGCGATTCGAAGCCAAAACGGGCAATGCGAAGCGTCGAATCTCGAGCCTCAGACCCGACTTTCGTCACCGCACGCTTGGCAGCCCGTCTCAGCATGGGTTTTTCAGATGATCCCTAACTGTCAGGTCCCGGATGATCGAACCCTTCAAACTCACGCTGGACTGCTGATGAGCCGAGCGGCCTTGAAAGCGTCAGGCCGCAGTCCGTAGCTCTTCCCGAATGACCTTCCGCAGCGTGCGCTCCAGCGTGCCGTCACGTTCACTGATGTGCATGCGCAAGGCTTCGTTGATCAGTGATTGGTAGTTGCCGCCGCCCTTCACCTGGTCGCGAAACCAGGCCAGCACGTCGGCATCCAGCCGGATGGTGATTCGCTCCTTGCCCTCATTCGCCTTCTGAAGGCGCGCAAGCGCGGGAACACCCTTGGCACTCTTTGCATTGCTGAAGTCGTCGCCCCTGAAAAATCCCCAACCATCTGAATATATTTGAGAAATGTCTGTTTTGTAGCTTCGTGAATCGCCGATATTTGCGATAATTGCATTCAGAAACTGGCAAATTCTGAGGTGTTGGACATGCGTCATCGCAGTTCACCGGTCGACGGGCCTGAAGCCCGGTCTGAGGATCTTTTTCGATCACGCCTGGACCAGATGATCGAGATGCGCCACCCCCTGATCCAGTTGGCTGCGGTCATGCCCTGGGAGACCTTGGAGCGCGAACTCTCAAGTGTGCTGCCCCCCGCGCCCGCTGGCGCAGGGCGTCCCGCTCTGCCGTTGCGGATGATCATCGGCTTGCTGTATTTGAAGCACGCCTACAACCATTCTGATGAGCAGGTCTGTGCCCGCTGGTTGGAGAACCCCTATTGGCAGTTCTTCTGCGGAGAGGTGTTTTTCCAGACCCGCTTCCCCTGTGACCCCAGTTCACTGACGCGTTTCCGTCAGCGGTTGGGAGAAGCCGGCGTCGAAGAACTGCTGGCCCAGACCATCGAGGCTGCCAAGGGTTTGAAGGCGGTGCGTAGTGCCGATCTGGAACAGATCATCATCGACTCCACGGTGCAGGAGAAGAACGTCGCTTACCCCACCGACAGCCGCTTGCTGGAGATTGCCCGGCACAAGCTGGTGAAGGCCGCCAAGGCTGAAGGCATCACCCTGCGACAGAGCTACGCCCGTATCGGCCCGGCGCTCAGATTCAAAGCAGGCCGCTATGCCCACGCCAAGCAGTTCAAGCGCCTGCGCCGGACGCTCAAGAGCCAGCGTACCCTGCTGGGGCGCCTGATTCGGGAGCTGCATCGCAAGGCCCATGCAGATCAACTGCAGCGGCTTGCCACCGTGCTGGAGCGCGCCGAGCGGTTGCGTACCCAAAAGCCCAAAGACAAGAACAAGCTCTACGCCCTGCATGCCCCGGAAGTGGAGTGCATTGGCTTTGGGCTTGCGCCCGCCAACCCTACGAATTCGGCGTCAAGGTCGGCATTGCCATCACCGCAAAGAAGGGCCTGGTCGTCGGGGCCCGCAGCTTTCCGGGCAACCCCTATGACGGCGACACCCTCGAAGAGCATCTTGAACAGACCGCCATCCTCACCGGCGTCAGCCCCAAGACCGCCATCGTCGATCTGGGTTATCGCGGCAGGCAGCCTGACAACATCACCATTGTTCACCGAGGCAAGCGCAAGACCCTCAAACCCCCGCAGGTCAAACTGCTCAAACGACGACAGGCGGTCGAACCGACCATTGGCCACCTGAAGGACGAACACCGCATGCGGCGCTGTCACTTGAAGGGACAACTCGGCGATGCCCTCAACGCCGTATTGGCCGCTGCCGGCTACAACATCAGATGGTTAATGCGATGGATCGCCCTTTCTTGGGCCCAAATCCTGTGGGTACTGAAATCGATGTCAGCAGTTCAAGACCGACATCAAGCTCAATTCCCGATCACAAGCGCCGTCAGGTGACGGGCAGAGTGAATTCTTCAGGGACGACGAAGTCGTGGTTATTGCGCATGGCGATCACTTGAACGAAATAATTCAAATGATGTGGGGCGTCCTGTCGGTCCACACCACCACCAGCAAGCTCAGCGACATGCTCATGCCCAGGGTGACGTAGCGGACCTCGCCTTCTGCATCCGGGTCTTCATCATTGCGGTTGTTGCGGAATCGGCCCATCGCACCGCATGACTGCTTATCAATCCGTCAACGGCGGCCTGGGCGATGACTCCGGCCATTGCTGGGGGTGGCGCTTGAACTCGGTCAGGTCGTAGCCCATGTCGCCAATCATCTGTCGATAGCGTTCGAAATCGGCTTCGCTCATGTCGGGTTCGCGGGCCATGAGCCACACGTAGTCGCGCTTGTTGCGGGCAATGATGGTGACCGAGTAGTCGGGCTCAAGGTGCACGATGCGGTACTCGCCCTTGAACGGCCAGACGAATTGCATGCCCCACAGCGCGTTGTTGGTGCCGGGCTCGACAAAGCCTTTCGGCGTATCGGTTTTCAGCTCGCCGTCAAACGCGCCATCGCGGTACTGATAGGTGGTGGCGATGGTGCCGTCGTCATTCAATTCGTAGTGCTCAACGCCGTTGTGGGCGTCGCGCACCAGGAAGATGGGCGTAAATCCGATCTCGTACCAGGTGCCCATGAAGCGCGGCAGGTCAACCTCGGGGACGAGCGGAATGGGGTCGCGTTTGGGTCCGAACATAGAGCAGCCACTCAGTAGGGCGACAGCAACGAATAGTGAAATGATTTTCATGCCGTGTGTGCCGAAAGTTGATTGATTGGACGCCAGCTTGCACCACTGGCCCTTGCCGCAGGCTGTCCGCCATTCTGAGGCCACCACCGGTGTGGGGAGCGCTTCGCTTTCATCGGCGAAACGCTCTGCGCTCAGCGCAGGCCAAAACGCCAGTTCTCGCGCCACCAGACCCACCCCATCAGCGCGTAGGTGACCATCATCAGCAGTGCATACCACCACTCAATGGCGTTGAGCAGTGCGCGGCAGTCATCAACGATGAACTGCAACGGCAGGCTGGCCAGCCCCAGCAGAATGAGCGCGGCGAACACGCTCAAGAAGCTGCGTCGCTGCCCGCGCGACAGCACGCCAGACCCCACGGCGACGCTGATCAGCCACATCTGCGCCAACACCGTGAGGGCAAAATACAGATTGATGCCATAGCGCCGCAGCAGGCGCGGCGCGTCACCGTCTTCGCCCAAGAATGTCGCGTAAAGCAGATAGAACAGCGTGCCGCCCCAGCCACACGCCAGGACCAGCCAGCGCCTGACCAAGGCGTGCGGTGCGCGGTCACGGCACCACTGGGCAGCCAGCCACCAATACAAGACCATCAGGGCCGCCCAAGGCATCATCGCCGCGCGAAACAGGTAGATCGAGCTGCCCGAACGCGCGGCCGCGCTAATGGAGGTGCAGCCGTCCCAGTAAGGCCAGCACCACGAAAGATGACCGCCTGCCGCCGAGTTGAAATACGCAAGATGAATGATCAGCACCGGCCAGAGCGCGGTCATCCACGCCACGGGAGCCAGCGGCCAGCCTTGCGAGCGCGAGGTCATTTGAGCCAGAGATTAGTGATTCCCCGCGGCAATTTCACCTGCGCGTCCGGTCGCCTCGGGCGGTGAAGACCCTTATTCTCGAATGCCTCGGGCATGCCGCCGCAAACGTCGATCCGGGTTTGAGGTGCCCAACGCCATTCAGTCGAGCTGCCCATGCCGCGCGAATTTCATGACCTTGCCGAGCGGCAGTTGAACCACGAGTCGGGTGGCGCGACTGCCTGGGGCAATTTTGGCGACTGGCAGACCGCGCAAACTTACCCGGCGGCGTGCACGGCGCTTGCCGATCAACTCGGCACGCGACTGGCCCTGAGCGCCCGATCCCGCGTGATGGATGTCGGCTTCGGCTGCGGCGATCAATTGCTGCACTGGGTTCGCCACTACGGTGTGCGCCAACTGGCGGGACTCAACCTGTCGTCAAGCCAGACTGACTTCGCCCGCCAGCGGCTGGCCGATGCCGGTCATCCCAACATCGCCGCCGCCTTGATGGTGGGCAGCGCACGCGACCTGGTCCCCCAGGCAACCGCCGGCGGGCAGGCGCGGCCCGACACCGTGATTGCGCTGGACTGCGCGTATCACTTTGAATCGCGCACCCGCTTCCTGACCGACGCAGCCAATGTGCTCGCCCCCGGCGGGCAGCTTGGCGTCACCGACTTGGTACTGGCCCGGGACACGCGTCCGTGGCGACACGCCGCAGCGCTGATGTTCATGACCCGCAGTGCCCGCATCCCGCGTGCCAACCTGGTCACCGCAGACACCTACCGCGCCCAGTGGCGGCAGGCGGGGTTTGCCGAACCGGCTTTTGTCGACATCAGCGAGCAGGTGATGCTGCCGTTTGGTGACTGGCTGCGCCGCTATAAACAGAGCCTTGCGCCCGCGCTCAGGGCCCGCATCAATTGGCGCAAATACGACGCTACGGCCGCTTTCATGCGCTGGGCCTGTCGTGAACGGGTGCTGCGCTACATCGTTTGCGTGGGGCAAAAACGCTGACCCCGACCGCGGGCATGGCGCCGCGATTTTCAAGCGTTGCACGCTGTTCGCCGAGGTTGGCGTCTATTGGCCTCGCTTGCTAGGGTTTGAGCGAGCGTGTCGTATCGACGCAATTTTCGACGGCCGCTCGAACACCCATTCGAATGAACAACGGAGAAACCCTATCCATGAAGACGCCACTTCGCGCAGGATTGCTCGCCGTGCTGATGCCCATGTCGGCCGCCATGGCGCTGGACACCGAATGCAGCCGCCCCGAGGCACCGGCGGTTCCAGACGGCGCCAAAGCAACCGAAACCCAACTGGTAGACGCACAAGAGGCCGTTCAGGCGTTTATTGGCGAAGGTGACAACTACCGCAATTGCCTGGTCGCCGAGGCCAAGGCGCTGGGCGAGCCCGAAACGCCCGACGACGAGGCCGTGCAAGCCGAGTACACCGACGAATTCAACGACATGGTGGAGGAGATGCAGGCCGTGGGCGCGCAGTTCAACGAGGCGGTCAAGACGTTTAACGCGCAGTAGCCGCTTGGGTCACGCCCCGCCCGATTCGGACGGGGCGTGACCTTTGTCTGATCAAAATGCCGCCTCGGCACGCGTCGACTGGCGGTTCAGGGTCGACTCATACCCACCCCGTAGGCTCCCCCCTGTCGCGACAAACTCCATACCGACAGGATGTTCACAAAATGAAAAAACTTGCTCTGATTGCCCCCGGCTTCATGTTGGCCAGCAGCCTGGCCATGGTGCCCAGCTTCGCCGTCGCCCAGACCGGGCCTTCCATTTACGGCGGCGGCGGCATTGGCTACTTCCGGCTCAACGACGACGACTTCCTCGACGAGGATGACGATTTCAAGGACAACCGCACCGGCTGGCGCGCCCAGGTCGGCGCCCAACTCAACCCGGTCTTCAGCCTCGAAGGCGGCTACGTCGACTTTGGCGATCTGAATGACGGCTCGCTCAAGTTCAGCTCCGACGGCGCTTTCGCCGCAGCCCTGGTCCACCTGCCCATCAGCAGCAGCTTTGCGCCCTTCGCCAAGATCGGTCAGTTGTGGTGGGATGTTGACCGCGATGTCGAAGCCGGCGGCCCGCTCAGCCCGGCGCTGTCATCGAGCGCGGATGGCAACGACACGTTCTATGGCGTGGGTCTGCGTATCGGTGAAGGTCCCGGCCTGCAGATGCGCATCGAATATGACCGCATGGAAATTGACGACGCCGACGTTGACATGGGCTCGGTCAATCTGCAGTACCGCTTCTAGGCCACTGAATGCATCACCCGGAAAGCACCGGCCTCGCGCCGGTGCTTTTTTGTGCGCGACCGAATCCACCGCCCATCGCGCCTGACCCAACGCCCACGCGGCGCGACGCGCAACGTCACCCGCCATTGCTATGCTCACGCCAACCCGGCCCTGAGACGATCATCATGCTGCGCGCGAGCCTAATTGCCATTGCCCTTTGTTGCGGCCACGCCGCGCACGCAGACGTCCTGAACCTGCCCTCGCAGCGCGACGCATCGTCATCGACCGTCACCCTGCCGCAACGCGGCGAGCGCATGAGCGCCGTGCAGGCCCAGTTCGGGACGCCCGCCAAACGCTTCGCCCCGGTCGGTGGCGGCAAGCCGCAGCACCCGCCGATCACCCGCTGGGATTACGCCAATTTTTCGGTCTTCTTCGAACGCGAATGGGTCATCGACGCCGTTGTGAAAGACTCGCCGGCACCGCTCAGAAACACCGAAGCGCTGCGTTCCGGCCCCTGACCCAAGGCGGCAGTCATGCCCCTCAACACTGTTGACCGAGATCTCAATGAAACCCAGCCTGCCCGCCGAATGGGCGCCGCAAGCCTTCGTGCAACTGACCTGGCCCCGCCGCGAGGGTGATTTCTCGCGCTGGTTCGGCGAGGTCGAGGCCAACTTCATTCGCATTGCCGTCGCCATCGGTCAGTTTCAGCCGGTGCTGATCGCCTGTCCCGACGACGCCGACGCGCTACACCGCCGCCTGCTGGCCGAGGGCATTCCACCCGAACACCTCAGCGTGCTGCCAGTGCGCGCCAACGACGTCTGGGCGCGTGACCATGGGCCGATCACCATCCTGCGCGGCAGCACGCCCACGCATCTCGACTTCCAGTTCAACGGCTGGGGCGGCAAGTTCGACGCCGACCTCGACAACACCGTCACCCAGCAACTCGCCGAGTTGGGCGCCCTGCCCGGCCGCATCGACACGCTGGACTTCGTGCTGGAGGGCGGCGCCATCGAGTCCGACGGCCTGGGCACCCTGCTCACCACCGAGCGCTGTCTGCTCGCCGCCACCCGAAACCCGAAGCTGGGACGCGGCACCATCGAGCAGAAACTCGCCCACTGGCTGGGCCTCAGCCGCATCCTGTGGCTGAAGCACGGTGACCTGTTGGGCGATGACACCGACGGCCATGTCGACACCATTGCCCGCTTCTGCACGCCCGACACCATCGCCTACCAGGCCTGCGACGACGAGGCCGATCCGCACTTCGCCCTGCTGCAGCCGATGGCCGACGAACTGCGCGCGCTGAAGAAGGCCGACGGCACGCGCTACACGCTGATTCCGCTCCCCCTGCCGCGCGCCCATTTCGATGAAGAAGGCCAGCGTCTACCCGCCGGCTATGCCAACTTTCTGATCGTCAATGGTGCCGTGCTGGTGCCGACCTACGACGACCCGGTGAACGACCCCATCGCGCTGGAACGCTTGCGGCCCGCCTTTCCGGAGCGTGAGGTCATCGGCGTGGACTGTTGCGCGTTGATCCGCCAGTTCGGCAGTCTGCACTGCGTCACCATGCAAGTGCCCCGCTGAGAGCGTCATGACCACACCGACCCCCAACACCCTTGCCGTTGCCCTCGTCCAGCACGCCTGCAGCGCCGACCGCGCCGAAACCACCGCGCGCACCGAAGCCGGCATTCGCAAGTCCGCCGCCGAGGGTGCGCAGTTGATCGTGCTGCAGGAGCTGCATACCTCGCTTTACTTTTGCCAGCACGAGTCCCCCGACCTGTTCGACCTGGCCGAACCCATTCCCGGCCCATCAACCGAGTGGTTGGGCGGGCTCGCTGCCGAGCTGAATGTGGTGATCGTCGGCTCGCTGTTCGAGCGCCGCGCGCCGGGGCTTTACCACAACACCGCCGTGGTGCTGGAGCGCGACGGCCGTCTGGTCGGCACCTACCGCAAGATGCACATTCCCGACGATCCGGGCTATTACGAGAAGTTCTACTTCACGCCCGGCGACCTGGGCTTCGAGCCCATTGACACCTCGGTGGGCCGCTTGGGTGTACTGGTCTGCTGGGATCAGTGGTACCCCGAGGCCGCAAGGCTGATGGCGCTGGCCGGGGCCGACGTGCTGATCTACCCGACCGCCATCGGCTGGAACCCGGACGATGCCCCCGAGGAACACGCACGGCAGCGCGACGCGTGGATCACCATTCAGCGCGCCCACGCCGTCGCCAACGGCCTGCCGGTGCTGGTCTGCAACCGTGTCGGACACGAACCCGACCCCACCGGCCAACTCAGCGGCAGCCAGTTTTGGGGCAACAGTTTTGTTGCCGGGCCACAGGGGGAGTTTCTCGGCCAACTCGGTGCCGAACCCGATGTGCTGCGCGTCGATGTTGATCTCGCCCGCAGCGAACAGGTTCGCCGTTGGTGGCCATTCTTGCGGGATCGACGAATTGATGCGTACGGGGACCTGGTGAAGCGGTTTCGGCGTTAAAGCCTCGCAAGGCAAGCGTCCACCCTCGACGCCATTTGCCGCGCCGCAGCATTGGAGTGTTCCGCCGGCCATTGTCGCCACGGTCAATCAGGTTAGTGTGCACTTGTTCACTTTCCTGCTTGGAGACAAGCCATGCCCGCTTACAAAGCCCCGCTGCGCGACACCCGATTTCTGCTCAACGAAGTCTTTGATTTTCCGGGCCACTATGCCGGACTGAGCAACGGCAAAGATGCCGATCCGGACACCGTCAACGCCATCCTCGACGAGTGCGGCAAGTTCTGTGAAGAAGTGCTGTCGCCCCTGTATCTCACCGGCGACGCCGAGGGCTGCCGCCTTGAAGACGGTCAGGTCATCACCCCCAAGGGTTACAAGGAGGCCTACGCGCAGTACGTCGAAGGCGGCTGGCAGGGTCTTTCGCACCCGGCTGAGTACGGCGGTCAGGGCTTGCCGATGAGCCTGGGCCTGCTCAAGACCGAGATGATGGGCACCGCCAATTGGCCCTTTTTGATGTACCCCGGCCTGTCGATGGGCTGCATGAACACCATCATGCAATACGGCAATCCCGAGCAGCTGGCCACCTACATGCCGCCACTGACCGAGGGTCGCTGGACCGGCACCATGTGCCTCACCGAGCCGCAGTGCGGCACCGACCTGGGCCAGATCACCACCAAGGCCGAACCACAGGCTGACGGCAGCTACCGGATGACCGGCACCAAGATTTTCATCAGCTCCGGCGACCATGATCTGGCCGAGAACATCGTCCACATCGTGCTGGCGCGCCTGCCCGACGCCCCGCCGGGGACGCGCGGCATTTCTTTGTTCATCGTGCCGAAGTTTCTGCCCAACGCCGATGGCAGCGTCGGTGCGCGCAACGGTGTCAGCGTGGCCTCGCTGGAACACAAGATGGGCATCAAGGCCTCGGCAACCTGCGTGCTCAACTTTGACGACGCGGCGGCTTACATGATTGGCGAACCCAACAAGGGGCTGGAGGCCATGTTCACCTTCATGAACACCGCCCGCATCGGCACCGCCATTCAGGGCGTTGCACACGCCGAGCTGGCCTTCCAGGGCTCGCTGGCCTACGCCAAGGATCGCCGCTCGATGCGCGCGCTTTCGGGCAAGAAACAACCCGAGAAGAACGCCGACGCGATCATCCACCACGCCGACGTGCGGCGCATGCTGCTCACCCAGAAAGCCTTCGCCGAGGGCGGCCGGGCGATGATCTACTTCGCCGCGCAGTACGCCGATCACATGGTCAACGGCATCATCGAGGGCGACGACGCCAAGTTCAAAAAGTGGGATGACAAACTGGGCTTCTTCACCCCCATCCTCAAGGGCTTCCTCACCGAAATGGGTCTGGAGGCGGCCAACCAGGGCATGCAGGTGTTTGGCGGCCATGGCTACATCTGGGAGCACGGCATGGAGCAGATCGCCCGCGACGCGCGTATCGCCACGCTCTATGAAGGCACCACCGGCATTCAGGGCCTCGACCTGCTGGGCCGCAAGGTATTGCTCACCAGCCGCGGCGCCTGCGTCCGTGAATTCACCGGCCAGATGGCACGCTTCGCAATCGAAAACCTGCGCCATCACGGCCTGCGTCGTTTCGCCAGCGACATCGGTCGTTACGCCGCCGAATGGAACGTGCTGACCGTGCGCCTGATGCTGGCCGCACGCAAAGACCGTGACGTGGTGTCGTCGGCCTCGCACCACTTCCTGATGTATTCCGGCTACGTGATGATGGGGTACTTCTGGGCGGTGCAAGCAGCCGTGGCGCAGAAGAAGCTGGTCGAAGGCGGCGGCGCCGAAACGGCCGAGTTCTACAAGGCCAAGCTGGCCACGGCGACCTTCTACTTCGATCACCTGCTGCCGCGCGCCAAGGGCCATGCCGCATCCATGACCAAGCCCAGCAGGTCCATGACTGCAATGCCCGAAGCCGACTTCGCGTTTTCCTGAAGCGGCGGACGGCTACTCGCAGCAACGGGGCCCCGGCACTGCCGGGGCCTTTTTCATGGTTTCGATGGCGTATCGGTGGACGTTGCGGTGATCCTGGCGTCATGGAATTGCAGCGTCAGCGGGGCATCCAGGCGCACCTGCGCCGCGCGCGTCAGCACCGTGCCACCAGCGTCGCGGACCAGCACAAAGCCGCGCGCCAACACGCCGCTCGGCGACAGTGCCTGCAAGGTGCGTTGCGCCATCTGCCAGCGCTGCTGCTGATGGCGCAGCCCGCGCTGCACGGCCATGTGCAAACGACGATCCAACTCGGCATGACGGGCGATTGCCTCGGCCGTGCGGGCACGCGGGTCGCGGCGCAGCAAGCGCTGTCTGAGACCCATCAATAATTGGAGCCGCTGTGACTGTGCGCGGCGCTGATGGGCCTCGAGACGCAGCACCCACTCATCCAGCCGCTGTGCCAGGGCTTGCAGCCGATGGGTGGGGCGCTGCCGGACCAACTGGGCCGATAAACGATCAAGACGCTGGCGCCGCTCCATGAGCCCACGCGAGGTGGTCAGCGCCAGACGCTCGGTCAACCGCCGCAGCCCCAGTCTGATCTCGAGCTGATCGGGCACAGCGCGCTCGGCTGCACCTGTCGGTGTCGGTGCGCGCAAATCGGCCGCCAGATCCACCAGCGTCGTGTCGGTTTCGTGACCCACGCCGGTGATGACCGGCACTGCGCAGGCGCGAACCGCCCGCACCACCTCGGCCTCGTTGAAGGCCCACAAGTCTTCGATGGAACCGCCGCCACGGACCAGCAACAGCACATCCGCCCGGGCGCCCCAACGCGCGTCGCGCAGCGCCGCAGCAATGGCCGGCGCAGCTCCCTCGCCTTGCACCAGCACCGGAACCAAGATGACGGGCACCAGCGGAAACCGACGCGCCAGCGTGGTCATCACATCCTGCACGGCGGCGCCGGTGGCCGAAGTGATCACCCCAATGCGGCGCGGCAGGACGGGAATGGCCCGCTTCAGCACCGGGTCGAACAATCCCTCGGCCTGCAATTGCGCTTTCAGCGCCTCCAGCGCAGCCAGCTTGGCGCCCAGACCTGCGGGCTCCATGTGCTCGCAGATCAGTTGCAGGTCGCCGCGCGCCGGATACACGCTGAGCCGCGCCCGCACGCGGACCTGATCGCCATTGTTCGGCACCGGTTTGACCAGCCGGTTGGCGGGCTTGAACATCGCCGCGCGCAACTGGGCTTCGCCGTCCTTCAGCGTGAAGTACCAGTGGCCGGAAGCGGGGCGCGCAAGGTTGGAGATTTCACCTTCGACCCACACCGTGCCGAAGTTGGATTCGATGACGTCGCGCAGCAGGCGGCTCAGTTCGGAAACGGCGTAGACGGTCGGGAGGGAAAGCGGTTGCATCCCCTATAATAAGTTTTTGCCGGAGTGCCGGACCCCATGTTTGACCGAATCGAGCGCGAAGCGCTGACCTTCGATGATGTTCTGCTGCAGCCGGCCTATTCCAATGTCTTGCCGCGTCAGGTCTCAACCCGGACCCAGTTGACGCGCGAAATCACGCTGAACATTCCGCTGCTGTCGGCCGCGATGGACACCGTCACCGAGGCGTCGCTGGCCATCGCCATCGCCCAGGAAGGCGGCATGGGCATCGTCCATAAAAACCTGCCGCCCGAGGCCCAGGCCTACGAGGTCCGTGCGGTCAAAAAGCACGAGTCCGGCGTGATTGCCGACCCCATCACCGTCGATCCGACCATGACCATCGGCGAGGTGCTGAAGCTCACCCGCGCGCACAAAATCAGCGGCGTGCCGGTGGTCGATGGCGAGCATCTGGTGGGCATCGTCACCGCCCGCGACCTGCGCTTCGAGACCCAGTTTCACGAGCCGGTGTCGCGCATCATGACGCCCAAGGAACGGCTGGTGACCGTGCCCGAGGGCGCCTCGCGCGAGGAAGTGCTCGACAAGCTGCACCGCCATCGCATCGAAAAGGTACTGGTGGTCAACGACCATTTCGCGCTGCGCGGCATGATCACTGTCAAGGACATCCAGAAGTCCACCGATCACCCGTTAGCCTGCAAGGACAGCGAGGGCCGCCTGCGCGTTGGCGCGGCCGTCGGCACCGGCGGCGACACCGACGAACGTATCGAGCGGCTGATTGAGGCGGGCGTCGACGTGATCGTGGTCGACACTGCACACGGTCACTCACAAGGCGTGCTCGACCGTGTACGGCTGGTCAAGCAACGCTTTCCGCAGGTGCAGGTCATCGGCGGCAACATTGCCACGGCAGAAGCCGCCATCGCGCTGGCTGACGCCGGCGCCGACGCGGTCAAGGTGGGCATTGGTCCGGGCTCGATCTGCACCACGCGCATCGTCGCGGGCGTCGGCGTGCCGCAGATCAGCGCAGTCATGGCGGTCGCGGCGGCGCTCAAGGATCGTGGCATTCCGCTGATTGCCGACGGCGGCATCCGCTACTCCGGCGACTTCGCCAAAGCCATCGCCGCAGGCGCTTACGCCGTGATGGTCGGTTCCATGCTGGCCGGCACCGAAGAGGCGCCAGGCGAGGTTGAGCTGTATCAGGGACGCTCGTACAAGAGCTATCGCGGCATGGGCTCGCTGGGCGCAATGGCACAGGGCTCGAAAGATCGCTACTTCCAGGACACCACCGACGAAGTCGAGAAGCTGGTGCCCGAAGGCATTGAAGGCCGCGTGCCCTACAAGGGGCCGATGGCGTCAATCCTGCACCAGATGGTCGGCGGTTTGCGCGCTTCGATGGGCTACACCGGCTGCACCACCGTTGAAGAAATGCGCACCATCACCCGCTTCGTAAAAATCACCGGTGCCGGCATGCGCGAAAGCCATGTGCACGATGTGTCGATTACCAAGGAAGCGCCGAACTATCGGGTGGATGGCGGCTGACGCCTGATTCCTTCAAGTCGATGCATGCCAGAACAGCGCGCTTGATCGTCACGCCTCCTCATCACGTCGGCCCGTCGAAACAATGAACATCCACGCCCACCGCATCCTGATTCTGGATTTCGGCTCGCAGGTCACCCAGCTCATCGCCCGCCGCGTCCGCGAAGCCGGCGTGTACTGCGAACTGATGCCGTGGGACGTGGGCGACGCCGCCATCCGCGAGTTCGCGCCCAAGGGCATCATCCTGTCCGGCGGGCCGGAGTCGGTGACGGCAGCGGGCAGCCCGCGCGCCAGCGATGCCGTGTGGTCGCTGGGCGTGCCGGTGCTGGGCATCTGCTACGGCATGCAGACCATGGCCGAACAACTGGGCGGCAAGGTCGCGCCCGGTACGGTGCACGAATTCGGCTTCGCGCAGGTGCGGGCGCGCGGCCATTCCAAACTGTTTGACGGCATCGAAGACCATCGCACCGCCGAGGGCCACGGCCTGCTTGACGTGTGGATGAGCCACGGCGACTACGTGTGTGAATTGCCGCCCGGGTTCAGCCGCATCGGCAACACCGGCGACCTTGAAATTGCCGCCATGGGCGATGAATCGCGCGGCTACTTCGGTCTTCAGTTCCACCCCGAAGTCACCCACACCAAGCAGGGCCAGGCGATCCTGTCGCGCTTCGTGCACGTTATCTGCGGCTGCGGCCGCGAATGGACACCGGCCAACATCGTCAGCGACGCGGTCGCCAAAGTGCGTGAGCAAGTCGGCAGCCGCAAGGTGTTGCTGGGCCTCTCGGGTGGGGTTGATTCCAGCGTCGTTGCCGCCCTGCTGCACGAGGCCATTGGCGACCAGTTGACCTGCGTGTTTGTCGACAACGGCCTGCTGCGCCTCAACGAAGGCGATCAGGTGATGAAGGTGTTTGCCGAACACCTGGGTGTGAAAGTCATCCGCGCTGATGCGCAGGATCAGTTCATGGACGCACTGGCCGGCATCGACGACCCCGAGGCCAAGCGCAAGGTGATTGGCGGCGCGTTCATCGACGTGTTCGAGGCCGAAGCCAACAAGCTCACCGACGTCGACTTTCTGGCCCAAGGCACGATCTACCCCGACGTGATCGAGAGTGCGGGTGCGAAGACCGGCAAGGCCCACGTCATCAAGAGTCATCACAACGTCGGCGGCCTGCCTGCGCACATGCGCATGCAACTGGTCGAGCCGTTGCGCGAACTGTTCAAGGACGAAGTGCGCAAGATCGGCCTCGAACTGGGCCTGCCGCGCGACATGGTGATGCGCCACCCCTTCCCCGGCCCCGGCCTGGGCGTGCGCATCCTCGGTGAAGTAACCCGCGCCGCCGCAGACACCCTGCGCCGTGCCGACGCCATCTTCATCGAAGAATTGCGCAAGGCCGACTGGTACGACCGCGTCAGCCAGGCCTTTGCCGTGTTCCTGCCGGTGAAAAGCGTCGGTGTCACCGGCGACGGCCGCCGCCATGCCCCGGTCATCGCCCTGCGCGCCGTCGAAACCATCGACTTCATGACCGCCCACTGGGCCCACCTGCCCTACGAACTGCTGGACGTCTGCTCGCGCCGCATCGTCAACGAAGTGCCCAACATCTCCCGCGTCGTCTACGACATCTCCGGCAAACCACCTGCAACGATTGAATGGGAGTAGCGCCGCGACCCACCCGTCGAGGGACCCGCGCAGCGGGATCGACGGCAAGGGGCGTGGCGCGATCAGGAGTTCAGGAACGATCAACCCGTGCTGCTCATTTCCAACCGCGCCAACAAAGTTGGGGATGCAGCGCCGCGAGCTACCTGCCGAGGGGCCCCACGGAGTGGGGATCGGCAGCAAGGCGAGTCGACACAATTGGGAGATGTGGGCCTATCCGATGACTGGGTACACAGCTGCCGTCGACGGTGGTCTGGATCACAGCGCCAGCGCCCGCCTGAGATCATCGTGTTCGAACGCGCTGGCCATCCGGACAATCTCGGTGGGGCGGGCACCTGCCGCTTTGGCGGTTTCGCGCCACGTTGCGGTCACGGTTGCGACCTCTTTGATGATTGCGCGGGCCTGCAGCAGTGTGAGGCCGAAGAACGACGAAGCCGCCTCAAGCAGGTCGAGCGAACAGGTGCCCTCGTCCAAGTCGATGTTGGTTGTCAGCACACGCGCCTTGAGATCGGTGGGGACAGGGTTAAGGTCATAGGCGGGAGAAAGCGACCATCCCGCCTTGCCGAGCCAAAGGAAACCATGGTTGCGAAGGTGATCATCGACATTGGAAATCAGTACGTTAAAGACCACCCGCCGATAGAGAGCATGGGCATCGGTCTTCCCCTGCGCGCCATGTTGCGCAAGCGCGTCGACGATTTCCGGGTAGCTGCCGCGCTCACCGTCCTTGGCGCCCATCATCGCCATCGCTGACAGGAAAGGAATGCGGATCGCGCCGGAACGATCAAAGCGCCGCGACAGCATCACCGCCTTGCCGGCTACCTGAATCAGCTCATGGTGCGGCGTGGTGATGCCGGCCTGCTCGGCCAGCCGCAGCGCAATCTCCTCCCAGGTTTCCATGCTGTAGTCGTCGGTCTCCTTCGGAAACTTGGCGATGGAGAGGTGTCCGTGCTGGTCGATGACCGACGCTTTCGGCCGCGCGCCGCCAAGCGAGGAGCCGGGTGCGAGGATGAGTTGTAGGTCCTCGTCCGTTTCCTCGTCGCGGAGGATCCGTTCGGTGATCTGGAGCAACCGCCCGAGTTCGATCAGAGCGGGGACGCCGGCGCGCATAGGCGCCTGAAACATCTCGTCGCCGGACCAGCGGAATCTGAGGGCGCCCAGGCGGGTCTCGTCGGCGACGCCGAGCAGGTAGTCGCTTTCCGTAAGGGTGCGAACGGCGCGGCCTTCGCGTTCGGCAAGACGGCGCTCGGCCCGTTGCATCAGACGGCGCCCCCATGTGTCGGGCGCTGAGTCTCCGATGGAACCAAAAACCGCCAGTCCGGCTGGAGGTGCAAAGGCACCGCGGGTCAGGGCAAGGGCAGGCTCAAGCGAGAACCGGTCGGGATCGACGCGCCACGCGCCGTCGTACTCGAAAAGGATCGTCTCGGCGCCTCGAACACGATTGCTCCTCGCCAGTCCAATGGGGCGCGTGCGGCCGTCCAGGTCGATATGGACCTCGAAGTCAGACATCGCGAGTTGATCCGGCTGTTCGCTTGAGATGGACGTGCTTGGGCAGTTCCGCACTGGCGAGCGCCTGTCCAACCAGGTCGTTGCCGATGTCGGCGATCTCGCCCAGGCCGTCGAGCAGGCCCAGCGCCTGAAGGACGCCCGCATAAATGCCGATGCTGACATTGGTGTCCCCGGCCTCGACCTTTTGCAGGGTCGAGCGGGATGTGAAGGCACGCTCCGCGACGACGGCCATGGGCAGCCGCCGACGCCGACGGGCATCGTGGATGTCCGCACCCAACTTGCGTAGGGCGCGCCGCACAGCGGCGGGAGGATTGTGTGGTGTAGGCATCTTGAAATCTTCGCACTACAAATTAGCCAAGTATGTAGCACGAAGCTTACAACGTTACTAACTGTCACGCGATGTTGATCCCATTAAGACAGGACGGCGGGGCGGGCCCGTAACGCTATAAATCCGGGAAGCGGAATGGCGGACGGCTTAGAGGCGGCGAAATACATGAGCATTTCGAGCACCGCGGGGACACGAAATGACGAGCGCAGTCGTTTTGCAGAGGTTCCCTAGCCTCGTGAGGACGCCGCAACATTCACAATAACGCCCATGACCCGCGCTTTCCGACACGCCCGCCTGCTCGTCACGCTGACGACCTGCCTGCTGCTCACGCCCGCCATTGCGGCCGATACCACCCGCACCGTCACCGACGACCGTGACCGCAAGGTCAGCCTGGCCGCGCCTGCCCAGCGCATCGTTGCACTGGCGCCGCACATCACCGAGAACCTGTTCGCCATCGGCGCCGGCGCCCAACTGGTCGGCACCGTGAGTTACAGCGACTATCCCAACGCGGCGGAGGCGGTGCCGCGCATCGGCAACCACGGGTCGCTGGACATGGAAAAGATCATCGCCCTCAAGCCGGACCTGATCCTCTCGTGGGTCAGCACCGGCAACCGCAAGCAGGCCGAGCGACTCGAGGCGATGGGCATGACGGTCTATTACTCCGACAGTCATACCTTTGAACAACTGGCCAGCACTTTTGAGCGCATCGGCCACCTCACTGGTCGTGATGACGAGGCCAAGGCGCTGGCGGAAGGCTTTCGCGCGCGCATTGCGACGCTTGGGGCGCGCCATGCCGACGCCGAGCCGGTGACCGTGTTCTATCAGGTCTGGGACCAACCGCTGATGACAGTCAGCGACCGGCACCTGATCGCCAAGGCGATTCGTCTGTGCGGCGGCGTCAACATCTTCGGCGACATGGACACGCTGATCCCGCGCATCAGTGTCGAAAACGTGCTCGCGCTGGACCCGGACGTGATCATCGCCGGCGGCATGGGCGAGGCCAACCACGACTGGCTCAATGCCTGGAAGCGATGGCCCGAGTTGCGCGCCGTCGGTGACGAACAACTGCGCTTCATCCCGCCTTCGTTGCTGCAACGTCACACCCCGCGCTTTCTGGAAGGCGCTTCGATGCTCTGCGACGCCCTGGCGCAGACGCGGCAGCAGCGGTCCACGTCGCAGTGAGTCGGCCTTGGGTCGTGCTGGCCGTGCTGCTCCCTGTGGCGTTGTTGGCGCTGGTGGTGGGCGTCGCCATCGGCAGCGTCACCATTGCCCCAACCGAGCTCTGGGCGGTGCTGCGCGGCGACGGGGCGGCGCTGCACAAGACGCTGCTGTTTGACCTGCGACTGCCGCGCGCGCTGTCGGCGTTCGCTGTCGGCGGGCTGTTGGCCGTGGCCGGGGCGCTGATGCAGATTCTGCTGCGTAACCCGCTGGCCGACCCGTATGTGCTCGGTTTGTCGGGCGGCGCGTCGGTGGGCGCCCTCAGCGCCATGTTGGCAGGCGCGGGCGTAATGCTGGTCGCCGGCGCGGCGTTCGCCGGCGCGCTGGCTTCCACTTTCGTGGTGTTTGGCATTGCCCACGGCACGGGCAGTTGGTCGCCGGTGCGGTTGCTGCTGACCGGCGTTGTGGTCGCCGCAGGTTGGGGTGCGGTGGTGAGTTTCATGCTGGCGGTCAGTCCCAGCACCGAGCTGCCGGGCATGCTGTTCTGGCTGATGGGCGACATGGCCCACGCCCGCAATCCATGGCCGCCGCTGAGCATTTTGCTGTTGGTGGTGCTGGTGGCCGTGCCGTTCGGCCGTACGCTCAACATTTTGGCGCTGGGTCCGCAGCAGGCCGCTGCTCTGGGCGTGTCGGTGCGCCGCAGCGAGTGGCTGTTGCACCTGGCCGCTGCGCTGCTGGCCGCCACCGCCGTGACGGTTGCCGGCAGCATCGGCTTTGTCGGGCTGATCGTGCCGCACATGCTGCGCCTGGTCATCGGCAACGACCAGCGCGTGCTGTTGCCGGCTTCGGCGCTGGTGGGCGGGGTTCTGCTGGTTCTGGCCGACACGCTGGCTCGCACCCTGATCGCGCCCGAACAACTTCCGGTAGGGGTGATCACCGCGCTGCTCGGCGTGCCGGCGTTCCTGTTTTTACTACAGCGGAGCCGCGCATGAGCGCCGCGCTGAGCCTGCACGATCTGGTCATCAACATTCCCGGCCGACCCGACGGTCGCGCGCTGGCATTCCCGGTGCAGGCCGGTGAACGCTGGGGCGTGCTCGGACCCAACGGCGCCGGCAAAACCACGCTGCTGATGACACTGGCGGGCTTGCGCAGCGCGCGTGGCGGTGAGGTCCGGCTGAAGGGCGACGCACTGGGCGTCCTGCCCCGCGCTGCCATCGCCCGGCGCGTTGGCGTGGTGTTTCAACAGCACCATGATGGCTTCCCGGCCACCGTCATCGAAACCGCGCTGATGGGTCGCCACCCGCACCTGCGGGCCTGGGCCATGGAAGGCGCAGACGATTACGCGCTCGCCACTGCGGCGCTGGCGCGCGTCGACCTGCAGGACCTGCGTGACCGCTCGGTGCAGACCCTGTCGGGCGGCGAGCGCCAGCGCCTGGCCTTCGCCACCCTGCTGACGCAGGCGCCCGACGTGTTCCTCTTAGACGAGCCGACCAACCATCTCGATTTACATCACCAGATTGCCCTGCTCGAACTGATCGTCAACGAAACGGCGCGCGGGCATGCGGCCGTCATGGCGATGCATGATCTCAACCTCGCCGCGCGCTACTGCAGCCATATTCTGCTGCTGTTTCCCGGCGGCGAAGCCTGCTGGGGGCCCGCCGCCAACATGCTCACGCTGCCCGCGCTGGAGAGTCTCTACGGTCATCCACTGGCCAGCGGCACGGTCGATGGACTGCCGGTCTTCCTGCCACGATCGGGCCAGCGCCGCTGACTGAGAGGCTTCCGACCCGTTGCCGCTCAGCCAGCAGCGCTGGGCATGCTGCCGTCAGAACGCAAAATCCTTTTGCAGCGACACCACCGCCTTGGGGTCATCGCGGGTGCCGGGAAACAGCGGGCCGCCTTCAAGGTCGGTGCCAATGAAGGCCAGCGACAGGGTCAGGCCCTCGTCGATGACACGGCTGGCCGTGAGGCTGTAATCGACATACCGGTCACCGTAGAGCGCAATCGCGCCGTTGCCTTCGGTGTAGCCCGCCTGCAGGGCGACGCTGAACAGTTCGCCGACGTCGTGTGACACGGTGGCGCTGTAATAGTAGGCCTCGCTGCGAGTGGCGAAATAGTCTGGCGAGTAATAAAAATCCAACTGCACCGGGCCGGCATGCAGAGCCAGATAGGCCTCGAGGGTGTCCAGATTGCGTCGTCCGGGATTGAGCGTCAGGTCTTCCTTGGCTTCGGTCAGAAAGTAATACAGCGCGCCACCTTCAAGAACCACGTGCTCATTGAAGGTGTGGGCGTAACCGGCATAGACATCAAATTCGCTGCCGCCAAACTGGTTGGCGTTGGCGGCGAACAACCCGCCAAACAGGCCGTTGTCGGCGTGGTGGTGGACCAGTGCATGCAGCGCCGCACCGCCCTCGGCAACGATGCCGCGATAAACGTATTCGCTCAAGGCGCTGACATAACCGGTGGTGCTGCCGGCCGTGGCAGCGGGGGCGGACATGAGGCCGGCACACAGGGCGGCGCACCCGCCCAATCGCGTCAGTGAAGTCACTGGGTTTCTCCTGTTGATTTATGTCGTTATTGCCCTTGTCGCGCGACTGCGCGAGCGAGCGGCCTGACCATAGATCAAGCAGGAAGCGACCGGCAAGGCACAGCGTTTAAGGCGATGCCCTGATCCGTCTGCGCAGATGCTGCCCCCGGATGACTTGCACTACGAATAATAATCGTTATCATTCGCAACTCTGGGATTCCGAGCCATGCCGCCGCATGGCCATTCAGCCAAACCCGCCACGCTTTGCGACACGCGTGGTCCGGTCAGCCACCCCACAGGCCACCGTCCGGAATCGGTCGGCCACATCAAGGGACATGACCGATGCATCACTACTCACGACTGCTGGGCAGCAGCCTTTGCCTGCTGTCGATTCAGGCGTTCGCGCAAGGCGCCGTCACCGCAGAATCTGTCGACAAGAACGACGCCGCAGTGCCCGGGCTGATCGACACGGTGACCGTCACCGGCAATCGAAACTCGGCGTACGGCAGCAACCAGAGCACCAGTGCCGGCAAGATGCCAATGGATCTGATGAAAACGCCCCAGGCGGTGCAGATTGTCACCGGCGCCACGCTGGCCGATTTTCAGCCGATTTTTCTCGATGACGCGCTGCGCTCGATCAGCGGCATCAACCAGACCAATACCTTTGGCAACACCGGGGACGGCGTCACCGTTCGCGGCTTTCAGCCCAGCAGCTACTTTCGCAACGGCACGCGCACGCTGGCCTCGCGCAGCCTGACGCCGTCGACCGAGCGCATCGAAATTCTCAAGGGTCCGTCGTCGCTGCTTTACGGCGATGTCGAGCCGGGCGGGCTGATCAACGTGATCACCAAGCGGCCCCTGTTCGAAGATCACTTCGCCACCTTGAGCTACCAGTTTTCGAATCGTGGCGGCAATCGGTACAGCCTTGATGCAGGCGCGCCGATGGGCACGTTCGCGGGTGGCGAGCTGGCGTGGCGGCTGGTCGCCGACCAGGACAGCTCGGACTACTGGCGCAACTTTGGCGCGTACGACAACACCTTCATCGCGCCGTCACTGTCGTGGCGCGGTGACAAGCTGAGTCTGACGGTCGCCTACGAATTTATCGACAACGATGGCCCGTTTGACCGCGGCACGGTGGTGGTCGGCGACCGTATTGCCGACATTCCGCAAACCCGGCGACTCGGCGAAGCCTTCGAGAAACTCACCCAGACCCTGCACATCGGTGAATTGCAGGCCGAGTACGCACTGCGCCCGACCACGACGCTGCGCTTCAGTGCGGTCTATCAGGACAGCGAGAGCGACGACCTTCAGGCCCGGCCGCGCTTCGTCACCCAGAACGCTGCCGGCCAGGACGTGTTGCGACGCCGCGTTGACGGCACCTTCGGCCGCTATGAGCAGAACCGCTACCTGTCAGCCAGCCTGTTGCAGAGCCTGACCACCGCGGGGCTGGACCACCAGATTCTGGTCGGCGTCGACCAAGAACACGGCGATAACGGCCGCGCCGGATTCCTCGTCGGCCCGGACGAGTCAGCCGAAGAAGCCTTGGTCATCGACGCGCCGGTCTACGGTGCCCTGGACCCCAACGTGTTCACAGAGCTTGCGACTGGCCCGTTCCGCGGCGACAACACCACGCTGGGGGTCTATCTGCAGGACGTGATCAGCATCGGCCCGCGCTGGACCGTGCTGCTGGGTGGACGTTACGAGCAGTACGAGAGCGCGCAGCGCACCGCCACCGTCGACGCCGCCACGGTCAGTGACGACAGCACCGTGCTGCCGCGCGCCGGCTTGGTGTATCAGCCGCAGCCGTGGGTGTCGGTTTACGTCAGCTACTCCGAGAGCTTTTCGCCCAACGTCTTCACGCCCGACAATTTCGTGCCCGGCTCGCCCACCTCGTTCGACGCGGAACAGGGCAAGAGCCAAGAGGCCGGCGTCAAGTTCGACGTGGCCGGCGTGAGCCTCACCACCGCCGTGTTCAAGGCCGAAAAATCCAACGTGTTGGAAGTGCAGGACATGGTGCCCAACCTGATCGACTCGGCCGAGGTTGAAGGTTTCGAGATCGACCTAGCCGGCGAGCCGGTCGATGGCCTGAGCGTTCAGACCGCCTACGCCTACCAGGACAGCGACGACGGCGAGAGCCGCCCCCTCACCAACGTCGCCCGTCACACCTTCGGCCTGACCACCGCCTACCGCGTTGGCGCCGGGCCGCTGGGCGGGCTGTCGTTGGGCGCCTCAGGGCAGTATGTCGATGACCGCGACGGCGGCGCCAACCCTGGCGCATCGCCCGGCGGGCCGGAGTTTTTCAATGTCCCGCAGTACACCGTGGTGGACCTGTTCGCCGCCTACGTGTTCAACACCGACTGGGCGCCCATTCGCGCGCAACTGAACCTGAAGAACGCGCTGGACGAGGACTACTTCCCGTCCAGCGGCGGCAGCCTGCGAATCAATCCCGGTCAGAGCCGGACGCTCTACGCCAGCCTCAGCGCGCAGTTCTGAGTCTTGAAGCAGGCCACCACCAAGGCGCTGTACGCCGTCCATGCCTGGACCGGTATCGTCACCGGCCTGCTGTTGTTCGTGATCTGCTTTTCCGGCGCGGTGGTGGTGTTCAAGCATGAGTTGGACCTGTGGGCCAACCCCGGCCTGCAGGCCTACTCGGCCGCACCGCCGCTGGCGTCACTGGACACCGTGGTGGCGACCTTGCAGGCCGCAAGGCCGGACGCGCGTATCGACAGCGTCAACCTGCCCACCGATGCTTTGCCGACATTCACCAGCTTCATCTCCGAACCGGATGGCACCCGCGTCAAGCTGGCGCTGCACCCGCAAACCGGCGAACTGCTGGGACCGGTCGAAAGCGAGCTGGGCCAGTTCATCCGCAGCCTGCATGTGTTTTTGCTGTTCGGCCCGCGCTGGATCGTCGGCTTCATGGGCGTGGTGATGCTGGTGTCGATTGTCACCGGTGTGCTGATCCACCAGAAAATTCTCAAGGACCTGTTCACCCAGCGCTGGACCAGTAGCCTGCGGCTGATGCTGTCGGACGCGCACAAGCTGATCGGCGTCTGGGCACTGCTGTTTCACATCCTCATTGCCGTGACTGGTGCATGGCTGGGGCTGGCGCCGGTGGTGATGACCGCCGCGCGGCACCTCGCCGACCGGCCGCCGCCGAGCTTCACCCCCGCCGCCCTTGAAGCGGCCGCCGCCGGAGATGACCCGCTGTCACTGGACACGTTGTTCGACCGGGCGCAGACCGCGCTGCCATCGGTGAAGCTGCAGTCGCTGCGGCTGGTGGACTGGGGCACGCCCGCGGCAAGCACCCAGTTCTCGGGGCCCGCCAGCACGGGGGGTGGCCTGTTTGGCGACGTCACGCTTAGGGCGGCCGACGGCGACGAGGTGCGACGCCGTGACCCGCGCGACGCCGACTTCTGGGCGCGCGTCAACGGCTGGATGGAGCCGCTGCACTTCGGCGACTTTGGGGGCCTGACACTGAAATGGCTGTACTTCTTTCTCGGGCTCACCCCGGCGCTATTGTCGATCACCGGCACCTGGCTGTGGATTGAGCGCCAAGGCAAAGGCAGTGATCCCTCATGACCCGGCTGGAACGCGGCCTGCTCGGCCTGCATGCCGGCGCGTGGTTGTCACTGCTGGCGGTGTCGGTGCTGAGCCTCGCGCTGGGCACTGCGCTGCCCCTGCTGTCACCCGACGTCGGTGGTGGTCGCTGGGCCTTCTTGGTCGGGTGGCTGTTGCTGGGCACGCTGGTGGCGCTGCCGCGCGAGGCGCGGCGGGCGTGGCAGTTGACCTGCGGGCTGACGGCGGCAGGACTGTTGACGCTGGCCGGGTTGGGGGTGGAACAGGGTGGGCTACTGATGCGCCTCGCCTTGCTGACCTTGGCCGCCGTCATGCTCGGAATGTTTGTGCTGCTGCAGCGGGCTCAGGTTCGCAAACAGCGCCCCGGGCGCCGGAAGGCAACGACCGCGCCGCGCCCCCGACCCGCGCGGCCTGCATGGCTACTGCTTGGCTGGGGCTCGGCCATGACCAGCCTGGTCAGTAGCTTCGCCCTGGCGTGGCTCGGTGGTGATGCCGACTTGCGTGGGCGGGGCGCAGTGCTGCTACTGGTCTGCGGACTGGTGGTGGTGCCCGCGCTTTCGGCGGCCTACTGGGCACCACGGCTGGCACTGCTCGGTGTCGCCATCGCCCTGCTGATCGCCGTCGGTCAGTTCAGCCCCGGCAGCGCCAGCCTGACAATTTGTCTGACCGCCCTCGCCCTGTCGGTGGCCTCCATGGGCCTGCGTCTGAAGCACGGGGCTGCACGATGATCGAATCGGCATGCCCACTGGGCATCGCGTTGCTGGCCCCGGCGCAGTGCGCCCTGCTGCACCTTGGACACTCACGCGGTGGGCCGCGGGCTGCAGCGCTACCGGCCCGGCGGCGAAAACAGATTCATCTCGCCGTGTGGCTCAGTCTGTTGCTGTCGATGGCCGCCCTGAGCCAGCACGCAGGGTGGGCATTGGCACTGGTGTTGCCGCTGGCGGCGTTGTCAATCACCGGCCCGGTCTACGTGCCGATGGCCCGGGCCTGGCCCCGGCCAACGTGGGTGGGTTGCCGGCTTGCCGCCATTGTCGGGATCGGTCTGCTGATTGCGGCATGTCTCGGCGGCTGAGCCGCAGGTCGCCGCGCCAAAAAATAATTCTTGAGTGAGCCCTTCCGTCGCGGCAGGACGGCCCCAAACTGTCGACCTGCGTCAAACTTTGGCGCGCCGTCTCTCTATGAGGTCAACCCGTCGCCATGGTCATCGTTCTGTTTGTTCTGGGCTTGGTGCTGTTGATCATCGGCGCTGAGGCGCTGGTTCGCGGCGCCTCGCGGCTGGCGGCGATGTTTGGCATCTCATCTCTGGTCGTGGGCCTCACGGTGGTGGCTTTTGGCACCAGTTCGCCGGAACTGGCGGTGAGCATCAACGCCGCGCTCAATGACCAGGCCAGCATCGCGCTGGGCAACGTGGTCGGCAGCAACATTTTCAACGTGCTGTTCATTCTCGGCGCCGCCGCACTGATCGTGCCGCTGACCGTCAGCCACGCGCTGATTCGCCGCGACGTGCCGCTGATGATCGCGGTGTCGGTGCTGGTGTGGCTGTTTGCCTTCAATGGCACGCTAAGCCGGGTCGAGGGGCTGGCGCTGTGCGCAATGCTCGCCGCCTACATCGGGCTGCTGATCGTCCACAGCCGCCGCGAAACGGCCGCCGCCGCACCGGGTGAGACCCCTGCACCGAAGGCCACCGCCAAGACCTGGGTGGTCAATCTGGGGCTGGTGGCCGTGGGCCTTGTGCTGCTGGTAGTCGGCTCGAAATGGCTGGTCGATGGCGCCGTGACCTTCGCCCGCCATCTGGGCGTGAGCGAATTGGTGGTCGGCCTGACCATCGTGGCGGCCGGCACCTCGCTGCCCGAGGTGGTGACCTCGATCATCGCCGCGCTGCGTGGCGAGCGCGACATCGCAGTCGGCAACGTGGTGGGCAGCAACCTGTTCAACCTGATGGGCGTGCTCGGCATTGCCAGCGTCGTGGCGCCGGCCGGCATGGCGGTGACACCGGCGGTGATCACCTTTGACCTGCCGGTGATGATGGCCGTGGCCTTTGCCTGCCTGCCGATCTTCTTCACCGGCGGCGAGATCAGTCGCGGCGAAGGCGCGCTCCTGTTTGGCTATTACCTGGCCTACACGGCTTACCTCGTGCTCGCCGCCACCAACAGCAGCGTGTTGCCGGTGGTGAAGACCGCGATGCTCTATTTCGTGCTGCCGCTGACGCTGCTGACCCTGATGGTGACCCTGAGACAGGCGCGCCGCCGCGCAGACGGCTGAGCCCTCACGGCCGCGTCGGATCAGCGGGCGCGATGTCGGGCGCCTGGTAAGCCCAGGCCAGTGTCAGGCGTTGCGTTTGGCCGGCTTCGAGGGTGACCTCGCGGGTCTCGACGGCGCCGCGCAACGTCGCCTCGACGGTATAATGGCCCTCTTCAAGGTCGACCAGCATCAACGGGCCGGGGGCTTTGGTTTCGAAAATCACCTCGTCCGACGCATCAAGAATGCGGACCGCGACGTTGGCCGAAAACATGTCACGGCCGTCTTCGGCGCGTTCAGTGAAGGTGAGCGCCAGGGGATAGTCATCGCTGAGCCGGCGCATCTCGTCGGCTTCACGGGCGCCCAGACCCCCTGCGCGGTAGGTCACGCCCGACTCGGTCTGCTGCTCAGGGGGCGCCCCGGCGTGTGCCAGGGCGGTGATCATCAGGATGCCGCTGCCAAGCAAGGCAATCAGGGTGCCGCAGCGACGGCGAAAACGGGGGTCGTTGTCCATGCCATTCCTCCGGTTCGGATGTCGTCCGGGCGCGGCGGCGTGTCGTCGCGCGGCCGGCAAGGTCCCGAGCTTGTCGCCCGAGACCCCCAACAACCTTAACGCGGCCTCGTCACGGGTGCCCGCTTCACGGGCTCAGGCCGGCACGTGCGTGGTGGTCACCTCGGCGATGATCCGGCCGTCGGCGCCGGTCACCGACGTGCGCACCACGGTCAGCCGCCGACCTTTCTTCACGAATCGCGCGGTGGCGCGAAAGGTGCCGCTCTTCTGATTGCCCAGCAGGTTGGCATTGAGTGAGACGGCCAAGGGAAACCCCGAGATGCCTTCGGTCATGTCGCGATTGCCAAAGGCCAGTGCCGTGGCGCAAACGTCGGCAAACCAGAGAATGGCGCCCGCGTGCACCGTCCCAAATGGGTTGAGCAAGCCGGTGTCCAGGGGCATCTCGCCCACCACCTGGTCATCGTGCTGCTCGACGATGCGAAAGTTGATAGTTCCAGCGACATCCATGTAAGTCATCCTGATTGGAACAAATGCAGGCGCGCAGCCTAATCGACCCTGCTGCCTTGCATCGCTTCTTATTTGTTAATCATTCCTATTTGCGTATAATGCGGTCTTGCCCACCTCTTCTCCGGAGCCTGACCATGACGCCTTTTGCCGACGCAGCCCCGCAACTCAACTCCGCGACCGCCCGCCCCCGACCCGCAGCCAGCAACGATCCGCGCCCGCGTCTACGCTCAGAAAGTCTGTTCCGCGACGGGCAGTCGGAAGTTCTGATCGATCACGGTGACCAGTGCTACCGGCTGCGGCTGACGCGCCAGGGCAAGTTACTGCTGCACAAGTAAGCCGCCGCGGAGCCATGACTCTCCTCCCGTACCGGTCTCCAAACGCGCTTGCGCGTCATCCAACCGTGCGGAACTCGCCCCGGGGATTGCCCGGGGTTTCTTTTTGCGCCGGTCGATCTCAACAGTCCCAACCGAATCTTGCGAAAATACCGCCATGAACCCAGAAAACCTGATTGACGCCGCGCCGCGCCGCGTCGGCAATTTCAACGTCGAGCGCGTCACCGAGGTCCATCACTGGACCGACGCCTACTTCAGCTTCACCACCACCCGCAGCGAAGAGTTCCGGTTTGCCAGCGGCCAATTCGTGATGCTGGGGCTCTTGGTCGACGATCGCCCGCTGATGCGCGCCTATTCGATCGCCTCGGCCGCATGGGAAGACGAGCTGAATTTCTTCAGCATCAAGGTGCAGGACGGCCCGCTGACCTCGCGTCTGCAGCATCTGTCGGTGGGCGACGATGTGCTGGTGGGCCGCAAGCCGACCGGCACGCTGCTGATTGATGACTTGCACCCCGGCCGCACGCTGTTCCTGCTGGGCACCGGTACGGGCCTCGCGCCGTGGTTGTCGGTGATTCGCGACCCGGCCACCTACGAGCGCTTCGAGCATGTGGTGGTCGCCCACGGCGTGCGCCACCTGTCGGATCTGGCTTACCAGGACGCGCTGACCCACCAGCTTGCCCGTCACGAATGGCTGGGTCCGAGCATCGCCGAGAAACTGCACTACTACCCGGCTGTGACCCGTGAGCCCTTCAAGCATCAGGGCCGCCTCACGCACCTGCTCGACAGCGGCCAGATGTGCACCGACCTGGGCCTGCCGGCGCTTGATCCCGAGCACGACCGTGCGATGATCTGTGGCAGCCCCACGGTGCTCGCCGACCTGCGTGCCGTGCTCGACCAGCGCGGTTTTGCGCCTTCGCCGCGCATTGGCACACCCGGGGATTACGTGTTCGAGCGGGCCTTCGTCGAGCACTGAACCTCGAGGAGACCCCCATGCTGCGCACCTTGCCTGCCGCCCTGCTGATCACCGCGACACTGCTGCTGGGTGGGTGTGACGTGCCGATCATCGCCGCACCGCCAACACCGGCGCCGACCGCGCCAACGGCCACCCCGGTGCCATTACCGCCGGGCGCTGCCGACCGACTGGCGCGCTATGTCGAAGGCACCCGCACGCTGCTCGCCGAGATCGATGGCGACGCACCCGTCGACGCCTTGCGGGAGACGACGAGCGACCTGCTCGACCAGTCGCTGAAGTTGTTGCCGGACTACCTGGATCTTTACCCGCACTGCGAGTCATATCTGGCGGCGACGCTCGAAATTGCCTTGATCTGGGACAGCCTGTCGCCCTCCGACATCCGCCGCGACTACCTCGACCAGGGCATCCTCCCCACCTCGCCGCGCACCCCCAATTGCGAGCCGATGAAAGACCTGATCGTGCGGCCGGCGATGATGCTGTCCCTGCAAGACCAGCCCGACGTTGACCGCGGCGGGTTACGTGCTGAGATTGCCACCCTGGGCGCCCGCGCCGAGACGGTGACGTTACGCCCCGAACCCACCACCACACCCGGCGGTTAACGGCCCGCCGCGTGCACGTGAGCAGGGCGCCCCTGCGATACTCGGGCGCTTGAGATTCGGCCGGGGACACGATGGAACCCTTGATGATTGCCCTGGCCTTCGCCGCCGGGTTTGCCGCCCGCTGGGTGGGTTTGCCCCCACTGATCGGCTTTCTCGCCGCCGGCTTCATGCTCAACGGCTTGGGGCTGGAGAGCGGCCCGGCGCTGCAGTTGATTGCCGATCTGGGCGTCACCCTGCTGCTGTTCACCATTGGCCTCAAGCTCGACATTCGCAGCCTGTTGCGCGCCGAAATATGGGGTGCCGCCTCCCTGAACATGGTCGCCTCGACGATGGCGCTGATGGCGGTACTGGCCGCTGCCAAGTTCGCCGGCATGGCGATGATGACCGACCTCGACGCCACCGGATTGCTGGTGCTCGGCTTCGCCCTGAGCTTTTCGAGCACGGTGTTCGCGATCAAAGTGCTGGAAGACCGGAGTGAGCTGACCTCGCTCTACGGCGTGGTGGCGATTGGCATCCTCATCATGCAGGACCTTTTCGCAGTGGTTTTTCTCGCCGCATCGAGCGGCGAACCCCCCAGCCCGTGGGCGCTGAGCCTGATTCTGCTGTGGCCGGCGGCAAGGGTGATGCGCATGCTGCTGACCCGCGTCGGCCACGGCGAGCTGCAAGTGCTGTACGGCACCTTTCTGTCGCTGGTGGTGGGCTACAGCTTCTTCGAGGCGGTCGGCCTCAAGGGTGATCTGGGCGCCCTGATCATCGGCATGTTGCTCGCCTCGCATGCCTCCACCGCAGGGCTGGCCAAGTCACTCTTTCACCTGAAAGAACTGTTCCTGGTGGGCTTCTTTCTCAACATCGGCCTCGGCGCGATGCCGGATGTGTCGATGGTGATCATGGCGCTGCTGCTGGTGGCGGTGTTGCCGCTGAAGTCGGCGCTGTATTTTTTCATCCTGATGCGCTTCAAGTTGCGCACCCGCACAGGCCTGTTGGCCACCCTGTCGCTGACCAATTATTCAGAATTTGGCCTGATCGTGGCCGCCATCGCCATCTCGGCCGGGTGGCTGCCCGAGGACTGGCTGGTGGTGATTTCGCTGGCACTGGCCACCAGCTTCGTCGCCGCCAGCGCCCTCAACAGTGCCAGTGAATGGCTGTACACGACACTGCGCGACCGCCTCAAGCGATTCGAGTCTGCCGAATTGATGGCCGCCGATCAGCCGATCACGCTGGAAGGCGTCGATGCCGTAGTGCTGGGCATGGGGCGCATCGGCAGCGGCGCCTATCAGCGGCTCAGCGAGAAGCATGGCTATCGCGTGCTCGGCATCGACAACAGCCCGGCCAAGCTGGCGCTGCACAAAAAGGCCGGCCATCGGGTCATCGAGGGCGACGCGGTGGACTCGGACTTCTGGGACAAGCTGGTCATCGCCGACCGGGTTCAGCTCATTCTGCTGGCCATGCCCCAGCACTCCGGCAACCTGTACGCGCTGACCCGCCTAAAGCATCGGAATTTCAGCGGGCGCATCGCCGCCATCGTCCAGTATCAGGACGAAATCGAGCCCCTGCGGGCACTCGGCGCCAATGCGGTGTTTCACATCTACGAGGAAGCCGGCTCGGCATTTGCGGACGATGCCGTCGCCGACCTGCTCGCGCTCAAGCCGGCATCTTCCAGTGGGCCATCTCGGCCGGGTTGAAGCCAGCCGCCTTGCGCGCCACCCAGTTGAATGGCGCTTTCAGATGCATGTCGTACTCCGCCAACAGCGCGGGAAACAGCGCGTCGGCATCGACCCCGCGTTGCGCACACAGCCAGCGATACCAGCGCGTGCCCACCGCCACGTGCGCCACCTCTTCGCGCAGGATGTCGTGAAGGATGGCCACGGTTTGAAGGTCACCCGCCTGTTCGAGTTTGGCGATCATGCCGGGCGTCACGTCCAACCCGCGCGCCTCCAGCACGCGCGGCACGCAAGCCATGCGCACCAGTGGATCGTGGGCAGTTTTCTCGGCCGCTTCCCACAGGCCGTTGTGCGCCGGAAAGTCGCCGTATGCATGGCCCAATTGCGCCAGCCGCGCGGTCAGCCAGCCGAAGTGCCGGGCTTCGTCCTGCGCCACGGCCAACCAGTCGTGGTCAAACGCGGGCGGCAGATTGCCGAAGCGGCAGACCGCGTCCAACGCCAGGTTGATGGCATTGAACTCGATGTGCGCCACCGCATGAATCAACGCGGCGCGGCCCTCGACGCTGCCAAGGCCGCGATGCGGCACCTCGCGCGGCGCCACCAGGCGCGGCAGGTCGGGGCGGCCCGGCACCTGTGCCCAGCGACCCGTCCAACCGTCGCGGTCGAAGCCCGCCTCGGGACAGCGCAGGGCGGCGACACGGGCGCATTTGTCGTCAGGGTCGCGGGCCACCAGCGCGGCCCAGACGGCGTTCATCCCGTGCGCAGCCGTGTCTGGCCGAGGCCCGGCCGAAGAACGGCGTCGGTCTTCTTGCAAACCCTCATGCGCCGCCAAGCGCCCGATCCAGATCAGCGATCAGGTCAACCGGGTCTTCCAGCCCCACGGCGATGCGCACCAGCCCTTCGGTAATGCCCGCAGCAGCGCGTGCCTCGGCCGAAATGCGCCCGTGCGTGGTCGATGCCGGATGCGTGACCGTGGTGCGTGCGTCACCCAGATTGGCGGTGATCGAGCACAGCCGCGTGGCATCGATGAAGCGCCACGCCGTGTCGCGCCCCCCCTTGACCTCAAAGCTGACGATGCCGCCGCCTGTGCGTTGCTGTGCCTGCGCCAGGGCGTACTGCGGATGCTGCGGCAGACCCGGAAAATGCACGGTGTCGACCTTGGGGTGCTGCGCCAGCCACAGGGCCACCTCGTTGGCGTGACGGGCGTGGGCGTCCATCCGCACCTTGAGCGTTTCCAGCCCCTTGAAAAACACCCAGGCATTGAAGGGGCTCATACACGGACCGCAATTGCGCATGAAGCCGAAGATGTCTTTGCCGACGCGCTGCGCGTCACCGACGATGGCGCCGCCCACACAGCGACCCTGGCCGTCGAGGTACTTGGTGGCCGAGTGGATGACAAAGTCGGCGCCCAGCGCCAGCGGCTTTTGCAGGATGGGCGTCAAAAAGCAGTTGTCCACCGCCAGCGGCACGCCGCGCGTCTTGCACAAGGCTGACAGGCCGGCGATGTCCACCAGCTGCATCAGCGGGTTCGATGGGGTTTCGACAAACACCAGCCGCGTGTTGTCGCGAAAGCCGGCATCCCAGGCCTGCAGATCGGCCATGTCGACGTAGGTCACTGAAATGCCCACCCGCGACAGCCAGTTGTTAAACACCTGAGTGGTCGAGCCGAACAACCCCCGCGACGTCAGCAGGTGATCGCCGGTTTTCATCACCGCCAGACACAGGGTGAAGATCGCCGCCATGCCGCTGGCGGTGGCGATGCAGGATTCGCCGCCCTCCATCGCCGCCAGTCGCTGCTCGAACGCCTGCACCGTGGGGTTGGTAAAGCGCGAATAAATGAACGCATCAGGGTCCGGATCGGCAAACGACGCAGCCGCCTGCGCCGCCGATTCGAAGGTGAAGCTCGAGGTCAGCGCAATCGGCAGTGAGTGATCACGGCTCAGCGTCTCGGGCGCTGCGGCGCGAACGCCCAGCGTCGCGGTGGACCAGTCAGGGTCAATCGGTAGGGTCATCTCACAACACTCCACAACAAAAAAGCCCGCCAGCAGCGATGTGCTCAAACGGGCTTGGCGCACGTTTAGCGGCATTTATAACGCGCCCGCAAGCTGGCTCAAATCGGCGCGAGCGAGACCTTACGCCCAAACCGCCGCGCGGCTCAAGCGTTATGAATGTCGATCAGTGTCTGGTTGCTGCGGTCGCGCTGCTGTTTGGCGGCGTCAGACCGGAACAATTCCAGCTGGCTGAGGTACTCATGGGTGATGTCCTGGGTGATGTACTCGCCCGTGAACACCGAGGTGTCGAAGCGCTGAATTTTCGACTCCTTGTGCTGAACCGCATCGATCAGGTCTTCGAGATCCTGGTAAATCAGCCGGTCGGCGCCGAGCAACTGCTCGAGCTCAGCATCGGTACGGCCATGGGCAACCAGTTCGGAGGCCGACGGCATGTCGATGCCATAGACGTTGGGAAACCGGACAGGCGGCGCCGCCGAGGCGAAATACACCTTGTTGGCGCCGGCCTCGCGTGCCATCTGTACGATCTCCTGGCTGGTGGTGCCGCGGACGATGGAGTCGTCCACCAGCATCACGTTTTTACCCTTGAACTCGATCGGCACCGGGTTGAGTTTCTGGCGCACGCTTTTCTTGCGCTGCGCCTGGCCGGGCATGATGAAGGTGCGGCCGATGTAACGATTCTTGATGAAACCTTCGCGGTAATTCACGCCCAGCCGCGCGGCCAATTCGGCGCCGGCAACGCGCGAGGTGTCGGGAATCGGGATCACGACATCAATGTCGTGGTCCGGCCAGGTGCGCAGAATCTTTTCGGCCAGCTTGATGCCCATGCGCAGCCGGGCTTTGTAAACGTAAATGTCGTCCATCACCGAGTCGGGCCGGGCGAGGTACACGTGCTCGAAAATGCACGGTGAGTAGATCGGATTCACGGCGCACTGCCGCTTGTGAAGCACGCCTTCAAGGGTGATGTAAATCGCCTCGCCGGGCAAAATATCGCCGAGCAACTCGTAGCCCAGCGCATCAAGCGCGACGCTTTCGGAGGCGATCAGATAATCGACGCCGTGTGCGGTCTCACGCTTGCCGTAGACCACCGGCCGAATGCCGAACGGGTCGCGGAAGCCCACCAGCCCGTAGCCGGTGATCATCGCCACGCAGGCGTAGGCCCCCCGGCAGCGGCGGTGCACGCCGGAGACGGCCGCAAACACGTCCTCGGGCACCAGTCGCTGGGTGTTGCGCATCATCAGTTCGTGGGCGAAGACGTTGAGCAGCACTTCCGAGTCGGAGTCGGTGTTCAGGTGTCGCCGGTCTTCGGCAAACAGGGCCTGCTTCAGCTCGTCGGCGTTGGTCAGGTTGCCGTTGTGCGACAGCGAGATGCCGAACGGCGTGTTGGTATAAAACGGTTGCGCTTCGGCCATGCTGGAGCGCCCCGCGGTCGGGTAGCGAACGTGCCCAACGCCCATGGGGCCGATCAAGCCGACCATGTGCTCTTCCTTGTGAAACACGTCGCGCACCAGACCGTTTTCCTTGCGCAGGTAGAGCCGTTGCAAGTTGTTGGTGATGATGCCTGCGGCGTCCTGCCCGCGGTGCTGCAGCATGGTCAGCGCGTCAAACAGCTCCTGGGCCACCGGCCCGGACTGCGAGACGACTCCGGCGATTCCACACATGGCAACTCCGCGCTAGAAGCAAAAAAGAGAACAGCGAACGTCAGGTTTGCGGCGCCGACGTGTCCACCGGGTCGGGCCGCAGTGCGTCCAGCCAGGCCTCGGGCAGCATGGCTGCGATGGCCCGCCGGACAATGTCGAAATGACCGGCCAGATCGGAGTTCTGCCACCAAGAGGCGTCTTGGGCCTCGGCAAGGTCGACCAGCAAGGCCCCCGCGCCCACCAACAGCACCGCACGCACCAGACCGAAACCACCGCCCAGGGTGCGATCAGCCGCCGAAAGGCCGGTTTGGCGAATCCAGTTGGCGAGCAGCGCGGTCAAGATGGCGCCGATGGCGAGGACCGCCAGAAACACACCCGCGTAGGCGGTCAGCACCCGCAAGGCTGGATCGCCAATCAGCCCTGACAGCGCCGAGGCTGCAGCATCGGCAAAGTAAAAAGCCATCACGAAGGCAAAAACCCAGGTGCCAAGGCCGAACATTTCGCGCACCACACCGCGAATCACGCCGACCAGGGTCGAGAGCACCAGCGTCGCGAGAATCACGTAGTCCAACCAATTCATCGGGCGCCCTGTGTCTCAGCCATTCGAGATTTTATCATCCGCGACCACGATGATGGCCGTCGGATCACGACCCCACCACCTGCGCATTGTCGTAGCCGAGCAACACCGCGCGCGCGTGTGCCGACTCGGCCGCGGCGCGCGACTTGAACGGCCCGACGCGGACCCGATGCACCTGCTTGCCCCCGACATCAGCGCTGATCACCCGCGCTGAAAGTCCAGCCACGCCCAGCGACTCCCGCACCTGTTCGGCGCTTTCACGCGTGCCATAGGCGCCGACCTGAACCCAGAAGTCACCGGCTGCCGGCGGCGCCTGTGCAGCGGTCGGCGCTGGCGGTGGCGCGGCGGTCGGGCTGGGTCGGACCGCCGGGGTCGGTGCCGCAGTCGGCCGTGGCGTGGCCGCCGGCGCGGTCGGCACCACCGGGGTGGCCACCGGCACCGGCGTCGTCAAAGGTGTCTCGACGGTCTCCGCCGAGGTCGGCTCAGCAGACGGCAGCGCCGACACGCCGGGCGCCGGCGCTTCAGCCGGACGCAGGTCGATCACCACCGTGTCTTCATCGCGCTCGGTGACCGGCTTCGGGGGCGGCAGCAAGGCGGCAGCCAGCCATGCCAGCACGATCAACACCAGCCCGCCCAGCAGGCGGCGTATCAGACCCTCATCCACTCGCCGCCTCCTCGCCGATCAGCATGGCGCGGGCCGCGCCAACGGTCATGAACGAACCACTGACCAGCACCGTGCCGTCACCTTCGGCAGCGCGCGCCAATGCGCTGGCCAGGTCGCCAATCACTTCGGGCTGCCGTGGCAGCGTCTCCGACGCAGCGGCCAAGCGTTGCGCCAGCGCGAGCGCCGACTGGCCGCGTGGCCCCGCCGTGTCGACCAGCAACACCGATTGCACCTGTGGGGCAAGCGCCGCCAGCACGGCATCGGCGGGTTTGTCGGCGAGCATGCCCAGCACCAGATGCACCGGCTGCGGCAGGCCGGGCAGCAGCGCCGCCAGCGCCAACGCCGCTTCGGCGTTGTGCGCCACATCGAGCACATGGCGCCCGACGCGCTCAAAGCGCCCTGGCAACTGCCAGCGGCGCAGGGCGGTGTCGATCAGGTCATTGGTCAGGGCCACACGCGGCGCCAGACCGTCGAGCAGGGTGATCACGCCCGCGGCATTGCGCAATTGATGCAGGCCTGGCAGCCGTGGCGGCTTCGACAGTCGCCGCGTCTGGCCGCCTTTGCGTTGCCATTGCCATTGCACGCCGCCGCTGTCGATCACCGAAAAATCATCGCCGATCCACAGCGGCGTGATGCCTGCCTGGGCGAGGTGCGGTGCCAAATTGACGGGCGGCGCGTGTTCGGCGCAGACCGCCACACGCCCGGCGCGAAAGATGCCGGCCTTCTCAACCCCGATGGCCTCGCGGCTTTCGCCCAGCCAGTCGCCGTGATCGGTGCCGATGCTGGTGACCAGCGCGGCGTCGGCGTCGAGCAGATTGACCGCGTCGAGCCGCCCGCCCAGGCCCACCTCCAGCACCTGCGCGGTACAGCCGCGCGCGCGGAACACCCACAGCGCCGCCAGCGTGCCGAACTCAAAATAGGTCAGCGGCGTGTCGCCGCGCGCCAACTCGATGGCGCAAAACGCCTCGACGATGGTCGCCGGACTGACCGGCGAACCGTCGACGACGATGCGCTCGGTGTAGTCATGCAAGTGCGGCGAAGTGAACTGACCCACGCACTGACCCGCCAACTGCAGCAGGTCAGCCGCCAGCCGGGTGGCGGCGCCCTTGCCGTTGGTGCCGCCAATCGTCACGGTCAGCGGCGGCGCTTGCCGCAGGCCCAGGCGGTCAGCGACCTCGGTCACCCGATCAAGACCCAACTGGATCTCGGTGGGGTGCCGGGCGAGTTGCCAGTCCAGCCACAGCGCGAGACTGGCGTGCGGTCCGGGCGAGGCCGCCAAGTCGGTGGTCACTCCGAATGCAGGCCTTCGATCATGCGGCGGCGGGGCTGCTGGGCAAGGGCGACGCGTGGGTCAGGATCGCCAACAGACGGTGCACCCGCTCGCGCATTTCGCGGCGGTCGATGATCAGGTCGATGTGGCCGTGCTCCAACAAAAACTCGGCGCGCTGAAAGCCTTCCGGCAGCTTCTGGCGAACGGTCTGCTCAATCACGCGCGCGCCGGCAAAACCGATCAGGGCATTGGGCTCGGCAATGTTGACGTCGCCGAGCATCGCCAGACTGGCCGACACGCCGCCGGTGGTGGGGTGGGTCAATACCGAGATGAACGGCAGGCCACGGTCCGACAGTTTGGCCAGCGCCGCCGAGGTTTTCGCCATCTGGAAAAGCGAGAACAGCGACTCCTGCATGCGCGCGCCGCCCGAGGACGAGAAGCAGATGTAGGGACTGCCCTGCTGAATGGCGGCCTCGACACCGCGAACGAATTTTTCACCGACCACCGACCCCATCGACCCGCCCATGAAGGCAAAGTCGAACGCACTGGCGACCAGTGGAAGGCCGTGCAGACGACCGCGCATCACGATCAGCGCATCGCGCTCGTCGGTGCTGGACTGAGCGGCCTTGATACGGTCCTTGTAGCGCTTACCGTCCTTGAACTTGAGGGGGTCCAGCGGGCTGACGTCCATCGCCAGTTCTTCACGCCCGTCTTCGTCGAGAAACTGCTGCAAGCGCGCGCGACCGCGAATCGGTCGGTGGGCACTGCATTTGGGGCACACCTCAAGGGTGCGCTCCAACTCGGTGCGGTACAGCGCCGCGTGGCAGCTGTCGCACTTGATCCACAAGCCTTCGGGCACGTTGCGCGTGCGCTGCGCGGCGCTGACCAGCTTGGAACCGGTAATTTTATCGAGCCAACTCAAGACCGAACCTCCGAAAACGGACGGGAATCATACGGCTTACCCACCACCCTACCCTGCATCCATGGCACGGCGCAGTGCCGCCAATGTTGCCGTCAACTGTGCCGGCAGCCCATCCGGTTGATCGACGCCTTCGGCAATCTGGTTGACCAGCGTGCTGCCGACCACCACGCCATCGGCAACGCGCGCCACGGCGGCGGCGGTTTCCGGGCTGCGAATGCCAAAACCAACGGCCACGGGAATCTGCGTCACCCCGCGCAGTGCGGCGACCTGGGTCGCCACTGCATCGACATCAAGATTGGCGGCGCCGGTGACGCCCTTGAGCGACACGTAATACAGGTACCCCGCCGCGTGCTCAGCGATGGTCGCGACCCGCGCGATCGGCGTGGTGGGCGACACCAGGAAGATCGGCGCCAACCCGCGTGCGGTCAGCGTCGGCAGATAAGCGTCGGCTTCTTCAACGGCAAGGTCGACAATCAGCACGCCATCGACCCCGGCATGGTCGGCCGCGTCGGCGAAGTCGGCCAAGCCGAAGCGCTCGATAGGATTGAGATACCCCATCAGCACCACCGGCGTTTGCGCATCGGTCTGGCGAAATTCGCTCACCAGCGCGAGGGTGCGCCGCAACGTGGTGCCGGCTTTGAGCGCCCGCTCGCAGGCCAGTTGAATCACCGGGCCATCGGCCATCGGGTCAGAGAACGGCATGCCGAGTTCGATGATGTCGGCCCCGCCGGCCACCAAAGCGTGCATCAACGCGACGCTGTGACCGGGGTGCGGGTCACCGGCGGTGATGTACGGAATCAGGGCCTTGCGGCCGTCGGCCCGAAGCCGCGCAAAGGTGGCGTTCAAGCGGCCAGACGCCGAGGATTGGGTACTCATGTGAGGGAAATGCCCTCGCGCTTGGCAATGGTGAAAATATCCTTGTCGCCGCGACCCGAGAGGTTGACCACGATGTGCCGATCAGGCCCTAACTCAGTCGCCAGCACTTTGGCGTAAGCCAGCGCGTGGGACGGTTCCAGCGCCGGGATGATGCCCTCGACGCGGGTCAACTCATGGAAGGCGGCCAGCGCGGCGTCATCGTTGATCGCCACATAGCGGGCGCGCCCACTGTCCTTAAGCCACGCGTGCTCGGGGCCGACGCCGGGATAGTCCAGGCCCGCCGAAATCGAATGGGTGTTCGAAATCTGGCCGTCAGCGTCGGCCATGATGTAGGTCTTGTTGCCGTGCAGCACGCCGGGCGTTCCGGCCGACAGTGGTGCAGCATGGTCGGGCGTGTCGATGCCGTAACCGCCGGCCTCGACACCGACCAACTCAACGCCGTCCATGCCGATGAATGGGTGAAACATGCCGATGGCGTTCGAGCCACCGCCGACGCAAGCGACCAGCACGTCCGGCATGCGACCGATGCGCGCCGGGCATTGCACCAGCAGTTCGCGGCCGACCACGGCATTGAAGTCGCGCACCAGCATCGGGTACGGGTGCGGGCCGGCCACCGTGCCGATCACATAAAACGTGTCGTCGACGTTGGTCACCCAATCGCGCAGCGCCTCGTTGAGCGCGTCCTTGAGCGTCTGCGTGCCACTTCGAACCGGAATCACCTCTGCGCCCAGCAGTTTCATTCGATACACGTTGGGCGACTGCCGCTCGACGTCTTCAGCGCCCATGTAGACCACGCATTTCAGACCCAGGCGCGCGGCGATGGTGGCGCTGGCCACGCCGTGTTGGCCGGCGCCGGTCTCGGCAATGATGCGGGTCTTGCCCAAATGCTTGGCGAGTAGGGCCTGACCGACGGTGTTGTTGATCTTGTGCGCACCGGTGTGGTTCAGGTCTTCGCGCTTGAGCCAGATCTGCGCACCGCCCCACTTCGCCGTCAGGCGCTCGGCGTGATATAGCGGGCTGGGCCGGCCGACATAGTGTTTGAGGTCGTTGTCCAACTCGGCCAGGAACGTCGGGTCGTCCTTGAGACGCGCGTAGGCCTCGCTGAGCCGCGCCAACGGTTCCATCAGGGTTTCGGCGACAAACTGACCGCCGTAGGGGCCAAAATGCCCGCGGGCATCCGGAAAGTCATAGGGCATAGCGTTCAACCTAATGCGTCCGCAGCGCGCACCGCCGCGACAAAGTCCACCATTTTGCCGGAATCCTTGATGCCCGGCCGCGACTCGATGCCGCTGGAGACATCCACCGCAAATGGTCGCGCGACGGCGATGGCCTCGGCCACGTTGCCTGGGTGCAGTCCGCCCGCCACGATCAGGGGCATCGGCAGGCGCTGCTGCGCAGCTTGCCAGTCAAAGGTTTCACCGCTGCCGCCCATTGCCCCCGGTGCATGACCGTCTAGCAACAACGCCCCGGCGCCGGCAAACGCGGCGGACGCGGCAACAAGATCGGCCCCACCCTTCATCGCCAGCGCCTTGAACCAGCGCCGACCGAAGCGCGCGCAGTCGGCAGCAGACTCGCTGCCGTGAAACTGCAACCAGTCGGGCGAGAACGTTGCCAGCGCAGCGTCAATCCACTCGGCCGGGGCGTCCTTGAACAAGGCCACGCTCGCCACCCCCGGCGGCAGACGGTGACGCAGGGTCTCGGCGATCCCGGCATTGATCGCGCGCGGGCTTTGCGGCACCAGCACGAAGCCCACGAGGTCGACGCCCAGGGCCACGGCCAGATCAAGGTCTTCGGCGCGGGTGATGCCGCAAAACTTGATGCGGGTGCGGTGGGGGCGTAACTGTGCGGCGTCATTCATGGCGCAATTATGAGCCCGCCGGGTAAGGCCAGGGCGGCGGTGCAGGAATCTCGAACGCGAGCGGGTACCGCGGTCCGACGAAGTACAGACCATCGGCGGCGGCGGTCATGCCGGCGAGGCGGCGGTCACGCGCCGCCAGCACGTCGGCGATCCATGTTTCGGGCCGGCGGCCGAGACCCACCTCGACCAGGCTGCCGACAATGTTGCGCACCATGTGGTGCAAAAACGCGTTGCCGAGGACGTGGATCCCGATCATGACGCCGTCGCGCACGACATTGACGTGGGCCAGTTCGCGCACCGGGTTGGGCGCCTGGCAGCGGGTGTCGCGAAAGCTGGAAAAGTCATGCCGCCCCACCAGCGCCTGTGCCGCACGATGCATGGCGACCTCGTCGAGCGGGCGCATCTCCCAGGTGGCGCGCCCACCCCACAGGGCGCTGCGCGCGCGTTGGTTGAGGATCAGATAGCGGTACTCGCGGGCACTGGCCTCAAAGCGGGCGTGAAAGCGATCCGACACGGGCATCGCCCAGCGCAGGCTGACATCGGGCGGCAGCAGGCTGTTGGTGCCCAGCAGCCATGCGTAGGGACGCCGCGCGGCACTGCTGTCGAAGTGAATCACCTGTTGCAGCGCGTGTACGCCGGCATCGGTGCGTCCGGCGGTCACGATCTGCACCGGATGATCGGCGACGGTGCTCAAGGCCGCCTCGACGGTGCCTTGCACGGTCGTCTGGTCGGGCAGCCGCTGCCAGCCGGAATAGCCGCTGCCCAGATATTCGACGCCCGCAGCCCAGCGCTGATTCATCGCGGCCAAAGCCAGACCCCCAGCACCAGCAGCACCAGCAGTCCCCACTCCCAGAGCCGTGGCCAGGGCAAGGCCAGCACGTGATGCGTCGAGGTCGGCGGCTGGCGCTCAATCTCTGCAATCCATGCTGCCGCGAGGTCCAGCCCCTTGAGCCCCTGCGCCTTGAGCTTGCGGTAGCGCGCCTCAACCCCATCAACCGCCGACAGCGTAAAGGCCAGCAGCGCCGTGGCGCGGCCGGTCGGCACGCCGAGGCGCGACAACGGCGTCAGCAACTGGTCCAGGGCGGCCACCAGTTGCGGCACCGGGGTGACCGACAGCAACCAGTAGACCGCCGCCAACAGGCTGACCAACACCAGAATGCGCCGACTGCCTTCCCACAAGCCTTCCCAACTGAGGCCGGGTGTCCAGGGCGTCAGGGCTTCGCCAGGGGTAAAGCCGAGGTAGAGCACGACAATACTGAGCAGCAGCCAGCGCAGCCGCATCACACCGAAGCGAAGCCGCCGCAGCGCACCGGGCTCGGTGACGGCATAAGCGGTGATCAAACCGAAGGCCAGCACCAGCAGATCGGCCAGCGGCAGGCTGCTGAGCGCCGGCGCGATGATGATCAGCATCAACACCCGGGTGAGCGGACGCAAGCCACGCCCGGTGCCCGCCACCACGCTCAACCCAGCCGCGACATCAGGCTGCGCGCCTCGTCCTGCTGGGTGTCGTTTCCTTCGACCAGCACTTCGCCGAGCAGCGCGCGCGCCATCTCGGCATCGCCCATGTCGACGTAGGCACGGGCAAGATCGAGCTTGGTGGCCGCTTCGTCACCGGTTCCCAGCGAATCGCTGTCGGCTTCGGCGTCGGTCTCTGGCGTCAGCTCCTTGTCGAGCGCGAAGTCGTCGAGCTTGAAGTCATCAAGGGCATCCAGCTCATCAATCGCCGGACCCGGCTCGGCGGCCTGCAACGGGGTCGTCGGCACTGCGGGCGGCGGCGCGTCGTCGAAACCGCTGAGGTCAAAATCGACGCCAGGGTCGTCGCCTTCTGCCGCCGGCGGAGTCGCAGGGGCTGCAGGGGCTGCAGGGGCTGCGGCAGGCTCGGGGGCATCAAACTTTAGGTCGAAGCCAATGAAGTTTTCCGGCGCCGAAGGGGTGGCGCCCGGGGCTTGCAGCACGTCGGACGGATCGGGCGACGGCAGGTCGTCGAGGCTGAAGTCGAGGCCGCCATCGTCCGGCAGCGGGGCCGCGGGCGACTCCACATCAACAACGGCGTCCTGCGCCGCCGCATCGGCAGCAAACAGCGGCGCGTCAGGCGCGACCCGGCGGCCGGCTTCGACCAGCGCCTGCCACTGGGCGTCATTGACGTGGGGCTTGGCGTCTTTGGCGGCAGCGATGAAAGCGCGCACGCGCCCGGCATCGAGCAACACTTCGGCGCGCTTGACCAGCCATTCGGCGCGGTACGGGTCACCTTCCAGCGCCGTGTCGAGCGCGTCGAGCGCGTCGTCGTAAAGGCCAAAGGACATGTGCGCGTCGGCCTGCGCCAAGGGATCATCATCGATCGCCGCGGCGGGCGTGGTGTCGGCCGGAATGTCGGGAAGTTCGGGTGTCGGCGTTGGTGTCGGCGCGTCAAGCTCTGACAGCAGCGCGTCCGCCTTGGCCCAGCCACTCTCAGGGTCGAGACCGGCATCAAAATCATCGTTGAAATCGGACTCGACTGGATCACGCTGCGATGACGTCTTGTCGGCAGGCGCGTCAATCACCTGTGCGGCGTCAAAATCGGGAATGTCGTCAAGGTTGGCGGGGTCGGCCTGCGCACGGGTCCGCTCGGCATCGGCCTGCTCTTCGGCATAGGCAGCCATGAACAGTGCCTCGGCTTCGTCGGCCTGGCGCTGCGCAGCCTCAACCGAGGCCGGCGGTGCCGCGCTGACGGCAGCACCCCCCCCGACAGCGGGGGCAGCATTGAGGTTGGGCGACGACTTCTTCGGCGCAGGCGGAGGCGGAGGCGGAACGACACTGGCCGTGTCGGCGCTTGCCTGGCGGCGGCGGCGAACCAGCAGCACGACAATCAAGCCGACCACGATCACCAGCAGCAATAACGGCCAAAGCGGCACGCCAGGCGACGCATCAGCGCCCGAGCCGCTGACGGCGGGTTCGGCAGCGTCGCGCTCGGTGTCGACCGCCAGCGGGTCATCGACGTCGCCGACGCCGTCAACGCCGCCGGTTTGGGCTTCATCAGGTTCCGCGCCGGTGTCAAGGTCGGAATCCGGGCCAAGACCCGCATCATCGAGGCCGGTTTCGGCATCGTCCATCGCCGACGGGTCTGCTGTGCCGGCAGCGGTGTCAGCGTCGGCATCCGCTTCGGCAGGGGCGCCCGGTAGGGTGCCATCAACGGCCGGAGCAGCCGCGCTGGCATCGTCGGGGTTGTCGTCAGCCGCCATCGGCGCCGGCGTTGCACTGGGGGTGGCGGTCACCGTCGGCGTGGCCGTCGGGGTCGCGGTGGGCGTCGATGTGGCGGTGGGTGTCGATGTGGCGATGGGCCGGGCCGTGGCTGCCGGCGCCTGGCGCGGCGCGGCAGACGCCGCTCGGCCGTCGATACGGCCACTGCGACGCATGGCGGCGACGGCGGCCTGCGCTTCCTGCGCCGAGGTCCTGAGCATGGCGTCGCGGCTGGGGACATCGAGTGTGACGTTCTTCATCAGGCCTTCAAACCGACCCCGATCAAACGCCGTCGGGTTGGCCATGATCAGCGCATAGATGACCTGGTTCATCTCGACGTCGGCGTCCGGGCGCACGGCGGTGGCCACACCCCACAGGGTTTCGCGCGGCTTGACGGTGTACTGCTGGGTCGCGGACGGCGTCGGCGAAGGCGCGTCGCTGGCGGTCGTCTTCGCGGGCGGGGTTGCCGACGCGCGGGTGGGCACAGCCGTTGGCGCGGCGGTCGACACCTCGGTTGGCGTTACCGTGGGTGCGGCCGTCGGTGCTGGCGTGGCGACCACGGGCGTCGGGGCGGGCGACCGCGTGGTCGGCGACGGCGTGGCCACTTGGCGCGGAAGTGTCGGGGGCGGCGCGGGTGTGTCGCTGCTGCGGCCGGCAATGATCGGCGGCGGCGGGTCAAGCAAGACGGTGTACTCGCGAAGCACGCGGCCGGTGGCCGAGCGCACGTCAAGCAAGAAGGTCAGAAATGGTTCGCGCACGGCGCGCGAGGCGTTGATCTCGATGCGTGGCGGGCTGCCCGCGACCACTTTGAACTCAAGGTTGCTGAGGTAATCGGCGCGCTCGATGCCCATGCGCTCAAAATCGGCACCGTCGGCGAGCTTGACGCGCACGGCATCGACGTCGTCGGTGGGCACGGCCAGCAATGGAATCTGCGCCACGAACGGTTGGTTCAACGCGGACCGCACCTGTATCTCGCCCAAGCCGAGCGCCATGGCGGTCGACGTACCGATCAGAGCGGCAACGCTCAGTGACGCAACCCAAAAACGACGCATTTCCCTCTCCCTTGGATTCAGGCGGCTTGGCAACCTGACGCGGTCAGCCCTGATAGATCACACGAACTTTAAACCGCAGTTCCTTCAATTGGCTGAAAAACTACCGGACTGTAGAACCGCACAGCCGTCGCAGCAAGCGTGCAGCGGGTTCGGCGGCGCCGATTCCCAGATTGTCGGCCACCACCGCCAACTGTAACCGGCGCTCTGCAACATGCACATCGCGTACCCGTACGCCGCCGTCGGACGCCATCAAGGTGACCGGCGAGGGCACCTCGTCTGTGGCGTCGCTGACCACCACACCGGGAATTTTCGCCAGACAGGCGCACACGGCTGCGGCGTCAATCGTGTCGCTCTCGAGGGTGATGAAGACGCTGATCGACAGGCCGACAAACACCGGCACATCCCAGCATTGCAACTGGATGCGGCGCTCGGCACCGGACCAAAAGGCTGCGGCAGCCGCGGCATGCCGCTCCGGCGCCGGGGCGACCGGCAGGGTGTTGAAGGCGATGCGTTGCGGATAGACCCCGGCGGGGGGGTCACGAAAGTTCAAGACCGCAGCGGTCTGTTGGCCAAGAATCTCCAGCGCGGCGCTGCCCCGTTCCGAGGCGGGCTGCATCACCGAGGCCGTCACGGCACTGACGCCAAACGCGGCGTGCAAAGGACGTAGCAACTTCGCGAGCACCACCCAGCCACTGCTCGCCAGTTGCAAGCGCTGCGACGGCAGGGGGTCATCCGCCGCGACCATGACTGGCCAGCCGTCTTCGCCCGCATCGTTCAACCCCAGTGCGGCAACGCCCTGCCTGGCCAAGGTCGCGAGTCGCGCCGCTGCCCCAGGCACCGAGCCGTCGGCGCAGGCCGCAGCGATGCCGTCGGGCAAGTCGTCGTCAATATCAGCGGCGTTGACCGCCAGCACCGCACGGCGCGCATGACCCGCGTCGGCCAGGGCGTCAATCAGCAATTCGCCGACCGGGCTGTCGGCGCCGAGGACGGCGATCAGCGGATCGGCGCTCAAGCCTTGAGACCGGGCGTGGTCAACAGGATGCGCAGCATGCGCCGCAGCGGTTCGGCGGCGCCCCACAGCAACTGGTCGCCAATCACGAAGGCCGACACGTACTGCGGGCCAAGATTGAGCATGCGGACGCGCCCCACGCCAATCTCCAGCCCACCGGTGATGGCGGCGGGAATCAGCTCCTTGACCGTGACCTCGCGCTCGTTGGGTACCCACTTCACCCAGTCATTGCCGGAGCGGATGATGCGCTCAATCTCGCCAAGCGGGATGTCCTGGTGCAGCTTCAACGTCAGTGCCAGGCTGTGGCAACGCATGGCACCGATGCGCACGCACAGGCCGTCCACCGGCACCGGCTTGGCATTACCGAGGATCTTGTTGACCTCGGCCTGACCTTTCCATTCTTCCTTGCTCTGGCCATTGTCGAGCTGGGCATCGATCCATGGAATCAACCCACCCGCCAGCGGTGCACCAAAGTATTCAGTGGGCACTTCGTTGTTGATGGCCTGAGCCACCTTGCGGTCGATGTCGAGAATGGCCGAGGCCGGGTCGGCCAGCTCGGCGGCTACGGCGCCGTGTACTGCGCCCATGCCGGTGAGCAGCTCGCGCATGTGGTTGGCCCCGCCACCCGACGCCGCCTGATAGGTCATCGAGCTGACCCAATCCACCAATCCTTCGCGGAACAGCCCGCCCACACCCATCAGCAGGATGGAGTTGGTGCAGTTGCCGCCGATGAAGTTCTTGATGCCGCGCGCCAGTGCGTCATCAATCACCTGGCGATTGACCGGGTCAAGCACGATGACCGCGTCGTCCTTCATGCGCAGCGTCGAGGCGGCGTCAATCCAGTAGCCGTTCCAGCCGCTGGTGCGCAGCTTGGGGAACACGGCGTGGGTGTAGTCGCCGCCCTGGCAGGTGATGACCACGTCCATTGCCGCCAGTGCAGCAACCTCGTTGGCGTCTTTCAGGGCTTGCGTGGTGCAGCCTTCAATCTGCGGACCGGCGCCGCCGACGTTCGAGGTCGAAAAAAAGTGTGGCTCGATCAGCCCGAAGTCACCCTCGGCCTGCATGCGTGCCATCAGCACCGACCCCACCATCCCGCGCCACCCGACAAATCCGACTTTGGTCATCACGTCCATCCTGTTTTACGTTCAAAGGGCTCATGTAGGTCGGCCTTCAGGCCGACTTCGAACCTTGCCTGTCGGGTTGAAACCCGACCTACTTGGCTGCTGTTCTGTTCCAACACACAAATCAAAATATTTAACGCAAAGGCGCAAAGGGAAAAAGCGAGGACGCGAAGAGAAACAAAAAAATCAGGGAAGACCCTGTCAGTGCGCACAGTTTCCTCATCGGTTTCTTCTTTGCGTCCTTTCTTTCCTCTTTGCGCCTTTGCGTTGAAATGTTTTTGACTCTTCTCAACCGCCCGTCATCGCCGCCAAAAACGCCGCGCCCATTTCGCGCGTGCCGATCACCTGCTCGCCTGGCATGGCGATGTCGCCGGTGCGGTGGCCCGCCTGCAGCACGGCCTTGACGGCGGCTTCAATGCGGCCGGACACGTCGGGACGATCAAAGCTGTACTTGAACATCATCGCCACCGACAGAACGGTCGCCAACGGGTTCGCCTTGTTCTGGCCCATGATGTCGGGCGCGCTGCCGTGAATGGGTTCGTAAAGCCCCTTGTTGTTCACGTCGAGCGAGGCCGAGGGCAGCATGCCGATGGAGCCACCGAGCATCGAGGCTTCGTCAGACAGGATGTCGCCAAAAATGTTGCCGGTGACCATCACGTCGAACTGCTTCGGCCGTTTCACCAACTGCATGGCGGCGTTGTCGACGTACATGTGGGTCAGCTCGACGTCGGGGTACTGCGACGACAGGCCGATCATCACTTCACGCCACAGCCGTGAGGTGTCGAGCACGTTCTCCTTGTCGACACTGCAAAGCCGCTTGCTGCGCTTTTGTGCGGCCTGAAAGGCGACGTGACCGATGCGCTCGATCTCAGAGCGCGCGTAATGCATGGTGTCGAAGCCTTCGTCTTCGCCGTCGGCATTGGTGCGACGGCCGCGCGGCTGACCAAAGTAAATGTCGCCGGTGAGCTCGCGGAGAATCAAGATGTCGAGTCCGGCAATGATCTCGGGCTTGAACGACGAGGCCGCCGCCAGCGCTTCATAGGCCAGCGCGGGGCGCAGGTTGGCGAACAGAGCCAGATCCTTGCGAATGCCGAGGATGCCGCGCTCGGGGCGCAGCTCGCGCGGCAGGTCGTCGTACTTCGGGCCGCCGACCGCGCCCATCAGGATGGCGTCCGCGGCGCGCGCGGCCGTCTGCGTCGATTGCGGATACGGGTGGCCTTCGGCGTCCACCGCCGCGCCGCCGAGTAGGCCGAACGACCAGTTCAGGGCTTCGCCCTCGGCCTTGAGCAGTTCCAGCACCTTGACCGCTTCGGCCATGATTTCGGGGCCGATGCCATCGCCGGGGAGGATGAGGATGTTCTTGCTCATAGTGCGTCTCGTCAGTCGTGGTGAAGTGCGGCGTCAGGCAAACAACCAAGGCGTCTGCGCGCGACGCTTGGCCTCGTAGGCACGGATGGCATCGGCGCTTTGCAGGGTCAGGCCAATCTCGTCGAGGCCATTGACCAGGTTGTGCTTGTGGTGCGGATTGATGTCGAACGCGAAGCTTCGTCCATCGGGCAGACGCACCTGCTGAGCCGGTAAATCAATGGTGATACTTGCGTTGGCATCGGCGTTCACGACCTCGAACAATGCCTGCACTTCGTCCTCTTTCAATGCAACCGGCAGCAAGCCATTTTTGAAGCAGTTGGAGAAGAAGATATCGGCGTAGCTGGGCGCAATCACGGCGCGAAAGCCCTGGTCGTCCAGCGCCCAAACCGCGTGCTCGCGCGACGAGCCGCAGCCAAAGTTGTCGCGCGCCAGCAGAATCTCGGCGCCCGCGTGCTTGGCATCGTTGAGCACGAAGTCGGGATTCAGCCGCCGCGTCGCGGGGTCAACATCCAGGGTGCCGGGGTCGAGGTAGCGCCAGTCGTCAAACAGGAACGGCCCGAAGCCGGTGCGCTTGATCGACTTCAGGTACTGCTTGGGAATGATCGCGTCGGTGTCCACGTTGGGACGATCCAGCGGCAAGGCCTTGGCGGTGACTTGGGTAAAGGCTTTCATGGCTCACCTCGAAAAAACGATTCAAAAGTAGTGAAAAAACAACATCAAATGCTTCAACGCAAAGGCGCAAAGAACAGCCAAGAAAGGACGCAGAGAAAACAAGAAAACAAAAAACTTCTTTGTGTTCAGCGACAATTCCCGCTTCACCCCAAGTCTTCGGCTTTGCGTCCTTGCTTCTCCCCTTTGCGCCTTTGCGTTAAGAGCTTTTATCTCTCAATCCGCCAACAAAAAATGGGCATTGGCAGCCGCCACCGGCTTGTCGGGGTTGTCCACCCAGGCAGTGACGTTGACGGTTGCCACGCGGCGGCCGTGGCGGGTGATGCTGGCGCGGGCCAGCACAAAGTCGGTGTCCTGCGCGCCACGCAGGTATTCGTGCGTGACGTTGATGATTTTCGGCATGCGCTGTAGCTCGGGCAGCAGCAATAACTGCGCGGTGGCGGTGAGTTCCATCAGCGCGCCGATGGCGCCGCCGTGCACGGCGCGAATGAGCGCGTTGCCGTAGTGCGAGGGGTTGCAGGTCAAGCGGCCGATCAACTCGGTGTCCTCGCCTTCAACTGAAAACCCCAAGAACCGTGCATAGGGAATCTGCACGATCAGCGGTCGCAGCTCTGCCACGGTGTGCACGTGCTGCATTTGTTCAATCAGCGACACGGTGCACCTTCCAGGTGGTGGGATCACCCTCACGGGCATGACCCGAAACCTGGTCCTGAAACACGACGAACGAAGCGACACCGATGGCGATCAGGTCTTCCGGGTCACCGTCATGTGCGACCGCACGGATAAAAGCGATATGTTTGGTCAAACGATCTACTCGCGCGTCACAGAACACGGTGGCGCCCGACTGGGCCGCACGCAAGTAATCAATGCGCAGGTCCAAGGTCGCGATGCGGCGCAACTCGGACAATTCGGACAACAGCGCGCCGCCGAAGGTGGCGTCGAACAAGGTCGTAATGGCGCCGCCGTGAATCACGCCGGTGTCGGGGTCCCCCACCAGGTCTTCACGCCACGGCAGGCTCAACTGCAGACGGCCCGGCGCTGACTCGACATAGCGCAGACCCAATTCACAACTGTGCGGTACCACGTCGACAAAGTAGGCCTGACCGGTTTCGGCATTGACGTTGTGCAGGGGGTTCATGGGCAGACCTCGCAACTCAGCAGGCCGACACGCAGGCTGTGCCCGCGCCCGCTCCCCTCCGCCCGCATCCGCGGACGGTTCCCCCCTCTCCCGCGATGCGGGCGAGGGGATGCGGCATCGCCTGCGGCAGTCTTCATGTGTACTGCCGCACGTCGACAAAATGACCGGCGATGCCCGCAGCCGCCGCCATCGCCGGAGAAACCAAGTGCGTCCGCCCGCCCTGCCCCTGACGCCCTTCGAAGTTGCGGTTGCTGGTCGAGGCGCAGCGCTCGCCCGGCTCCAGGCGGTCGGCGTTCATCGCCAGGCACATCGAGCACCCGGGCTCGCGCCATTCAAATCCGGCGTCCAGAAACACCTTGTCCAGCCCCTCGGCCTCGGCCTGCTGCTTCACCAGCCCGGAGCCGGGCACAACCATGGCCAGCATGACGCTGTCGGCCTTCTTGCGGCCCTTGACCACGCTGGCGGCGGCGCGCAAATCCTCGATGCGCGAGTTGGTGCACGAGCCGATGAACACCTTGTCGATGTGGATCTGCTCAATGGGCGTGTTGGCAGTCAGGCCCATGTAGGCCAGCGCCTTTTCCATGCCACTGCGCTTGACCGGATCGGTGACGGTGGCGGGGTCAGGCACGCTGGCCGTTACCGGGCCGACCATCTCGGGCGAGGTGCCCCAGGTGACCTGCGGGGCGATGTCGGCGGCGTCAATCTCGATCACCTTGTCGAACACCGCGTCGGGGTCGGACTTCAGCGTCTTCCAGTAGGCCACGGCGGCGTCCCAATGTTCGGCCTTGGGCGCAAACGGACGGCCTTTCACGTAGGCGATGGTCTTGTCGTCCACCGCCACCAGGCCGGCGCGCGCACCGCCTTCGATGGCCATGTTGCACAGGGTCATACGGCCTTCCATCGACAGATCTTCGATGGCCTCGCCCGCGTATTCCACGACATAACCGGTGCCGCCGGCGGTCCCGATGCGGCCGATAATCGCCAACGTAATGTCTTTGCCGGTGACGCCGGGGCCAACATGGCCGTTGACGCGGATCAGCATGGATTTGGCCTTCTTCAGCATCAGCGTCTGGGTCGCCAGCGCGTGCTCGACCTCGGAGGTGCCGATACCAAAGGCCAGCGCGCCAAACGCGCCGTGGGTGGAGGTGTGCGAGTCGCCGCAGACCACCGTCATGCCCGGCAGGGTGGCGCCCTGCTCGGGACCCATGACGTGGACGATGCCCTGGCGCACGTCCATCAAATCAAATTTGGTGATGCCAAACTTGGCGCAGTTGCTGTCCAGGGCGTCCAGCTGGGCGCGGGAAATCGGGTCCTTGATGCCCTGGGCACGGTTTTCGGTGGGCACGTTGTGGTCCGGCACTGCCAGGTTCGCCGCCAGGCGCCACGGTTTGCGGCCGTTGAGGCGCAGCCCGTCAAAGGCCTGTGGGCTGGTGACTTCGTGCACCAGATGGCGATCGATGTAGATCAATGCCGAGCCGTCACCGGCATCGGTCACCACGTGGGCGTTCCAGACTTTGTCGTACAGGGTTTGCGGGGTTTGGACGCTCATCGCTGGCTCCGGGCTGGCGGGACAATGACGGCATGGTAGGCCTCGACATTGAATAACTCCAATGAATCGTTTTCATGGTTATGATTCTCTAACGGAATACCAATACGATCGCTGATCCATGGACACGCAACTTCTCACTGCCTTCATCGAAGTGGCTGACAGCCAGTCGTTCACGCGCGCGGCCGATGTGCTGCACCTGTCCCAACCGGCGGTCAGCAAACGCATTACCGCGCTGGAAGACCAAATCGGCCGACCGTTGTTTGACCGCGTCGGGCGCAACATCTCGCTCACCGACGCCGGGCACACCTTGCTGCCCTACGCCCGCAAGGTGCTGCAAGACATCGAAGACGGCCGCCGTGCGCTGTCGCAGCTCGAAGGCCATGTCAGCGGGCGACTGAGCATCGGCACCAGCCACCACATCGGGCTGCACCGGCTGCCGCCGGTATTGGGCGCCTACACCCGTGACTATCCTCAGGTGGATCTGGACATTCACTTCATGGACTCGGAAGTGGCCTGCGACGCCGTGCTGGCCGGCAAGCTGGAGCTGGGCATCGTCACTCTGCCGCTGCAGTCGTTGCCGCATCTGCAATCGCGGGCGGTATGGCCGGACCCGCTGACCGTGGTCTGCGCCGCGAGCCACCCCTTGGCGCAGAGCCGCAAAACGAGCCTGAAACAACTCGCCGAGCACCCCGCCGTGCTGCCCGACGCCGCCACCTATACCCATCGCATCATCACCGAGGCCTTCAAGGCCAGGGGCGTGGCGCCGCGGGTTCGGCTGGCGACGAATTATCTTGAGACGCTGAAAATGCTGGTCAGCATTGGCCTCGGCTGGAGCGTACTGCCCGACTCGATGATCGACGACAGCCTGATCCGACTGCAGATTCCCGGCTTGGCAATGTCCCGCCAACTGGGCATGGTCTGGCACGAGCGCCGAACCCTGTCGGGCGCCGCTCAGGCGCTGATGCAGCTGATGCAGCAGGCCTGACCAAACCCCCAACCGGAGGTCAGATGACCGACACACTCGAACGCAACAAACAGACCGTGACCGCCTTCTATGACCTGATGTTCAACCAGTGCCGGCCGGCCGAGGCCATCGACCTTTACGCCGGTGACCACTACCGCCAGCACAACCCCCACGTCGCCGACGGCAAAGCGGCCTTCATTGCCTACTTTGAGCGGATGGCGGCTGAATTTCCCGGCAAGCGGGTGCAGTTCAAGCGGGTCTTCGCTGAGGGGGACTACGTGATCCTGCACTGCCAGCAAACCTGGCCCACCGATGCCCATCGCGAATGGGCGGGCATCGACATTTTTCGCTTGGATGCAAACGGCAAAATCGTCGAGCACTGGGACGTGCTGCAGGTGGTGCCCGCCGAGTCGGCCAACGACAACGGCATGTTTTAGGAGACGGGCGGCAACTCCACCCACAACATCGTCACCAGCACGATGGCCAGCAGTGCGATCCACAGCTCGGCCACAAGGCGCATCAGATTGGGCGCGTGGCGCAGCTCCATGAAGTCGAGCACCACATATCGCACCTTGATCAGGCTGACCAGAATGATGCCGCTGGCCGCCAGGGTTTTGTCATCGCCGGCGCCGCCGCCCAGCGCCCACGACAGCAGCGTGGCGCCGACCAGCGCCAGCCAGATCACCGTATAACGCGATCGCAGCAGCCAGGCCATCAGTTGATCAGAAACAGCAGTGCAAACAACACGATCCACAACAGATCAACCAGATGCCAAAAACTGGCGCCCGACTCGAAGTTGCGCAGCGCGTTGGCGCTGTAGGGCGCTTCACCGGCGTAGGCGCGCATGGTCAGCAGCACGCCGGTGCCGATCACCACGTGGATCAGGTGAATGGCGGTGTAGACGTAATACAACATGAAGAAGTCGTTGCTGCTCAGGGTGATGCCCGAGGCGATCTTCGGCGTGTACTCAACCGCCTTCACCGCCATGAAGCCCAGCGAGCAGGCGATGGCCCAGGTCAGGCAGCCGCGCATGACACCGGGCTTGCCAGCGCGCGCCGCACGAATCGCCGACGCCACCAGCCAGGAGCTGGTCAGCAAGAGCACGGTATTGAGCAAGCCGAGTTCGGTGCTGAGCAAAGCCTGCGACTCGGCAAACATCGCCGGGTTGTCGGCGCGATAAAACAGGAACAGCCCGAACAGCAGCGAAAACAGAATGCCGTCACCGGCAATCAGCATCCACACGCCCCCCTCGCCCGGAATGTGCCCCTGACGTGGGGGATCGGCAGCGGGGTTTGACGCCACGGTGTCAGGCAAAACCGGTCCCGGAGCGCCGCTTCTCGGCATTCACCGCTTTGATGGTGACCGTGCTCATGATCATGATCCAGCCGAAAAACACGATGTAGATGAACCAGAACGAGATCAGTCCGTCGTAGGCAAACGGGCCCGTCTTGAACAGCTCAATCAATGCGGCCGGCGAAATCAGCACCGCACACCAAAGGTTAAAGAACGCCACCCAGCGCGGGTAAACCGTCGGCACGCTCTGGTCGCGAAAAATGGCAATGGCAATCGACACCATGAACACTGCAAACGGCGGCCAGCTGAGAATGAAGATGAACCAGACCCAGTCGTTCATGATCTGCATGAAATCGGCGCCCATCGCCTCGGGGCGAAACGCCATCATCGCCCAGGTGATCGGCATGAGCAGAAAGAACACGTAGCCGCCGCCGGTGTTGGCGACCGACAGATAGGTGAGTACCGGTGTGCCGCGCTCCATCTTGCGCATCATCATGACGATGGACATGGCCCAGGTCAGATAGAAGGTGTAGCAAATGCACTGGATGACCGTGCCGGCGCGAATACCGATCTTGCGATCAATAAAAATCTGCTTCAGCGATTCAGCGTCGAGTGCCGGTGAAGGCGGCGGAATAAAGCCCATCAGCCAGCCTTGGGACAGCGCCAAGGCCACCACCAGCACCATGCCGGAGTAGGCCATCACCTTGATCAGCGGGCCGTTGTCGGGGGAATTCATGTTGTCGCTTCTCCTTGGGAAACCGCAGCCCCCCGTATCAGGCCGTTGAGCTGCCGCGACCGGGGAGTCGAATTGATGAACATCGTGCCTTATCATCGGGCGCTCCGCTTCTGCCTTCAAGCCGGACCCTTCGGCAGCTCGGGAAAGCGGAAGGATGACCCCGTCAGGGCTGACGTTCACGTTGCGTGCCGCGCTCGCCTTCACGCACTTCCACCGCGCGGCCGTTTTCCAGTGTCACCTCGCGCTGTAGCCGACGCGGGCCGAAGTCGTAGCGCCAGCGTTCGCGGTAGACCTCGACCACCTGGCCTTGCGAGAAGGCGAGTCCATCCAGGGCGCCGTCAGCGCGGCGCGGCGGCGCCAGCAGGTGAACGGCCTCGGCACTTTGCGGCTGGCCGCAGTGGCGCAGTAACCGGTACTTGGTCATGCCCTGGCTGATCATCTCGGGCGCGCAATCACCGTCGGGCGGGCGGCTAAAGCCGTAGCCCGCAGCCTCGATGGCCCGCAGTCGACCGTTGCGAAAGCGCAGCACCCGCAGCAACTGCCGCGACCCGAAGTCGTAGGTCCATTCCTCAGTGACCTGCAGCCTGCCCGGCACCTGTGAAACGCCCGCATCCCAGGGGTCCATCAGTGCCGGCTCGCCACAGACCGCACGCACCTGCGCCCGGTCATCGCCCAGCGCCACCAGCCTTGACCCACATCGCAAGGTGTCGTCGGCTTCCAACGCGGTGGCAACCAGCGACGCCAGCACCCCCAGCGCAATACGCCATTCAGTCATCGACGCGGCTGCCGAATAGCGCGCGTCGCCGCTCAGCGCTGAGCGCCCGCATGTGCCGGATGTTCACCTCGGGAATGCCGTGGGCAGCCGGATGCCGAGCCACGGCGGCGGCCACGCCATCTTCCCGCAACAGGTGAATCAAGGGCAGCGGCGAACGATTGGTGAGATGGCTGGGGTCATCCGGCGGCAGGCCGTCAAAGCGATAGCGCGGGTGAAAGCTCGCGACCTGATAGACGCCGACGCGTCCCTGCCGACGCAGCAGCGCATCGACCTGGTCCAGAAATGCCAGATACGCATCGAAGCGCGACAGCATCTGCGGGATCGCGATCAACGTGGTTTCAAGCTCAGCGGCCGGCGTGTCGTCGAGCCGGTTGATCTCGGCCTGCACCTCGTTGAGCAGCAACACCTCGTCGGTCGCCCCGCTGACGTGGATACGCAGACGCTGGCCACGCAGGGTCGCTGCGGCAAACGGACACAGGTTGAGGCCGATCACCACCGCCGTCAGCCACTCGCGTACCGCCTGTTCGACACCTTCCATGAACGCTCCCCGGACCGGCACATTCTGGACCCGAGACAGGCCCTCGCTCGCTACACTCTGAAGATGAGATTACAGAGCAAATCAGTGCGACAAGGCGTGAGGAATGCGAGTGCGATGACCCGCTGGGGCGCGATGCTGTTGTGCGCGGCAAGTCCGACATTGGCGATGGCGCAATGGCCCGCCCTGCAGAAACTGCAAGACGAGCGCGATGCCCGCGTCACCGCCCTGGTCTATGACCTGGGCAGCGAGACACCGCTCGCCGTCATGGCGCCGCAACAGCGGCTGTCACCGGCGTCACTGAGCAAGCTGGTGCTGGCGTCCGCCGTGCTTGAACAATGGCCCGGCGACCACCGCTTTGTCACCCGCCTGGGCGGCGCGCTACCCGATACCGACGGCGTGATCGACAGTGATCTGTGGGTCAGCGGTGAAGGTGATCCCAGCGTCGAGCACCGCGACATGTGGCTGCTGGCGGCGCGCCTCAAACAGCGCGGCGTGACGCAGATCAACGGCGACGTGGTCACCAGCGCCTCGCCATTCGGCCACCTCGAATGCGAGGTCAAGGACCGCTGCGACGCTAAGCGCCGCACCCATACCGCCTACGACGCGCCCCTGTCGGCCGTGGGCGTGGACTACGGCACCTGGTGCATTGATCTGGCCCCACAATTGCCGGGGCAGCAGGCCGCCCTCAGCCACTGCGCCGCCTTTGAGCTGCCCATCCCCCTCGACGGCACCATCGCCAGCCGCAAGCCCGGCACCCGCAGCGCCATGTGGCTGGACCGGCGCAGCGTGCTCGGCGACGACCAACTGGTGATGGGCGGTGACATCGGCCGCGACACCCGCCTCTACCGCTCAATGAGCGACCCGGCACTGGGCACCGGCCTGCTGCTGCGGCAGGCCCTGACCGAACTGGGCATTCAAGTGATGGGCGGCGTGCGGGTCAGCCAAGCAGCCGCGCCTTCAGACTTGATCATGCTCGCCGGCCACGAGGGCGCGCCGGTGCGTGAGCAGGTCGCCGGCCTGCTGCGCTATTCCAACAACTACATCTCCGACATGCTGACCCTGGGCCTTGCGCTGCAGCGCACACCGCAACCGATCAGCACGCTGGCCGAAGCCTCGCAGCTACTGACCGCGCGCTTGCAGCGGGCGCGGACTGCGGTCGGCTTGACCAACGCGCCGACGCCCAACACGCCGATCGTGCTGCACAGCGGCAGCGGCCTGACCCCCGAGAATCGTGTCTCGGCCGAAGACCTGGTGGCCCTGCTACGCGACGAGTACCGGCAGGTGCAGCGCTTCCCGCTGTTTTATGCCGGGCTGGTGGTGCCGGGTGAAGCACCAAGCCGCACCCTGCGCCGTGGCAACACCGACTGGCGCCAGCGCGTGGCGCTCAAGACCGGGACTCTGACCGAGCCCAATTCGGTGTTCGGCACGGCGGGCTATCTGCGCAAAAAGGACGGGGGCTGGATGGCCTTCGCGGTCATCGTCAACGGCGCGGACCGCAAGGGCATTCCCATGAGCGTCTCGCTGCAGGCCATCCGCTCCGACATCGAGGACCTGCTCGCGAAGCACTGAGACCTTGGCGTATGCTGCGCGCCCTCAGGTGCCGACCCTTGCAGGTCGGTGAAACGGGAAGTCCGTGCAAATCGGACGCTGCCCCCGCAACGGTGAATGGTTCGGGGTTGCGCTTTACGCCACTGTCCGGTTGACGACGGGAAGGCCGCAACCCAGCACGCCATAAGTCCGGAGACCGGCCTGAGGTAGGTGCCGTGGTCGCGGAGGGCGAACCTGACGGATGGCAACTGCCATGCGGCCACGGTTTGTCGATTGCAGATGGACGACCCGTGCGCCTGATCCGGTCCCTGATTCAACCGCTTCACCCGATGTCGCTTGCGGCCGCCTTGTGCTGCCCGCTGACCACGTTTGCCGACACTGCGCTGCCGCCGCTGACGGTAGCCGGAGTCAACGCCGAGCTGGACCAGAGCGGCGTGCAGCTGCGGGTGCCGGTCGATCCGCTTTTGGCTAGCGACCTGCCGAGCCTGCTCGCCACCCTGCCCGGCGTACAGGTGCGTCGCAGCGGTGGTCTGGGCGCCTACAGCGAGGCCAGTCTGCGTGGCAGCAACGGCCGTCAGGTCAGGATATTGCTCGACGGCCAGCCGCTGGACGGCGGCGGCGGCGAAGCCACCTCATTGGCACTGATCAGCCCGCTGATGCTGCACGACGTCACCGTGCACAAAGGCCGCGTGCCGGTCGACCTTGCCGGCGGTCTGGCCGGCAGCATCAATCTGCGCACCCCTGAGGTGCTGCGCGCGCCGCTGCTGGGCAGCTTCAGCCTCGGCAGCTTCGGCGAGCGCCAGGCGCATGCCGCCGCGCAATTGGCGACTGACGTCCAGCTCGCCGCCGGTCTGCAACAGGCCGACAACGACTTCAAGTACCGCAACGCCTTCAAGCCCTTCGACCCCACCGACCCCGACCGCCGTCGCCGCGAGCTGCGCCTCAATGCCGACACGGCGCAGCGCTACGCCCTGCTGAGCCTGCGCGCGCCGCTGCGGGTGCAGGCGCATGTCATTGATGACGCGCAATCGCTGCCCACCCGTCTCAACCTGCCCGACCAGACCGCGCAACTCGACACTCGCGCGTACGGCCTGAGCATCGCCGGCGACACGTCGGCGCGCTGGCACCACCGGCTGTCGACGCGCTGGCTGGACGAGCGCTTTCGCGACCGCGACAGCCAGATCGGCCTCGGTGCGCAAGACAGCCGCAGCCGCACCTTCGGCATCGACGGCCAGAGCCGCTTCCACTTCGGAGACGGCAGCCTCGCGGTGCTTGATGCCGGGCATACCCGCTACCGCGCCGAAGACCGGATTGGTGATGTTCCCACCCAGGACGCCGAGCGGTTGCAACTGGGTGGTGCGGCTGAAACCTTTGGCGATCTCGGTGCATGGCGCGCCAACGCCAGCCTCGGCGTGCAGTGGTCCGAAGACCGCGCCGACGGCCAGCAGGAAGAGCACTGGCAATGGGCGCCTGCCGTGGGTCTGACACGGCGACTTGGCCCCTGCATTGCCGCAGGCAACCTCGGCAGTCGCGAGCGCCTCGCAACCTTTTTTGAGCGCTACGGTGACCGCGGACTGTTTCGCGGCAACCCCGAGCTGCGTCCTGAGCGCGCCGACTATGCTGATCTGGGCGCCCGCTGCGCGCCAGTCGGCAGTGCGTGGACCGTCGATGCGGCGGTATTCGGCCAGGACCTGCGTGATGCCATCAGCCCCACCTTCAACGCGCAGGGTGTGGGCCGCTCGATCAACACCGAGCGCGCCGAAATCTACGGTGTCGAGTGGGGTGGCACCGCCCGGCTTGGTCGCTGGCAGGGGCAGATCGGCGGCACCCTTCAGAGCACCGAAAACCGCAGCGGCCCCGGCGCGGCGCGCGGCAAACAATTACCCGGGCGCTACACCGAACAGATCAACGCACGGCTTGAGACCGAGTTCTGGGCCCTGCGCTGGCACTACGCCTTCAGCTTTGAACACGGCCAGTTTTACGACAGCCCAAACCTGCTGAAAGCTGCGCCACTACGTCGCCATGACATCGGCGTGCGCGGCCAATGGCAACGCGTCGGCTGGTCGGTGCAGGCGCTGAACCTGCGCGATGACAACCCCGAACAGTTCAACGGCTTTCCCACGCCCGGGCGCCATTTACGGCTGACCCTGAGCTATCCCGCCATCATGTCCCCCGATTCACCCAAGGAGTAACCGATTCATGACCCTTTTGAAATTCACGCCGCGCGCGGCCATCGGCCTGCTGGTCACCGTGCTGATCTCGGCCTGCTCAAGTGGCGACAACCAATTCAGGGGCACCCCGGATGCCAGCGACGTCAGTGCCGTGGTCGCCACCCGCGCGTCAGACTTCAGCAGCGGCGCCGTATCGCTGATCAATGCCGAAACATTGACCGGGCAGAACAACCTGGCGCCGACCACGTCCGACATTCGGGTCCGCGCCGCAAGCGAGCAATTCTTCGTCATCGAGCGTTTCGACAGCAACACGGTCAAGCGCTTCGACCTCGACATGCCCAACACGCCCAACCTGACGGCCTCAACCCAGGACCCTGACGACACGGCGCAAAGCAACCCCGCCGACCTGCTGATGGTCAGCCCCACCAAGGGCTATCTGCTGCGCTACGGGTCGGGCACGGTATGGATCGTCAACCCGTCGGCCACCACTGAAGCCGGATTCAAGACCGGTGAAATCGACCTGTCGCACTACGACGCCGATGGCGTGCCGGAGATGATTACCGGGGTCATCGACCGGGGCCTGCTGTTTATCGCCATGCAGCGGCTCGAAAACTTCGCGTCGGTCAAAAGCGGCTATGTCGCCGTGATCGACATCGGCAGCGACGAGGAGGTCGACACCGGCAACAACCCCGACCTGCCGGGCATCGAATTGCCGCTGCAAAGCCCCACCGGCCTCATCATCGATCCCGCCAGCCTTGACCTGCTGGCCATCGGCAGCGGCGGCTTCGACGGCAGCTTCACACCGGTGTTCGAGGGCGGCATTGCCCGCATCGATACCGGCACGTTCACCGCCGAGTTGCTGCTCGACGACGGCAGCGCCGAAAGCGCACCCTTCGGCCAGTTCGGCGAGCTGGTGGCCATCAGCGGCACGCAGGCCTACTTCACCGCCGGCGAACCGTTTGCCGCGCAAACCCTGTACCGCTTCGACCCAACCACCGATGCCGACCCGGTTGCGGTTGACGGCTTCATCGATCAGGAACTGGGCGCGCTGGCGGTCGATCCGCTGAATCGTCTGTGGGTCGCACGCGCCGACACTGAGGCGCCGGGCATCAGCCTGCTGGACGTTTCCGGCGGCGGTGAGACGGTGATGGGCAGCCGTATCAACACCTCGTTGATCCCGATCAACATTGACTTTGCGGTGCTGCCCGACATCAACGACTGAGTGCGGACCTGCAGTTGCGGCGCCCGGCGGTAAAACCCGCCGGGCGCAGTTTCATTGCGGCTTGCGTTTGAACAACAGCAGCGAAAAGGCAGCTTCGGTTTCAAACGCTGCGAACGCATTCATCGCCTCGCGCCGCTCGGGCCTGGCCTTCCAGGCATAGGGCGTCATCAGCAGCAAATGCTGCAAGTCGGCCTGTGAGAGCTGCAGCGGCACGGACACCGTTTGCTGGGTCACCGCCTCAAAATCGGTCTCGAAACCGACCCTGAATTTATCGGGTGCATGCGCCTGCACCACATCGAACAACTGTTCGCGCAGGGTCCACAAATGCCGGGCCGCCGGCGTCACCACCAGCACATGGCCGCCGGGGCGCAGTACGCGCCGCATCTCGGCCACGTGCAGTTGCGTGAACAGGTTGGTGACCCCATCGACCGAGGCGTCCGCCAGTGGCAAGTGCGCGCCGCTGCCGACCAGCCAGGTGATGGCCGGATAGCGTTTGGCCGCCAGGCGTATCGCCGGGCGGGCAATGTCGAGGCCGATGACCTCGCCCGCCACGGCGGGAAACGCACCGGTGTAATCGCCCTCACCACAGCCGATGTCGAGCACGCGGGTCGCTTTCAGTGGCGCCAACATCGCCAACACCGCGTCACGCAGTGGCCGGTAGTGGCCGGCCTGCAAGAACGCCCGGCGCGCGTGCACCATCCGCACGTCGTCGCCGGGGTCGCGACTCTTCTTCTGCTGTACCGGCAACAGGTTGACGTAGCCCTCGCGCGCGACGTCGAAGCTGTGACCCTGTTCACAGCGCCAGGCTTTCGGCTCGCGCGCCAGCGGCAGGCGGCACAGGGGGCAAATCACACTCATTGGGGCCGTCCACCCTCGGCGAGCAGGCTCAGCGCCAGCGCTTCGGCGACGCGTATGCCATCAATCCCCGCCGACATGATGCCGCCGGCATAGCCCGCGCCCTCGCCCGCCGGAAACAGGCCGCGGGTGTTCAGGCTCTGGTAGTCGGCATCGCGGGTGATGCGCAGCGGTGACGAGGTGCGGGTTTCGACGCCGGTCAGCACCGCATCGTGGCGGGCAAAGCCCTTGATCTGCCGGTCGAACACCGGCAAGGCCTCGCGTATCGCTTCGATGGCGTAGGCCGGCAGCGCGCAAGCAAGATCACCCAGGCGCACGCCGGGTTTGTAGCTGGGCAAGACGCTGCCCAGCGCCGTGGACGGCTGTCCGGCAAGGAAGTCGCCGACCAGTTGCGCCGGCGCCTCGTAGTTGCGGCCGCCAAGCACGAAGGCCTGTGATTCGAGTTGCGCCTGCAAGGCGATACCCGCCAAGGGCCCAGCCGCCACGCCACCGGGATAATCCTCGGGCGAAATGCCGACCACGATGCCGGCGTTGGCGTTGCGTTCGTTGCGCGAGTACTGGCTCATGCCATTGGTCACCACCCGGCCCGGCTCTGAGGTGGCCGCGACCACCGTGCCGCCGGGACACATGCAGAAGCTGTACACCGAACGGCCATTGCGGGCGTGGTGCACCAGCTTGTAATCGGCCGCGCCGAGCAGCGGGTGGCCGGCAAACTTGCCCAACCGCGCGCTGTCGATCAGCGACTGCGGGTGCTCGATGCGAAAGCCCACCGAGAACGGCTTGGCCTCCATGAATACCTCGCGCTCGTGAAGCATGCGAAATGTCTCGCGGGCGCTGTGGCCCAGTGCCAGCAGGACATGGTCGGCGCGCACGGTCTCGCCGCTGGCCAGGGTCACGCCACGCATCTGCCCCGCCTCGATGAGCACGTCGGTCACCTGCTGACCAAACCGAACCTCACCCCCTAGCGCTTCGATTTCTTCGCGCATGCGCGTCACCACGCCGGTCAGGCGAAAGGTGCCGATGTGCGGCTTGCTGACGTAAAGGATCTCTTCCGGCGCGCCCGCCTTGACGAACTCGTTCAGCACCTTGCGGCCGTGGAACTTGGGGTCACGCACCTGACTCCAGAGCTTGCCATCGCTGAACAAGCCGGCACCGCCCTCGCCGAACTGCACGTTGGATTCCGCATTGAGCGTGTGCTTGCGCCACAGCCCCCAAGTGTCCTGCGTGCGTTGCCGCACCGGCTGACCGCGCTCGAGCACGATGGGGCGAAAGCCCATCTGCGCCAGCATCAGCGCCGCAAAAATTCCGCAGGGCCCGAAGCCAATGACCAGCGGACGGTTGGCAAAGCCGGCGGGTGCGTGGGCGACCGGGTGGTAGGTGACGTCCGGCGCCGGGCGCACGTGCGCATCGCCCTCAAACTTGGCCAGCACCGCAGCCTCATCACGCAGCTCGCAATCGACGGTGTAAACAAAACTCAGCTCGGCCGATTTCTTGCGCGCGTCATAGCTGCGCTTGAACACGATGAAGCGCAACAGATCACCGTCCGGCAGGCGCAAACGCTTCTGAATGGCCGGTGCCAGTGCTTCGGGCGAGTGATTGACGGGCAGTGTGAGTTCGGTAAGGCGCAGCATCGACGGGATTCACGACCGGGGGGCACATTGTCCCATGCGGACGCCTCAGCGCGGCGCGTCAGCCGGATAATGACGTTTAAGGAAGGCGATCATCGCCGCGCTAAAGGCATCGTTGCGATCACCGGCCACCATGTGCCCGGCCTCAGCGATGTCGACGACTTCGGCATGGGGCATCTGCTGGCGAAAGGCGGTGACACCGGCTTCACTCACCACATCACTCTGGCCACCACGAACCAGCAGGGTGGGCGCAGCAATTCGCGCGGCGGCGGCCTCCATGCGGGCTTCGAACGTCTTCAGATAGGCCAGATGCTCCTCAAAGCGGGTGTCGATCAGCCGCGGGTCCCAGTGCCAGTAAAGGCGCCCGTCATCGCCGCGACGCAGGTTCTTCATCAGCCCCGAGGGGTCACGAGGGCGCGGGCGACTGGGGTTGTACGCGGCGACGACATCGGCCACTTCGTCCAGCGACGCGAAGCCGTCGAGGTTCGCGCTCATGAATTTACGAATGTGCTCGACGCCGTCACGCTCGACCCTGGGCGCGACATCGACCAGCACCAGGGCGCTGGCAATGGGCAGGTCCGCCTCGCCCATGGCGATCAGTGCAGCCATGCCGCCCATCGATGCACCGACCAGCGCCGGCGGCCGGTCCAGGGTGGCAATGACCGACCGCAGGTCGGCCACGGAGGCATCGCTGGAATAGTCGCCATCTTCGGCCCAGTCACTCTCGCCATGACCGCGCGCATCGAACGACAGCACGTAATAGCCCGCAGCCGCCAACTCGCCGAAAGCGCGCGACCATGCGTGTCGCGTCTGACCGCCGCCGTGCAACAACACGACCGCCGGCCCATGAGGCGGCCCAGCAATATCGGCCATCAGACGGAGGCCGCGACTGCCGATCAATGAACTTGTTTTCATCACGCCAGCATAACCATTGAGGCAGCGTTCAACGGTGATGTGCGGCTGTTAGACTCCGCGCCGCCCCACGCTCCGGAACCCCTGCATGTCAACCCCCTTGCCCAAAGCGCTCGGCCCGCTGCCGACGCTCATTTTCTCGTCCCGCTGGCTACAGTTGCCGCTGTATCTGGGACTGATCGTGGCGCAGTGTGTTTACGTCATTCTGTTCGTCAAAGAGCTTTGGCACCTTATTCATGGCGCCTTCGAGCTCAACGAGCAGGCGGTGATGCTGATCGTGCTGGCACTGATCGACGTGGTGATGATTTCCAACCTGCTGGTCATGGTCATTGTCGGCGGCTACGAGACCTTCGTCTCGCGACTGCGGCTGGAAAACCACCCCGACCAGCCCGAGTGGTTGAGCCACGTCAACGCCTCGGTGCTCAAGGTCAAACTGGCGATGGCGATCATCGGCATCTCGTCGATTCACTTGCTAAAAACCTTCATCGAGGCCGGCTCGCTGGGCGCCTATCCGCTGTGTGCTGACGTGGCCGCCGGCGTGCGCTGCACCACGACGACCGAGGCGGGCGTGATGTGGCAGACGATCATCCACATGGCCTTCATCGTCTCGGCGCTGGGCATTGCCTGGACCGACCGACTGATGTCGCAATCGACCGCCAACGCGCGTAACAAAAACCCTGCGGCACATTGAGTCGCAGGGCGCCATCGCGGCGGCGGGATGGGAATTGCTGCAGTGCAGCGTGCTAAGCTCAGGCTCGACATCAATTTGAATACGGGCGTCCCTTGACGAACATTGCGCCCGCAGAATCAGGTACTTGCAATGCTTTTGGCCACCGACCTTGATGGCACGTTTCTCGCCGGCTCGGACGAAGATCGCCAACGCCTTTATCAGCTGATCAACCGCCACCCGCAGATTCAACTGGCCTTCGTCACCGGCCGCGGGTTGGAGTCGGTCCTGCCGCTGCTCTCCGACCCGATCCTGCCGCGCCCGGACTACATCGTCTGCGACGTGGGGGCGACCGTGGTCGACGGCCACACGCTACAACCGATCCAGCCGCTGCAGTCCGACATCGACCACCGCTGGCCTGGCGAATCCGCCATCGCCATGGCATTGGCCGATGTACCCGACATCCAGCGGCAGGAATTTCCCCAAGAGCGGCGCTGCTCTTACTTCTGCCGCGAGACGGCCGTCACCGATACGCTGCGCAAACGCGTCGAGGCCCTGGGCTGCGACCTGCTGTTTTCCAACGGCGTGTATCTGGACGTGCTGCCGAAAGACGTCAACAAGGGCGCAACGCTGAAAGGGCTGGTGACCACCCTGGGGCTTCCCGAGTCCAGCGTGCTGACCGCCGGTGACACGCTCAACGACCTGTCGATGCTGGCCTGCGGGTTCAAGGCTGTGGCGGTGGGCGACTCGGAGCAGCCGCTGCTCGACGCCACCCGCGGCAAAGGTCTGGTGCTGCAGGCCGAGCGGCCCGGTTGCGGCGGCATTCTCGAGGCACTGGCCTACTTCGGCTTTCTCGGCGAAGCCGGTATCCGCTCGGAGGCCGATCCTGAGAGGCCGTTCGGCAAGTCGAAACTGCTGATGGTTTACCACCGTCTGCCTTACGAAGAGGCGGTGGTCGACGGCAAGCCGGTGCGCCGCCGGCACCGCTCGCCCAACGGCATCCTGCCGTCGCTGCTGTCGTTTTTCAAAGGGGAGCACGCCGGCACCTGGGTCGCATGGTCAACACACGAAGGCAAAGGGCGGTTCGAAACCCACACCGATTTCGAGCCCGAGAACTACCCCAAACTCACCGTGCGCCGCGTGCCACTGAGCCATCACGACGTCGACATTTTCTACAAGCGCTTTTCAAAAGAAGCCTTCTGGCCGACTTTGCACACCTTCTGGGAGCGTGCGCGTTTTCGCGAAGAGGACTGGCAGCTCTATCTCGAGGTCAACAAGCGTTTTGCCGAAGCCACCGCCGACGAGGCCGCCGAGGGCGCCACGGTGTGGATTCACGATTACAACCTGTGGATGGTCCCGGCGTACTTGCGAGAGCGCCGTCCAGACCTGCGCATCGCGTTTTTTCACCACACGTATTTTCCGTCGGCCGACGTGTTCAACGTGGTGCCGTGGCGGCGCGAGATCATCGGCAGCCTGCTGCAGTGCAACTACATCGGCTTTCATATCCCGCGTCAGGTCGAGAACTTTGTCGACGCCGCGCGCGGCGCCTTCCCGTTCAAGACCATCGCCAAAGAGAGCTGCGCGCCACGCTTCCAAACCTATGGCTGCGCCGTGGGGCTGGACAACATGACCAGCCAGATTGAAGTGCATGGCCGGCGCATCCAGCTCGGCGCGCACCCGGTCGGCATCGACATGGGACGCATCAAGGATGCCCTGAAAGAGGCCGACTCCAAAGGCCGCCTCGAAGCCCTGCGCAAGCCGTTGACCGGCGTCAAGCTGATCCTTTCGGTCGAGCGCCTCGACTACACCAAGGGCACGCTGGAAAAGCTGGTGGCCTTCGAGAAGCTGCTAGAGGTCTACCCCGAACTGCTCGGCAAAATCACGCTGATGACCGTGTGCGTGCCGGCCGCCAGTTCCATGACCGTTTACGACGAGCTCCAGACGCAGATCGAGCAGGCCGTCGGCCGCATCAACGGCCGCTATTCACAGGTCGGCTGGACGCCGGTGCAGTTCTTCTTCCGCAGCATGCCGTTCGATGAAATTTGCGCCTACTACGCGATGGCCGACGTGAGCTGGATCACGCCCTTGCGCGACGGCCTGAATCTGGTTTGCAAGGAGTACGTGGCGGTGCAGGGCCTGACCCAGGGACGCGGCGTGCTGGTGCTGTCGGAATTTGCCGGCGCCGCGGCCGAACTGAAGGGCGCCATTCTCACCAACCCGCACGACACCGCAGACCTGGTGTCCAGCCTGTACCTGGCCCTGAACATGGGCCGCGCCGAGGCCGAGTCACGCCTGCGTCAGTTGTACGACGATGTGAACTATCACAGCGTGGCGCGCTGGGGCGACGACTTTCTGGCCGCCGTCGAAAACAACGGCGCCATCGACCCCGGCCGCATTGAATACGTCGACCCGGTTACCGGCATGCCAACGGTTGTGAAAGACAAAGCGCCGGCATCGACAACCTGAGGCGCGTTTCAAGCGCCGAATCTGCTGCGCCTTACAACGTCAGCGAGTAGACGTCGGCATCCTCGCGCCCGCCGTTGGGACACGGGTAATAACCAGGCCGCCGGCCAATGGGCGTGAAACCGGCCGCAAGGTACAGCGTCGCGGCGCGCCGGTTGCTGACCCGCACTTCAAGAAACAGCACTTCGGTGCCGGCATGGCGGGCGATGTGAATCAGGTGCGCCAACAAGCGCTGGCCATGGCCCTGACCCTGCAGCGCGGGATCGACGCAGACATTGAGCACATGCCCCTCGCCCGCCGCCATGCTCATCAGGGCATAGCCCACGAGATGCTCGTCGGCGTCACGCATCACCCAGGCCGAATAGCCCGCGCGCAGGCAGTCGATGAAGATACCTTCGGTCCATGGACTGGGGTAAGCCCGCAGCTCCAGCGCGATCACGGCCGACAAGTCTTGTTCGTGCATCGGCCGGATGCCCGGCGCGCCGTCAGTCGACAGCGCCATTGACGCGTTGCCAAATGCCTTTGAGGTCTTGCCAGCTCTTGGCTTTTTCGCGCGGACTGCGCAGCAGGTACGCCGGGTGATACGTCACCAGCAGCGGCGTCTGCAGCGGTCCGTAGTGGTGCAGCGGGCCGCGCAGACGCGACAGCGGCTGGTCGGTTGCCAGCAAACGCTGCGCTGCGACCCGCCCCAGGGCAACGATCAGACGCGGTTTGATCAAGGCGATCTGCGCTTCCAGATAAGGGCGGCACGCCTCGGCCTCATCGGTCGCCGGGTCGCGGTTTCCCGGCGGCCGACATTTAACGACGTTGGCAATGAACACGTTGCGCTCTCGACTGTGGTCAATGGCGGCCAGCATTTCATCGAGCAACTTGCCCGCACGGCCGACGAAGGGCAGGCCAGAGGCGTCTTCATCGGCGCCAGGACCTTCGCCGACAATCATCAGCGGCGCATCGCGTGCGCCCGCTCCAAAGACGGTCTGCGTTCGGGTCGGGCACAAACCACATTGGGTGCATGACGCGACGGCGGCTTCAAGCGTGGCCCAGTCGGCGTAGGCGTCCATGCCTGACGCTGCCGCAGACGGCTGGGCCGGCGGCCGGACATCGGCGCGCGGCGGTGATGATGGCGGTGGGGTCGTCACCCGATCAGGCGCAGCCGCCTCGACGGGACCGGCGGCGGCTGACACGTCTGCCGTTGGCGCTGTCGCGGGCGCGCCGTCGCGCAGCGCCCACGAATCCACCCCCAGCCGGGCCAGTCGCCGCTTTCGCGCATCGTTCATCCGCTCAGGCCTGCAGCGCGCGGTTCAATGCCGACAGAATCGCCTTCAGCGATGCGGTGACGATGTTGGCGTCCACCCCGACACCGAACAGCGCGCGCCCATCATCGACCTTGAGCTCGATATAGGTCACCGCCTGTGCATTGGCGCCACCGGTGAGTGCGTGCTCGTGGTAATCGATCACCGAGATGCCGTGCCCGGTCTGCCGCGACAGGGCTTCGACGAACGCATCAATGGGACCGTTGCCCTGGCCCTGCAGCGCCACCGGCACATCGTCAATCACCAGCTCACACGCCAGCTTCACCGACGATGCTTTTGAATCTTCGACCAGATGATGGGCATCGTAGCGATGGCGTCCCGGGCGCAGATAATGCTGCTCAAAAATCTGCCAGATGTCGGCAGCGCGCACTTCCTTGCCCGACAGGTCGGTGAACGACTGCACCACCTGCGAGAACTCGATCTGCAACCGGCGCGGCAGGCTGAAGCCGTACTCGTGCTCCAGCAGATAGCTGATGCCGCCCTTGCCCGACTGGGAGTTGACGCGGATCACCGCCTCGTAGGAGCGGCCGATGTCCAGCGGGTCGATGGGCAGATACGGCATGTCCCAGATCTCGTCGGGCTGCCGGGCATCAAAGGCCTTCTTGATCGCATCCTGGTGCGAGCCGGAGAACGATGTGAACACCAGATCGCCCACGTAGGGGTGCCGGGGGTGGACCGGCAACTGGTTGCAATACTCCACCGTGCGCCGCACCTCGTCGATGTCGGAAAAATCCAGTCCCGGATGCACACCCTGGGTGTACAGATTCAGCGCCAGGTTGACGACGTCAAAGTTGCCCGTGCGCTCCCCATTGCCGAACAGGCAGCCTTCAATGCGGTCGGCGCCGGCCATCAGCGCGAACTCGCCGGCGGCGATGCCAGTGCCGCGGTCGTTGTGGGGGTGAATGGACATGATCACCGAATCGCGGCGGGCGATATTGCGGTGCATCCACTCGACCATGTCGGCAAAAATGTTTGCCGTGGAGTGCTCCACCGTCGATGGCAGGTTGATGATGATCGGCCGCTCGGGTGTCGCCCCGGCGGCGTCGACCACGGCATCGACCACACGCTTGGAAAACGCCAGCTCGGTGCCCGAAAACATCTCGGGTGAATACTCGAAGCGCCAGTCGGTTTCCGGGTTGGCATCCGCCAATTCGCGCGCCAGGCGGATATGCGACACCGCCAGGTCAACGACCTCGTCCTCACTCATCTTGAACACGACGCGGCGCATCACCGGCGCCACCGCGTTGTAGATGTGGACGATCGCGCGCGGCGCACCCTTCAAGGCTTTGAAGGAGCGGCGAATCAGGGTGTCGCGCGCCGGGGTCAGCACCTGGATGGTCACGTCGTCGGGGATCAAGCCCTTGTCGATCAGGTGCCGATGAAAATCGAACTCGGTTTGCGAGGCCGACGGAAAACCGACCTCGATTTCCTTGAAGCCGACCCGCACCAGTAATTCAAACATGCGCAGCTTACGCTCGGCGTTCATCGGCTCGATGAGCGCCTGGTTGCCGTCTCGCAGGTCGGTGGACAACCAGATGGGGGCCCGGGTGAGCACCGCGTCGGGCCAGGTGCGGTCGCGCAGGTGCACGGGCGCGAAGGGGCGATATTTCTTCGAAGGGTCAGTCAACAAGGTCATGGCAGTCACTCATCGGGGGCGCAACGCAGCAAACCACGCGGCGCAAAACATGAACTCCGGCGGCCGAGAGAACGGGCGGAGACAGGATTCGGGATGCGCGCGGTAGAGGCCCCGCGCTGGCGCTGATGGAAGTCTGCCTTACGGCAGAAGTCGACCGAGCAGACGGCACAACGAACCCGCACCCATCAAAGGGCTTAACCAGAATTGCTTGGCATCGGACGTTGGCACAGGAAGCAGTATAGCTCAGCCATCTTCATCGGCAACCGTGCGTCGCCGCCGTTTGTACCAGCGCCACAGCGCGGCGGCCGGCGCCGACATCGCATAGATGAACGAGGTCACAAACAGCACCACCGGCGGGTTAATGGCGACCACCACGATCAGCCCCACGGCAATCAGCAGGGTGGCAAAGGGGACGCGCTCGGACAGCGGCGCCTGCTTGAAACTCGGGTAGCGGAAGTTGCTCACCATCAGCAAGGCAACGACGACGGTCAGTATCGTTGCCGGCACCAGCAGGTCATCACCCTGCAGTTCTGCGCTGTGCGCCGACCAGACGAAGAAGGTCACCACCGCGGCGGCGGCGGGGCTGGGCAGGCCGAAAAAATCCTTGTTGCTGCCGGCGATGGCGGCCAGCACGTTGAAGCGTGCCAGCCGTAGCGCCGTGCACGCGGTGAAGGTGAAGGCGACCACCCAGCCCAGCTTGCCGCCCAGCCAGCGGTAGTCAGCGAGATGATGGAGGCTGAAGGCGTACATCACCACCGAGGTCGCCACGCCGAACGCGACCATGTCACAGAGCGAGTCGTATTCCTTGCCGAAGTCGGTCTGGGTGTTGGTCATGCGCGCGATGCGGCCATCCAGGGCATCGGCAATTGACGCCCCGAGGATTGCCATTGAGGCAATACCGAAATTGCCATTCATCGCTGACACGATGGCGAGGAAGCCCCCAAACAGGGTGCCGGTGGTGAACAGGTTGGGCAGCAGGTAAATGCCTTTGCGCTGCCTCGGTTGCGGATCAGGGGAATTCATCCGCTCATGTTAACCGGTCACTGGGGATGCTCGGCCAGTCGCGGATGATGGGTCACAGGCGGGTCGCGGCGAGTAGGCCCGGCCAGCCCAGAGGGGCCGCTGCCGGTAACGGGTCAAGGGGCACCTCGGCCAGCGCCCGGCCGTTGGGGCCAGAGCGGCCCAAATGAAGACGGCGGAACGTCGAAACGTTCCGCCGTCGTATCCGTCGAAATGTCAGCGGTTGTGACCGCCCACATCGTACTGCGTGAAACGTCAGTTTTTAGCTTTGTCGACCAGCTTGTTCTTGGCGATCCACGGCATCATGGCGCGCAACTTGGCGCCGACTTCTTCGATCTGATGCTCGGCACCGATCCGGCGCATGGCTTTCAGGGTCGGTTGGCCGGCCTGGTTTTCAAGCACGAAATCCTTTGCGAAGCGGCCTGACTGGATGTCGAGCAGCACGCGCTTCATTTCCTTCTTGGTCTCTTCGGTGACGATGCGCGGGCCGGTCACATAGTCACCGTACTCGGCAGTGTTCGAGATCGAATAGCGCATATTGGCCATGCCGCCTTCGTACATCAGGTCGACGATCAGCTTCAGTTCGTGCAGACACTCGAAATAGGCCATTTCGGGCGCGTAGCCGGCTTCCACCAGGGTCTCGAAGCCGGCCTGCACCAGCGCCGTGGCGCCGCCGCAAAGCACCGCTTGCTCGCCGAACAGGTCGGTCTCGGTTTCTTCGCGGAAGTTGGTTTCGATGATGCCGGCACGGCCGCCGCCGTTGGCCGAGGCATACGACAGCGCAATCTGCTTGGCACTGCCCGATGCGTCCTGATGGACGGCAATCAGGCTGGGCACACCACCGCCCTTCAGAAACTCGGAACGCACCGTGTGGCCGGGGCCTTTGGGCGCAATCATGATCACGTCGAGGTCAGTACGCGGCTCGATCAGCTTGAAGTGGATGTTGAAACCGTGGGCGAAGGCCAGTGCGGCACCCTGCTTGAGGTTGGGCACCACCGAATCTTCATAGATCTTGCGCTGGTCCTGGTCCGGGGCAAGGATCATGACCAGATCGGCCTGCTTCACGGCATCGGCAACTTCGAGCACCTTCAGGCCGGCGGTTTCGGCCTTGGCCCAGCTCTTCGAGGTTTTGCGCAGCGCGACGGTGACGTCAACGCCCGATTCCTTCAGGTTCAACGCGTGGGCGTGACCCTGCGAGCCGTAACCGAGAATGGTGACCTTCTTCGACTGAATCAGGGAAAGGTCGGCGTCTTTGTCGTAATAGACGGTAATGCTCACGGGGGTCACTCCAGCAGGCCGCAGCGCGGCTGATTAAGGTTGAGAAGATTGATCGGCAGCGTCGGCGGTCTGCGGCACTGCAAGACAGGCGCCGCCGCGCTCGATGGCGGCAAGGCCACTGCGCACCAGCTCGATCAGGCTGGCACGCTCGGTAAGGTCACTGATTAAAAGGTCATTTTCCAGCACGGTGCCGGAGTGCTTGAGCACCTGGATGCCGTCCTGATCGTCGAGAACCACGGCGCCATGACGATGTGCGCACTCGACAATGGCGTCAGCCTGACCGGCCGCCGCACGCACCTTGACCAGCACCAGCTCGGACTCGAGATGGTCGGTGAGGGACAGGTCGCGAATGTCGACCACATCGACCACCTTGCGGGTCTGCTGCACGATTTGATGCACCACCGCATCCGAGCCGAAGGTGACCAGCGTCAGGCGCGACACGTGGGGATCCTCGGTGGGAGCGACCGAGAGTGAATCGATGTTGTAACCGCGGGACGAAAACATGCCGGCAACGCGCGCCAGCGCGCCCGCCTCGTTTTGCAGCAGCAGGGTAATGATGTGTCGCATAAGGGCGCGAATCCTAGACAGTTCGGCGTGGCGGCGCAACGAAAAGCGACGCCAGGCGCCCTGCAGCCGCCACGGAACTGGGCCGAATTTACCGCCGCCTGGGGCCCGGATGTCATGGCAGCGTCAACGTCAGGCGCTAGCAGGCTGGTGAAAATCTCTCCTCTTCCCCTGACTTTCTCATGCTCCCTGGATTTTTCGGCGCGGGAGAGACGCCGTGCGAGCTGATCTCGCGGGTGTTGCGGTGTCCGACGGCGCCCTTGGGGCACCTCTGGACGGATCTCGCCTATGCCCGGATCGTCTGCGGCTGCAGCAGGCTGAGCATGCGCACCAGGTTGTAGGCGGCAAAGGTCAGCAGCGCCTGTCCCTGGATGCGCTCGACGCCCTTGTGCCGGGTCTTGCGCAGCCCGCCGACGGTCTTGATCCAGCCAAAGGCTTCTTCGATGCGTTTGCGCCGGTTCAGGCTCAGGGCATAGGCCTTGCCACGGGCTGCGCGGCCGTCGACGGCACTGCCGGTCTTCTTGCGCGCGATGTGGGCCTTCAAGCCCTGCTTCTTGAGAAAACCGACGAAGGCCTCGGTGTCATAGCCCTTGTCTCCGGCCACCGTCGCACCGGACTTGCGAATGCTGCGCCGGATCATGCGCTCGGCGGCGACCCATTCGGCCCGTCCGTCGGCCTGGGTGGTCTCCACATCGACAATCAGGCCATTGCGGTGCTCGGAAAGTGCATGCGTCAGATAGCGCAGCTTGGCTTCCGCGTAGGTGCCCTTCTTGTAGAGCCGGGATTCCGGATCGGTGGTGCTTTGATGGGTGGCGTTGCTGCGCGACTCTCCCGAAAAGTCCACCTCGGGGTTGCGGCCACCGCCTCCGCCACGGGGGCCGCCGCCGTCCTTGCGCACGAAGCTCTTGTGGCCGGCCCAAGCTTCAATCATCGAACCGTCGACGCTGAAATGTTCGTCGGAGGTCAACTGCTGCCATTCGGCCAGATAGAGCACCCGCTGGAAGAAAGCGCGCGCCATCTGGGTCGACAACAGCCGGTCGCGGTTGGCGCTGAAAACGGTGCGATCCCACACCGCGTCGTCCATCTGCAGCCCGACAAACCACCGAAACAGCAGGTTGTAGTCCAGCTGCTCGATCAGCAGCCGCTCGCTGCGGACGGTGTAGAGAATCTGCAGCAGCAGTGCCCGCAGCAGCCGCTCGGGTGGAATCGACGGGCGCCCGGTGTGCGAGTAGACCGCCTCAAACTCGGCATCCATGCTCGCGAGCAAGCCATCCACCAGGGGCCGCAGCCGCCGCAGCGGATGATCCTCCGGCACCCGGCGTTCCAGAGTGATGTAGCTGAACATCGCGAACTGTCCCGTGTCGGTTCCGCGCATCGATCCGCCCAAAGTCACCGCTCCTGCGGCACCCTTCAACAAGCAATAATCGTGTCAAATCAGAGGGCTGGGGCTTTTTCACCAGCCTGCTAGGCTTATCGCAGGCCTTGGACCCAATGCGACCGATGAACCCTCTCTTGCACCCCATCGAAGCACAGGGCCTGTCGCGCCGCGTTTTCCTCAGGCACCTGCTGTTGACCGCCGGCAGCGTTAGCGCGGCCACCTGGCTGACCGGCTGTGGCTCGTCGGGCACCATGCCTGGCAGCCAAAGCGGCCGCCGCAGCCCCTTCGCAGACATGGGTCCGCTGCTGCCGGCCGATGACAACGGGGTCCAATTGCCTGCCGGCTTCACCTCGCGGGTCGTCGCCGTCTTCGGCGAGCCCCCCGTGGCCAGCAACCCCAGCTTTCTGTGGCATTCCGACCCTGATGGTGCGGGCGTCTTCCGCACTGACGATGGCGGGTGGATTCTGCTTTCGAACTCTGAGGCGCGTGATGCCACGACCGCCTTCGGCCAATTGCCGGCCGACCTGCAAAGCCTCGCCAGCCGCGATTCGCTGGAAGTGCTCAACAGCGTGCTGGGCCCTATCACCGGTCTGTTGCCGCTCAGTCCGCCGTTGATCGTGCCGTTTGCCGGCGGGGTCAGCGCGCTGCGCTTCGATGCCGATGGCACCCTCGTCGACGCCTACCCGGTTCAACGCAACACCACCACCAACTGCTCCGGCGGTGTCACGCCCTGGGGCACGTGGATCAACGGCGAAGAGATTGCCGACGGCTTCATGTTCGAGTGCAGCCCACTGCGCGACGGTGGCACGCCGATCCGCCTCGACCGATTCGGTCGCAAAGCCCACGAGATGGCGGCAGTGGACGTTGCCGGCCGGGCGATTTACCACACCGAAGACATCAGCGGCGACGATCGCTTCTACCGCACCGTGTTTGATGCACAGGCGTGGCCCAGCGGCGGCAAGCCGGACTACGCGCAGGGCGTGCTGCAGGTCTTGGCAGTCGATGCCGGCCTCGAGGCGGCACGACAGGGCCCGGTGCCCATCCGCTGGGTTAACGCCGTTGACGACGGCCGCCCACAGAACCAGGTCTACCCACCCGAGTCGACGATCTTCGCCGGCAACGAGGGCGTGTGGTTTCTGCGCGATTTCGTTTTCTTCTCGACCAAGAGCGACGACAACATCTGGGTGATCGACACCCTTGGCGGCACCGTCGAGAGCATCTACAACCCGGCCGATGGCCCCATCGGCTCGCCGGTCGACCCCGCTGAGCCGGCGATGTTTGGCGTCGACAACATCTGCATGACCCTCGACGGCGAGATGATCGTGGTCGAAGACGGCGGTGACATGCGCGCCATGGTCTTGCTGCCCGATCGCAGCACCATTCCGCTGCTGCGGCTGCCGGGCAATGCCAACGTGACCGAGGTCACCGGACCGGCCTTTTCACCGGATGGCCGGCGGCTGTATGTGTCCAGCCAGCGGGCGCTGCGCAATGGCCTGCCGGCCGCATTCGGGTTGGGCGGCGTGACCTACGAGATCACCCTGCCGTTTGCGGTGCGGGTCGATCCACCGCTGGCTGCGATGCTTTAGGGCGTTCCGGCCTGCGAGGCCCCCACCCGTTCGCGCGCCAGCGCCTGCATGTCGGCCACCGTGTCGGCCTCGTCCATGATCTCCAGCCCCAGCAGGGTTTCAATCACGTCTTCCATGGTGACCACACCCTGGGTCACGCCGTACTCGTCAACCACCACGGCCAGGTGCGTGCGGCTCTGGGTCAGCCGTTTGACCAGGACCGGCAGGTGCATGCGGTCGAGCACGAACAGCGCCTCGCGCTGGTAATTGCTGACGGGCTGTGTCTGCTCACCCCGCGCGGCGGCGGCGAGCAGGTCATCACGGAGCACGAACCCGCTCACCGTACCAATCTCGTCGCGATACACCGGCAGACGTGACACCGTGGCCGAGTCATCGCGCGCCAGAAAGTCGCTGATGACCGTGTCGGCACGTACCGCCTGCACCACCGTGCGCGGCGTCATGATCGCGCGCGCCGTGGTCTCTCGAAACGCCATCAGGTTGCGGATCACTTCGGTTTCGCTGTCGTCGAGCCGCCCTTCGTTCTGGCCCTGCTCGGCCATCGCCAGAAAGTCGTGACGCGAGAAAACCGGCCGGTCACCGTCCTTTTTCAGCAGCCGGGTCAGCCCTTCGCTCATCCGCACCAACGGGTAGAGCACCCAGATCAACACCTTGAGACTAGTCACCGTGAACGGCACAAACTTTTGCCAGTAACTGGCGCCCAGGGTTTTGGGAATGATCTCGGAGAAGACCAGAATCGCCAGGGTCGCGGCCCCAGCAATGATCGCCTCGAAGCTCAGAGACAGGCCAAAAAGGTCCAGACCAGCACTGCCAAACAGCACATTGGCCTGCGCACCAACGCCGATCGCACCCACGGTGTGCGCGGTGGTGTTGAGCGTGAGAATCGCCGACAGCGGACGGTCGATGTCTTTTTTGAACTCGGCCAGCAACTTGCCGGTGGTGCTGCCCTTGGCGATAGCGCCGGTGACATAGCTGGGCGTCACCGACAGCAGCACCGCCTCCCACATCGAGCACGCGAAAGAGATCACCAGCGCCAGGAGCAGAAAAACAATCAGTAGCGTCATGGCCGCAGCCTGCCAGAAGCCGCCCGTTGGCGTCCTTTCAGGTTCGGGGCAAGGTCACACCCTGCTGGCCCTGGTATTTGCCACCCCTGTCCTTATACGAGGTCTCACAAATCTCGTCCGACTCCAGGAACAACATCTGCGCCACGCCCTCGTTGGCGTAAATGCGCGCCGGCAGCGGCGTGGTGTTGGAGAACTCCAGGGTCACATGGCCTTCCCATTCCGGCTCCAGCGGCGTGACGTTGACGATGATGCCGCAGCGCGCGTAGGTACTTTTCCCCAGGCAAATGGTCAGCACGCTGCGCGGAATGCGGAAGTATTCGACCGTGCGTGCCAGCGCGAACGAGTTGGGCGGAATGATGCACACCGGCCCCTTCACATCGACGAAGCCGCGCGGGTCGAAATTCTTCGGGTCGACGATGGTGCTGTTGATGTTGGTGAAGATCTTGAATTCATCGGCGCAGCGCACGTCGTAGCCGTAGCTGGACACGCCGTAGCTGATGATCTTCTGGCCGTCGACTTCGCGGGTTTGCCCCTCGGCAAACGGTTCGATCATGCCCTTGCGGGCCATTTCGGTGATCCAGCGGTCAGATTTGATGCTCATGTGAGTGCGATCTTCAGTCGTCGGTGATTTCGAGGGTCGGGAAGCTTCCAGCCGCGCCAAAGGCCAGCTTTGCAGCCGCGCTGATGGCGATGTCGCGGTAGCGCCGGGCCAACGCGCCATCGGGCTCGGCGACCACGGTGGGGTGGCCACCGTCTGCGTTGAGGCGAATGCTCAGGTCCAGCGGCAGGCTGCCCAGCAGCGCAATGCCGGCGTCATTGGCCATACGCTGGCCGCCGCCACTGCCGAAGATCGCTTCTTCATGGCCGCAGTTGCTGCACACATGGGTGCTCATGTTCTCGACCACGCCCAGCACCGGCACCGACACCTTGTTGAACATGGCCAGCGCCTTGCGCGCGTCCAGCAGCGCGATGTCTTGCGGCGTGGTGACGATCACCGCGCCCGACACCGGAATCTTCTGCGACAAGGTGAGCTGGATGTCGCCGGTGCCCGGCGGCAGGTCGATGACCAGGTAATCCAGGTCGTCCCAGCGGGTTTCGGTGATCAACTGGGTCAGTGCCTGGCTGACCATCGGCCCGCGCCAGATCATCGCCTGCGACGCGTCGATGAGGTAACCGATGCTCATCGTCTGCACGCCGTGCGCCATCACCGGCAGCATGGTTTTGCCGTCGGGCGAGCTGGGCTTGGTGGCATCGGCGCCCATCATTCGCGGCTGGCTGGGGCCGTAGATGTCGGCATCCAGCAGGCCCACGCGCGCGCCCTCGGCGTGCAGCGCCAGCGCCAGATTGGCCGACACCGTGGACTTGCCCACTCCGCCCTTGCCGCTGGCCACGGCGATGATGTTGCGAATGCCGGGGTAGGCCTTGAGCGCGCCGCCTAAGGTGGCAGTGCCGATCACACTGCTCACATCAACAGTTATGGGCCCTTCCAACACCGTGGCCAACACCTTCGGCAGATCGGCTTGCAGCGTGGCGGCAAGACTGCGCGCCGGAATCGGCAGGTTCAGTTGCAGTCGCCAGCCCGTGCCATCCGCCACACACCCGCCGACCACCCCGGCGCTCACCAGGCCTTGCCCGATCAACGGGTGTTGGTAGTCGTCCAGTGCGGCCAGCACCTCGGGGGAACAATCCTGCATCACGGCGCCCGCGAAAAATGGGGCTGCATTGTGCGACATCGGCGCGCATCCGGCAGTGCGCCCACGGGCGTATGAAGGGCGTCGCTCATCCGAGTGACGACGCTGTTGCCCCACCTCACCCGGAGTGCCTCCATGTCATCGCACCGTTTCTGGTCGACCCCGTTAATGGTCGGCACACTGATCGCAGCCGGTGGCCTGACCGGGTCCGCCCTGGCCAACGACCCCGTCGCGCAGGTTGATGCGCTGGAAGCGCTGGCCGGCAAGCATCCGGGCTTTCGTCGTGGCCAGGCCAAGGGCGTATGTGCCAGTGGTCATTTCGTCGGCACCGAGGCGGGCAGGGGGTTGAGCAAGGCCAGCGCCTTTTCGGGCGACAAGCACGCGGTGGTGGCGCGTTTCTCGGTGGGGGGCGGCAACCCGACCGCCACCGATCAATCCAAGTCAGCGCGCGGCCTGGCGCTGCAGATGACCCTGCCGAACGGCGAGCAATGGCAAATGGCCAACATTTCGGCGCCGTTGTACTTCGTCGGCAAGCCCGAATTGTTTGCGCCCTTCGTGCTGGCCCGCGCGCCCGACCCAGCCACCAGCAAGCCCGATCCTGACGCACTCGCCGCCTTCAGCAAGGCGCACCCCGAGACGCTCAAGCAGGCGGCGTGGCTGGCCGAGCAACCCATCGGCGGCAGCTACGCCGGCTACCGCTACTGGGGCGTCAACGCTTTCGAATTGACCGATGCCGAGGACGAAAGCCAGTTCGTGCGCTGGTCGTTCACCCCGCAGGTCGAGCTTGCCCCGCCGGATGTGGCCAGGCTCGCCAAGCTGGGTGATGATTTTCTGGCCGATGACCTGGCCCGGCGCCTTGAAGACGGGCCGGTCGCCTTCGACTTTCATTTCCAACTGGCCACCGAAGACGACTCGCGGGTCGATGCCACGACAATCTGGCCCGACAGCAATCCACGCGTGCTGGCGGGCACCCTGGTGATCGACGCCACTACGCCCGGTGTGGGCGGGGCCTGCGACAAGATGATGTTCAACCCGCTGACCCTGCCCGAGGGCATTGCGCCGTCGGACGACCCGGTATTGCACGCTCGGCCGGGCGCCTACGCGGTGTCATTCGGGCGTCGCGCAGGCGACCAGTAACCCGAGACGAGCGCACATCAACCGGGCTCAACCGCCCGTTGCTGGCATGGCAGCGGCGATTCGTTGCGCCAACGCCTCAAGCGCATCGCGCCCGTTCTCGCGCGGACGGCGCTTGGCGGCCAGCAGACTGATGTGCCAGATCAGCCGCGTCACCGTGCGCAGCGTGTCGCCGCCGTAGCGCGGAATGACGTGAATGTGCACGTGCGGCACCGTCTGGCTGGCGCCCTTGCCGTCGTTCACCAGCAGGTGCTGCGCAAGGCTGCCCAGCGCCTGACGCTGGGCAACACCCACGCGCCGCGCGACTTCCCACAGGTGCCCCCGCAGGTCGGCATCCAGTTCATCCAGGGTCGCCACCGACTTGCGCGGCACCACCAGCACATGGCCACGAGTGATCGGATTGATGTCCATGAAGGCCACGCATTCTTCGTCCTGATGCACGAAGCTGGCGGGCAGCGCGCCTGCCATCAGATGGTCGAAAATCGTCATGTTTGATTAGCTCTCGGGTCAACAAGGATGTGATGCGCACCGATACGGATCGAGACGCCCAAAAGGTTTGCAGTACGCTACAAGCCTCAAAAAAACTTTTGCCGCAGATGGGAACCCTTGGGGCACCCGCAATCATCATTGCCCTGCTCTTGAGATGTGATCAGCTCGACTTCATTGAAGGATCAAGATCGGCTGGGTGAATCATGCGCGAGGGAGCAAGCCGACGACAATGAAGCGCCTCGGAGAAGCGGTCGCGTGAGCCTCGAAGGACAACTCCTCGATAAAAATTTTTTGCGATCAGTCACCGGCAAAAGTGCCGACTGGAACGAGCCGGTCAAAGATTGCGTCGCGTTCGCCAACGCGACGGGTGGTCGCCTGCCACTCGGCATCGAAGATGGTCATGAGCTGCCTTCGGTCGAGACGCTGCAATCTTGGATCAAGCGATGGCTGGAATGGGCTTTGATCCAAAGCGCGGGCCGCTACCCTGACACCAAGATGGGCGACCTTCATCGGCGGGTAGGGGCAGAAATTCCGCGCTCTCGGGTACGGCGTGCTGTTGAGCAACTGGTCAAAGACGGCGAACTGCTTCAGAAGGGGGGCGCAATGGCACACGCTACCGCCTCCCCTGATTTGGCTCAAAAGCGGCCATATCCGCCCAGCCTGAACCAAATTAATGCGCCAAACGGGCCGACTCGAACGCTAACGATTTATTCCGCCAAGAGTTTTGCTTTGGTCCACAAGCGAGACTTGAGCCAAAGTGCCTTCCCGAGAGCGCAATCGAAGAGCTTGCGTCCTGCCAGCGATAGCAGAACAGCATGGAATCTTGGTGCATTACGCACCAGACAGGGAAAACGGTAACTCATGACCAAATCCGAGGCTCAAACCCGATCAGAGCTGGTTGACCAGCACCTCGCCCAGTCTGGCTGGAACATCAAGGACCCCACGCAGGTCATCGAAGAATTCGACATCTTGACCGTCTTGCCAGAGGGGGCGGCCGAACCGCGTACGCGCTACGAAGGCCACCAGTTCAGCGACTATGTCCTGCTGGGCAAAGACCGCAAGCCACTGGCGGTAATCGAAGCCAAAAAAACAAGCCGAGATGCTGCCATTGGTCGTGAGCAAGCGAAGCAGTATTGCCACAACATCCAGAAGCAATTGGGCGGTGAGCTGCCATTCTGCTTTTACACAAACGGTCACGAAACCTATTTCTGGGATCTGGGAAATGCCCCACCGCGCAAGGTGGTCGGTTTTCCCACCCGTGACGACCTAGAACGCTTCGCCTACATCCGCCGCAATCGCAAGCCACTGACGCAAGAGTTCATCAACACCTCGATTGCAGGTCGCGACTACCAAATCCGTGCGATTCGCTCAGTGCTCGAAGGCATTGAGCAGAAAAAGCGTGACTTCCTGCTGGTGATGGCCACCGGCACCGGCAAAACCCGCACCTGCATTGCCATGGTCGATGCCTTGATGCGCGCTGGCCACGCTGAGAAGGTGCTGTTTCTGGTCGATCGCATCGCACTTCGCGAGCAGGCACTGGCGGCCTTCAAGGAACACATGCCCAACGAGCCGCGCTGGCCCAATATGGGCGAAAAACTGATCGCCAAAGACCGCCGCATTTACGTTGCCACCTATCCCACGATGCTCAACATCATCCGGGACAAGGCGCAGCACTTGTCTCCGCATTTCTTCGATTTCATCGTCGTCGATGAGAGCCATCGCTCCATCTACAACACCTTCGGCGAAGTGCTCGACTACTTCAAAACCATCACCCTGGGTCTGACGGCCACGCCGACCGACATCATCGATCACAACACCTTCCAGCTTTTCCATTGCGAAGACGGCCTGCCGACCTTCGCCTATACCTTCGAAGAGGCCGTGAACAACGTGCCGCCCTACCTCTGCAACTTCCAGGTCATGAAGATTCAGACCAAGTTCCAGATGGAAGGCATCAGCAAACGCACGATTTCGCTGGAAGACCAAAAAAAGCTGATCCTGCAAGGCAAGGAGGTTGACGAAATCAACTTCGAAGGCTCGCAGCTCGAAAAGCAGGTGATCAACAAGGGCACCAACACCCTGATCGTCCGCGAGTTCATGGAGGAATCCATCAAGGACGCCAACGGCGTGCTGCCGGGCAAAACCATCTTCTTCTGCGCCACCATGGCCCACGCCCGGCGCATCGAAGAAATCTTCGACAAGCTTTATCCGCAGTACAAGGGCGAGCTGGCCAAGGTGCTGGTGTCGGACGACCCGCGCGTCTACGGCAAGGGCGGTCTGCTCGATCAGTTCACCAACAACGACATGCCACGCATTGCCATCAGCGTGGACATGCTCGACACCGGCATCGACGTGCGCGAAATCGTCAACCTCGTGTTCGCCAAACCGGTCTATTCCTACACCAAGTTCTGGCAGATGGTCGGACGCGGCACACGCTTGCTGGAAACGAGCAAGCCCAAACCCTGGTGCCTTGAGAAAGACGTGTTCCTGATCCTCGACTGCTGGGACAACTTTGAATACTTCAAGCTCAATCCCAAGGGCAAGGAACTCAAGCCACAGTTGCCACTGCCCGTGCGTTTGGTAGGTCTGCGGCTCGACAAGATCGAGAAGGCCAACGACAGCGGCCATGCCGACATTGCTGGTCGTGAAATCGCCAAGCTCCGCCTGCAAATTACTGCGCTGCCCAAGGAATCGGTGGTGATCAAAGAAGCCGCCGCTGTGCTGGCGCGGCTGGAAGATGAAAATTTCTGGATCAGCCTCAGCCACGACCGGTTGGAGTTCCTGCGCGCTGAAATCAAGCCGCTGTTCCGTACCGTCTCCGAGGCCGACTTCAAGGCCATGCGTTTTGAGCGCGATCTGCTGGAATACTCGCTGGCCGTGCTGAATGAAGACAAAGCACAAGCCGACGCCATCAAGGCAGGCATCGTCGAACAGATCAGTGAACTGCCGCTCTCGGTCAGCTTCGTGAAGCAGGAAGAAGCCCTGATCCGCGCCGCGCAAACCAGCCGCTACTGGGTCAAGGCGGATGAAGATGCCTTCGATGAATTGGTCGCCAAGCTCGGTCCACTGATGAAATTCCGCGAGCAAAGCACCGGCCAGGAGCAAACCCACCTCGACCTGCTCGATGAGTTGCACAAGAAAGAACGGGTGGAATTCGGCCCGCAGCACGAGGCGGTGAGCATCAGTCGTTACCGTCAAATGGTCGAGGCGCTGATTGCCGACCTCACCGAGCACAATCCGGTACTGCAGAAGATCAAGAACGGCGAGGCAGTAAGTGCAGATGACGCCAACCGACTAGCCGAACTGCTGCATGAAGAACATCCACATATCACCGAACATCTGCTGCGGCAGGTCTACAAGAACCGCAAGGCGCGCTTCATTCAGTTCATTCGCCACATCATGGGCATTGAGTTACTTCAGAGCTTTCCGGATGAAGTCAGCGCCGCCTTCGACCAATTCATCCGTGCCCACACAACGCTCAGCAGCCGACAGATGGATTTCCTCAACCTGCTGAAGAACTTCATCATCGAGCGCGAAATGGTGGAGAAGAGAGACCTGATCAACGCCCCCTTTACGGTCATCCACCCGCAGGGCATCCGTGGCGTGTTCAGCACGGCCGAAATCAACGACATCCTTCAGCTGACCGAACGGTTGGCTGCCTAAACAACAAGGCACCCCATGCTGCAAAACAACCCCGAACTCAAAAGCAAGATCGATCAGCTCTGGAACAAATTCTGGAGTGGTGGCATCAGCAATCCGCTCACCGCCATTGAGCAGATCACCTACCTGCTATTCATGAAGCGGCTAGACGAGCTCGATCAAAAGCGTCAAGCAGATGCCGAATGGACGAGTGATATTTATACGTCCAAATTCGAGGGCCAATGGATTCCACCGGAGGAGCGCAACTGGCCGGTGGCCGAGCAGAGGCCGATCAACAAGCGCACGCTGCGCTGGAGCGAATTCAAGCGCCTGCAGGCCGAAGAGATGCTGCAGCACGTGCAGGGCAAGGTATTCCCTTTCCTCAAGGACCTGAACGGATCGGCGTCCAACTTCACCCACCACATGAAGAACGCGGTGTTCATCATCCCCAAGCCACAATTGCTGGTGGAGGCGGTCAAGACCATCGACGACATTTTCGAAGTGATGGAGCGCGACTCGCGCGAAAACGGTCAGGCTTTCCAGGACATCCAGGGCGATGTTTACGAAATGCTGCTATCCGAGATCGCCTCTGCCGGCAAAAACGGCCAGTTCCGTACCCCGCGCCATATAATCAAACTGATGGCGGATTTGGTGCGCCCACAGCTCGGCCACAAGATTGCCGATCCAGCCTGTGGCACGGGTGGCTTCCTGCTTGGCGCCTATCAGTATGTCGTCACCCAGCTCGCCATCAATGCGGGCACACAGAATCTCGCACCAGACGAAGACGGTTTTTTACGGACTTCCGTTGCTGCCGCATTTGATGCAAAGCGGCAAGCCATCCTGCAAGAAACCCTTTACGGCTATGACATTGACAGCACCATGGTTCGTCTGGGGCTGATGAACCTGATGATGCACGGCATCGACGAGCCGCACATCGACTACAAAGACACCCTCAGCAAAAGTTACAACCAAGAGGCTGAGTACGACATCGTGATGGCCAACCCGCCCTTCACCGGCAGCATCGACAAGGGCGACATCAACGAAAACCTGCAACTCGGCACTACAAAAACCGAACTGCTGTTTGTCGAAACCATCTACGGCCTGCTGAAGAAAGGCGGCACCGCCTGCGTGATCGTGCCGCAGGGCGTGCTATTCGGCTCCGGCGGCGCTTTCAAGATCCTGCGCCAGTTGCTGGTGGAGCGTTGCGACCTCAAGGCCGTCATCACCATGCCCAGCGGCGTGTTTAGGCCTTATGCCGGGGTCAGCACCGCTATTTTGCTGTTCACCAAAGTCTGGGGGCCGAAGGACAACGTCACCCAGCCCGCCACCGAACACGTCTGGTTCTACGAAATGACCGCTGACGGCTACTCGCTGGACGACAAACGCAGCAAGCAGGAGGGCAATGGCGACCTGCAGGACATCATCGCCAAATACCACGCCCGCAATCCGGCCACCGACATCGACCGCACCGCCAAGTGCTTCATGGTGCCGCGTGCCGAGATCGCGGATGAGAAAAACAACTACGACCTCTCTCTTTCCCGCTACAAAACCGATGTGTTCGAAGACGTGCACTACGACGCGCCGGGCGTGATTCTGGAGCGACTGATTCAGGCCGAGGTGGGGGATGTGGACGAGGCAGAACTTGCCAAAGTGCAAGGCGGCATCGTGCGCGAGTTGCTGGAGTTGAAGGGGATGGTGGGATGAGGCTCCGCAAACTCGATGAATTTATGGTTAAACGGGGAGGCTCTGTCGACCCCTCCAAATTTAAAAATGAGACGTTTCAGCTTTTAAGCATTCCCGCATTCGATCAAGGGAGTCCCGATGTTGTCGAGGGCGAAAAGATTGGGTCCTCCAAGAAGATCGTTGAGCCTCGTGATGTCTTGCTGTCAAAAATAGTCCCTCATATCCGGCGCTGCTGGATTGTTCCCGAGCGCATTGACAAACGGCAGATCGCTTCCGGCGAATGGATCCAATTTCGGGGCGATGATTTATTTCCAGAATACCTACGGCTGTACTTGATATCAAACCGTTTTCATAGACAATTCATGAACACTGTGAAGGGAGTGGGAGGATCACTTCTTAGAGCAAGCCCGGCACAGGTTGCTGAAATCGAAATCCCTGTCCCCGAAGAGTTCGACGACCAAATCCGCATTGCCCATCTGCTCGGCAAAGTGGAAGGGCTGATCGCCCAGCGCAAACAACACCTGCAACAACTCGACGACCTGCTCAAGAGCGTATTTCTGGACATGTTTGGCGATCCGGTTCGGAATGAGAGGGGGTGGGATAAAGCACCGCTTGAAAAGCTTGGCTCCGTCAATCGCGGAGTATCCAAACACCGCCCAAGAAACGATCCGAAATTATTGGGCGGCAAGTATCCACTGATTCAAACGGGCGAAGTGTCGAATGCGGGCACCTATATCACGACATACACGCAAACTTATTCGGAAATAGGTTTTTCTCAGAGCAAGCAGTGGCCAGTTGGCACACTGTGCATCACGATTGCTGCAAACATTGCCCAAACTGGCATTTTGATGTTTGAAGCCTGCTTCCCGGATAGTGTGGTTGGATTTATCGCAGACGCAAATGAGGCCAATCCTCTTTATGTTCACGGCCTGTTCTGGTTCTTCCAGTCCATCTTGGAAAAGAATGCGCCAGCAGCAGCGCAGAAGAACATCAATCTTGAGATTCTGCGCAACCTGGAGGTTCCGAAACCTCCGATTCTTCTACAAAACCAGTTCGCCACCGTCGTTGAAAAGATCGAAGGCATCAAATTCCGCCACCAGCAAAGCCTCACCGACCTCGAAGCCCTCTACGGCGTGCTGAGCCAGAAGGCCTTCAAGGGCGAGCTGGATCTGTCGCGCGTGCCGATGCCGGGCATACAACCAGAAGATGAGCAAACCGTGGCAGCAGAACCCTTGCACGCACCCGCCGAACAAGGCTTGGCCATCCACTTGCCTGACACCGACAACTTACTCGATGCGCTTGTGAGCGCTGAGGTGCGCGAGGGTTTGATCGCGCAGTGGCTGGTGGCCTATCGCGGCCAACTCAGCGACACGCCGTTTTCAGTGCAGCACTTCACGGCGGCGGCGCAAACGCGGCTGGCGGAGCTGTACCCGGACAACGACTTCGCACTGGGTGCCAACGACTACGAGCACATCAAGGCCTGGGTGTTCGATGCGCTGGCCGCTGGCACGCTGGCGCAGGCGTTTGATGACGCGGGCAACCGCATTGAACTCAAGGCCGTGCAGGCATGAAGCTGCTGCGCCTCAAGATCACCGACCCGGCAGGCTTTCGCAGCCTGCCCGGTGGTTTTGAGCATTACTTTCGCACCGAATGGAGCTTGCAGGACGAACTGGCCCAGCCCGAAGGCTTTGCGCCTTTCGTGTGCGCCGGCCCCAATGGCAGCGGCAAGTCCAACCTGCTAGAAGCGCTGGCTGCGATCTTCTTTCAGCTGGAAATCCTGCGAGTGCGCCGCAGTTTTCTGCCCGAGATGTTGCAAAACACCGATCAGGACTTGTCGCCTGCGGCGTTTGAACTGGCTTATCTGATTCGGGTACCACCCGAATACGTTCGCCCCGGTGGCCAGGTATGGGCGAAGGTGTACGTCTGGAAAATACCAGGTGAATCGGTGTGCATTTTGTGGGAGAACCAGAGCGACTTCGACACGGATGTTTCTGAGGCTTTCAAGGGTGATCACGCCAACATCCTGCTGCCCCAGTATGTGCTGGGCTACTCGTCTGGCGAGAACGAAATCCTCAGCCTGCCCTTCCTCAAGCTGCGTTTTGTGCAGTTCGACGAATACTGGAATGCGCTGACCCGGCAATTGAGTTATCCCGGCCACCCGGAGACGCGACTGGCCTATCTGGACAGCGGTTTCAGCCAAGCCATTCTGCTGTGCAACCTGCTGTTTCAGGACGAGGCCACATTGCAGCCCTTCCGCGAGGATGTGGGCATCGAGGCTTTGCGGGAATTCCGCATCATCCTGCGCCGCCGAATTCCGATCGACACAATACAACTGGAAGCCTTCGACCTAGCTGATGAAGATCAGAAGCGCGAGCGACGAAATCGAATACAGGCGGAAGCTCGAACACGCGGACTCTCAGAGTCTGATATCAGCCAGTCAGTTGACGATTGGGTTCGCCGCGAGATCATCAAAGACAACCCCGCGCTCTCGGAAACTGATGAACCGGTAAGTACGCGCTACCGCCTGAACTTGCTGCAGCTGCTGGAGGCTGACGAGAAGTCGTCGCTGGTGGTGAGCGCCCTCAAGCGTTGTGCCACGCTGAGTTACATCGACGATGCCAGCGATGCGCTGGTGCTCGACTACTGGGTGAATGACGCGACCCGGCAGGCATTCCGAGAGAACTTCGATGGCTCGGCGCTGGCGCTTTTCCAGGCGTTTCAGGTCCTGCTGACGCTCAACCTGCATGCCGTCAGCGACGCGCTGAAGTCCGATCTCTACACCTCTACCAGCCACTACGTCGGCGAGACGGTGCCAACCCTGGCATCCGACCAGCGCATCACGCGCTTCAAGTTCGTGCGCTTCACCAAGCAGGGTGTGGCCGAGCCGATGATGCTCAAGGAATTGTCGGATGGCGAGCACCAGTTGCTGCACAGCCTCGGCCTGTGCCTGCTATTTCGGGAGACCAACAGCGTGTTCCTCCTCGACGAGCCGGAAACCCACTTCAACCCAGACTGGCGCGCCAACTTCATCACGCGACTGCGCCAATGCCTGCCGCGCAAGGATAATGTCGCGCAGGAAATGCTGATCACCACCCACACGCCTTTCCTGATCTCCGATAGCAAGCCGGACAAGGTGCTGGTGTTCTCCAAGAACAACACCAACGGCACTGTCAGCATCAGCCACCCGGACTACAACACCCTGGGCGCGTCGATCAACCAGATCACCATGAAAACCTTCGGTAAGCGCGAAACCATCGGTGGCCATTCGCAGGCGCTACTGGACGATCTGCGTCGGCGCTTTGAAGTGGGTGCGGAAGACAAGGAAACCTTGATCACGGAAATCCATCAGCAGCTCGGTGATTCGGTGGAGAAGCTGCTGCTGATCAAGGCCATTCTCGACAGCGGTCAGCCGGGAAACAATGGGGCGCAAGACTGATGCTGTTTCCGTACATCTACGTGCCACACAAGATGGAGAAGATGCAGGCGTTCATCGACTTCATTTTTCATGAGGTTTGGTGCAAGGCTCCGGCAAGCGGCGCCTTTGGCCTGCACCTGTTTGACGCCAACACTGAGCTGCGCGAAGTGATGGAAGCGTTTTATTACTCCGACACGCAGGGTGCCGATTTCTTCCATGGCCATGTAGAGCGAATATACGGCCTGTTTTCGGCGCTTGACGCCGCGCAGATCAACCAGTTTCAGCGGTGGTATCAGGGCAATAACGATTTGGAGAAGGTGTGCGCCAATGATCCGGCTACACATCTCGTCCGGTACACCGACATCGCGGCTGCCCATCAAGACCTTGGCGAGCAACTGGCGGTTTTCTTCAAGGGGCTATACGCACAATCGTTTTTGGATCTTGCTGTACTACGAGACAAGATCGGTGACATCGCTAACCACTATCAAACCTTTGTATCGACCAACGCGGCTGGAAAATGCCCGTTCTGCGGCATCGGCGACATCAAGGGCACGCACCACACCAAACGCGAGGCCTACGACCATTACTTGCCCAAGGCGCTGTACCCATTCAACTCGATGAATTTTCGCAATCTTGCACCCGCCTGCCACGAATGCAACAGCACCTATAAGCTCAGCAAGGATCCCGCGCACAACCTGGCTGGGCGGCGCAAAGCTTTCAATCCCTATGCCGCAGCCAGTCATACGATTCAAATCCAGATCACTCTAAAACACGCAGATGTAGATAAATTGCTGCCTGCTGACATCACGATGCACTTCGGCCCTGCGGCGGTGGCTGAAGAACTTGATACTTGGAAGGACGTGTACGGTATTGAAGAGCGCTACAAAGCCAAACTCTGCGGGGAGAACGACGGGAAGTATTGGCTGACACAGGTGCTGGACGAATGCCAAGCGCACGACAAGCGACCTGCCGACATCATAGCTATGCGCGCCGCCCAAGCACAGAGTAAACCGTACGCTGACTGCAATTTCCTCCGAAAACCCTTTCTTGACGCCTTCCAGCCAATCATCCCGCTTTTAAATTTTTCCACGGCAGCCAAATTGCATATCGGCAACCAGCTGAAGCCCGTCGAGACCAAGGTATCGACACCATGAGCACCTCCAAAGATCGCTTCCTCTGGCACGACTACGAAACCTTCGGCGCCGACGCTGCGCGCGATCGCCCCTCGCAGTTCGCAGGTGTCTACACCGACGCCGACCTGAACCCGGTGGGCGAGCCGCTGATGTTCTACTGCCAGCCGACGCTGGACGTGCTGCCGCATCCCGACGCCGCGCTGATCACCGGCATCAGCCCGCAGATTGCCGAGCGTGACGGCCTGCCCGAGTACCAGTTTGCCGAGCGCATCCACCAGGCCTTCAGCGGCCCCAATGTGTGCGGCGTAGGCTACAACTCGATTCGGTTTGACGATGAATTCACCCGCCACCTGTTCTGGCGCAATTTCATAGATCCGTATCGCCGTGAGTGGTTTGGCGGCAACAGCCGCTGGGACCTGATTGACGTGGTCCGCCTGTGGCACGCGCTGCGGCCCGAGGGGCTGGAATGGCCGGTGAACGACAAGGGCGCCACCAGTTTCAAGCTGGAACACCTGAGCGCCGCCAATGGCCTGGTGCACGAGCGCGCCCACGATGCGCTGTCCGACGTGTACGCGACCCTGGCGCTGGCGCAGAAGCTGAAGGCCGCCCAGCCGCGATTGTTCGAGCACGCCCTGAAGCTGCGTGACAAGCGCATCGCCGCCAATCTGCTGAAGCTGGGCGACCCGCAGCCGGTGCTGCATGTGTCGTCACGCATTCCGGCGACGCTGGGCTGCATCACCGCCGTCATCCCGCTGGCGGTGCACCCGGTGAATAAAAACTGCGTCATCTGCTTTGACCTGCGCCAAGACACCGCCGCACTGCTCAGCCTTGACGTGGACGAGCTGCAAGACCGGCTGTTTACCCCCGCCGCCGAACTGCCCGAAGGCATCGACCGGCTGGCGCTGAAAGGCATCCACCTCAACAAGTCACCGATGCTGGCGCCCATGGGCACGCTCAGCGCCGAGGCGGCTGAGCGCTGGCAGTTCGACCTGCCCCAGATTCGCGAGCACCATGCGACCCTGCTGGGGGTGGGCGACGCGCTGCGCGACAAGGTGCAGGCCATCTTCGTGCAACCGGATTTTGATGAGCAGGACGCCGAATGTTCGCTCTACGCCGGCTTTGTCAGCGATGCCGACCGTGCGCGCTGCGAGCAGGTGCGCAAGGCCGGGCCCGGTGCGGTGGAATCCTTCGATGGCAGCTTTGAAGACGCACGCCTCAACATGCTGCTGTTCCGCTGGCGCGCGCGCCACGCCCCGCACACGCTCAACGCCGCCGAGCAGGACGAATGGCAACAGTTCGTGCAGCGCAAGCTGCAGGTGGATACCGGGCTGGCATCAATGACCCTGGAGGCCTATCAGGCCCTCATCGACCAGCGCATGCGCGAGATCAACGATCCCGACAAGCTGCGCCTGCTGGTGGACCTGAAGAGTTGGCCGATGGATGCGGGGTTGCCGCTGTAGAACTGGCGCAGCAGCCCTGCCGGGATTGATGTTCGCGGGCCTGCGGCTGGGCTCTTTGAATGTTGTCATTGGACAAACCAATTCGATTGTTTTGTATCGCGTATCGATATAAAGTAAGCCCAATGGCCATCCAGTCGTTCAGATCCCGCGAAACTGAAGCGCTGCATGGGCGCCACCGGGTTGCACGCTTCGTCAACATTGAATCCGTAGCGCGGCGCAAGCTGGATCAGTTGGATGCCGCCGGCACCTTGCGCGACATGGCGGCCCCACCGGGGAACCGACTTGAGGCGCTACGTGGCAACCGAGCCGGTGAGCACAGCATCCGAATCAACGATCAGTGGCGGGTGTGCTTCATCTGGACCGACCAGGGCCCGAAAGACGTTGAAATCGTCGACTACCACTGATGACCAACAACGGAGATCGATCATGAGTAGAAAGCTCAAACCCATCCACCCCGGCGAGCAGTTGCGAGAGGAATTCATGATTCCGCTGGGCCTGTCCAGCAACGCCCTGGCCCGTGCCCTGGGGGTGACGCCTGCGCGCATCAACGAAATCGCCAGAGGGCGGCGCGGCATCAGCGCCGATACCGCGCTGCGGCTGGCGCGTTACTTCGGCACCTCCCATCAGTTCTGGATCAACTTGCAAGCCAACTATGAGGTGAAGTGCGCGGAGGACGCCGCCGGGAGTGTTATCGCCAAGATCAAGCCATTGGCGGATGCCGATCGCGAGTTGGGCCACGCGGCTTAGCGCGTACAGCGCAAAATGACCCGTGCCATTCACGCCCCAGTGGACGTCATGGCCGCGCCAACGCTTTGACGCCGTGCCAGTCAAAACGACCCCCGTCCAGCGGGTGGCATAATTCGCGCCCTGTTTTGAACCGCTGACTGCCGCCATGCGTCGCATCCTCGTCACCAACGCCCTGCCCTACGCCAACGGCGAGATCCACCTCGGCCATCTCGTCGGCTATGTGCAGGCCGACATCTGGGTGCGCTTTCAGCGGCTCTGCCGGCACGAGGTCCATTACGTCTGCGCTGATGACGCCCACGGCACACCGATCATGCTGGCCGCCGAGAAGGCCGGTCTGGCCCCTGAGGACTTCATCGACAGCGTCCGCAAGCGGCACATGGCCGACTTTGCCGACTTTGGCGTCGAATTCGACCATTACCACTCAACGCACAGCCCTGAAAACGAGCGGCTTTCGCAACTGATCTACACCCGCCTGCGCGACGCCGGACACATTGCCCAGCGCAACGTGCGGCAGTTGTACGACCCCGAGCGGCAGATGTTTCTGCCGGATCGCTTCATCAAGGGCGAATGCCCCAAGTGCAGCGCGGCCGACCAGTACGGTGACAACTGCGAAGTCTGCGGCGCCGCCTACGCGCCCACCGACCTGAAGAACCCGCGTTCGGTTGTCAGCGGCGCGGCGCCGGAGCTGCGGGATTCGGAGCATTACTTCTTCAAGCTCAATGACTTTAAAGATTTCGTAACAGATTATTTACAGGAGAGTCTCCCGGAGGCGCCGGTCTCAGGCACTGAAAGCTGGCGACCGCGCTTAGCCGCCCACAAAAGTATGCTTGCGAAGCTGAAGGAGTGGCTCGATGCCGGACTAAGGGACTGGGACATCTCGCGCGACGCCCCCTACTTCGGCTTCGCGATTCCCGATGCGCCGGGCAAGTATTTTTACGTATGGCTGGATGCGCCCATCGGCTACATGGCAAGTTTTGCTGCACACGCCGCGAAGCTTGGCAAGCCGGAACTGTTCGACGAATACTGGGGTGCGCCTCACCCCTCACCCCTCACGCCTCACGAGATTCACCATTTCATCGGCAAGGACATCGTCAACTTCCACGGGCTGTTCTGGCCGGCGATGCTCAAAGGCGCAGGCTTTCGCACGCCCACGCAACTGCACGTCAACGGCTACTTGACCATCAACGGTCAGAAAATGAGCAAAAGCCGCGGCACCTTCATTCAGGCACGGACCTGGCTGGGCCACTTGCCGCCGGAGGCGCTGCGCTACTACTTCGCCGCCAAACTCGGTAGCGGGCCGGAAGACCTGGACCTGAGCCTCGACGACTTCGCGGCGCGGGTGAACAGCGACCTGGTGGGCAAGTACGTGAACATTGCCAGCCGTTGTGCCGGGTTCATTGAAAAGCAGTTCGACAGCAAGCTGAGCCGAGAACTCTTCCAAACCCCGGAATCAATTCATGCCCTCGTACTGGACTACGGCGATGAAATTAAAGCTCGGTACGAATCAGGAGAGCTCTCTACTGTTGTGAGATCGGTGATGTGGCTTGCTGACAAAGCCAATGCAGAGCTTCAAAAGCTCGCACCATGGAAGCGGATAAAAGAGGAAGGTAGTCGTAACGAAGTACATGAGATTTGCTCCACCTTCATTAACGTCTTCCGCCTACTCACGCTCTACCTCAAACCCATCCTGCCGCAGCTCGCCAAGCAGGCCGAAGCCTTCCTCAACATCCCCCCGCTGAACTGGGCCGACGCCGCCACGCCGCTGCTCGATCACGCCATCAACCCGTACCAGCCGCTCATGACCCGTATCGAGAAAGCCCAGACCGACGCGCTGCTTGCCGCCGAAGCCGGTAATAGCCCCTCTCCCGCAGGCGGGAGAGGGGTTGGGGAGAGGGCCGCGCCCGAGCGCGGTGCGCCGTCCCAATTGCCCGCCGCCGTTCCGGCGACGCCCTCTCCCCCAACCCCTCTCCCGATTTCGGGAGAGGGGAGTCAGACAATCTCCATCGACGACTTCATCAAAGTCGACCTGCGCGTGGCGCGCATCGCCGAAGCTGGCGCGGTCGAGGGCGCCGACAAGCTGCTGCGCCTGCAACTCGATCTGGGGCCGCTCGGCACGCGGCAGGTGTTTGCCGGCATCAAGAAGGCCTACGACCCCGCACTGCTGGTCGGCAAGCTCACGGTCTGCGTCGCCAACCTGGCGCCGCGCAAGATGAAGTTCGGCATGTCTGAAGGCATGGTGCTGGCCGCCAGCAACGACAGCGCTGGCCCCTGTCTACTCTGGCCGGACGAAGGCGCCGAGCCCGGAATGCGGATCAAATAAGGGCGAAAAGCCTTAATTTCGAAAGCGCATAAGCCTATTCATATTCATGACCAAATCTTGTGGGCGCACAAGCGGCGGCGCATCCTAGACGCCCATGTCTGACGTGCTCCTCATCCTTCTTGGCGCGGTGCTCGTGCACAACTTCGTGTTGGTGCAGTTTCTCGGCCTGTGTCCGTTCATGGGCACCTCGAAAAAGGTCGAAACCAGTGGTGGGCTGGCACTGGCCACCACCTTCGTGCTCACCCTCACCGCCGTGGTCACCCATGTCATCGACACGTGGGTGCTGGCCATTTTCGGGCTGGAATACCTGCGCACCATCGTCTTCATCGTGGTGATTGCCGGCGTGGTGCAGTTCGTCGAAATGGTCGTGCAGAAAACCAGCCCGCTGCTGTATCAGGTGCTGGGTATTTACCTGCCGCTGATCACCACCAACTGCATCGTGCTCGGCGTGGCGCTGATCAACGTGCGGCAGTCGTCCACGTTTCTGGAATCGGCCCTCACCGGCATCGGCGCCGGCCTCGGCTTCTCGCTGGTGCTGCTGCTGTTTGCCAGCCTGCGTGAACGACTGACCGTGGCCGACGTACCCAAGTCGTTCAAAGGCGCACCCGTCGCGTTGGTCACCGCCGGCGTGATGAGTCTCGCTTTCCTCGGTTTCGCGGGGCTGGCCTGATCACATGCTGACGGCCGTCCTCACCCTGACGCTGCTCGCAGCCGCCTTCGGCGTGGTGCTGGGTTACGCCAGCATCCGCTTCAAGGTGGAGGGCGATCCGCTGGTCGAGAAGATCGACAAGATCCTGCCGCAGACGCAATGCGGCCAATGCGGTTTTCCCGGCTGCAAGCCGTACGCGACCGCCATTGCCGGCGGTGAGGCCGAAATCAACCAGTGCCCGCCCGGCGGCGAAGAAGGTGTGCTCAAACTCGCCGAGCTGCTCGGCCGCGATCCGATGCCGCTCAACGCCGACAACGGCGTCGCCAAGACCGTCAAGACCCTCGCCTTGATTGACGAGGCGGTGTGCATCGGCTGCACCAAGTGCATCCAGGCCTGCCCGGTGGACGCCATCGTTGGCGCCGCCAACCAGATGCACACCGTCATCGAAAGCCATTGCACCGGCTGCGAACTGTGCCTGCCGCCCTGCCCGGTGGACTGCATCACCATGGAGCCGGTCGCCGACACAGTGAAAACTTGGCGCTGGCCGCTGCCGCCCGGCGAGCGGGAGGCCGCGTGATTGCCGAGGCGCCGATCCGGCTGTATGGCTTTCACGGCGGCCTGCACCTGGACGACCGCAAGTCGCTGGCCACCGGTCAGCCAATTGGCGAGGTGCCGCTGCCGGACGCCTTGATTCTGCCGCTGTCGCAGCACATCGGCGGCGCGGCCAAACCGCGCGTCAAGGTCGGTGACGTGGTGCGTCGCGGGCAAACCGTCGCCGACCCGCAGGGCGTGGTGTCGTCGCCGGTGCACGCCCCGACCTCGGGGCGCATCGTCGCCATCGAACCACGCCGCGTGCCGCACCCGTCCGGCCTCAAGGCCGACTGCGTGGTGCTCGAACCCGACGGCCTCGACCAGTGGCTGGACGCGCCGGAATGGACGCCGCTGCCCGACTTCACCGCCGCCAGTGGCGAGCAGATTCGCGTGATCGCACGCGCCGCCGGCATCGTCGGCCTGGGTGGCGCGGCGTTCCCGTCGGCGATCAAGCTCAATCCGGGCCGCGTCGTCGACACGCTGATCATCAACGGCGCCGAGTGCGAGCCCTACATCAGTTGCGACCAGATGCTGATGACCGAACAGGCGGACGAAATCGTCCTCGGCATTCGCGTGGTGCTGCATGCGCTGGGCGCGCCGCGCTGTCTGATCGGCGTCGAAGACAACAAGCCTGCGGCCATTCGTGCGCTGTCGCGCGCCTGCGAGAAGGACGCCCACATCCACGTCGTGGTGGTGCCGACCCGCTACCCGCAAGGCGGCGAGAAACAGCTCATCCAGACCCTGGCCGGTCTCGAAGTGCCCAGTGAAGGCCTGCCACTGGACCTCGGCATCGTTTGCCACAACCCCGGCACCGTCCGCGCCGTGGGCCGCGCCGTGTGCTTGGGCGAGCCGCTGATCGAACGCATCATCACCGTCACCGGCGAGGCCGTGGCGCAACCGCGCAATTTCCGCGTGCGGCTGGGCACGCCGATGCGCCACCTGGTCGAACAGGCCGGCGGCCTCAAAGGCACACCCGGACGACTGCTGATGGGCGGACCGATGATGGGCTTTGCCCTGCCCAACCTCGACGTGCCGGTGATCAAGGCCACCAACTGCGTGCTGGCGCTGGCGCCGGAAACGATTCGCGCGACGCCCGAAGCCCAGCCGTGCATCCGCTGCGGCGAATGCGTCACCGTGTGTCCGTCGCGCCTGCTACCTCAACAGCTTTACTGGCACGCCCGCGCCCGCGAGTTCGAGGCGGCCGAAAATCTGAATCTGTTTGACTGCATTGAATGTGGCTGCTGCGCCATCGTCTGCCCCAGCCACATTCCGCTGGTGCAGTACTACCGCTTCGCCAAGACCGAGATTCACGCCGCCGAGGCCGAAAAGCGCGAGGCCGACGCCGCACGCCTGCGCCACGAGGCCCGTCTGGCCCGTATCGAACGCGAAGAGCGGGCCAAAGAAGAAGCCCGCGCACGCAAAAAAGCGGCGCTGGCAGCCGCCAAGTCGGGCGCGCCCACACCGCCGCCTGATGCGGCACCCGCCAAGCCCGCCGCCGCCCCGGCCACTGCACCGACGGGCGACGACGATCCGGTCGCCATCGCCATGGCCCGTGCGCAGGCGCGTCGCAGCGCCAACAACGCCGTGCCCGCCCCGGCGTCAGTCGAAACCGAACCCACCGCCGCCGAGACGAACCCGCCAACGCCTGCCGACGACGATCCGGTGGCCAGGGCCATCGCTGCCGCCAAAGCACGCAAGGCCGCGAAAGAAGCAGCGGCGCCGACGCCCTCCGAGGCCCCTCAAGCGCCGGCGGAAGACGACCCGGTGGCCAAGGCCATTGCCGCGGCCAAGGCGCGCAAAGCGGCGAAGGCGGCGGCAACCGAGATACCGCCTGACGCCCCGGCCACCGAGTCCGATGCCGAAGACCCGGTTGCCAAGGCCATCGCCGCTGCGAAGGCGCGCAAGGCGGCGCGCGACACCGCCGCCGACAACCGCGAATGAACCGCGACCTGATCAGCTCACCCCATCTGCGCGTGCAGCCCAACGTGCGCGGCGTGATGTTGCGGGTGCTCGCTGCGCTGCTGCCCGGCATCGCCGTGTTCACCGGCCTGTTCGGCCCGGGCGTGCTGCTGAATCTGCTGTGGTGCATTGCAGCGGCGGTGCTCACCGAGATCACGGTGATGGCGCTGCGCGGCCGCGACTGGCGAGTGATTGTTGACGGCAGCGCGGTGCTCACGGGCGCCCTGCTGGCGCTCGCCCTGCCGCCCGACGCGCCGTGGTGGTTGCCGGTGCTTGGCGGCTTTTTTGCCGTGTCGCTGGGCAAACAGGTTTATGGCGGCATCGGCTTCAATCCGTTCAACCCGGCCATGGTTGGGTATGTGGTGTTGCTGATCAGCTTTCCGGTAGCGATGACCGCGTGGCCCAGCCCGAACCTCGGCTGGGCCACCGACGCGGTCAGCCAGGCCACGGCGCTGGATCATGCGCGCACCGCGCTCACCCAGGGCCGAACCCTGACCGAAGTATTTGCCGACCCCGGCTTTGAAAGCGCCAGCGTGCGCGGCTGGCTGTGGGTGTCGCTGGCCTACCTGGTCGGCGGATTGTTCCTGCTGCAGCAACGCACCATCCGCTGGCAGATTCCGCTCGGCGTGCTGCTGGGCATGGGGCTGATGGCGCTGATTTTCTGGGGCATCGACAGCGACCGTTACGCCTCGCCGCTGTTTCACTGGACCAGCGGCGCAGCGATGCTGGGCGCGTTCTTCATTGCCACCGATCCGGTGTCGGCCAGCACCACACCGCGCGGCCGGTTGATCTTCGGACTGGGTGTCGGCGTGCTGACCTGGATCATCCGCAGTTGGGGCGGCTACCCCGACGGCTTCGCCTTCGCGGTGCTGCTGATGAACATTCTCGCGCCCACCATCGACCGCTACACGCCGACCCGCGTATACGGCACCGGACGCCGGATGGAACGTCCATGAGCGGCGCCGTGCACGTCCGGCAAATGCTGAAATCCGGCGGCCTGCTGGCGGCTTTCGGTGTGGTCACCGCCGCACTGTTGGCCGGCGTCTACGGCCTCACCAAAGACCAGATCGCCGCCGCGCAGCAGGCGCGTCTGCTGCGCGAATTGCAGGCGGTGCTGTCGGCCGAACGCTACGACAATGACCTGGCGCTGGACACGCTGACCCTGGACGACCCGCGCCTCGGCGGGCGCAGCACGGTGTACCGCGCGCGCCTTGATGGCCGACCGGCCGCCAGCATCTTTACGGTCGTCGCACCCGACGGTTACAGCGGCGATATCCGCCTGTTGGTGGGCGTCACGCCCGACGGCACCGTGACCGGCGTGCGTGTCACCGAGCACCGCGAAACCCCCGGCCTTGGCGACAAGATCGAACTGCGCAAGAACGACTGGATTCTGGCCTTCACCGGCCGCTCGCTGGGCGACCCGGCGGCTGAGCGATGGACCGTCCGCAAGGACGGCGGCGCCTTCGACCAGTTCACCGGCGCGACCATCACGCCGCGTGCGGTGGTTGCGGCCGTGGCCCGCACGCTTACCGTTACCGCCGAACGCCAGCACGAATGGTGGGACGATGCGCCCGCCACGACCCCTGACCCGGAGGCCCGCGACACGCCATGAACCTGAGCAAGCTCGTCCGTGACGGTCTGTGGACCAACAACCCCGGCCTGGTGCAATTGCTGGGCCTGTGCCCGCTGCTGGCGGTGAGCAACAACTTCGTCAACGCGCTGTCGCTGGGGCTGGCGACCCTGTTTGTGCTGACCGCCTCCAACCTGACCGTGTCGGCCATCCGCAACGTCGTGCGCCCCGAGATTCGCATTCCGGTGTTCGTCATGGTCATCGCCTCACTGGTGACCCTGGTCGAGCTGGTGATGAACGCCTACTTCCAGACGCTTTACGACATCCTTGGCATCTTCCTGCCGATCATCACGACCAACTGCGCCATCATCGGCCGCGCCGAAGCCTTCGCCTCGAAGAACCGTGTCGGACCGGCGCTGATCGACGGCTTCATGATGGGGCTGGGTTTTCTGCTGGTGCTGGTGGTGTTGGGCGGCGCGCGTGAAATTCTGTCGCTGGGCACGCTCGGCCAGGGCCTGAACCTGCTGCTGGGCGCCGGTTTTGAAGACGCCTACTGGACGCTGATTCCCAACACCGACGGCCTGCTGCTGGCCGCGCTGCCACCCGGTGCGTTCATTGGCCTGGGCCTGCTGATTGCCCTGAAAAACTTCATCGACGCGCGCGTCAAACGCTGGCGCCAGCCGTCGCCCGTCGCGTCCGCCGCCGCCCCCGCCGGCGCATGAACAAGCTCAGTCGTGCCGAGTTCTACCGGCGCCTGCAGGCGGCCAATCCGGCACCCACCACCGAGCTGAAATTCAACTCGCCCTTCGAGCTGCTGGTGGCGGTGGTGCTGTCGGCGCAGGCGACCGACGTCGGCGTCAACAAGGCCATGGCCAGACTCTTTCCGGTGGCCAACACCCCGCAGGCGATTCTTGCGCTGGGCGAAGAACGGCTGCGTGACTTCATCAAGACCATCGGCCTGTTCAAGACCAAGGCGAAGAACGTGATGGGCCTGTGCCAGCAGTTGATCGACCTGCACGGCGGCCAGGTCCCGCGTGACCGCGATGCCCTCGAAGCCCTGCCCGGCGTTGGCCGCAAAACCGCCAACGTGGTGCTCAACACCGCCTTCGGTGAAGCGACCATTGCGGTCGACACGCACATCTTCAGGGTGTCGAATCGCACCGGGCTGGCCAAGGGCAAAACCGTGCGTGCGGTGGAAGACCGTCTGGTCAAGGTCACGCCGGCCGAGTACGCGCGCGACGCGCACCACTGGCTGATCCTGCACGGGCGCTACGTCTGCAAGGCACGCAAGCCCGAGTGCTGGCGCTGCGCAGTCATCGACCTGTGCGACCATCGCCCCAAGACCCCCGCCCCGGCCGACTGGCCCGCACCGCTCACGCCATGATCCCCACCGGCTACAAACCCCGCTTCGGCCTGTTTCACATCATCGCCATCATCGGCCTCAGCCTGAGTGCCTACTACGGCTATGAGTTGATGACGTGGGAAGACCTGACCGACGAAGAGATCGAACAGTCGGTCGAGATCAACCTTGCGCTTGACCTCAACCGACGCGGCCCCCACCTGCAACCCGACGATGCCACCCGGGCCCGGATGCGCGAACAGGTTCGCGCGGAGATCGTCGGCGAACGCGCCGTGGCAAAAGAGAAAATCGAGCGTCGCCTTGGCGTGGGTCTGCTATTGACCGTGGCCGGCGGGATTCGCTTGTTGATGGCGCGGGGTATGTGAGGGTGATTGAGGTTCGTTCGGCTGAAGCGAGAGACGAAGCGGCGCTCTGGGAATTGATACGCGCCTTCCCGACGCCCACTCCGATCAGCGCCGATGCCTATGCCCGCATGTTTCAACGCAAGCTCGACGATCCATGCGCCTTGATTGCGGTAGCCCGACAAGGCGAAACGCTCGTTGGCTATGTGTCGGGCCACAAGCATTCGGCGTTTTATGCGGCGGGTGACACGGCTTGGGTGGACGAGATTTTCGTTGTCAATCACGGGCGGCGCATGGGCGTCGGGCGATCGCTGATGACTGCATTCGAATCATGGGCTGACGATGTTGGCTGCAAGCTAGCGTCGCTGGCAACCATCGGCGCGGCGGACTTCTATCGCGCCTTGGGCTACGCCACCAAGGCCGGGTATTTCAAAAAGTATCTTGGCGACGGCAAGCAATCGACCGAGCCGAGCCGCCAGGCAAAGTAAGCGCTCATCCGCGCCGACGCTGCGCGGCCTTGACCACCAGCGCTTCCGGCATCAGCGGCGCCAACATTCCGCGTGCCGTGGCAAGCGTCATCTCATCCGCGAGCTCCGGACGTCCGGTCTGGAACGGTGGCTCGGGCGCGTATTCCATGACCAGTTCGACCAGTCGACCGGCCGGCTCACCGCCCCACTCGGCCGCCATGCGCAGGCCGAAATCGAGGCCGGCGGTGACGCCGCCACCACTGGCACGGTTGCGGTCGATGACCACCCGCGCCGGGTCGGGGATGGCGCCAAATTGTTCCAGCCACGGCCGCGCGTACCAGTGGCATGCCGACCGGTAGCCGTTCAACAAACCTGCCGCGCCGAGCAGCAGCGAGCCGGTGCAGACGCTGGTGACCCACTGGGCGTGAGCGCCGGCGCGGGCAATGGCATCGAGCAGGGTATCGTCCTGCAGCGCCTCGAAGGTGGGCAGGCCGCCGCCGGGCACAAACACCACGTCGGGGTTGGCCGACGCGCTTTGGTAGTCGTGGGTGGCGACGAAGGCCAGACCGGTGTCGGTGACGATGGGACCCGTTTGCGCGGCAATGAATTCAAACTCAACGCCGGGTGCGAAGTGCCACGCGGTGATCGGCCCGATCATGTCGATAGAGGTGAACTGCGGGTAGAGAAAGCAGGCGATTTTCATGGTCAAGCTCCGGTGAAGGTGGCGCCAGCTTCGCCTTGACAGGACATACGCTCAAGGACGAATAACCGTCTTTTTCGGCCATCGACGAGTCCTGCGCGCCGGGGTCGATTAGGCTTGCAGCCTCCCCGCACCGGTGCCGCTCCATGTCGCCCACCCCGCCGCGCACCATCGGCTTTCTGATTCACGCCGAGTTCGTGTTGCTCGATCTCAGCGGCGCGCTGGAGGCCTTTCATATCGCCAACCGGGTTCAACCCGGCAGCTACAGTTTGCGGCTGCTGTCGCTGACGCCGGGGTTGGTGACCAGTTCGGCCGGGGTGGCGATGCACAGCGAGGCCATCGGGCCCGAGCCGCTCGACACGCTGTTCGTGATTGGCGGCGAACGCTCGGTGTACGACACCCCCGCCGAACAACTGCGCTTCGTGCGCCACGCGGCGACCGACACGCGGCGCATGGCCAGCGTCTGCGTGGGCGCATTCATTCTGGCCGCAGCCGGTCTTCTCGACGGCCGACGGGCAACCACGCACTGGCGCTATGCGGCCGATCTGCAAGCCCGCTACCCACGGGTCCGTGTGAACGGTGACCGCATCTTTACCCGCGACGGCGCCATCTGGACCTCAGCCGGCATTACGGCCGGCATCGACCTCGCGCTGGCGCTGATTGAGGACGATCTGGGCAAGGACATCGCCAATGCGGTGGCGCGCCTGCTCGTGGTGTATCACCGGCGCGCCGGCGGGCAGATGCAGCACTCGGCCCTGTTACAACTGGCGCCTGATGCCGACCGCATCCACAAGGTGCTGACCTTCGCGCGTGAGCACCTGGCCCAGCCGCTGCCGGTGGAAAAGCTCGCCGACGTGGCGAACCTGAGCATCCGCCAGTTTGGTCGCGCCTTTTCGCAGGCCACCGGCACCACGCCCGCGAAGCTGGTCGAGCGACTTCGGGTGGAAGCCGCCCGGCCGCGCATTCAAGAGGGGCGCGAGCCGCTAGAGGTCATCGCCCGCTCGGTGGGTTTTACCGATGCCGACCGCATGCGCCTCAGCTTTCGGCGCGTGTTTGGCCAGGTACCGCAGACGCTGCGACGCGATGTCAGAGAAGAGACGCTTCGTGGGGGTCTGCGTTCTGCCAGCGAGATCTGAACCCGCAAGTCGCCTCCCCTACCCAGGAACCGGCGGTCGCAGACCGCCTCCGACCTACCCTCTCCCGCGCAGCGGGAGAGGGGGGACCGTCCGCGGAGCGGGCGGTGGGAGAGGGAGAGAGACCGCCGCAGCGTTCCGGGGAAATAGTCGGCACCGCCACGCTGCGGCGGTCTCTCCCGCCTGCGGGAGAGGGGTTAATCAGCATGCTTATCGCTTAATCAGCTTGGCCAGAACCCGGGGGTAAGCCGAGGGTGCCAGCCGGGCAAGCTTGTCGAGCATTTTTGCGTCGGGGCCCACCAGCACGCGGCGATCGTTCTTCTGCACCGCCTTGAGAATGATGGCCGCCGCCTTTTCAGCGGTGGTGATGAAGTTCTGCTCGAACTTCTTGCCGGCCTTTTTCTCGTCCATGCCCAGTGCCTGGATGCTGGCGTCCATGCGCGAGTTGCGGGCGATGGCAGTCTTGATGCCACCCGGATGCACGCAGGTGGCCGACACACCGCAGTCGGTCATGTCCAGCTCCTGACGCAGGCTTTCGGTGAAGCCGCGCACCGCGAACTTGCTGGCGTGATACGCCGACTGCGATGGCACGGCCAGCAGCCCGAACAGGCTGGAGGTGTTGATGATGTGCCCTTCGCCCGCCGCCTTGAGCTTGGGCAGGAAGGCTTGCGTGCCGTGCACCACGCCCCAGAAATTGATGTTCATCAACCACTCGAAGTCTTCAATCTTCATGCCTTCAACGGTGGCGGCGAGGCCGACGCCGGCATTGTTGAAGATGAGATTGACCTTGCCGTGATCGGCCACCACTTGGTCGGCCCAGGCGAACATCGCTTTGCGGTCGGCGACGTCGAGTCGCTGGTGGGTGACGCGCACGCCGCTGTCTTTCAGCAGCGCCACGGTTTCGGCCAGGCCGGCCTCGTTGACGTCAGACAACGCCAGATGACAGCCCTGCGCCGCAAGGTTCTGCGCCAAGGTGCGGCCCATGCCGGAACCGGCACCGGTGATGGCGGCCACTTTGTTATTGAAAGATTTCATCGGGTCGCCTCCTCAGGCGGTCAGGTAATGATTGGGGTTGATGCGACGCGTCTTGAGCCAGTATTCCCAGGTGAAGCCCGGCCATAGTGCAGTGATCTTGCCGGACCGGTGCTGGTACCAGCTCTGGCAGCCGGTGGCCCAGATGGAGCCGCCCAAGCGCTGCTGCAAGCCTGCGTTGAACTGATCCTGCACCTCGGGTCGAATGTCGACGCTGCGGGCCTCGCGGTCGCGCATCAGGCCCAGCACCTCGCTGATGTAGCGCACCTGCGCCTCGATCATGAACACCATCGAGCTGTGGCCCAGCCCGCTGTTGGGGCCGACGATGAAAAACAGGTTGGGAAAGCGCTTGACCTGCACGCCCAGAAACGCCTCTTCGCCCTCGGCCCAGACATCCGCCAAGGTCTGTCCGTCGGCGCCGCGAATCACGTCGGCAATCGGGTTCTCGGTGGCGTAAAAGCCGGTGGCAAAAATCAGGACGTCGACCTCGCGCTCGGTGCCGTCGGCGGTGACGATGCTGTGCGCCTTGATCTCGCGAATGCCATCGGTGATCACGTCGACGTTGTCGCGCGAGATGGCCGGGTACCAGTCGTTGGAAATAAGAATGCGCTTGCAGCCGATGGTGTAATCCGGCGTCACCTTGGCGCGCAGCGCGGGGTCAGCAACCTGCTTGCGGATGTGACGTTCGGCGATCTTCTGGAACAACACCATGAACGCCGGGTTGAGCACCAGCCCGACCACGCGAGCTTCGTGCCCCCAGTAAATCACCGAGCGGTGAATCTGCCGGGTGATGGGCAGCTTCTCGAACAGGGTTTTCTCGATGCCACTGTAGGCGCGGTCGGGGCGCGGAATGATCCAGTTGGGCGTGCGTTGATAGACGTCCAGCCGCCCCACTTTCGCGGCAATCTCCGGCACGAACTGGATCGCCGAGGCGCCGGTGCCGATCACCGCGACGCGCTTGCCGGCAAGGTCAATGTCGTGGTTCCAGCGTGACGAGTGAAAGGTGTCGCCCCTGAAGGTTTCGACACCCGCAATCTCTGGCAGCTTGGGTTCGGCCAGGCCGCCGCTGCCCGACACCACGACCCGCGCGGTGAAGACGCCGCCGCTGGTGCGCACCGTCCAACGCTGGTTTGCGCTGTCGAACTCGGCGCCTTCGAAGTGCGTGTTGAAGCGAATGTTGGGCCGCAGACCATGCTTGTCGGCAACGCCGCGCAGATAGGCAAACAGCTCCGGCTGGGTCGGGTACTTGCGCGACCAATCGGTATTCGGCTCGAAGCTAAAGGAGTACAGGTGCGAGGGCACGTCGCAGGCCGCGCCGGGGTACTGGTTGTCGCGCCAGGTACCGCCGACATCGCCGCCACGCTCGATCAGCATGAAGTCGTTCTGGCCGGCTTCTTTCAGTTTGATGGCCATGCACAGGCCGGCAAAGCCGGTGCCGATAATGACCACGTCGTGATGCGGGACGGCTTCAGGCTGGGGTGATGAACGGGGCATGACAGCACCATAAGTGACAATGATTAATGTCAGTTTGATTCTGACATCAAACAATGTCAACCTCAGACCATGTCAGACATCACCGACACCCAGACCACCCACGTCCGTCGTCGCACCTACAAAGGCGAGAGCCTTGATGTGCGTCGCGCCGAACGCCGCAGCAAATTGCTCGACGCCGCGCTGGAATGCTTCGGCACAGCCGGCTACCACGGCACATCCGTTCGCAGCGTGTGCCAGGCCGCCGGATTGACCGAACGCTACTTCTACGAATCGTTCGCCCACAGCGAAGCCTTGCTGGAGGCGCTGTACGAAAAGCTGTCGAATGACCTGGAAGCACGCATCGTCGCCGCCGTCGATGGCGCGGCACCCGACCCGGTGGCGATGTCGCACGCCGCCCTCGACGTCTACTACCGCCACTGCGAAGACGAGCGCGTCGCACGCGTCACGCACTTCGAAATTCTTGGCGTCAGCCCGGCCATTGACCGTTGCTACCGCACCCGCATGGGTCGCTTTGCGAAACTGATTGCCGGCGTCATGCAGGCCGTCGCGCCCGTTGCCCAACGCACCCCGGTACAGATGGAATTGATGTCGACCGGCATGGTCGGCGCCGTGGTGCAGATCACCATGCACTGGGTGATGAGTGGTTACCGCGCGTCGCGCGCCGACGTCGTCGAAAGTGCGCTGATGCTGTTCAGCGCCCTGGTCGGGCACTGGCAGGGCCAAGGGGCCAATACGCCACGCTGATCCTGCTGCGTGGCCTTCGATTCCCGCAATCGACGCCCGCCAATTGGACCGTGTTCGCACAACTGCGCTGGCGATGGCTTTGCACGTCCGCAGGCGAGGCGTATCATCGCCCTCCCCCGTCGCCCTCTTGTTCTGGCTCTGGCCCGGACACTCAGGATTTTTGATCGATGCGCTCTTCCCCCGGTCATGACATCAAGCCCCTGGCTCAGGCTCTGACCGAGTCCCTAGAAGACTACTTCAGCACGCTCAATGGCACCCCGCCCTGCGAGCTGTACGAGACGATCCTGCGCGAGATTGAAGTGCCCCTGCTGAGCATCACGCTGAAGCACACCGGCGGCAATCAGTCGAAATCGGCGGAGTGGCTGGGACTCAATCGCGCCACGCTGCGCAAGAAACTCCAGCAACACAAACTCGACCCCAACGCCTGAGATTTTTGATGACGTCTTCTCCAGCACGGACGCCCGTCCGCCGCGCGCTGCTTTCCGTGTCCGACAAGTCCGGCATCGTTGAACTGGCCACCGCCCTGCACGACCTCGGCGTGGCGCTGCTGTCCACCGGCGGCACCTTCAAGACCCTCACTGCCGCCGGCCTGCCGGTGACCGAAGTGTCGGCGCACACCGGCTCGCCGGAGATCATGGACGGCCGGGTCAAAACCCTGCACCCGAAAATTCATGGTGGCCTGTTGGGCCGTCGCGGCACCGACGACGCGGTGATGGCCGAGCAGGGCATCGCGCCCATCGACCTGCTGGTGCTCAACCTTTACCCGTTCGAAGCAACGGTCGCCCAGCCTGGCTGCACGCTCGAAGACGCCATCGAAAACATCGACATCGGTGGTCCGGCGATGCTACGTGCAGCCGCCAAAAACTGGGCCGATGTGACGGTGCTCACCGCGCCCGACCAGTACGACGTTCTGCTGGCGGCGCTGCGTGAACACGGCGGGCTCACGCGCGCCGAGCGGTTTGCACTGTCGGTGAGTGCGTTCAACCGGGTGGCCCAGTACGACGCGGCGATCAGCGATTATCTGTCGTCACTGACCCTGGACGAATCCGCCACCGGCATCGCTGCACGCAGCGATTTTCCCGCACAGTTGAACTTGCACTTCAGCAAGGTGGAAGACCTGCGCTACGGCGAAAACCCGCACCAGTCAGCCGCGTTCTATCGCGAACAATCGCCCGCGGCCGGCACGCTGGCAACGTATCGCCAGCACCAGGGCAAGGCGCTGTCGTACAACAACCTGGCCGACGCCGACACCGCCTGGGCCTGCGTGCGCCAGTTCGACGCGCCCGCCTGCGTCATCGTCAAACACGCCAACCCCTGCGGCGTCGCGCGTGCCGAGTCACCGCTGGCCGCCTACGAAGCCGCTTACGCCACCGACCCGACCTCGGCCTTCGGCGGCATCATCGCCTTCAACCGCCCGCTGGACGCGGCCATGGCTGAAGCCATCGTCAGCCGCCAGTTCGTTGAAGTGATTCTGGCGCCGTCCGTCACGCCCGAAGCCCTGGCCATCACCGCCGCCAAAACCAACCTGCGCGTGCTGGAAATTCCGACCGGCGACGGCGACAACCGCTTCCACATTCAACGCATCGGCGGCGGCCTGCTGGTGCAGAGCGTAGACGACCGCGTCGTACAACGGCCCGACCTGAAGGTGGTCAGCCAGCGCGCGCCCACCGAGGCCGAGCTGCGCGACCTTCTTTTCTGCTGGCGCGTGGCGAAGTTCGTCAAGTCCAACGCCATCGTCTACGCCCGCGACGAACGCACCATCGGCGTCGGCGCAGGACAAATGAGCCGCGTCTATTCGGCCAAAATTGCCGGCATCAAGGCCGCCGATGAAAAGCTGCAAGTCGCCGGCAGCGTGATGGCCTCGGACGCCTTCTTCCCCTTCCGCGACGGCATCGACGCGGCCGCGGCCGCCGGCATCAAAGCCGTCATTCAACCCGGTGGCTCGATGCGCGACGGCGAAGTGATCGCCGCCGCTGACGAGGCCGGCATGGCCATGGTGTTCACCGGCGTGCGGCACTTCAGACACTGAAGCCGTGGCTCCACGGCCGCAGTCGGTTGATCAGCCGGGCAAGACTAGCGTGGGCAACCGAATCGCGAACGGCATCCGCATCAATCTTTTCTGAGCTGCCTATCCGGCAGTGAACTTTCTAGGAGCAACATCAATGACGAATCTCCGTTTCTGAGCTGCCTACCGGCAGTGAACGCGGCAAGACAGCCCTGTTGTTTCTCGCCTATTTTCTGAGCTGCCTATCTGGCAGTGAACGCGCAGCAACGGCATACGCTACGTGGGCGTGCTTTCTGAGCTGCCTATCCGGTAGTGAACGATCCGCCTCGAAATCGCCCAGGGCTGCTACTTTTCTGAGCTGCCTATCCGGCAGTGAACATGAATGAAAACCACACCCATGCTGTTTAACGTTTCTGAGCTGCCTATCCGGCAGTGAACGCACCAGACGCCGTCGCGCATCCGGCAGGACTTTTCTGAGCTGCCTATCCGGCAGTGAACGTTTGCATTCGCGGCCCCGGGCATCAGCTATCTTTTCTGAGCTGCCTATCCGGCAGTGAACACGATGCGGCCCTGGGCGAAGAGGGTGCGCAGTTTCTGAGCTGCCTATCCGGCAGTGAACCATCGAGTCCGTGCGCTACATGCCCGCCTTTCGTTTCTGAGCTGCCTATCCGGCAGTGAACACATTGCCCCGCCGTGCTACCTGCGGCCACGGTTTCTGAGCTGCCTATCCGGCAGTGAACCCGCAGCCGGTCAATTTCGAGAACACCACCAATTTCTGAGCTGCCTATCCGGCAGTGAACTGGATTATCTGAGCCCGCTTGAGGCTTACGACTTTCTGAGCTGCCTATCCGGCAGTGAACTTGATGGCCTGACGACGACGGTGACCCAATAGTTTCTGAGCTGCCTATCCGGCAGTGAACTCGGTCGTCACGGCGGTGATCGCGTCGGCATTTTTCTGAGCTGCCTATCCGGCAGTGAACTCGGCGGCCTGCAGACCACAGTCACCCAGCAGTTTCTGAGCTGCCTATCCGGCAGTGAACATTGCCGGCCTGGACGATGCCGTGCAGGACCTTTTCTGAGCTGCCTATCCGGCAGTGAACCGCTGCAGATCGTCGGCACCGCCATTCCGGGTTTTCTGAGCTGCCTATCCGGCAGTGAACTTCATTCGTTTAATGTCGTTCGGAGGCGAGCCTTTCTGAGCTGCCTATCCGGCAGTGAACAGAACGATGACTGACAAAGTGCCGCTGTTGACTTTCTGAGCTGCCTATCCGGCAGTGAACAACACGGCCGCAATCGCGCTGCTTGAAACCGATTTCTGAGCTGCCTATCCGGCAGTGAACCGCTCGGCAGTGCGGGCGGGTGGCAACGTGGTTTTCTGAGCTGCCTATCCGGCAGTGAACCGGACGTGGAAGAAACGGCTGGCGAGTGGAACTTTCTGAGCTGCCTATCCGGCAGTGAACTTGCCTTCAACCCGGCGGAAGACCCGCCCCTTTTTCTGAGCTGCCTATCCGGCAGTGAACGGCGTTGATCCAGACGGCAAGCGGATTATTAATTTCTGAGCTGCCTATCCGGCAGTGAACCACACCCAATCCACCAAACACCGGTTTGGCCTTTTCTGAGCTGCCTATCCGGCAGTGAACGCTGTCGTTGATGTCGACCAGCGCGCCTACCTTTTCTGAGCTGCCTATCCGGCAGTGAACGCTGCCGCCCTTGAGCGTGAGTACCTGACGCTTTTCTGAGCTGCCTATCCGGCAGTGAACATTTGCGGATACCCAACGCACGGATCGGGCTTTTTCTGAGCTGCCTATCCGGCAGTGAACTGCGGTCAGCACCAGCATCGAGCAGGGGTCAATTTCTGAGCTGCCTATCCGGCAGTGAACGGCGCGTCACCCTACGTCACCCGCAGCGAGCTTTTCTGAGCTGCCTATCCGGCAGTGAACGGCCGCCAGCACCTTGGCCTGCTCATCGCTGATTTCTGAGCTGCCTATCCGGCAGTGAACCCCGGCTCGGGGTCTTGCAGGTCCAGCTCGTTTTTCTGAGCTGCCTATCCGGCAGTGAACATCAGGTCGAGCAGATCGACAAGCCATTCAATCTTTCTGAGCTGCCTATCCGGCAGTGAACCGGCAAGGGCAGCAAAACCCAGTGGATCGGTTTTTCTGAGCTGCCTATCCGGCAGTGAACACGTTTCGCAAGTTCTTCTGAGCTGCCTGTTCTTTCTGAGCTGCCTATCCGGCAGTGAACCTTCTTCAACTCCATCCACCGCCCAACGCTTTTTTCTGAGCTGCCTATCCGGCAGTGAACGTCGCGTACCTCAGCACCGCCTACAGCTGGGCTTTCTGAGCTGCCTATCCGGCAGTGAACGTTCAAACCGCAGTTCCGCACCGGCCGCGTGGTTTCTGAGCTGCCTATCCGGCAGTGAACGCCACCGGGCGACACAGGGCGGATTCAAACCTGAAGTGCAACACCTGCTACCGAGTAAGGTTCGCGCATGCAGAGCATTTCACCGAAGCGTTACCAGCAACTCCAGCCTGAAGAGCGCGTGACGCTGGCCAGTTTGGTCCACCAGAAATTCAGTGTGCGTGCGATGTCGCGAGTGTTGTCTCGTTCGCCCAGCACCATCAGCCGGGAGCTGTCTCGCAATCGATCGCCAGCGGGCTATGGCAGTGCCGCAGCGCGAGCTTTTGTCCAGCGGCGGCGCAGGCTGAACCGCCCTCCACACAAGCTGCACTGTGAAGGCCTCCTGTTCGGGATCGTCCGTCATTTTCTGGACCTGCGGTGGTCACCCGAGCAGATTGCCCTGACACTGGCAGCGGTGTACCCCAAAGGCCATGAGCACCGCGTGTCACACGAGACCATTTACAACTGCATCTACGCCCAGCCCGTGGGCGAGCTCAAGCGCGAGCTGATCGCGACCTTGCGACACGCGCACAACAAGCGCGTGCCACGCAGCAAAGGCCAGGACCGGCGCGGACAAATCCCGGACATGCTCAGCATCCATCTGCGCCCACCGGAGATCGAAGACCGGCAGTTTCCCGGTCACTGGGAAGGTGACCTCATCAAAGGTGCGGCCAACGCCAGCGCCGTGGGCACCCTGGTCGAGCGCACCAGCCGTCTGGTGATGCTGGTCAAGTTGCCCGACTTCAAGCCAGCCAGCGCCGCCAACGTGATGCAAGCCTTCACCGACAAGCTGTTGAGCATTGCCGCACCGATGCGCCAGAGCATGACCTATGACCAGGGCCGGGAGATGACCATGCACAAGGAGTTGAGCAAACGCACAGGCATCGCGGTGTACTTCTGTGACCCGCACAGCCCCTGGCAGCGCGGCTCCAACGAGAACATGAACGGCTTGGTACGGCAGTACCTGCCCAAAGGCACCGATCTATCGGTCTACAGCCAAGAACAACTCGATGCCATCGCCGATCAGATCAACGGCAGACCCCGAAAGGGCTTGGGCGTACGATCACCGCTCGTGGTCTATCGAGAATTACTCCTGAAATCCACGCAGCACTCATCACTCATCCACTGAAACCAAGGTGTTGCACTTCAGATTTGAATCCGCCCAGCATGCCACTCTGCATTTTCTGAGCTGCCTATCCGGCAGTGAACAAGGCCATCCTCGGCGGCACCCTCACCAGCCATTTCTGAGCTGCCTATCCGGCAGTGAACATGCGGTTTTCGAGTTCGCTGGCGAACTCAAATTTCTGAGCTGCCTATCCGGCAGTGAACATCGAGATGCAGATGTCGTCGATAAACTCGCATTTCTGAGCTGCCTATCCGGCAGTGAACCGGCTGATGGTCTTCATCTGGCTTTCCAGTTTTTTCTGAGCTGCCTATCCGGCAGTGAACAGCATGTCTTGCTGCGGCAGGTATTCGAGCAATTTCTGAGCTGCCTATCCGGCAGTGAACCTCACCGAGTCCGACATTCAGGACGTGCTGGGTTTCTGAGCTGCCTATCCGGCAGTGAACATGCTCAGCCATATCTCGCCGCACCGTTTCATTTTCTGAGCTGCCTATCCGGCAGTGAACGGGTTGTGCAGACCGATTGATGCGAAGCCACGTTTCTGAGCTGCCTATCCGGCAGTGAACCAACGCGATAAAGCGGGCGCTCTCGGCGCGTATTTCTGAGCTGCCTATCCGGCAGTGAACTGGCCATGAACCCCAGCACCGCCACTGAGCTGTTTCTGAGCTGCCTATCCGGCAGTGAACGCCGCGGGTGGTCATGAATCACCACGGGCTTTTTTCTGAGCTGCCTATCCGGCAGTGAACATGGCGCGGGCGTTCAATGCCGCCGGCGTAGATTTCTGAGCTGCCTATCCGGCAGTGAACGTTTTTCGAGCACGGGATACTCCATTTCTGAGTTTCTGAGCTGCCTATCCGGCAGTGAACGCCACGCGTGTACTTGGCCAGGGCGAAGATCATTTCTGAGCTGCCTATCCGGCAGTGAACGGGGCTTTTGAATGGGGCGCCTGTTCGGGCGTTTTCTGAGCTGCCTATCCGGCAGTGAACGCCGTGTTGGCGGCAACCGCTTCGCCGATGCTTTTCTGAGCTGCCTATCCGGCAGTGAACGTCACCGGCTCAAAAAAGTAGGCGTACCAGTCTTTCTGAGCTGCCTATCCGGCAGTGAACCGGGCGCGGCGCACTTGGTCGTCGGTGTGGGTTTTCTGAGCTGCCTATCCGGCAGTGAACAGGCCGACCAAGCCGCGCTGCGGCCGTTTATCTTTCTGAGCTGCCTATCCGGCAGTGAACGGCCGACAGAGACGTCACGAACGAGTCGAACTTTTCTGAGCTGCCTATCCGGCAGTGAACGCCCGCGTCGCTCGGGTCGTCGCTGATGCACATTTCTGAGCTGCCTATCCGGCAGTGAACTCATAATTCTTGCTTCCTTTTAGGCGGCTTCATTTCTGAGCTGCCTATCCGGCAGTGAACCTGGTCGGCTGCCTTCGCGGCAGTCGGGTCAATTTCTGAGCTGCCTATCCGGCAGTGAACGGCATAGTGGATCAGCTCTTTGTAGCGGTTCGTTTCTGAGCTGCCTATCCGGCAGTGAACGAACGCCTTCAACAGAAGCTCCGTGACTTGCATTTCTGAGCTGCCTATCCGGCAGTGAACATCTCTTTGCTGCAAGCCTTGATGATCTTCATTTTCTGAGCTGCCTATCCGGCAGTGAACGCACTGAAAAAGCAAACGGCTCCGCATCAGCATTTCTGAGCTGCCTATCCGGCAGTGAACCCAGCATGTTCAGCGAGGTTCGCCGGAAGGTCTTTCTGAGCTGCCTATCCGGCAGTGAACATCGAGACGGTATACCAGCGCGGCATCGCGCATTTCTGAGCTGCCTATCCGGCAGTGAACGTTCTTCTGTGCATATAGGGCTGAGTTTTGTATTTCTGAGCTGCCTATCCGGCAGTGAACTCGATCTGGTCCCCGCGCTCGACGACCTTTATTTTCTGAGCTGCCTATCCGGCAGTGAACGTCCAGCCACGGCAGTTCGATGGTCAGGCAGCTTTCTGAGCTGCCTATCCGGCAGTGAACAGCGGCCCGCAGCGGGAGTTTCTGGTCGAGGTTTTCTGAGCTGCCTATCCGGCAGTGAACGCCGAAAGATGCCGGCACGAGAATGTCGGGCATTTCTGAGCTGCCTATCCGGCAGTGAACCACCTAGAACGAGGTCATGACGGACGCTTTGATTTCTGAGCTGCCTATCCGGCAGTGAACGATCGCGTGATCTTCGCGCGGCGTGTCTGGGATTTCTGAGCTGCCTATCCGGCAGTGAACCACCCGAGGAAAGCTGTTTCACCATGAACGGCTTTCTGAGCTGCCTATCCGGCAGTGAACAAGTGGTCGACGGATTCCACCGCCACCGTGTTTTTCTGAGCTGCCTATCCGGCAGTGAACCGATTCAGGCGCCAGTATTTTGTAGTCGCAAATTTCTGAGCTGCCTATCCGGCAGTGAACACGACGATGCGAATGGCCTCACGCTGTTGGTCTTTCTGAGCTGCCTATCCGGCAGTGAACTTCGCGCATGATTCTAGAGTTCGACCAGTTCCTTTCTGAGCTGCCTATCCGGCAGTGAACACAGCGTTGATTGCGCTTACATTGCTTTTTCATTTCTGAGCTGCCTATCCGGCAGTGAACAATTCAAAACAGAAAACGCCGACGATGCTGTCTTTCTGAGCTGCCTATCCGGCAGTGAACGCGACGAAGACCGCGCGCTCCACGACCATCCATTTTCTGAGCTGCCTATCCGGCAGTGAACCAGGGCCTGCTGATTATCAACGTGCTGCTTCGTTTCTGAGCTGCCTATCCGGCAGTGAACTTCGTGCCAGCGTTGTCACAGACCGTGGCAATTTTCTGAGCTGCCTATCCGGCAGTGAACTCCATAGCCCCGACATTGGCTCCGCATCGGCATTTCTGAGCTGCCTATCCGGCAGTGAACTTTGCATGGCGATGTCGTTCGCCGCGCGGAATTTTCTGAGCTGCCTATCCGGCAGTGAACGAATCGACTTCGGTCGGGTCGGTGTAATCGAATTTCTGAGCTGCCTATCCGGCAGTGAACGCGGAACGGTTGGGCGTGTCATCCATGTTCCATTTCTGAGCTGCCTATCCGGCAGTGAACCCGGTGACAACGTGTTGCCCGATGGCGTAGAGTTTCTGAGCTGCCTATCCGGCAGTGAACCTGAGCAGCACCGGCGTGGCCCAGACTGATATTTTCTGAGCTGCCTATCCGGCAGTGAACCGTTTGAGGTTTGCCAGCACTGCGCCCTCCATTTTCTGAGCTGCCTATCCGGCAGTGAACGCGTCGCAGTGGACCTCCCCGGCGGCGCATGGTTTCTGAGCTGCCTATCCGGCAGTGAACCGTGCCGAGAGCGTTTCAAAGTATCTCGTCAATTTCTGAGCTGCCTATCCGGCAGTGAACAGAATGTCAGTCATGATTTTTGATCCTTAAATTTTCTGAGCTGCCTATCCGGCAGTGAACTGTGAATACGTTCATCAGAATGTTTCCTCAGTTTTCTGAGCTGCCTATCCGGCAGTGAACGAATACCAGGGCCTAGGCTTCGCATTCCTACCTTTCTGAGCTGCCTATCCGGCAGTGAACAGCGTGACGCCATCCGCATCGTTGTCGAGTCTTTTCTGAGCTGCCTATCCGGCAGTGAACGCGTGATCATCCGTTGCCCGCAGTTCGAGATTTTTCTGAGCTGCCTATCCGGCAGTGAACAGCGGGTTCGCCTTCCAATTCGTCCCCCGGGTTTTCTGAGCTGCCTATCCGGCAGTGAACTCGCCGGATTCCTCGCCGCCGGTGGCTTCGTATTTCTGAGCTGCCTATCCGGCAGTGAACTACCCACCCGCCGAGTTTGAGGCGAAGTTACATTTCTGAGCTGCCTATCCGGCAGTGAACACCTCGTCGCCGATGCTCGGGTTGCGCGTACTTTTCTGAGCTGCCTATCCGGCAGTGAACTCGGCTTCGGCAATTAATTCCTTGACGCTGCGTTTCTGAGCTGCCTATCCGGCAGTGAACGCGGTCTTCGTCGCTGCCGTCGAAACGGTGAATTTCTGAGCTGCCTATCCGGCAGTGAACGCTGACGAGATCATCCTCGCGGGCATCGGTATTTTCTGAGCTGCCTATCCGGCAGTGAACGTAGACGTGACGATCTACAGCAGCGCCATGGATTTCTGAGCTGCCTATCCGGCAGTGAACGTCTTCGCGACTGACCCTGTTACCGGCGTGCTTTTCTGAGCTGCCTATCCGGCAGTGAACCGCGGCGTGCCGTTCGCTGCCGGATTCGAGCCTTTCTGAGCTGCCTATCCGGCAGTGAACGCGTTCGGTTATGTCGGTTTGGTAGGGGCGGATTTCTGAGCTGCCTATCCGGCAGTGAACTTGCGCAAGCCTTCAAGCACGGTCATGGCTCGTTTCTGAGCTGCCTATCCGGCAGTGAACTCGGTCAAAAAATCGCCGTCTGGTTTTCTCGTTTTCTGAGCTGCCTATCCGGCAGTGAACTCCGCGAGCTGGAACAATGCACGGACCCCGAGTTTCTGAGCTGCCTATCCGGCAGTGAACCGTGCCGAGAGCGTTTCAAAGTATCTCGTCAATTTCTGAGCTGCCTATCCGGCAGTGAACTGCGCGCAGACTTCGGCGGGCGTTGGCTCGGGTTTCTGAGCTGCCTATCCGGCAGTGAACTATCGCGGTTATCGCAAGGTCCGATACGAAGTTTTCTGAGCTGCCTATCCGGCAGTGAACACGTTGGAACGCGGCGCACTTGATGTCCATCATTTCTGAGCTGCCTATCCGGCAGTGAACGCGCAAACCCTGTTGAGCCTGACCGATGCGCATTTCTGAGCTGCCTATCCGGCAGTGAACGGCGAGCTGACCGGTGTGGCAGAACTCGATGCTTTCTGAGCTGCCTATCCGGCAGTGAACGCAGGACAGCCTAGCGCTGCGGCTGCCCCTGATTTCTGAGCTGCCTATCCGGCAGTGAACGTTTCACGTCGTTCGGAGGCGGCCCGGTGGAATTTCTGAGCTGCCTATCCGGCAGTGAACAACTGAGCGACGGCAAGAACGCTGCGCAGACTTTTCTGAGCTGCCTATCCGGCAGTGAACTGATGATCGGCGTAACGGATGCCACGCCATAATTTCTGAGCTGCCTATCCGGCAGTGAACGGGCTGAAACGCAACGGAGTCGAGATCGTTGGTTTCTGAGCTGCCTATCCGGCAGTGAACAATCTGAACGTCGCTAGATTCACAAATTGGCTTTTCTGAGCTGCCTATCCGGCAGTGAACGCCGGTAACGCCTGACGTGACGGTCGAAGAATTTTCTGAGCTGCCTATCCGGCAGTGAACCGGGGCCTATGCGCGACGGAAGGCGCGGAACATTTCTGAGCTGCCTATCCGGCAGTGAACCAGCACTGTGCGCTTGAACACGCCGCGACTCGTTTCTGAGCTGCCTATCCGGCAGTGAACTTCGGCAACAAGTGGGCGCTGCGTTGCCTTAATTTCTGAGCTGCCTATCCGGCAGTGAACGCAGCGGGGCCACCATGCACGAAGACAAGTCATTTCTGAGCTGCCTATCCGGCAGTGAACACACAGCCAGCGCGAGCCTTGCCTTTTTGCAAATTTCTGAGCTGCCTATCCGGCAGTGAACGTATTCGGGACAGTGTTCCCTGATTCCGTAATTTTCTGAGCTGCCTATCCGGCAGTGAACTTTCCGCCCGCTGTGATCGAGCGCGATAAGAATTTCTGAGCTGCCTATCCGGCAGTGAACGCGCCCCGAGACTGAGCTGGCTTGGCGGTCTTTTTCTGAGCTGCCTATCCGGCAGTGAACGTAAAAGCCACCAGCCCGACGTACTGGAATCTTTTCTGAGCTGCCTATCCGGCAGTGAACAGCAACAAGGGCGACATGGTTTTCGACCCATTTTTTCTGAGCTGCCTATCCGGCAGTGAACCGACGAAGACCGCGCGCTCCACGACCATCCATTTTCTGAGCTGCCTATCCGGCAGTGAACGCCAATAACCTGACGATCTATCTGCACAAAGATTTCTGAGCTGCCTATCCGGCAGTGAACCCGGACCCGCGCAAACTCTTCGCGTCCGTTCGTTTCTGAGCTGCCTATCCGGCAGTGAACATAATGTCCACGTCGGCTCGCCCAGGTGCTCCATTTCTGAGCTGCCTATCCGGCAGTGAACCAATACGCGCCGATCAAGTGCGCTCCCCATATTTTCTGAGCTGCCTATCCGGCAGTGAACAGAGCCATCTGCATCACTTCGCGGTCGGTCATTTTCTGAGCTGCCTATCCGGCAGTGAACCGTATTCCTGTCCTGTCGCCAATTCATCGTCGTTTCTGAGCTGCCTATCCGGCAGTGAACGCTGGGCTGCGAACCGCAATCGACACCATGCTTTTCTGAGCTGCCTATCCGGCAGTGAACGCCCGCGCGCATCAGTTCGTTGATGCGGGTTTTTTCTGAGCTGCCTATCCGGCAGTGAACCTCTGATATTGAAAGAGCTAGACACGCAATTTTTTCTGAGCTGCCTATCCGGCAGTGAACTCGTGGTAAGAAGTTTTGGGTTTGGCGATTTGTTTCTGAGCTGCCTATCCGGCAGTGAACGATTGGCTCGCCTACGGACCTATGGCGCGGATTTTCTGAGCTGCCTATCCGGCAGTGAACCTCAAAGCACTGCGCACGGTCTCGAAGATGTTTTTCTGAGCTGCCTATCCGGCAGTGAACACCTTATTTGAGTCGGTTCGCTACCGCTTCGTTTTCTGAGCTGCCTATCCGGCAGTGAACTACGTTGGCGAGCGTTGGGCGGTGGTGCATGTTTTCTGAGCTGCCTATCCGGCAGTGAACGCCCCGACGTGCTCCAATCTATGCGCGAACGTTTTCTGAGCTGCCTATCCGGCAGTGAACATCTGGGCGCATGAGCACCGTGATTGGCACGCTTTCTGAGCTGCCTATCCGGCAGTGAACATATTCCACACTCAATCTGCATCGACTTTAGTTTTCTGAGCTGCCTATCCGGCAGTGAACTCTGCCAGTGGCAGGTCGAGCTTTTCTCGGCGTTTCTGAGCTGCCTATCCGGCAGTGAACTTTGTCGGCCTGGCCCGCAAGAATGGCCATGATTTCTGAGCTGCCTATCCGGCAGTGAACCTCCGGGTTCTGCACTTTGCTGGCGCGGAGTATTTCTGAGCTGCCTATCCGGCAGTGAACGCGCGACCTCAGCGCTGCCCTGGCCACCCTGCTTTCTGAGCTGCCTATCCGGCAGTGAACGGCTGGAGCGCGGGCTGGAATATCGGCAACCATTTCTGAGCTGCCTATCCGGCAGTGAACGGCATCATCAGCTCGGTGCTGAAGCCCACTAATTTCTGAGCTGCCTATCCGGCAGTGAACGTCGGCCTGTGCCAGCTCACACTTTCCCTCCATTTCTGAGCTGCCTATCCGGCAGTGAACGAAAAGGAATACTGGCCCAAGGGCCTCGACAATTTCTGAGCTGCCTATCCGGCAGTGAACAGGCTGAGCGTGTGGGTCTCGGCGGCATCGGCTTTCTGAGCTGCCTATCCGGCAGTGAACGCCGTAGACGACAACAGCAGCGACACGCTTGATTTCTGAGCTGCCTATCCGGCAGTGAACTAGATTTTGCATCCAGCATATCCCGCACCGGCGGGCATTCGGGCGCGTTTTTGGTCAGCGACCCATTCTTCCAAAAGGGCCCCGTAACTATCTGATAAATCAAACAGTTACGGGGCGGCATGAAAAAAGGGTTAGAACCAGGCTACGGTTCCGCAGCCGCTGAAACCATAAGAGTTAAAAGCGTCCGGGACAGGCCCGCTGGCTGGCTCTTGGCGAACAAACAACCGGAAGGATTGCCCGGTGCTGGCGCTTCGTACGGTTAGGTAGGGCAGCTTGAGCTGTTCAGCGGCGCTGTCCGGGATGGCTGCACGCGCTTGTTCCTCCGTCCATCCTTTCCGCTTCATCTGACGCCGCCGCAAGCGGTCTGGGCTGCTCTTCGCCTGAACTCGACGGACTTGGCAATGCTTGGCGTCCGTCGGTACGCGGCTGACATCGGTGACTTCAGCATGATCCGTCATGCCGGTCAGCCAAGGCATGTCCATCACCCGTTGGAGCGATGGTTGTGCTCCATGCAAGCGCAGACGTTGTCCCAGCCCCACCTTGATGTTGCCGACATCGGGGAAGCTGACGCCGATGTCGGCACTGTCGGTCTGCACCAAGACGCGGTGCAGTTTCGCGAATAGGGCGTCCATGAGCTGGTGGGGAGGAAACTCCGGATCAGGACGCAGACGGATATCTACGTAGTGGTCCATTGTCTTAGCCCGCCTCGCCAAAGACACCGCCGCGAATCAGCGTGGCAATGACGAAATGCTGTTGGTCTACTTCGGGCTGCTGATCCTTAAGAATCCAGCTATCCAGCAGGTTGTAGAAGTCGAGCTTGGCTTTTGGCTGGCGATAAGCCTTGCCTTGAGTGGTCACCGAGCCATAAGGCTCGACGGCGATGGGGCCCAGGTCCTGAGCATCCGGATACCAAGTGTCGACGGTGCGGATGGCGTTGCCGAGCTTCTGTGAATGGATGCCGGCAACGCCATCGACGTCGTACAGAGTCTTGCTCTTCGTTCCACTCGAACGGTCGAGAATCAGTTCTTGTGACGGGAAGACTTCCTGGCCGGCGCCCATGCGTACGAATGCCGTGACCTGAAGCAGCACATGACGCTTCCCGGAGAGTCCGTCGGCAATCAGGGACGACAGGGCATCAATGTTCTTTTCCATGCCGTCAGGCGTCTGGAAGTTGCGCAGCGAGAGCTTCAGCGCATCGAAGGTCCAGGTCTCGCGCGCATTGCCGTTCTCGACGTGTGCAACCTGCACTTCAACCTGTTCGGCACCGATGCGGTTGCGCCACAGGAAGCGGCCGTTGGCAAGGTTGTGCGCATAGCGTCGCGCTAGCTCGCCGAAGCCCTGCGCATCAACGTAGCCCCCCACGGTCGCCAGTAGCTTGGCCAGGTAGTCAGCATCGTTGCAGGCCGAGGGCTTGCCGGTGCCCGCCAGCACCCGCAGGGTGAAACGCACGCGCAGCGTGTCAGAAGCGGCCGGCAGTGCGGCGACATCGACGGTTTGGAGGTTTGGGTTCTCGATGGCGGCATCGAGTTTGGCCGGGTCCTGATCCTTGGTTTTCAGGCGATTGGAAATCGTGCCGCGGACAGATTTCTCGCGCAGGGTGACCGGGGCCCAGGCGCCGCTGTCCTGGCGTGCGGCCCAGCTACCGGAGTGCAGAAGCGCGTCAGAGGGATCCAGCTTGCGCTCAAATGCAAGGACGGAGGCGGTTTTCAGTTTGTTGTCGGACATGATGTATCTCCTTGAAATCAGTCTTGGGCAGACGGAACGAAGCGGGTATAAGCATTGCGCGCGCGGTAGAGGCCGCGAGACTGGTCCGCGTCGCCGTACCAGAGCAGCGCACTGAGGTCGTTAATGCGGTGGGGGCTCACCCATTGACCAATCGAATACAGGCTCTCCACAAAACGCAGCGGCGTTTCGGCATCACGCGCATTGGCGACAGTGCTGGCGGGCTGAAGCGCACCCAGCCCGCCGTACCCCACAGGAATGGGGACGATCCATCCTTTGCGGGTATCGGGCCGCCATTCAACAGCCCCTCTGGCAGCGCCGGGCGCTTCATCGTCCGGGTCGGGTTGAACGGCGCGCCAATTGAATCGCGACAGATCCAGCCAGGCGTCCAGAGCACTTGCTTCGGGGTGATCGAGACGCAGCGCTTCGAGCCTTTGCTGTAGCAGATCATCCCGTGACACCAATGCGAAGCCAGGCAACCACTGCCGCCGCAGATGTCGAATCTGCCGAGCTCGCGCGGCTGGCTCCTGATCCAGCCTGATGAGCTTGGGCCGGGCTTGCCAGGGCTGGGCCGCTGACGGTAAGACACTGCCCCCCGCAATCCGCGACCGGCTCACCTCGTCTGCAACAGCGTCTGCCACCGCCTGACGTTGCACGTCCGTGGATTCCAGCACCGGATCACCTGAGCGGATCGCCAGAAGCAGTGATACCTCCAGATGGATGCGGCCTTCTTCAACGATTGCAGCGGTCCCACCATCTTTCTCCACAGGATTGCGGGTCAGTCGGAATGTCCTGACATAGCCGCCTTTGGTGACTTGCTCTTCGGCGCGATGACAGATCACCCCGATGCCGTCGAACAGCGGTGATTGATGATCAGGGAGCTTTCGCCCGAGCGCCCACATCAGCCCCAGAAAGGCCGTAATCGACGGGAAGCCATGCGTCATCGGGCTCGAAATGGCATTGGCGTTCTGAATACGGAGGCGCGGCAGGATGAGAAGCCCGCCAATGTCGGGAATCTCGGTCATTGATGCCCTCCCGAGGCCATCGGCTCGTCGCGGCTGATTTTCTTTCGCTGACGATCCATTCGCGCGGCCCACTCGGGATCGACGCTCAATTCATCGGCCCAGAAACGCTGCTCGATATCGCCGACCGGCAGGTGCCCGCTCAATTGTCCGTTGAGCCAGTTCCCGAATCGCTTGCCAATTTCATCGGGCCAATCCATCCAACGCCAGGAGGCGCGAAATTCGGCGTCGGACGCCATGCGTCCGGGATCGAGCCAGAGTTTCTCGGGCTCCGCAAGATCACATGCAGGTGCCGCACTCCACCCAGGCGTCAGCAGGCTCTGGCGCTCTGCTGCAAAGGCCACGAGTTCGTCGATTACCCCCTCAATCTCGTAATCCCGTCGATCACGGGTCTCAATGGTGGGATCGGGATCGCTTAGCAGGAACCGACGGAGCGCAATCACGCGTCGGCGAACCTCTGGAAGCCGCCCAAATATCGGGAAGATGGATTCGACGTGATGCGGAATCTTTAGGTCATGCGACTTCCAGGTGGGTGGCAGCGATGCCAGCAGGTAGTTGTTGCCGCGTCGCTCGCTGTTCAGCTGAGACACGTTCTGCGGTTTGGTCCCTCCCAGCTTCTGTACGGCGAGCTGCGGATACTCGCGGACAACGCCGGGATGCTCGCTGCGCTCCCGCCGCGCCGTCCGCGCCGCTTTGGCGGCATCGCCGAACCGATCTTCATCAATCGTGCGGTACACCGCGTGCGCCAGGGAGCTGGCGTACAGGGGCGCCAGCAGGTGGAAGTCATCATTGCGCTGGGGGTCGTCGCCGACCAGCCAATAGAGCTGCTTGGCCTTGCCATGCGTTGCCGCATCACCCCGTGGCAGGGTGATGCTGACAAAGGCTGCTCGCCAAGCCTCGGCTTGCTGGGGGTCGTGACTCAACGCTGCCAGAAGATCGACATCGCCCCCACGCAGACCATCAAGAACTGACAGACCATCCACCTGGATTTTGAGGAATTTGTAGACGTCCAGCGCGGCGGCGTTTCCGACCACATCGCCAGAAAACCCTGCGGTGAGGCTGTGACTGCCAACCTCGGTGCGCGGCGACAGCGTCTGGGGCGGACAGTAAAGATTGGTCCCCCTTGCCTCCGGGTGGATAGCCTTCAGGGTGTGCGTCACCGCCTGAATCTGCATCACCCGGCGGGCAGCGTCTTCCAGCCAGACTGGCGGCGCATGTTGGGCAAGCAGCGCCTCGTGCCTGGGGTCATCGGGGGGGAGTTTGTCTCGTTTGTCCTGGCATCGCTGCATCAGGAAGGCGTTGATCGCAGCACTGAATAGCGCTTTGCGTTCGGGCGATGGGTTGCTCATGTCGGATCCTTCCTGTCAGTTGAAGCGGGTGTGCAAAGCCCCCCAATGCAATGCCGAGCTGAGGGCTGGTTGCGGGACGGTCGCCGTTACGCCACCGGGTTTACTCAAGGCGCCTTGGACAGCCTCACAGTACTCGTCCCCGACTTATGTAATGTCGTATCAAATTCTTCCGAACTCAGTCGATTTAACTAAGATATTGATCCTCACTGCCCCGTAGGCAGCTCAGAAACATTTGCGGAATGTCGTCCAAACCGATTGCCCACCGTATAGGCAGAACCATGAACTCTTCCATTGCCCTAGACCAACACCGTCTCGCCATCCGAAGTGTCGTCGCGCGCTTCCGGACAGCGAATCCGCGCGTGTTCGGTTCGGTTCTGCACGGCAGTGACCACGATGGCAGCGACATTGACCTGCTGGTCGACACGCTGCCCGGCACCACCTTGTTTGACCTTGGGGGGTTGCAGGCCGAGCTTGAAGCCTTGCTGGGGATGCCGGTAGACCTGCTTACGCCAGGCGATCTGCCGCCCGCTTTCAGGGCGCGCGTGTTGGCCGAGGCCCGTCCGATATGAGCCCTCGCCTTCTCGATTACCTTCAGCACATGCAGGAGGCGGGCACCTTGGCCTGCACGTACGTCGAGGGACTGGATGAAGCGGCGTTCATGGCCGACCAACGGACCCAGCAGGCGGTGATCCTGAACCTGATCATTCTGGGCGAGGCGGCGACCCGGCTGTCGAGCCAACATGCAGCTTTTGTGTCCCGTCACCCTGATGTTCCGTGGTCCAGCATGAAAGGCATGCGCAACAGGCTGGCCCACGGTTATTTCGATATCGCGGTGGATGTGGTGTGGGAAACCGTGATGACCGCACTGCCAGACCTGCTCACCAAGCTCCCGAGTGTCATACGGGATGCCGAGTCGGAATTGCACGACTGACCGCGCTGAGGCCCGGCAGCAAGACTGTCCGGTCATGTCCGATCCACAAAGCCGAGCGCCGGATGAAAGCGCCAGCCCTGTTCTCTTCGGCGAAGGGTGACTTTTCCGAAGGTCTCCGCGCACTGCGCCAGCGGCATGTCCAACGCGTCCGCCAGCGGTGTCAGCACCTCCATATAGTCGACGCTTTGCCATGGACTGATGCGATCGCCCTTGACCAAGGCGTCGTCGATCCGGTGGTTGTGGCTGTTTTCCACCACGACGAAGATCGGGTCGAAGCGGCGCTTGCCAGGATCAATCCTGTGCAAAACGACATCGTCTTCCTCCTCGTTAAGCCGCAGGACCAATTCATCCCGTATTGCGTCGTCGTCCCGGAATGGCTGTTGCTGCGCCAGCACGCCCGTGAGCATTGCCTGAGGCATCTGCCAGCAACTACTCGCGTTGAGTGGCGCCACAATCGGCTGGAAGCCTTTGCGGATCTCACGAGGCGTCAGCGGTCGAACGGGAGCCGTCAGCATCAGCGCCCGCAAGTGATGGTGCTCAAGGTCAACCCAACGCTGCTGTGGCTTCAGATCAGCCGCAGGCGGCGACTGAACGCGCGGCCTTGCGTCGATCACCGATCGATCATCTTCGGGAAGCAGATCCGTGAGCCGATGACTGTCGAATTTGAAGCCATCACTCTCGAAGCCCGGGCGACAGTAGGCGGCCTCCCCCGGACGCTCAAGATGTTTGAGGTTGGTGTCGAAGATCAAAACATTGGGTGTGCTGCAGGGTCCCGGCCGATGCCGACGAACCCGCCCTGCCAACTGGATCAGGGACCGCATCGATGAGGGCTCCACAACCGCCCAGTCGTAGTCGTGGTCACGCCCGACTTCGGTGACCGGCGAGCCGAGCACGATGAACAGGTGGTCGGCTTCGGGGCCTTGATCCAGTGCCTTGCGAACGGATGGGTGCGAGAAGGCCGCTGTTGGTGAACGGCGATTCAGAACGTCATCAAGTTGTCGCTCGATGGCTGAGCGAATCAACAACGGAAACTGCGAGTGATAGACGCAGAGGTGAATGCGCGTGCCCTGGGGGGCGCCGATTGCGTAAAGCGCCAACGCCACGTCCACCAGGGGCACGATATTGGCCATTCTCACCAGTCCGAAGCTGACGCGTTTCCCGGTTGCGGGGTCCGACTCGTGATGGTCACGGTGCAGTTTCAGGGCGGCCTCTAACGCGGCGCGGGCGAACTCACGGCGGATCTCGTGCCGATGCTCCGCAGCGATCGCAATTGGGATGAGTTCGCCGCGGCGTCGAACTTCGGCAGCACCGAGACGCTCGACGCGCTGATCAACAAAGGCGAGGTGCGCCTTCTGAAAGTCCTGCGCAGTCGGGCAGTCCACCTGGCGCTGCCCGAACTCGTCCATCCAGGCGCAACAGATCGTCGGGGTCAGCCCCGGCTGTTCGCCCCGGTTGCGCTGATAGTCCGACCGTCCGGCCCGATAGGCGTCAAACAGGCCCTCGATGAACGCTGGCGGCAGGGTCGCAGACGAGAGCAGCACCCGGGCGCCCAATAGCCCCGCCCAGTGGACCAGCCGGGTCAGCGCCGGCAAATCACCCAAATCGAAATCATCCGGCTCATCCAACACCAGGTCGCCGCTCATCAATCGCAGCATCGGCGCAATCTGCCGTCCACCACGCTGGCTCTCGGTTGCCGGGACCAGATGATCGATGGTGCACACCAGCAGAGGCGCCATCAGTAGGCGGGCAATCTGCGGATCATGGCCAATACGCTGAAGCAGCGGGTGCTCCAGATTGCCCTCAAAGCGCACATGCGAATCTTCGGGCATCAGCGCTTGGGCGGACCCGGACCCATGGTCCTCGGCCACGGCCTCAAAATGCTCGAACAGCGCGCGGCTGGCGCTGCCTCCGACGCGGACGGCAAGATCATCGTCCGCCAACCCGAGCAAATCGCGGAACGCATGTCCGGTTTGCAGCGTGAGTGTGCGCAGGCCCAGCGCAAACGCGCAGCGGAATCCTTGTTGGGGGTCTGCCAGCGCATTCATGACCTTGGCATTGGCGAGTGTCTTTCCACAGCCCGTGGACGCCATGTTGACGATGAAAGCCCCTTGCTGGGTGCTGCGGACACGCATGGACGTGGCCAAATCGACCGCCCGGTCCTGCCATCGATATCGAGGATCACGACTCCGCTGAACCAGCCCCTTGTGCCGGGCCAATCGTGGAAGCTGATGCTCGAAGCCGGGCAATGCATGACTGAGCAGTGCGGCGTGCTGGGCCACGCCCAGCAAGTGCTCATCCAGCCGCTGCTTGGGGGCCCCTGTGCCGCGGATGGTGTTTGCCATTAGCGGATAGTCCACCTCACCGCGCGTTCGAAGGCTCGGGTCTTCGAGGCTGGAATAGTGATGATCGGCGAGCATCAGAACCAACCGAGATAGATGCATCAGGTAAAGGTTGTCGGTCCAGAGCGGGGCATCAGCCCGCTCCCCATAAACTTTCAGTCGCGTCGCGAGGCGCGCGGCACTTCTGCGCCACCGTGACGTCACGACGGGCAAGCCATGTTGAAACTGCCAGTAGGCGGCGATTTTCTTTGGGTCTGTCTCGTCGCAGCGTTCATTCCACCCGGCGTCGATGGCGGCCCACACGTCCCGGAGCTGGGCGCTCTGGAAACCGAGCACCCGTGCGCCCATCGGACGGGATGCATCCGCCCCAGACTGCGGCGCGACCGGGAGTCGATGGTGCGTCAGGACAAGCCAGCCGATGGCACGCGCCATCGGCGGCATCTCGCAGAAGGGGGCAGACGCCGCTGCATCAATGCCATCCCGTTGCAGCCTCGATATCCAACTCACGTCATCTTCCGGCGTTGGCGCGATCAGACGTTGCAGCCATTCCGTATCGCTGGAATTGCCGACGAACGACTGAAAAAGGCGTAGCGAGATCCATTCATGGCGATACAGATTTCGTTCCCGAGGCGCACCCGGTCTCAGGCGATCTTGAAACGCTCGACACGCTTTCCCAAGGTCATGCATCAGCGCCGCCAGCGACGACAGCAGATAGATGGCTTCTCCGGTGTGCCAGTCGTTCTCGTCAGCGCGCCTGAGCACATTCCTCCGAGTGGTATTGGTGGGCACTGCACCCTCGGCGTTGAATCGGCTGGCGTTACCGACGACCCATAGCAACTCGCTGTGATCGCGCCCCCTGATCCAATGGCAGGCCACTGCGGTGTTCTTGCGAGCGGTTTTGCGCAACAGCTTGCGCAAGGTATCCAGCCCGGCCTGGGTAATGGGGGTCTGCCAAGTGCGGTCGCCTCGACGTTCGGCAAACTGATCGAGGATGCGCCGGGTTTCGGTGAGCGCACGTTTATCGCATTGGCTGACCAGCAGTACATTCATTCCACGAGCCCCGCCGTATCCATGGCCACCGCCTTCACGGTGTCGATCATGAAGTCCAGCGATTCGCTGCGTGTCAGTGCTTCGATGCAGTTGCGCCGGAACGCCTGTTCGTCATCACCGCGCATGGCGGACAGGAAGGCCTGCGGAAGAATGCTGGCGTCCTTGACCAGATCCGCGACATCAAACACCAGCCCACCACGTCGCGTTTTTCCGTGCAGGACTGCAAGGCCGTGCGGCAGGCCGAGCACCCATGTCGCGGTGGCGCCAAGTCCGTAGGCGAGATAGTTGCCGTGATCGAGAAAGCGATTGGCCGGGTCTGTTCCCGTTCCTCGTTTGGCGCGCGTGAAATCACCATAGCCGACGGTATCCACCGCAACCTTGAACAGTGCTTTGGTTAGCCGGGCTTCCTCCGTGAGCAACGCCGTTGTGTCCGTAAGGTGGTCCAACTGCCGCATAGATCGATCAAGCAGGGAGTCCAACCGTTCAGCGGCGGGCGTGAATCCAGCGTCTCGCCGGCTTCGATGGGTCCATTGCTTACGGATGCGTTCGATCCGGGCCCGCTGAAAGGCGCGTGCAGCCTCGAAGCGTAGTTCGTCGGTGAACCAGAACCGCACCCAGGCTTGAAGGTACTCAGTTGGCCGGTACTCGCTTTGTGGCGAGAACCACGCCACCTCGATATCCATTTCATTGGCAGAGAAAAGCGGTGTGCCCCCGCCACCACAGAAACCGACGAGGACCCCCGCTTTGGCCAACTCCCGCATGGCCGCCTGGGTGATGGAGGTGCCCGTTCCAAGCAGCACCGTGGTGGTATTGGCAATCGGAATGTTCCAGTACAGAGATTCCTTTCCCCGGTCAGTGACGTATTCGACGCGTCCGCCGTTGACCAAGACACGGCAATGCTGGAGGTAATAGATGTTGGCCCGCTTCGAGTGCAGGATGGATTTGAGGTCAGTGGGCGAAAAGTCATCCTTGCGGCCGATGGTGGACATACTCGGAACTCAAAGTGGCAGGCGCAGACCTGCACCCTACCCCGCCCCAGTCTCATTTAGTGAGACGCCCCCGCGCGTCACCCTCACGCCTACTCCCCCAACACGGCAGAATCAGCCTGCGATTCATTGATCTCGGGGACTCACCATGCTGGCCGCACGTGAACATTGGGGCAGCCGTTTCGGCTTCATCATGGCCACGGCCGGGTCAGCGATTGGGCTGGGGAATATCTGGCGCTTCCCGTACATCGCGGGCGAGAACGGCGGCTCGGCGTTCATCCTGATTTATCTGGCGGTGGTACTGAGCTTCGGCATTTCGCTGGTGATGGCCGAGATGGTGTTGGGCCGGGCAACGCAGCGCAATCCGGTGGGGGCTTTTCGCGCGCTGGGCGGTCCACGCTGGGCGTTCGCGGGTGGCCTGGGGGTGCTGACCGGCTTCGTGATTCTGTCGTTCTACGTGGTGGTGGCGGGCTGGACGCTGGCCTACATCGTGTTCATGGCGGGCAATGAGTTGGCGACCACCGAGTCGGCCGTGCTGGGTGCGCATTTTGGCAACTTCACCAGCCAGACCTTCGCGCCGCTGTTGGCCGCCGCGGTGTTCATGGCGATGACGGCGTGGATTGTCGCGGGCGGCGTCGGCAAGGGGATAGAACGCGCCAGCAAGGTGCTCATGCCGCTGTTGTTCGTGTTGTTGCTGGCGCTGGTGGCGCGCTCGGTGACGATGCCGGGCGCCGACGCGGGGTTGGCGTTTCTGCTGACGCCGGATTTCTCGCGGGTCGACATGAACACCGTGATCAGCGCCACCGCGCAGGCGTTTTTCTCGCTGTCGATCGGCATGGGCGTGATGATCACCTACGGCTCGTACCTGCAACGCGACGTCAACATTCCGCGTTCGACGCTGATCATCGTGTTGCTCGATGTGGGCGTTGCGGTGCTCGCCGCGCTGATGGTGCTGCCGGCGGTTTTTGCCGTGGGGCTGGACCCCAGCGCCGGGCCGGGCCTGACCTTCATCACCCTGCCCGCGGTGTTCGCCAGCCTGCCGTTCGGGCAGGTGTTCGGCGTGCTGTTTTTCAGCCTGCTGGCCATTGCCGCGCTCACTTCGGCGGTGTCGATACTCGAACCGATGATTGCCTGGGCAGTGGACGAGCACGGTATTCGCCGCGGTGTCGCAACCCTGGTGGCGTCACTGGTCTGCCTGCTGTTGGCCATTCCCGCATCTCTGTCGTTCGGGCCGCTCAGTGACGCGACACTGGCAGGCAGAACCTTTTTCGACTGGATGGATTTTCTGGCCAACAACGTGATGCTGCCGCTGGGCGGGTTGCTGGTAGCCAGCTTCATCGGCTGGCGCTGGTCAGGCCCGGCGCGCGCGCACCTGTCAAACGACGGCACGTTGTGCCTGCCGTGGCTGTCGGCATGGATCTGGCTGTTGCGTATTGGCGCGCCGGTCGCCATCGCCGCGCTGGTGTGGCAGGCGGTGGGCGGTTCCTGAAACTCTCAATCAAAGGTCTTCCCCCTTGGATGCATTCTTTTCGCTGATCAACGCCCTCAACGCCGTCATGCTGTCGGTGCCCGTGCTGTTGGCCCTGCTGGCGGTGGGCGTCTGTTTCACTTTCTGGAGCGGCTTCAGCCAGTACCGCGCGCTGACCCACGGCGTGGCCTTGGTGACGGGGCGCGGCATCAAGACCGGGCATGGCGAGGGCGTGCTCACTCACTTTCAAGCGTTGTCGGCGGCGCTGTCGGCCACGGTGGGGCTGGGCAACATCGGCGGCGTGGCGATTGCCGTCGCACTGGGCGGGCCCGGCGCGGTGTTCTGGATGTGGCTGGTCGCCATCGTCGGCATGGCCATCAAGAGCGTCGAGGTGTGGCTGGCCATGCTCTATCGCGATACCTCGGACCCCGCGAACCCACGCGGCGGCACCATGTATGTGGCGCGCGAGGGGCTGAAAAATATACCGGGTCTGCGCCGCATTGCGCCGTTCATTGGTGCCGCGTTCTGTATTCCCCTGATCCTGTTCGGCATCACCGGCGGCAACATGTTTCAGGCGTGGAACGTGGCCGAGATTTCACACAGCTATTTCGGCATTCCCACCTGGATCAGCGGCGTGATTCTGGCGGCGGTGGTGGGGCTGGTGATTCTCGGCGGCATCCAGCGCATCGGCCGCGTGGCATCGATGCTGGTACCGGTGATGTGCGGCATCTATGTGCTGGCAGCGCTGGTGATTCTCGGGATGGAATGGCGGCAGTTGCCGGAGTTGTTCGGCCTGATCTTCCGCAGCGCCTTCGCGCCCGCCCAGGCCGGTGGCGCATTCCTCGGCGCGAGCATTGGCGTGGCCTTCATTTTCGGCATGAAGCGCGCGCTGTTTTCCTCCGAAGCCGGCCTCGGCTCGGCGCCCATCGCCCACGCGGCAGTGAAGACGCCGGAGCCCGCGACCGAAGGCATCGTCGCGGGCCTGGAGCCGTTCATCGACACCATCGTGGTGTGCACGCTCACCGCCCTGGTCATTCTCGTCAGTGGCGTGTGGAACCGCCCCGCCGAAGCGCAGTGGGCCACCCCGCCCGCCTTCACCGAAGTCGCGCCCGGTCAGTGGCAGCCAGATGTTGCCGCCGTGCCGCAAGGCATGGATCTGCGCGCCAGTTCATCCGTGTTCGTGGTGGTGAACGATGGGGCCGACCGTGCCCGAATCTTTGCCACCGTGGCCGGCGACGGCGCCCTCACCTGGCGTCCGCACGCTGCCGCACAGGCACCGGAATTGGCCGAGCGCGGCCTGTTCGCCGACTACCCCGCCGCCACGCTCACGGCGCGGGCCTTCGACCACGCCTTTGACGGCCTCGGCCGCTGGATGGTGGTGATTGCCGTGTGGCTGTTTGCGCTGTCCACGCTGATCACCTGGAGCTACTACAGCGAACAGGGATTGGTGTACCTGATGGGCACCGGCGGTGTGACCGCATTTCGTGTCATCTGGTGCGGATTGATCGTGCTGGCCACGGTGGGACTGATTCGCACCGACGTCGAGATTGATTCGCTTTCCACCGTGGCGATGGGCTTCATGCTGTTCATCAACCTGCCACTACTCGTGCTGCTTGGCCACCACGCTATGCGCAGTTATCGCGACTACATCCAGCGGCTGGATGCGCAGGAGATTGACCGACGGTGAGCTTGGAGGGCACGCATCAAACCCGCGCCACCAACATGAGCGACGCTGGTTCACCCGACTCGGGCCAACACGGCTCGTGGCAGGTGAGGTGACTGAAGCCGCTGTCGCGCAGCAGTCGCGCCCAACTTTCCACGGTGCGGAAATACCACGGCGGCGCAGGGCCGAAGTCGCCTTCGATACCGGCCCAGGTGCCGTCGCGCCAGCCGTCTTGATACGGGCCGTCACCACAGGCGGCGCGCGGGTGCAGGGTCTGGATGATCAGCGCCCCTGAGGGGTTGAGCAGTCGCAGCACCGCGGCAAGCAATTTGGCAACCGAGTCGCCGCCCAGCAGGGCGAAATTGCAGACCACCACATCGGCGGTTTCGGTGAGCGCGCCGTCGGCAATCGCGGCGTAATCCAGACAGGTAAAGCGACCGACACCCTGCGCCGTGGCCGCGTCGATGAGGGCCGGCACCGCATCCACGCCGAGCACCGACAAGCCACGCGCCGTCAATGCCCGCATCAGCCACCCCTCGCCGCAGCCAAGGTCAATCACCGTGGCGGGTTGCAGGTTGCAGACCGCATCAATCACCGCTGCATCGGTCACCTGCCGACGGCTGGCGATGCGGCCATCGCGCACCACGGCAGTCCACGGCGCGGCGTTGTGGTGCCACGCGGTGATGATCCGGCGCTCGTGATCCGCGTCCGTGGCGGCGTCAACGTGCATCGGCGTTCGTCGCTCGGACCGTTGCCATGTGCAGCGCGGCGGACTAACGCCCGGCCAGCGCGCTGAAGCTGTCGAGGTCGCGCACCTGCTGGGCCGTGCGCTCAATCCACGACTTCCACATGGTGTCGCCGCGCGGCGTGCGCTTGACCGCGCCCAGCCCGAAGACGCCCACCTGCAGGCCATGAATGGCGTGGATGCGGTAGTCGTCCCAGCACTGCGCGGCGCTGTAGCCGGACACGCCATGGCCGACCAGTGCCCGGTGGTAGTGCGTGACCAGATCGCGTTCGTGCTTGCGGCGGTCTTCCACGGCCATGCTGGTGCCCAGCCAGTAGGCGACGTCGATGCTGCCGCGGCCAAAGCCGACGCCCTGCCAGTCGAGCACCACCACCGGGCGGGTGTCGCCGCAGGCGTCGAACAGCACGTTGTCGGCCCGCAGGTCGCTGTGCCAGAGGCACTGCGGGTCGCTGAAGATCTGCTTCCAGGCGTCGGTGTGATCGACCAGCCTGGCGGCTTCCTTCAGGTCCGCTTCGGGGACCAGGTCGCCATAGAGTTGCGGAAAGGTCTCCAGCAGGCCGGCAAAATGATCGCTGACGTGGGTGAAAATGCCCACCGGCCCGTGCAGCCAGTCCTGCTGCGCCAGGTCGCGGTCGTGCCAGGTGGCCGCGTGCAACGCCGCCGCCTGCTCCATGACGCGTGCCGACTCGTCGGCATTGCAGCCAATCAACTGATCGACCTGCCGGGCCGGGGCGAGGTCTTCCATCAGCAGCACAAAGTCGGTGTCGTTGTCGGCCAGCGCCGCATGCACGGCGGTGGGAATCGACATCGACAGCCCCGGCGCCAGCTTCTGGTAGAAGCCGATCTCGCTGCGGTAGTAGCCCGAGCTGCGACCAAATTCGCGGCTGGTCGCGTCCTTGGAGGCGAACTTGCCGACCAGGGTCGCCGGGCCGGCACCGGCCGGTTCGTAGGTCATCGTGAAACGAAAGGAGTCACCCAACTGCCCGGTGCCGCAGGGCTCATGGCGGACGCCGACCACGCGCGCACCGGCAAGCCGCCCGGCTGCGGTCAGCGCCTGGGTCATCCATTCGGCCGTGACGCTATCGACCGGCACGATGGGTTGAAACGGATGAAAGCTCGACACGGGTGATTCTCCTGGCTGCACGTTGATCAGCCGGCGCCGTCTTTGCGGCACGCGGGTTCGGAGCCAAAGGTTACCCGTACTGCGTCACGTGCTGGCGGGCAAAGTCGAAGTAATTGCGGTTGAAGCAGAACTCGCACCAGCCGGCACCCGGCTGACCGTCAATCTCAACCGTCACCGGCGCTTCGTTGAGATAGACCATGGGGTCGTATTCCAACTGGATGTTGGCGAAGGCCTTGCAGTTGATCACCACCTTGCGGCCGGCGGCATCGCCCACTTCGGCGCGGAAGGTCTGCTGCATCATCTGGTCGTTGTAGGTGAAGTCGTAGTCGGCCTCAGTGAGGTGCTGGATGACGCCATCCTTGAAAACAAAGCCGCGCAGCTGCCGGCGACCAAACGACAGCATCTCAAAGAAGTGCACCGAGCAATGTTCCGTGGCGGCATGGAACCACTTGTAGTGCTGGTTGAGCCCCCAGATGCGCGGCCCCCAGGAATGATCGCGAATCAGGTAACCACTAAGCGCCAGGTTGCGGCCTTCCACTTCAAGCTCGGCCGTCAGGCGACCGTGCTGTTCGGTGCGGTCATCCCCGTAATACGGCGGATTGCCGGCTGGGTTTGAACTGAACAGATACGGCGGGTGCAGGGCCTCAAAAGCACCCTTGAAGCGGATGCGCTCGCCGTTCCATTCCAGTTCGACGCGCTGATGCGGCTGGGTCACCGCCATGCGCAGCGGGCCGGAGAGCCAGTCATCAAAGTTCATGGTGTCGGACACGACCTCATCGAACTGTTCGTGGATCGGTGCCGACAGGCCCGCGCCGAACAGCGTCATCTTGGCTTTGGCCGAACCGTCGGCCAGCACGGCGGGATAAATGAATCCGGCGATCCCGTGCTCGGGAAACATCAGCATGTGGGCCAGCGACTCGCGACCACCGGGCTTCATCGCGTGGCGGAAGGCGTGGGCGTCGGGCACGGGTGGCAGGGTTTCGAGTTTGCGGGTCATCGGTCTCTCCGGAAAGGAATTGGCAAGCGGGCGATCTTCGCCTGGGGACTGATACTGCCCAAGCCTGGGTGGCGCGCACTGTCACCCGGGTGACACGGCGGCCTCAGGCTTTGTCTGGCGTGGGCAGGCCCAGCAAATGGCCGTAACGCTCGACGATGCGCGCCCGGCTGTGCAGGATGACACCGCCAACACGCACCGTCAGCAAGCCCTCGTGCTGCAGGGCCTTCAATGCCGGATTGAGCTTTTGCCGCGACGCGCCGACCACTTTGCCCAGCTCTTCCTGCGACAGCTTCAGGTTGATCGGCTGTGCGTCCGTGGCCGCCTTCTCATGACTGAAAGACAGGAAGTACAGCATCTTGATCAGGCGCTGCTTGAGCGTCAGCGCGCTGTGGTCCAGACCGAACAGCCGGTGCAGACTGAAGCGCAGGGCAAACACCCGCAGCAGCGCCTTCGACAGCGCCGGATGGGCGTCAAGCAGGTCGTGAAACTGCCGACGGCTCACCACACGCACGGTCACCGGCGACAGGGTCACCACGTCCCACGACGCCGGCAGGTCGGTGAACAATTCAGACAACCCGATCCAGTCGCCCTGTTGCATATAGGTCAGGACCTCTTCGCGGCCTTCGTGGTCCCACGAGCAATACTTCACACGCCCGGCCTGCACCTGAAACACGTCGCGCGGCAACGAACCCCGTCGCAGAATTCGCGCGCCGGCGACAACGCTTCGATAGCGGCTCACGGCGTCAATGTCGGCGCGCACCGAGGGCGGCAGATCATCGATGAAATCGTGCAGATTGCGAATCGGGTTCAGGCTGGGGCCGCTCACCCGTCCACCACAATTTTCGACCAGTCGTTGTCCACCGAGTCGAGCAAGGCACGCAGTGCCGGGCTGCGCACGGTCAGCGCCGGGTCTTCGAAACGCTGACGCACGCTGACGTGCACGCAGGGCTCGACGGCGCGTGGTGCGGACCGGCGCAGCAGCCTGTAGGCACCCTTGTATTCGTTGTGCTGTGGGGCGCGGTAATCGGGCTGCATCTGCGCGCCAAAGTGCGGCTCAAAACGCAGACCGCAGCGCTCGGCCTCGCCCGCCATCCACACCCCGGCATGGTCGCCCAGCGCGTGGTTGGCGTAGCCGCCGCCGATGTCGGTATGCACGCCGGAAAACCACACCTGCTTAAGGTCCAGACCGGGCTTGCGGGTCCACAAGGTCGGCACGAAGTCCTGGCGGTTTTCGTCGATTGCCACCGCGTGGCGGGCGCATTCGATGATGCTGCTCGGCTCGGCGTCGTGAAACAGATAGCGCCCGGTGTTCAGCGTGCCGATGAAGGGCGCGGGAATGCCCAGCGCGCCCACCGTGTCCCAGACGCCGACGAAGGCGATGGCCGTGCGGTCGGCGACGGCGTAGTCGCGGCGAAATAAGGTGGCGCGATCTTCACCCGGCGCGGAGGTTTTGTGGCGCGCCCGGTACAGCTCATAGGCCTCGGGAATGCGTGCCGCATGCGCCCGCTTGAGCACACCGCAGTTGCGGATAAAACCAGCCAGCGAACGCACCGTGTAGGCGCCGCGGCTGAAGCCGAAAAAGAACAGCGCATCGCCGGCGTCATGGTTGTGCACGATGAAGCGGTAAGCATCCATGATGTTCTTGTCGATGCCCGCGCCGGTGGCACCCCCTTTGATGCGGTCGCCCTCCGAACCCACGCCCCAGTCGTAGAACACCACCTGTTTTTGGCGCCTGGCATCGACCGGCGCGATGCCGCGCGCCAGCCGCATGACATGGGTCGGGTGCTCGGACTCAGGGCTCTGCCAGGTGCCGTCGGCACAGATCACGATGCGTTTCACGGGGGCGCTCCTGCTCGGATTTAATGTTCTGCCGTGTGGCTGAATATGCGCCAGCGAGACTGCTTTGCGCCACACTTGCCGCCATGAACCAAGCTGCCCGCCCCGCCCTGCCCGATTCGCTGATTGCCCCCCATCGTCGGGGACGCCGCATCGGCGTGTTGATGGTGAATCTCGGCACCCCCGAATCACCAACCCCCGGCGCCATCCGCCGCTACTTGCGCCAGTTCCTCAGCGACCGCCGCGTGGTGGAAGTGCCGCGCCCGATCTGGTGGCTGATCCTGAATCTGCTGATCCTGCCGCTGCGGCCGATCAAGCTCGCCAAAACCTACGGCTCGGTGTGGCACAGGGACGGCTCGCCGCTGATGGTCATCAGCCGCCAGCAGCACGCCGCGCTCAAGGCCGCCATGGGCGATGACGCCGTGGTCGAACTGGCGATGACCTATGGCGAGCCGTCGGTTGGCAACGCCCTCGCCCGCCTGAAAGCACAGGACGTCGACCGGCTGCTGGTGCTGCCGCTGTACCCGCAGTATTCGGCGACCACCACGGCTGCGGTGACCGACGCGGTGTTCAGGGTGCTCATGCAAGACCGCGACCCGCCGGCGCTGCGTGTCATCCGCCAGTACCACGACGACCCGGGCTACATCGACGCGCTGGCACGCTCGGTGGAACGTCACTGGGCCGAGCACGGGCGTGGCGATCATCTGCTGTGCTCATTCCACGGCATCCCGCAGCGCAACCTGCTGCGCGGCGATCCTTACCATTGCCAGGCGCACAAGACCGCCCGCCTGCTGCGCGAACGGCTGGGGCTGGACGATGCCGCGATGAGCCTCAGCTTTCAGAGCCGGCTCGGCAAAATGCCGTGGCTGCAGCCCTACACCGACCAGCACGTCACCCAGTTGGCGCAGCGCGGCATCAAGAAGCTGGACGTGATCTGCCCCGGCTTTGCCGCCGACTGCCTTGAGACACTGGAAGAAGTCGCCATCGGCTACGGCGAAACCTTCACCCACGCCGGCGGCGCTGCGCTGCGCTACATCCCGGCACTGAACGCCGAGACTGATCACATCGACTATTTGGCAACGCTGACCCGCCGCCATTTGCAGGGCTGGGACGCCAGCACCGACGCCGCCACCGAGGTCGATCAGCGCCTCGCAAACGTGGCGCGCGTGCTGCCCGGCGCCCATATCAAGGGGCTGTAGCCCGCCTGAGCCCGGCACGGCGCTAGCGCTACTGCTCGATACCGCGCACGTACACCTCGATGACGCCGGGGATCTCGCCGGGCTGTGCGGTGCGCACGGCATAGATGATGCGGTCGCCGGGCACACCGAGGCCCATCAACAAGCCTCGCGACAGCCGGGCGCGGCGCGCCGTGCTGACCTCGTTGGTCTGAGTGGCAATGCCCACCAACTGGACCTGCCCACGACCCGAGCGCAGCAGGGCCTCGCGGTAAGGTTCCAAGCCTTGGCGCAGGCCGCCGACCTGCTCGGGCGAGACCTCGTAGTCGTTGCCCGCCTCGAACGTCAGCCGCCAGACGCGCGTGCCCCCGGGCGCCGGCCCGGCCACGACGGAATTTTTTACCGGACGTGCCGGCTCCATGCGCGTCGCCTGCGGCACGACCGGGACTGACTCGGCGCTCACCTGCGGGACGATTTCAGGTCCGGGCGTGGCTTGCGGGCTGGGCGATGGCGACTCACCTTCCGCGGCCGGCTCGGTGACGGCAGCGAGTGATGGCGTCGGCGTCAGACTCGGCGGCACCGTGGGGCTCGGACTCGGACTCGGACTCGGACTCGGACTTGGGCTCGGACTCGGGCTTGGGCTTGGGCTTGGGCTTGGGCTTGGGCTTGGGCTTGGGCTTGGGCTTGGGCTTGGGCTTGGGCTTGGGCTTGGGCTTGGCACGATAAGACCACGGAACGTCGGCTGCGGTGTCGCGGTGGGGACGCTGGACGCCGTCGGCGCTGCCGTCAGGCTCGGCGTGGGCGGTGTCACGGTCGGTGGTGGTTGGGCAGGCTGAGCCGTCGCCGTGGGTGTGGCGCGGGCCGGCACACCCGGCATGCCGGGCAGCTCAACCCGCACGTCAACCCCGCGCCGGTCGCTGCCATCCTTGGCGCAGCCAACACGGTCGGCGGGCAAGCCGAGCTGGGTGCCCTGGCATTGGTCAAGGCCGTCGGGCACGCCGTCAAAGTCGCTGTCGATGGCACAGCCGCTGGCATCGACCTGCGCGCCCGGCGGGGTTTGCGGGCATGGGTCCTGATGATCGGGCACGCCGTCGCCATCGCTGTCGATCTGCAGCGGACAACCAAAGGCGTCGATGACGGTGTTGGCCGGCGTATCGGGGCATAGGTCGGCGATGTCGGGAATGCCGTCGGCATCGCTGTCGCGCGTCTCGGGCGTCGGCGCTGCGCAGCCGAACACGTCCACCGGGGTGCCGGGTCGCGTGTCGGGGCAAAGATCGAAACCATCGGGAATGCCGTCGCCGTCGCGATCAGCGTCCGCCGCGTGCACGGCGGTGCCCGCCGTGAGCAGCATCACGACCAGCCCAACCCATGATTTCCCGACTCCCCGAAACCCTCGCATGCGCTTGATCAGCGATCCCGTTGTGAACGGCCACCGTTACTCTAGTCCACGGGGCTGGTGCGCGCGTCTGACCCAGACGACCTACAAAGTCGGCGCTAGCAACTTACCGGCAGCCGGGCCTCAATTCGCAGGCCCCGGGGCTTGCCTGAGGTCACCTGCAATTGGCCCCCCAGCAGGGCGGCGCGCTCGCGCATGCCGAGCATGCCGAAATGCGCCGGCGCTGCGGCGGGCGTGGCCGGCAAGCCGACGCCGTCATCTTCAATCACCAGCACCCACTCGCAGTCGGAGCGGGTCAGTGACAGCGTCAGCCGCGTGGCCCCGGCGTGGCGCAGCACGTTGGTGGTGGCCTCCTGGGCGATGCGAAACAGGGCGTTTTCCAGTGCCGGGCCGAAACGTCCGGGCGCGTCTTCCAGCGCCAGGGTCAGCGTCAACCCGCCACGTTCGGCCAGGCGCTGGGCGTAGCTGCGCAGCGCCGGCACCAGGCCCAGGTCATCCAGCATGGCCGGGCTGAGATCCAACGAGAGCGTACGCACCTGTTCAATCAGCCCGCCAAATTGCTCGATCCAGCGGCGGCGCAGCGCTTGCGGCAGTTTCAGCGCGGGATTGCGGACTTCAATCAAGCCCGCGGTGAGTTGCTGGCCGATTTCGTCGTGCAGTTCGCGCGCCAGGTGACGGCGCTCGTGTTCCTGGACCTGCACCAGTTGCGCGCCCAGGGCGCGCAAGCGCTCGGCCATGGCCGCCAGCTCGGCTTCGCGCTGGCGTTGCCCGGTGACGTCCATCACCACGGCCAACAGCCGCCGCAGCGGTGCTTGGGCCAGACACAGGCCGCGCTCACTGACCCAGCGGGTGTCGCCGGCAAGGTCGATGACCCGATAGGTTTGTTCGTACGCACAGCCATCCGCCACAGCCTGTTGCCAGCGGGCGCGTGCCGACGCGCGATCAGCCGGGTGCATGTGCAGGGTCAGGTGCTCGAAGCCCTCCATCAGTTCATCGGCCGCGCAGCCCAGCACCGCGCGGGCCTCGGGCGTGACCCGCAGCCGGTCGGCGTCGACATCGAACTGCCAACTGCCCATGCCGGCCGCCTGTAACACCAGGCCTTGCTGCACCTGTGAGGCCTCGAGCTGCTGGCGGATGCGCTGCTGCTCGCGGGCATCGCGCACGATCAGTGTATGCACCCGCTCGCCGCGCAGTTGCAGGGTGCTCACCGACACCGTGACCGGCACTTGCGCGCCATTGGCGTGATGCGCCGTCATCGTCTGGCCACTGCCCGGCGACAGAAGGCCGTCGGGGCCGGTCTCGACAGGCCGCAACCACCGATGGACCGGCTGCCCCAGTAGTTCGTTGCCGGACACGCCGAGCAGGCGCTTCGCGGCGTGGTTGCACGACAGCACCTGCAGGTCGGCATCCAGGGTGATGATGGGATCGGCCGCCGAGGCGACGATGCCTTCTTGGCGCAACAACCGCGCGTTGAGTCGCGCCGTTTCGTCCAGCGCTACGGTGATGTCAGCCTGATGGGCGATGACGACGATGCCGTCGATCTCGGTGGGCAGACGTTCTGCGGTCTCGCTGATCCAGCGTCGTTCACCGCCCGCGCTCACCCAGCGGTAGGTCTGCTGGTAGCGATCGCCGGGCGCCTTCAGCGCTTGGCGTGCCGCGAGCAGGCTGGCGTGGTCGTCGGCGTGCACCTGCCAGTCCGGTCCGGAACCGGCCGCCGCGACCCGGTTGCGGTACACCTCCCCGCCCTTGGCATCAAAGCCAACGACGCTCAGTGGCGACGTCTCGGCCAGCAGGCAGGGCGGTGTTGCCGCTGAAGGCAACAGCGCTGAGTTCAATGGAGCGTTCATGCCGACAGGTTGCCGCAACCCCTGGCGGCGTCAAGCCAGCGATGACGGGCGGTGATGGCGGCCTGCTGGCAGGCAAGGCTTAGTCAGGGAACCTCTGAAAAACGTAGCGAGCGAAGCTCAGTTCGCGTTCCGCCGGAGCGCAGACAGAGCAGTGACCGAAGCACCGCTTCGCAGTGCTGCGATGGGAATGTATTGAAATACATGAGTATTTCGAGCACCGCCGGAACGCGAAATGACGAGCGCAGTAGTTTTGCGGAGGTTCCTTAGAAAAGCTCGACCCCGCCCGCTTGCATCGCCACCTGCGTGACCGGCTTGTGCGGCGCCACCACCACCTGCGCCTTGACATTGCGCACCCGCGTCATCACCCGCTCAAGTTCGGGCACCACGTCTTGCCCGCCATTGAACTGCAGGGCTTCGAGTGCGGCCGTCTCGCGTTCAATGTCTTCGAGCCGCGACAGGTGCATTTCGGCAGCGCCTAGCGCCTGGCTGGTCAGGTCTTCGAACTGCAGCGCGCGCACTGCCTCGGCGACCGACTGGCCAATACGCTGCGCCGAGCCCTGTGCCTGCTGCAGGGTTTCGCCCAGGGTTTGGTTCAGGGCTTCGACATGGCCGATGAGGCGGGTCGTGCCGCTGTGGGCTTCGTCGCTGAGCGAGCCGTCGCGCTGGCTCATGGCACTGACGGTGGCACGCACGGTCGACACCGCTTCACGCGCGCCCAAGGCCAGACCGCGAATCTGCTCGTTGAAGGTGTTCGAGCGCTGCGACAGCGAACGAACCTCGTCGGCGACCACCGCAAAGCCGCGCCCCGCCTCCCCGGCACGCGCCGCTTCAATGGCTGCGTTGAGTGCCAAGAGATTGGTCTGGTCGGCGATGGTTTTCACGTCTTCCAGCAGCACGAACATGCCGTCGAGCTTTTTCGACATTTCGTCGATCTGCTGCACGGTCATGCCCGACTGGCTGGACACCTGCCCCAGCGCGGTCGCCATGCGCTCCATCAGTTGCCGTGCCTCGTCGGCAAACTCGCGAACGTTGCCGGTGCCCGGACCGTTGCCGCGGCGTTCGACCATGTTGCTCATCAGTGCGGCCTGGCCGCGTGATTCGGTGTTGAGACCCTCAAAGCTGTGACCCAGGCGCTTGACCGCATCGCTGACCAGGCCGCGGGCACGGGTGATCTCGGCGTGCGTGCCCTGAATTTCGGCGACGACAAACTCGCGCATTTCACTCACCAGTTCGGCACCACTTTTTCGCGCCTGATGGGCGGCGCCGTGGTGGGTCATCTGGTAGCGGAACAGGTAGGCCAGCGACCACGCCACGACGGTGGCGGCGGCACTCAGATACACCCACCCCGGCTGATTGCTGACCAGCAGCAAGTACAGATGCAGCCCCGACAGGGTGACCGGCGCAGCCAGCAGCAGCAGGTCAACGTGGGCGGTCTTGAGGGTCATGGGCAAAGCTCCGTGGCGGGTATGAAGAGATCTGAAGGAACCTCTGCAAAACTACTGCGCTCGTCATTTCGCATTCCGGCGGTGCTCGAAATACTCATGTATTTCAATACATTCCGTTTCCTGTGCTCCGGCGAAACGCAAACTGAGCTTCGCTCGCTACGTTTTTCAGAAGTTCCTTAATGAGTGTTATCGGCGGCTTTCGCCCTGGCTTAAGCGGCTGTGGTGCCGTCTGGCCGCATCCATCAACCGTTCGGCGACCTGGTGCAGCGGCAGCACGGCATCGGCGGCGCCGAGCTTGAAGGCGGCGCCCGGCATGCCCCAGACCACCGAGGTGGCTTCATCCTGGACGCAGGTGAAGGCGCCGTGCTGGCGTAGCGCGAGCAAGCCCTGTGCACCGTCATCGCCCATGCCGGTGAGCAACCCGGCGGCCAGGTTGCTGCCAGCGGCGGTGACCGCCGACTTGAACATCACGTCGACCGACGGCGCAAAACCATTGACGCGATCCGCCTCGCCAATGCGGCAGATGTAGCGCGCACCATCACGCACCACGCGCAGTTGATAGCCGCCGGGGGCGATCCACACCTGCCCGGTGGCAAGGCGCGCGCCATCAAAGGCCTCGCCCACCCGTACCGCGCAGGCGCGATCGAGGCGCTCGGCAAAGCTGCGCGAGAACACCGGGGGAATGTGTTGCACCACCACCGCACCGGGTGCGTCAGGCGGCAAGGCCGTCAACACGTCGTAGAGCGCTTCGGTGCCGCCGGTGGAGGCGCCGAGCACAAAGAAGAAGTCGGTCGACAACGACAAGGCCTGCACCCGCCGCGGTGCGGCGCGCTCGCGGTTGCCGACCCGCGCCTGCGCGGCGCCGACCACTGCGTTGCACAAGGTTTCGGCGGCTTCGCGCAGGCCATCGGCAATGCCCAACGTCGGCTTGGCGACGATGTCGACCGCGCCCAACTCCATCGCGCGGATCGCTGCATCGGCGCCCTTCTGGGTCAGCGACGAGACCATCACCACCGGCATCGGGTGCAGGCGCATCAGGTGATCGAGAAAGGTCAGCCCGTCCATCTTCGGCATCTCGACATCGAGCGTGATCACATCAGGCTTGAGCTGCTTGATCATCTCACGCGCCTGGAGCGGATCATTGGCTGAGCCCACCACCTTGATCCGCGGGTCCGAGCCGAGCAGCTCGGTCAGCAATTTGCGGATCATCGCCGAGTCATCAACGATCAGAACACGGGTGGCCATCAGAACAACTCCACGGTGCCACTGGAAATGGGCGCACTCACCAGTTGCGTGCGGTAGCGGGTTTCTTCGGCCAGCGTGGGTTCGCGGGCGGTGATCGGAAGGGGCTTGACGAACGCCTTGCCGGAATGGGTGTGGAAGGCCACCTTGCGCGGGTGCACGTCGAGCAGGTCGCGGGCCAGCACCGGAATTTTTTCCAGCCGCAGGAAGTCTTCAACAAAGCGCACATTGCGCTTGCCGACGTCCATCGCCGTCATGCCGCGCAGCACCGCACCGCCACCAAAGATCTTGGCGGTGAGTTTGTCGCGACGCGCGCCCAGTTGCAGCAGGGCGTTGATCAACAATTCCATGGCGTGAATGCCGTAACGCGCCGAGCCGTTGGACTCGGCACCGCCCTCCGGCAACATGAAATGGTTCATGCCGCCGATGCCCAGGCCGGGGTCGTGCAGACAGCAGCTCACGCACGAGCCGAGGGTGGTGGTCAGGGTCACGTCGCGGGGGTCGGCGTGATAACCGCCGGGCAGAATCTTGATCACCGGCGAGCCCGTGCGGATCGAGGGATTGGCCGCCATCATTTGTGGGCCGCCACGGGCGCGTAGACCGTCTGACCCAGCGAGCGGAACAGATGCTGGGCGTGAAAGAAGCTTTCCGAATGGCCGGCAAACATCAGTCCGTCGGGCCGAATCACCGCGCGTATCTGCTCCAGCACATGCAACTGCGTGGGCTTGTCGAAATAGATCATCACGTTGCGGCAAAACACGGCGTCCACGTCGCGCCATGGCGGCGGCTGGCGGGACAACAGATTCCAGTTCTCGAAGCGAATCAAGCCGGTCAGCTCGGGCCGCACGCGGGCGAAGCCGTCATGGGCGCCCTTGCCGCGCAGGAAGAAATTGCGCTTCTGATCGACACTCAGGGGCGCGAGACGCGACAGCGGATAACGACCTGACGCCGCCGCTGCAAGCGCATCGGTGTCGATGTCGGTGGCGATGATCTCCACCGGTGGGCGCAGGGTGTTGAAGGCCTCGCAGGCGGTGATGGCCAGCGACCATGGCTCCTCGCCGGTGCTGGCGGCGGCACACCAGATCTTCAGCGGGCGCGGCGCGTTGCTGCGGCGCAGGTGGGTGATCAGCCGTTCGAAGTGGTGCGCTTCGCGAAAAAAAGCGGTGAGGTTGGTGGTCAGCGCGTTGACGAAGGCCTCCACCTCCGGGTGGGCGTCGTTTTTGACAATGGCCAGGTACTGGTCGAAGTCGTCAATACGCAGCGCCCGCAAACGGCGCATCAGGCGGCTGTAAACCATGTCCTGTTTGGAATCCAGCAGGGCGATGCCGGCCAACTGATGGATGCGTTGCTGGACAAACCGAAAATGGGCCGTGGTGAAACGGTAGTCCCGGGCATCTGTGCCGGGCGGCGCCTGGGCCAGCGTGGTCACGTGTCGTCCTCGGCGCAGGAGGCGGTCAGGCGACGCAGCTGGCGTCGGTCTCAACCAGCCGCCGCAGCGGGCAACCGGCAACCCGATGGGTGGCGGTGAACGCCACCGGCGCGCCGGCCAGACTGAGGCCCCAGTTGGCAAGGTGCATCAACCACTGTGAGGGGCAGTAGCGACCGTAGCGGGTGGTGCCGGGCAAGCGCATGGGGAACTCCGAGAGGGGGTGCAAAACCCCTGCAGACTCAGCCACGTCTGCAGGGGGCAATCAACTAAGCGACCGGTGACACACGACGCGCCGGATCAGAACTCGGTCCAGTCGTCGTCATCGGCCTTGGTGGCGGCGGCCGAGGCGCTGGCCTTGCCCGTGCCGCGACCCGGCAGGGCCTTGGCGGCGACACCGCGCGGAGCGGCGGCCGCGGGTCGGAACCCGGCGCTGCCGCCCGTGCGGGGTGCGTTCAGCGGTGTGACCTTGGACGGCCTGGCGGCCGGGGCCGAGACATCGGCCGAGAGCCGGAAGCTGCCCACCTGTTCGGCCAGACCGGCGGCCTGCTCTTCCATCGAGCGGGCGGCGGCCGAGGCTTCTTCGACCAGCGCAGCGTTCTGCTGGGTGGTTTCGTCCATCGAGGTGATGGTCTGGTTGACCTGCTCGATGCCCTGGCTTTGCTCAAGGCTGGCCGCGCTGATCTCGCCCATGATGTCGGTGACGCGCTTCACCGACTGGACGATCTCGTCCATGGTCTTGCCGGCCTGTTCCACCAGCTCGGAGCCGCCGTGAATCTTGGTGACCGAGTCGGAGATCAGCGTCTTGATCTCTTTGGCGGCCGCGGCCGAGCGCTGTGCCAGCGAGCGGACTTCGGAGGCCACCACCGCGAAGCCGCGGCCCTGTTCACCGGCGCGTGCCGCTTCCACCGCCGCGTTCAGCGCGAGGATGTTGGTCTGGAAGGCAATGCCGTCGATGACGCCGATGATCTCGGCAATCTTCTTCGAGCCTTCGTTGATCTCGGCCATGGTGGTGACCACCTTGGAGACCACCGCGCCACCCTTGCCGGCGACATCGGTGGCGCCAATGGCGAGCTGGTTGGCCTGCTTGGCGTTCTCGGCGTTCTGTTTGACGGTACTGGTCAGCTCTTCCATCGAGCTGGCGGTTTCTTCCAGGCTGGCGGCCTGCTGTTCGGTGCGACGCGACAGGTCGAGGTTGCCGGCGGCAATTTCGGACGACGCGGTGTTGATGGTGTCGGTGGCCAGCTTGATCTGGGTGATGATGCGGGTCAGCTGTTCGACGGTGGTGTTGGCATCGTCCTTGAGCTTGCCGAAGGTGCCCTTGAAGTCGCCTTCCACGGTTTGCGTCAGGTCGCCTTCGGCCAGGGCGCCCAGCACCCGGGCCACTTCGTTGAGGCCGACATTGCTGGTGTGCATGAGCTGGTTGATGCGCTCGGCAAGACTGAGGAAGAAACCTTCCTTGCCTTCGATGGCGATGCGACGGGTGAAGTCGCCGTCGGCCGCAGCGCTGACGATGTCGCCCACTTCCTTCTCGACGGCCACTTCAACGGTGCGGTCCTGCCACTCGACGACATAGCCGGCGCGTTTGCCGTCGGCGTCGTTGATCGGGTTCACCACCAGGAAGAAGCTGCGACCGCCCACCAGCAACTTGGTGCGGAAGGTGCCTACCATGCGGCCCAGCAGCCCGCGCTGGTGCGCCGGGTTCTTGTGGAAGGTGTCAATGTTGGTGCCGATCACCGTTTTGGCGGCGAAGTTGGGCAGCTCTTTGCGCAGGTCAGACTCGGCCACCCGCAGCATCGTGTCCATCGCGGAGTTGGTGTAAATGATGTTGAGATCGGCGTCCGAGATCATCACGTTGGTGGCCACCGAATCGAGACCCTGCTTGATGCGCGCGGTCTCCATGGCCAGTTGCTGCTCGCGGGCCAGTTGCGCCAGCTCGATGGTCAGGTCCTTCCACTCCACGACGTAGCCCAGGCGCGTGCCTTCCGGGTCGTTGATCGGGTTGAGAATCAGCGAAAAGGTGCGACCGCCCAGGTGCAGCTTGGCCTTGTGGGTGTTGTTGAGCCGCTTCAGCAAGCCGCGCTGAAACTGCGGATTCTTGTGGAAGGTGTCGATGTTGGTGCCGACCACCGAGTCGGACGAGAAACTCGGCACGTCCTTGCGGATGTCTTCTTCGGCGGTGGTCAGCATCTCGACGATGGACTTGTTGACGTAGACGATGTTGAGGTCGGCGTCGGCAATCATCACGTTGGTGACCACCGTGTCGAGGCCGGTCTTGACGCGCATGGCAGCCAGGTCACGGATGCGCTGCTGGGTGATGTCGGTGGCGAACTTGACGACCTTGAACGGCTTGCCGCTCATGTCGAAGATCGGGTTGTAGGTGGCCTGAATCCAGACGTCGCGCTGCGCCTTGTTGATGCGGCGATAAACGCCCGAATCATGCTCACCGCGGCCCAGCTTGGCCCAGAAGTCGCGGTACTCGTTGGAGGTGCGGTGATCGGGCTCGACGAAGATGGCGTGGTGCTTGCCCTGCACTTCTTCCAGCGTGTAGCCCAGGGCGCGCAGGAAGTTTTCGTTGGCGTTGAGAATGTTGCCTTTCAGGTCAAACTCGATGACCGCCTGGGCCTTGCCGATGGCGGCAATCTGGCCTTCAAAGTCGGCGTTGCGCAGCTTCTGCTGGGTGATGTCGGTGGCATATTTGACGACCTTGAACGGCCGGCCATTCATGTCGTAAATCGGGTTGTAGGTGGCCTGAATCCAGATTTCGCGGCCGCCCTTGCCCATGCGCATGTACACGCCGGCATCGAATTCACCGTTGCCCAGCTTGTCCCAGAACGCCAGGTACTCAAGGCTGGTGCGCTCGGGTAGCGGCACGAACACGCTGTGGTGCTTGCCGATGATTTCGTGACGGGCGTAGCCCAGGGTTTTCAGGAAATTGTCGTTGGCGCTGAGGATGTTGCCCTTCAGGTCAAACTCGATGACGGCCTGGGCCTTGCCGATGGCGGCAATCTGGCCTTCAAAGTCGGCGTTGCGCAGCTTCTGCTGGGTAACATCGGTGGCGTACTTGACGACCTTGAACGGCCGGCCGTCCATGTCAAAAATGGGGTTGTAGGAGGCCTGAATCCAAACCTCGACGCCGCCCTTGCCGAGGCGCTTGTACACGCCGCTGTCGTATTCGCCGCGGCCGAGCTTGTCCCAGAACACTGCGTATTCCTGACTGACGCGGGTGGCGTGGTCAACAAACATGCTGTGGTGCTTGCCGCGCATTTCCTCGGCGGAGTAGCCCATGGTTTTCTGGAAGTTGTCGTTGGCCTGAAGAATGTTGCCTTTCAGGTCGAACTCGATCACCGCTTGTGAGCGGTGAATGGCGGCGATCTGGCCTTCGAGATTGGCGCGCTCCAGGGCGACTTCCCGCGCGCGGCTGGCGGCGGCCTCACGCGTCCGGCTGGTGACGACTTCAGTCTTGCTGCGGCTGGCGGGTGACGCGACCCGGCTGCGGCTGGCAGCAGGTTTCTTTGCGGGGGCAGTCTTTTTTGCAGGGGTTTTCATGTTCGGGTCCGCCGGGAAGTAAGGGGAGGGGGTTGGGGACTAAGAGGGGCTTACTGCAGGGCTTGGGTTGAGCTGTCCATCAACGCCATGTCGGAGGCCGACATGAGTTTTTCGATGTCCACCAAAATGAGCATGCGATCGTCAATGGCGCCGATGCCGGTGATGAAACGGGTGTTGACGGCGCCGCTGAAATCCGGGGCCGGACGAATCTGTTCGGGGGTCAGTTGCATCACGTCGGACACCCCATCGACCACCATCCCCACCACACGACGGGCGATATTGAGAATGATCATCACGGTGAATTCGTTGTAGTCGACGCGGCCAAGCTGAAACTTCAGCCGCATGTCGACCACGGGGACGATGGTGCCGCGCAGGTTGATCACGCCCTTGATGAAGTCCGGCGCGTTGGGCAGGCGGGTCACGGTGTCGTAGCCGCGAATCTCCTGCACCTTGAGGATGTCGACGCCGTAGATTTCATCCCCCAGCGAAAACGTCAGAAACTCGGCGCAGGGGTCGCCGCTGTCGCTCTGGCGCTGGGGTTCCATCAGGCTTTGGGTTGCATCCATCACGCGCTCCGGTCAATAAGGTTCATGCGGCAATCGCCAGGGCCGATACGGCCGTCAGCCTTGCAACATCGAGAATCAGCGCGACGCGCCCATCCCCGAGAATCGTGGCGCCGGCAACCCCGGCCACCGTTCGGTAGTTCTGCTCCAGGCTCTTGATGACCACCTGTTGCTGTCCCACCAGTGCATCCACCATCAGCGCCAGACGGCGTCCGTCGGCTTCCACAACCACTGCAATGCCCGGGCCCTGGTAGGCGGTGGGCAGACCAAAGTGTTCGCTGAGGCGGATGAGCGGCAGGTAGTTGTCACGCACCTTCACCAGGCGCTGCTCGCCGCCGATGGGCGGCATCTGCCCGGGCGTGGGCTGGAAGCTCTCCATCACGCTGGCGATGGGCACGATGAACACCTCGTCACCCACCGCGACGCTCATGCCGTCGAGGATGGCCAGTGTCAGCGGCAAGCGCACCGAAACGCGGGTGCCGACACCGGGCGTGGAACTGAGCTCGATGCGACCGCCAAGGGCGGCAACGTTTTTGCGCACCACGTCCATGCCCACGCCGCGACCGGAGACATCGGTCACCACATCCGCGGTGGAAAAGCCGGGTTCGAAGATCAGGTTGTCGATGTCGGCATCGGTGGCCGGGCGCTCGGTGATCACGCCGCGCTCCAGGGCCTTGGCGAGAATTTTTTCGCGGTTCAGACCGCGACCGTCATCCTCGATTTCGAGAATGATCGACCCCGAGGCGTGACGGGCACTGAGCTTGAGTCGGCACTCTTCCGGCTTGCCAACGGCGCGGCGTTCTTCAATGGTTTCCAGCCCGTGGTCCAGCGCGTTGCGCAGCAGGTGCATCAGCGGATCGGTGATGCGTTCGATCATGCCCTTGTCGAGCTCGGTGGCCTCGCCCTCGAGCACCAGCTTGACACGCTTGCCGAGCTTGTCGGCAAGGTCGCGCACCACCCTCGGGAAGCGTGAAAACACCGTGCCCACCGGCAACATGCGCACCGCCAGCACCGACGACTGCAAGGACCGGGTGTTGCGCTCCAGTTGCTCCAACATTGAATGCAGGCGCTCGAACTGCACCGGGTCCAGCCCGGCCACAGCCTGATGCAACATCGCCTGGGTGATCACCAGTTCGCCGACCAGATCAATCAGCGCGTCCACCTTGTCGACGCCAACACGGATGGACGCCGTCGGGATTTGTGCCGCCGCAGTTGCAGCGGCGGCCACCGGCTTCTTCACCATCGCCAGCGGGCCGGCTGCCGCTTCGGGTTGCGGTGCAATAACCGCCGCCACCACCGGCGCCAACTCGGTGATGCGCAGCTTGCAGCAGTCATCAACCCAGGAAAACACATCGCGAATGACGGCTTCGCTGGCATCCGTGGTCAGGGTCAGGTCCCAGGCCAGGCGGCAGTCGTCGACTGACAGGGTTTCCAGCGCCACGTCTTCGCCCTGCGGCTCGATCAGTTGGCCTTGCAGTTCACCCAGCTCGGCCAGTGCCTGCATCAGCAACAAAGGCTCGTTACCGGTGGCCAGCAGGCCGGGCGTGGGGGCGAAGTGAATCTGCCAGGTTTTCAGCGTGGTTCGCGGCGCCGCCACGGCGGCGGGTTCGGCGCTGGCATCGGCGACGGGCGCTTTGCCCAGCACCACTTTCAGTGCGGCTTCGAACGCCTGCACCTGCGCTTCGGGACAGGGCTGCTCGGCCTGTGCCGCGGTGATCATGGCGCGCACGCCGTCTACCGACTGATAAAGCACCTTGAGCACGTCGGCATCGGCACTGCGATGGCCGGCGCGCAGCTCGTCGAGCAGGGTTTCAAGGTGGTGGGTGGCCTCGCTGATGCGGGCAAAGCCGAAGCTACCGGCGCCGCCCTTGATGGAGTGCGCGGCGCGGAAAATGGCGTGTAGTGTTTCCTCACTGGCTTGACCGGATTCCAGCGCCAGCAGGCCGCCTTCCATGATCGACAGGCCTTCGAGACTTTCCTCGAAAAACCCGGCATGGAACTGCCGGATGTCGATGCTCACGGGCTCACCTTGTGGTCAGAATGGCGGCCAGTGCTTGGACGTGAGCAAAAGCGCGCCTCCCGCACCCCTTGCCCTACGGGCAGACACCGTGTCGGCGCGCTCACTGGGGCAGCACTCTTTTGAGGGTGGCCAACAGTTGGTCCGGATTGAAAGGCTTCACCAGCCAGCCGGTGGCGCCGGCCGCGCGACCTTCCTGCTTTTTGCCGTCACCGGCTTCGGTGGTGAGCATCAGCATCGGCGTGTACTGGTAGGCCGGCAGGGCGCGCAGCGCCTTGATCAGGCTGATGCCGTCCATGTTGGGCATGTTGACGTCGGCCAGGACCAGGTCGTATTGACCGCCCTTGGCCTTGCCCAACGCCACCACGCCGTCCTCGGCCTCGGTGACCGCGTAGCCCGCGCTGGCCAGCGTGAAGCTGACCATCTGACGCATTGAGGAGGAGTCATCTACGGCAAGAATATGGGGCATGGATTGCTCCGGGTCTCATCAGGTGGGTTGCGCGGCGGCGACGGCATCTCGGGGCAGGCCCAAGGCATCGCTCATGAAAAGTTGCTTGGCGGTGCGCCGCAGCGGCTCGGACACCGAAGTCCACTGCCATTCGTGGGACTGCTCGGTCACATCGCGACGCGCCAGCCACAGCAGTTGCAGGGCGGCGGTGCCGATGCGGGTCACGGCATGACCGTCGACCTCGATGGATTCACCGGCCTTGAGGGCGTCCAGCAGCACGCGCGACAGAGACTGTGCGTCGGGGAGCAGGCATTGCGCGGGGAGTTCAAGCTTCATGACGATGACCGGTTTCAGGTACACCAGTACTATCGGCTTGGCACCAGAATCTTTGAGACCGCTCATCTGCCGGGCTGGGGCCTTGGTCGCAGATCGGCTTGCTCTGACGCCTGCCAGCGCGCCAGGCCGGTGATGATGGCCTGCCAAGCCTGCGGCAGGCAGAACAATGCCTATCCCAAACCACACGACGGCTCGGCTTGCGGACAGCCGTTGGGGCCGCCGCCCGTCCACTGGTGACGCGGGGACAGATATGCTGGCGACCCAAAGTTGCCGGACCCCTGAGTGAAAGCCCCCCCACGCTTACAACCGCTGATTGACGAAGGCATCATCGATGCGGTGGTGCGCTCGCTGAAAAGCGGCAAAGAAGCCGTCGTGTACGTGGTGCGCTGCGGCGACGAGCTGCGCTGCGCCAAGGTTTACAAGGCCGCCGAACAGCGCGGCTTTCAGCAACTCGCCGCCTACCAGGAAGGCCGCAAACGGCGCGGCGGACGCGACGAGCGTGCAATGAAAAGCGGCAGCCGTCGCGGCCGTGCCGTGCAGGAAACCGAATGGCAAAGCGCCGAGGTTGACGCCCTGTATCGCCTGAGCGATGCCGGCGTGCGCGTGCCGCAGCCGTTTGGCATGTTCAGCGGCGTGTTGATCATGGAACTGATCTGCGATGCCGATGGCGGCGTTGCGCCGCGACTCATCGACGTGGATTTCTCCGCCGAAACTGCCCGCCTCTGGTACCGGAAGCTGGTCCGTGACGTGGTGCGCATGCTTTGCGCCGGGCTGATTCACGGCGACCTGTCGGAATACAACGTGCTGGTCGACGACACCGGGCCGGTGATCATCGACTTGCCACAGGTGATCAATGCCAGCGCCAACCATCAGGCGTTCCGCCTGCTGGAGCGCGACCTGCACAACCTGCGCGCCACCCTCGGCCGCGCCGCTCCGGACCTGCTCGACACGCGCTACGCCCACGAAATGTGGGCGCTGTTCCAGGCCAGCGAGCTGCACCCCGACACGCCCCTGACCGGCGCCTTCGAGCTGGACGAACACACGGCTGATCTGGATTCGGTGTTTGAAACCATCGAAGACGCCAAGCGCGAACAGGCAGCGCGCGAACGCGGCCGAGTTGAGGCCCAACACGCGCTGGACGATGAGTAGGCGCGCATCATGATCAAAGACATCCTGCGCATGGGCGACCCCAGGCTGCTGGACGTCGCTGAGCCGGTGCAGCACTTCAATACACCGGATCTCGACGCGCTGATCACTGACCTGATCGACACCATGAAAGCCGCCAACGGCGCCGGCCTGGCCGCGCCGCAGATTGGCGTGCCGCTGCGCGTGGTGATCTTCGGCTTTACCCATAACCCCCGCTATCCCGACGCCGAAGCCGTGCCCTTCACGGTGCTGTGCAACCCCGTGCTCACACCGCTCGGCGACGACATGGAAGAGGGCTGGGAAGGCTGCCTGAGTGTGCCCGGCCTGCGCGGTCTGGTGCCGCGCCATGCTCGGCTGCGCTACACAGGCTTCGACGCCCAGGGCAACGCCATTGACCGCACCGTGAGTGGCTTTCATGCCCGCGTGGTGCAGCACGAATGCGACCATCTGGATGGCGTGCTTTACCCGCGACGGATTCGTGATCTGACGCAGTTCGGGTTTGTCGATGCCTTGAGCCTCGGTCCCGCAGTTGCGGCGCAGGATGACTGACTGAAGCGCATTGCCGCGTCGGTCCGCCATGTCGCCAGCCAGGTTTGCGCCAAGCGGTCATGGCGCCTGGTCTTGATGACGGAGTCCGCTTGAGCAGCACAGCCGTTTGGTGCGTCAATTCGAGCCTCGCGCCTTTCTTCCCCCTCGGCACCGCGTATGCTCGACGTAACACCCCCTCTTCTTCGCCCGGGACTCGGCACCGCCGCGGTCCCGAGGCACGTTTGGCTTCGGCCTGAGATTGACGAATGCGGCTACGTACCCAATGTGAACTGCATTTCGAGATCACCGTCCCGACCGCCTTCATTCTGATGTTGCGGCCACGCAGTGGCGCGCACCAATGGGTCGCGCGGGAAGAGTACGAGATCACGCCCCGCGTCCCGGTCTTCGAGTTCACCGACGGCTACGGCAACTTGTGCCAACGCCTGGTTGCGCCGCCCGGCCAGTTCTCGGTGCATACGGTGGCCGAGGTCATCACCAGCGATGGGGTCGACAGGGCCCCCGACGCGCCTTTTGTCGATGTGCAGTTGCTGCCGGATGGCGTGCTCAATTTTCTGCTCCCCAGCCGCTACTGCGAATCCGATCATTTCAACGAGATGGCCGCCTCGATCACTGCCGGATATTGGCTGGGCTATGACCAGGTTGCCGCCATCGAAACCTGGTTGCGGCAGACCTACGAATATGTGCCTGGCAGCACCGGCGACACCTTGTCGGCGATTGATGTCAACGCCAGAACCATCGGGATCTGTCGCGACTTTGCGCACCTTGGGATCGCCCTGTGTCGCGCCTTGAGCATCCCGGCGCGCATGGTCGTCGGCTATTTGCACGGCTTGCAACCGATGGACCTGCATGCCTGGTTCGAGGCCTACGTGGGCGGCCGGTGGTACACCTTTGATGCAACGCAGGCGGAACTCACCGGTGGCTACGTCGCCCTGGGCTACGGGCGCGATGCAGCCGATGTGGCGGTCTTCAACCAGTTTGGGCCGGCGTCCTTTGCCACTCACCAGTCGGTCAATGTCGAGCGTCTGCCGGACTGACGCCGCCGCAGGCTACACGCGCGGCCAAGTCGCGCCACCAAGGATGATCCGTGCTTTTCACGATTCAACATCGCACCACCTACGCGTACTCGGGCTTGGTTCGGCTGGGCCCGCAACGCTTGCGTTTTCACCCGCGTTGCGACGGTGCCCAGCGCGTCATCAGCCATGGTCTGACGGTCCATCCGCAGCCACAGGGCTGGAACGAGCACCTGGATCTCGAAGGCAACCGCATCACGCAGGCCTGGTTTGCGGGCGAGACCAACCGCTTCGAGATCAACGTGCAGATGCAGGTTGAAACCCTGCGGCGCAATGCCTTCGACTTTGTGCTGGCACCTGAAGCCCTGGTGTTGCCCATCCCCCATGCGCACGACGCAGTCTCGGTGCAGGCCTACCTGCATCGGGGCCAACCGGACGATGCGGTCACCGTCTTTGCGGCGGAGCAGAGTCTGGCCGTCGAACGGGAGACGGTCCGCTTTCTGGAACGGCTCTGCCGACACATGTTCGAGACCTTTGAGCAGATCCACCGGCTGGAAGGGGCGCCACAAACGCCATTCGAGACCTTGCGCACCCGGCGCGGTGCCTGCCGCGATCTGGCGGTGTTATTTGTCGACTGCTGCCGGGCCGAGGGCATACCGGCGAGGTTTGCCAGTGGCTACCAGCGGGGCAACCTGCAGAGTGATCGCCGCGACCTGCACGCCTGGCCGGAGGTGTATCTGCCCGGCGCAGGCTGGCGTGGCTTTGATCCGACCCATGGCACCGCACTGGCCGACACCCACGTGACCATCGCCGCCGCCGCGCATGCCCGCGACACCATGCCCGTCAGCGGGCCCTTCGTTGGCCCCGGTGCCACCAGCCGCCTGGATTTTTCGGTGCAGATTCAAGTTGCGGAGGGATCACCGCAAGCAATCATTTAGGTGCGGCGGGCCGCGACGAAGGGAAGCTCGCGTCGGGCGTGAAAGGGGCCAAGTTTCGAATTAAAGCTTAATTCGACCCTGGCCCTCTTTCTCCTCTTTTTCTCCTTTTCCCCGAACAGGTGCGCACGGCAGGCCGACCCCTTAGTCAAACCTGCGGTGCAGATCCTGAAACACCTGTTGAGCAAACCATCCCGGAAAGGCCGGGTATATCTCACGAGCTCGGGGCGTTGGGCTATTGACGACCCCGAGGCTGATCAGTTGTGCCAGTTGCTCCGTTGCCAGCCGGTCCCCCACACCCAAGTAGACCTTGAAATCACTACGACTGACGCGCCCCTGAGTGATCAGAAGATGCAATGCACGCCCCGACTCCGCACGAATCTTCGCGCGCCGGAAATGTTCATTCGTCAATATGATGGCTTCAAGTCTGCTTCGCAGGTCATGCGTCGCTAACGATCGTGCCATGTACTCCACCTGATCTAGGCAGGTGTCCAGCATGAAATCCACAAAATCGAAAAGTCCTTTCTGGCTCAACGTGCCCCGCCCATCCAGCGCGCCCCGCCGCTCGCTGTCAGCGTTCGCAAGTCGCACGTAATACTCGCTCTGACGCCGTGCAAGTCCGCGTGAAAGGGACCAGAGATCTGAAGCCAAGTCGAGCCAGGTCAAGTGGAGGTGCGTGATGAGCCGCATCGTCCTGCCGTTCCCATCAGGAAATGGATGCACCCACGACAACCGGTGGTGATAGGCCATCGCACCCAGGAGTCGATATCGAAAATCCACCTCTGTCCCATAGACCTGTTGCATTCGATGCAACATCTCCAGCACCGCCGCATGCGATGGAGGGATGTGCTCCCCAATGGTCACGTCCCGCCCACGAAACGCACCGGGCGACATCGACGTTCCATCCTGAAGCCTCAAATCTGAGGGCTTCGCGTACCGGAACAGCAGGTTGTGCATGGTTCCCACGAAAACTGGCGAAAATAGCCACGCCCAATTCGCGCCTCCACCCACTCGCTGGATACCCAGGAATCGCTCGGCAAGCATCTGAGCATGCACATGCCCAACCGCAAGTTCCGTGAGTTGCTTGCGGTCGCGCTTAGGAGCAGTCGCCGCCAGCTCCAGCGGCTCCGTGTACTGCCCCTCGATCAGGTTGCTGTAGAAGCTATTGGTCGCACGCAGCAATACACCCAGAGGTTTGGCTGTCTCTGCGGGGATGGACGCGTCAAGCCGGACGGTGGCCACCTGAAGTTGGTCACACTTATCCAGCAGAGACTGAGGGATGCTGCTTTTAGGCAGCAATGGTTCCAGCCAATCAACAGATGTAACTAGGTTCATGCAATATAATTTTGCGGAAATTTCTGCGTTTTATTCTACGTTGCAAGACACTAAATTATTTGAACTTATTGACAATCCGAAAAAATTACATGGTTTTCGCATGCGGATATTTATGCGAATAATACCGGGCTTGAAGCAAGACCCACATTGTGACGGCCCATGGCAAGCTCACGACCCCTGCGTCACATCACGAAACATGCTGACGCGATGCCCCACATCACACCTTGTAGTAATCCGGCCGCCCCGCCAGCCACAGCTCACCCCAGAGCTTGCCGCCGCCATCGACGGTCATTACCTCGCCGGTGACGAAGCTGGCGCTGGGGCTGCTGAGGAACACACAGGCTTCGGCAATTTCCATCGGCGTGCCGGGGCGTTTCAGCGGGTTGGCCAGTGGAAACTCGGCCACGGCTTCTGGCGGATAAACGTCCAACCCTTCACTGGCCGTGAGCCCGGGCGCCACGCAGTTGACGCGAATGCCCAGCGGCGCCCACTCAACCGCCACCGTGCGCATGGCGCCCACGATGCCTGCCCGCGCGGCCTGGGTATGCGCCACGCCCGGCATGCCGCGTTCGAGCACGACAATGACGTTGACGATAGAGCCGCCGCGCTCCAGGTCGCGCCAGCGCTGCGCGGCGCGCTGCATCACAAACCAGGTGTTGCTGAGGTTGTTGGTGACCACGGCGTTCCAGCCCTTGGGGCTGATGTCGATGGCGTTTTGCGGAAACTGCCCGCCAGCGCTGTTGACCAGCAGGTCGGGCACGCCCACCTCGGACTCGATTTTTTCGAACAGGGCGACCACGTTGTCGTGCTCGCGCAACTGTGTGGCGAAGCCGTGCATGACCGCACCTTTGCCTTGGGCGAAGGCGGTCACGGCATCGAGCTTTTCCTGGGTGCGACCGGTGATGACGACGGTTGCGCCCAGCCGCGCCAGGGTGAGTGCCGTGGCGCGACCGATGCCGCTGCCGCCGCCGCAGACCAGCGCGATCTGCCCGGCAAACAGGTCATGGCGAAAGGCGGTGGGCGCGGCCCACAAACCCTCCAGCAATTCGGAACTCATGAGGCCAGCAGTTCCTTGGCAATGATCATCTTGCGCACTTCGGTGGTGCCGGCGCCGATTTCCAGCAGCTTGATGGCGCGGTACAGGCGGTTGATTTCCGATTCCCAGATATACCCGGTGCCACCGTGAATCTGCACTGCCTCGTTGAGCACCTGGTTCATGGTGTCGGCGGCGAACATCACGCTGGCGGCAGTGAGCTTGTGGATCTCGCCGCGACCGCCGTCATCGTCACCCATCACGTTGGCGGCGCGCAGGGTCTGGTAGGTGAACAGGCGCATCGATTCCACCCACACATACATCTGCGCGAGCTTGGACTGGATCATCTGGAAATCGGCAATCGGCCGACCGAACTGCTTGCGTTGCCGGGCGTAGTCAATCGACAGCGCCAGCGCCCGCTCGGCAATGCCGAGGCAGATGGGCGAAATCATCGCGCGTTCCAGGTCGAGCCCGGACATCACCACCTTGACGCCGCGGTTCTCGCCGCCCACCAGGTTCTCGACCGGCACTTTGCAGTCTTCAAACACCAGCTCGGCGGTCTGTGAGCCGCGGAAGCCCATCTTGATCAGCTTCTGCGCCACTTTGAAGCCGGGAAAATCCTTTTCAACGATGAAGGCGCTGATGCCCTGCGCGCCCTTCTCTTTGTCGGTTTTGGCGTAGACCAGCAGCACGTCGGCGACCGGACCGTTGGTGATGTAAATCTTGGTGCCGTTGAGCACGTAATGACCGCCTTCGCGGCGCGCGGTGGTGCGCATCGAGCCCAAGGCGTCAGAACCCGCACCGGGTTCGGTGAGGCCCAGCGCGCCAATCAACTCGCCCCTGCACATGCCGGGGATGTACTTGCGCTTCTGCTCGTCGTTGCCATTGCGCAGAATGTTGTGCAGGCACAGGTTTTCGTGCGCCACCCACGCCAGCCCCAGCGCGTGGTTCCAGCGGCTGATGGCCTGCAAAATCAAACCCGAGGTGAACACGTCCATGCCCGCGCCGCCCAGCTCGGTGGGCGCGGTGACACCGAAGAATCCGGTGGCACCGATCTTGGGGAAAATCTGGTCGGGCCACCACTCTTCGTTGTCCATCCGCTGCGCCAGCGGGTACACCTCGTTCTGGGCGAACTTGTCGGCTTGGGCGAGGATCTCGATTTCGTCGGTGGAAAGGCCCGTGAAGGCCTGCATCACGGACGGGCGGTCATCAATGTTGGTGCTGTCGGGCATGGGATTCTCGTTGGTGAGTCAGACTTACCCAGAGTGTCATACCGGTGACTTCCCTGGCGCTTCGTCCGATAAGGTGACACCGCGAGGGGCGGAGAGGAATCAGGCGGGGACCGTGAGCCGCTCGCGCAACGCCCGTCGGCCGGCATCGTCCAGACCCAGCGATTCGAGGTAGCCGTCCATTGACCCAAAGCCCTGCTGGACGGCGGTGAGCGCGCTTTCGAGGTAGTCCTTCTTGACCCTGAGCGCGTCGAGGATATGCAACGGCGCCTCTTTGCGGCCCCAGTGCTCGCGCACCATTCGCGCGATGCGTTCACGGCCAAAATGCGTATCGCTGAGCATGTAGTCGGCCTCGATGGCCTCGGCCGACGCCCCCAGCGCATGCAGCAACGCCGCGCAGACAAACCCGGTGCGGTCTTTGCCGGCGGTGCAGTGCACCAGCACCGGCGCATCGCCGCCGAGCAACCGCTGCAGCAGATCACGCAGGGTCTCGGCGAACTGCTGCGGAAACTGCCGGTAGGTGACGTGCATGTACGACTCAAGCGCACCGGGCTCGGCATCCATCATCTCGTTCATGGTTTTGACCATGTCGGCCGCGCCGCTTGAGTGGGGCACATCCACCGTGAGCAACTTGGCCCGCGCGTTCACCATATAAGGACTGCTCAGCTCGTTGCGCTCGCGCACCGACCGCAAATCAAACACGCTTAACGTGGGTAGTGCGGCCAGGGCCTGGTTGTCCTCGGGGGCCAACCTGGCGGCCGCTTCGGCGCGCAGTATGCGGCCACCGGCAATGCGACGACCGCCGGAAACGGGCAAGCCGCCCACATCGCGAAAGTTGGGGATGCTGTTCAGTTTGATCGTGCTCATCCGCCGATTTTATCGGGTTCGGACCCAACGCCGATGACACCCGTGCCCGAAAAGCAAAAAAGCCCTTTCGGGCTCTTGCTGACGTTTGAGAAGTCTTGATTGTTTGGTCGGGGCGACAGGATTCGAACCTACGACCTCCTGCTCCCGAAGCAGGCGCTCTACCAAGCTGAGCTACGCCCCGACACTGAAACTGCTAACCGCCTCGTGATTGGTTGTAAGCAATCAGCGAACGCATGGCCTGTTGTGATGGAGACGCGGGAAGTCGCTCCAGGGCCGCTGCGGCCTTGGCCCCATGGGCCTCGGCAAGCACGCGAGTGTACGGGATCGCATTGCTGGATTCAATTGCGGCGAGGACCTTTTCGAAGTCGTCGACGGTCCCGGTTTCGATGGCCCGTTCAATCAGATTCCGGGTGGTGGCGTCACTGTGATCACGCGCGTGAATCAACGGCAAGGTCGGCTTGCCTTCAGCCAGATCGGTGCCCACCGCCTTGCCGCTTTCGCCGGGGTCGGCGACGTAATCAAGGATGTCGTCGACCAACTGAAAAGCCATGCCCAAGTGGTGCCCAAACTGCGCGGCGGCGTCGATCTGGTCGTCCGTGGCGTCGGCACCGATGGCGCCGACACGGCAACCGGCCTCGAACAACCGCGCGGTCTTGAGCTCGATCACCCGCAGGTACCGCGCTTCAGCGACCTTGGGGTCGCCACAATTGAGGAGTTGCAGCACCTCGCCCTCGGCGATGGCGTTGGTGGCATTGGCCATCACCTGCATCACCGGCATGCGCCCCACTTCGACCATCAACTGAAAGGCGCGGGAGTAAAGGAAGTCGCCAGCCAGCACCGCCGCTTCGTTGCCCCAAAGGGCATTGGCGGTCTTGCGACCGCGGCGCAGGCCGGAGGCATCGACCACATCGTCGTGCAGCAGCGTTGCGGTATGGATGAACTCGATGGTCGCGGCCAGCAGGTCGACCTGTGCGTCGCGCCGGCCCAGCGCCGCCGCGCTGAGCAGCACCAGCGCCGGGCGCAGGCGCTTGCCGCCCGCATGAATAATGTGCGCGCCAATCTGGTCGATCAGCGCGACCTCGGACGACAAACGCTGTCGAATCAGCAGGTCGACGCGCGCCATATCGTCGGCGATCAGGTCCAAAAGTTGCGGCAGGGCCATCGATTGCTCGGGGTGGAATCTCGTTCAGGCGCGAATGATGGTCGATTTTGCGGCGCGGGTGGGCGCGAGCGGCTTTTCATTGACGGGAGCGGCCCACACCCCTAGAATCGCACGCTTCTCGCGGTCTGCCCATCGGGCCCGGCTGCGACTCCCTATCCGTAAAAGGTGGCCTAACGATGTACGCGGTGATTAAAACTGGTGGCAAACAATACAAGGTCGTCGCAGGCGAACGGCTGAAGATCGAAACCCTGGCCGCTGAAGTCGGTGCCACGGTGTCGTTCGACGAAGTGCTGATGATCGGTGAAGGTGAGCAGATCACCGTCGGCGCCCCTATGATCAGCGGCGGCAAGGTCAATGCCGAAATCCTCGCCCACGGTCGTGGCGAGAAGATCCGCATCATCAAGCACCGCCGCCGCAAGCACTATCACAAGGAACAGGGACATCGTCAGAACTTCACCGAAGTGAAGATTACTGAGATTGTCGGCGCCTGACGCCACCTCGTTCACTTAACAAAGGAAACCTGAAATGGCACACAAAAAAGCCGCCGGCTCTACCCGCAACGGTCGCGAATCCGAAAGCAAACGCCTCGGTGTCAAAAAATTTGGCGGCGAGCACGTGATTGCCGGCAACATCATCATCCGTCAGCGCGGCACCCGTTATCACGCGGGCGTCAACGCCGGTCTGGGCAAGGACCACACGGTTTTCGCCACCGCAGAAGGCAAGGTCACCTTCAACACGCGCGGCCCGCGCGGCGGCAAGACGTTCATCGACGTGCTGCCCGCCTGAGGCACTGTCAAAGTAACGCCGAAAAGCCCCGGCAACCGGGGCTTTTTTGTGTCCAGCCGGCATCGCCCCCGTTTACACTGAGAGCGTCATGAAATTCGTTGATGAAGTCCGTATCCGCGTCGAAGCCGGCAATGGCGGCGACGGCTGCGTGGGCTTTCGCCGCGAAAAATTTATCCCTTTCGGGGGCCCGGATGGTGGTGACGGCGGCGACGGCGGCAGCATCTATGCCGTGGCCGACGCCAACCTCAATACCCTGGCCGACTTCCGTTTCACACGGCGCTTCAACGCCCAGCGCGGCAGCAACGGCGGCGGCTCGGGCTGCCGGGGTGGCAACGGCGAAGACCTCGAAATCCCGATGCCGCTGGGCACCCGTATTGTCGACGAGACCACTGCCGAGCTGATTGGCGAGCTGACGCGCGACGGCCAACGCATGAAAATCGCCCAGGGCGGTTTTCACGGTCTGGGCAACACCCGCTTCAAGTCATCGGTCAACCGCGCGCCGCGCCAGTACACCAAGGGCTCGCCGGGCGATCAGCGCGACCTGCACCTTGAACTGTCGCTGATGGCCGACGTCGGCCTGCTGGGCCTACCCAATGCCGGCAAGTCGACCTTGCTCGCGCAGGTCTCGGCCGCCCGTCCAAAGATTGCCGACTACCCGTTCACCACGCTGTACCCGCAGCCGGGCGTGGTGTCGGTGGGGCCTTTCCAGTCGTTCGTGATGGTCGACATTCCCGGACTGATCGAAGGAGCCGCCGACGGTGCCGGCCTGGGCCATCGTTTTCTCAAGCACCTGTCACGCACGCGACTGATGCTGCACCTGATCGACATCCTGCCGCCAGACGGAAGTGATGTGGTCAGCAACGTGCAGACCATCAATCAGGAGCTGGCGCAGTTCAGCGAGGAGCTGGCCGCGCGCCCGCAGTGGCTGGTGTTCAACAAGATTGACCAGTTGCCGCCGGATGAGGCAGCTGCGCTGGTCAGCGGTTTTCGTGAGGCGCTGGGCCATGAGTTGCCCTGGTTTGCGATATCGGCGGTCACCGGCGCCGGCTGCGAGGCCCTGTGCGCAGCAGCGCAGCGCTGGGTCGACGAACGTGCCGAGCGGACGGCGGCCGATGAGGCCATCGAGGACGCCCGCGCCAACCCATCCGACGATGCCGCCGCCGATGCGGCAAGCGATCCGGTGCAACCGGCGCAACCAGCCGACTGAGCGGCAACTGGCCGTGAAAAAACCCGTACCGAAAACCGACCCCCGCCACGTGCTGCGCGACGCGCGGCGCTGGGTGGTGAAGATCGGCAGCTCGATGCTGACCGCCAACGGCCGCGGCCTCGACCATGACGCCATTGCCCGCTGGAGCAGTCAGATCGCGGCGCTGCGCGCCAGCGGTTGCGAAGTCGTGGTGGTGTCCTCCGGGGCGGTCGCCGAAGGCATGGCGCGACTGGCGCTGAAGTCGCGCCCCAAGGCGGTCCATACCCTGCAGGCCGCCGCCGCCGTCGGTCAGATGGGTCTAGTACGCGCCTGGGAAACGGCGCTGGGCGGCCACGACATCACCACCGCGCAGATCCTCATCACCCACGATGACGTCGGTAACCGCCAGCGTTATCTCAATGCCCGCAATGCCCTGCGTGAGCTGCTGGCCTTCGGCGTGGTGCCGGTGGTCAACGAAAACGACACCGTTGCCGTGGACGAAATTCGCCTTGGCGACAACGACCGCCTGGGCGCCATGACCGCCGGGCTGATCGAGGCCGACGTGCTGGTGATCCTCACCGACCAGCAGGGCCTGTATACCGCAGACCCGCGTACCGACAGCACCGCCACGTTAATTCACGAGGCGATGATTGATGACGACGCCCTGACCGACATGGCCGGCGACAGCAAAGGCACGCTGGGCCGTGGCGGCATGAAAACCAAACTCGAAGCCGCGCAGATGGCGGCCCGCTCCGGCGCCGCCACGCTGATCGCCTATGGTCACCATGACGACGTCTTGGGCGCGGCACAACGCGGCGACGTCATCGGCACCCTGCTGATGCCGCGCGACCCGCGTGCCGGGCTGCCCGCCCGCAAACGCTGGATTGCGGACCAACTGCAGCGCCGCGGGAAATTGCACCTCGACAGTGGCGCTGCCGACGCGCTGGAAAGCACCGGACGCAGCCTGCTACCGGTGGGCGTGACCCGGGTTGAAGGACGTTTCCAGCGCGGAGACGTGGTGGCCTGCATCGCCCCAGACGGTCAGGAGGTGGCGCGCGGCCTGAGCAATTACAACACCGACGAAGTGAACCGCCTGCTGGGTGCGCGCGGCACCGACATCGCAGCCCGCTTGGGCTATCCGGGCGACCCGGAATTGATCCATCGCGACAATCTCGTGGTGCGCTGAGCAAGCTCAGCGAATCGACACCCTACCCGCGCATCAACGGCCACGCCGAGCGCAGATACGCCATCATGCTCCACAGCGTCAGCGCAGCGGCGATGAACATCAGCCCCAAGCCCAGTGCGTACCAGTCGACCCCGAAGGTCGGCACTTCCCAAAGCATCATGCCGATGGCAGTCATCTGGAAAGCGGTCTTCCATTTGCCGATCCAGCTCACCGCAACACTCGCGCGACGCCCGAGCTCGGCCATCCATTCGCGCAGTGCCGACACGGTGATTTCGCGGCCGATGATGATGGCGACCAGAATTGCCAGCTCGCCAGACGGATCCTCGCGCAGCAGCATCACCAGGCAAACGGCAACCAGCAGTTTGTCGGCGACCGGGTCCAGGAACGCGCCGAAGTCCGAGGTCTGATTCCATTTTCGGGCCAGATAGCCGTCCAGCCAATCGGTGACGGCGGCCAATCCATAAACAATGGTGGCCGCCTGTCGTGCGTAAGGCACCGACCAGTAGAACAGCAGCAGCACCACGGGGATGGCCGCGACACGCAGCAGGGTGAGGCTCAGCGGCAGGGTCAGCTTCATCGAGGTCAGTGTAGAGCGTTGATGCCCATTTGAGGCGCGGTTTAGGGCAATTCAACCCGGAATGATGCGGTCATCCACGCGACGCGGCATAGATGCGCTCTGCCAATGTCCGCGAAACGCCATCCACTTTGGCCAACTGGTCTACCGACGCGCGCCGAACCGCCGCCAGTCCGCCAAACGCGGCCAGCAACGCGCGTTTGCGGGCCGGCCCCAGGCCTTCAATCTGGTCAAGGTCGGAGGTCAGCCGTGCCTTGTCACGCCGCGACCGATGGCCGGTGATGGCAAACCGGTGCGCCTCGTCTCGTACCCGCTGAATCAGGTTGAGGGCGGGCGAGTCCGGCGGCAGGCGCATGGGCAGCGAGCGCTCGGGCACGATGATTTCTTCCATGCCCGCGCGTCGCGTCGGCCCCTTGGCCACCGCCGCAATACGCACGCCGAGACAGTCGGCGGCTTCCAGGCCTTCGAGTGCCGCTGACAATTGCCCCTTGCCGCCGTCGATCAGCAGCAGGTCGGGGCGCTGCACCTCGCCGGACTTGACCCGCAGAAAGCGGCGCATGACGGCTTGCTTGATCGCCGCATAGTCGTCGCCGGGGGTGATGCCTTCGATGTTGAACTTGCGGTAAGAAGCCTTGGCCGGACCTTTCTCGTTGAAGACCACGCACGACGCCACCGCCAGCTCGCCGCCGGTGTGCGAGATGTCGAAGCACTCGATGCGCCGCGGCAGCGTGTCCAGCCCGAAGACCTGTTGCAGTTCGAGGAAACGGGTGTCCATGCTGGCGGCATCGGCCAGATGGGCCGACAACGCCTGATTGGCGGTGTTCTGGGCCATCTGCAACAGGCGCAACTTCGCGCCGCGCTGCGGGCGATTCAAGACAATGCGGCGTCCGGCTTGCTGACTCAGCGCGTCGCCAATCCACGCCAGCTCCTGCGGCGCATCGCTGAGCAGAATCTCGGCGGGCGCCGGCAGGTCCAGATAATGCTGGCCCAGAAAACTTTCCAGCAAGGCTTCGGCTTCGGCATGGGGTGGGTGGCGGGGAAAGTGACTGCGATGCCCCAGGTTCATGCCGTTGCGAACCGACATCACCACCACGCAGGAATGTGCGGGGTGCAGCGCCACCGCAATCACGTCGAGGTCGGCTGCACCGCCGGTCATGTTGCGGCTCTCGCGCACGCGCCGCAGAGCGGCGATCTGATCACGCACCCTGGCGGCGCGCTCGAACTCCAGCGCTTCGGCGGCGGCGTCCATTTGCTGTGCCAGCTCGGCGGCAAGTTGATCGGCCTGCCCGCCCAACAAGCGCTTGGCGTCATTGACGTCACGGGCATATTCGTCACGCTCGATCAGCGCCACGCACGGTGCCGAACACCGCTTGATCTGATGCTGCAGACAGGGCCGGTCGCGATGCGCGAAAAAGCTGTCACGACAGGGCCGAAGCTGAAAAAGCTTCTGCAACGTGACCAGGGTTTCACGGACCGCGCCGGCGCTGGGAAACGGACCAAAGTACTGGTCGCTGCCACGCTTTTCGCCCCGGTAGTAGCTGATGCGCGGATACGCGTGCGACGAGATGCGCAGGTACGGATAGCTCTTGTCGTCGCGATAAAGAATGTTGTAGCGGGGGTTCAGCTCCTTGATCAGCGTCGCTTCGAGAATCAGCGCTTCGTCTTCGGTGTGGGTCACCGTGATGTCGATGTGGCGAATCTGCGACACCATCGATTCGATGCGCGGATCACCCGAGGCCCGCAAGAAATACTGCGACACGCGCTTTTTGAGGTTGCGCGCCTTGCCGACGTAGAGCAGATCGCCGGTGGCTCCGAGCATGCGGTACACGCCAGGCTGGGTGGTCAGCTGTTGCAGGAAGCCCCGCGCGTCAAAATCACCCGGTGCGTCGGGGGCCTTAGCCTCGGTCATCAGTCTCGTCGCGATGCATAACCTGTCGGAATCAGTGCGGCGATTCCTCGTTCTCGTCGAGCAGTCCGTAGCGCATCGCCATGCGCGTCAGTTCAACATCGTTGGACACGCCCAGCTTTTCAAACAGGCGGTAGCGATAGGTGCTGACGGTCTTTGGCGAGAGGTGCAGACGGTCGGAGATATCCTGGGTGGAGTGCCCTTTGGTGACCATCAGCATGACCTGGGTTTCACGCTGGGAAAGCTGCTCGAACGGCGAGTCGGAGCGGCCCTTGACCAAGCTGGCCGCGAGGTTGCCGGCCACGTCAGCCGCCACATAATGACCGCCCGTGTTGACGCGACGAATGGCCGCCACCACTTCATCAGCCGCAGAGTCTTTACTGAGATAGCCCGAGGCGCCTGCACCCAGCAAGCGGCTGGGGTAAGGTTCTTCGAGGTGCATGGAGACGACAATGATCTTCACGTCCGGCAGGCGCTGCTTGAGGCGCCGCGTGGTTTCCAGGCCGCCGATGCCGGGCATGTTGATGTCGAGCAGCACAATGTCGACCGGCATCGTGCGAACCAACTCCAGGGCTTCTTCGCCGGTGCTGGCCTCGGCCACGACTTCCATGTCGGCCATCTCGAGCAGGACGCGCTTCAAGCCCGCCCGCACCAGACGATGGTCATCGACCAGCATGATTTTGATCATCGGTTCATTCCGTTAGGTTGCGCCACTCGCTATAAATCGCAGCTTGTCACGAATTGGCCCGTCGGCGTGTCTCAGCTTTCCGGCTTCATCTGTGGGAAAAGCAGCACGTCGCGAATACTGGCGGCGTCGGTGAGGAACATCACCAGTCGATCGATGCCAATCCCCACCCCGGCGGTGGGAGGCAGACCGTATTCCAGTGCCCGAATGTAGTCGGCATCAAAGACCATGGCTTCGTCGTCACCGGCCTCTTTGGCGGCGACCTGGGCGCGGAAGCGCGTGGCCTGATCGTCGGCGTCGTTGAGCTCCGAAAAGCCGTTGGCCACTTCCCGACCGCCGATGAAAAATTCGAAACGATCCGTCACGTCGGGATCGGCATCGCTGCGCCGTGCCAACGGTGAGACTTCCGTGGGATAGGCGGTGATGAAGGTCGGGTCGAGCAGCTTGGCCTCGACAGTCTTCTCGAAAATCTCGGTCAGTAATTTGCCCACCCCGAAACCCGGTTTGACCTCGCAACCCAGACCCCTGGCGTAGTCGGCGAGCGCCTCTCGGTCATCAAAGCCGCTGAACGCTGGATTGAATCGCGCTACCGCCTCGCGCATGGTCCAGCGGGCGAAGGGCTGCGCCAAATCGTAGTCGCGGCCCTGATACGGAAACTGCGCGGTGCCGTTGACCGTCACCGCACAGTCGCGCACCAGGGTCTCGACCAAATCCATCGCATCGACGTAGTCGGCGTAGGCCTGGTAGAACTCCAGCATGGTGAATTCGGGGTTGTGCCGGGTCGACAAGCCTTCATTGCGGAAATTGCGATTGATCTCGTAAACGCGCTCGATGCCGCCGACCACCAGGCGCTTCAGATACAACTCGGGGGCGATGCGCAGATAAAGGTCACGGTCAAGCGCGTTGTGATGGGTCACGAAGGGGCGCGCCGCGGCGCCGCCGGCAATCGCCTGCAGCATCGGCGTTTCGACTTCTTCAAAGCCGATGGCATCGAGAAACTGGCGAATGAAGCGAATGGTCTTGCCGCGCTTGGCGAAGGTTTCCTTGACCTCGGGATTGACCATCAGATCAACGTAGCGCTGGCGGTAACGGACCTCAGTGTCCGTGAGGCCCGACCATTTTTCCGGCAGCGGGCGCAGGTTCTTGACCAGCAATTCCAGCGACTCGGCCCAGATCGACAGCTCGCCGGTCTTGGTCTTGAAGATGCGCCCGCTGACACCGATGACGTCGCCCACGTCGGCGGTCTTGAAGATGTTGTAAACGTCCTCGCCCAGCGAATTGAGCTGAAAGAAAATCTGGATGCGACCGGCGCTGTCCTGCAACTGGCCAAAGCTGGCCTTGCCCATGACCCGCTTGGCCATCAGACGCCCGGCGAGCTTGAAGCGTGTTTCGATGGGCTCCAGCGCTTCCTTGTCCATCTCGCCGTACGCGCCATGCAGATGATCACTGAGGCAGTCACGGCGAAAGCTGTTGGGGTAACCGTTGCCATTGGCCTGGCCCTGCGCGCGCAACTGCGCCAGCTTGTCGCGGCGGGTGGCGATCAGGTGGTTCTCGTCTTGCGGCGCTTCGGGAGAATCATTCATAAGAGTCTGCTTTACAGGCCTTGTTTGAGGCTGGCCTCGACAAAGGGGTCAAGGTAACCATCCAGCACTTTGACGGTGTCGGCAATTTCGACGCCGGTGCGCAGATCCTTGATACGGGACTGGTCGAGCACGTAGGAGCGAATCTGGCTGCCCCAGCCGATGTCGTCCTTGGCATCTTCAATGGCCTGCTTGACCGAGTTGCGTTCTTGCAACTCCTTTTCATAGAGTTTGGCCTTGAGCATGTTCATGGCCCGGTCGCGGTTGGCATGCTGGCTGCGCTCCATCTGACAGGCGACGACGATGCCGCTGGGCACGTGCTTGATGCGGATCGCCGACTCGGTCTTGTTGACGTGCTGACCGCCGGCTCCGGAGGAGCGAAAGGTGCCGATCTCGAGATCGGCCGGGTTGATCTCGATGTCGATGTTGTCATCCACCTCGGGGCTCACAAACACGCCGCAAAAGCTGGTGTGACGACGGTTGCCGGAGTCGAACGGACTCTTGCGCACCAGCCGGTGCACACCGGTTTCAGAGCGCAACCAGCCATAGGCGTAATCGCCCTGGATGAACAAGGTCGCCGACTTGATGCCCGCCACTTCGCCGTCGGAGCGCTCCATGAGCTCCACCGTGAAACCGCGTCGCTCGCCCCAGCGCGAGTACATGCGCAGCAGCATTTCGGCCCAGTCCTGCGCCTCGGTACCGCCCGAGCCGGACTGCACATCCAGATACGCATTGGCGGTGTCCATTTCGCCGCTGAACATGCGTTGGAATTCCAACTCTTCGGCGAAAGTTTCGAAGCGTTCGACGTCCTTGATGATTTCCATCAAGGCATCGGTGTCGTTCTCGGCGCTGGCGAGTTCGAACAGTTCGGCGGCATCGGCCAGACCCAGGGTGGCAACCCGAATAGGCTCCAGAACCCCTTCCAGCCGGGCCCGCTCGCGGCCGAGATTCTGGGCGCGATCAGGGTTGTTCCACACTTCCGAACTTTCCAGTTCGGCGTTGACTTCGACGAGACGGTCCTGCTTGACGTCGTAGTCAAAGATAGCCCCGCAGGGCGTCGAAACGCGCCTGCAGGGCTGCAATACCGCCTTTTAAATGATTGAGTTCCATCGGGACTGATCGTCTTTGGGGGCGCGGAGTATGCCACCGCCCCAAGCGCCTGTTCAAAAGGTACGGGTGGGCACCCCGCCCCGAAGGCAGGCCGGACTTGAGCATCACCCCCAGTCGCCACAAAAGTACCGACCCGTGTTGCTTGCCCCATGCCGAGCCCACGACGCTCGGGCTATGCTTTATCGGGATTTTTTGGTTTTCAATCGGGGAAACACGATGAACAACGGCTTCAAGGCAGCCTTCGCGCTGCTGGGTCTGGTCGCCCTATCGACCGCAACCGCGCAATCAGACACGGGTGACGGACAACGTAAGCCGTTTCTTGAAGAGCGGCCCTATTACATCTCGCCGGCCGTGTCTTACATCATCGCCGACGGTGATCGCGGCACCGATGACGGCTTTGGCGCCACGCTGTCATTCGGCAAAAAAGTCACCTCGGGACTGACCCTGGAACTGGTCGGTGCTTTCGCACAACTCGGCACCGACAGCGGCACCGGCCTGGCCGACAACGGCGACTTCCAGCTCTATGGTCTGGGCGTCGGGGCGATGGTGTTCCCGGTCTCCAACCTGCCGAACCTTTACAGCCGCGTGAATCTGATGATCGGCGAAGCCGACAGCGCACCTGGCCTGGTTGCTGACTACGACACCACCATTTTCGACGTCGGCGTCGGCTATCTCTTCCCGGTGGCACGCAAACTCGCGATTCGTGCTGAGGCGCTGTACCGCGTCGACTCGCACAACGAAGATCAGGCGGGCATCCAGCCCAACGACAACAGCGACTTCTACGACGGCGTTTTCAGTCTTGGTGCCATCTACCGTTTTGGCGAAACCGAGTCGGACCGCATGGCCGTCGACACTGACGGCGACGGCGTACCTGACCCCGTCGATCAATGCCCCAACACCGAAAGTGGCGTGCCGGTTGACGACACCGGCTGCCCGGTCGACAGCGACGGTGACGGCGTGCCCGACAACGAGGACGAGTGCCCCGAAACGCGGGACGGCCTCGAAGTGGACGCCCAGGGTTGCCCGATCGACAGCGACGGCGACGGCATTCGCGATACCGAGGACGCGTGCCCCAACTCACCGGCCGGCGCCAAGGTGCTCGACAACGGTTGCGCCCTGTTCGGTGACTGCCGCACGCCACGTGACGGTGAAGAAGTCGACGACAACGGCTGCGCCCTGAACCCTGGATTCGTGCTGCGCGGCGTGAAGTTCGAGTTTGACTCTGAGCGGCTCACCGAGAAGGCCAAGCGCATTCTTGACGAAGTGTCCGAGGTGTTGGCGGCCTATCCGGACGTCGACGTCGACGTCGAGGGTCACACGGACCAGCTCGGCAGCGATGCCTACAACCTCAGCCTGTCAGAGCGCCGCGCGCGGGTGGTCAAGGCCTACCTGATCGACAAAGACATCGAAGCCGATCGCATGACGCCCGTCGGCTACGGGCGTAGCCAGCCGGTTGCTGACAACAGCACGGAAGAAGGTCGTGAAGAGAACCGCCGTGTGGAGCTGCGGCCCACGCGCCGCTGAGCTGACTCGTCGTTTTTGTGAACCCGCCCCGGTGACTTGCCGGGGCGGGTTTTTTGTTGCGCGGCGTTTGGGGCGGGTTGACCTGTTCGGTTGGCGGACTCTTGACCGTCCGTTCGCTCTGTTTCATGACCGGCACCGCCGGTTTTGATGGGCCTGCTGGCCGGGATTGCCCCCGGCGGTGCAGTTCCTTTTCTTGACACCAAGAAAAGGGAACCAAAAGAAGGTGCCCCACTGCCGGGCCCCGCTGTCGCGGGGTGCCCTGTGCTTCTCGCAGAGGCGGGGCCTCGCTTCAACTCGCTGCGCTCAGACAACCGCGAGTCTGATCCCGCCCCTGCTGCGATGCTCGGCCCGGTCAGACGGGGGTTGAACAGCAAAAGCCAAAGCGTCAGGGCGCGCTGCTTTTGCTTTTGTCTTTGACGTTCTCCCCCTTTGTTTCGGCCGAGCATCGGAGTGGCAGGCGAAAAGGCTTGCGCTTGTTTGAGCGAAGCGAGTTTGCGCAAGCCCGCCTGGCGCGAGAAGCGCAGGGGCCTTTGGGCTGCAAGCCCAAAGCCGAAACATGGGGTGGCTCTTTTGCTTACTTTTCTAGCAGTAGAAAAGTGAGTGCCCCGCCGGGGGCAGTCCCGGCCACTGAGCCAACAAAGCTGGTGATGTCGCCCATGTAACTCACAAGAGGGTCCATCAATCTGTCCAGCGTCGGCCATGGACCCAGCCACTAAGGCCACCCCGCCCTACCAGTAAACCGTCTCTCCAGGATCAACAACCCGAAACGTACTGTCATCAATATGCGCCGCCGCCAGGGCTGCACGCAGACGCTGCGGCGGCTCGTCCAGCGGTTCGGTGGTCAAGCGAAATGTCCCCCAATGCATCGCCAGCGACAGTCGGCTGCCGACATCCTGGTGAATCTTCACCGCCTCCTCCGGATCGACGTGCACCGGGCGCATGAAGTCTCGCGGCGCGTAGGCGCCGATGGGAATCAGCGACAGGTCGATGGGTCCGAAGCGTCGCCCGATCTCGGCGAAGTCGGGGGAATAGCCGGTGTCACCCGCGAAGAACACCTTGCGCCCGTCCGCTTCAAGGACGAAGCCCGCCCACAATCGCCGATTACGGTCGCCCAGCCCGCGCCCGGAAAAGTGCTGAACCGGCACGGCGGTGACACTGACGCCGCGACGCTTGTGACAAGCCCACCAGTCCAGCTCGGTGACCCGGCGACAGCCCAGCTCAGCGAGCAGCGTGGCATGGCCCAGCGGTGCAATCACCGCCGGCTCATGCGACTCGGCCAGCGCGCGCAATGTCGGCGCATCCAGATGGTCGTAATGGTCATGTGACAGCAGGACCGCGTCGATGGGCGGCAGGTTGGGCAAGTCGATCGCCGGCGCAATGAGGCGCTCGGGACCGGCAAACCCCAGTGGTGACGCGCGCGGCGACAGATGCGGGTCAGTGAGGATATTGAGCCCGTCCAGCTGCACCAGAAAACTGGCGTGCCCCAACCAGGTGGCCGTGGCCACCGACCGGTTGCCGCGCAGAAAACTCAGGTCGGGCCGCTGCACCTCGGGGGGTCGTCCCGCCGGCCGGTTGCGCGCCCACTCCCACAAAAAAGATGCCAACCCCGCGCTGCCGTGACGGTCGAGGCTGTGCGGGTTACAGAATCCCTGCGGTCGATGGTGCGGGGGTCGATCCATGACGGCAGCATAGCGCCGCCTTGCAAGGCCGACGATGACCGGGAACGGTATGCTTCGCCGTCAATTTTTGGTGATGTCCGTACGCATGCAGCTTTACAACACACTGACCGGCAGCAAGGCCCCGTTTACCCCGCAAGACGCGGCGCGCGTCACGGTGTATGTCTGCGGCCCCACGGTGTACAGCTACGCGCACATCGGCAACGCGCGCCCGGCCGTGGTGTTCGACGTGCTGACGCGTTGGCTGCGGCGGCAATATCCACAGGTGGTTTACGTCCGCAACATCACCGACATCGACGACAAGATCAACGCCGCCGCCGCCAAGGAAGGCGTCGACATCCGCGTGATCACCGACCGCTATGCGGCGGCGTATCACGAAGATCTGGCGGCCCTCGGCGTCGCACGGCCCGACCTTGAGCCACGGGTCACCGAGCATCTGCCGCAGATCATCGATATGGTCCAGCGCCTGATCGCCAGCGGCCACGCCTACGCGGCTGAGGGCCATGTGCTGTTTCACACCCGCAGCTACGCCGATTACGGTGCCCTGTCGCGCCGCGATGAAGAAAGTCTGCAGGCCGGTGCGCGCGTCGAGATTGCGCCCTACAAGAAGGATGCCGGCGACTTCGTGCTGTGGAAGCCGTCGAGCGCCGAACAACCCGGCTGGGATTCCCCCTGGGGGCGCGGCCGCCCCGGCTGGCATATCGAGTGCTCGGCCATGGCCGAGGCGCTGCTGGGCGAGACGCTCGACATTCACGGTGGGGGCCACGATCTGGTGTTTCCGCACCACGAAAATGAAATCGCGCAGAGCACCTGCGCCCACGGCGGTGCCCCGTTTGCCCGTTACTGGGTGCACAACGGTTTTGTGAACGTGAACGCCGAGAAGATGAGCAAGTCCATCGGCAACGTGCTGCTGGTGCGCGAGCTGTTGAAGCAGGGGCCGGGCGAAGCCATCCGCCTGGTGCTCATGACGGCGCACTACCGTCAGCCCTTGGACTGGACCGACGACGTGATTCCCGAGGCCAACAAGAAGCTCGACCGACTTTATGGCGCGCTGCGCACGCTGGCGGACGTCGAAGCGGCCCGCGATATAGCGCTTCCCGACGCCTTCAGCGCGGCGCTGGACGATGACCTCAACACCCCGCAGGCGCTGGCGGTGCTGTTCGAGCTCGCACGCGACGCCAACAAAGCCACGGCACTGGCTGAAAAGGCCCGACTCAAGGCCCAACTGCTGAGCGCCGGCGCTGCGCTGGGCCTGCTGCAGATGACGCCCGAACAATGGTTTGCGGGCGGTGAGGACGAAGCCTTGCCCGACGGCGCCGAGGCCCTGCTGGCCCAACGTGTGACGGCACGCGCCGCGAAGGACTGGGCGGGCTCAGATCGCCTGCGTGACGAACTCAAGGCGCTGGGCGTCGCGGTGGAAGACAGCAAGGACGGCCAGCGCTGGCGGCGGACATGACCCCACCACACCCCACAGCAGGCCCGATCCCACGCGCCAGACCGAGCCGCCCGGCGGGCTAATCCAGCGCCTCGCGCGTGGCCGGTGATGCCGGAGTGTCGGGCCTGATGCGATTCCAAGCGGCATAAAGTGCCGGCAGGAACAGGATCGTGAGACCCGTGGCGGCAATCAGCCCGCCCATGATGGCCACTGCCATCGGGCCGTAGAAGACGCTGCGCGAGAGCGGAATCATCGCCAGCACCGCTGCCAGCGCGGTCAGCACGATGGGGCGGAAACGGCGAACGGTTGCGTCAATGACCGCGTCGTAAGGCTTGGCGCCGAGCCCAAGATCGTGCTCGATCTGGTCGACGAGGATGATCGAGTTGCGCATGATCATGCCGCTCAGCGCGATGGTGCCCAGCATGGCCACGAAGCCGAACGGCACCTGCAGCACCAGCAGGAACAGCGCCACGCCGATGATGCCCAGCGGCGCGGTCAACACCACCATCATCACCAGCGAAAAGCGCTTGAGCTGAAAGATCAGCAAGGTGAGCACCACCACCACGAACGCCGGCATGCCCTTGTTGACCGAGCTTTGTCCCTTGCCGGCTTCTTCCACCGAGCCGCCCGCCTCGATGAAGATCCCCGGCGGCAGCGCCTCGCGGATTGGTTGTAGTTGCCGGGACAACTGTGCGGTGATGACCGGTGCCTGCACATTGGTGTAGACGTCGCCGCGCGCGGTGATGGTGGGAATGCGGTCACGGCGCCAGGTGATGCCCGGCTCAAACCCGTACTCAAACGTCGCCACCTGATTGAGCGGAATGCTGCCGCCATCGGCCGTGGGCACGCTGGTCGATTCGAGCAGACTAAGGCGCGCGCGCTCGTCCTTCGGCCCTCTAAACAACACATCAATCAGCTTGTTGTCTTCGCGAAACTGGGTCACGCGCGCGCCGAGCAGCGAGTTGCCAAGAAACTGCGAGACCGACTCGACACTGACACCCAGCGCCTGTGCGCGGTCGGGGTCGACTTTGATGCGGACCACCTTTGATGGCTCGTCCCAATCAAGATTCACATTGGCCAGGTCGGGATGCGCACGCATCAGGCTGGCGACCTGATCGGCGATCTCACGGATTGCCTCGGTATCGCGACCGCTGACACGAAACTGGACCGGATAACCGACCGGCGGACCCTGTTCCAGCCGCAGCACGCGCCACCGGGCTTCGGGAATGGCATCGGGGATGGTTTCGATCAGGCGCTTGAGAGTCGCTTCACGCGCTTCAATGTTGCGGGTATTCAGAACATATTGCGTGAAGCTGGGCTGCGGCAACTGCAAGTCCAGCGGCAGGTAGAAGCGCGGCGCGCCAGTGCCCACATAGCCGACGTAATGCTCGACGCCGTCCTGCACGACCGCGTCGGTTTGCAGCAGGTGTTCAAGCTTGCGCGCGGCCTCCTGCGTTGCCGTGAGGCTGGCCGACTCCGGCAGCTTCAGGTCGACCAGCAGTTCCAGCCGGGTGGACGAGGGGAAGAACTGTTGCGGCACCTTGGTGAACAGGACCAGGCTGCCAACGAACATCACCACGGTGCCGCCGATGACCACGTACCGGTGATCGACGCACCAGGCAATGATTTGCCGCAGCCGCCGGTAAAAGCGCGTCTGGTAAGGGTCGTGGGCCTCGACATCTTTGCGCTCGGGCAACAACTTGTAGCCCAGATAGGGCACGAAGATCACCGCCGCAAACCACGAGATCAACAACGCCAGGGTGACCACCTGGAAGATTGCGCGGGTGTATTCGCCGATGCCGCTTTGCGCCAGCGCGATGGGCAAAAAGCCGGCCGCCGTCACCAAGGTACCCGACAACATCGGAAATGCGGTGGTCGTGTACATGAACGCTGCGGCACGACCCCGCTCCCAGCCCTGCTCCATTTTCACCGCCATCATCTCGACGGCGATGATGGCGTCATCGACCAGCAGACCCAGCGCCAGCACCAGAGCGCCGAGGCTGATTTTGTGCAGGTCGATGGCCAGCAGCTTCATCGCCAGAAACGTCATCGCCAGTACCAACGGAATTGACAGGGCCACCACCAGTCCGGTGCGCAGCCCCAGCGAGAAAAAGCTGACCACCAGAACGATGGCAACGGCCTCGGCCAGCACGGTGACAAACTCGTTGACGCTGGCACGCACCGCGCGCGGCTGATCGGCGACGCGGGACAGCGTCAGCCCCAGCGGCAAGTCCGCCTCGATGCGGGCAAACGCCGCGTCGAGGGCACGACCCAGCCCGACGATGTCACCGCCTTTTTCCATCGACACGCCGAAACCCAACGCCGGCTCGCCATTGAAGCGCACCTGCGGGTCCTGGGGTTCGGCGTAGCCGCGGCGGATGGTGGCGATGTCGCCCAGGCGGAAGCTACGGCCATCAAAGCTGATCACCGTATCGGCCAGCCTGTCGACGCTGTCGATGCGATCGTTCAGCCGCAGGTAGATGCGGTCGTCGCCCAACTCGAAATAACCGGCCTGACTGACCGCGTTGGCAGCGCGCACCGCCTCGATGATCCGCTCGGCCGGCACGCCCAACTGGCTGCGCCGCGTGTTGGCGAGCTGAATTTCGATGGTTTCGCTGGGATTGCCAAAGAACTCGACCTTGGCCACGTCCGGGACGCGCAGCAGCTCGTCACGAATCCGGTCACCGTAAAACTTGAGCTCGGCTGCTGAATAGTCGGCGCCGGTCAGCGAGTAGATGTTACCGAACGTGTCGCCGAACTCGTCGTTGAAAAATGGTCCGACGGCGCCCTGCGGCATGAGGTGGGCGATGTCGCCGACCTTCTTGCGCATTTCATAAAACGCGTCCTCGGTGCGGTTCGGGTCGATGTCTTCGCGCATGACGACGAACACCTGGCTCTCGCCGGGCCGCGAGTAAGAACGCAAAAAATCAACATAGGCGCTCTCTTGCAGCTTCTCCTCAACCCGGTCGGTAACCTGCCGCTCGACCTCTTCGGCCGTGGCACCGGGCCACAGCGTGGTGATGACCATCACGCGAAAGGTGAACGGCGGGTCCTCGCTCTGCCCCAACGTCAGGTAGCTGTAACTGCCGAGCAGCGCGAAGATCACCATCAGGTAGACCACGATGCCGCGATGGCGCAGCGCCCAGTCCGACAGGTTGAGACTCATGGCGTGACCCGGGCCTCGATCCTCGCGTCGACCTTGGCCTCGTCGCGCTCGGCATAGGGCCGCTCACTGACCGTCACCGCCTGCCCCGGCATCAGCCGGTGCACACCGGCAGAAACCACCGATTCACCCACTTGCAAAGGGCCACGCAACACGGCGCCGGCTTCCTGGTAGCGCACCACCTCGACGGCCTGCGGCTCGACCACATCGTCGACCACGCGCCACACGGCGGGTTTGCCATCGTGCTCACCGACAGCCGAGTGGCGCACCAGGAACAAGGTCTCGGTGCTGGCGCGGTCCACCAGCACGTTGGCGGTCATGCCCAGTTGCACCTGATCGTCGGCATCAACAAATTGCAGCCGCACACGATGGGTTCGGGTCGCCGGATCAGCCTGCGGGGTGACTTCACGCACGGAGGCGCGATAGCGCCGGTCAGGATGGGCCCAAAGCCCAACGCTGGCCTCGGTGCCCACGTCAAACTGGCCCAAGCGGCCTTCTGGCACCTGAATCTCGACTTCGCGACCGTCGTCGGGAACAAAGCGCAGCACCGGCTGCCCGGCACTGACCACCTCGCCCGACTCAACCGACGTGGAGGTCACCAAGCCCTGCTGAGGCGCCACCAGCCGGGTGTAGCGCGACAGGTTGCGGTTGACGGCCGCTTCGGCCTTGGCCTGGTCAACCCGGGCCTTGGCGAGCGCGTACTGATTCTCGCGCAGCTCGAAACCGGAAGCACTGATGAAGCCACGATCAAGCAGGTCGCGGTAGCGGCGCATCTCGGCTTCGGCCAATCGCGCATCGGCCTCGGCGGCGGTCACGGCAGCTTCCGAGGCACGCAAGGTCAGGCGCGCATCCTGTGGGTCCAGTTCGGCAAGCAGGTCACCGGCCTCGACCCGATCACCGGCGTCCACCGGCAGCTTTGTCACTTCGCCGGACACCCGAAAACTCAACACGCTGTCATCGCGCGCGGTCACCGTGCCGGGATACAGCTTGACGCCCACCTGATCCACCGCAACCACCGGCTCGACCACGATCGGACGCCGCGACGTGTCAGGCGCTGCCGGCGCGTCACACCCCAGCAAACCCAATGCCAACAACACGCTTGCCCCGGTGACCAAAAGAGCCCTGTGACTGCGCCTGACCTGCGGTGCCTGAGGCATTCTTGAATCCTGTGTGGAGCGCTCGCCCCTGACTATCGACTTAATAAACTGTACGGTATGGTATATCTTTATCCGACGTCAACGAAAGGCGTAAACCTTGCCCAAAGACGTACCCCATCCCACCACCGCCCCCGTCGGCAAACCGGCCAAACCTGCTGCGGCACCGATCCGCCGTGGACGCCCCAAAGACCCCGAAAAGCGCGTTGCTATCCTCAAGGCTGCCAAGACCCTGTTCTCGCAAAGAGGCTTTGGCGACACCAGCATGGACGCGCTGGCCCGCGCTGCGGGCGTCTCCAAACTCACGCTGTATTCGCACTTTGCCGACAAGGACGCCTTGTTTGTGGCGGCGGTGATTGCAACGAGCGAGGCCCACGCACCGCCGGCCTTTTTTGACCCCAGTCGCCCACAACCACTGCGTGCCCGTCTGACACAGATCGGCCTGGGCTTTGTCGATCTGGTGATGGACGACGAGGTGGTCAGCTTCTACCGGATGATGGCGGCGCAAGCTCGCACCGACGACCGCATGGGGAAGCTCTTTTACGCCGCCGGCCCGGCACCGACGCTGCGCCAGTTCGCGCAATTGCTGCGCAGCGCCAACGAAAGCGGCGAGCTCAGGGTCGATAATCCCCAATCTGCCGCCGAACATTTTTTTTGCCTGCTGAAGGGCGTGCACCACCTGCAGGTGCTCATGGCCTGTCGCGGGCCGTTGACGACTGCCGAACGCAAGCAACATGTCAACGATGTGGTCGAGATGTTTCTGCGCGCCTATCAGTCGCCGTCGGTCGGCAGGGTCAAGGCATCACACAGCCAATCAACCAGTGGCGCCAAGGGACGATAGCGGTCCACCAGCCACTGCGGCAGATCAGCGCGCATCAGCGCTTCGTCGGCGACATCGGTCGAGGCGATGAAGTCTTTACGCTTCAGATCGTTGATCAGCGGGTGCTGCGGATCAAAGCCTTTCGGCGGTCGCACCAGCGCATCGCCGCCGAGGGCGTAGCGCTGCGTGAAGTCCGCACCTTGGGTGACCGAACGCCAGCTCGCCGGGTTGTCAACCAGATACTCGCGAATCTGCCGCAAGGCCGGTGCCTGTGGATGCCAGATGCCACCGCCCATGAAGCTCGCGCCCGGCGCAATGTGCAGGTAGAACACCGGGGCATCAAGGCGGCCGCGCGCCGCGTTGCCGGTATCGGCGGTGCGTGCCGTCGCACGCGTTGCTGCGTGAAAAAAGGTGATGCCGATGTGGGTCTTGTACGGTGTCTTGTCGCCGCTGAAACGGGTGTCGCGGTGAATGCGGAACAATGAACCGCCGACCTTCTTCGGGCTGGCCATGAACGCGGGATGGACCTCGCGGATCAACGTCTCCATCGCCGTGATCAGGCGCAGCGCCGGCGTTCGCACGTCACGCTCATAGGCCGCCCGATGCGCCTCAAACCAGTCGCGACGATTGTTGGCGGCCAAATCGGCCAGAAAACGCAGCGTCTTGGGGGTGAAGTAGGTCATCGCGGGCGCCGTAGCGTGGTCAATACAACCAACACTGCCAGATGTAGCGGCAGCCAAAACAGCAGCCAGTGCAGGTGCTGCTGGGCGGCGGGCAGTAGCTGGCCGAGCAGCGCCACCAGCGTTGTAGCCACCGGCAAGACCAGCAGCCCGACACCCAGCGTCCTCAGCGGGGCCCGGCGACAGGCACAGACGATCAGCATCGGCACCAGCAACAGCGAGGCCGGCGAAAACGCCATCAGGCTGAGGTTGCCGTGCATCACCTCGTGATCAGTCAGCGTCCAGCCCAGTAGCAGCACCCAGCCGACCAGTCCACTGACCAGCACGGCAAGAAACGCGAAAGTCCAGGCCAAGCGGGCGGCGGCCGTCGCCCCGCCCCGCCCCGTTTGTGCGCCCCAGCCGGCAAGCAGCAACAAGGCGCCCGCGCCGGTCAGACCACTCACGGCAAACGGCATCACCAGCTTCGGTGCCGAATCAACACCGCCCGACGTATCGCCGGGCACCCGCATTTGCTCGCTGCGCACCAGCGGGCGGCCATCGGCAAGGCGCACCTGGCGCACGCCGTCCATCAAGACCTCAGGCAGAAAGCTGCGTTGCCAAAGCGTGATCGGTCGGTCGGTCGACGGCCCCAGCAGCACGTCGGTCAGCCACATCATGGGGGGCAGCGGCGCCATCATCCGCGCGGCATCGCTGCGGTAGGTGGCAGGCGTCATCACCGGGGTCAGCGCAGATTCGAGCGCGCCATCACTGCCGAGGTTGATCACGTCACGAACCTGGGTGCTGCAATTGGCGGTGAAGTAGTCGTAGCGGTACTCGGCATTTTCCGGCAGGGCGTTGTGCGCCAGAAACCGTGCCACCCGGCGTGCCTGTTCGGGCGAGAAATCGAGCACCTGCTCGTTCACCCAGCGGCCCTGCTCGGCGTACACCGCCAGGGTGTAATCAAAAGGTTCGGTGGCCAGCCGGTATTGCATGCGGCCGCGCGCAAAGTTGAGCGCAAAGTTCTTCTGGCCAAAGTCGAAGATGCCGTAGTTGTAGACCGCCTCACCGCGCGCCTCGACCACGCGCAGCGCGTTGTGACCGTAACGCTGCCAATACACCTCGCCGGGTTGAAACGTCAGCAGGCTGATTTGCGGTGCTGCGGGCGGCGACGACTGGGCGCCGGCGACACCGTTCAGTGCCAGCAGCAGGAGCAACCACGGCGCCCGCCGCCACATCAGCTTGCCGACCGCATCACTTGCAGCAGGTGTAGGCGCCGCGAATCGGCACGCTGCACGTTGAAATTGAAGCCGCCGAGTTGCAGCGTCTCACCGCGTCGCGGCATGTGCCCAAAGTGATGCACCACCAGCCCACCGATGGTGTCGAACTCGTCGTCAGGCAGTTCGCACTCGAAGTACTCGTTGAAGTCTTCGATCGGCGTCAAAGCATTGACCTGAAAGCGCCGCTCGTCCTGACGCAGGATGGTGGCGCCCTCGGCTTCGTCGTGTTCGTCGTCGATCTCACCGACGATCTGCTCCAACACGTCCTCGATGGTGACCAGCCCGGCGACGCCGCCGTACTCGTCGGCGACGATGGCCATGTGGTTGCGACCGCGCTTGAAGTCCTTGAGCAGCACATTGACGCGCTTCGACTCGGGCACAAACACTGCGGGCCGCAGGATGTCGCGCAGTGCCAGTTCGCCCGGTCCCAGGTCAGGAATGATGGCCGCGTACTGCAGCAGGTCCTTGGCCAGTAGCACGCCGATCACTTCATCGCGGGAGTCGCCGATCACCGGATAGCGCGAGTGGCCCGACTCCACCACCAACCGCAGCAGTTGTTCCATGGGCAGGTCGGCCTCGATCACCACCATCTGCGAGCGCGGCACCATGATGTCGCTGACTTGCGTGTCGGCGGTTTCAAGCACGCCCTGAAACATGGTCAGGGCGTCGGCGTCCATCAGCTCGGCGTCGCGGGCTTCGATGAGCACCGCCATCAGCTCTTCACGGGTCTCGGGCGCGTGCGCAAACGACTGCGTCACGCGGCGCCACCAGCGGCCTATCGGGGTATCGTCTGAAGCGGGTGTACTGGGAGGTTCGTCGTCGTTCATTCTCAATAGGGGTTGCGAAACCCCAAAGCAGCCAGGATGGCTGTTTCCGTCGCTTCCATGTGGGCCGCTTCCGGCTCACATTCGTGATCAAAGCCCTGCAAATGCAAGCAGCCGTGAACCACCATGTGCGCCCAGTGAGCGCGAGGCATTTTGCCCTGCTCGGCGGCTTCCTGCGCCACCACGTCAGCGCAAATCAGCAGGTCGCCGAGCATGTCCGGCACATCGTAGCCAAACGACAGCACATTGGTCGGTTTGTCCTTGCCGCGATAACTGCGATTCAGCTCGCGCGATTCAAGGGGGTCGGCAATACGAATCGTCAATTCACCGCTTGCACCGGGCTGCAAGGCGGCGCGGGCAAATCCGCGCAGGCTGTCGGCACTGGGGATGCCGCGCGCCGGAACCGTCCGTTGCACGGTGATCTTGACGCTCGGGACATTAGGGATGCGCGCCATCCGGGTTCTGCTCTTCAAACTGTTCGTAGGCCTCGACGATGGCCTGTACCAGGGGGTGGCGCACCACGTCTTCTTTCTTGAAGTGGGTGACGCTGACACCGGGAATGTTGGCGACAATGTTCAGTGCGTGCTTGAGGCCCGACTTCTCATGACGTGGCAGGTCGATTTGCGTCACGTCGCCGGTCACCACCGCGACGCTGCCGAAACCCAGGCGCGTCAGGAACATCTTCATCTGCTCCAGGGTGGTGTTCTGCGCTTCGTCGAGAATCACGTAACTCTCGTTGAGCGTGCGGCCGCGCATGAAGGCCAACGGCGCCACCTCGATCACGTTCTTCTCGGTCAGCCGCGCGACCTTTTCGAAGCCCATCATCTCGTAAAGGGCGTCATAGAGCGGCCGCAGGTAGGGGTTGATTTTGTCGGCCATGTCGCCGGGCAAAAACCCGAGTTTTTCGCCGGCCTCTACGGCTGGGCGCACCAGCACGATGCGCCGCACGCGGTCGCGCTCGAGCGCGTTCACCGCACTGGCCACGGCCAGGTAGGTCTTGCCGGTGCCGGCCGGCCCGACACCAAAATTCAGGTCGTGCCGGTTAATGGCACTGAGATACGCCTTCTGCTGGACACTGCGGCCGCGCACCACGCCGCGCTTGGTGCGAATGATGACCTCCCCCTCGACCGTTTCTTCCTGCGAGGCCAGCGGCGCTTCGGCCGGTTCGGTGTGCTCGGCCAGCGCCAGGTGCACCTGTTCGGTGCCGATGGGCTGCTCTAAGGTCAGATTGAACAGGCTATTGAGCACCGCTTCGCCACGCTGCGCATCGGCACGGGTCCCCACCAACTGGAACAGGTTGCCGCGATTGCGGATCTCGATGCCCAGCCGCAGCTCGATCTGCCGAAGGTGAGCGTCGAACGGCCCGGCGAGGTTGGCCAGCCGACCGGCGTCATCCGGCGCCAGCACCACATCAATCCGGGCCTGGGCAGGCCGTGTGGGAGACGTCATGGGGTCGGGGCAACCCAGCGGCCGCGCAGCGAGTTGGGCTGAGACTCGGTTACCACCACGTCGGTGAACTGACCAATCAGCGATTCCGGCGCCTCGAAATTGATCCAGCGATTGGTGCTGGTCCGGCCGGCGATCTGCCCGCCCCCCTTCTTGGCAATTTTTTCGACCAGCACCGTCTGTCGACTGCCGACCAGGGCTTCCTTGAACTCGGTGTCGAGCCCGCGAATACGATTCTGCAGCAGGCTCAAGCGCTGCTTCTTGACCTCGGGCGGCACGTTGTCGCGAAGATTCGATGCCGGGGTGCCGGGACGCGGGCTGTAAACGAAGCTGAAGGCGCCGTCGAAACCGGCCTCGGCGATCAAGTCCATGGTTTCAACGAAATCGAGGTCCGACTCAGACGGAAACCCGACAATGAAATCCGATGACAGCGAGATGTCGGGCCGCGCGGCACGAATACGTTTGATCTTGGCGAGATAGTCGGCGCGCGTGTAACCGCGCTTCATCATCCCGAGAATGCGGTCGGCGCCGCTTTGCACCGGCAAATGCAAATAGCTGGCGAGCTTGGGCTCATCGGCGAACGAGTCAATCAGCGCGTCGGTGAATTCCGCCGGATGGCTGGTGGTGTAGCGGATGCGCTTGAGGCCGTCGAAGCGCGCCAGATAGGTGATCAGCAGCGCCAAGTCACAAAGCTCACCGCTCTTGCCCATGGGGCCGCGGTAAGCGTTGACGTTTTGACCGAGCAGGTTGATTTCCTTCACGCCCTGATCGACCAACTGCGCGCACTCGGTGAGCACGTCGTCCAGCGGACGACTGACTTCGGTGCCACGGGTATAGGGCACCACGCAGAAGGTGCAGTACTTCGAGCAGCCTTCCATGATGCTGACGAACGCGGTCACGCCCTCGGCACGCGGCTCCGGCAGACGATCGAACTTCTCGATCTCGGGAAAGCTGATGTCCACGGCAGGCTTGTGGGTGCGCCGCGTGGTGTCGAGCAGTTCGGGCAGGCGATGGAGGGTCTGTGGCCCGAACACCAGGTCGACCATTGGGGCGCGCTTGGCGATGGCCTCACCTTCCTGACTGGCGACACAGCCCCCGACGCCAATGACGCGGTCCGGTTTGGCGGCTTTCCAGTCCTTCCAGCGGCCGAGCTCGGAGAACACTTTCTCCTGGGCCTTTTCACGGACCGAGCAGGTGTTGAGCAGCAGCAGATCGGCCTCGTCCGCATCCTGCGTGCGGGTGTAGCCGTGCGAGGCATCGAGCACGCTCGCCATCTTGGCCGAGTCGTAATCGTTCATCTGACACCCGTAGGTGATGAGGTAAAGCTTTTTGGACATGCTGGGGACTATGACGCAACGGCGCGCAGTATAACGGGCGCCCGGCTGCGGCCGGTGACGCCGCGCTCAGAGCCGCTTGACCCAGTCTGACGTCCCGCTCTCGATCTCGGCGTAAATGCGCTCGAATTCGCGGCGTGGCATGCCGTAGGGGTCGTCGACATCGACGTTGCCCTGCCAGCGCAGCCACTTTTGCACTTTGCCGCGATGCTGCGGGTAGCGCCGCGTGAGTTCATCGACGTGACCTTGATCCATGACCAGCACCAGATCGGCGGCCTGCATCATCTCGCCGGTGAGCTGCCGCGCACGATGCGCGTCGAGGGTGACGCCGGCGTCGGTGCAGACCGACACCGAGTGTGGATCGGCCGGCCAGCCAACCATCGCGCCGATACCGGCCGAATGCACCTGCCGCGCCGGCAGCGCCGCCTTGAGCAGCGCCTCGGCAATCGGACTGCGACATATGTTGCCGGTGCACAGCACCAGGATATTGTTGAACATCGTGAAGACCAATCCTTAAATACAAGCCTGAGCTGCGGTGGGGCACTTCCAACAGGCATCCGGCGCGGGCGCCGAACACACGGATGAAAACCGGCAGCGGCAGGATTTTATGTTTTTGACTGTTCCTTCGCGCCTTTTTTGTCGGCCGCTGTCGTGCCCCCCACCGCAACGCCGGTGGCAGCATGCGTGTCTTCAGGGCACCAAGACGACTTTGCCGGTCACCTTGCGGTCGAGCAGGTCCTGCAGCGCCTGCGGCGCCTGGTCGAGCGCGTAGGTCTGCGAAATCACCGGCTTGAAACGGCCGGCGTCGTACCAAGCGGCCAATTGCGCAAAGTTGGCGGCGTTGGTCGCCGGTTCGCGCGCCGTGAACGCACCCCAAAACACGCCTTTGGCAGCCATTTCCTTGAGCAGCAGACGGTTGGCCGGCAACTCGGGAATATTGCCCTCGGCAAAACCGACGATGAGGTAGCGGCAGCCCCAGCCGGCCGCCGACAGGCAGTCGCGTGCAAGCGGGCCTCCGACGGGGTCGAAGATCACGTCGACACCCTGCCCGCGCGTCAACGCCTTGACCGAATCCTTGAGCGAGGTGTCACGATAATTGATGCCGTCGTCGGCGCCCTGCTCTCGGGCCAGTGCCAGCTTGGCGTCGCTGGACGCCGCCGCGATCACGCGGGCGCCCATCAATTTGCCGAGTTGCACCGCCGCCAGCCCGACACCGCCGGCAGCGCCGAGCACCAGTAGCGTTTCACCCGCCTTGAGTGCCGCGCACTGAATCAGTGCATGGCTGACGGTGCCGTACACCAAACCGTAACCGCCGCCCTCGGTCAGCGACATGCCGGCCGGCAGCGGCACGCAGGCCGCTTCGGGCGCGACCGCCTGACTGGCGTAGCCGCCGACCGGAGTAAAGGCCGCCACGCGGTCGCCTACCTTGAGGCGGCTGACCTGGTCCCCGACCTCGACCACCTCGCCCGCCACTTCGGCGCCGGGGACGAACGGCGGCTCGGCGCGATATTGATACTTGCCTTGAATGATCAGCGTGTCGGGAAAATTCACCCCTGCGGCCGCCACGGCAATGCGCACCTCGCGCGGACCCGGCTTGGGGTCGGACAGTGACTGCAAGTCGAGCAGCGCAGGACCACCGAACTGCGTACAAACGATGGCTTTCAAAGGGCAACTCCAGACCGGGGGGAGCGCTACCATAACCCGGTCGGCCAACCACTGAGGGGCCGTGCAAGCACCGTTTGGCGGCCTTGACAATCAACTTACTTGCAATATTCATGCCGGTTCTGGCTATGATGCGGACATGGTCCCGATCAACGCTGAACCCTGGTCATGAAAGCCGCGCTAAGCCTACGAATGGGCCAATCGCTGTCGATGACGCCTGCCCTGCAACAGGCCATCCGGCTGCTGCAATTGTCCAGTCTCGACCTTGAACTGGAGATTCAACAGGCTCTGGACGGCAACGTGATGCTGGAGCGCGACGAGGCTGAAGGCACGGACGACAGCGCGCCCGCCGAAATCGACGAAGCCGCTGACGACACCGGCGTGACGGTTCGCGAGGGCCCCGAGGCGGAGGTCTTTGGCGATGCCGAGGTGTTGGGCGAAAGCCTGCCGGTCGATGCCGACTGGAGCGACTGCTGCGACCTCGACCCCAGCCCCAGCAGCGGCACGCCCAACGACGAGTTGCAGCAATTCCTCGATGCCAATCGCTCGGCCGCGCGCACCCTTTACGACCACCTGCTTGAGCAATTGCAACTCTGCGAACTGCGCGGCGTGATGGCCGACATCGGTCTTCATCTGATCGACTCGGTGGATGCCGAAGGCTACCTGCGCGAATTCGAGTCGGTGGCCGACGACCTGCGCAAGCGCTACGGCGTCAGCGACGCGCAAATCGACGAGGCGCTTGAAACCGTGCAGGGCTTTGATCCTTCGGGCGTTGCCGCACGCGATCTGCGCGAATGCCTGCAACTGCAACTCTGGAACCTGTCGTCACGCACGCCAGGCGCGACCACCGCACTGCGGCTGGTTGAAGGCCATCTGGCGCGGCTGCCGCAGACGCCCGACGCGACCTTGGCCAATCAACTCAAGGTCAGCGTCAGCGAAATCGACCATGCCCGCACGCTGATCCGCAGCCTGCAGCCGCACCCCGGCAGGCCGTTCATGGACCATGAGTCCAACTACGTCGCGCCCGACGTGTTCGTCCGCCGCGACAAGGACCGCTGGCAGGTCAGCCTCAACCCGGCGCACCGGCCCAAGGTGCGCATCAATTCGGTGTATCCGCAGCTGATCAAGCGCGCCGACGCTAGCCCCGACCAGAAGCTGATGAAGGGTCATCTGCAGGAAGCCCGGCAATTCATCCATGCGCTTGAGGCGCGGAACGAAACGCTGTTGCGCGTTGCCCAAGCCATAGTTGAAAGCCAACGTGCTTTTCTGGAATATGGACCGGAGGCCATGCGGCCGATGGTGTTACGCGACATATCAGCGCAATTGGGGATACACGAATCCACCGTGTCGAGAGCCACCGCGAACAAGTACATGGCGACACCGCGCGGGCTCTTCGAGCTGAAGTTCTTTTTTTCCAGCCATGTCTCGACCACCGAAGGCGGCACCGCGTCAGCGACCGCCATCCAAGCCATCATCAAGCGGTTGGTGGCGGCCGAGCCCGCAGACCAACCCTTGTCCGATTCCGCCCTCTCAGACCAGATTCTGGCCGAGGGCATCAAGGTCGCTCGTCGCACGGTCGCCAAGTACCGCGAAGGTCTTGGCATTGCACCGTCGCACGAACGCAGGAGCGTGTTTTCGTGAGGGCTCGCCAACCCCCCACGAAGTGACACGCGTTCAACCCGCCGGGCTTCCCCCGGCATTCAAGGCAGGAGCGTCTAGATGAACCTTAATCTGTCAGGCCACCATGTCGACTTAACCCCCGCGCTGCGCGAATACGTGCACGAAAAACTCAAGCGGGTGGAGCGCCACTTCGATCACCTCATCAGCGCGGAAATCGTGCTCACGGTCGAAAAAGACCGCCAAAAAGCCGAAGCCACCGTGCACGCCTCGGGTGCCGACCTGCACGCTGAAGCCACCGAAACCGACATGTATGCGGCCATTGACCGTCTCATGGACAAGCTCGACCGCCAGACTCGCCGCCACAAGGACAAGGTGCGCGATCATCATCAGGAAGAAGCGCATAAGCGCATGACCATCCAGTAAGCTTTACCGCCCGGGCGCCGCTGATCGGCGACGCCCGGGCCCTTTACCGAGAACAACGGCGGACTGCATGACCATCAGCGACATTCTGGGAGCGGATCGCGTCGTATCCGGTGTCACGTTCACAAGCAAGAAGAAGGCGCTTGAAGAACTCTCCAATCTGCTGACCCTGGGCCAACCCTCACTGTCGGCCAGCGATGTCCTCGGCAGCCTCACCGCCCGCGAGAAACTCGGCAGCACCGGTCTCGGACGCGGCGTCGCCATTCCCCACGGCAGACTGGCCGGCGTCAACAAGGCCATCGGTGCCTTCATGCGCCTCAAGCACCCGCTGGACTACGATGCCCACGACGCCACCCGTGTCGACCTGATGTTTGGCCTGCTTGTGCCGCAAACCGCCACCGAAGCACACCTCAAACACCTCGCCGCCATCGCCGAAATGTTTTCCGACGAGGCGTTCTGCGCCCGCCTGCGCAGCACCGAAGACAGTGCACCGCTGCACGGGCTGGTGACGCAATACCAGCCGCCGCAGTAGCGCCGCCCGTGGCCACATCCGCTGCGCCGGTCACCCGCCACGGCGTGTTCATGCGGGTTTGGGGTCTTGGTGTGCTGCTGATGGGTGATTCCGGTGTCGGCAAGTCCGAGTTGGCGCTCGAACTGCTCGCCCGCGGCCATCCGCTGGTGGCTGACGATGCCACCGAGTTCATCCGCCAGGGACCTCATGTGATCGGCCACTGCCCGGCAGTGATCTCCGGTTTTCTGGAAGCCCGCAGTCTCGGCATTCTCAACATCCGCAAGATTTTCGGTCCACGCGCGGTCATTGCGTCCGCAGCGCTGGGGCTGCTGATTTCGCTGGACCCGCCACCGGATCCCGAGCGTCCATGGTGGAGTGACGGCATGGAACGCATCATGGGCCGCCGCGAAACAGTAAGCCTGTGCGGCGTCGAGCTGCCGCAGCTCTCGATTCCCATCCGCGTTGGGCATAATCTGGCGGTGTTGGTTGAGACGGCCTGCCGCGACCAACAGATTCGCAACGGCGGCTATCGCGCCGACCGCGACTTCGCCGCCCGCCAGTTGCGCGCCATCCGCCAAACCCAGGCCGACACGCCACCCGACCCCGTGCCATGAACCGCGCCCTTTCGATTCACCGACTTACCCGGTTGCGCCGATGAAGCTGGTGATCGTCAGCGGGCTTTCGGGTGCCGGCAAGACCGTCGCGCTCAAACAGTACGAAGACCTCGGCTATACCTGCATCGACAACCTGCCGCTGAACCTGCTGGAGTCGCTGGTCATCGACGCGCTGGCACGCCCCAGCCCGCGCTATGAAGAGCTGGCACTGGGCATCGATGCGCGCGAGAGCCCCGAGCTAATCGCCGCGTTCAGCCATTATCTCGAGCAGATCCAGGCGCGCGGCGTCACCACCCGGGTGGTGTTTCTCACCGCCAACGAAGACACCCTGCTGTCGCGCTACAGCGAAACCCGTCGCCGCCACCCGCTGAGTGACCACCAGCGGCCGTTGATCGAGGCCATCCGCCTCGAACAACAATTGCTCGCGCCAATTGCCAACGCCGCCGACACCGTCCTCGACACCAGCCCGCTCAACCTGCACGAATTGCGCGAACGCATTCATGGCGAAATTCCCGGCGGCGGCCGCGACACGCTGGCCCTCACGCTGATGTCGTTCGGCTTCAAGCATGGCGCACCGAACAATGCCGACTTTGTATTTGACGTGCGCTGTCTGCCCAACCCGCACTGGAACCGCTCCTTGCGCAGCCAGACCGGCCGTGACGCTACCGTACGCAACTGGCTCGAAGAGCAGCCGGCAGTGCTCGAAATGCGCAGCGACCTGCTCACGCTGCTCGAACGTTGGCTGCCCGCCTTTCGCGCCCAGGACCGGGCTTATCTGACGGTTGCCATCGGCTGTACTGGCGGTCAGCACCGCAGCGTTTACCTGGTCGAGTCGCTGGCCGACGCACTGCGCCCCATGTTCGACAAGCTCGTCGTCCGCCACCGCGAGCTGCGGGGTTCGGCGTGACAGCCGCAGGCGGCGTCGGCGTCCTGCTGGTGACCCACGGCAAGGTCGGTCACGTGTTGCTTGAAACGCTGCGTGAAATGATGCCGTTGCCGTTGCCGCTACCGACCGACGTGCTCGAAGTGCGCCGCGTGCAGTCCCACGACATTCTGCTGATGCAGGGCGGCAAGATGATCGAGCGACTGAACCGTGGCGCCGGCGTGCTGGTGCTCACCGACGTTTTCGGCGCCACCCCAAGCAACATCGCCAACAAGCTGGGCGAGCTGCATGGCCTGCCCGTGGTGGCCGGCCTCAACCTGCCGATGCTGATGCGTATCTTCAACTACCCCGACCAATCCCTGACCGAACTTGCCCGCACGGCGGTTGACGGGGGTCGACGCGGGGTTTTTCATTGCGCCGACGTCGTTTGCTGACGCCCTACCCGGAACCCCACCCGCACATGGAACGTACTGTCGAAATCGTCAACCGCCTCGGGTTACACGCCCGCGCGGCCGCCAAGCTGGTCACCATGGCCAGCCTGTTTCGCGCCGATATTCGGGTGCGCAAAGGCAACCGAGAGGTCAGCGGCAAATCCATCATGGGCGTGATGATGCTGGCGGCGGCCAAGGGCAGCGAAATCACGCTGATTGCCGTTGGCGACGATGCCGACATCGCACTCGAGCGCATGGCCGAGCTGGTCGCCAACCGTTTCGGCGAAGACTCGTGAAGGCTCCGCGCGCATGAGTCTCTGGCTGTCGGGCATCGGCGTCTCGCGCGGCATCGCCATCGCCCGGGTGCAGAAACTGCACGGCACCGATCTTGACGCGCCGGAGTACAGCCTTGCACCCGACGAGGTTGAAGCCGAGGTCGCGCGCTTCGCGCTGGCGATCCAGCGTGCGCGAACCCAGCTGCAGGCGGTCAAGGCGCAGATTCCCGGCGGCACGCCCGGCGACATCACGGCTTTCATTGACACACATTTGCTGATGGTCGAAGACCGCTCGATCAGCGAAGCGACGATGCAGACCATTCGCGAGCAGCGAATCAACGCCGAGGCCGCGCTGCGCCGCGCCCGCGACGCGCTGATGGCGGTGTTCGAGCAGATGGATGATCCGTACCTGCGCACCCGCCGCGATGACGTGCAGCACGTCTGCGGTCGCGTGCTGGGCATCCTGCTGAAAAGCGAGCGGCAACTGCCCGAGCGCAATGAGCTCGCCGACCCGCTGGTGGTGATTGCCGACGACATCACCCCCGCCGACATCATCCTATTGGCCCAGCAACAGGTCGCAGCCCTGGTCACCGAGTTCGGTGGGCCGCTGTCTCACACGGCAATTCTGGCGCGCTCGCTGGGCATTCCGGCGATCGTCGGGCTGCGCGACGCGCGCCGCCTGCTGACCGACGGTGAGTGGGTGATCGTCGACGGCGAAGCCGGTCACGTGCTGGCCGCGCCGGAAGAATCCGCCAAAGCCTTCTACCGCGACAAGCAGGCGCAGCAGGCGGCGTATCGCACCGAGTTGATCAAGCTCAAGAACGAGCCGGCCCTGTCGCGGGATGGCGTGGCCTGCCGCCTGCTCGCCAACATCGAAATGGCCGGCGACGCCGCCATGGCCGCCGAGTACGGCGCTGAGGGCGTGGGTCTCTACCGCACCGAATTCTTGTTCATGAACCGCGCGGGCCTGCCGACCGAGGACGAACAGTACGAAGCCTACTCGGCCATTGTCTCGGCGGTGCAGGGCCCCATCACCATCCGCACGCTCGATCTTGGGGCCGACAAACAGGTCGACTCCGGCCGCAGCCAGGGCCCGACGCCGAACAATCCGGCGCTGGGTCTGCGCGCGATCCGCCTGTGCCTCAAAGAGCCGGAACTGTTCCGCACCCAGGTACGCGCCCTGCTGCGCGCTGCGCGTCACGGGCAGGTCAAGATCATGCTGCCGATGATTTCCAGCCTGCACGAGTATCGACAAGCCACTGCGTTGATCGACGCAGCGCGCGAGGAGCTGCTCACCGAAGGCGCCGCCCTGGGCGAGGCGGTGGAGATTGGCGCGATGATCGAAGTGCCCGCCGCGGCCATCGCCGCACCGATGCTGGCCCGTTCGGCGCAGTTTTTCTCGATCGGTACCAACGACCTGATTCAGTACACGCTGGCCATTGATCGTGTCGATGACGAGGTCAATTATCTTTACGACCCGCTGCACCCGGCGGTGTTGCGGCTGATCGCGATGACCATCGAGGCGGGCGCCAAGGCCGGCATTCCCGTGGCCATGTGCGGCGAGATGGCGGGTGATCCGCGCTTCACCCGCCTGCTGCTGGGGCTGGGGCTGACCGAGTTCTCGATGCACCCGTCGAGCGTGCTGGAGGTGAAGCGCATCATTCGCGAATCACGCGTCCAGGACCTGCGCCGCCGTGCCAAACGGCTACTGGCGTGTACCGACCCGGTCGAGATGCAAACGCTGATCGACGGACTTTAGGCTCCACGACATCAGTGGTGTGCGGCGTCACCCGAGGTCGGCGCCCCGGTTCGCACCGGCGCCTGCACCTCGATGGCATCGGCGCCTTCAAAAACCAACCGCAGGGTCACCTCATCGCCCGCCGCCAGCGCCGTCGGCGGCGCCATCAGCATCAGGTGGATGCCGCCCGGCGCCAAGGTCACCGGTTGGCCCGGATCGAGCACCACGCCCTCATTGAGTTCGCGCATTTGCATCACGCCGTCGACCGAGCGCATTTCGTGGATCTCGACACCCGGCGCGGCCGGTGTTTCGACGGCCACCAACCGCAGCGGCTGCGTCGAGTTGTTGGTCAGGGTGAAATAGCCCCCCGCCACTGCTGCACCGGGCGGCGTTGCACGCACCCAGGCATCACTGACGGTGACGACCGCCGCGGACGGGTCCGCGGTCTCACCCGCATCGGCGACCATGGCGTCGGCCACGGGTGTGTCGCGCTGGCAAGCCGCGAGGCCCAAGACAAACAGCAGTGAAAGTGCAGCGGCGCGAAGGCAGGCAAACATTGAAGTCTCTCGGCAACCGGGGCCTCTATGCTCGCCGAAAGCGACGCGACGCGCAGGCCGCTGGACACCAACGCTGCCGCCGGGCGATAACACCGCATGCTCGCCACCATTGAACGCTTGGGTAATCGACTGCCCGATCCCGCCATCCTGTTTGTCTGGTTACTGATGATCGTCTGGGTCGCTTCGTGGGCGCTGGCCGGTGTCGACTGGCAGCTCACCGATCCACGCAGCGGCGACGCGTTGACCGTCAACAATCAACTCACCGGGGAGGCACTGACCTCCTTTGCCGCCAACGTCGTGCCGGTGTTCGCCCACTTTCATCCGGTGGGTGTGGTCCTGGTGGCCATGCTCGGCATCGGCGTCGCCGAGCGCACCGGCTTCATTCATGCCGGCTTGCGTGGCCTCCTGGCGGTGACGTCGCCGCGTCTGCTGACACCGATGCTGATCCTCGCGGCCATCGCCAGCCACAGCGCCGCGGATGCCGGCTACGTGCTGGTGATTCCCCTCGGCGGCGTGCTGTTTTATGCCGCCGGGCGACACCCGCTGGCGGGCATTGGTGCGGCGTTTGCCGGGGTGTCGGGCGGCTATTCGGCCAACTTTCTGCCGTCGTCACTCGACCCCCTGCTCGCCGGCCTGACCCAAGCCGCCGGGCAGTTGATCGACCCTGAGCTGAGCATCAACCCGCTAAACAATTATTTTTTCACCACCGCCTCTTGCCTGCTGATTGTCGGACTTGGCTGGTGGATCACCGACCGTGTCGTTGAGCCCCGGCTTCGTGGCACGGCGGTCGATGGCGACACCGCCGACCTGCCGCAGCTCAGCCCCCTGACAGACGCCGAGCGGCGCGCGCTGCGCACCGCCGGACTGGTGATGCTCGGCGGCGTCATCACGCTGGTGCTGACCACACTGCCCGGCGGCTCGCCGTGGCGCGGACCCGACGGCGGCCTCACCGAAGCACGCGCTCCGCTGATGACCTCGCTGGTGGCACTGATCTTCATCCTGTTCCTGCTGCCCGGCGTGATCTACGGCATCGTCGCCGGCACCGTGACGACCCACCGTGACGTGATAGCCGGCATGACATGGGCGATGCAAAGCATGGGTTACTACCTGGTCATCATGTTTTTCATCGCCCAGTTCGTCGCCGCGTTCGGCAGTTCGAACCTCGGCGTGCTGCTGGCGCTCAAAGGCGCGCAGGCGCTGCAAGCGCTCGCCCTGCCCGCAGCGGTTACAGTAGTGGGGATGGTGTTGCTCACCGGGTTGCTGAATCTCTTTGTCGGTTCGGCCTCGGCGAAATGGGCGCTGATGGGCCCGGTGCTGGTGCCGATGCTGATGCAATTGGGCATTTCGCCGGATCTGACCCAGGCGGCCTATCGCATCGGTGATTCGTCGACCAACATCATCACACCGCTGATGCCGTATTTTCCGCTGATTGTCGTGTTCTGCCAGCGCTATGTGCGCGGCACCGGTATCGGCACGTTGACCGCGCTGATGCTGCCCTACGCGGCAACATTTATGACGGTCTGGACCGTGTTTTTGCTGCTTTACTGGAGTGCGGGTTTGCCGCTGGGATTTTGAGTCTCGTCGCACCAAAGAAGACGCCGCCTTATGCGCACCCGGCCCGTCCTGACCGACGGGCAACCCTGTGGGCGTTGGCGCTGCACCTGAGCCCGTTTCTCATCACGCTGCTGGTGCCGGATCTGCTGTGGGGCACACGCGACCCGGGCCCGCCATCGGTGATGGAGGTGGTGATGCTCACCGAAGAGGTGCAGGCGCCCGAGCCCGAACCCGAGACGCCAGAATCAGAGCCCACACCGCCGCCTACACCGCCGCCGCCAGAGGAAGACGTGATTGGCCTTGAGCCCTCACCGACCCCGACCGTGACCCCCACGCCGACACCGACCCCGCCGGCGACACCACAACCCACCCAGCGCCCCACCGCGACGCCACGGCCCAAACCGGCTGCGCCCGCCGCTGAAGACGGCGAGACCGACGCCGAGCGTTTCGCAAGTTCACGAGAAAAGGGCATTTTCGACCGGGTGCAAGGCCGCTGGCTGTTACCGCCGGGCATCAGCTCGAGCCTGAGCTGCGACGTGCGCATCACCCTGAATGCGCGCGGCGAAGTCACCGACACCGAAATCACCCGAAAATCAGGGAACGACACCTTTGACGACTCGGTGATTCGCGCGATCTACAAGTCCAGCCCGTTCCCCGTTGACCCTGAAGCCCGCGGCGACACCCAGACCATGATGATGACCTGGGACGCGAGCGAACTGCTGTAGTCGACCGGGAAGGTGCGGGCGGGTGTCGCGTCGTCAGGCCGGGCCACCGGTCAGCGCGAGAGCTCCCGCACCACACGAAAGCCGAGTCCGTCGCTGCGGTCCCCGACGTTGTCGGCATCGCGCGTCGCCGAGCGCATGGTGCGTGGGTGATTGCCCCAGCCACCACCGCGGTTGACGCGCTTGCCGCACTGACCACCGTCAATCCAAGCGCTGCCATCGGTGGGTGCACCGGTGTAGTCCGGGTGCCAGCAGTCCTCAGTCCATTCCCAGACATTGCCCAGCATGTCGTGCAGGCCCCAGGGGTTGGGTTTGTACTGCCCCACGCGCGCGGTGAACGGCTCGCCGTCCTTGCACTGCACGTGCCAGTTCCAGTCAGGGTTTTTGGCCAGACCATCGCGGTCGAAGACATTGGCCTTGTCGCACATCCACTCCGAGCTGTCGCCCCAGCTGTAGCGCGTTTCAGTGCCGGCGCGCGCGGCGTATTCCCACTCCGCCTCGGAGGGTAGCCGGTAGGTGTCACCGGTTTCCTTGCTCAACCAGCGCACATAGGCCTTGGCGTCATTCCAGCTGACATTGATCACCGGGCGGCCGTCGGCCCCCCAGCCTTCGTGAGAGGGTCGATGCTCACAATCACCGGCAGCCATGCACGGCGCCCATTCGTTGAAGGTCACCTCGTACTTGCCGATGGCGAACGGCGCGATCTGTACCGTGCGCACCGGGCGCTCGTAAGCGGTGCCCAAGCCATCGAGGTCGCCCATCTGAAAGCTGCCGCCCGGTAGCTCGACCATTTCCGGCAAGCGCAATGGCCGGTCTACATCCTGCGCAAACGCTACAGGCATGACGCTCAGGGCAAGCGCCCCACCCAGAACTGCGGTGTACATCGTTTGCATTTTCATGTGTTGATTACACCACTCCGAACCTGTGTCTGCGCCAAGACCCGCGACCCGCCTGATGCGGCGACACTTTTCAGATGACCGTATCGACCGATCCGCTTTGACGGAATTGACCGGGAGAAATTCCCATCCACTTGATGAACGCGCGATGGAAGGCGCTGGGTTCGGCAAAGCCGAGGCTTTCGGCGATCTCCGGCAAGCTGCGCCGGGTTTGCTGCAACTGGCGGATGGCCATGTCACGACGAATGCCGTCCTTGATCAGGCGAAACGAGGTGCCCTCGGCATCCAGCCGTCGCCGCAGGGTGGACACGCTGATACCCAACTCCTCGGCAAAATCTTCCTGCTGCATCAGCAGACCCTGCGCCCGCGATTTCAGCGCGTGACGCAGCCGTACGCCAAGGCTGCGCGGGTTGCGGTACTTGACCACCATGTTGGTCGGCGCGCCGCGCAAGAACTCACGCAGGGTGCGCTCGGTTTGCACCACCGGCGCACGCAGGTCCGATGCGGGAAAACTGAAGGCAGTGACCGGGGCATTGAAGGTGACGTTGCCGGCATAGATGCGGCTGTACTCGTCGGCCCAGGAGGGCGCCGGGTAAGCAAAGGCGGCGTGTTGCAGGGTGACGCGCCGGTCCACCAGCCAGCAGATCAGGCCCTGCAGCAGAATCAGCAGGGTTTCGTGGGCAAACACCGGTACCGGATTGCGGCGATCAGTCAGGGTGATGATGGCCACGCCGCCGCGTTCTTCCAGCCTGGGATGCACATCGTCGAGCAACAGATTGAACAGCCGCAGCGCACGTTGCAGCGCCTGCTTGAGGTTGCGGACGTGCAGTGACAACTCGCAGATGGTGGCAAAGCTGCCGGGTTTGATGCGGCGGCCGTCCTGACCGAAAAACTCGTCGCCGAGTGTTGCCGCCACCGCACGCCACAACCGACCAAAGGCTGCGGCGCTGACCCGCTCGCCCGGCAGCGACAGGCGTTGGGGGGCAATACCCGCCGCGATGAGCAAGGCTTCGGTATCGCCGCCCAGGGCTTTTACGCCGTCCAGCGCCTCCCTGACGAAGGCCATCGAGATACTGTCGCGTTCCATGGCGGGTAGACTGCCGCAAGCCGCCAGACCCTTGCAACTTCGCTCAGGTATCACAGGCCCTTCGGGCATCGGCAACCAAGGCGTGATGACCTAGGATGCCAGGTCGTTACCCCCCGTACGCGCCTGCCGGAGCACCTGCCATGAACAACCCTGCCGCCTTCAAGAAGCCCGAGCCCTACAAGGCCAAGCACAAGATCCGCCTGGTGACGGCGACGGCGCTGTTCGACGGCCACGACGCCTCGATCAACATCATGCGCCGCATTCTGCAGGCCTCCGGCGCCGAAGTGGTGCATCTGGGCCACAACCGCTCGGCCGCAGAAATTGCCAACGCCGCCTTGCAGGAAGACGCGCAAGCCATTGCCATCACCTCGTACCAGGGCGGCCACACCGAGTTCTTCAAATACATGGTGGACCTGCTGCGCGAAAACGGCGGCGAGAAAATCAAGGTCTACGGCGGCGGCGGCGGCGTGATCGTGCCGACCGAAACCAAGGAACTGATGGACTACGGCGTGGCGCGCATCTACTCGCCCGACGACGGCGCCACGCTGGGCCTGCAGGGCATGATCGACGATCTGATCAAGGGCGCCGACTACGACGTGACCGCAGCCGCGCCCAAGGCCGACAAGGTGATCGAAGCGCTGCAAAGCGGCGACCGCCGGCAACTGGCACAAGTGATCAGCGGCATCGAAAACGGTCACTACTCCGAGAAGCTGCGCGCCGAGCTGCGCAAGGCGGCCGACAAGGTCACCACGCCGCGTCTCGGCATTACCGGCACTGGCGGCGCGGGCAAATCGTCGCTGACCGACGAGCTGGTGCTGCGTCTGCGGCTGGATCAGCACGACAAGCCCAAGGTGGGGATCATCTCCATCGATCCGTCGCGCAAGCGCACCGGCGGCGCGCTGCTGGGCGACCGCATTCGCATGAACGCCATCGACACGCCCAACGTCTACATGCGCTCGCTGGCGACGCGCGACACCGGCAGTGAGCTGTCGGCCGCGCTGCCCGACGTGATCGCCGCCTGCAAGCTGTCAGGCTTTGACCTGATCATCGTCGAGACCTCGGGCATCGGTCAGGGCGACGCCGCCATCGTGCCGTTTGTCGACACTTCGCTGTATGTGATGACGCCCGAGTTTGGCGCCGCCTCGCAGCTGGAAAAGATCGACATGATCGATTTCGCCGACTTCATCGCGCTCAACAAGTTTGATCGCAAAGGCGCCGAAGACGCCTTGCGCGACGTGCGCAAGCAGTACCAGCGCAACCGTGAGCGCTTCGGCGAGTCACCCGACAAGATGCCGGTGTTCGGCACCATGGCCTCGCGCTTCAATGACGACGGCGTCACCGCGCTCTATCAGGCGATCCTGCCGGTGCTGGTGGACAAAGGCTTCAAGCCCGAAAAATCCTTCCTCAAGCCGGTGGCCGTGAGTTGCTCATCCAGCCGCCAGGCGGTGGTCCCGCCCGATCGCGTGCGTTATCTCGCCGAGATCGCCGAAACCATTCGTGGCTATCACAAGGATGTCGACACGCAGGTGCAGATCGCCCGTGAGCGCCAGGCACTGCGCATCAGCCACGATCTGCTCAAGGACAACAGCGCCGCCACCGCCGCACTGGCGCCGGCGCTGGACGCCAAGGACGGCGAGTTTCTGCCCGCCCCGCGCAAGCTGCTCAGCGGCTGGCCGGAGATCGTCACGCAGTACAGCGGTGACCAACACATCACCAAGGTGCGTGACAAAGAGCTCACCACCATCCTCACCACCGAGTCGCTGGCCGGCACCAAGGTGCGCAAGGTCGCCCTGCCCCGCTTCGGCGACGACGGCGAACTGCTGCGCTTCCTGATGAAGGAACACCTGCCGGGGTACTTCCCGTTCACCGCCGGGGTGTTTCCATTCAAGCGCGAAGGCGAAGACCCCACCCGCATGTTCGCCGGTGAAGGCGATGCCTTCCGCACCAACCGCCGCTTCAAGCGCCTGTCGGACGGCATGCCCGCGCACCGCCTTTCCACCGCGTTTGACTCGGTGACGCTCTACGGCTGGGACCCGGCCGAACGCCCCGACATCTACGGCAAGATCGGCAACTCCGGCGTGTCGATCTGCACCCTCGAAGACATGAAAGTGCTCTACGACGGCTTTGACCTGTGCGCGCCCAGCACCTCGGTGAGCATGACCATCAACGGTCCGGCGCCGATGATTCTGGCGATGTTCATGAACACCGCCATCGACCAGCAGGTTGACAAGTTCACTGCCGAAAAGGGCCGTGCGCCCAACGCCGACGAGCATGCGCAGATCAGGGCGTTCACGCTGGCCAACGTGCGCGGCACGGTGCAGGCCGACATCCTGAAAGAGGACCAGGGCCAGAACACCTGCATCTTCAGCACCGAATTCGCGCTGAAAATGATGGGCGACATCCAGCAGTATTTCGTCGACCAGAAGGTGCGCAACTTCTACTCGGTGTCGATCTCGGGTTATCACATCGCCGAAGCCGGGGCCAACCCGATTTCGCAGTTGGCGTTCACGCTGGCCAACGGCTTCACCTATGTCGAAAGCTATCTCGCACGCGGCATGCACATCGACGAATTCGCGCCCAACCTGAGCTTCTTCTTCAGTAACGGCATGGACCCGGAATACTCGGTGATCGGCCGCGTCGCCCGGCGCATCTGGGCGGTGGCGATGAAGAACAAGTACGGCGGCAACGAGCGCAGCCAGAAGCTCAAGTACCACGTGCAGACCTCGGGCCGCTCGCTGCACGCCCAGGAAATGGACTTCAACGACATCCGCACCACTTTGCAGGCGCTGATCGCCATCAACGACAACTGCAACTCACTGCACACCAACGCCTACGACGAGGCGATCACCACGCCCACCGAAGAATCGGTGCGCCGTGCCATGGCGATCCAGCTGATCATCAACCGCGAGTTCGGCCTCGCCAAAAACGAGAACGGCCTGCAGGGCAGCTTCATCATCGACGAACTGACCGATCTGGTCGAAGAGGCCGTGCTGCGCGAATTTGAAGCCATCGCCAACCGTGGCGGCGTGCTCGGCGCCATGGAAACCGGCTACCAGCGCGGCAAGATTCAAGACGAATCGATGCTTTACGAGCACAAGAAGCACGACGGCTCGCTGCCCCTGATCGGCGTCAACACCTTCCGCAACCCCAAGGGTGATGGTGATGCCTTCGAGATTGAACTGGCGCGCTCCACCGACGACGAGAAAAAGAGCCAGATCGAACGTCTGAAGGCCTTCCAGAAGCGCAACGCGAAAGAAGGCAAGGCCCAGCTCGCCCGGCTGCGCATGGCCGTGATTGAGGAGCACAACACCTTTGAAGTGCTGATGGACGCGGTGCGCGTCTGCTCGCTGGGCGACATCACCCATACGTTGTACGAGGTGGGGGGGCGTTACCGGCGCAATATGTAAACACGGGTCGCGCCCGGTGTAACGGGATAACTTCCCCAACGCCGGATGGGCTGTCAGCGACTTCCGTGCGCGCGGAAAGGTCGGGCTCTTGTCCGATGTGGCCAAGCTGCCGTCGCGCTGCTGGCCGCCGCGCTGGTCGCAGAAACACTGCCGGGCGTCTGACCGTTGTCCGGCATGGCAATGCGGCGATATCTCTCTCCGTCAATCCGGCAGGCAATCTGCCGAACCACGGTTTCGCGGCATCCGAGCTCGGTCGCCACGATGCGGCAACTTGCCCTTCCTGAACTTCGACAACTGCCGTGTCGATGTCTCAGCAAAGCGAGACTGACGCCGGCCGTGCCCGACCGATGCCGACGCCGCACGCGCCAGCCGGTGAGTGCGGCGTGCCTCTCGTCGGTCTACGGCGTCGTGGTGACGATCTACCCCATCGGGGCGCTATTTGCTTCGGGCGGCCGTGGGGGTGGGGAGAACCCCACCCGGCAGTAGCTGCTGCTTTAGGCCTCGAAGCCACACTGTTGGTCGAAGGCTTTGAGGTCGGCTTCGGTGTAGGTCTGCCCATCAACCGTCAAGCTGCCGTCTGCCTGAAAGACCACGGCCAGCGGGGCACCGCCGTCAACGGTGATGTTCATCTCGCCGCCCGTAATGCGCTCTTCCTGCCCGTTGAAATTTTCGAAGACAAGGTCTTCGACAGTTTCGTAGTCAGCGGAAAACGCACAGGGTGTGCCGGTCACATCAACACCCAACAGGCCATTCAGATCTGCGGTGAAGGTGCTGCCGCTGAGCGTTCCGACCAACTGCAGTGGGCTGGCGCTGCCTTCACCGACGTTCAGCTCAAACGCCTGCCCGTCAAACAGAAAGCGCGCTTGCAGATAGACCACCTGTTCGATCGTGCCGCCGGATTGCGGCGCAGAGCAGCCATCACAAACCTCAACCAAACCACGCATGTCGATCTCGCTGACGAAATCTGGGCTGCTTGAGCGACTGCTGTAGGTATCGCTACCGTCAGGGTCGTCGCTGGGGCCGCTGGTCCGCAGGTACAGTACGGCGCCACCCTCGACTTCACCCACTTCAACGATCCCGTTTTGGCTGAGGGAAAACTGTGCTTCGGGAATCACTTCCTCACAGTTGTCAGCGACAACACGCTGGGTCGCGATGGACCCGGCGAACAACGACTCGGCAGTGCTCGCAGTTTCGGTGATACTCCCTCCGCTTGAGCAGGCTTGGGTGTTCTTGGCTTCGACGCGCATCTGCTGCATGGCTTTGGCGGCCGCTCTGCTGAAACTGGCCGCCTGGGGATCGTTCTGCTCACCAGCCTGCCCGGCCAACTCACTCGAATCCAGCGCAAAATAAACGCCGCTAAAGCCGGCCGCGGCCGCTTTGTCGGTGACGCTCAACGCACTACCGCCACCGCCGCCACCGCCACTGCCGCCGCACGCTGCGAGCGCCAATGCCGAAATGATCGCGGCATGTGCCGGGGAAGCGAACCGGACTACGTGATTGAAATCCATGGTACTGACCTCTTTGAAGGCGAATTGACCCGAGAATGGGGAGGCCGAAGCTTAGTAATCATCACGCTGGTGAACTGTCAGCATTTCATATGACAGGTCACGCCAAGGCACCGGTGATCCGCTAGCCTGTGCGAAATGAATCTCGTCCCGCCGTTTTCGCGCGATTAATTCAAGAGGCGCTCAATGAACGACCTGACCGCTGGGTGCTGGATACTGCACAGTACAAACGGCGCCAACCGTCGTGGTTGTTCAAGCCTCCGGGCACCCCCTAATGAGTGATGCAATCCGCTTGATGGTGGTCGAGGACGACCCGCAGATGCAGTCGCGCTTTCAGCGCGCCTTCGAGGCCTCGTCGGCTGTCGCAGTCGTCGCCTGGGCCGCGACCGCTGCCGACGCGCTGGCGCTGCTCGACGAGACGACGCCCGACGTGCTGCTGGTGGATCTGGGACTACCCGATGCGAGCGGCATTACCGTCATTCGCCGCGCCAAAACCCTGCACCCCTGCTGCGAGATCATGGTGGTCAGCGTCTTCGGCGATCAGCGCAATGTGCTGGCGAGTATCGAAGCCGGCGCCAGCGGTTATCTGCTTAAAGATGACACCGCCGACGACTTCGTTGAACGCATCATCGAGTTGCGCGATGGCGGTTCACCAATCACGCCGATCATCGCCCGCCAATTGTTGGTGCGTCTGCAACCCCCCACACCGGGTCCGGAAGACCCGACGACCTCCTTGTCCGACCGCGAACGCGAAGTGCTCAATCTGCTGGCCAAGGGTTTCGCGTACCAGGAAATTGCCGAACTGCTGGGTATTTCGACCCACACGGTCCGCACTTACGTGCGGCGTCTTTACGAGAAGCTGCAGGTCACCTCGCGGGGCCAAGCCGTTTTTGAAGCGCAGCGCATGCACCTGCTGCCGCATTGAGCGTCAGCGTGGCAGCGGCGTGGCGAATGTGGCTGGGGGTAGGACTGCTGGCCAGCGGGGTCGGCGCCTCGCAGGCCAATGTTGATGCCCTAGGCAACGGCAAGGTGATGATGTTCGACCAAGCGGAGTGGACCGTCAGCCCGGCTGGCACACTGCCGGCGGCGAACGCCGACTGGCAAACGGTCAGGTTGCCTGACTCGACCGCGCACGCACGCCACGACGGCGCGCATTCCGACGTCCGTCCGCCGCTTGGTGAAGCGCCGCTGCACTGGTATCGCTTCGAGATTGAAATTGAATCGGTGCCACAGCAAGGTCTCGCGGTCTACCTGCCCTGCGTGGCCGACCGCAAGCGGGTCTGGGTGAACGGCGAGAAGATCATGCGCAGCTTCGTCAACGTGGACCGCATCGAGCACGCTTGGAACCGTCCGCTGCTGGTCAATATTCCGGCACTGGCCCTGCAGCCTGGCCGTAACCAGATCCTGTTCGGTCTCGACGCGCCGTGGACACAGGTCATCAACATGTCGCGGCTGCGCGTAGGGCCGCTGCACATGTTGCAGCCGGCCTACGACCGTCAGCACCGTTTGCGGGTCAGCGCACCCGCGGCCAGCACCTGGATGCTGGCGGGCCTTTGCGTGTTTTCCATCGGTATCTGGTGGGTGCGTAAGGATGAGCCGCTGCATCTGCTGTTGGGGCTGGGCGCCGGCATGTTCTCGCTGCGCATGCTGCATTACCACGTCGACGGCCCACTGTACTCACCGGCACTGTTCTGGTGGGTGGCCATTGCGTCACTGACTTGGGCCATGGTGTTTCTGTTCTTCTTTGCGTTTCGTTACTACAAGCTTCGACACGCCGTGGTCGAGCGACTGCTACTGCTTGCGGCGATTGCGGTCACGCTGCTCCTGTTGCCGGGTATCGGGTTTGATGCGTACGAGCACGCGTCGCTGGCCTACTGGGTGATGGCGCCGGTGTCGGTCGCCTCGGCAGGGCTGCTTTTCCAGCGGGCATGGCGAACGCGCGGTCTGCCGGAACTGCTGCTGGCGTCAGGCTACGGCGTGACGGTGGTGATCAGCGTTTATGACCTTGCCATCATCACCCGCGTGCTGAGTATCGAGCGCGCCTATCTGATGCCGGTGGGCGCCTCGATTCTGTTCCTGTGTTTTTCACTGGCGCTGGCGGCGCGGTACGTGGAATCGCTGGGCGTGATCAAACAGATGAACCGGATCCTCGAAATGCGCGTCCAGGAACGGCAGGCGACCCTGGAGGCCAGCTTTGAGTGGCTCCGCCAGCTGTCGCAGGAATCGGTATTGGCCGACGAGCGGCAGCGGCTGATGCGGGAGATTCATGACGGCATCGGCGCCAACCTGGTCACCACCCTGGCCGCCGTCGAGCGCCGTGGCGAGCCCGACGACACCGCCGCAGTCGCCTTACGTCATGCCATTGCCGACCTGAAACTCACGGTCGATTCGCTGGAGCCGGTCGATGGCGATCTGTTGAGCCTGCTCGGCAACTTGCGCTACCGGCTGACACCACAACTGAAGCAGGCGGGGATCACCGTTGCCTGGGACGTCACCGCCCTGCCAGCCCTGACCTGGCTGCGCGCGCCCCAGGCCTTGCACGTGCTGCGCATTGCGCAAGAGGCGTTCAGCAATGTAATCCAGCACTCCGGCGCATCGCGGGTCAGCGTCTCCACCGATACGGGCACCTCGCCGGAGGGCCTCGCCGGCGTCTGTGTGCGCATCGCCGATGATGGTCGGGGGCTTCCACCGCTGGACACGCTGGCGCCGGACGGCGGCCGCGGCCTCTCGAACATGAAATGGCGTGCAAAAGCCCTGGGCGGACAACTCCGCATCGAACCGAACACGCCGCACGGCACGACAGTCGCGCTGTGGCTGCCCCTGGGTGCGACGGAGGCTGTTCCCGAGTCGGGCTAACCGGGTCGTCGGCAGCCACGAAAAAGGCCGCTGAAATCAGCGGCCTTTTTTGACTTCTTATCCCAGCAATCCTACCGCGCGACACGCCTGACTCAAGCGATCACGCGACAGCGATTTCTCAGTGAAACTGCTCTTCTTCCGTCGAGCCGCTGAGGGCCTTGACCGATGACGAACCGCCCTGGATGACGGTGGTGACGTCGTCGAAGTAACCGGCGCCGACTTCCTGCTGGTGCGACACGAAGGTGTAGCCCTTTTCGCGTGCGGCGAATTCGGGTTCCTGCACCATTTCGGTGTAGTGCTTCATGCCTTCACCGCGGGCATAGGCATGCGCAAACTGGAAGGTGTTGTACCAGTTGACGTGGATGCCGGCCAGGGTGATGAACTGGTACTTGTAGCCCAGCGCCGACAGGTCTTCCTGGAAGGAGGCGATCTGCTTGTCGTTGAGGTTCTTCTTCCAGTTGAACGACGGCGAGCAGTTGTAGCTCAACAGCTTGCCGGGGTTCTCTTTGAGCACAGCCTGGGCGAATTCACGGGCAAAGCCGATGTCGGGTACGCCGGTTTCGCACCACACGAGGTCGGCATACGGGGCGTATGCGACGCCGCGGCTGATGGCCTGTTCGAGACCGTTCTTGACGCGGTAGAAGCCTTCCTGGGTGCGCTCACCGGTGAGGAACGGCTTGTCGTTGGCATCATGATCGGAGGTGATCAGGTTGGCCGCTTCGGCATCGGTACGGGCGAGCACGATGGTCGGCACGCCCATGACGTCGGCGGCAAAACGCGCAGCGGTCAGCTTTTCGCAGGCTTCGGCGGTCGGCACCAACACCTTGCCGCCCATGTGACCGCACTTCTTCACAGCGGCGAGCTGGTCTTCGAAGTGCACACCGGCAGCGCCGGCGGTGATCATGTTCTTCATCAGTTCGAACGCGTTCAACACGCCGCCGAAACCGGCTTCAGCGTCGGCCACGACCGGCAGGAAGTAGTCGACGAATTCCTTGTCGCCGACGTTGATGCCGCGGCCCCACTGGATTTCGTCAGCGCGCTTGAAGGTGTTGTTGATGCGGCGAACCATGGTCGGAACCGAGTCGTACGCGTACAGCGACTGGTCGGGGTACATGGTTTCGCTGGTGTTGCCGTCGGCAGCAACCTGCCAGCCGGAGAGGTACACGGCTTCGAGGCCGGCCTTCGCCTGCTGCATGGCCTGACCGGCGGTGATTGCGCCGAACGCGTTCACATAGCCCTTCTTGGCTTCGCCATTAACGAGCTTCCAGAGCTTCTCGGCGCCGCGCTTGGCGAGCGTGTGCTCGACGTTCAGGCTACCGCGCAGACGCACAACGTCGGCGGCGCTGTAATTGCGCTTTACGTTTTTCCAGCGGGGGTTCGTTGCCCAGTCTTGTTCAAGGGCTTTGATCTGCTCGTCACGGGTCATGTTCAACCGTTCCTGTGGGTGAAAGTGAGGGGTTCGCCTGCAATCCGGAATCGGCTGAACCGGCTGACCGGACGGGTGGAAACCGCAATACCCGACCCTCGGTCACCACGTTCAGCAGACCCCGACCCGGCAAGCGTGCCGGGACATTTGATCAATGCGCGGGGTCGCTGCCGGCCTGTCAGCCAGCCGCCTGCGCGACTGGCACGACAAAGTCGAACATTATAGCCGGTTACTGCACTGCAACACTACGACCGGAGGACCAGGGCCTATCAAATGGCGATCTTCAGCGTCTGTGGACCGGCGAGGCCGCGACCACGATGCCGTCGGCGTCAGCGTAGAGCCACGCGCCCGACTCGAAGCGCACCCCGGCAAATTCAACGGTGCGGTCCACATGCCCGGTGTGCAGGCCTTTCTCGCTTTTGCGCGGGTGCGTGGCCAAGGCCTTGATACCCACTTCCTGCTCGGCCAGCTCTTCGCTGTCGCGCACGCAGCCGTTGACGACGAGTCCGGCCCAGTCGTTCTTCTCGGCCAGCGCGCCGATGTTGCCGCCCACCAGCGCGCAACGCAGCGAGCCGCCGCCGTCCACCACCAACACCTGTCCGCCGCCCGGCTGCTCCAGCGTGCTGCGCACCAGGGCATTGTCTTCAAACACCTTCAGGGTTTTGATGGGTCCGGCGAAGGCGATGGCGCCGCCAAAGTCGAGGAAGATCGGTTCACAGACCTGAAGGCCGGGATGGTCATCGCAAAGGTCGGTGGTGGCAAAAGCGGTCATGGCGAAGCTCCAAAAGTCGGGTTCAGTCGAGCCGGTCAAAAGGCTGACGCGTGAGGATGGGAACGGCCAACGCGTACACGCCCAGACCGATGAACGCAATCAAGGTCCAGCCCGGCAGGCTGATGCCCAGCCACGCCGCGTCGATGACCGCGCAATTGCCGTCGCCGCGCAGCACCGTGCCCAGCACCTCGGCCAGCGGCATCACGTCCATCAGGTAATCCAGCGTTGGTCCGCAGGCCGGAACCTGGTCGGCGGGCAATGATTGCAGCCACACATGGCGACCGGCAATGAACGCCCCGGCAGCGGCCATGAGCACGGTCAGCAGCGCGTACACACTGCGGGCGCCGCCCCCTCGTGGGCCGTGCAGCGCGGCCAGTAGAAACATCAAGCCCGCTGCCAGCATGGCAACCCGCTGAAAGATGCACATGGGGCAAGGTTCCAACCCCTGAAAGTGCTCCAGATAAAGCGCAAAGCCCAGGCCCGCAACGCAGGCCAGCGCACCGAGAAACTGCATTGGCCGGTAGGCGTGCCTCATGCCGCCACCACCGGAATGTTGCCGATGCGGCCCTGCCACAGCTTGGGGCCGGTTTCGTGCACCGACTCACCGGTGGCATCCACTGCCACGGTCACCGGCATGTCCTGCACGTCGAATTCGTAAATGGCTTCCATCCCCAAATCCTCAAAGCCCACGACTTTGGCACTGCGGATGGCCTTGGCGACCAGATAAGCCGCACCGCCCACGGCCATCAGATACGCGCTGCGGTGCTTCTTGATCGACTCGATGGCCGTCGGTCCGCGCTCGGCCTTGCCGACCATGGCGATCAGCCCGGTCTGGCCCAGCATGGTCTCGGTGAACTTGTCCATGCGCGTGGCCGTGGTCGGGCCGGCCGGGCCCACCACCTCGTCGCGCACCGGGTCGACCGGCCCGACGTAATAGATGACCCGGTTGGTGAAATCGACCGGCAGCTTCTGGCCCTTGGCCAACATGTCGGCGATGCGCTTGTGGGCCGCGTCGCGACCGGTGAGCATCTTGCCGTTGAGCAGCAGGGTTTGGCCGGGCGTCCAGCTCGCCACCTCATTCTGCGTGAGCGTGTCGAGATTGACGCGGGTCGAGGTTTCGAGGTCGGCCTTCCAGGTGATCTGCGGCCAGTCTTCAAGACGCGGCACGGGCAACTCGGCCGGACCATCGCCGTGCAGATGAAAGTGCACATGGCGCGTCGCCGCACAGTTGGGAATCATCGCCACTGGCAGGTTGGCGGCGTGGGTCGGGCAATCAAGGACTTTCACGTCGACCACGGTGGTCAGGCCGCCGAGCCCCTGCGCGCCAATGCCAAGGCCATTGACCTTGTCGAACAACTCCAGGCGAAGTTCTTCGGCGCGGTTGGCGGGGCCGCGTTCAATCAGCTCATGAATATCGACCGGGGCCATCAGCGATTCCTTGGCCATCAACATCGCCTTCTCGGGCGTGCCACCAATGCCGATGCCGAGAATGCCCGGCGGACACCAGCCCGCGCCCATGGTCGGTACGGTCTTCACGATCCAGTCGACGATGGAGTCAGACGGATTCAGCATCGCCATCTTGGCCTTGGCCTCGGAGCCGCCGCCCTTGGCCGCGCAGATCACTTCAAGGCCATCACCTGCCACGATCTCGGTGTGGATGACGGCGGGCGTGTTGTCCTGGGTGTTCTTGCGCGCACCTGCCGGGTCGGCCAGCACCGAGGCGCGCAGCTTGTTATCAACATTGTTGTAGGCGCGGCGCACGCCTTCGTTGACCATGTCGGTGACGCTCAGTGTGGCGTCCCAGCGCAGGTGCATGCCGACCTTCAGAAACACCGTGGCAATGCCGGTGTCCTGGCAGATCGGCCGTCGCCCTTCGGCGCTCATCCGCGAGTTGGTCAGAATCTGCGCGATGGCATCTTTGGCGGCCGGACTTTCCTCCCGCTCCCAGGCTTTGCCCAGCGCCTGAATGTAATCCAGCGGGTGATAGCAACTGATGTACTGAAACGCGTCTTCGATGGACTGGATGAAGTCAGCCTGGCGGATGGTGGTCATCGACTGGGGAGCTTGCTTGAAAATCGGGCGGCCAGTGTACCGAGAGCGTCCTCCCCGCCGCTAATCCGCAGGCTTGTCTGCCGGTCGGATCAGCCCTGCCGGGTCCAGCAGACGACTCAACTCTTCGCGCGAGAGGCCGGTGTCTTCTTCAGCCACATCGAGTACCGGGCGTCCCTCCGCATAAGCCCGCTTTGCAATACGGCTGCCGGCCTCGTAGCCAATGCGTGAATTGAGCGCGGTAACCAGAATCGGATTGCACCGCAGCGCATCGGCCAGCCGCGCCTGGTTGACGGTGAACCGGGCGATGGCCTGCGCGCCAAGCTGCTGGCAGGCCGCGCTGAGCAAGGTCAGGCTGTTGAGCACGCTGTGAATGGCCACCGGCCACATGACATTGAGTTGAAAGTTGCCGGACTGCGCGGCGATGGTCACGGTGGCATCGTTGCCAATCACCCGGGCGCAGACCATGCACACCGCCTCGGGAATCACCGGGTTCACTTTGCCGGGCATGATGCTGGACCCCGCCTGCAAGGCAGGCAGGGCAATCTCGCCCAGTCCCGCCAGCGGCCCGCTGTTCATCCAGCGCAGGTCGTTGGCAACCTTCATCAGGCTGCCCGCCAGCACCTTGAGCTGGCCCGACAGCTCGGCCAGCGTGTCGACGCTGGCCAGCGCTTCGAAGTAATTCTCGGCTGGGCGAAACGCCAGGCCGTAGCGTTGTTGCAGCGCGGCGCACACGCCGTCGGCAAAGCCTGGCGGCGTATTGAGCCCGGTGCCCACCGCCGTGCCGCCCACGGCCAACCGGTGCAGACGCACCTGCACCGCGCCCAATCGTGCTTCGGCGCTCGCCACCTGCTGGGCCCAGCCGGACAACTCCTGCCCCAGACTGACCGGCATGGCGTCCATCAAGTGGGTGCGACCGGTCTTGATCGTGTCGCCCAGCTCATCCACACGCGATTGAATCACCGCGCGCAAACCGGACAGCGCCGGCAGCAGTTGGGTGTCGAGCATGACTGCTGCCGCGACGTGCGCCGTAGTGGGAATGATGTCGTTCGACGACTGGCTGGCATTGACGTGGTCATTGGGATGCACCGACTGCCCCAGCGCGCGGCTGGCCAACGCAGCAATGACCTCGTTGGCGTTCATGTTGGTCGAGGTGCCCGACCCCGTCTGAAACACATCAACCGGAAACTGGTCGGCGTGCTCGCCGGCGGCGATAGCGTCCGCCACGGCAATGACGGCGTCGGCCACCTCGGACGCCAATACGGCGCGGTCTCGGTTGGCGCCCGCCGCAGCGGCCTTGACCGCCGCCAGCGCGCGGATGAAGGCGGGGTGCATGCGCTCGCCCGAAATTGGAAAGTTTTCGACGGCCAGTTGTGTCTGGGAGCCCCAAAGGGTCGCGGTGCCGGTCATGACTGTCCTTGACGTTAAAATGGTGACCAGACTACCAAGCGTGCCCCCATGAACCTGACGTCACTTTCGGCCATTTCCCCCATTGATGGCCGCTATGCGGTTAAAACCGTTGCCCTGCGCGCCATTTTTTCGGAGTACGGCCTGATCCGCTACCGGGTCATGAGTGAGGTGCGCTGGCTGCAGGCACTGGCGGCGCACCCCGGCATTCCGGAAGTCCCGGCACTGTCGCCCGCCGCCGTGGCCAAGCTCGACACCCTGGTCGACAACTTCAACATCGATGACGCGCAGCGGGTCAAAACGATTGAAGAGACCACCAACCACGACGTGAAAGCCGTCGAATACTTCCTCAAGGAAAAAGTGGCTTCACAGCCCGAGCTGGCCGCGATCAAGGAATTCATCCACTTCGCCTGTACCTCGGAAGACATCAACAACCTCGCTCACGCGCTCATGCTGCGTGACGCCCGCAAGCAGGTGCTGCTGCCGCTGATCGACCGTACGCTCAAGGCCTTCGAGGCACTTGCACGCAGCTATTCAGAACAACCGATGCTCTCGCGCACTCACGGCCAACCGGCGTCGCCGACGACTTTGGGTAAAGAGATGGTGATCTTCAAAGCACGCCTGGCTCGGCAGCGTGAGCAGCTCGCCGCCGTGCCACTGCTGGCCAAAATGAATGGCGCAGTGGGCAATTACAACGCCCACCTCGCCGCGTATCCCGAGGTCGACTGGGCAGCGTTTTCTGCCGGTGTGATTGGTGGCCTTGGGCTCACCCCCAGTCCGGCCACCACCCAGATCGAGCCACACGATTACATCGCCGAGTACTTCCATGCGCTGACGCGCGCCAACACCATCTTGGTCGACTTCGCTCGGGATGTCTGGGGTTACATCTCGCTGGGCTACTTCAAGCAACGCACCGTCGCTGGCGAAGTTGGCAGTTCGACCATGCCGCACAAGGTCAACCCCATCGACTTCGAAAACGCCGAGGGCAACTTCGGCATGGGCAACGCGGTGCTGACCTTCCTCGCCGAAAAACTACCGGTGTCCCGCTGGCAGCGCGACCTCACCGACTCGACCACCTTGCGCAACCTCGGCGTCGGCATTGCCCACACGGTCGTCGGCTATGAGTCCCTGTTGAAGGGGATTGGCAAGCTCGAGGCCGACGCGTGGCGCATGGGGCAAGACCTTGACCAGAACTGGGAGGTGCTGGGCGAGGCCATCCAGACGGTCATGCGCCGGTATGGCCTGCCAGAGCCTTACGAGCAGCTCAAGCGCCTGACCCGCGGCACAAGGTTGGGTCGCGACGCACTGCGCGGCTTTATCCAGACGCTGGATCTGCCCGATGCCGAGAAAGCGCGCCTGATGGCCATGACCCCAGGCGACTATGTGGGCAATGCCAAGGAGCAGGCGGAAAATCTCTAAGGCTTTTCAGTGCTCGGGCGCGACCGGCTCGCGCCCGATGACCTGCTCACGAACGTGCTCGGGAATCCGCTCGGTTCTCTGTGTCTGGTAGTTGAACCAGACCAGCACGCCTTCGGTCACCGCGACCAGGTCATCTCCGTTGAACATCGCCGCTTCGGTGACCATGCTGCTGCCACCAAGACGGCGAATGCGAAAGCCGATGTCCAAGGACGCCGGGTGCTTCAACTGGGCAATGAAATCGCACGCCAAACGGCCGAGGATGAACCCGTACTCGTGCCAGAACTTGGGGTCGTCACGCCACAGCGACTGAAAGTAAGCCAGACGTGCGTCTTCATCGAACACGTAAAAGCGCGTGTTGTTGACGTGCCCCAACTGGTCGTGGTCGCCCCATCGCGTCGGCACCGCGTGCCAAAAACCATACTGCGCCCGGTCAATTTGCATGCGCGCCATGCCCACCTCAGGCGCGAAGACGCGCGCGGTCGATCTGCTTCACGTCGCGGCGATAACCCATCAGGTTCACGGCACCGAACACGACGCACAGGCCAACATGCAACGCGCAGAAGAAGTTGGCCTGTGGCGGATAGTTGAATGATTTGAGGCAGAACATCCAAACGAGAATCGCCGCCAGCCCCTCGAGCAGCAGCAACAGCTTGAAACTGGGCGACACGGACTGTCGCGCGGCGATGATGGTCAGCAGCAATCCCAGCGGAATGCCCGAGGCGGCGACATAACGCCAGCTCCACTCTGCCGCGATCTGCGCGTTGACCACCACGAAGTTGGGGATCCACACCAGCAACACGGCGATGGCCGCAAGCACGTACGTCAGCAAGCCCGCTTGCGCGAGGATTCGGTTCATCTTGGCCCCGACGGTGAAATTGACGCCTCGATTATAGACAGCCGCTGCCGGGCGTCAGCGCACCATATCCGCCGCTGGTCTGTACTGGCCATCTGCCAACCGACAATCTCGTCCAAGTGGCGCCCGCAACCGAGGCACACCTGATTCTTGGTGAGCTCGCACTGCTTGATACACGGTGAAGTCACCGGGTCATCCTGACGGGTTTTCATGCGCTCAGGATAACCGGAGGCCACGCTACACTTCGCCGATTCACCGGGAGAGGCGATGAAACGGATTGGATCGGTCATTGGTGCGGTGGCATTACTGCTGGCGGGCTGTGCTTCGGCGCCGGCAGAGACCCACGCCGAACGTCTGGCACTGACCGACGGCCTGGCCCAGCAATGGAACCTCAACCCCAGCAGCGCCCAAGCGTTGCAGTACTACCTCTCGGATGAGATCCGTCTGGTGCGCAGCTTTTCCGGCAACCAGCAGGGCATCAGCAGTGGCCGCCTTTTCAGCGCCGACGGCCAAACGATTGAAGAAATTGTCATCGTCCCTGGCACGCCCGGCATCCTGCTGGCCAGCGGTCCGCACTGGAAAGCCGTGAGCTTTCACCCGGGCACCTACCTTTATTTCGTCTCGAATCAACCCCGTCGCATCGTGGGCCGCCCGTTCCATCAGGATTCAGACCAGTATTTCCTCTACCTGCCCGACTGGAATGGTCGCGGCGGGACGGTGCGTCTGAATCATGCGCCATGGACAGCGGTGGGCGACAGCGTGCACGCCCACCTGTTAATCGAGCGCGAGTCGGTGTTTGAGCAGGACAGCCAACTGTATCGCCAGGAAGGCCGGACGCTCGGCAACCGCTGATTGCGCAGCTGCAAAGGGCCGCTCAGGTCATGCGGGCAGCCTGCGTCATTGACGCACGATTCACCACACTCCACCGCGACCACGCCCGCTCATGAAAATGATAGGCCACGGTGTTAACGCAGGGCTCGACGAGCGCCACGGCGCTGCTGGCAACCCAGCTGCCGGTGAGCAGGTAGGCCACCGAAAACGCCACGGTGAGATGAACGGCGGCGAAACTCAAAGTTTTGGTCATGGAATTGCCCGGCGAAATTTTAAGGGCAAACAATAATCATTCGCATAACAGTCGGCCAATCATCATTTTGAATCGTGTCCATCGGGGCGGATTATCGATGAGCCTGCGGGCCCCTGCGACTGTGCAGGCGCCTTAAACTATCGGTCAATCACTTGGTCGAGGGTCCCCATGTCTGCAGAGCGCGAGCTGTTCCGTGACAACGTCCGACGGTTCCTCGACGAGGCCGTCGAGCCGCACTATGACGGCTGGGAAAAAGCCGGCAAGTTCCCCGCCGCGCTGTACCGGCAGATGGGCGACAACGGCCTGCTGTGTGTCGACATGCCTGAAGAGTTTGGCGGCATGGGAGCGCCGTTCGAATACTCGATGCTGGTCATCGAAGAAGTGGCGCGTGGCGGATTTCTGGCCCTCGCGTCCAACCTGTCCGTGCACTCCGACATCGCCGCGCCCTACATCCTGCACTTGGGCAACGACCATCAGAAGGCCAAGTACCTGCCGCGCATGGCCAGTGGTGAGTGTATTGGCGCCATCGGCATGAGCGAGCCGGGCGCCGGATCCGACCTGCAGGGCATCAAAACCAACGCAATGCCGCAGCCTGACGGCGATGGTTTTGTCATCAACGGCTCGAAAACCTTCATCACCAACGGCCAGCACGCCGGCGTGGTGGTGCTGGCGACCAAAACCGACCCGCGTGCCGGCGCCAAGGGGACAACGCTGTTCACGCTGGATACCTCACTGCCGGGCTTCAAGCGCGGTCGCAACCTTGAAAAAATCGGCCAGCACGCGGCGGACACCTCGGAGTTGTTCTTCGATGACATCAAGGTCGGCGCCGACGAAGTGCTCGGCCGCGTGGGCGGCGGCTTCGGTCACATGGTCGACGAGCTTCCGCGCGAGCGGCTCGCCCTTGCAGTCAGCGCGGTGGGCCACGCCGATGGCGCGCTGGATCGCGCCATCGAGTACACCACCACGCGCAAGGCGTTCGGCCAGGCGTTGGCCAGCTTTCAGAACACCCGCTTCGAGCTGGCCAAGTGCAAGACCGACATCGAAGTGCACCGCGCCTTCGTCGAAAAGTGCAACGCGCTCTACGCCGAGGGCAAGCTCGACGTGCCGTTTGCAGCCATGATCAAACTCGCCACCACCGAGATGGAAGGCCGCGTGACCGACGCCTGCCTGCAACTGTTTGGCGGCTACGGCTACATGGCCGAATATCCCATCAGCCGTTTCTGGACTGACGCACGCGTGCAGCGCATCTACGGCGGCACCTCGGAGATCATGAAGGAGGTGATCGCGCGGTCGCTCGTCGGTCGCTGATCGCCACAAAAAAGCCCGCAACCGGTCACCGGTTGCGGGCTTTTTTGTGGCCAGCACCTCAGAAGTTGTAAGTCACATTGACTGCGGCGTTGTCGCGGTCACGCCGGGTGTTGAACTGCCCGCCGCCCCAGAACCACTGGTACTGGAAACGCACGCTCAAATCCTGTCCGATCACCACATTGGTCGACAAGATCGCTTCCTTGCGACCCTCGACAAAATTCTGCGACGGGAATGGCGCGGTGCCGCCCACGTCCCAGCCGGCAATCAACTGCGGAAAGTAATTGAAGCCAAACAGCCTGCTGTTGTACTCACCCCGGATGATGGTGCGCAGCCCCCAGGAGAACGGCGTGGCAAAGCCGTCGGTCTGTTGCGTCGGGTTGAGCCTGCGCGTGCACTCCTCCACCGGCGCATCGGGCGTACCGCTGCAGTCGGCACCAGGGCTGGCGTGGGTACGGTTGATATAACCCGTCTCAAACTGCAGCACGTCGCGACTCGGCATGCCTTGCACATAGGTGGCGCCCACCTCGGCAATGATCAACAACTGGTCGGCGCCGATGGGGTTAGACGACAGGCCACGAATACCGGTAAGGCCCATCTGGTGAACCTTCATCTCTTCCCACCCGTTGATGACTTGCCCCGGCGCCACCCGCTCGTCTCCGCGATAACGTTGCAGAAAGCTGGGAATGCCGTCGGCCGAGGACGGAAACGTCGAGGCGCCCAATTCGGCCAGCGCCCCAAGGTCAGCCAACCCCAGGTCGGGGCCGAATGGCGCCAGAGCGCCAAGCAGGTCCCCTGCCACCGGCAAGGCGTCAATCTGACCCACCGGGAACGCCGGCTGCAGCCCGTAGAAAATGACATCCGTCAATTGCACGAGCAACGGCAGGTTCGGCCGGTAAACGTACTCACCAGCAAGCGACCAGCGCCCGGCGTTGGTATTGAAGCTGACGCCGTACATCTGGATGTCTTCGGGGTAAAAAAGGCTGGCCTGAAGCGTGTCGATGGGCAGCGGCTCGCGCTCGGGATTGTTCTGGTCCTGGCGCCCCAGCAGGGCCCCGTTGAACCCCTGACAGTCGGCCACGGCCTCCAGCAGGTTGGTCGAGTCGGCACGGCCGTTGGTCTCAACCCGCAGACAGGACGCATCGGTGGCGGTGACCTGCGCCAGCGGCAGACGGCTGTGGTAGTTCATCGCATACGCGTTGAGCTCGGTGCCGCCATTCAGCCACTCGGCGTAGTAGCTGATCTTGGCGCCGAACTGGCCGCTGTCGCGCGGGTCGATCTCGGAACCCAGCCGGGTGGTCGCCGAGCTGCTGGAAATCTGCCCCAACGCACCGGCGAAACGGAATTCCTGATTCGGGTCCTCGCCAAACTGACCCAGCGACACGGCCGCAAAGTCGCCTTCAATCAAATCCAGGTCTGAGAAGAACTGACCGCGCGCATCGGGTTGCGCCGGCTTCCACTGCAGCTGGTAAAACACCTCGGCCGACAAGCTTGGTGCCAGCTCGATGCCCAAGGTCACCAGCGGCACCGGCAGGAAAATCTCGTTGAACTCGACCCCGGGAAAACGCAGAAAGGCCTGGTTGGGCGGGCTCACCTCATTGATCGAGTTGATGGCCACCAGGGTACTTTCGCCCCACCGCAGATACTGATTGCCGATGGTGAAATTGACGAACCGCTCACCGAGTAAAAACTCGCGGGAGATGAACGCCTCAAAAAGCTCGACGCCCAAAGCGCTGACGTCCTCAACCCGGCCAGGCCGATCAACCCGCGCGGGCTGAAAGCGCGTGTCGGTATTGCGCTCGCGAAAATCAACATTAAGCGGGTCGTAAAAGGCCAGCGCACGAAACCGGCCGAACCATTCGCCCAGCTCAAACGACCAGTCGGTACTGAGCTTCAGCGGGGCCGAGATCAGGTCGTGCTTCTGGTAGTTGAGGTTGCCGTCATCCTGATTGACGCCGCTGAACGCGCCTGGCGCACCGATCAGCCGTTGGTTGGGGGCCGGATCGCCCGACAGCGAGATGCAGTTGTCAAAACATAGATCCTGTTGCCCCGGCACGTTGGTCTTGCCCAGCAGATCAGTGGCCGGGTCCTGCATGCGAACGCCCAAGCCCCCACTGACAAAATTTTTGCTGGTGGCCGAGAACAGGCCCCACTCCACTTCGAAGGCTGCCGCTGGCAAAGACGACAGCAGCAGCGCTGCGGCGACCGACAGTCCGCAACATTTCATGGCTTTCTCCCTCATTATTGTGTGATTCTGCTGCCGTGGCACGCGCCCACCACACTTCATTTTGCCGGGCAATATGTGCTAAAGGTATCAGCGCTCGCTGATAGTGCAACACTATTTATTGTCATTCACGTTGGCGGCAACGCCACCCCACTGCGTCTGTGAAATCCATTACAACTCGAACGATGCGGGATTCAGGACAACTGCTGCTGCTGGTGCACACCGGACTGGTCAAGGCCGGATATGACGTGGACGCAATCTACCGCGAGCTGGGGTTCCAGGCCGAGGGGTTGCCGTTCAAGGAGATCCGCATGCACCACCCGATGCAGGTGGTGTTCTGGGAGACGGTGGAATCGCTGACCGGCGAGCGTGACATCGCATTAAAAATCTGTCCGCACCTGCCACCGTATCGCGCCGAGGTGCTCGAATACCTGATGTATTCCAGCCCAACAATGGGTGAAGGCTGCAACCGCGCCTTCAAATACCTGCGGTTGGTCAGCGATGCCCTCAACGTGCGGGTCGAAAATGCGCACGGCCCGGCACGATTGGTCATCGTCAGCTCGCCCGAGCGCACGCCGGTGCTGCGACACACTGAAATCTGCGCAGTCTGGAGCATCATCCAGTTCGCCAAAACTGCGACCGAGGGCGCATTTCAGCCCACGGCGATTCGTCTGAGCTACGAACAGAGATCGCCAATCACCGACTACGAAAAGCTGTTCGGCTGCCCGGTGGCGTTCAACGCCCCGCATTGCGAGATTGATTTTCCTGCCGGCCTGCTCGACTGGACTTCGCCCCGCTGGGACCCCGACCTGCTGCGCGTCCACGAAGAAGTTGCCGAGCGCCGCCTGCTGAGAATCGAGCGCCAGGACCTGATCGAAAAGGTGGAGGCGCAGATCGCGCTGCGTCTCGAAACCGAACAGTGCGAACTCGAACCCATCGCCCGCGCTCTGGGCCTCAGCGAGCGGCGACTGCGCTTTGAGCTGTCGCAAGCCGGCACCAGTTTCACCCAGCTATTGGCCGACTTTCGTTATCGACTGGCGCGGCGGCTATTGGCACAGACCCATGAAACCATCGATAACATCGTTTACCTCACCGGATTCTCAGAACCCAGCACCTTCTACCGCGCCTTCAAACGATGGTCGGGGCTGACGCCGGTGCAGTATCGAGACCAAAAGAAGGGGGCAGAACCCGCCAGCCGCCCCACCGCCAAACGTCGCGCCTGACGCGCACGCCGGTGCCAGATTTTCATTTCAGGAGAAGGTTCATGAAGTCACAAACACTGTTGCTACTGGCGACTTGCGGCGCGGCCTGCCTCAGTACGCTGGCCATCGCCGGGGTCAGCGCCGAAGAGGCCGAGCGTCTGGGCAAAGACCTGACGCCGGTCGGCGCCATTCACGCCGGCAACGAAGACGGCAGCATCCCGGAATGGACCGGCAAAGCCAACTTCCCGCAAGAAACCATCGACATGACGCGCGACGAGCTTGAACGCCTGCGCTCCCAGGAGCCTGACGAGCTGGTCGCCCAGTTTCGTGGCTCAATGGACGAAGACCTGCAGAAGCCGATCTTCACCATCACTCGGGAGAACCTTGATGAGCATGCTGACCTGGTCACCGAGGGTCACAAGGCCATGTTTGCGGCCTACCCGACCTTCAAAATTCCGGTCTACCCCACCGTCCGGACCGCGTTCTTCCCTGACAAAATCTATGCCGAAACCAAGTTGAACGCGACGCGCGCGAGCCTGGAAGGTACCGACAACGTCAAGGACGCCGTGCTCGGTTTCCCGTTCCCGATTCCGCAGAGCGGCGCCGAGGTGATCTGGAACCACAAACTGAAGTTTCGCGGCTCGGCGGCCAAGCGCTACAACAACCAGGCCATCGTCCAGCCCAATGGCAGCTACGTGATCACCAAGATCATCGAAGACGTCAAATTCAAGTACGCCAACCTTGAACAGCAGGACGAGCGCTCCAGCAAAATCATTGCCTTCTACTTGTCGACCACCATCGCCCCGCCCCGCGTCGCTGGTCAGTTGACCTTGGTGCACGAGACCGCCGACCAGGCCTCGGGTGGCCGCGCCGCATGGCTGTTCTCGCCCGGCCTGGGCCGCGTCAACCGCGCCCCGGATGTCGGCTATGACAATCCTGCGGTGGGCACCGACAACGAGCAGTACAACGACCAGATCGACATGTTCAATGGCGCGCTCGACCGCTTCACCTGGAAGCTGGTCGGTCGCAAGGAAATGTACATTCCCTACAACTCCTACGAGATCAACTCGCCGCTGGTCACCTACAAGGACATTCTCACTCCCAACCACGCCAACCCGGCCTACACCCGCTTCGAAAAGCACCGCGTCTGGGTCGTCGAAGCCAACCTCAAGCCCGGCACCCGGCACAACTTCGCCAAGCGCGTGTTCTACATCGACGAAGACTCGTGGAGCGTCGCGGTCATCGACAATTACGACGGTCGGGGCGAGCTCTGGAAAGTGCAGGAGGGGCACCTGTTGACTGCCCCGTTCGTGCCCACCACCACGGGCATTCCCGAGTTCATCTACGACCTGCAGTCGAAGCGCTATTTCGCGACCACTTTGGCCAACGAAGATGAAGTGACCGACTTCGACATCACCTACGAAGACCGCCACTTCGAACCCGCCAACCTCAATCGGCTGGCGCGGCGTCGCTGATCGGCAATTCGCATAAAAAAGGCCCCGAATCATCGGGGCCTTTTTTATGTGCGTCGTCGAAGTCAATCACCGCCAGGACGTAATCCGAATTGTCCCAGCGCGCGCAGGTCATCGCTCCAGTTTTCCTTGACCTTGCACCACAACTGAAGAAATAACTTGCGGTCGGTGGTGCGCTCCCACTCACGACGCGCAGCTTCGCCGATCTTGCGCAGTTGCTGACCCTTGTCACCGATGACAATGCCCTTCTGGCCTTCGCGCTCAACCCAGATGACCGCGTGAACGCGGTCCAAACGCCCTTCAACTTCCCAGCGCTCGATGCCCACCGCGGTGGCGTAAGGCATTTCCTGGTGCAGGTTGCGCACCACTTTTTCACGGATCAGCTCGGCCAGCGCGAAGCGCTGATCGTGGCCGACCACCATGTCTTCGGGATAGAACGCCGGGCCTTCGACGGCGCGGCTGAACAGTTCGTTTTCGAGCGCGTCAAGCTGCACCCGGCGCAGCGCCGACACCGGCACGATGAAGGCGAAGTCGTGCAGCGCCTGCAGGCGCTGCAGGGTGGGCAACAGGCGCGCCTTGTCGTCCATACGGTCAATCTTGTTCATCACCAACCCCACGGGCGTCTGCAAGCCCTTGAGCCGGCTCAGGACCTGCTGATCTTCGTCGGTCCAGCGGTTGGCATCGACCACGAACAGCACCACATCAACCCCTTCAAAGGCCGAGTAGGCGGCCTCGTTCATCATGCGGTTGAGTTCGCGCTTGCCGTCGCCGTGAATGCCTGGCGTGTCAACAAATACCAATTGGCCGCGCGGGTCATGGACCACACCCTGAATCTGATGCCGGGTGGTCTGCGGTTTGTGGCTGACGATGCTGACCTTCTGCCCGACCAGCGCATTAACCAGTGACGACTTGCCCACGTTGGGGCGTCCCACCACGGCAATCATGGCGCTAAGCATGGGGTGAATTCTCGGTAAGTTGTTGCAGCAGCCGTTCGGCCGCCTGTTGTTCGGCATTACGCCGCGAGCCCGCCGTGGCTTCGGCCTGCTCGTCGGTGTCGGTGAGGATGCAGCGTGCGACAAAGGTTCGGCGATGCGGCGGGCCGGAGGCGTCGATGACCCGGTAAATCGGCAAGGCGCGTCCAGTGGACTGCAGCCACTCCTGCAAGCGGGTCTTGGGATCTTTGAGCGTTTCAGGGTCTGGCAGGTCGGCCAGAGACTGGTCGAACCAGCGGAGACAGCTCTGCCGGGCGGCATCGAAACCGCCATCGAGGTAAATCGCCGCAAGAATCGCCTCGACCGCATCAGCGAGAATCGAATCGCGTCGCTGCCCGCCCGACTTACGCTCGCTCTCGCCGAGCCGCAGGTGCGGGCCGAGGTCAAAATGACGGGCCAGATCACACAAGGTCGCTTCACGCACCAGACTCGAACGCAGACGCGACAGCGCGCCCTCGTCGTGACGTGGGTTTTGCAGATAAAGCGCCTCGCCGATCAGTGCATTGAGCAGCCCATCACCGAGAAACTCCAGGCGCTCGTTGTCGATGCCGCCCATCGAGCGATGGGTCAGAGCTTGCAACAACCTTTGCGGATCATTGAAGCGATACCCGAGGCGCGACTGAAGGCCGTCGAGTGCCGTCAACGCATCGGGCCAGAAATCGGCACGTCGGCGCCGAACTCCAGCACCAGCGATACGTTGGCAAACAAATGCCGCCGCGCTTCGTAGTCGTAGCTCAAGCGGCGGCCATCGGCGGCACGCACCACTTTGACGTCGCGCGGCGTGAGGTCATCAATGTCTTCGATGTCCCAGTAGCGCTGCAATGAGCTGCGGATCTCCGTCACCGAGGCCGGAGCGTCCATTGCCACCGCGCTGACCGCACGGCTGATCTTCATTTGATTGAGGTAAATCGGGATGCACTTGAAGGCAATCAGCATCACAAAGCCCAGTCCGGCGAAAACGAACAGCAAGCCAAACCAACCCAGTCCACGCTGCCGATGACGATTGATCATGTTCAGGCCCTAGCGAATCCGCATACCAATACGGCTGAAATCAACGCGATTGTTCTCGCCGTCCCAGCTCATCCAGATGAAAAATGCCCGGCCGACCAGATTGGCCTCGGACACCGTACCCCAGCCGCGCGAGTCATCACTGCCATCACGATTGTCGCCCATCACGAAATACTCACCCGGCGGCACGGTGAAGTCGAATGACTGACCGCGCCGGTCGTTGGTGAGAATGATCTGGTGACTGCCACGATCGGCCAGCGCTTCCTCGAACCGCTCGATTCGGCCCACCGGACTGCTGAACGCGCCATCTTGTTCCTGAATAACGCGCTCGCCATTGATGATGAGCTGCTTGTCGCGGTACTGGATGCGGTCCCCCGGCAGGCCGATGACACGCTTGATGAAATCCTTGGACGGGTCCACCGGCCAGCGAAACACCACCACGTCGCCGCGCTGCGGCTGCCCGGCGAGCGGCAGCAATTTATGGTGGGTCACGGGTTCGCGCAGGCCATAGGTGAATTTGTTCACCAGGATGAAATCCCCCACATTAAGCGTCGGGATCATCGACCCCGAAGGAATGCGGAACGGCTCGACAATCCACGCGCGCAACACCAGCACGATGATGATCACCGGGAAGAACGAGCGGCAGAACTCAACCACACCGTTGGCTTTTTCGGCACCGCCGGATGCGCGACGTGCAGGGGCAAAGCGCCAGGTTTCCAGCGCCCACACCACGCCGGTGATCGCGGCCGCGATGCTCAAGAACACCATGAAATCCCAATGAAACTGCGACATCAATGACTCCACGACCCGCGACTGTTTGAGAAAACCGCTGCTATTTGCGCCGGTCAATGCCCAGCACGGCCAGGAAGGCCTCTTGGGGAATTTCGACGCTGCCGACCTGCTTCATGCGCTTCTTGCCTTCTTTCTGCTTCTCGAGCAGCTTGCGCTTGCGCGACACGTCGCCGCCGTAGCACTTGGCAATCACGTCTTTGCGCAGCGCCTTCACGGTGCTGCGCGAGATGATCTTTGAGCCGATGGCGGCCTGAATGGCCACGTCGAACATCTGCCGGTGAATCACCTCCTTCATCTTTTCGCAGAGGTCACGGCCGCGGTTGTACGAGGTGTCCCGGTGCACGATGCTGGCCAGCGCGTCGACCTTTTCGCCGTTAACCAAGACGTCGAGGCGCACCAGGTCAGCGGCCTGGAAACGGACGAACTCGTACTCGAAGCTGGCAAATCCGCGCGAAACGCTTTTGAGGCGGTCAAAAAAATCAACCACGACCTCGGCCATGGGCATCTCGACTTCCATCTGCACCTGAGCGCCGAGATAGCGCAGGTTTTTCTGCACACCGCGCTTTTCCATGCACAGCTGCATCACCGAACCGACATGCTCCTGCGGCATCAGCACCCGGGCATTGATGATGGGCTCGTTAAGTGAGTTGTACTCGCCCGGCGTCGGCAGGTCAGACGGGTTCTCGATCTTGGTCACCGAGCCATCGTTCATCAGCACTTCGTAAACCACTGACGGCGCGGTGGTGATCAGGTTGAGGTTGTACTCGCGCTCCAGACGCTCCTGCACGATTTCCATGTGCAGCATGCCGAGAAACCCGATGCGAAACCCAAAGCCCAGCGCACTGGAGCTTTCCGGCTCGAACTGCAGTGCAGAGTCGTTCAGCCGCAGCTTCTGCAGCGACTCGCGGAAGTCCTCAAAGTCGTCGGCATCAATGGGGAACATGCCTGCGAAGACGCGCGGCTGCACCTTACGAAAACCCGGCAGTGGCCCTGCACAAGGCTTGCCAGCATCGGTGACGGTGTCGCCGACCGGGGCACCGAAAATCTCCTTGATGCCCGACACCATGAAGCCGACTTCACCGGTGTTGAGCCGGTCTTTCACGACCCGTTTCGGGGTATGGACGCCCAGCACGGAGACTTCATGGTCACGACCGGTGGTCCAGATGCGAATCTTCTGACCCTTGCGCAGCGAGCCGTTGATGATGCGCACCAGTGACACCACACCCAGATAAGGGTCGAACCACGAGTCGGCGATCAGCGCCTGCAACGGGGCATCCGGATCGCCCTGCGGCGCCGGCAACTTCTCGATCAGGCTTTCGAGTACGGCTTCGACGTTGAGGCCGGTCTTGGCCGAAATACGCAGCGCATTTTTAGCTTCGATGCCGATGACCTGCTCGATCTCGTCCGCGACGCGTTCCGGCTCGGCGTTGGCCAGATCGACCTTGTTCAGCACCGGCAGCACTTCGAGGTTTTGTTCCAGCGCGGTGTAGCAGTTGGCCACCGATTGCGCTTCAACGCCCTGCGAGGCATCGACCACCAGCAAGGCCCCTTCGCAGGCTTCCAGCGAACGCGAGACCTCGTAGCTGAAGTCAACATGCCCGGGGGTGTCGATCAGGTTGAGCTGGTAGGTTTTGCCGTCGGCGGCGGTGTAATCCAGCGACACCGCCTGCGCCTTGATGGTGATACCCCGCTCGCGCTCGATCGGATTGCTGTCGAGCACCTGCTCCTGCATCTCGCGGAGCTCAAGCCCCTTGCAGATCTGGATGAAGCGATCCGCCAAAGTCGACTTGCCGTGATCAATGTGCGCGATGATGCAAAAGTTGCGGATATGCGAAATGGTTTGCTTCATTAGGGCCTGTTGACAATCAGCGTATCGCCGCAGCCGGGTCAGCTCTGACCCTGGGGACTGACTATGGACGACGCGCAGTATACCGAAGGGGTTTGTAAAGCCTGTCGCCTGCAGGGCGACCGCAGCAGGCTCAACGCAGCGCCGGAGGCAACCGCGTCGCGTCGAACGCGCCGCTCATCAACAGCAGGCCATTGGCATCGAGCACCACCGGGATTTTCAGCCCGTAGCGGCGGCGCCAATCGTCACGCTCGTCAACGTCGTGCCAGACAAGCTCGGCGCGCCCTTGCAGATGTTGCTGCAACGCAAAGCCCAGGTGCTCGCACAATTCGCAATCGGGCCGCGCCAGCACGGTCAACGTGACGGTCATGGACGGCGCGGCATGTCGAGCGTCAGGAACAGCGGCGAGCCGCGGCGCTGCACCAACAGCGGCACCGAGGCCTCCGGGGTGAGTCGGTCAACCACTTCGTCAAAGCGCTCAGGCGAGTTCACCGCCTGCCCGTTGACCTGCAGCAGCAGGTCGTCGATCCGCAGACCGGCCCTGACCGCCGATTCGCCATCGACACGCACGATGCGCACCCCGCCGCTCATCAACGGAATGCTGTTGCGCTGTCCGGCATCAAGGGCCGCAACGGCAATACCCAGCGGGTTGTCGCCCGACCCTTCTTGGCGTTCTGCGCCATCGGCGCGCTCGGATTCGCGCGGCTGCGGGGTGCTGGACGGTGTGCCCGGGGCGCCCCAAAGCGACGGTGGCGGCTGCGTGGCGGCTGCGCGCGGCGCCTCTGGCTCGGTCTCACCCAGCTCAACCCGTATCTGCACGGGACGACCGTCGCGAAGCAGCTCGATGTTGACCATTGCCCCGGGCGTCAATTGGCCAATCAGCAGCGGCAATTCACGCGAACCGCGCAGGGGCCGACCGTCGATTTCCAGCACCACATCACCGACCCGCAAGCCTGATTCGGCAGCCGGCGATGCGCGCGTGACCTCAGTGATCTGCGCACCGGTGACGGTGTCCAGCCCCAGCGCGTCGGCGGCCGCGGCATCCAGGCCCTCAACCACCAGCCCCAGCCAAGCGCGGCGCACCCGGCCATGGTCGCGGAGCGCTTCGGCCGAGCGTAGCGCAACATCAATGGGGATGGCGAACGCCACCCCGGTCGCGGCGCCCTGCCGGTCCGCCAACATTTGCGTGTTGACGCCCACCACCCGTCCAAGTGCGTCAAACAGCGGGCCGCCCGAGTTGCCCGGACTGATGACGGCATCGGTCTGCAGGTAAGGCACGTAAGGGTCGTCAGCAAGGCTGCGCGCCTTGGCCGAGAGTACGCCGGTGGTCACCGTATGGTCGAAGCCGTAAGGCGCCCCGACGGCCACCACCGCCATGCCGACGCGCAACGGCGTCGCATCGGCCACGGTCACCGCCGTCAGGTCGGGGGCATCAATCTTCAGCAGGGCCAGATCGCTAGCCTGATCGACGCCGATCAGCCGCGCAGGGTATTCGTGGCGGTTGTGCAGCTTCACGACGACCCCCTGCGGCGCGTGCGCAACAACATGGGCGTTGGTAATGATGTGGCCGTCCGCGAGCCAGACGAACCCACTGCCGAGCGATTGACCGGCACCCTGGCCAGGTGCGGGCACGGCGCTGATGTTGACCACAGCCGGCAACAATGTTTCGACCAGGTCGGGCAGTGCCGGCGGCGACGGCTCACGCCCGCAGGCGCTTAGGGCCAGGATGACCAGCGGCAACAACCACCGCAGCGCAATGGCTCTAAGGGAAGAGGACAGGTGGAACATCACCCCATTATCAGCGGCAGACAGGCGCCGCGTCGAACGGCCGGGTTTCGCCGGCCAGGCTCGGATGTTCAGCGGGGCGCGTCGATCGGTGCGCAGGGATCGTCACTGCGCGCCGGTCCAAGAATACGCGGCTGCGTTTGGCCCAGTGCCTGCCAGTGTTCGCCCAGCCAGCGGGTCACCAGAAAACCACCGATGAGGCCGATGGCTGCAAACGCGGCCACCAGCAGGTCATGCGCGCCGAGCAACTGGTGGGCGAAGGCGCCGGCCGCCAACAATCCGGCGATCGGCAAGGCAAAGATGGCCAGCGCAGCTTTCATCAGCGCCCCTTCCTCAACGCCGACGCGGACGACTGCCCCCACCGCGGGCGTCGCGCCGATGCAGGCCACGGCAATGTCGACCCGCCGACGGCTGACCAGCCGGCCGATCACCCCACCACCGCAGCCCTGGCCACGCTGACAGCGGGCACAACTTTCGCTGGCAAAGGGCTTGACCCAGACCTGGCCGTCTTCGACACGACTGACGACGGCGCGTTCTTCAAGCATCAGGGGCGCTGCGCGTCGTTGCTCAGACGCTGGGAGGTGCCTTCGGCGATGACCTGTACGGTTCTCGACGGCACTTCGCCGACCACCGTGATCTCCACCGAGCCGACGATCTGCCGATAGGCGTGCATGGCGCCGACGGCCGTGGCCGAGTGTGGCATCGACGCCGCACGTCGCTCACCCACATTCTGCCGACCGAAAATCGACACGAAGGTCAGGCCATCAGAAATAATCCAGTGGCGCAGAGTGCCACTGCCACCCGGCAAGTCGCGCTGCGTAAACATCACGACCTCAAAGCCTTCGGGAATCGACACCAGACTCAGCTGCGCGTCAGATGTTCCGGCGCCGGGCAACACCGCACCCGCCTGGCTGCCCAGAGACTGAATCTGATCTTGTGCGATGGACTGATACCCCTGGTCAAGCTGAGGGGTAATGTCGAACACGTCGTCGGCGATCGCGTCGGGGAAACGCACCTCGGTAAACATGATCTGCTCGATCGCCTTGCCGTCGCTGCCCTTGAGTAGCACCTTGAGCGGCACCTTGGTCTCCTTGTCGGCCCATACCTCGTAGCCATAGCGCAGCGGATCGTGCGGCGTGATCGACATGCCTTCACAGCGGCGTCCCGCAATCCGTTGTTCGCCCAACTCCGAAAGGATGTAACTCTTCTCAATACGTTGCAGCTGCGCCTCGTCAAGCCTGGGGATCATCGACTGCGGCACCCCGTGCAGCGCCGAAGATGGCAGGCGGTGACCCGGCGGCACGAGGCAGATGACCTTGTCGCCACGGCGCACGACCTCGCGCTGTTCGCCGGTCAGGGTCTGAAGACGCTCACGCGCTTCGCCGTTCTTGTAGCGGTGGGTGACGCGGAACGAGTCAATGCTGTCGCCGCTGCGATACAGGAGCACGCCCTCGAAATTGCTTTGCCGCTGAGCCTCGCTGACATCGACCAGCCAAGCTCTTTTGTCGTCAATGGCGGCAACCCGAACGGGGATGAGCGCAACGGCGCAAACCACCACCAGCAGGGCACCGCGATGCCTCAAGGCCGAGACTCCTCGAAAGAGACGTTACTGGCCATCACGTCAAACTGCGCTTGGCGGAGGGTGCTGCCCATGCCGCGAGAGCCAGCGAACTGGTGATGCTCCATCAGGTATTCATTGAGTAACCACCGGTCACGGGCTGCCGTATCCACTGGCATTTGCGACACGCGACTGTCGGGCAACTGCGCAATCTGGGCGGGTGCAGGCCGCTCGGTTGTGACGTCGGCAAAACCGGGTGTTTCGCTGACCGCCGCCGGGTTGCTGACCAACATCCAGCCCAGCGCGACCGCGCTGACTGACGCGGCAGCACCGGCAGCGGCCCATGCCGAACGGCGGCGCCGACGCGGTGCCTGCGCCACCCGCACGCCAGGCTCAGGACGCGGTTTGGTGGCCGGCGCCAGCATGACCGGCGGGGCCTCCATCGAGATTGATTTCATCACGGCGTTGGACCAATCGGCCGAGACCCGGCCGACGCGCGCACCGCCCATCGACGCCTTGACGGCCGCCCAGGTTTGCCAACGCTGAACGGCTGCCGGGTCGTTGGTCAGGTCGGCCAACAGCTGATCGAGTTCCTCGGACGTACATTCGCCATCGAGGGCGGCGGAGAGCATTTCGTCATTTTTCATGCAGACATCCCAGGCAGAGACATATGTTGGGTGAACGGATTGTGAACCGATTGATCAGTCATTGCGCATCAGGGGTCCGACGACGGCATCGATGGCTTCCCGTGCCCGGAAAATCCGCGAGCGGACGGTTCCGATCGGACATTGCATGACCTCGGCAATCTCTTCGTACGACAGGCCTTCAAACTCTCGGAGCGTGATGGCGCGTCGCAGATCGGCGGGCAATGCGGCAATCACGTCCATGACCTTCTGCTTGATCTCATCGGACAACAAGTTGGCTTCTGGCGTATCAACGTCGCTTAGATGTTCGGTATGGCCATAAAGTTCGGCATCGGCCACATCGATGTTGTCTCGACCGGAAGGTCGCCGCCCCATCGACACCAGATGGTTTTTTGCGGTGTTGATGCCGATGCGATAAAGCCAGGTGTAAAAGGCGCTGTTGCCCTGGAAGCCACCGAGCGCGCGGTAGGCCTTGATAAACGTTTCCTGGGCCACGTCGGGCGCGTCAGCGTCGCCCACAAGTCGGGAGACCAGTTGCACGATCTTGTGTTGGTACTTCCGGAAAAGTAGTTCGAACGCTCGGACGTCCCCAGCCTGGGCACGGGCCACCAATTGCTCGTCAACGCTGGCTTCGCTCATGAATCCTTGGAAATTGAGATGACCGCCTGCTGGGATGATGTATCGCTACAATCCGAATGGAGAGATGCTTGAGGGCGGCAATCATCTTCAACAAAAAATCAGATGGCGCGAGCGGCAAACGCAGCGCGATTCCACCCTCTTAGTGTACTGAAAGGCAGGCAATGCAGGAGCCAGCGGTTCTCGTCATTGGTAGCGGTGCGGCCGGTCTGAGCTGCGCCCTGCGTCTCGCAGAGGGCGGGCAAAAGGTCTGCGTGGTGTCCAAGGGGCCGCTGGCCGGCGGCAGCACGCTGTGGGCCCAGGGCGGGATCTCTGCGGTCCTAGATGCTGAAGATTCGCTGGAAAATCACATCCGCGACACCCACGCGGCCGGCGCAGGGTTATGCGACGCCGAGGCCGTGCGCTTCACCGTGACGCGCGGCGCGCGTTGTATCCGCTGGTTGATGGCGCGCGGGGTTCAATTCTCGATTGACGAAGCCGACCCGCGACGCCGCCTACATCTAACCCGGGAAGGCGGGCACTCGCATCGTCGGATCGTCCATGCCGCTGATGCCACGGGTCTGGCCGTGGAAACCACCTTGTGCTCCCTGGTCGAGCAGCATCCGCTGATCACCGCCCTCGAGCACCATGTGGCCGTCGACCTGATCAAAGACCCGGCGACCGGCCGCATCCGGGGCGCCTACCTGCTCGACATCGACAACGGTAAGGTCCACTCGCAAGGTGCGAGCGCAGTGGTGCTGGCCACCGGCGGTGCCAACCAGGTGTACCTGTATTCCAGTAATCCGAATGGCGCCTCGGGCGACGGCATCGCCATGGCCTGGCGGGCCGGTTGCCGCGTCGCCAACATGGAATTCATGCAGTTTCACCCGACCACCCTCTATCACCCCGACCGGCGAAACTTCCTGATCAGCGAAGCGCTTCGCGGCGAGGGCGCGACTCTGCGCCTGCCTGACGAGGACAATACCCCCGGCGAGCGCTTCATGCCGCGCTTCGACAGTCGCGGCGAGCTGGCGCCGCGCGATGTCGTGGCGCGCGCCATCGACCACGAGATGAAACGGCTGGGGCTGAAGTACGTCTACCTCGACATTCGCCACCAGTCCGAGGCCTTCATCCAGCATCACTTTCCAAGCATTTACCGGGAGTGCCTGACGCTGGGGCTGGACATCACGCGAGCACCGATTCCGGTGGTGCCATCGGCCCATTTCACCTGCGGCGGGGTGATCACCAACCTCGACGGGCAAACCGATCTTGCCGGCCTTTATGCCATCGGCGAGGTCGCCTACACCGGGCTACACGGCGCCAATCGACTGGCGTCCAACTCACTGCTCGAATGCCTGGTCTTTGGCGAATCGGCGGCCCAGCACATCCTGTCTCAGCCGCCCCCGCCAACCGCCAAGTACCCGCTGCCAAGCTGGGATGACAGTCAGGTCACCGACTCGGACGAAGAGGTCGTGGTGGCCCACAACTGGCTGGAGCTGCGGACCTTCATGTGGGACTACGTCGGCATCGTGCGCACCAACAAGCGGCTTGAACGCGCGTTGCATCGCGTGCGCATGTTGGCCGATGAGATCGCCGACTACTACGTCAACTTCAGGGTCGGGCCCGACCTGTTGGAGCTGCGCAACCTGGTCGTCGTCGCAGAGCTGATCGTGCGCTCGGCGATGCAGCGCGACGAAAGCCGCGGCCTGCACTACAACCTCGATCACCCCGAAACCGTGGCGGTTGCCACACCGACCATCCTCCCCGGTCGTAGCCGGTAACGCCGGCCGACCATCAGTCAGCGGCGGGGCAAAGACAACCGCGCCTTGAGCCGACGAAAGTTACCCGGCGTCATTTCGTCGCCCGTCAGCAGCCGCGTCAGGCGCTTGTGCTTTTCGATGCGGAACCGCAGGACCACCATCTTCGGGTGGACCACGCTTTCGTCCAACAGCTCGGCTTCGATACGCTTCCCCCCTCGCCAGATAAACCACTGGCCTTCGGCGTCCCAGCGCACGCGGGTAATGGCGCGCTTGCCAAAACCCAGCGCGGGGTGGTGCCGCAAAGCGATCCACGACAGCGCAATCAGCCCGGCGAGACCCATCATCCACGGCGGCGCAAGCCCTGTGAACGGCAGCAGCGCCGCCGGCAGGGCGTGCACCCATAGCGCCATCATCAGTGCGCCACGCGATGGACGCAGGACGAGCTCAACGGAAGATTCGAAATTCCCGGACGACATCCCGGTACTCCTCTGGGGTTTCGGCATACCCCATGGTCCACGCCCAGATGTCCGGGTCTTCAACGTCTGACAGCAGTCGTTCAAAGGCCCGTCGTTCAGTGGCCGGGGCTTGCGGGTAACGATCAGCGTGATAACGCGTCGCCATCACGTCCAGCTCCTTCATCCCGCGGCGCAGCAACCAGGTCAGTCTCGCGGCGTCCATGACAGCGTCTCCAGCAAACAAAAGGCGGCCACGCGGGCCGCCTTGGGGGTCGGGACGGGCGATTTCAGACCGCGCGTTCGACAATCATCTTCTTGACTTCGGCGATCGCCTTGGCCGGGTTCAGACCTTTGGGGCAGGTCTTGGCGCAATTCATGATGGTGTGGCAGCGATAGAGCTTGAACGGGTCCTCAAGCGCATCAAGACGCTCACCAGTGGCTTCATCACGCGAGTCCACCAGCCAGCGATAAGCCTGCATCAACACGGCTGGACCCAGGTAGCGGTCACCGTTCCACCAGTAGCTCGGGCAACTGGTGGAGCAGCAGGCACAGAGAATGCACTCGTACAGGCCGTCGAGCTTGGCGCGGTCTTCCTCGCTCTGAAGACGTTCGCGCGTGGGGGCGGCGGTATCAGACTTCAGCCACGGCTCGATTGACGCCAGCTGGGCATAGAAGTGGGTGAGATCCGGCACCAGATCCTTGACCACGGGCAGGTGCGGCAACGGGTAGATCGAGATGTCGCCCTTCACTTCGCTGCACGGCTTGGTGCAGGCCAGTGTGTTGCCGCCGTCAATGTTCATCGCGCACGAGCCACAGATGCCCTCGCGGCATGAGCGACGGAAGGTCAAGGTGGCGTCAGTCTCGTTCTTGATCTTGATCAAGGCATCGAGAACCATCGGCCCGCAGGCGTCCATGTCGATGTCGTAGACGTCGACACGCGGGTTGGCGCCGGTGTCGGGGTCGTAGCGATAGACCTTAAAGGTCTGCACATTCTTGGCGCCGCTGGGCGCCGGAAAATGCTTGCCGGCCGACTTGTTGATCTTCGAGTTCTGCGGAAGTGAAAACTGGGCCATGTTCGATGCTCCGTGAGGAGTGAGGGGTAAGACGTGAGGGGAAGAGGCTGTCGGGCCCCACGCCTCACGCCTGGCGCCTCACGAAATCAGTATTTACGCGCCATCGGCGGGATGTGGTCGACGTCGGCGTCCATCGGCTGCATGTGCACCGGTCGGTAATCAATTTTGACCTCGCTACGGTCACTGCGCCATGCCACGGTGTGCTTGAGCCACTGCTGATCGTCGCGATCCTTGAGGTCATCCCGGGCATGCGCACCGCGTGATTCCTGGCGATTGTCGGCGCCGACGATGGTCACCAGAGCCTGACCGAGCAGGTTCTCAAGCTCGAGGGTTTCCATCAGGTCGGTATTCCAGATCAGCGAACGGTCGGTGACCTGCAGGTCATTGTCGAAGCCGTCGATGATGCCCTTGAGCTTGTCGATGCCCTCCTGCATCAGCGGGCCGTCGCGGAACACCGCGCAGTGCTTCTGCATGGTCTTCTGCATGTCGAGACGCAGCGCAGCGGTCGGCGTGCCACCTTTCGAATTCCGCAGTTTTTCGAGACGCGCCAGCGACGCGTCTTCGGAGCGACTGGATATCCGCTTGTGCGACCGCCCGGACTTGACGATCTGCGCGGTGCGAATGGCGGCAGCGCGGCCAAACACCACCAGGTCGAGCAATGAGTTCGAGCCCAGCCGGTTGGCGCCGTGTACCGACACGCAGGCCGCCTCACCCACCGCCATCAAGCCGGGGACAACGCTGTCGGGATTGCCGTCCTTGAGGGTGACCACTTCGCCGGTGTACAGGGCCGGAATACCGCCCATGTTGTAGTGCACGGTCGGCACGACAGGGATCGGTTCTTTGGTGGCGTCGACGCCGGCAAAGATCTGCGCCGACTCGGTGATGCCCGGCAGGCGCTTGTGCAGCACTTCAGGGCCGAGATGTTCAAGGTGCAAGTGAATGTGATCAGCCTCATCACCGACCCCGCGGCCATCGCGAATCTCGGTGGCCATCGAGCGGCTCACCATGTCACGCGGCGCAAGGTCCTTCACGCTGGGGGCGTAGCGCTCCATGAAGCGCTCGCCGTCCTTGTTGGTCAGATAACCGCCTTCGCCGCGCGCACCCTCGGTGATCAGGCAGCCCGCGCCGTAAATGCCCGTGGGGTGGAACTGCACGAACTCCATGTCCTGCAGTGGCAAGCCGGCTCGCTGCACCATCGCGTTACCGTCACCGGTGCAGGTATGCGCCGAAGTGGCCGAGAAGTAGGCGCGTCCGTATCCGCCGGTGGCCAGAATGGTCATGTGGCTGCGAAAGCGGTGAATCTTGCCGGTGGCCATTTCCAGCGCCAGCACGCCACAGCACTGACCCTGATCGTCCATCAGCAGGTCGAGCGCAAAGAATTCGATATAGAACTGCGCTTTGCACTTGAGCGACTGCTGGTACAGCGTGTGCAGCATCGCGTGACCGGTGCGGTCGGCGGCGGCGCAGGTGCGCTGCGCAGGCGGGCCTTTGCCGAAATCAGTGGTCATGCCGCCGAAGGGACGCTGATAAATCGTGCCTTCCGGCGTGCGGCTAAACGGCACGCCGTAGTGTTCCAACTCGATGACGGCGGGAATGGCTTCGCGCGTCATGTACTGGATGGCGTCCTGGTCACCGAGCCAGTCGGAGCCCTTCACCGTGTCGTAGAAGTGCCAACGCCAGTCGTCCTTGCCCATGTTGGCCAGCGCCGCCGAGATGCCGCCCTGCGCCGCCACGGTGTGCGAGCGGGTCGGGAATACTTTGGTGATGTTCGCAGTCTTGAGGCCCGACTCGGCCATCCCTAGCGTGGCACGCAAGCCTGAGCCGCCAGCACCCACGACAACCGCGTCGTACTCATGGTGAACAATTTCGTAAGCAGCCATAAACGGTCTCTCGAGCAATCTCTGTGGGCAGCCGGCCTCAGGCCAGCGCGACTTTCAGAACGGCAAAAATGGTGGCAGCGGCGACCGCCGCGTGTGCGAACTTAGACAGCAGTAGCACGCCGATGCGCGCGCCTTCATGGCCCACGTAGTCTTCAACGATGGTCTGCACGCCCAACATCGAGTGATACAGCGTGGCCACCAAAAACAGGATCAAGACCACGGCAACGCTGGGCGCCGAAACCCAGTTCTGCACACTGGCGTAATCACCGCCGGCCAGTCGTGCAATCGAAAAGACAAACCAAAGGGTCAGCGGCACCAGCGCGATGGCGGAAACCCGCTGCATCCAGAAGTGATGCACCCCGGTCTTGGCCGAACCCAGACCTTTGGCGCGTGACAACGGTGAACGCAAGCTCATGGCCGATTCCTTAAGCGAAGTACGCCACGACCCAGATCAAGGCCGTGACAATGAAGGACGCCGCCACCGCGACATAACCACTGGTGTAGGCCGCATCAAGTTCGAGGGCATAACCTGCGTCCCACACCAGATGCCGAATGCCATTGCACAGGTGATACATAAAGGCCCAACTCCATGCGAACAGCAGCGCCTGCCCGTACCAGGCCGTCAGATGCGCGGCGAAGGCGGCATAGGGTTCGGGGCCGCTGGCCAGCGCGATCAGCCAACCGGCGATCAGCAAGGTGCCGAAGGTCAGGCCCAGCCCGGTGATGCGATGGGCAAACGACAACACCGAGGTCAATTGAAACCGGTAGTACTGCCCCAGCATGAAGGGTGACAGCGGTCTTGCCTGCGGCCCTGACTTGGGTGAACTCATCGAATGCTCCCTGTAATAGACACGGGCACACCAAGGCGCACCCCGACGCAATAAGCCGATCTAAAAATCAATGCAGCGGCCGTTCTTTTCCCAGTCCCCGTAGCGGGTCGGGTCCAAACCATTCTGGCGACCGCCGATTTCTCTGACCTTGTTCTCGGCGTCCGGGTTCCAGACCTTGACGGCCGGCGAAGGGGCTGGCGTCGGCGGCGTCAACAAATCCTCCAACCGGACCACATCGGCATCGCGTTGTGCGGGCCGGGGAGCGGAGGGTGATGCGTTGGACGGAATGGCGGTTGGCTTCACGGGCGCGGATTGTGACAATCTCGGGCATGACTCGCAATGTTCCAGACGTAAAAAGGGGTGTCGGCAACCTTGTTCAGCGCGCGCTGATTCGCATGGAGGGCGCTGACGCCGAGCGTCTGCTGCAAGGCCAACTGAGCAATGATGTGGCCGCCTTGGCCATTGGCCAGCAGCAATTCACCTCGCTGAACAGCCCCAAAGGCCGGATGTTGGCCACCGGGTTTCTGATGCGCGTGGCGCCTGAGACCTGGTGGTTTGACCTGCCCCAAAGCCTGGCCGAGTCGGCCAACCGGCGGCTGAAAATGTTCGTCCTGCGCAGTGACGTGCGCATTGAGGTGATGGAAGCCGCTACCGCCATCGGCGTAATCGGCATCCCGCCGGCTGACGCCCTGCCCGCCCAGTTGCACGAGGTCGTGGCGCCACTGCTCGACCCGCAAGCCCCCATCACGACCGGGCATGTGCTGACCGACGGCCGCCTGGCCATGCCGCGACCGGGCCACCCTCGCCGTGTGGTGATCTGGTCGCCCGATGGGCCGCCCAGCGAGGGACAGGACCTGAGCGATGCTTGGCGCCTCGCCGACATCCAAGCCGGCATCCCCAATCTGGCGCCGGAAACACAAGATCGCTTCATTGCCCAGCACGCCGGCGTCGACCGCCTCGACGGCATCAGCTTCACCAAGGGTTGTTTCACCGGGCAAGAGGTGATTGCGCGCTTGCACTACCTCGGGCAAGCCAAACGCTTTCTGGTCCGGGGCACCTCGGCGCTGGCGCCCATGCCCGGTCAGCGGGTCATGCGTGCCGATGATGACGGCACGGCTGGCGAAGTCATCGACGCCGTGGTGATCTCTGGCCAAGGTCACTGGCTGGCTGTGGTCCAGGGAAGTACGTTTGCCGCTGGCGATCTACACCTGGCGCCTGATCAACCCGCGACCTCGTTAGATTATTTTGCCCCGCCGGCCGTCAACGACTCATAACCCCCACCCCGAGGTCTCGCCGATGCGTCGCCATGCCGAATCATCTTGTCACTGGGTCATAAGCGCGGCAATCGGACTATCGCTCGTCGTCCCCGGGGGCTTAAGCGCCCAAAACCTGCCGATGGTGGTGACATCCGAATCAGCGCGCGCGACCGCCCTCGCGTCGCGGGCTGACGATGCGCTGCGCTACGCGGTAGGGCTGAGCCCCTCGCTGAACGCGTTCGATGGCGTGACCGGCGGGGTCAGCATTTTCTCAGCAGGCGCGCTGTCCCTGGGCTTGCGAATTCGCCTGCAACAGTGGCCAGCGGATGTGCCACTGGCATGGCAATCCGACAGCATGGAAGCCCCGCACCTGATCACACCCCGCAGCGCCGAGACCCAATGGCTGCCGGACGTTCCCGGTGACATGGCGACGCTCACCTGGGCGCGCGACGATCTGCCCCCTGGGGCCACGCTCACGCTGGAGCGGGTGTTCCACGGGTATCGGGCGTTCCATGGCCACCAGGCGCGCGCGCTCGGCAGCGCTCAAACCTGCAACATTGACGCGGTCTGTGAGGAAATCGACTGGGACCAGCCGGTGCGATCAACGGTGCTGGTGACAGTTGAAGAAAATGATGCCAGGACGCTGTGCAGCGGTGCGGTGCTCAACAACACAGCCAACGATGCCCGGCCGCTGCTCATCACCGCCCGACACTGCGACATCACCCGCAGCAATGCCAATTCGGTGATCGCCACATTCAACTACCAGCGTTCAGTCTGCGGTGGCGCAAATGACGGGGTTTCGCTCGACACCATCAGCAGCAGCACATGGCTGGGGGAATCCGTGTCGGGCGACACGACATTGTTGGAGCTCAGCCGCGAGATTCCAAGCGCATTTGATCCGCACTTCAGCGGCTGGTCGGCCGTGGCCCAGCCCGCCTCCAGCGGCGCCGGGATTCATCACCCCGACGGCGATCAGAAGAAAATCAGTCTGTTCACCTCACCGGCAACCGTCAGCGACAACGTGACCGTCGGCGACTTCAATGTCGATGCGTGGCGGGTGCGCTGGAACAGTGGCACGACCCAAGTGGGTTCGTCAGGCAGTGGTCTATGGGACCAAGATCGGCGCCTGGTCGGCGTGCTGAGCGGCGGGTCGCACAGTTGCGACACTCCGACCGGCGACGATTTCTACGGCAGATTGCCGGTTGCCTGGGACGAGAGCTCCGCCATCCGCAATGCACTCGATCCGGTGACGGACGGAACGGCGCGCTCGGCCAGCGGGCGAGACCTGAATTCAATCGGCCCGACCCCCTCGCCAACACCCCCCTCGATGGAAGGGGGCAGTGGCGGTGGGGGCACCGGTCTCGCCACTCTGATGCTACTGCTTGGCGCGCTGATTCGACGACGGGTTAGAGCGGCTCCCGCGGGCGGCACGATCGAGTCAAAGGTCGTCATGTCGGTCATCTGATCCAGACCTTTCTTCGTAACCTCGACGATGTGGGCACCTTCAGACCTGCGCAACACAACGAGAACGAACCATGTCACTGCTCAAACCGACCTGGGCTGCCACATTCAAGCTTGTTCTGGGCGCCCTGCTGCTCACATCCACCGGCGTCAGTCTTTCGCTCTCGCTGCCCATGGCCACCACCGATGACGCCGAGCGTCGGGATGCCGTCGAAGCTTCCGCTGAATTTCCATTGCGCTACGCCGTCGGCCTCACGCCCTCACTTGAAAGGATCGATGTCGGCAGCGGGGGTGTCACCGTCTTCTCGGCGGGCGCGCACAGCCTGGGGTTGCGCATCAGCCTGCAGAACTGGCCAAGCGACCAACCGCTGCAGTGGCGTTCGGCGGCGCCAGAGGTGGTCCATCACATCACGCCTGGCTCGAATGAAACCCGATGGTTACCCGATGTGCCGGGCGACATGGCCAGCTTGCGCTGGGAGGCAGACGCCCTGCCCAGCGACGCCCGCCTGACACTTGAGTTGGTCTACCACGGCTACCGCGGCATTTACGGGGTACAAGCCCGAGCGGCCGGCGATTCGGGGGCCTGCAACATTGACGTGGCCTGCCCGGAGGCCAACAGCTGGAACGACCCGGTGCGCGCCACCGTGCTCATCACCGTCGGCAACGGCCTCAGCCGGTCACTGTGCAGCGGCGCCCTGCTCAACAACACGGCCAACGATGGCCGCCCCCTGCTGATCACTGCCCGGCATTGCGGCGTCACCCCGAACAACGCGGCGTCCATGAACACGGTCTTCAACTTTCAGCGCTCAAATTGTGGGGGCGGCGATGATGGGCACGACATGCGCGACATGATCAGTGGCAGCACCTGGCTGGGCGAGTCGGCCCGTGCTGACACCACCCTGGTGGTCCTCGGCAGTGACGTGCCCAACCGCTTTGGCGCCGTGCTCGGTGCGTGGTCAGCAGCACCCGCAACGCCCACCTCGGGGGTCAGCATTCATCACCCCGCCGGAGACCAGAAAAAGATCAGCCTTTACAGCACCGCCGCCACCGCGACTGACAGGCAGTGCATTAGCGGCGTCGGCCTGCTCGGGCAATGTTCCGGCTTCATCGTCGACGCCTGGCGGGTGCAATGGCGCCGGGGCGTTACGGAAGGAGGCTCTTCCGGCAGCGGGCTTTGGAACCAGAACCGCGCCTTGGTCGGCGTGCTGAGTGGTGGCGCCAGTGCCTGCAGCAACCCGGATGGCAGCGATTTCTTTGGCAGGCTGGCTGCCGCCTGGGACGACAGCGCCGCGATTCGCAATGCGCTGGACCCGGTATCGGGCGGCACCTCACGTTCTTCAGACGGACGCGGCAACAGCGGGGCCAGTGGAGGTGGTGGCGGGAGTCTCGACGGCGGGTTATTGCTCCTGCTCGGTATCGCGGCTTGGTGTCGGCGCGGTATTCGCCGTCGTTCGTGACCTCGCCTCGGGTATTCTCGCCACCCCGCGCAGGTCGCACACGAACACGTCGCCATGTCGTTTCTGCAGTTTCGCATTCACCCGAGCCAGCACCCTGAATTTGTTGATGAGGCCCTGATGGTCGCAGGGGCGTTGTCGGTCAGCTTCATCGACGCGGCAGACGACCCGGTGCTGGAACCTGGCCCCGGCGAAACACCGCTTTGGGCACAGACCGTCGTGCTGGGCCTGTTTGATCCGACGGTGAAGGTCGACGAGGTCGAGACGGTGCTGCGCACCCTGGTCCCCGATGGCGCCGCGCTGCAAATTGACACCGAGTTGATTGAGGACCGGGACTGGGTCCGCGCCTGGCTGGTGCACTGGGAGCCATTGCGCTTCGGGCGACGCCTCTGGGTCACGCCAGAAGAAAAGCGGGGCCAGATCCCCGCTGACGCCAACGCCGTGATCATGACACTCGACCCTGGACTGGCTTTTGGCACCGGCACCCACCCGACCACTGCCCTGTGTCTGGAATGGCTGGACGGTCAGGATCTGGCCGGGAAAACCGTCATCGACTACGGCTGCGGCAGCGGCATCCTCGCCATCGCCGCGTTACTGCTGGGCGCCGAGCGGGTGATCTGTGTCGACATTGACCCGCAGGCGCTGACGGCGACACAACAAAACGCCGCGACCAACGGCGTGGCTGCGCGCATCGAAACCTGCCTGCCCGAGGCGTTCAGCGCGGCGCCCGCCAACTTCGTGCTTGCCAACATCCTCGCCGGGCCCTTGCAAACGCTTGCGCCAACGCTCTGCGAACACCTCAAGCCCGGCGGGCGGCTGGTACTGGCAGGGCTACTCGACCGCCAGGCCGAGGCCCTGCACGAGGTGTACGCGCCTTATCTGACCTTCGAATCCGATGTCAGCAAGGACGGATGGACACGCATCGCCGGGCAGCGGCTACAGAATTAGACCGGCGCCACCGCCCTGCCCGCCGCGACCGAGTAGCAAGGCATTCAGGCTTTTCACGAAGCGCGAAGGGTCGCTGAGCTGTCCGCCCTCGGCGAGCACCGCCTGGCCCAGGAGCAGCTCTGCCAGGTCGGCAAAATCAGCCTCGTCGTTGCAGCCCTTGAGCCGCTCGACCAGCGGGTGCTCGGCATTGATTTCAAGGATTGGCAGCGAGGTTGGCACCGACTCACCGGCCTGTCGCAGCATCTCTTCCAAGCGCCGCGACACGCCGTGCTCGGCCGCCACCAGACACGATGGGGACTCGGTCAGGCGGCTGGACAGACGCGCGGATGCAATTCGGCCGTCAAGTGCCTGTTGCAGCTTGGGCAGGGTCTCGGCGAAGTCGCCATCTAACTTGGCCTTGTCGGCGGTCTCGATCACGCCCTCGACATCGGCTGCCGCTGCCGCGACCGACACCAGCTTGCGCCCGTCGAACTCGCTCAGGTGGGCAGTGACCCACTCATCGATCCGGTCGGTGAGCAACAAGACCTCGAAACCCTTCTTGCGAAAACCCTCAAGGTGCGGGCTGTTACGCGCCGCCGCCAGCGAGTCGGCCGAGTGGAAGTAGATTGAGGTTTGTTCGGCCGGCATGCGTGCCACATAGTCGGCCAAGGTGACCGACTGGCGCTCGCCGGACGTGGTGCTGGCGAAACGCAGCAAGCCCGCCAGTCGCGCCTGGTTGGGCGCGTCTTCAACGATGCCCTCCTTCAGCACTGCGCCGAAGGTTTTCCAGAATTCGGCGTAATCATCCGGGCGGTTCTTGGCCAGATCGTCGAGCAGATCGAGCACCCGCTTGGTGAGCGCGCTTTTCAGCTTCCCGGCCGTGCGGTTGCCCTGCAGGATTTCGCGCGACACGTTAAGCGGCAAGTCGGCCGAATCAACCAGCCCCCGGACAAAGCGCAGGTACGACGGCAGCAGCTCGGCGGCGCGGTCGAGAATGAAAACGCGCTTGACGTAAAGCTGCAGCCCACGCGCCTGATCTCGATCCCAGAGGTCCATCGGCGCACGCTTTGGGATGTACAAAAGTGACGTGTATTCGAGGTTGCCTTCGACCTTGTGGTGCGCCCACACCGCCGGTGCTTCCCAGTCGTGGGCGATGTGCTGGTAGAACTGCTGATAGTCCTCATCCTTGAGTTCCGACTTGGGTCGCGTCCACAACGCGCGGGCTTGGTTGATGGTGTTGCCGTCGAGGCTGATCGGCAAGCCAATGTGATCGGAGTAGCGCCGCACGATGTGCTCAATGCGGCTGGGCTCAAGAAATTCCGCCTCGTCGTCACGCAGGTGCAGGGTGATCTCGGTGCCACGTTCGGCCTTGTCGGCAGCCGCGACGGTGAACTCGCCCTCGCCGTCGGACACCCAATGCACGGCAGCCTCGTCACCGGCCTTGCGGGTCAGCACTTCGACCTTGTCGGCGACGATAAAGGCCGAATAAAAGCCGACGCCAAACTGGCCGATGAGCTGGCTGTCCTTTTTCTGGTCACCGCTGAGCTGGGTCAGAAATTGCCGAGTGCCGGACCGGGCGATGGTGCCGAGATTCTCGCGCACGTCCTGCTCGTTCATGCCGACGCCGTTGTCGGCAATCGTCAAGGTGCGCGCGTCTTTGTCGACGACGAGTGTGACCTTCAGGTCCGAGACATCGCCCAGGGTTTCCGGAGACTGCAACGCCAGAAACCGCAGCTTCTCGCAGGCATCCGAGGCGTTGGAGATCAGTTCACGAAGAAAGATCTCTTTGTTGGAGTACATCGAGTGAATCATCAGCTTCAAGAGCTGACGGGTTTCAGCCTGAAAACTGTGGGTCTGCGGGACGGCGTTCACTTCGGCTTCGGCACTCATGGTTACGGCCTCTTGTCCGCAAAAACACGATGCCCCCTGTGATGGGGGCATGCGCATTCGCGTTCAAGAGGCCGCTGGCCGGCGACCCACCCGGCGCGATCAGTCCTTGTGCGGCTGGGCCAGCAATTGCTGCACCATCGGCATCATCTTGGTCAGCCCCCCCGCTTCGCCGAGCGCCAGAGCAGCCTCGTTCGACGCGCCCTGCAACCACGCCGCACGCAACGCCAAGAGCGCGCCGACCCGGTTTGATGACGCGCAGTGAATCAACACACCGTCATCGCCCGCCTCATAAAGCGCCTTGTCGAGTGCCTTGGCGGTGTTCATCGACAGATCGCCGGGGCCAGCCACAGGAATCACCTGATAGTCCATGCCCAAGCCCGTCACCACTGCAGCCTCATCGAAACCGGCGTCCTCCGCGGCGGGCCGCAGATTAATCACCTTTGAAACACCCGCAGCCTTGATCGACGAGAACTCAGACGCATCAGGCTGGCCCGCCGTGACCACGTTGGCCAGGGGGTGACCCTGTTGGGGCAAACTCAACTTCTCAATGGCAATCGGTGGCATGTAAATTTCCAGGTTGAACAGTGATTCGGCGAACCGAAAAAAATCCTCAGGCGCGCAGCCATCGGTCGTGCGCCATCATGCCTGCCAACATCGCCAACACGAAAGCCACGACTGCCATCGATCCGGTCACAAGCCCCGCGATGGCCGGCCCGGGGCAAAAACCAGCCAGCCCCCAGCCCAGCCCAAACAGCGCACTGCCGCCGACCAGCCGCGGATCGATGTCACGTCGTGTCGGCCAATCGAAACGCAGCGCGTGCCATGGGCGTGGCTGTCGCATCAGCAGCGCGAAGCCCGGCATGGTGACGGCAACGCCGCCCCCCATGACAAACGCAAGTATTGGGTCCCAAGTGCCGAACAGGTCAAGAAAACCGAGCACTCGCGTCGGTTCGGTCATGCCCGCCACGGCCAACCCTGCGCCGAATAACAGACCGGACAACACCACCATCAACGTTGATTTCATCTCAAGCTCCCACCACGTGCCGCATGACGAATACGGTGGCCACCGCCACGCCCATGAACACCATGACCGCCACCAGCGATCGCGGCGAGCGCCGGCCCAGACCACACACGCCGTGGCCCGAGGTGCAGCCGCTGCCCATGCGGGTGCCGACACCGACCACCAGTCCAGCAAGAACCATGAGGCCCAGCGGGGCCGGAATCGCCGTGGTGACCGGTTGTCCGGTCATCCATTGCACCAACAGTGCGCCGCCCAACAAGCCGAGCAAGAAGCGCAATCGCCAGCCGCGTTGGTCCGCCTGACCGGCTGGTAGCAGCCCGCCCACGACGCCGCTGATGCCCGCGATCTTGCCCTGTGAGGCCATCAGCAGCAGGGCCGAAACGCCAATCATCACGCCGCCAGCCAGACCACGACCCCAAGCCGGGTAGTCAATCAATATGTCCATCAATGATTCCTGATTGTTGATACTGGGTAGAGTATATTGATTTCTCATTTTTCGCACAAGACACGACATGTCCCAGTCCATTGCTTCCACCGCATCAACAGAGATTGAGGCCACCCAACGTCGGCAACTGGTCAACCGGCTCAAGCGCGTCGAGGGCCAGATTCGCGGGATTCAGCAGATGGTCGAGCAGGGTCACGATTGCAACAAGATCGCCCAGCAGCTTGCAGCCGCACGCAAAGCGCTCGACCGCAGCTTCTTTGAGATGGTGAGCTGCCGGCTGGTGGCGACACTGGACCAGGCCGAGACGCTGGAAGATGCACGCAGCGAGGGGATGGTCTGGGCGCAAATGCTCTCGAAGTTCGGCTGAACACAACCGCGAGCGGCAACGATCAGCCGGACCAACGGTCGAGCACGACTCAATAACTTACCGCCTGTCGGCCCGGCGTCACCGGCGGGTCAATGTAGGTTTTCTCCTACTTGAATGCCGCCTAGCGTTGGCTTCCTTTCACGTGCATGGAGCCCACCAATGACCTTCAAAAATGTCACCTCACCACGCCGCACACTGATGCTGGCAACCGCAGTCGCAACCCTGTCCCTGGCCGCCTGCGGTGGCGGTGGGAGCAGCGGCGCGACCGCAGACCCCGGCACCCCGACAAGCGACCCCGTCGCGCGCGCCGCAGGGCCGCTTGACCCAGTACAGACCCAACTCGAAAGTGCGGTGCTCGCGCCGCTGGCCTCCGCATTGGCCGGCACGCCGCTTGAAGGCGTGGTCGACTGCGCCAACGAATTGGTCAACTACAAGATTCTCGACACCGTGGACGTGCTCGCCGGCGGATTGGCGCTGAGCGCCAACCCGGCCGACCTCACGTCGCTCGACCAGACGCTGGACCCTGACCTGCTCACCCAGCGCGTTCGGGCCATCGCTTTCGACACCACGCAACTGTTGCTGTCACTGAACGATCAGGGATCAACTTGTGCCAGCCTCGGCAACAGCGTGGAGGGATCATCACCGGCACAGCAGCTTCTGTCCGGTGACAACCCGCTGGCTGGTACGCCTTTTGAATCGCTCGGCGCCACGCTTGGCCCGGCGCTCTCGCAGCTGCTCGACGCCACCGGCGGCAGCACGCCAGCCACCGACCTGCCGGTTGCCAGCCTGGTCAGCGCTTACCAGCAGTTCAACACCACGCTGCAGACCAGCCTGGCCATGTTGCCGGACGAGGTGCAGGACGCGCCGGTGGTCAGCGGCGTGCTGTTGACCGTTGGCGGCGCGCTTGACGATCTGGAGTCGGTGTTTGCCAGCCTCACCACCTTTGATGCCACCGGCCTGCAGAGCTCGTTGACTGCCCTGCTAAGCGGCATTGCCAGCAACCTCACCACCAGGCTGATCCCACTGGGCGGTCTCGAGGGCGGCGTCGGCCAACCCGGCGCACTCAGTGATCTGAATGCGCTGGCGGTCGGAGATTTCGGCAGCACCCTGGCCGGCCTGATTGCCGGTGGCAACCCCATCACCGGCGGCACCTCACTGAACCTGCTGGACAGCGTCCTCGCGCCGCTGCGGGACACGGTGCTCGGCCCCATTCAGGACCTGTTGGCGCTGGAGTTCGGCAGCAATCCGGTGGCATCGGGCAGCACCGGCGACCTGCTCACCAACACCCCGCTGGCGCCAGTCGTTGACGTCATCAGCGGCGTGCTGAGCGGCCTGCTGGGCGGTAGCGGGGACACCCCCTGCATCAACCTGCCCCTGCTCGGTGATCTGCTTTGCCCTAGCACATGAGTCGACGGTTCAGTCAAATCAAGGCCACCCCGTGGGGTGGCCTTTTTCGTGGCTTGTCGCAGGCCCCTTCAAGCCACCGACCAGCTGAGCCGGTTCGCGTCCAAACGACGCACTTCGCCCGCCGTCCCCACCGGACTGGCACCGTCACGCAGCAACACCGACAGGGTGTCGTGATCGGCGGCCGGCACGCGCGCCATGAGGCGCTTGCCGTCCGGCGTTTTGGCAATCACCACACCATGCTCGGGTTGGCCATCGCGCCCGTACAGGACGGTGAAGGTCTCGATTGCGGCCTCGCCCTCAAAGTCGAGACTCAGTGCGGGCACCGCCCCGCGCATCTGATCGGCCTCGGTCTGCACGCTGGGATCGGTGCCGGCAAAGCGCCCTTCGTCCGGCACTCGCGCCAGTACGGCCGCGTGGTGCTTGGTGACGTACTCCCCTTGTCCGTAGAGCAGCCCCGGTCGCGGGTCATCGCGGGTCCGCAAGTGGCGGACCATGGCCACCGTCGCGTGCGCCATGTAGTTGTTCAGCGGCGCGCCAAAACAGTTCAGCCCGCCGGTCACACTGACCGGATGCTCGGCCGACAAACCCAGCAGCCGCCGCGTCATCTTCGGCACACAGGGGAAGCAGCTGTACAGCTCAACCGCTGAAAACCCGCCGCCCTCGACACCGGCGCGTTGCTTCACCGCTCCCAATACCGCGCTTTGCGCCGATGACTGGTGATAAGCGTCGCGCTGAAGATAGTCGCGGCATTCGTTGGCATGTGCGCCGCCCCAGACATGAATCATCTTGTCGTCAGCAATCCCCAGCGCCCGGGCCCTTGCGCGGCTGGTCAGCACAAAGGCGGCACCCTGATTGACCATGGGGTTGGCCACCATGCGCTTGGTGTAGGGCCACGCGATCATCCGGTTGCGCTCGCCGGGCGTGGCGACGACCGCGGCATCGACGACCGCGCGTGACCAGGCATTTTCTTGGGTCGCGGCCACCCGTGAGAGCCCGCTACACAATGCGGCACTCTCGGCGATACCCTCGGCCTGAGTCTGCCCCCAGTGGGCCACCGCCGCGTTTTCGAAGAAGGGATAGACCTGCATCGGCAATATCGCGCCGTGCGCAATCGCCAACGGGCCGACCAGATCCCGACCATTGGGCAGCTTGGCTGCGGGGTCACGATGCGGCCAGGCCAGTTGCACGCCCGCCTTCCAGGCCGCGGCCGTGGTGTGCCCCGCCTCGGCGCCGACCACTGCCGCCACGCAAGCCTCACCGCGCTCGATGCGCAGTGCCGCCTCGTGCAGAAAGCGAATCGGCGACTCGCCACCGTCATCACCATGACGCTGATGGCCCACCTTGATCTGCAGCTGCTCGGCCAACAGGCCTGCCGGGTCGCGATAAGGCCAAGACACTTCACGCACCACGTCGAGGGAGTCGATGAGTCGCAGCAGCGGCGCACCTGCGTCACGCTCAGCGTCGCGCAACGCGTCCAGCATCAGCTCCAAAGGTGCGCGACCCTCGTACGGCACGGGGGGGCGGTCGACAACTTCACCAACGCCGACAATGACAGGCTGACGATCCAGGGGCAGTGACATGGCACTCCAAAGTTAGTTTTGGGCTGTGAACCCGCAGGGGCTTGCGCTCTAAACCACAACGCTACTCAATTTCGGGGGGACGTCGGCTCCCGGACACGGCGCCCTTCATGACCTCGAGTGACGGCGATCAAAAGCCGTCTGGTCATCCGCGTGCGGTGGTGCGCCCGACTGGATTCGAACCAGTGACCGTCCGCTTAGAAGGCGGATGCTCTATCCAGCTGAGCTACGGGCGCGTCTTGCGGATTCTAGTGAAACCTGGGGTTGTGGGCACAAAAAAAGCCGGTTGCCATACTCGGCGACCGGCCTTGAGGCTCAGCCATTGGCTGAACTAGAACTGCAAATTTTCCTGATTCTTTTCAATCGTGGCAGGCCCGATGCCGTTGACGCGACTCCGCAGGTCGTTGGCGTCTTTGAACGGGCCTCCGCTTTCTCGGGCCTCAATAATCCGCTCGGCGATGGTTTCGCCGACCCCAGACAGGTTCTCAGACAGCTCGGCGGCCGATGCATTGTTGACGTTGACTGCGGCCGCCCACGCCGCAAAGGTGAACCCCAAACCGATGATTGCCAACATTAATGACTTGATCATGGTTGTTACCCCTTCACAATGAGTGAACCCGAACAGTGCCGCCGCGTCTTGAGGGTGTCAACCCTGGCTCGTCGCGCCACCGAGACCGCGACCTGGGCAGAACTGCCCCATGACCGCTGTCGTCAAATACCGGCGCACGCCGGGGTAAACTTGCCCGGCGCAGCGCCCAAAGCACATCCCGTATTGCCCCGGTAGCTCAGTGGATAGAGCGACCGCCTCCTAAGCGGTAGGTCGCAGGTTCGATTCCTGCTCGGGGCACCACACGGCGGTCAAGTCTCAAGGTTCCTCACGGGTGGACGGGAGGCCCGCGCGGTCAAGCGTGATCGTTGTCGATTCAACGGGTTTAAATCCTTCGTCGACGCCCGCGGCGTAGTCCCAACGCGTCACCTCACATTGCGACGGCCGCTGACGGGCGTCGTACTGCAGCACGTTGACTGAATTGGGCGCCTCTTGACGAATGCGTGATGAAACAGCGGTGCCCGCCTGCACGCACCAAAGCTCGCGCAACAAGTCAGGAAACCGATCTCGCACCGACCGGACATAGGGCCGATGAATGTGCCCGCCCATGACCACATCTGCACCAGCGGCTGCCCAGGCGCGTGCGGCAGCCTCATGACCATGCAGAAGGTTGTGGGCATCGCGCTGATCGGGCACGTGCAGCGGCTGGTGCGTGACGACAATACGCAGTTGTTCGGGCGGGGCCACACGCAGGCGCTGCGAGACATGCTCGATTTGGTCCGCCGAGACCTCGCCGTCTTTGTGTCGCCATGGCCGCGTGGTGTTGACGCCAATCACCAAACATTCGGGCGTTTCGATCACCGGCGCCAACGGCGTGCCGAAGCTGCGCCGATGATTGCCATACGGGTTCACCACGCGCGCCACGAGGTTGAACAGGGGGATATCGTGGTTACCCGGCAGCACCAGGGTCGGCGGCCCGTCTAGACGCGCCATAAAACGGCGCGCCGATGCGAACTCCGACCGCCGGGCACGTTGGGTAATGTCCCCCGAAAGCACGACCAGATCGGGCTGCAAGGCCTGCGCGAGGGCCACCAGCGCCTCGACCACGCGCGGCTGCTCGGTGCCAAAGTGGGTGTCGGAGATCTGCAACAGCAGGCTCATCGACGCCTCCCGAATCGGGTGTTGATGATCGGTGTCGCGCTCACGCGACTGCCACCCGGTCAGCCTCACACGGCACCAGCAGCAACAGTGGATCAGACGCCACCTCAAACACCAGGGGGGTCTTCAGCCGATAAATTTCACCGTCGGTCGCGACCTTCATCATCCGGGGCCGGCGGGTCTTCACGCTCAGGCGACGAAAGGTGAAACGGGTCAGGTTCTCAGCCTCACCCAGTTGCCCCAGCACCCCACGCAAGGCCAGTCCCAGCATCGGCAGCGTGCCGATCGGGCGCAGCGCCACGGCCGCCAACTCGCCGCGCCCAAGGGCCTCGGCCGCAGCGTCCATACCCAGGCGCTCGAACTGCAGCGCGTTGTTGCCCACAAACAGCGTGGCCGTGCGCAGCCTCTGTTTGTCGCCCCCATTTTCGATCAACAGATCGAGTCGACGGTGCTCGTGCATCAACGTCTTCAGCCCCGAGAACAGTGCCACCCAGCGGCTGCGCCCAAGCTGCTGCTTGTAGGCCTCGCGGTCCTCAAGCAGGCGCGGATAAAGGCCGAGGCTGCCGTTGACAAGAAACACCCGGCCGTTGACAACCCCGACCTGCACGGGCTCGACGCTGGCGCGCAGCAGCGCCTCGGCGGCCACCTCGATGTCCTGCGAGATGCCGTGCGCGCGACCGAAGTAGTTGAAAGTGCCCTGCGGCAGAACGCCATACGGACAACCACTGCCCAGGACTGCCTGCGCGACCGCGTTAAGGGTGCCGTCGCCGCCGGCCGCCACCACCACGCCTTTCTCGGCCTTGGCACGCCGCACCGCCTTGGTGGCCACCGCAGAGATGTGATCGGGTGACGACACCGGTAAAAACTCGAACGTACGCCCGGCGGCTTCAAAAACGCGGCTCAAGACTTCAACCCGCTCGTCGGCACCGCCCCTGCCCGAGCCGCCGTTAAGGACGACGAACAACGGACCCGATCGGGCCGCCTGTTGCGCCGCGCTGCTGACCGATTGATGCATAAACCTTGCCTCCTTGAGCGACTGGCCTGTCCGGCCGCGACGCAGCCTGCGGCCGCTCACCCGCATGCGGACTGAACTGCAAGCCAATTGATGCGATCAGGCGACGCGTCGCACTCGGGGCGATTTATTCCTGTCCAGAATCTTGTCCAGACGGGCGATTTCTGCGCATAAACAAGGCCGCAGAATCGCCAAGCCCTTGTTTTTTATGGTGCCGGATGAGGGATTTGAACCCCCGACCTTCGGTTTACAAAACCGCTGCACTGCCACTGTGCTAATCCGGCGCGCTGCATCGCGGGCGCAGTTTAGTCAGTCGAGTCCAACATTGCCATGAGCCCGCTCAGCACGGGATTGGGCAGGGTTTGCCAGCCAGGCAGATCGATCGCAAGCAGGGCCGCATCGCCGCCGGCGATCCATTTGCGCGCGCCCTCGGACGCCAGCGCGGCGCCGCGGTCCAGGGCACCCAGACACGCCAACCGCGCCCCAGCCGCCACGCAGGCTTCTGTGGTGGTGCCCAGACCGGCAAGCTCGGCACCCCCCGCCTGATGTTCAAAACGGGTCGCGCCCAGCGTCGCCTGCCGTGCGGTCTGAAATCCGGGCGCGATCAGCCCGCCCCGGTGGTGTCCATCGCGGTCGACCACGTCTAGGGTCAGTGCCGTGCCGGCCATGGCGATGACGACCGCCTCTGCGGGCGCACGTCTGCGGGCGGCGAGCATGGCCAGCCAGCGGTCGACACCAAGGCGCATCGGGTCGGCGTAGGCAATCTGCAGGCCGGCGCACTCGCTGCGCACTCGCGCCATGACCGGGGTCACGCCGTAGCGCGCCTGAAGGGCTGCGCACAGCGCGACGCCAACCTCAGGGCCCAGCACCTGTGACACCGCCACGCGCGCCGGACGACCGTTCGGCAGCGCTTCGACAACACGTTCGACATCACCCTCGTGTGCCGCGGCGCAGCCTTCGGGAATGGCGTCGTCAGACCCTGGCTCGGTTAACACCCATTTGACGCGGGAGTTGCCGACGTCGATCAACAGGTCACCGGTCATGCCCATCGCATCGACACCTCGCCGCTGAAGACGCTGCGCAGCCCGTCCACCGTCATCACCTGCAACGCGCCGCGGGCGTCGACACCCTGCGCAATGCCTTCGATGCCGGGCTCGACACCCACGATACGCACCGCGCGACCGTGGCTGGCGTCGACGCGCTGCCAGGCGTCACGACAGGCGGCAAAGCCGGTCTGTGGATAATCCGCCAACAGGGTAAACAGGGCCCCGCTGACAGCTGCAGCCACCGCGTTGCGCGACAAGGGTGTGGCCACCAACTGATCGAGGCTGACCCACGGCTGGTCAGGCGCGTGGTCATCGGCAAAGCGCTGCAGGTTGACACCCAGACCGATCACCACGCGGCAGGCACCGCCGATTTCACCCCGATGCTCCAGCAAGATGCCGCCAAGCTTGCACCCCCCCACGACCAGATCGTTGGGCCATTTCACCTGCACGGTTGTGGCACCCAGACCCTGCAAGGTCTGCGCGAGGCGGACACCGACGGCCAAAGGCAAACAGCCCAGATCGTCTGGCCACGAGTCGAATGACCACGCCATCGACATCATCAATTGTTGTCCGTAAGGCGCCTGCCAGACCCGGCCGCGGCGGCCCCGCCCGGCCACCTGAAACTCGGCAAAACGGGCTTGCGGGTCCTGCGCAGGGTCGGCGGCCAACAGGTCGGCATTGGTGGATTCGGTGACGCGGACGATGCTGCCCTGCAAGCTGGGGGGCAGCGTCAAGTCATCCAGCGCCAACGGCTCGAGCGGCGTCTGCAACTGATAGCCGAGACCGCTGCGTGCGCCCACCTGCAATCCGAAGCGTGGCAGCAGCGCCACCCGCTTTGACAGCGCAGCACGGCTAATGCCGGCCTCGGCGGCCAAGGCTTCGCCGGAATGCCAGGCGCCGTCGGCAAGGCGATCAATCAGCCACAGCAGATCATCGCTGGGGGCGATGGGGGTCATGGGCGCCGCAACCATTGATGCAAAAGCCGCGCCTTGTCGAAGCGGTGCTCGCGACCGGCGATCAGGTTGGCGATGTTGCTGCGGTGCTTCCACACCACGAGGGCGACCATGGCTGTCACGAACGCGCCAGGCAGCGACCACAACCCGTCCACGCCGAAGCAGGCCACGTGCAGCAGCGCCAGCGCGCTGGCCATCAGCGTCGCCAAGCTGACGTAACCGCTGAGAATCACCACCAGCACGAAACCGCCCAGCATCAATGGCAGGGCGCCCGGCAGCAGGACGGCAAAAACCCCGGCCAGGGTCGCCACGCCCTTGCCGCCCTTGAAGCGATAGATCAGCGGGTAACAGTGCCCGACCGTCACGGCCGCGCCCGCCACGAAACCGAGCATGGCCCTTAGCGTCGGGTCGGCGGTCAACAGCGGCGGCAACACCCACACCGCGATGACGCCTTTGGCGACGTCAATCGCCAACACCCCGGCGGCAAAGCCCTTGCCGCGCGTGCGCAGGGCGTTGGTGGCGCCCACATTGCCACTGCCGGTGCTGCGCAGATCGGCGCCGCCTTTGATGGCCGTCATCACCATGCCGCCCATCACCAGCCCGACCGCGTAGGCCAGCAGTGCCGTCACACCGACGGCCCACAAGCCGGTGAGCGTGAGCACCGTCAGACCCCCAGCCAGGCTTTGCGCCGCGCCGCCACCTCGAGCGCGGGGTCGGCAACCAGCGTGAACGCCCAGGTGTCGGACGCCGGCGGCTGCGGCGTCAGCACCGAACTGATCAATCTCTCGTCGCGGAAGCGATGCACCGTCACCGGCTCGCCGGGCACCAGCGCCGAACATTGCGCCGCAAATTTGGCCGCCTTGACCTGGCGGCCGTTGATGGCCACCAAGCGGTCGCCCACCGCCAGGTCGGCACGCTCGGCCGGGCCGTCGGCCACCACGCCGGTGACCTGCACGACGCCATCGACGGGCTTGGTGCGCAGGCCGATGAAGTTGGACTCGGCCTTGCCAGTGTTGCGACCCCCGCGATCGGCGGCGCCACGGTTGACGCGCAACGCCGCCTCGACACCGAACACCGCCAGATCCTGCGCCAGCGGCAGGTCGTCGGTGCCGTACAGTCCACGCTCGAAATAGTGCTGCAGCGCCTGCTCGCCAGCCTCGCCGCCGACCTCACCGGCCAGCGCAATGATCACCCGTGACAATTCGCCCTCGGGCACTGGCCGGTTGACTGCACCAAACCCCTTCCACAGCCGCTTCATGGCTTCGTCGAGTGTCGTGCCGAGCACCCGCAGGCGCAGGTCGAGTCCCAGTGCAAAGACCGCGCCCTTGCCGTAGTAGCTGACTGTGAGATTGGGGGTTGATTCGTCCGACTGATAAAACTTGGTCCACGCCTCGAAACTCGATTCGGCAAGGCTGTGGCGATGGCGGCCCGGCGTGCGCCAGACGCGGGTCGCCTGGCGGGCGATCAGGTCCAGATACTCGGCAGCCTCGACCACCCCGGCGCGCAGCAGAAAAAGGTCGTCGTAATAGCTGGTGACCCCTTCGTAGTGCCACAGATCGCGCGTGTAGGCCTCGTCGCCGAGGTCGCTTTCGGCAAAGGCCTGTGGCACCAGCCGCTTGACGTTCCACAGATGGAAATATTCGTGCGAACACAGGCCCAGAAAATTGCGGTAGCCGTCGCTGAGGCCCGCCTCGTTGGGGCGCGGAAGGTCATCGCGCGCGCACACCAGGGCGGTGGAATAGCGGTGCTCCAGACCGCCGTAGCCGCCGGCGGTGACCTGGGTCAGAAAAAGGTAGCGATCCAGCGGCGTCGTATCGTCAAACAGCGCGTGCTCAACCGTGCAGATGCGCGCCAAGTCACGCGTCACCCGCGCCGTGTCAACGGCGTCATGCCCGGCCAGCACCAGCGCGTGCGGCATGCCGTTGACGTCGAAGTCGACGCGCTCAAAATCACCGAGCTCAACCGGGTGGTCGATCAGATCTTCATAGTCATCTGCACGGAAGCGGCCGAAGCCGCGTGCATCAACCGCCACCGCCTGCAGTGACGTGGCAACCCGCCAACCGGCGCAGTCCGCATCCTCCGGGGCCACCAGGGTCAACTCGACCGGCGACTGCGCCTCGGCATCAACGCGGTAGCAAAGCGAGCTGGGGTTGAAAAAGCCGCGATCAGTGCTGAGAAACGCCTTGCGCACCGACGGATCGAAGGCATAGACCCGATAGGCCACGGTGACCGGGCTGCCGGTGCCGTCAATCTGCACCCGGCGCTTGTCGAGACGCCGCCATGGCAACGGTGCCCCCTGCGCATCGACCACCGACATGTCGCTGACGTGTTTGGCGAAGTCGCGAATGCGATAGCTGCCACGCAGCCAACTGGGCAGGCTCAGCGTGGCGCCCGCCGCCGCCTCGAACCGCAGCGCAACGTCAAACCAATGCCCGCGAGGATCGGCGGGGCAAATCGTGTAAGCAATCGACATGGCGAAACAGGGCCGTCAGGGCAAACCAGCGGCCATGGTAAGCCGGCCGCGCTCAGAGTTCGCCGTAACGCCGCTTGCGGCGACCCAAAGCCGGCAACAACAGCCCCAGCACCACCCCGCCGCCGACCAGGCCGGCACCGGTGAGCATCAGCGCGCGACGCTCGCGGTCGGCCTCGCCCTCGGCGATCAACCGTGCTTCGTTGTCTTGTAGCTCGGCGATTACGCTTTTCAGTTGCTCGTTTTCATCGGCCAGCTCCAGCGCCGAGGCGGCATCGGCGAGGCGCGATTGCGCCGCATCAAAGTCGCGCTGCAAGTCGGTGAGGGCGCGATTCGACTCCGCCAGCTCGGCCTCGGCCTTGGCCAGTTGGACACGGGCGGCGGGCTCGGTGGTGAGATAGCGCGAGGTCACCCAGCCTTCCCGGCCATTGGCATCACGAATGCGGGTGAAGCTCTCCGGCCCGAGGGCTTCCAGCACCTCAACCGACTCGCCACTGGAAACCTGGCCAATCACGCCGGCATCGTTGGCCGGGCGCTCGCGAATCGACAGGTTGATCACATCTGAAACAAAACGATTTTCGGCCGTGGCGCCCGACACAACGGACAACATCAACACGGCAACGGCAACACATCGGGAGATCAGGGGCATGGGAAAGATTTTGAATATTGATTAAAGACGCCCCGAACGACGGGCGGCGTGTGCCTTCATTGGCACCGCGTTAATGATGTCTTCAGTTTCCTGACCGGGAGCCGAACACGCGCTTCATGATTTCGGTGCCGCGCGCGGCAGGGTTCTCACGAATGCGCTGCTCTTCTTCCGCCATCATCGAAAAAAGTCCCACCAGGGCCTGGTCGGTGACATAGGTGTCCAGGTCCAGCGCGGCGGGCGTGCCGCCCAGCGAGAACAATGCCCCGGCCTGCCGGGTGATGGCCCGGTACTGCTGGGTGACGCCGACCCGTGCGGTCGCATCGCTGACGATGGGCATGAATGCCGCCCGAAGCGACGGGCCGGCGACCCGTTCGAAATAGCGTGTTGCGGCGTCGTCCGCACCGTCGAGAATGCCGCGCGCGTCAGCCAGGCTCATCTCGCGTACCGCCGTACCCAGAATGTCGGCGGCTTGGGGCACCGCCTGCTCTGCAGCGCTGTTCAGGGTTTGGTGAAACGCCTCCACCGACGCCCCCATTCCCATCGCACGCAGAGCAGATTCGCTGCGGGCCACCAGCGGCGGCGGCGGAATCCGTCGCGCGGCGTCGGTCCAGAAGCCGCCCGGCCGCCCCAACTCATTGACGGCCGCGGTGGTCCCCTGCGCCAGCGCGTCACGCAGGGCGGAAACGATTTCGGTCTCCAGCAGGGTGCCCGTTTCAGTGTTCTGCGTGGCGCCGCCGAAGATGCCGCGCATCACGTCGCGCCAACCCTGTGCCTGTGCGGTGGAATGCCCCAGCATCAGGGCCAGCGCGGTCACAAGGAACAAGGGGCGAGACAGCGTCATGGCAGGGAATCCGGGCGCAGAAAAAAGGGCGTCGAGCATACCCAGCCCCCGGCGACCCTGCTGACCGCCACGACCGGCCACCGCCACAACGGTTGCGTATCCTGTGCGCCCTGTCCCGAAACGCGAGGCTTCAATCACGTGACTGCCCAGACCCGTCCCTGGCCACACCCAATGACGCTGCGCGCCAATCTGTGCCGCAGACTCGCTCGCCCGACCTTGGGGCGAATCTTCTCGTCACCCGACATGCCCCTGCCGGTGCGCCGTCAAAAGCTCGGCCAGTTGACCCGGCTGATGGGCGTGCTGCCACCCGGCGGCGTCCGCATTGAGCCGGCCCGTGTCGGCGGCGTGCCCGGTGAGTGGCTGCGCCCCAAGTCGGGCGAGGCCGGCGGCGCACTGCTGTACCTGCACGGCGGCGCCTACGTGGTCGGCTTGCCTGCCACTTACCGGCCGCTGTGCGCGCAGATTGTCCGCGAGGCGCAGGTCAAGGCCTGCGTGCTCGACTATCGGCTGGCCCCCGAGCACCCCTGCCCGGCCGCCATTGACGACGCGCTGGCGGCCTACCGCGCATTGCTTGAAGACTTGCCCGCCACCCGCATCGTGCTGGGGGGCGACTCGGCTGGCGGCGGGCTGGCGCTCGCATTGCTGCTGGCGATCCGCGAGGCCGGCTTGCCGATGCCGGGCGGCGCCTTCCTGATTTCGCCATGGGTCGATCTGCGCTGCGAGGCCGACAGCTTCACCCGCGAGGCGGCCCGCGATCCGATTCTGGGTCATGCGGTGATCCGCGAGGCCGCGCGGCACTACGCCGGAGACTTGCCGCTGGACGACCCGCGCCTGTCGCCGGGGCTCGCCGACCTGATCGGCCTGCCGCCGCTGTTCATCCAATCGACCGACGCCGAGCTGCTGGCCGACGACAGCGCGGCCCTGCTGGCACGCGCCAAGGCGGCTGGCGTCGACGTAACGCTCGAGAGTTGGCCAGGCCTCTGGCACGTTTGGCAGGTGTTCAACGGCAAGGTGCCTGAAGCCACACAAGCGGTGCGCCACCTCGCCCAGTTCGTCGCGGCCTGTCTGAAATGACCCTCACGGTCACACCGCAGGCGTGGTACGCCGAAGCCGACACCTTCGATTTTGAAGGGCACGCCATTCCTTACCGCGTGGCCGGCGACGGTGACGACGCGGTGATGCTGATTCATGGCTTTCCGACCTGTTCATGGGACTGGGCGCCGCTGTGGACGCAACTTTGCGAGCGCTACGGCACGGTCGTGGCCCCCGACATGCTCGGCTTTGGCCGCGCGCCGAAACCACGCGGGCAACGCTACGACCTGATGGAACAGGCCGACCTACACGTCGCCCTGGCGCGGCATCACGGCTTCAAGCGGGTGCGGGTGCTGGCCCATGACTACGGCGTCAGCGTCGCCCAGGAACTGTTGGCCCGGCAGATCGACGGCACGTTGCCATTCACGCTGGCCGGTGTTGCGCTGCTCAACGGCGGCCTGTTCCCCGAAACCCATCGCCAGACGCGCATGCAAAAACTGCTGCGCTCGCCGCTGGGCGGGCTGATCGTGCAATTGGCGACACAGCGCTCGTTCAACCGCGGCTTTTCGCTGGTGTTTGGCCCGAACACCCAACCAACGAGCGAAGAGCTGGACGCGTTTTGGTCATTGGTCACGGTCAATGACGGCCATCGCCAACTGCACCGGCTGATCCGCTACATCGATGACCGCATTGCCCATCGTGATCGCTGGGTGGGTGCCCTGCAGCAGGCGCAGTGCCCGTTACGACTGATCAACGGCCCCGAAGACCCGGTCTCGGGTGCCCACATGGTGGCGCGCTATCGCGAACTGGTGCCGCAGCCCGACACCGTCAGCCTGCCAGGTATCGGCCACTATCCGCAGGTGGAAGACCCGGACGGCGTGTGGACCGCGCTGACACCATTCTTCGACAGGCTTGCCGAGCGCCGATGAACCGTTCAGTTCGAGAAGTGCTGTTGTTCCACGGCGGCTTCGGACTGCTCGCGGCCGCGGTCGTCGCCGCCACGCCCGCCGCCCAGTTCGGCCGTTGGGTCCTGGTCCTGGCCATCGCCTACAACCTGTTACTGCCGCTGTACGCCGTGTTTCGCGGCGAGCCAGGCTGGATAGACCGCTGGCTGTTCATGCTCGGCGTATCAGCGCTGCAAGTGCTGCCGGATTGGGTGCTTGTCTCGGTCACCCAGACCTTGCACTTTCATGACCACGGCATTTATCGAATCGGTGACGCGGTGCCGGTTTACTTCATGGGCCTGTGGGTCATGGTCCTGTTCCCGGTCACGTTGATCGCCGATCACAGCCGCTCGGCGCGCTACCTGGCCGCAGCGCTGCTCGGCGGTCTGGCGTTTACCGCTGCCGAGTGGCTGGCCGTTCCGTTGCAGCTCTGGTCGCCGCGCAATGTCGACACCTTCGCCGGGTTTGCGCTTTACCCAATTCCTGCTGAAATGGCGCTTTGCGTCGCCGCGCTCTGGCTGTATCGCAAGACCGCCCACGATGGCCTTCTCGAACGCATCTGGGCGGTCGGCCTTGCGCCGGTCTGCTACACCGGCGCGCTGATGCTGTCGCTGCTTTACTTCTCCTGACACTTCCCTTTCTACCGCCCATGACCCACACAACGCCCCACCCCTCCGGCCACACCGTCCTGGTGGTGGGCAATGGCGGCCGCGAACACGCACTGGCGTGGAAACTGGCCCAGTCGCCTGATGTGGCGCGCGTGCTGGTCGCGCCCGGCAATGCCGGCACAGCCAACGAGCCCGGCTGCCAAAACGTCGAGATCGCCGCCAGTGATCTGCACGGTCTGGTCGCACTGGCACAACGCGAGCAGGTTCATCTGACCGTGGTCGGGCCAGAGGGACCGTTGGCTGCGGGGCTGGTCGACGCGTTCCGCGATGCCGGCCTGAGAATTTTCGGCCCCACCCAGGCCGCTGCGCAGCTTGAGGCCAGCAAGTCGTTCACCAAGGATTTTCTCGCCCGCCATCAGATCCCCACCGCGCGGTACGCGGTCTTCACCGAGATCGCGCCGGCCCTGGTCAATCTGCGTGAACGCGGGGCGCCCATCGTCATCAAGGCCGACGGCCTGGCCGCAGGCAAAGGGGTTGTGGTGGCCATGACGTTGGCCGAGGCCGAGGCCGCAGTGGAAGACATGCTGGGCGGCAGCATGCTGGGCGAGGCCGGGGCGCGCGTGGTGATCGAAGATTTTCTCGACGGCGAAGAGGCCAGCTTCATCGTCGTCGCCGACGGCATCCACTACCTGTCGCTGGCGACCAGCCAGGACCACAAGCGCGTCTTCGATGGCGACGCCGGCCCCAACACCGGCGGCATGGGCGCCTATTCACCGGCGCCGGTGGTGACCGACGCCATACACGCCCGCATCTGCCGCGAGATCATCGAACCCACCCTCGCCGGCATGGTGGCCGAGGGCACGCCGTTCACCGGCTTTCTGTACGCCGGACTGATGATCGATGGCGACGGCGCTGCGAAGGTCATCGAGTTCAACGCCCGTCTCGGCGACCCGGAGACGCAGCCGCTGCTCAGCCGCCTGCGCAGCGACTTGCTGGCGCTTCTCGATGCGGCGGTTGATCACCAACTTGATCACCACCACGCCGACTGGGACCCCCGGGCGGCGCTTGGCGTGGTGATGGCGGCCGAGCACTATCCGGCCACCCCGGCCAAAGGCGATGTCATCAGTGGACTCGGCAATGTGCCCAGCGACGTCAAGGTGTTTCACGCCGGGACGGTGCTGCAGGCAGGCGAGGTGCACACCCATGGCGGTCGGGTGCTGTGCGTGGTCGGCCTGGGCGAGGACATCCGTGCCGCCCGGCAGCGCGCCTACCAGGGTGTTGCGGCCATCAGCTGGCGCGGCGCGCATCACCGCAGCGACATTGGCTGGCGTGCAATTGCCCGACTGCCCGGCTGAAGAGGCCCTGTGGCGCCGCCCTGCCCGCCCGGATGCGGCAATCGATGTCGCCGTTGCCGGGGCAATCTGGCACAATGCGCGGCTCGGTCGCGAGCATTGGAGGCGCGATGACCACGCTGGCAAGTGCCTCCCCTGCCCGGATCGCAACAACCAAGATTTCACTTACTCATCGCTGATCACCATCCGCCATGACGTCATGGCGGGTCACGTGCCACCACTACAGGAGATGGCCAATGCCCTCCCGAGCGACCCGGAAGGAAGCTGACATTCCCGCCGCCGAGACCAAGGCCAAGAAGGCGCCCGCAAAAGCCGCCGCGAAGCCAAAAGCGACCAAGGCGGCAAGCGCCCCGGCCAAGGCGTCAGCCAAGGCAGCGCCTGCGCCAGCCAAGGCGCCTGCGGCCACCAAAAAGCCGGCCAAGCCGGTGCCGGCGGGCGAGTTGACCGAGGCCATGCTGCGGGCAATGCCCGAAGACGACTACATGAACGAAGCGCAGACCGCGTTCTTCCGTGCGCGCCTGCTCGAAATGCGCATCGAAGTGCTGTCGCGTGAAGTCGATGCCAAAGAGCGCTTGCACCAGCGCGAGGTCTTTGCCGACCCGGCCGATCGTGCCACCGCCGAAGAAGAGCACTGGCTTGATCTTCGACTGCGCGAGCGCGAATCGTTGCTGTTGCGCAAGATTGATGAAGCGCTGAAGCGTCTCGCTGATCGCGAATACGGTTATTGCGAGAAAACCGGTGATCCGATTGGCATCCCGCGCTTGCTGGCACGCCCCACGGCCACGGTCTGCGTCGACATCAAAGGTCAGGACGAACGCGTCGAGGCACAATACCGCGACCGTTGAACAGGTAGGTTTGTCGGGGAGTAGCTCAGCTTGGTAGAGCATCTGCTTTGGGAGCAGAGGGTCGCAGGTTCGAATCCTGTCTCCCCGACCATTTAATCCGTGAACACGAAACCCGCCTCAGAGGCGGGTTTCGTGTTTTTGCAGCCTGATCCGATCGGCTCCGCCCTCACCCGCTGATCAGCGACTCGACATCCGGCAGCTTGGCGTCTTTGCCTTCCCACCCCTGCAGCGCCAGCCAGGCCCGCTCACGCAGCAACTGGTCCTTGGCGTGGGCCATCACCGCCTTGTCGATGGCCACGCGGCGTGCATCGTCATCGGCAACCGAAGCGGCCACAATCAACTGTCCCACCGCGTCGCGCAGGGTCAGGTTGGCCGTCTCAAGTTCGGTCGGCTCAGCGCCCGCGCGGGCCAGCACGTCTTGCCCGCTCGTCGCGCGCTGGTTCAGGGTCGCCAAAGCCTCGGCAAGCGCCGGGCTACCCCCGACTTCCTGCTGCAACTCCGTCGCCAGCGCGATGAAGCATTTCAGTTCATGCCGGTCGTAGCGGTACTGCAACGGCAGGCGCTGGGCCATGAGGTGCAGGCAACCGACAATCAGTTGCGCCTGCTCCTGGGCGAGCTTATTGTCGGGATCAACCGCCGGCATCACCACGTCGGTCATGGCCTTGATCAGCGTTGGAATTTGAAAGGTCGCGCGCAATTCCATGTCAGAGCACCTTTTCCAATTGAGTGCGTAGGTCTTCGAGCAGCGGATACGAAATGCCCGCCAGCCAGCCGACCAGAACGTCCTGATGCGTCTTGCCGTTGCTCGGCGCACGAATACCGGTGGCCAGCGTAATGGCCATGCATTTGTAGCTGTTGAGAATGTCGTAGTACTGCAGGGTCTTGTGGTTGACGGACAAACCGGACGCCTGCTCGTAGCGCTCGCCGAATTCCGCCAGCGTCATCAGGCCGCCGACCAGGAAGGTCTTGCCGTCTTCAGCGAGGTGACCGAAGGGCGATTTCGCCGCCCAGGCCAAGTCTTCGTGGCGATCGCCGAAATACGCCAGCTCCCAGTCCAGAACTGCGGTGATGCGATAGTCAGGCTCGGTGAACAGGAAGTTGCCGACCCGGTAATCACCGTGCACCAGCGACAGATGGTCCACCGGCGGCATGTTGCGGCGCAGCCAGCTCATCGCCAAACGCATCAGCGGCACGTCTTCGTTGGCGTCTTCCTCCCACACCCGCTCCCAGTGGTTGAGGTTCCACTCCACCGATTGCGTCCCCAGCTCGGGCACGTCGTAGGCCGACAGATCGGCGTTGCGCCAGTCGAAGGTGTGCGTGGCCGCCAGCAGGTCGACGAACTGTTTACCGAGGACCGGGCGAATCTCCGGCCGTATGAACGTACTCACCCCACTGGGGCCACCCGCGCCCGCGGTCGGCTTGGCCACGCCCTGGGCAAAGCCGTAAACGATGGCCGGGTACGGCAAATAATCGCCATAGGGGTCCATCCAGAAGGTCGGCGGCACCGGCACCACGCCCTCCATGGCCTTGATGACCTGAAACTCGCGCAGCCGACTGGTTTCGGTAATGGCTTCCGACGGCTCCATGCGCAGCACCATCGGCGTCGAGGTGCGTCCGACGCCGGGCTGGTCCCAGTCGAGCACGAACGCCATCTGCAGCTTCGACGCGCCACCCGACAGCCAGCGCGCTTTCGACAGGGTGAAGTCACCGCCGATCTGGCTGCGGATCAGCGCTTCGGTGCCCGACTGCAAGGTGTCGAGGGTGACCTTTTCAAACGGCGGTCCGGCGCGGCGCTCCAGCTTGCGGGTCAGCACCCGATCCAGCTCTGTCTCGCACGGGTAGCGCTGGCGCAGATGCGCAATCCACTCCGCGCCCGGGCGGTTCTTGTCCACAGCTTGCATACGATCTCCTCTTGTTCTTGTGACCGCGTTATTTAATGACGGGGCGCTTTAGGGCCTGTTAAGGATGCTCTGCACAACCCACCCAATCGGCGACAATCGTGCACCTGATCTGGCGCGTTGAAGGGAGCCAAATGAAGCAGCGGAGTTTGTCTGAGACCCGGTTTGACCGTCGCCCGAAGGCGACCAAGCGTCAGCGGTTTCTGTCCGAGATGAACGCGGTCATTCCCTGGGCTCGGCTGATGGTGCTGGTGGAACCGGTTCAACCCAAGCGCAGTGGCAAGGGTGGCCGTAAAGCCTTCTCTGCCGAGACCATGCTGCGGATTCACTTCATGCAACAGTGGTTTGCTCTGTCGGACCCGGCGATGGAGGAAGCGCTTCATGACGTGCTGGTGATGCGTCAGTTCGCGGGGCTGGATGCGGGTGATGACCTGATTCCGGATGAAAGCTCGATCCTGCGGTTCCGGCATCGGCTGGAAGCGCACGGCGTCGCCGATCAGTTGCTGACCGAGGTCAACGCCGTGCTGGTCGAGCAAGGCCTGATGGTCAAGGCCGGAACGATTGTTGATGCCACCCTGATTCACGCGCCCAGCTCGACCAAGAACAGCAGCGGGCAGCGGGATCCGGAGATGCACCAAACGAAGAAGGGGAACCAGTGGTACTTCGGCTGCAAGGCCCATATCGGCACTGACGCCGACTCGGGGCTGACGCACAGCGTGGTGGTGACCCCGGCCAACGTCAACGACGTCACCCAAGCCCATGCGTTGTTGCATGGAGACGAAGAACAAGCCTTTGGCGATGCGGGTTATCAAGGCGTTGAGAAGCGCCAGGAGCATCAGGGCAGCACCACGCAGTGGCACATCGCCATGAGACCCGGCAAGCGGCGCACGCTTCCGGACACCCCGCTGGGCAAACTGATCGACCAGATTGAACAGGCCAAGGCGCGGATACGCGCCAAGGTCGAACATCCCTTCCGGGTGATCAAGCGCCAGTTCGGCTACCTGAAGACCCGCTACCGGGGCCTCGCAAAGAACCGCGCTCAGATCGTCACCCTGTTTGCTCTGACCAACCTGTTTCAGGCCAGACGACGATTGATGCTGGCAGGCGAGGTGTGTCCGTGAAACGGGTTTTGCAGAGAAATGCCCTCGAAATCGGGCAAATCGCCCCTGATCGAGCCGGGAATCCGACAACAGCCGCGCCCTCACCACGGGCTCCACTGTAAATGCGGAATCAACCACGCCCAGCACTGGGGCTGAATGCGTCAGTGCAGTGCATCCTTAACAATTGGCGCATCGCTGCGGCCGAGTCGGTTCTGGCCTTGGGCGAGGCGGGAGAAGCGAGGTTTGGTCATTCCAAATAAGCGACGACCAACGAAGTCCAGGGCCATAACCGGCCGGCCCCTTCGGGTTGCTGTCTGTTTTTCCGCCATGCGGCGTTGCTCCTTCGTCATTTGGAATAACCAGATTTCCTCAGTCGCGCCTTGCCTGGCAAGAAAACAGACGGCAACGCAGCGATACGGCAATTGTTAACAGGCCCTAGTAACGGGCGCGAATGGCATCCCGGTGCCGCGTCAAATAGGCCCGGCTGAGGCCCATCTGCTGAACGCCGTAGCCCAGTCTGCCATCGCAATTGACGCGCATGAACGCCTGCAGGTAGGTGTTCGACGGATACGGCGCCCAGTAATTGCTGTTGATGGCGGAGTAGGTCATCGCGAAGGTTTTGCCGCGCACATCGGTGACCTCCAACTCGCCGCCCATCGGCACCGCCTTGCGGTAGTCCTGTCGGCCTTTGGACGAGACGATGCCGTAGGTCTTGCCGTGCTCCATCACATAGCCGCTGATGTGCGGTCCCATCGCGTCAGTGGTGGCGATGTCGTGACCGGTGAAAAAGTGCACGGTCAGGGCCTCATCAAAGCTGGCGTGCCACCAGATGACCGAGGAATTGTCGCGCTCGGGACGCGGGCCCCAGCTGCGGTCGCCGGTGTCAACGCAATCAACCTTGTAGCGCTTGCCACGGGCGATCAACTCGCCGGTGATGCGGTAGGTCACGTCAAAGTGACCCGACCACGAGGTGTCCCACGCCGGGTTAGTGCGCTTGGCCGCCATCGGGTCCATCTCGGGGTCGTTCAGATCGTAGGGCTCGTGCAGCGCGACAAACTCCAGCTCAAATCGCGTGTCGTCAATGCCCTCGTACTTGACCTTGTAACTGCGCGTTGGGTCGCTGGCCTCGACGGTCAAGCCATTGGGTAACGAGAACGACAACAGCGACTTCGGACACGGCAGATGTTGCTGGTTATCGATGTACAGCTGCTCTTCCCAAAGATCGGTGATGCGGTCGTGCAACGAGATGTCGCACATGCACACCCCCAACATTGGCCGCGCCATGAAATACACGATGCCGCTGACCGTGGTGCCGGGCACATGGAACGGGAGCGCAATGGTTTCGACCCACTGCCAATGAGAATCCTTGTTGAAATGGAACTCAGCGTCTTCCGGTTTGATCATAGGGGACTCCTCATCGATGGCTGTTGGCGCGTTTTTATCAACGGCTCGGGGGCAAGGCGGCACAGAACTTTGATGTGCGACGCTGCAGTAAAAATCATACGGTACCTTACCAATTACGGAAAAGTCGGCAACAGTCCCGAGGCCCGGGCATAGTGGTCACGACTCCGCTGAGAACTCCAAACACCATGGTGCAATCCCTCCGACTGCTGGGCGCGGTGCTGCTTGTCTGCGTCATACCGCTTGCCCACGCTGATGACCAACCGGCGCCGGTCGAAGTGGCCCCGCTCGAAACCTCTGACGACGGTCTGCGCCTGCAGCTGACAGGCATCATCAGCACACCCCGCGCCTCGCAGTTGTCGGCCCGCGTCGACGGATTGCTCGCCGAAGTGGCGGTCGACGCCGGTGACGAGGTCAAAGCCGGCGATGTCGTGGCCACCCTCGACGACACCCTTGCGCGCCTTGCCGAACGTCGCCTCGATGCCACGGTCGACGAAGCCCGCGTCGCCTTTGCCGAGGCCGAGCGGCTGCTCAGCGAGGGCGAGCGCCTCGGTGCGCGCGGCAACCTCCCCGCCAGCGAAGTCGAAACCCGCCGAGCCGCCGTCGGCCAGGCGCGCGCCGCCCTCGCCCGTCTGCAGGCCGAGGCCGCCGAGGTCCGTGAGACCCGTCGCCGACACGCGCTGGTCGCGCCGTTCGACGGTACGGTGAGCCTGCGCCTCGCGGAAGCCGGCGAGTGGGTCGCCACCGGCACCCCCGTCCTGGAGCTGATCGACCTCAAGGGTCTGCGCCTCGACATGCAGGTTCCGCAGCAGGCCTACCGCGAACTGGCCCTGGATCAACCGGTACAGATCAGCCTAGATGCCGAGGACGAAAAACGGATCGGTCGCATCAGCGCGCGGGTGCCCAGCGCCCGTTCGGACGGCCGTACCTTCCTGCTGCGGGTGGCCTTCAACAAGCCGCCCGAAGATGTCGTGCCCGGCATGTCGGCGACTGTCGCGCTGCCGTTGCAGCGGGGTGAGCAGACCGCGCGGGTGCCGCGCGACGCGCTGATCCGCCGTGCCGACGGCAGCACCCGCGTCTGGGTTGCCGACATGGACACGGATCCGCCGCAGGCCCGTGCCGTCGATGTGGTGGCTGGGCGCCCGCGCGGGGACTGGGTCGAAGTGCGCGGCGAGCTCGCCGACGACGCAATGCTGGTGGTGCGCGGTAACGAGCGCCTCACCGAAGGCCAGACACTGGCCATCGAGGCGCGCGACTGATGCTCGACGCCATCTATCGCCGCGGCATTCTCGTCGCGGTGGCCACGCTGATCATCTGCCTGCTGGGCCTGGTGGCGGCCATTCGCGTGCCCGTGCAGATGATTCCCGACCTCGACGTACGCGTCGTCAGCGTCCAGACCCTGTGGCCGGGCGGCACGCCGCAGGACGTCGAAAAAGAGATTCTCATCGAGCAGGAAACCGTGTTGCGCAGCCTGCCCAGCCTGCAGCGCATGAAGTCCACGGCGATCACCGGCGAGGCGATCATCGAGTTGGAATTCCCGTTCGGTGTCGACATGACCGAGGCGCTGATTCGCGTCAACAACGCGCTCAGCCAAGTGTCGGACTATCCCGAGAACGTGGACGATCCGCGCCTGTTCACCGACTCGTTTTCGTCCAACGCCTTCATGTATTACGCGGTGCAGCCGCTGCCGGACAACCCGGCCGATCTCGACATCGACATGGTGCGCGACTTCATCGAAGACTTTGTGCGGCCGCGACTGGAGCGCGTGCCGGGCGTCTCGCAATTGGAGGTTCGTGGCGGCGCCGAGCGCCAGGTGCAGATCCTGCTCGACCCCGCCGCGCTGGCCGCGCGCGGGCTGGGCATCACCGAGGTCCGCGATGCAATCCGCGAACGCAACCGGGACGTCTCGGCGGGCGACCTTGACACCGGCAAGCGCCGTTATCTGCTGCGTGCATCGGGACGCTACCGCGACCTGAGCGAGATTGAAGACACGCTGCTGACCCGCGGCGACCGCCCCGAGGTCAGGCTGCGTGACGTCGCCACCGTGGTCTTTGACCACTTCGAAATCCGCAATCTTGCCCGCGTCAACGGGCAACCCGGCATCTCCTTGGCGGTGCGCCGCGAACTCGGCTCCAACGTCATCGACATCAAGCGCGAAATGACCGCCGCCGTCGACCGTGTCGACAAAGAGCTGCTCAGACCCAACGGTCTCACGATCAACATCATTTCTGACGACGTGCGTTACGTCGAAGCCTCGGTGGCCAATGTCTGGCAAAACCTGATCATCGGCGCGCTGCTGGCCAGTGCGGTGTTGTGGCTGTTCTTCCGCTCGGTGCCGCTCACCGCCATCGGCATGATGGGCATTCCACTGTGCACGCTGGCCGCGTTCATCGGCCTGCTGCTGGCCGGACGCACGCTCAACGTCATCTCGCTGGCGGGGGTGGCGTTTGCCATCGGCATGACCTTGGACAACAGCATTGTCGTACTCGAAAGCATCGAGGCCGAGCGGCGACGCGGACTCGACCGTTTCAATGCCGCCGTGCTGGGGGTCCGAAAGGTGTGGACCGCTGTGCTGGCCTCGACCTTCACAACCATTCTGGTGTTCGCCCCGATCTTCTTTATCGAGCAGGAAGCCGGGCAGCTTTATTCCGACATTGCGGTCGCCATCTCGGCCGCCATTCTGGTGTCAATGATTGCCGCCATCACCCTGATGCCGGTCGCCAGCCAGCGCATCAGCACCCGCGAAAAGCCCAGTGCGCGGCACCCGGTGATGGACCGCCTCACCGGCGGTATCGGCAAGCTCATCGCCACCCCGCTGCGGGCCGTGCTGGTCGTGGCCGTAGGGGTGATCGTCACCGCGCTGGCGCTGGCGTTTCTCACCCCAGCCGCCGAATACCTGCCCGAAGGTGAAGAGGCCAAAACCTTCGCCAGCATGATTGCCCCGCCGGGCTACAGCCTCGAAGAGATGAACCAGATCGCCGAGCAGGTCGAGGCCCGCCTTCTGCCCGAAGTACAGGCCGAACGCGACGCCTTCGCCGCGGGCGACACCCCGTTTCCGCCGCTGGCGTATCTCAACCTTCGGGTCCAGGCCGAGAGCCTGCGCATCATCGCCGAGACCGTCGACCCCGCCGACATCAACCTGCTGATGAACGCGCTCACCGATTACTTTGGCACCTTTCCGGGCATGCGCGCCTTTGCGGCGCGCGGCTCCATCATCTCCAGCAACGACGGCGGTACGCGCAGCGTCAACGTCGACATTGCCGGGCAGGATCTGGCGACGCTCTACAGCGTCGCCGAGCGTGTGTTCAGCCGCGCCGAGGACGCGATTGAAGGCGCCCAGATCAACTCTGAACCGGGCAGCCTGACCTTGGCCCAACCGCTGATCGAACTGCGTCCCGACTGGAGCCAGCTGGCTGCCGTGGGCTGGAACGCCGCCGACTACGGCTACGCCCTGTCGGCGCTGACCGACGGCGCCTTTGTCGGAGAATTTTTCCAGGGCGATGACAAGATCGACATCTACTTCTTCAGCAGCGCCGGCCAGTCACAGCGGCTGGCGGCGGTTGAGGGCCTGCCGGTGTCCACACCCAGCGGCAGCGTCGTGCCCTTCGGCGCGCTCGGTGAGTGGGTGGAGACCGTCGACACCGCCACGGTTCGGCGCATCAACTCGCAGCGCACCGTCACGCTCAACATCATTCCGCCACGCTCGATCGCGCTGGAGACGGGGGTGCAACGGGTACAGACCGAGGTCATCGACCGGATGATCGACGCGGGCGAGATTCCACCGGGCATCAGCCTCGATATCTCCGGTGCCGCCGACCAACTCGACGCCACCCGTGACGCGCTGCTCGAAAACTTTCTCATTGCCGTGGCGCTGAGCTACCTGCTGATGGTCGCCATCTTCCGCCACTGGGGTTTCCCGCTGATCATTCTCGCCACCGTGCCGCTGGGCATTGGCGGCGGGATCATGGGACTGTGGGTGCTCAATGCCGCGGGCGGGGCGCTGGCGGACATTCGCCAGCCGTTCGACCTGATCACCATGCTCGGTTTTCTGATTCTGTTGGGGACGGTGGTCAACAACCCCATCCTCATCGTCGAACGCGCCCGAGAATGTCTGGCCGAGGGCATGGCGGTGGCCGATGCCGTGAAGGAGGCCGTGGCCTCGCGTATCCGCCCGGTGCTGATGACCACGCTGACCACCACCTTCGGCCTGGCGCCGCTGGTGCTGATTCCCGGTGCCGGCACCGAGCTGTATCGCGGCGTGGGCGCCATCGTGCTGTTCGGCCTGCTGTTCACTGCCGTCATCACGCTGACCGTACTGCCCTGCCTGCTGAGCCTGGTATTGCGCGCGGCGAAGCGGGTCGACGCCGACGAAACGGCCGAACCAGCCCGGTAGCCCGTCCGCAGATCGAATTGGCCAGCCGGCCTGTTTGATCGTCCTGGCGCGGCGTCCGCCCCTTGGCGCGAGACGACTGATGGTGTTGCAATCAAAACGTCCGTGTCATTGCAGGGGGAAGGCATCATGCACCAGCTCAAGGCCGCCTTTATCAGCGGATTCATGACAGCGTTGATGGTCACCATGGGCGTCGCCATCTGGCAGTTGATTGACGCGCCTGGCGTGTTGGCGCACTGGACACTGCTGATTTCGGCAGGCGCGCCGATGGGCTTTTTCGTTTACGTGTTCGTGGGCAACGTCGCCCGTACCGGACGCAATCTGTGGTGGATGCCCGCCGTGGGTGCGGTCTGTTCAGGACTCGCCCTGGCCACCGGCGCCATGCCATCGGCGTTGGCCAGCGCGGTTGTCTGCGTCCTCCTGCCGCTGATCTACATCCATTGGTATTCGCGCTTCGGAGACCGCAGTTCGGCCATTCTGGCCGTCGGCAAGCCGCTACCCAACCTGCCGCTGCAAACCCTGGACGGCCAGACCGTCAGCAGCCACTCAATGATGAGCACGCCCGCGCTGTGGGTGTTCTTTCGCGGCAACTGGTGCCCGCTGTGTATGGCGCAGATCAAGGAAGTGGCCGCGCAATACCGCGCACTCGCCGATCGCGGCGTGCAGGTGCTGTTGGTCAGCCCGCAGGCCGAGGCCAACTCGGTTGCGCTGGCCAAGAAATTCGACGCGCCGATGACCTTCCTCAAGGACACCGACAACCGCGCCGCCAAGGCGCTGGGCATTCTCGACAAGGGCGGCCTGCCGATGGGCATGCAGGCCCTCGGCTACGACAGCGATGTGCCCATGCCCACGGTGCTGATCACCGATGCCGGTGGCCAAATCGTCTATTGCGACCTCACCGACAACTACCGCATCCGGCCCGATCCGGCCGAGTTTCTCGCGGCCATTGGCCGGCTGGGCGTGGCCTGAGGCCAGCGCTCACCAGCGCGCTTGGTGGGCCTCGACCACGCCGTGGCCGCTGATGCTGCGGCGCCCACTGGCAGTCGTCAGACGGCCGGAAAACGGTCCAAAAGGCTGCGTGAAAATGCTTTTCAGCAAGCCGATGTTGAGGTTTTCACGACGCTGCCCTTCCGGCGTGAACACCAGGTTGATGCGGTCATCGACCGTGCGAATGCGCCACGGGGCCAAGGGGTCATCCGGCGAGTAGTCGAACAACGCCTGCGGTAGCGGAACCACCCCGTCGCCCAACCACAGGGCGTTTTCCAGACCATTCAGAAAATGTGCGACCAGGTTCACCGCAAAGGGCTGGCCCTCGTCGGTTACGCCATCGAGCGACGCCCAGTTCCAGACCGTTTCGCGCGGCGGATAACCGAGGCTGAAGTCGACATTGGCGCGGACCTCGAAGGTTTCAGTGCCGGCGTCACGATTCATCGTCATCTGCGCCGCCAACCCGCCCAACTTGTAGGTGTGGTGAAACGGCCGGCCGGGCGCCGCGCTGATCACACTGATGCCCCGCCCGTGATCCTCGACCCTGGCCTTCAGTTGCAGTGCCGGCCCGACAAAGGTCAGGTGCCAAACGCTGCCGTCATGCGCCATCTGCCAACGGCGGGCGCCCGACTCGACGTGCCAGGGGCGACGCCAATCGGGCGCGAAGACGGCCGCAAAGCCCAGCGGCCGCAGACACTTTTCCTCGTGCAGTTGCCCGGTTTCACGATCAAAAATGTAGACGAACGCGGTGGCGATCAATCCGGCATCGACCACGGCAAACCCGATCTGAAAACGCGGCGCGGTCAACCCGACGTAGAGCCAGCCCTTGCGCTGCAGCCGACGCGGTGAGCACAGCCCGCAATTCCCGTCCCAGGTCGCCGTCGACAGGTCGTCGATGGCCCCGGCAAACATCCCGCTAACCCGTTGCCCTTCAGTGGTGAAGGCGGCAGGGGCCGATGGCAGGCCGACGGGCGACAAGTGCATGACCGATCCAGACCAGATGAGGCCCAAGATTAGCGCGTTGCCGCTAGCCCGAGGTCAACACCAAACCCGCCTGCCGCCGCTGCTGCCAGCGCTCGCGCAGCATCAGCAGGCTGGGCAGCAGCAGCACACAGGCGATGAAGGTGTAGACCACACTCAGCCCGGTGACAATGCCGAAGCGCTGCAGCGGCGGCGAGATCGCCAGTGCCAGCACACCAAAGCCGCAAGCGGTGGTCAGCGCGCAGCCCAGCAGCGCGCCGCCGGTGCCCGACAGTGTGGTCAACAAGGTGTCGGCCAGCGACGCGTGCCGCGCCTGCTCCGCAAGAAAGCGCTCGGCCAAATGCAGGCTGTAATCCACGCCCAGCCCGATGCCCAGGCTGGTGATGACCACCGTTTCACTGTTGAACGGCAGGTCCAGCAGCGCCATCGTGCCGAGTAGCCAAGCCAAGGCGATCACCACCGGCAGCAGCACCACAACCCCCAAGCCCGGCGACCGATGACGCCAGCCGTAGAGTCCCGTCAGCAGCGCCAAAATCACCCCCAGGGTGACGGCAAACCCGGTCACCAGCGTCTCGAACAGCGCGGTCTGCACCACGGCAGTGATCACGGGCAGCCCGGTGGCCACTGCCGTCACCGGCGCCTGCTCTTCGATACGGCTGGCGATGCCACGCACATCGGCCGCGATGGCGTGAGCCGAAGCATTGAGCAGCAGCGCGATGCTCAGCCGCGCCGAGGTGTAGCCGCCCGCCTCGTCGCGGTGCAGCACTTCTGCCGCGCGGTCCGGCACCCGTTCGAACAGCAGATCGTAGACCGCAGCGACGTCGCGGTCGGGAAAGCCATCGCCGTCGGTGTCGCGCGCGGCGATGGCGGCGGCGATCTCGGCATCGCCACTGGCGACCAGCCGCAGCAAAAACGCCGGGCTCTCCCGGACCAGCGTGCCAAAGCCGGTGGCGCGCTGGGCGACCGCTTCCAGCGCTGGCATGAACGCTGGGTCGGTGATGTCGCCGCGCACCAGAATCTGCGCCTCGATCATCCGTCCGTGCAGCCTGAAGTTGTCGCTCAGATAGTCGATATTGTCCTTCACGTCGTACGCACCCGGCGCGAAGGGCGCGGGTAGCGCGCGCATCCATGCGGGTGCCCGCTCGGGCAGAAAGTCGGTGCGGTTGAATTCAGTATTGATGCCGCTGCCCGCGTAAAGACCGGCGCCGGCGAGCAACAGCGAGATCACCACAATCGCGCCGGGTACGCGCGCCGAGGCCTTGGCCACGAGCAACATCAATCGGTTCACCGGACCGCTGCCGACGCCCACCGCGAACTTGCGCCGCGGCCACCCGCGACCGACCAGAAAGCGCTCCACTTCGACCTTGACCGCGGGCAGCAGCACCGCAAACAGCAGCAGGGTGATGACAATGCCCGCGCTGCTCAAAATGCCGAAATCGCGAATCGAGCGCAGTGGGCTGAACACGTTCGACAGAAAGCCCACGGCGGTGGTCAGCGACGCGCTGATCAAGGCCAGCAGCACCGCCGCAAGGCCGATTTGCAGCGCCCGGTCGGGGGCCACCGGCTCGGCCGCTGCCGGGTCGCGCGCCTCGCGGTAGCGCATCACCACGTGCAACGCATAATCGATGCTCAGGGCGATGAGCATGAACGGTACGGCAATCAGAATCGACGTCGCGGGGATCGCAAACCACGCCTGTACGCCGTTCAGGCAAACGATCACCAGGGTCATGACCAGCAGGCTGATGACGATGTCGATCAGGTCGCGGAACACCACCGCCAACACCCCCACCAACAACAGCAGCGCAATCGGCGTGATGATTTTGAAACTGTCGCCGACCGCACGCGTCGACACGCTGCGGGCGATGCCGTCGCCGTGGACAAAGGCATCGTCGAACGCCGCCCTCGCCTGCCGATCAATGGCGACCTGGGCCGCGTCGATGGCCTTGTTGGTGATGTCCATGCCATGCGGATTTTTCTGGAACACCCGCGTTACCCGCGCCTCCGCAACGGTGTTACCGGGCTCATAACTGCGCGGCAGAAAGGTGCCGGGATTGCTGCCGGGAATCACCGTCTCGCGTTCGACTACCCATCGGATCAGCGTCTTGATCTGGTCGTCAGAGCGTGCGTCGAGCGCGGCGATCTGCCGGTCGATGGAGGGTAACTCGGTCAGCGAAGTCCGCAGCGTGATCGGCACCTCAGGATCAGGCGGCAGGGTGTCCTCGGCGACGGCGGCAAAAGCCACCAGGTTCTCCAGACCGATGATCGGCTCACCGACATACAGGCTGTCGGCAATCACCGGATCGGCGAGCAGCGCGCGCTGCAGATGCAGGCTTTGCCGCAACGATTCGGGCGTCAGCACGTTGCCGCCGGTTTGACGCACCGCAATCTTGGCTTCAACCGTTTCCCGCGCGCGGTAGTCGGCGGCAATTTCGTCGAGGGCGTCCTGCTCGGTCGAGGCCATCGCCGCCTCGCCAATATCGCCCTTGGCCTTGGTGCCGAGCACGTTACCGGCGCCCAGCACGACCACCAGCAGCACCATCAGCCCGATCACCGCGCGGCTGTGCAGGGTGATGAACCGGGCGTAACGCGCAGGCCAATCCGCCATCAGGGCCATGGGCTGGCTATCGCTTGCCAACCTGTGCGTGCCGATAGGCGTTGATGCTCTCGTAGAGCACCGCCCTGGTTCGGGCAGCGTCGGGCGTGCCCAGGGCCGGCATCAGGTGCAGCAACTGCGGCGGGCGGTCGATGTCGCTGGCCGCTTCCTCTTTCCACGGCATCAGGTACAGCCCCAAGGCCTGTTCGTGGTCGCCAAAAATCGTCGTGCCGACCGCCGCAGCAGTGGCGGGGACCGTCTCGGTGTCGTCGGCGGCCACGCCCAGCGGTGCAAGGCCAGCCATCAACACCCCCAACAGCAATCGGAAACGCGCGGTCATGGCGCCTGCCCCGGCGACACGGCCGCGGTGGTCACGTCGCGGTCTTCCAGCTCGTGGATCCACGCCAGCACGATCAGGTCCTTGCCGCCCTCCAGTTCCAGATAGCGGCGGTAATGGGTCACGGCAGCGGCGGGGCGCTGCAGGTACACGTCGTACAGCACACCGAGGTTGCGGTGAGCACTGGCATAGCCATCGTCCAGCGCAATGGCGCGCAGATATGCCTGCTCAGCCTGCGCATGGGCGCCCTGCTCACGCTGCAGGATGCCCAGCCAGTTAAACGCCACCGCGTTGTCGGGGTTGGCCTCGACCGCGCGGCTGAAGTGTCGCAGTGCCTGGGCGACGTCGCGACCCTGGGCATCGAGAATGCCGAGGTTGGTCAGCGGGCCGGACAACTCTGGATGGGCCTCCGACAGCGCCCGAAACAGCGCCTGCGCCTCGTCGTGCTGACGCGCCTGCAGCGCCGCCAACGCGCGTTCGAACTGCGCGTCGGCGTCACGAATCTCTTGCCGCGACAGGCCGGTCTGCTGCAATGACGGGCTGCGGCCGGCCGTGTCGCCAGACAGGCTGCGACCCGGGGTGCTGCAGCCGCCAACGGTCAGCAGCATCAGGCCGCCCAGCAGCCAGACCAGCGCGTCGGTGCGCCGCATCTGAAGAAGGTGAATGTCGTTATTGCAGGCTTGCATAGTGCGTCTCCCGCTGTTCCCGTTTGCCGTACTGCACCGGCATCATTCGTGCCAGCGACTGGGCACTGCGCTGGATCCACGTGTCCCAGTGGCCGTCACCGAGCAACGCCAGATTGCGTTCGTGCAGCGCGATGGCGCGCGCTTCCATCGGATAGGCCTGCTCTTCGACGTAGAGCACGTATTCCTGCAGCGCGGCGCCGTCCAGGTCAGGCGGATGCTCGGAGACCAGCAGCGCTGCCGACAGGTCGAGGTACACCGACGCCATCTCGAATGTCGCCTCGGGCACGACATCGGCATAGGCCGACGCGGTTGCCGCAGAAAGGTGCTCGACCGCCTCGCTCACTGCCGCCGTGCGTTGCCGCAGGGATTCTGCGATGGGCGCGGTCAGCGCAATCTGCTGTGCCCGCCGAGCGCTGTCGCGGCCCAGCGCGAGGTGCGCGCGCGCTGCCAGCGTGCGTGACACCTCGGTACGGCGTGCGCCGGCTGCGGCGTCGGCACGCAGAATTTCGGTTATCCAAGCCAACGCCCCGTCGCGGTCGCCATAGACCTGCAGCGCAAGATCGGCCAGATGCTGGCGCGCTTCCTGGCCGCGGTCGGGCGACGACGCTGCGTGACGCTGCAAATAGCGTTCGTACGCCGGCCCGGCCGCGCGGTACTGACCGGCCTCATGGTGCAGACGAGCGGCCTGCCAGGCTGCCGCTTCACGAATATCGGCGGCTTCGGTGTCGCGCGCCGCGACCCGCTCAAAGGCGACGGCTGCGCGGCCTTTGTGCCCATCGCCGAGGTAGGCCTTGGTCAGCCATTTGTCCGCATCGGCAACCTGCGGGTGCTGCGGGTAGCGCTGACGAAACGTCTCGAAACCACTGGCCGCTTCGGTCCAGGCCTCGGCGCGCAGGTGCATCACCGCAGCGTCAAACGTGGCACCGGGCCGGCGCTTCGAGCCCGGCGTGACGGTCAGCAGGCGCGCGAAGGTGCTGGCCGCATCGGACCAGCGCTCGTCGTCACGCGCCGCCTCGCCCTGCCGGTAAATGGCCGAGGCCAATTGCTCGGTGACGGCGTCCTGCCGCGCGTCGGCCGGGCGCAGCGTGGCCCGCAAAGCGGTGTACGTGGCTTCGGCGGCAACGAAATCGTCCAGGGCGAACTGGCTGTCGGCCAGCACCGCCGTGGCGTCCTGCTGCAGGGTGGCAGCTGTTGCCGGCAGGGCCAACACGGCCAGGGCAATGTCACGTGCCTGCGCCGGATCGCCGGTGTCGAAGGCCAATTCGGCGGCACCGAGCATCACCCGAGCACGTTCGGGATGGTCGGGATAGGCCTCGGCAAGCCGCAGGCTGGTTTCGATGACCTGCGCGTGTGCGGCGTCGCGACCCTGTGGCGGCTGGGTGTCGGCCAGTTGGCGGTAAGCCTGCACGGTGGCCAAGGCGGCTTCTTCGCTGCGCGCATGCGGCGCATGGTCAAAGGCCAGACGCCGGTATTGCGTGGCGGCGTCCTCGACCCTCTCGCCGTCGAGCAGGGCATCGGCGTAGCGCATACGCACTTCGGTGGCATCGTCGGCGTCCGGCACCAAGGCCAGCGCCTCCTGATACCAGTGCGCGGCCGCCTGGTACTCGGCCTGCCGCGCGGTGCGGTCGTCCTCCAGTTGCTGGGCCCGCGCGTGCCGGTGCTGCGCAAGACTCAATAAATGACCGCGAAAGTCGGCAACGAATTCAGCCGAGGGCGGTGCCGCTTCCCAATAAGACGCCTGCGGTGCATAGCGGCGCGCGTAGGTTTCGCGCGCCGCCACTTCAAGTTCCACAAAGCCGCCGGCAGCATGGCTGGCGATGACCTGTCGCTGAAAGTCCGGCGCGTCGGCATGCCGCGGGTAACGGTCGGTGAATGCGGCGTAGGTCGTGGCGGCATCGGTATACCGTTGACGCTCCCGCAACAGTGCGCCCAGCGATGCGTAGTACACCGGGGCATTCGCGGCCAAGGCCTCGGCACCGCCCCAGGGTTGCTGTGGCTCGGGGATGCCGCCCCAGTTCATGAAGGCAAAGCTCAATCCGCGCAGGGCGTCGCGGCCCAGTTCCTGACGCTGGGCGCCTATCGTCGCCAGCGCCGCCTCGACATCGCCGGGGACTTCTTCGTCCTTGGGCCACGACCGCTGCAGCAAGGTGACAAACGCAGTGGCCGCCTCGCGATACTGCGCATCCTGTAGGTGCGCCCAGCCCATGCGGTATTGGGCGATGTCTTTCAGCACGTCGCCCGGTGGCAGCGCGGCCGCGGCGTCGGCGTAAGCCTGTGCCGCGGGCCCGTGCTGGCGCTCGATGTAGAACAGCTCGCCGGCACGGAAGGCGGCGTCGGCAAACAGCGCCGAGTCCGGGTACGCCGACGTCAGGGTTCGCAGGGCCCCGGCAGCCTCAATGCTGCGACCCACCAAGTGCAGGGCCCGCGCCTGCTGATATCGGGCCAGATCGTTGCCCGGCGCATCGGGCTGCTCGGCGAACAGTTGCGCGTAGAGCGCCAGCGCCTCATCCAGCAGCCGCGGATCGTCGGCCTCGCCCGAGTCGAACAGTTGAATGCGCAGATAAGCGGCGCGGCGCATCGCCTCGGCGCGCACGGTCGGCGCTTGGGCGTAGTCCAGTAGCGCCTCGTAGTGGCGGATGGCGGCGTAAGGATCGGCGCTGACCCGCGCGGATGACACCGGCGCGACCATCGAGGATTTGCCCGCCAGCAACCAGCCAATGCCGCTGTCGGTGGTCGTGTTCTGGGCAATGGATTCAACGGTTCGCGGCGGTGGCTCGCTGCGCACCAGCGGCGACTGGCAACCGTTCAGCCACAACAGCGGCAACAGCAATGGCGGCAACAGGTGGCGATGGGTCATGGCGTGACCGCCTCAAGGTAGGGCTGGGCCGGCTCGGCGGGTCGGTCATACATCCGCGCCAAGGCCAAATGCGCCTCGGCGACATAGGTTTCGGTGGTGGTGCGTTGCTGCGCCAACTGGCCCAGGGCCAAGGTTTCGATCTGCGCCTCGAATCGGTCTAGGGCGGCGCCGACACGCTGCTGCAAGGCCGCAATGCGGGGTTGCAAGCCCTGAGGCGCATCCGCAGCAAGCTGGAAAAGCCGGGCGGCGATGGACTGCAGATTCTGGAAGTCGCCCAGCGTCTGGCGAAAGTCATCGCGCTCCAGCAAATGTTCGACATAGAACAGCGGTGCGGCGTCGACGTCTTCGCTCATCCACCAGCGCGCGTCGCGGCGTTCAAGCAGCCACCACGACCAGTCACTGGTTGCGCTTGCATCGTGCTGACGCATGGCCGACACCAACGCACCGCTTTCGACATGACGCATGGCGTCGCCCAAATGGCTGCGCATGGTCAACATCTGATCGAGGGCGCGCTGATAGCGCTGCACGGCCTGCTCGTGGGCGCCCAAATGCGCGAAGGCATAGGCCATGGCGAGCATGCCTTCCTGCACGGCCGGGTCACCAGGGTCGCGACCGATCAGCTCCTGCCAGACCGTCAATGCCTGCTGCAGCCGGTCTTGCCGGGGGCCTCTGATCACCGCGTCGGCGTACCGGAACGGCGACATTCTGCGCAGCTCGGCAGTCTCATCGGCAGAGGCCGGTCGTAGGCTGGCCGTGGCCTCAAGACGCGGGGCCGCAACGAGCGTGCCGGCTTGATCGACGCCCGCGGCAACCGAGCCCGACAGCAGGTAGGACCACCCGAGTCCCAGCAAGGCCCGGCTGGCATAGGGACCGGGGCTGTGCACCTTTTCGAACCGCTGCGTGGCCTCGTCGCCGTGACCGGCATAGAGCGCCTGCTCGGCGAGGGCGAGATTGGCGCGGTCGCGCATTGCCCGCGCCGCAGGGCTGTCATCGGTCAGCTCGGTCACCGCCTTGAGCGCCGTCAAGGCCTCGTCGCGAAGGCCGTCACGCAACAACCGCCGGGCGTGCGCGTAACGCCCGGCGATCGACGCCGCGTTGGCATCGCCCGACGCCGCATGACCTGCCTCGATATGCAGTGCCTGCTGCGCACGCGCCAACAGCGCAGCGCCTGCCGAGGCGGCGTCTACATCGGTCTGCACGCCGTTCAGGGCGGCCAGCTCGGCTGCTGCCCGGTAAGGATGACCCGTGGCCAGCAGCATTTCGGCAACACCAATGCGCAGGCTGCGTTCACTCGACGGCGTTTCGGCCAACGTGAGGGTATGGCGGTTGCGCAGACCTTCCTGCTGGAGCACCAGCTCGATATGACGTCCCGTCGTACCGACCTCGACGTCGCCGGAATAGGTCAAACGCAAGCGGGCAATCCGCGCGCCGCTGACCATGCGGCTGGCCAGAATCTCAACGCGCAGCGGCTGCATTCCCGCCTCGCTGAGCGGGATGGGCAAAGCAAACACCGCACCGCTGCGCAGCGCTTCAGCGGTTTGATGATTGAGCTCGACCTGGTGGGTTGACGATGTGCCCCAGGTGGCGGTCACGCTGTGCAGACGCAGGCCGTTCGGCAGCGTCCGCAGGTAAACGTTAAACGGCGCCGCCAGCCCCATTGCACCCGGCTGCTGCGCAATGGCCTGTTCCAATGCCAACGCAGCCGATGCGATGTCGGCCAGCACGCGGGCGTTGTCATCGGCCTGCGACGCGCCGGCCGGTGCGGCGGACGCAAACGCCAGTAGGCACGCTGCAGCGAGTCCTTTGATGTGGCATTGAAGAGTCCGCATAACCTTGGGTCCAAAAAAAATCCACCCGCCACGCGTCGCTGATGCGAGCGCGTGACCGGGTGGACGACGGTGTCCTTAAATACGGCCTTCTTTGGCCGAGCCCAGCCGACGGGGGTCGAGAGGGGCACATGGCAAAGGTGAGCAAACCGCGTGCCACCCGATCGGGCGCGGCCGCACGTCGACGCAGGCCTGGATCATTCGCGTCGCGGGCCAGCCTGGCACCCCGTTGGTGCGCGCTGATCCGAAGTGGCTCACCGATGGGGCCATCGTCGCGCATCGGCCGCAACAAAAGCCGGGCGAAAGGCCTTTTGTACCGTGGCACTGCTTTTGCTTCTCTCTCGGTTGCGAGCGCTTGATCAGGCGCCGCACCCAGAGCGCCAACGACGGCCTCGCCCCGGATAACGACGTCCACTGCTCGCAGAACTGCGGGCGGTGGATTTTTTTTGTGCGGGGGCCGTCCACCGCGCCGCCCTTTCCCTGCCGCCCCTCACGAGTACGCCCACATGAAGACCCTTACGGCCCATCGCGCTTCGCAAAAGTCGCGGCTGATCAGCGCCTTGATGCTGGTCACGCCGATGACCCTCGGTATCGGGCACGTTGCCTTGGCCGAAGACGGCGTGGACCACAGCTACATCGCGCCCATGGTTTCGTACGTCATCGCCGACGACGAGCGGATGACCGACGATGCCTTCGGCGGCCTGCTGGCCTTCGGTCGGCGCTTCTCGTCATTTTTTGGGGCCGAGCTGCGCGCCAGCTACCTCGACTACGGCGACAGCGATGAAACCGGGGCCCTGTGCGCCACGCTCAACATTGGCTGCACCAGCGAAAGCGTCTCGGTCGGCAGCGTGGGGCTGGGCCTCAATTTTTACCCGCTGGACAGTGGCCTGTACGTGCACCTTGACGCCATGGGCGGCGATCATGCCCAGTACCACGCGGGTTTGGGGTACGACTTTGGCGCGCTGATTGGCCGCCTGGGTCTGCGCGCCGAGGCCCTTTATCTGAGTACCGAAAGTCTGGGCGAAACCCGCTTCAATCTGGGCCTGCACATCCCCTTTGGCAGCAAGGCGTCGCGCCCGAACAACCCGCTGCCGCCACCGCCCACCCCGACGCCGCAGCCGCCGCGCGTGGTTGCGCCGCCGCCGTGCGAAATGCCGGCGCCAGGCGAGCCCCTGAGCCTGACCGGCTGCAAGATCAATGACAGCATCGTGCTTGAAGGTCTGGAGTTCGAGATCGACAGCGCCGAGATTCGTTCGGACGAACAGGCGAGTCTCGACCGCTCATCAGATGCGCTCAAAGATCGGCCAGAGATCAAAATCGAAGTGCACGGTCATACTGACAGCACCGCCCCGGACGCCTACAACCAGGCCCTGTCCGAGCGACGTGCCGAATCGGTGAAGGCCTACCTGGTCGACGACGGCATCGCCGGCGAGCGCATCACCACCCGTGGTTTTGGCGAGTCAAAACCCGTTGCCGATAACGACACCGACGAAGGCCGCGCACGCAACCGTCGGGTTGAACTGATGATCTCGGAACGAACGTCACCGCGCTCGACCGTCACCACCACCGCAAAGCCGACCGCTGCACCCACGCCAAGCCCAACACCTGCAGCCGAGCCCGAACGCAGCAGCGCGGCACCGACAACACCTGTCGCCGAAGCGGCCGCAACCCCGGAAGATGCAATCAGCAAGGACAACCTTATTGCCCAAGGTGAAGCGGTGTTCAACGACAACTGCGCCGTCTGCCACCAGAGCAACGGCCAGGGCTCGCCGCCCGCATTTCCGTCGCTGGTGGGCAGCTTCCTGATCAAGGGTCCGCCCGCGGCGCAGATCCGCCAGGTGCTGAACGGCAAGCGCGCCATGCCATCGTTCGCGGACGACCTGAGCGACGACGAAATCGCCGCTGTCATTACCTACACCCGCAACTCATGGGGCAACGATGCCGGCACGGTGCAGCCCGCCGCCGTTGCCGCGCAGCGCTGAATTCATTTCACCCACGGGCCTATCCGGCCTCTCATCTGCCTGAAACCGGAGACATCCAATGACCACGAGCCACAAAACCCGCTTTCACCATGCCGCGTTCTTGCCCGCGCTCACCCTTTCGGCCTTTCTGGTCGGCGTGGGCGGCACCGCCATTGCCGACACCACGCCGTCTGCACCGCTGGAGATCAGCGGCAAACAGGCCAGCATCGAAATCGTCGATTTCATGCAGTTCACGCCCGAAGAACTGACCGTTGAAGCCGGCACGACGGTGGTCTTCACCAATCTCGACGGGTCCAACCACAAGATCACGGTTGACGGCGCCCACAGCGGCCGAATGAGCATGAACAAGCAGTGGGCGCACACCTTTGACACGGCGGGAACCTTTCCGTACGCGTGCACCATGCACCCGCGCATGAAGGGCACGATCACCGTCCAATAACGCACAAGTCGGCGCGCAATTGGTGCACTGCGGCACCTATTGATGCCGCAGTGCAACAAGACGGCACACGATGGATGTATAGGGCGATTCAACCCTGGTCAAAAAAGCTCATCGTTGACACTCGCAACGAACAAGATACTGATAGTTATTAACTTTTTAGACTAAAGCGCGGTTGGCACGCGGCTTGCTTTAAAGATCATGTGAACGCCACAGCGGGCGCCTCACAACCGGAACGGGACCAGCAACGCGGCTGCTCCATCTGACAACGAAGTCTGCATTCCTGGCAATCGATCAGGAAGCAGGCTTTTTTTTTGCCCGTCTTTTGAGCATACCCATCGGCGCCACGGCGTCATTAAGAGTAGGGAGTTTTATAAATGAACCCAGTGAGTAGCTTCAGCAAGCGAACCGCGCGCCTGACCCTGGCCCTTGGCCTGAGTCTGGGTGTCAGCTTGATCACCACATCCTTTCCCGCATGGAGTCAATACGACGACGGCAAAGTACTGTTAACCGGGGGCGTTGGCGCGATTGATGGCGCGGGCGGTGGCGGTGTAACGCCTTGGGCCGTGATCAATGGGTACGGGACCCGCGATGGTATCAACGCCAGTATGCGATACACCTTTGCCTATCTTCCCGACTACAGCCTCAACACCATTGGCCTGAACCTCGCATTCTACGATCGCCTGGAACTGTCTTATGCCTACAGCGTGCTGCCCACGGGCGGGACATTTGACACGGTTGGCTTGGCACTGAATGTACTCAATGCATCAGACAATTTGGGGATTGAACCCTTCAACACCACCATCAAGATGCACATCTATGGGGCAAAGATTCGCCTGTTTGGGGATGCCATTTACAATTCGCAAACAATCATTCCGCAGGTCGCTTTTGGTGGCTTTTACAAAGACAACCAGAACGAAAACTTGCTCAGAACTTTGCAAGCTAACAAGGCGAAGGATTACGAACTTTATCTTTCGGCAACCAAGCTCTTTTTTCCCATCAGCACGCTGTTTAACGTCACCGCTCGTTACACCTCGGCCAACCAGACTGGCCTGACCGGGTTTGGCGGCGGCGATGACAATGATAAAGAGATCCGCTTTGAAGGGTCGATTGCTCACCTGCTGAACAAACGCACCGCCATCGGGGTGGAGTACGCCCAACATGGCGACAACCTTGATGGTCGCAGTATCCGGGTGGGTGCGCTTGACCTGTCAGGTGCCACGGAACTTTTGTCCGGCCTGGGCGTTGCCCTGGGTGAGACGCTAACTCAGCTCGACGAAGACGATTGGATGGACTTCTTCATCGCCTATGCCCCCAGCAAAAACTTCTCGATGACCTTTGCCTACGCCATTCTCGGCAATATCACGCTGACCCCCGATCAGCACGGTTTCTACGCGTCATTCCAAGCGTCCTTCTAAGCGTCACCTCGTGAGTATCGGCATTCGCACCTCACCCCCTCGGTGCCGACGCTCACATTTTTAACTTCGCCATTCCCATGGCATTCAGGAGAAGCTTCATGAACATCAAGTCTGCATTTAAAGTCACCGCCACCACAGCCGCCTTGGCGTTTGCCGTTGCAGGGACCCAGCCCGCCTTCGCCCAAGACGGACCGGCATTTGATGCCAGCGGCAAGGCCAAGGCTTTCCCAGGCATTCCCAGTGGCACGGTCGAAGCCATGGGCGGCGAAGCCGGTATCAACCTTTGGGTCAAGCAACTGTTTCACTATATTTTGCTTGATTACCGCATTGCGCCGATTTTTATCGAGCACGGCAACATTGAGCGGCAAATTGCACTCAATACCCAGCTCGTCCAGCGCGTTCTGGGTAATGGCGAAGAGTATATGGGCGCCAGCATGACGGCGGCCCACGGCGACTTGGGCATTACTATGGAAGAGTTCAACGCGGTGGTTGAAGCAGCCTACAACGCCTGCGACGCGGTGAGCTATCACTACTACCAGTGCAACCAGATTATTGCCGGCCTGGCGCCGTTTACCTTTGACATTGTCACGCAGTAATCAATGTTGGTTGTGATGTCTGCAGCCCTCATTCAATTGGGCCTAAAACCGGTTGACTCATGGCCTACAGCTTTGAGTCAACCGGCATTGTCGGTTATGAGAACCGCACTTTCTAGTAACTCGTGGAATTCAATCAATGATCAAACTTATTAATACATTTCGTTTGAAGGCCACTCGGCAGGGTTCAACCCAATACGGCGCCACATTCTGGTTGCGCGCATCAGCGCTGTCGGTCGCCGCCGCCGTGACAGTGGCCGGCGCGGCGTGGGCCAAAGAAGCACGCTTTGAATTTTATTTTTACTTTCAGGAGCCGGAAGAATTTTTGTCCGAACACTTTGGCGCAACGCCGCCATCGCCTTCCGTCTTGGCCATTGAAGGTGACAAGAAGGAGGCCGTTCGCGACGTTTTCGAACGCTATTACCCCGATCCGCGCATGCGCTATTGGAGCGCCGATGGCTACACCGCGTGGATCTTCGACGACCTTGGAAAGAAGGGCTATCAGCCGACCACCAGCGCGTTTCTGGTCAAGGATGGCGAAATCATCGACGCCCAGGTGCTGGTTTATCGCGAGTCACGCGGTCAGGAAGTTGGCGAAGAGTTCTTCCTTGAACAGCTCAAGGGCGCCAAGGCCGACGGTAAGGGCCTGACCGTCGAAGTGGACGCCATCACCGGCGCCACGGAGTCGGTTTACATGATGCAGCGCATGGCGCGCACCGCCATCACGCTCGATGCCTTGGTCAAGGAGTGAGCCCATGTCACCGAGCTCCGCTGGCAACGCGCAACCCAAACTCCCCGCCGAGTCGGGCTCGAAAGGCCGTTTCCGCGCGATGATGCCCCGACGGCTTCGGCAGTGGCGGTCGCGCAAGGGCGTCAAGACTGCACCGGGTCGCAGCAATGTTGGGATGTTTTTGCGCCAGTGGCACAAACGCGCGGGCCTTGCCGCGTTCATCTTCATGATTTGGCTCGGCGCCAGCGGCTTTTTGATCAACCAGAGTTCTGCCTGGGGCTACGACACGGCCCGAATTGACTGGACCTGGATTACCGGACTGTACGGACTCAGGGCATCACCGCCGAAAAAGGGCTTTGTCGGCGCCGACGGCTGGGTGGCCAAGTCTGGAGACGTGGTCGCACTCGACGGCGCAGCACTGCCGTTTGAGATGCCCACGCCGCTGGGCGTAGTGTCCAGCGACGCGGGCGGCGAGGTGCTGTTGTTTATTGCCACTCGCGAAGCGCTCTACGCCGTGAAGCCGACCGGTGAACTCTACGAGCGGATGAGCTCACCCATCATTCCGGTCCGCGAGTTGTTGCGTGTCGGTACGCAGGCCTCCACCGTGGTCATCGACAGCCCGGAAGGGCGTTTCGCAAGCAACGACGGGGGTCTGAGTTGGACGCCGCAAGCCGACGACACCAACGTAACGTGGTCAGAGCCAACTGACCTCACCGAGGACCAGCGCGAAATGCTGGCGCCCTTCTCGCGTCCCAGCATGTCGCTGGAACAAACCCTGCTCGACCTGCACAGCGGCCGCATCTTTGGCGACACTGGCGTGTGGGTGGTCAATATCGTCGGCATCCTGGCGATCTGGCTGGGCATCAGCGGCGTATGGATGACCTGGCGCATCAGCCGGCAGATGAACAACCGTCGCGGTCCCTGACCCCCTCGAATCCAGGTCTTTGCGGCGTACCGCGCGGCGCCCACCGCGCCGGTGCGCCGCCCACGTGAGCCCGCGCTGACCTGACGCCGCCACCGCGTTGCCTTGAATGCTGACGCCGCCCCCCATGGCGATAGACCAAGGCAGGCCACTCCGAAGGCAACCCCCGGTTGTGCCCAGCTTTGCCGTGACCGTCACCGAGCGGTCCACCCATGCCGCCCACACGGCGACACTCCCCAACGTCAAACGCCTCATCACGGTGCACTGACCCGTGGTGGGGCAGCGCTGCGCCCTGCAGGCACCGTTGCCGTGCGCGCACCCCCGACGTGCGTCTGAAAAGGGCGCGCGACCCCCTGCATGCACCATGCGGAAGCACTTGGCACGCGGGTTGCGATAGCTGTCCCACGTGAGGCAGGACAGGCTGCCCGCTACCAACACAAACATCGTTCTGCGCCAAAGGCGGCCGGAACCCCAGGACAACGCCGTCCATCGATGCCCCTGGGGTGTCGGTGGATTTTTTTTGGAACTCACCCATGCACAACCCCCTTGAACGCACGACGGCCTGCGCCCGAACGCGCCAAACATTGACCGGCCAGCCACGCGGGTCACCACCCCCTAGCGGCTGACCCACCGGGCCCGGCGCCACGCGCCCGGGGACCGGAGACACGCCCGCTGACCTGAGGGCGTCATCAACCCGACGAACCCCCGTCGCCGCGACCCCGTATCGCGCCGCGCCGGTCCGGTCGTGGGCGATGGTCGCCTCAGGGCCGCGACATCTGCTGTACCGCCGTACACGGAACCCGAACGCCAGTGCCGGCGGGTCGGCCCCGTTGACCGAAGGGCAATGGCGCCCGTTGTCGGCCTGCACCGGCCGGAACACCGACCTTTCTTATCTCTTTTGCAGGAGTCCATAGACGTGAAGCATCGTTTGGCAGTGGCAGTACTCGGCAGCACCCTGGCTTTCGGCAGTCTCCCCGGCGTCTCTGCAGCACCCGCACCCGGTTCACGCTTAGAGGCGGCCCTTAGCGGCGGCACCGTGAACCTTGACCTGCGGCTGCGCTACGAAGGCGTCGCGCAGGACAACGCGCTGGAGGACGCCGACGCGCTCACCGTGCGCACGGTGTTGGGCTATACCACCCAGTCTTGGAACGGCCTGAGCGGCTTTGTCGAAATGGAAAACGTCAACGCGCTGGTCGATGACTATTCCGGCGTGCCCCCGCCCGCACAGCATTCGGTGGTGCCCGACCCCGAGGGCACCGAGGTCAACCAGTGGGGGTTTCGCTACACCGGCATCAAAAATCTGGTTGCCACCGTGGGGCGCAGCAAGCTCATCCTCGACAACGCCCGCTGGGTGGGCAACGTCGGCTGGCGGCAAAACGAACAGACCTACGACGGCTACTTTTTGAAGGCCACGCCGCTGGCCGGAGTGACGCTCAACGGCGCGTTCATCACCAACATCAACAGCATTTTTTTCACCAACATTGACCTTGAAGGCGTCTTGCTCAACGCCCAGTGGGTGGCCGTGCCGGCCCTAACGCTGACCGCCTACGCCTACCTGCTGGACTACGAACTGATCACCGCCGCCACGCCCGACCCCGACACCGTCGGCCTGCGCGCCACCGGCGGCGTGCCGCTGACACCCGCAGTCAAGCTCAGCTATGTGGCCGAATTTGCGCGCCAGGACGGCACGCTGATGACCGGCGAATTCGACGCCGACTACCTGCTGGGCGAGCTGGCGCTGGGGTTCAAGGGCATCTCGCTGGCGCTGGGCTACGAGCTGCTTGGCAGCGACGGCGGCAACTACGCGGTGCAAACCCCGCTGGCCACGCTGCACGCCCACAACGGCTGGAATGACCTGTTTCTGGTGACGCCGCTGACCGGCCTGCAAGACACCTACATTCGCCTCAGCGGCAGCATCGGCAAGGTGGCGTGGATGGCCAAGTACCATGAGTTCAGCGCCGACGAAGGCAATGCCGACTACGGCCGTGAGTTCAACGTACAGGTCACCCGGCCGCTGGTTGGCAAGCTCAATGGCGGGCTGAAATACGGCACCTATTCAGCCGACAGCCTGGCGGTGGACACCGACAAGTTGTGGGCGTGGCTGGGCTATTCGTTCTGAAGCAAGCTCAGTCCACACGGCAAGGTCGTCGGGCTGGGGCCCGACCTACGGAGCGGTTTCCACCGCTTCCGTAGGTCGGCATTCATGCCGACGAGCGCCGCTCAGAACTCCCAGCCAAACTTCACGCCATAAATGCGCGGCTGGCCGGCAAAGCCGACGATGGTGCTGCCCAGAGCATTCACCGTGCGGCGGTATTCCTCATCCAGCGCGTTGGTCATGAAGCCGGTGACGCGCCACTGGTCCTGCGCATAAACCACCCGCAAGTCGAGCAGGCCGTAGCTGCTTTCTTCCGACAGCGGAATGCCGGAGCCGAAGCGGTTGTCGCCCTGGCCAGGCTCAAAGTAGAAATCGCTGAGCCAGGCGTAGTCGGCGCGCATGGTCAGCTCGCCGCGACCCAGTTCGAAGTAGGTTTCGGCGCCCAGACTCAGGGTGTTGTCGGGCGCACGAACCAGGTCGGTGCCCGAGAAATTGAGGTCCTGTTCGGCACTGAACACGTAGTCCTCGTAGGTGGCATCCAGATGGCCGTAGCTGAGATTCAGATCGAGGTGCTGATTGACCCGCACCAGGAACTCCAGATCCAGACCCATGACTTCACTCGATGCGGCGTTGCTGATCAGACTGACCGGCGCGCCGCCGGCGTCGATGATGCGTGACACCTGCAGGTCTTCATAATCGTAGGTGAACACTGCCATGTTCAGCTGCGCACGGCCGCCGAACAGGCGCGACTTGTAGCCGATCTCCCAGGCTTCGATTTCTTCGGGCTCGAACAGCACGTTGGCCTGCGCCGCCGAGAACGGCACGTACTGGAAGCCGCCGCTCTTGAAGCCAGTGCTGTAGCTGGCGTAGACGCTCTGGTCAGGCGTGAGCTTGAAGTTGGCGACGACGCGCGGGTCCAGCGAATCGTAATCGGCCTTGTTGAACACCTGAAAATCGGTGGCGATGATCGGCGCCGCGTCGGTGGTGGTGCCGGTCTGGGTGGCCTCCTTGTCATCGCGGGTGTAGCGCAGGCCCAAGGTCAGGTCCAGCCGCTCGGTCAGGTGCGCGGTGACTTCAGAGAAGAGGGCGTAGCTGGTGATCTTGTAGTCCGAGCTGGCCACGTCCAGCGCCGGGGTGCCGGCGGCGGCCCGCACCGCGCTGTCGACGCCGATGAAGAACTGGTCTTCACGCGTACTGCGGTCGTCGTAGTAGAAGCCGCCCACAATCCAGTCGAGAAAGCCGTTCATCGAGAAGGCGCCGTCGGCGTTGGACGCGATGCGGAGTTCCTGGGTGAATTGGTCGGACTCTTCGGCACTGAACTGGTCGATGACCGACAGCGACGAACCTTCCAGGTCGCGTCCGTCCTCGATGTCCAGCGTGCGGAAAGCGCTCACCGAGGTCAGGGTGACGTCGCCCAGATCCCAGTTCACCCGTCCCACATAAGCGCGCGCGTCGCGATCCAGCGTGGGGTCGGTGTCGGCCGTGCCGCGGCGCAGATCAGGGTTGGCCACCGCCGCGGTGCCGGCAGGGGTGAAAAAGGTGGCAGTCGGGTTGGCCGGATCACCGGCCGCCGAGGGCCCGGTGCCCTGGTTGAAGCCACCAAACGCCGCTTCGTTGCCGTCGTGCAGCGTTTCCACACTCAGGTCGATGCGCAGCGCGTCGCTGGGCAGATAGGCCAACCGGAAGCGGCCACCCGTGTTGTCGACGCCCTGGAAGCTGTTGCCGGTGGCCAGGTTGGTCACGTAGCCATCACGATAGGCGTGCCAACCGGCGACCCGAAATTGCAGGTTGCCGGATTCATTCAACGGCCCGCCGGCGGCGGCAAAAGCTTCGTTACCGCCGAAGTTGCTGATGCCGAATTCGCCCTCACCCTCAAACTCCGGCGTCGGGCCCTTGCTGACGATGTTGATTGCGCCGCCAATGGTGTTGCGGCCATACAGCGTGCCCTGCGGGCCGCGCAGCACTTCGATGCGTTCGATGTCCTTGAGCGCGCCGAATGAGCCGGTGGAGCGCCCCAGGTAAACCTCGTCGGCAAACACGCCGACCGAACTCTCAGAGCCGGGGTCGAACGAGCGGGTGCCGATGCCGCGAATGTACAACTGCGGACGCGCGGCGCCGAAGCTGCCGAAGTAAACGCTGGGGACGCGCGGCGCGACGTTCTCGATGGACTCGATGCCCAAGCCGCGCACCTTGTCGTCGGTGAACGCTGACAGGGCAATGGGAATGTCCTGTGCCCGCTGCTCGCGCTTCTGCGCGGTGACCACGATCTCTTCAATGGCGTAGTCGTTGCGCGGCGCGGGGGCCGCCTCGGCCTCGGCCGGTTCAGGCGAGGTCGCCGGGGCCGCCTCGTCGGCACCCGTCGAGGACTCGAACTCGTCCCAGTCGATTTCACCCTCGCCGCCCTGGGCGTGAAGGCTGGGACCATAAAGTGAGGCCGCACACGCGGCGATCGACAACACGGTGACGCGACGAACAACCCGCTCGGCGGGTGAATGCTTCTTGGCCATGGTCTCTCCTCCCGGATATTTTTTAGGTCCGTCGCCGTGATCTGGCCGATCAGGCTCGGGGGTTACCGCTCTCGAAATCGCAGTCCGGTGGCATCGGGAGACGCCGCGCCGTTCAGCGCCGTGCAAGGTCGAATGTAGGGTGCCATACCATCTGGGTCAATGACCGCCGACCAGCGGTGCGAATCACCCCGACGGGCGCGCCCGGGGCGTGCGCGACTGGAGACCGTGGCGCAATGGCAAACGCGTACCGGCCCAAAAGGCGAACCGCTTTGGTGCATTGACGCACCGATCCGGTGCTTTTTTCGTCCGATGCGGCAGCGTGCCTCGTTTTGGAACAGGTGCGCCTCAATTTCAGGCACGTCGACACGCCCGCCCATCAAGGCCAATGATGGTTGGCACGAAGCCTGCTTAGCTGTACCCGACAGTGGCCAACGGCGGCGCTGACTCGCAACACCCTGCCGACGCAGGCCCCCAGGACAACGGCGTCCATGCACGACTCTTCCGTGCATGGACGCTTTTTTTTGCTCAGAGGATTTACATGACGCTCCATTTCTTGCGCATCACCCGACGCTTGGCCACTGCAGCCCTGCTGACAGCCACGATGGTCGGCTGCGGTGACAAGGCCGCCACCCCCGAGGCCGTCACACCCGCCACCGCAAGCACGCCGCTGGCGCTGGAAAAGTCAGAGATCAAACTCGGCTTTATCAAGCTCACCGACATGGTGCCGCTGGCCATTGCCTACGAAAAAGGCTACTTCGAAGACGAAGGTCTGTTCGTCACGCTGGAAGCGCAGGCCAACTGGAAAGTGCTGCTCGACCGGGTGATTTCGGGCGAACTCGATGGTGCCCACATGCTGTCGGGCCAGCCACTGGGCGCGACCATCGGCTTCGGCACCAAAGCGGACATCATCACCGCCTTCGCGATGGACCTGAACGGCAACGCCATCACCGTGGCCAACACTGTTTGGGACGAGATGAAACCGAACGTGCCGATGGAAGACGGTAAGCCGGTGCACCCGATTCGTGCCGATGCCCTGAAACCGGTCATCGAGGCGCGCAAGGCCGAGGGTGAATCGTTCAAGATGGGCATGGTATTTCCGGTGTCGACGCACAACTACGAGCTGCGTTACTGGTTGGCGGCGGCGGGCATTCACCCCGGCTTTTACGCACCACAGCGGGGGGATGTTTCCGGCCAATTGCTGGCCGACGTGCTGCTGTCGGTCACGCCACCGCCGCAAATGCCGGCGACCTTGGAGGCCGGCACCATTCTCGGTTACAGCGTTGGCGAACCGTGGAACCAGCAGGCGGTGTTTCGCGGCATTGGCGTGCCGGTGATTGCCGACATCGATATCCGCAACAACGTCTCCGAGAAGGTGTTGGGCGTTAGCCAGGCGTGGGCCGACAAGAATCCCAAAACCCATATCGCCATGGTCAAGGCATTGATCCGCGCCGGCCACTGGCTCGACGCCAACGACAACGCCAACCGCGAGGAGGCGGCCCGCATCATCTCGGCCTCGACCTATGTCGGCGCCGACTACGAGGTCATTGCCAACAGCATGACCGGCGTCTTCGAGTACGAGAAAGGCGATGTACGCCCGGCGCCGGACTTCAACGTCTTCTTCCGCTATCACGCCACCTACCCTTACACCTCTGATGCCGTCTGGTACCTCACGCAAATGCGCCGCTGGGGCCAGATCCCCGACGCGAAGCCGGACAGCTGGTATCTGGAAACCGCCAAGAAGGTGTTCCGTGCCGACATCTATCAGCAGGCGGCCGAGGCGCTGATTGCCGACGGCGTGATGCAGGCCAGCGACTTTCCCGACTTTGCCAGCGAGACCGGCTTTCGCCCGGTCACCCACACCACCTTCATCGACGGCCACGGCTACGACGGCCGCCAACCCAACGCCTACCTCGAACAGTTCGACATTGGCCTGAAAGGAGACGACACGCCATGAGCCTCGCCGCTTCGATTTCTTCGGCCACCGCCTCAGCGTTGCGACAGCGGCTGGCGGCCCTGCAAATGCCAGCCTTGGCGCCCTTGGCCAAGAGCGTTGCCTTGCCGGTGATGGGCCTGCTGGTGATGTTGCTGGTCTGGGAGCTGGGCGCGCGGCAGGTGCAGACCTCACTCGGCGCCCTGCCCGGTCCGGTCGCCGTCTGGGAGCAGGCCGGCAACCTGTGGGACGAGCATCGCGCCGAGCGTGACAAGGCAGACGCCTTTTACGCGCGACAGGACGTGCGCCACGCCGAGCAGCTGGCGGCCAACCCCGAGGCCGAGCTGCGCTTTCGCAGCTATCCCGGCAAGGCGACCTTTGTGGATCAGATTGGCACCAGTCTGTTCACGGTGATGAGTGGTTTCTTTCTGGCCTCACTGATCGCCATTCCCCTGGGCATCGCCATCGGTCTTTCGCCGACGCTGTACGCCATGTGCAACCCGGTGACTCAGTTGCTGAAGCCGGTCTCGCCATTGGCATGGCTGCCCATCGTCACGCTGGTGGTGAGCGCGGTTTACGTGAGCGACGACCCGGCGGTGTCGAAGTCTTATCTGGTGTCGATGCTGTGCGTGATGCTGTGCTCCATCTGGCCGACCCTGGTCAACACGGCCGTTGGCGCCTCCACCGTGTCCAGTGACCTGGTGAGCGTCTCTCGCGTGCTGCGTCTGCACGCGCTCAGCCATGTTTGGCGCGTGGTGCTGCCCAGCGCCATTCCGATGATTTTCGCCGGCCTGCGCACCTCGCTGGGCGTCGCGTGGATGGTGCTCATCGCCTCCGAAATGCTCGCCCAAAACCCCGGCCTCGGCAAATTCGTCTGGGATGAATTCCAGAACGGTTCGTCGGCCTCGCTGGGCCGGATCATGGTCGCGGTCATCGCCATCGGCCTGATCGGTTTCGCCCTCGACCGGACCATGTTGTGGCTGCAACGCAACGTGAGCTGGGACAAAAACGCGGTACTGCGATGAGGAGCTTGCTCGCCATGAACCAGCCTCTCGTCCGAAATCCAGGCGTTACCGCTTTCAACGCAAAGGCGCAAAGAGCAAAAGCAAGGACGCGAAGAAAAACTTTAAGAGGTGAAGCAAAAAACGTTTCGCTTACTAATTTCCTCGTCTTCTTCCCGCTTTTCCTTTGCGTCCTTGCTTTTCACCTTCGCGCCTTTGCGTTGAACGCTTTTCCCGCCGGAGCCCGTCCATGAAACCGCATCTCGAACTCTCCGACGTGTGCATGGATTTCCCGACGCCCAAGGGAACGTTCAACGCGCTAAGTCACATCAACCTCAAGGTCGCCAAGGGCGAGTTCATTTCGCTGATCGGCCACTCCGGCTGCGGCAAATCCACCGTGCTGAATATTGTCGCCGGCCTGCTCAAGGCCACCGAAGGCGGCGTGATCGTCAACGGCCATGAAGTCAGTACGCCGGGGCCAGATCGCGGCATGGTGTTTCAAAACCACTCGCTGCTGCCGTGGCTCACCGTCTACGGCAACGTGGCACTGGCCGTACGCCAAGTGTTCGGCGGCAAGAAAACCCGCGCCGAGCAACGCGACTGGATCGAGCACAACCTCGAACTGGTGAACATGGCGCACGCCATGGACAAGCGCCCGCACGAGATCTCGGGCGGCATGAAGCAGCGCGTCGGCATTGCCCGGGCCTTGTCGATGCAGCCGCAGATTCTGCTGATGGACGAGCCCTTCGGCGCCCTCGACGCCCTCACCCGCGCCCAGCTTCAGGACTCGCTGATGGAGATCCAGACCCGCCTTGGCAGCACGGTGCTGATGGTCACCCACGACGTCGACGAAGCGGTGCTGCTGTCCGATCGCGTGGTGATGCTCAACGTCGGCCCCGGCGCGACCATCGGCAAGGTGCTGAACGTGGACCTGCCGCGCCCGCGTGAACGCCTGGCGCTGGCCGAAAGCGCTGACTACCACCACTGCCGCGCCGAGATTCTGCGATTCCTCTACGACGGCCACTCTGGCCACGATGCCCCGCCAAAAGCCGAAGCACCGAAGAAGCCGATGCTGCGGGTGCTGGCAAAGAAGGTGGTGAATGGGTAAGGCAACCGTAACGGCTCTTAACGCAAAGGCGCAAAGGGCAAAAACAAGGACGCAAAGAGAAACGTTTAGAGATGAAGCGAGAAGCACTCTGGGCATGCCCCTTCAGGGCTTCTCCCCGCTTTTCCTTTGCGTCATTTCTTTTGATCTTCGCGCCTTTGCGTTGAACGCTTTTCTCGCCGGAGTCCGCCCATGAAGCTCGTCCTCATCGGCCACGGCATGGTCGGCCAGAAACTGCTCGAAGAACTGCACGCCCGGGCCTCCGGCCAGTTCGATGTGACCGTGCTCTGCGAAGAGCCACGCCCGGCCTATGACCGCGTGCATCTGTCAGCCTTTTTCAGCGGCACCACCGCCGAGGAACTGTCGCTGGTGCCGCCGGACTTCTTCGCCGAGTCGGGCTACCAACTGCATCTGAACGACCGCGCCGTGGCCATCGACCGCGACGCGCAGACCGTCACCACCGCCAGCGGCGCCGTGCTGCCCTATGACCGGCTGGTGCTCGCCACCGGCTCCTTCCCGTTCGTGCCGCCGCTGCCGGGCAAAGACCGCAAAGATTGTTTCGTCTATCGGACCATCGAAGACCTGCTGGCCATGCAGGAATGCGGCGCCCGCTCGAAGACCGGCGTGGTGGTCGGCGGCGGTCTGCTGGGCCTGGAATGCGCCAAGGCGCTGCACGACATGGGCCTGCAAACCCATGTGGTCGAATTCGCACCGCGGCTGATGGCGGTGCAGGTCGATGACGGCGGCGGCCGCGTGCTGCGCAAAAAGATCGAATCACTGGGCGTGACCGTTCACACCCAGAAAAACACCACAGAGATCATCGACGGCGACACCGGCACGCACCGCATGGTGTTCGCCGACGACAGCCACCTCGACACCGACATGGTCGTATTCTCGGCCGGCATCCGGCCCCGTGACGAACTGGGGCGTTTGGCCGGCCTCACCATGGGCGAACGCGGCGGCATCCTCATTGATGACGCCTGCACCACCAGCGACGCGAACATCCTCGCCATCGGCGAATGTGCCCTGCACGGCGGGCGTATTTACGGTCTGGTGGCGCCCGGCTACGACATGGCGCGGGTGGCGGCTGCGCAGTTGGTGGATCGCCTACAGAGCGGCCTGGAAATGGAGTCCCCTCTCCCCCCGCCAGCGGGGGGAGAGGGCCAGGGAGAGGGGGGCGGTGGTCGTGGCAGCCAAACCGCGCCTGCGGCGCAGCCCTCTCCCCCAGCCCCTCTCCCGCTTGCGGGAGAGGGGAGTCAAATCGTGGCCATTGCCAGCAGTCATCGTAATTCAGACCGCGCGGCCCTCTCCCCACCATCGGCTCCGCCGATGGTCCCCCCCTCTCCCGCAGGGGGGAGAGGGGCAGTTGCGCCGCCGTCGGCGGCGGTCCTTTTCCGGGGCGCCGACATGAGTACCAAGCTCAAGCTCATGGGCGTGGATGTGGCCAGCCTCGGCGACGCCCACGGCATCACGCCGGGCAGTCTGTGCACCGTCTACGTGGATGAGCGCAAGGGCGTTTACAAAAAGCTCGTCACCTGCGGTGAAGGCAAAACCCTGCTCGGCGGCGTACTGGTCGGCGATGCCGCCGAGTTCGGCACCTTGCTGCAGGTCATGCTCAATGGCATCGCCCTGCCCGCTGCGCCGGAAGCGCTGATTCTGCCCGCGAGCGACGGTGCGCCCAAAGCGGGCATTGGCGTCGATGCCCTGCCCGACAGCGCGCAGATCTGTTCCTGCAACAACGTCAGCAAGGGCGACATCTGCACGGCGGTAATTGACGGCGCGACCAGTGTCGGCGCACTGAAAACCTGCACCAAAGCGGGCACCTCTTGCGGCGGCTGCCTGCCGCTGGTGACGCAGGTGCTCAAGGCAGAGCTCAAACGCCAGGGCGTGGCCGTCAACAACCATTTGTGCGAGCACTTTCCCTACTCGCGTCAGGAGCTTTATCACCTGGTGCGCGTCGGTCAGATCAAGACGTTTGACGCACTCATCACCCGTCACGGCAGCGGCCACGGCTGCGACATCTGTAAACCGGTCGCCGCCAGCATTCTGGCCTCCTGCTGGAACGAGTTCGTGCTGAAAAAGCCGCACGCCAAGCTGCAGGACACCAACGACTACTACCTCGCCAACATCCAGAAAAACGGCACCTATTCCGTCGTGCCACGCGTGCCCGGCGGCGAGATCACCCCCGACAAGCTGCTGGCCATCGGCAGCGTGGCCAAGAAGTACAACCTGTACACCAAGATCACCGGCGGTCAGCGCATCGACCTGTTCGGCGCCCAGGTGCACGAACTGCCGCTGATCTGGGAAGAACTCATCGCCGCCGGCTTCGAGTCTGGCCACGCGTATGGCAAGTCGCTGCGCACGGTTAAGTCCTGCGTCGGCAGCACCTGGTGCCGTTATGGCGTGCAGGACAGCGCCAAGATGGCGATCGATCTGGAGAACCGCTACAAGGGCCTGCGCTCGCCGCACAAACTCAAGTTCGCCGTGTCGGGTTGCACCCGCGAATGTGCCGAAGCACAGAGCAAGGACGTGGGCGTCATCGCCACCGAAAACGGCTGGAATCTGTATGTCTGCGGCAACGGCGGCATGAAGCCGCGCCACGCCGAGCTGCTGGTGGGCGATCTCGACGATGAATCGCTGATCCGCTTTATCGACCGCTTCCTGATGTTCTACGTGCGCACCGCCGACCGGCTGCAACGCACCAGCGTCTGGCGCGACAACCTCGAAGGCGGGCTCGATTACCTCAAGGACGTGGTGCTCAACGATTCGCTCGGCATCGCCGACGAGCTCGAAAGCGAAATGGCCAGCGTGGTCGGCACCTACGCCTGCGAATGGAAGATCGCCGTCGAAGACCCCGAAGTGCGCAAGCGTTTCAAGCACTTCGTCAACAGCGAGGCGGCCGACAGCAACGTGCAGTTCGTCAACGAACGCGGCCAGATACGCCCGGCGCGCGACGACGAAAAAACTGCGCTGGCGAACATCCCGGTCGTCACGGAGGTGGCCTGATGGGCGCCCCCCAGAAAGCCGAAGTGCCCACGTGGACCGAGGTCTGCGCGCTGGACGAGATTCTCCCCGACACCGGCGTCTGCGTGCTCGCCGGCGGCCAACAGGTGGCGGTATTCCGCATCGGCGATGGCGAGCAGGTTCACGCCATCGACAACCGTGACCCGTTCAGTGGCGCCAACGTGCTGTCGCGCGGCCTGGTGTGCAGTCTGGCCGGACGGGTCTGCGTCGCCTCGCCCATCTACAAGCAGCATTTCGACCTGCAGACCGGCCTGTGCCTGGAGGACGAGACGCAATCGGTCCGCGCCCATGAGGCCTTTGTGGTTGAGGGGCGGGTTTGTGTGGTGGTGTCGTGATCGGCGAAGAGGGGCTCAGCACTGAGGCGCTGAACCTCGTACAACCTCGTCATGCCGGACTTGATCCGGCATCCAGGGTTCTGGTGATGCGCATGGGCGTTTCAAGTGGCTTTGACGCTCGTTCTGCAAGCTTGCCTTTCGCCTTGCGGGGCGAGTCACTTTTCTTTGCTTGCCCAAAGAAAAGGCCACCGCGACACGGTGCGTGCGAAAGCACGACGGTGCGGGATCGGGGGCATGGCGGCGTGAGGCGGCCTCTGCGATTGCGGTGGCATGCGCGGCTAATCCCGCACCCACGCTGCGCGGCACCGTGGAGTAGCCGCCAAAAGAAAGGGCACCCCACTTCAGGTGCCGGCTGCGCCGGTTCCCGAGCCTGCCGCTGTGCTCGGGGTCGGGCCGATGCGACGTCCTGTCGCACGGCCCTAAGCGGGCCATCCACGGCCCGCTTACCCCTGCGCGCAGCGACAGGCTCGGCACCTTCAGACGGGGCCCAAAGTCAAAGGCGGCTGCAAATTTCGTCGCGCACGTGCTTTTCGGGTCCCCTTCGAGACGGAGCGGTGGGCGCAGCGCGCGCAATGGGGCAGCCGGACAGGGACGTCCGGCTGAGCCGCAGTCACGACAGGATGTCGTGTTGCGGCGACCCCAAGCACGCGAGCACCAGCGCGTGCCCGCGCAGCGGGACCGTAACGAGGGGCGTGCTTTCTTTTGCTTACTTTTCTTTGCACGAGCAAAGAAAAGTAAGGCGCCCCACAGGGCGAAAAGGGCACCCTCAAAACGAGCGCCCAGGCTCCTTGAAACCCCCGCGAGGACAGCGCCTGGAAAACAAAACCGCGCTTGCGGCGAAGTGCCCTCCATGAAGCCCCGCCTGGTCGTCATCGGCAACGGCATGGCCGCGCATCGCGCGCTTGAGCGCCTGCAAACCTACGCGCCAGATCACTACGCCGTTACGGTGTTCGGCGCAGAGCCGCACGCGGCCTACAACCGCATTCTGCTGTCGCCGGTGCTGTCGGGCGAAAAGGCCGCCGGGGCGATCCGGCTTGCCGCCCAGCCCGGCATCATGGTGCACCTCGACGACCCAGTAACGCGCATTGACCGCGTGCGCCGTGAAGTCCATAGCCGCAGCGGTCGCGTCGTCGGGTACGAGCGCCTGCTGCTGGCCACCGGTTCGCAGCCGGTGCGGCTGCCGCTGCCGGGCGCCGATTTAACCGGCGTCATGGGGTTTCGCGACCTGGACGACATCGATGCCATGCTGGCGTGCGCCGCCGGGGGGGGGCGTGCCGTGGTGATTGGCGGCGGGCTGCTCGGCATCGAGGCGGCCGACGGCCTGCGCCAACGCGGCATGGCGGTCACTCTGCTGCACCGTGGCGACGCACTGCTCAACCAACAGCTCGACGCCGGCGGCGCGGTGGTCCTGCTCAAACGGCTGCAGGCACGCGGCATTGATGTGCAACTGAATGCCGACACCGCCGCGCTGCAAGGTGAAACGCTGGTGCAGGCGGTGGTCCTGGCCGATGGCCGCCGACTGCCGGCCGACCTGGTGGTCATGGCGGTGGGCATTCGCCCCGAGATCTCGCTGGCGCGCGCCGCCGGTCTGCAATGCGGCCGGGGGGTGCGCGTCGACGACACGATGCAGACGTTCGACCCACGCATTTACGCCATTGGCGAATGCGCCGAGCACCGCAGCCAGACCGTCGGTCTGGTGGCGCCGGCATGGCAGCAGGCAGAGGTCTGTGCCGCGCATCTGGCGGAATGGGGCCACCGGCGCTACCGGCTGACCCCGGTCGCGACGCGCCTCAAGGTCAGCGGCATCGACGTGTTTTCTGCCGGCCCGGTGACACCGGCCCCCGGTGATGAGGCGCTGGTCTATCGCGATCCACCGCTGGGCCATTACCGACGTCTGCTGATCCGTGACCGGCGCATCGTATCGGTGGTGATGATCGGCGACATTGCCGCCGGCCCCTGGTATTTCGAGCAGTTGCAGGCAGGCGCCGACATCAGCGCCATTCGCGACTCGCTGCTGTTCGGTCAGCCTTACTGCCAGGCGGCATGAGCGACGCGGTCCAGACCACTTGCCCCTACTGCGGCGTCGGCTGCGGGGTGCTGGCACGGCCCAACGCCGACGGCAGTGCGGCGGTGCTGGGTGATCCCGATCATCCGGCCAACCGCGGCAAGCTCTGCGTCAAAGGCGCAGCGCTGGGCGAAACCCTGGGCTTGCACGGCCGCCTGCTGCACCCCGAAATCAACGGTCAGCGGCAGAGCTGGGCGCATGCGCTGAATCACGTCGCCGCCGGCTTTCGCCAGGTCATCGACCGGCATGGTCCCGACGCGGTCGCGTTTTACGTTTCGGGGCAGTTGCTGACCGAGGACTATTACGTCGCCAACAAGCTGATGAAGGGCTATCTCGGCAGCGCCAACATCGACACCAATTCGCGACTGTGCATGAGCAGCGCGGTGGCCGGCCACAAGCGGGCGTTCGGTGAAGACCTGGTGCCCTGCACCTACGACGACCTGGAAACGGCCGACCTGGTGGTGCTGGTCGGCTCGAATACCGCGTGGTGTCATCCCATTCTCTATCAGCGGCTGATGGCCGCCCGCGCCGCCCGACCGGGCATGCAGGTGGTGGTGATCGACCCGCGCCGTACCGCCACCTGCGAAGACGCCGACCTGCACCTGCAGCTCACGCCTGGCACCGATGTGTGGCTGTTCAACGGACTTCTGCAATACCTCGCCGCCCACGGCCGCACCGACCGCAGCTTTGTCGCGGCGCGGACCACCGGGCTGGGCGAAGCCTTGAGTGCCAGCGCAGCGCAGTCCGATCCCGACGCGGTCGCACGGCGCTGCGGTCTGGACCCCGCGCTGCTGCGCGGCTTTTACGCCCTGTTCGCCGCCACACCCAAGGTGGTCACGGCGTTTTCGCAGGGCGTCAATCAGTCATCAGCGGGCACCGACAAGGTCAATGCCATCATCAACTGCCACCTGCTGACCGGGCGCATCGGCACGCCGGGCACAGGGCCGTTTTCGATCACCGGCCAGCCCAACGCCATGGGCGGGCGCGAAGTGGGCGGGCTGGCCAACCAACTGGCTGCCCATCTTGACCTTGCCGACCCCGCGCACCGCACGCTGGTGCAGGACTTCTGGGCCAGCCCCACCATCGCCGAGCGGCCGGGCCTGAAAGCTGTCGAACTGTTCGATGCCATCGACGCCGGGCGGGTCAAGGCGGTGTGGATCATGGCGACCAACCCGGTCGTCAGCATGCCGGACGCCGACAAGGTGCGCCGTGCGCTGAAAAAGTGCGAGATGGTCGTGGTCAGCGATGTGATCCGCGACACGGATACCAACGCCTGCGCCACGGTGCTGCTGCCGGCGTTGGGCTGGGGTGAAAAAGACGGCACGGTGACCAACACCGAACGCTGCATCACCCGCCAGCGCGCGTTTTTGCCGACACCCGGCGAGGCCAAAGCCGACTGGTGGATCATTTGCCAGCTCGCCCAGCGCATGGGCTTTGCCGACGGTTTCAACTTCGACAATGCGGCGGCGATTTTCGATGAACACGCGCGACTCACCGCCTGCCGCAATCCGCTGCCGGGCAGCACCGGCGCGTCGGTGACCGACATTCCGCGCGTGCTGCATTTGGGCGGGCTGACCGGCCTTGGCAACGCCGGTTACGACGCCATGGGGCCGCAGCGCTGGCCGGTGACCGGCGTGCCGCCCGCACCGGGAGCGCCCGATTTCGTCCTGCCGCAAATGACCCTGGTGCCGACCCCGGTGCGCGCACCCGGCAACGCGGTGAGTGCGGCGTATCCACTGCGACTCAACACCGGCCGGCTGCGCGACCAGTGGCACACCATGACGCGCACCGCGCGCTCGGCGCGGCTGTCGGCGCACATTGACCAGCCGCAGCTAGCGGTGCATCCCGCCGATGCGGCCCGTCACCGGCTGCAGGATGGTGCGCTGGCGCGGGTGACCTCGCTGTGGGGCACGGCGGTGTTACGCGTGCAGGTCAGCACTGCGCAAACCCGGGGCGACGTGTTCGCGCCGATCCACTGGGGCAGCACCCACGCTTCGGCGGCGCGCATCGGCGCGGTGGTCAACCCGGTGGTGGATCCGTTGTCGGGCGAGCCGGAGTTCAAGCACACGCCGGTCACGGTGACGCCGTTTGCCGCGCGCTGGTACGGCTTCGCACTGATGCGCCACCCGCCCGAAACGCTGCCAGCGCTGGCGTGGTGGAGCCGTATACAGGGCGCTTTCCATACCCGGCTGGAATTCGCCGGCGACCGGCCGCTGACCGACATGACCCCCTGGCTGCGACGCTTCGCACCGGGATTGGACGGCGAGTGGATTGAGGCCAGCGACCCGGCCCGGCAGCGCTATCAGGGCGCGGCGGTGATCGACGAGCGGCTGGAGGCGGTGGTGTTTGTCGCGCCAACCCCAACGCTGCCGTCGCGCCAGTGGCTGGCCGGCCTGTTCGCGCTGGACCGCCTTGAACGCCACGATCGCACCGCGCTGCTCGCCGGCCGGCCGGCCGACCCCGGCGTCGATCAGGGCCCGGCGGTCTGTGCCTGCTTCGGAGTCGGTCGCAACTGCATCATCGAGGCCATCCGGGCCCACCAACTGACCACTGCTGCAGCCGTGGGGCAGCACCTCAAAGCCGGCACCAACTGTGGTTCGTGCGTGCCCGAGATCTCCGCCCTGCTCCGCTGAGAGGCGTCGCACCGTCAGTCGCACCAATCAAGGGCACGGATTTTGCTCCACGCTTGTATGACCCTCATTTCACTGCGGAGTCCGGCATGCGCGTAATGCTGGTCGACGACCATCCCGAACGGTTGGCCCTGCTCGAAGACGCCCTGACGGCGGCCGGGCATGTCGTGGCCGGCCACGTCAGCACCCGGGACCCGCTGGTCGCAGCGGTGCAACTGCACAAGCCCGACATCGTGCTGATTGACGTCGACGCGCCCAGCCGCGACACCCTGGAATCGCTGGTGCAGGTCAAACGGGATCAGCCCTGCCCGGTGGTGATGTTTGCCGCACATTCCGACAACGACACCATTCGCCGCGCCATCCACGCCGGTGTGAGCGCCTACGTGGTTGACGGCCTGGCCACCAACCGTATCCAGTCGGTGATGGACGTGGCGATTGCCCGTTTCGCCGAGTTTCGCGCGCTGCAGCAAGAGCTGGATGACACCCGCCTGAAGTTGGCCGACCGCCGCGACGTCGATAAGGCCAAGGGCCTGCTGATGCAGCGTCGCGGCCTGGATGAAGCCGCCGCCTATGCCTTGCTCAGGCGCATGGCCATGAGCCGTAACCTGCGCCTCGGTGATGCCGCGCGCGCCCTGATTTCCGCCGCGGAGCTGCTCTGATGCACGAACCTGAAACAAGCCGTCTGCGGATGGGCCTTGTGCCACTGGTGGACTGCGCACCGGTCGTGGTGGCACGCGAACGTGGCTTCTTTGCGCGGCACGGTCTCGACGTGATCCTTTCAGTGGAAGGTTCGTGGGCCGGCATCCGCGACAAACTGGCCGCCGGCCTGCTCGATGCCGCGCAGGTGCTGGCGCCGATGCCGCTGGCGGCGCAACTGGGGCTCGACGGCTTCGGCGTGCCGCTGGTCTCGGCGCTGACGCTGAGCCGCAACGGCAACATGATCACCGTCTCCAACGCCCTGCACGCGGCGCTGGCCAGCGCCGGACCCGATGCCACCGCCAAGGGACAGGCGCTGCACGCACTGCTGGCCCAGGACCGCGCCGAAGGGCGGCGGCCTCGGGTGCTGGCGCACGTCTATCCGCATTCGTCGCATCACTTTTTGCTGCGAGAGTGGCTGGGCAACGCCGGTATCGATGCCGACCGCGATCTGCAGTTGACGAGTATTCCGCCGCCGCTGCTGGTGCATTGTCTGCGCACCGGACAAATCGACGGCTTTTGCGCCGGCGCGCCCTGGGGCATGGCGGCCGAAGCGGCGGGCGTGGGCCGCAACCTGCTCGCTACGTGCCGGGTACGGCCCGACTGCGTCGAAAAAGTGCTGGGCGTGCGCAGTGAGTGGGCCGAGCGCCATCCGCAAGCCCACCTTCATCTGATTGCCGCACTCATCGAAGCCGGCCAGTGGCTGGAACGCGACGGCCATCGCACAGAGGCCGCACGCATCCTTGCGGCGGGCGCCTATCTGGACGTGTCGCCCGAGATCCTGCAGGCGGCGCTCACCGAAGACCGCGACGGGCCGCTTAATCCGGGCTGCCGCTTCTCCAGTGACGATCTCGGGGCGCCCCGCGCCGACGACATGGCGTGGCTTGAAGACCAGTTGCAGGACTGGGGCGGCGTGCCGGTGTCGCCGTCCACCGTCCTGAGCCGGTGTTACCGCGCCGACCTGCATCAGCAGGCCCTGGCGTATTGCACGCCCTAGATTGATGCACGGGGATGGGACCGGGCGCGAGCCAGCAACCGCCGAGTCACTGTCCAGCCGATCACTACAGCGCGATCAGCGAGCCATCAAGGGGTCTCGGCTGGCGCGGTGTCGAACAGCCACATCAGCACCGCGACGCCCAAGCCCCAGGCCCCGTTGAGCAGCGCGCCAATGACCCAGGTCAGGGGCGCCACCGGCAAGCCCTTCAGCGGAAACACCACCAGCAACGCCACGACCGTGGGCAGCACCGCGCCGAACAGCGCCGCGCCGATGAACTGCTGTTGACGACTGCGCGTGCGGAGTAGCGCCCACATCGGCAATGCCCAAAGTCCGCCGAAAAAGGCCAGCGACACCACCGAGGGGATGCCGAGCGGCGGCACCGGCGCGAGGTTGTAGGCGGGGTTGGGCACGATCGCTAGCGCGTGCAGCAGCGCATACAGACCCTGATGCGCCAGCAGCGTGGCGACATACCCCATCAAGAACACTTTGACCCACGGCAGAAAGGCTTTCATGGCATTCAAATCAAGAACGAGGCGCCATGATAAGCGGGGTTCAGGCAGCAGCGGCCAGCGCGGCGGGCGACCGGTTCAAGTAGGCCAGTGCCTCTTCGGTCGAGCCTTCGTTTTCGGGGTTGTACCAGGGGTCGAAAAACGACAGCTCCTTGGTGATCAGCCACAGCGGTGACGGCAGCCAGCCATCGCGCGCATGTTTGAACCATTGCCCCCACATCCAAGGCCGGAACACGCTGGGCTTTTTGTCGGCAAAGCGCGGATCTTGCTTCATCAGGTGCGCGGCGCCGTGCACCCAGAGTCCAAAGATAATCGGCATGACGATACTGGCAAGGTAGTAGCGCGACGGGTAGCCGCCACCCAGATGCCGATAGAGGTCAAACGCCACGCAGCGGTGCTCGACCTCTTCAGCCCCGTGCCAGCGCAGCAGGTCGAGCAGCGTCGGGTCGGCACCCGCTTCATCCCATTGACGATTACGGATGATGTAATTACCCAGCACACAGGTCATGTGCTCGATGGCGGCGATGATGCCAACCCGGAACACCAGCCATTGGCGCGCCGGCCGCCCCTTGAGCGTGAAGCCCATCGGCTGATCGCCCAGCAGCTTTTCGAACAACTGGTCTTCAAGGCGCGTGTTGCTTTCGGTCTCGATGCCGTGCGCATGCAGGTAGGACTCGGTTGCGCCGGCGTGCGCCCGCGCGTGCATCGACTCCTGCCGCATGAAGGCCTTGACCTCGCTGCGCAGGGCGTCGTCGGTAATCAACGGCAGCGCCTGGTTGAAGACACGGCAAAACCAGAATTCCCCAGCCGGCAGCAGCAGGTTGATCTCGTTGATGAAGTGGCTGGCGAACGGCTGTCCGGGAATCCATTCCAGCGGCGTATCCGACCAGTCGAAAGCCACTTTGCGCGGCACCAGCGGCGGTAGGAATCGAGACATGGGGGCGCTCCGGTTGCGGACCAAAGCTGAATAATGACACAGATATGCGTAACACTGCCATTGATTAATGGCGTTATGTAGCGCGCCGGTTGTCACCCCGGCTTCCGGTCTGCTGCGGGGTGCTCTACATTCGACGCTCGAACGAAGCGGGCGCAGACCCGGTGGGGCCACAGCGGCGTCGCGCTGGCCAGCGGGAGAAACCGATGTTCACGTCTTGGCAGCTACTCAGCGTTGCCAGTGCCTACATGGCGCTGCTCTTCGCCGTGGCCTGGACCGCCGACCGTCGCGCACTGCGCAAGCCGCAACTTCAGCCGAGGCCATGGACTTATGCCCTGGCGCTGGCCGTGTACTGCACCGCCTGGACGTTTTACGGTGCGGTGGGGCGCGTCGCCGACGACGGCTGGAGCTATCTGCCGATCTATCTCGGCCCGATTCTGGTGTTTGTGTTCGGCGCCCCGTTTTTGCAGCGGCTGATCGCGTTGTGCAAGTCGGGGCGCCTGACCTCGGTGGCCGATTTCATCGGCGCCCGCTACGGCAACAGCGCCACCCTGGCGGTGGCGGCGACCGGTGTCGCGCTGTTGGCCGGCGTGCCGTACCTGGCCCTTCAGTTGCGCGGCGTGTCCTTGGGTTTCGACGTGCTGACCATCGACAGCGGCGTGATGATCGAAGACATCCAGACCGTAACCATCGTCACCGTGCTGCTGGCGGTGTTCGCCATGTTGTTCGGCACGCGGCACATCGCCAGTACCGAAAGCCACCAGGGCATGGTGCTGGCCGTGGCGTTCGAATCATTGGTGAAGCTGCTGGCCTTCGTCGCCGTAGGGGTCTTTGCCATGATCCTGCTCGGCGGCATCGCCCCCAGCATCGACGCGGTGCGCACCATGCCGCAGCTCGCACCCGAACAATTGTTGACGGTGCCGTTCTGGATGCAGACCGCGCTGGCCGGCGCAGCCGTCATTGTCCTGCCACGACAGTTTCACCTCATGGTGGTGGAAAACATCGGACCGCAGGAGCTGCGTACCGCGCGCTGGGTGTTCCCGATGTATCTGGGCATTTTTGCGCTCATGGTGCTGCCGCTCGCCGCCGCCGGGGCGCTGTATGTCGGCGGCGGCGCGGCTGATCGTCACGTGCTGGCGCTGCCGCTGACGCAAGGGCAAAGCGGCCTGGCGATGCTGGCATTTCTGGGCGGTTTTTCAGCCGCCACCGGCATGGTCATCGTCTCGGCGGTGGCGCTGGCGACCATGCTCAGCAACGAAGTCATTCTGCCGCTGATGCTGCGCGGCCGCGGCTACCAACGGGCCTCGAATGACCTTGGTGCGCTGCTGCGCCGGGTGCGGCGCATCACCATCGCCGGCCTGCTGTTTGCCGCCTGGCTGATCGATCGAACGCTGTACACGCAACTGCCGCTGGCGGTGATTGGCCTGATCAGCTTCAGCGCCATCGCGCACCTGGCGCCGCCGGTCATCGCCGGCGTGCTGTGGCCGCGGGCCAACCGCGCCGGGGCCACTGGGGGGCTGGCCGGCGGCATGGCCGCTTGGGCCATGAGCGTGCTGCTGCCATCGCTGTTTCCCGACCTGATCAGCTTTGCCGATCCGCAGCATTACGTCATCCAAGGCGCAGCGCTGAGTCTTGGCGTCCACATTGCGCTGCTGGCGGCGATCTCGATTGCCAGTTCGCCATCGCTCAGCGAACAGGTGCAGAGCGCGCGGCTGCTGGGCACACGGCAAACCCCGGATGACCGTCGTGGCTCCGGCGCGCGCGTCATCGATCTGCTGGTGTTGCTGGAGCGCTTTTTCGGTGCCGACCGCACGCAAGCCTTCACCAACGAATACGCCGCCCTGAAAGGTAAGGCGCCGGAAGCGCGGGCGGTGGCCGACGCCGAGTTCATCGACTTCTGCCAGAGCCGTTTGTCGAGCGCGCTGGGCGGTGCTTCGGCACGCACGATGATCGACCGGGCACTGCGGCCCGCCGGCGGTGATGTTGCCGAAATCATCGAGCAGACCTCACGCGCGGTGCGCTTCAATCGCGAATTGCTGCACTCCACCCTCGACCACATGGCGCAGGGCGTCAGCGTCATCGATGCCGAGCTACGGCTGATCGCCTGGAACGCCGCCTACCAGCGGCTGTTCGACTACCCCGATGAACTGATGCGGGTCGGCACGCCGGTCAGCGAGCTGATTCGCTTCAATGTCGAGCGCGGCCTGCTCGACAGCGCCGACATCGAAGACCTGGTCAGTAAACGCGTCGGTCACCTGCAGGCGGGCACGGCCTACCGGCACGAGCGGGCAATGCCGGGCGGCGAGGTGGTCGAGATCACCGGCAACCCGATGCCCGGCGGCGGCTTCGTCTCGACCTTTTCCGATGTCACCGACTACAAGCGCGCCGAGGCGATGTTGCAGTCGGTCAACGAAGAGTTGGAGGCCCGCGTCACCTCGCGCACTCAGGCGCTGGCCGAAACCGAGCAGCGCGCCCAGCAGGCGCGCGCCGACGCCGAACAAGCCAGCCGCTCCAAGAGCCGCTTTCTGGCCGCCACCACGCACGATCTGGCGCAGCCGCTGAATGCCGCGCGGCTATTCGCCCACGCGCTGGAAGACAGCCGCGAGCCGCAGGTGCAACAGGGCGTTCGCAACCTGCTGCGCTCGCTGGGGGCGATGGAGTCCTTGCTGGGCGGCTTGTCGGAATACTCACGCCTCGACGCCGGCGCACAGCCGGTCAACCGCAAGGCCTTCGCGGTGCAGGACCTGTTCGATGCGCTGGGCTCAGAGTTCACCGCCATGGCCGAGGCGCGCGGGCTGGGTTTTCACGTGCGCCCCTGCCGCCTGTGGATTGACTCCGACCCGGTGCTGTTGCGGCGCATCGTCCAGAACCTGCTGGCCAATGCGGTGCGTTACACCCGCCACGGCCGCGTGGTGCTCGGCTGCCGGCGGGTCGGCGACGCGGTGCGGATCGAAGTGCACGACACCGGGCCGGGCATTCCGCAGGAGCGGCAACGCGCGATCTTCGAGGAGTTCAGGCGCTTCGAGACCGCCGACAGTCACGGCGGCGAACAGGGGTTGGGCCTGGGGCTGGCGATCAGTGAGCGCATGGCCCGACTGCTGCGGCACCCGATGCGGTTGCGGTCGCAGATCGGGCGCGGCTCGGTGTTCAGCGTGACGGTCGCCACCACCGACGCCGCAACGACACCGCCGTCGACCCTGCCCACGCGGCCAGCGCCACAGCGCCTTGAAGGACTGCGGCTGTTGGTGCTCGACAACGATGCCGACACGCTGCAGGCGACCGCCGGGCTGTTGCGCCGCTGGGGCTGTCTACCGTTGCCGGCGCTCAACGAGGCCGAGGCACGGGCCCAGACCCTCGACGCACCGCCCGACGCCGCGTTGATCGACTACCAACTCGACCACGGTGAGAACGGCATCAAGGCGCTGATCCGCCTGCGCCGAGTCTGGGGGCTGGCAGTGCCGGGCATTCTGATCACCGGCGATGCCACGCCAGAGGTCCGCGAGCGGGCGCGTCAGTTAGGGCTGGCGTTTCTCGCCAAGCCGGTCAAGCCGGCGGCGCTGAGGGCGTTGCTGCAACAGCAACGGGTGACGCCGCAAGCTGCGGCGCATGCGCCTGAAGACGTTCAACGATAACCGCCGCCTGGGTGCGGCTGTACAAGCCCAGTTTGCGCAGTATCGCGGTGACATGGGCCTTGACCGTGGCCTCCGAGATGGCCAGCGTAAAAGCGATCTGTTTGTTGAGCAGACCGTCGGCAATCATCATCAGCACGCGTTGCTGCTGGGGCGTCAGGCTGGCGAGTTTGCTGACCAGGTCGACATCATCGGGCGCGCTGGGCATGGACTCGACGTCTTGACTGAACCACAGGCCGCCATCAAGCACGGTGCGAATGGCCTCGCCAATGGTGTCCAGCGGCGCCGACTTGGGAATGAACCCGGCCGCGCCAAAATCCATCGCGCGGCGGATCACCGATTGCCCCTCGACGCCGGACACCACCATCACCGCGGTGCCCGGCGACTGGTTGCGCAGAAACAGCAGCGACGAGAACCCGTGCGCGCCGGGCATGTGCAGATCCAGCAATACCAGATCGGCCTCGGGGTGCAGGCCCACCGCACGCTCGAGGCTGGCCATGTCTTCGGCTTCGATCACCCGGGCGTCCGGAAACAGCCGCTGCACCGTCTGGTGCAGCGCCGCCCGGAACAGCGGGTGATCGTCGGCGATGATCAGTTGGGTGGGCACGTGTGCGGCCTCGGCTCAGCCCTTGCGGGCCTTGGCCTCGGCCACCAGGGTGTCAACCACACCGGGGTCGGCCAGGGTTGAGGTGTCGCCCAGCGCGGCATATTCACCCTCGGCGATCTTGCGCAGGATGCGGCGCATGATCTTGCCGGACCGGGTTTTCGGCAGGCCCGGCGCAATGTGCAGCACGTCGGGCTGGGCAATGGGACCGATCTCGTTCCGCACCCATTGCTTGAGCTCTTTTTCGAGCGCTTCGGAGCCTTCCTCGCCGGCGTTGAGATTGACGTAGGCATAGATGCCCTGCCCCTTGACGTCGTGGGGGTAGCCGACCACCGCCGCCTCGGCGACCTTGGCGTGGGCGACCAGTGCCGATTCAACCTCGGCGGTGCCCATGCGGTGGCCCGAAACGTTGATCACGTCATCGACGCGACCGGTGATCCAGTAATAGCCGTCGGCATCGCGACGCGCGCCGTCGCCGGTGAAATAGGTGCCCGGATAGGTCGAAAAGTAGGTCTCGATGAACCGTTTGTGATCACCATAAACGGTGCGCATCTGCCCCGGCCACGAGTCGAGAATCACCAGATTGCCATCGGCCGCGCCTTCAAGCGGCTTGCCTTCGGCGTCCACCAGCGCGGGTTTGATACCGAATAAGGGCCGCGTCGCCGAGCCGGGTTTCAGGTCGGTGGCACCCGGCAGCGGCGAGATGAGAATGCCGCCGGTTTCGGTCTGCCACCAGGTGTCAACAATCGGGCAGCGTTCGTCGCCCACCACCTTGTAGTACCACGACCAGGCTTCGGGATTGATCGGCTCACCGACGCTGCCCAGCACCCGCAGGCTCGACCGTGAGGTCTTCTTGACCGGGCCTTCGCCTTCGCGCATCAGGGCGCGGATGGCGGTCGGCGCGGTGTAGAAAATGTTGACCTGATGCTTGTCGCAAACCTGCCAGAAGCGGCTCACGTCGGGGTAGTTGGGCACGCCTTCGAACATCAGCGTGGTGGCGCCGTTGGCCAGCGGCCCGTAAACAATGTAGCTGTGGCCGGTGACCCAGCCGACGTCGGCGGTACACCAGTACACCTCGCCATCGCGGTAATCGAAGACGTATTCGTGGGTCAGGCTCGCATAGAGCAGATAGCCGCCCGTGGTGTGCAGCACGCCCTTGGGTTTGCCGGTGGAGCCCGAGGTGTAAAGGATGAACAGCGGGTCTTCGGCGTTCATCTCTTCAGCCGGGCAGTCGCTGGAGGCCTCGGCGGTGATGGCCTCATACCAAACGTCGCGACCTTCGGTCCACGCCACATCGGCGCCGGTTCGCTTGACCACCACCACTTTCTTGACGCTGGCCGCGCCGGGCTTTTCCAGCGCCTTGTCGACATTGACCTTGAGTGGCACGACCTTGCCGCCGCGCAAACCTTCGTCAGCGGTGATGACGTACTTCGATTCGCAGCCTTCGATGCGCCCCGCCAGCGCATCCGGCGAGAAGCCGCCAAAGACGATGGAGTGCACCGCGCCGATGCGCGCGCAGGCCAGCATCGCCACCGCCGCTTCGGGAATCATCGGCATGTACAGGGTGACGACATCACCCTTGACCACGCCCTGCGCCTTCAGCGCGTTGGCCAGCTTGCCGACCATGCCGTGCAGTTGCCGATAGGTGATGCGCGCATCCTCGGCAGGGTTGTCACCTTCCCAGATGATGGCGACCTGATCACCCCGGCTGGCGAGGTGGCGATCCAGACAGTTGGCCGCCACGTTGAGCGTGCCGTCATGGAACCAGCGGATGTGCAGGTCTTCGGCGGCGTAACTGACATCTTTCACCTGGCTATAGGGCTTGATCCAATCGAGTCGCTTGCCCTGCTCGGCCCAGAAGGCTTCGGGGTTGTCAATGGAGGCTTGGTACAGCGCCTGATAACCGGCGTCGTCAATTTTTGCGCCCTGCAACCAGGCGGGTTTGACCGGGTAAACCGATTCGCTCATGCGGATTCTCCTGTTCGTTTCATAAGACGTTTGCGCACGTTTATACGTTGAAGCCGGTGCCGGTGCCATCCGACCTTGGTCGTCTTCGGATATCGACCAATGGCTAATGGCGGCTTTGTGACAGGGGGCGCACTGTCGACGCTGTTATTGCACCAAGGAGGAGTCACCCATGATTAAAAAACACGCAATCGCAGTTGGGGCGGCCGCATTCATGGCCCTCGCCGCATCCCCGGCGCAGGCCTTCAAAACCACGATTGGCAACACCGAGGTCACGCTCGGGGGCTTCGTCAAGCTCGACTTCATTTATTCGCAGAATGATCCCGGCTCGAATGCAGACCTGGGCCGTGATTTCTATGTACCGGGTCTGATCCCGGTGGGTAACGCTCAAAGCAGCAGCCGTTTCGACGCCCACGCCAAGGAAACCCGACTGATCTTCGCCACCAACACCGACTTCAACGGCTACAAGGTGGGCAGTTACATCGAGGCCGACTTCATCGTCAATCAGGGCACCCCTGGCGCCGACGAGCGCATCACCAACGCCTACAACCCCGGCCTGCGGCGCGCCTTCGTGACCTTCGGCGGCTTCCTGGCCGGGCAGGACTGGTCCACCTTTCAAAACCTGGTGGCGCTGCCCGAAACGCTGGACTTCGTCGCCTGGCCGTCAGATGGCACGCCCTTCATGCGCCAGGCCTTGCTGCGTTACACCACCGGCGGGCTCGACCTTTCACTGGAAAACCCGCAAACCACGGTTACCGACGGCATGGGGGCGCGCATCTCAGAAGATGAAAACACCCTGCCCGATCTTCATGCCCGTTACCGATTCTCGGTGGGCAGCGCCCAAATGTCGGTTGCCGCATTGGCCCGCCAGCTGAAAACCGATGGCAATGGCGCTGAAACCGGCTATGCGGTGAGCGTCGCCGGGAAGATTCCGCTGGGTAAAAACGACATTCGTTTCACCATCAGCCAGGGTGACGGCGCGGGTCGTTACCTTGCCCTCAACACCGTCAACGACGCGCAGATTGCGGCCAACGGTGACCTTGAAGCCATCGAGGTCATCAATGGCTTCATCGCCTACCGTCAGGTCTGGACTGAAAAATGGCGCAGCACCCTGGCACTGTCGGCCTTCAGCGCTGACCACGACACCGCCCTCACCGGCACCGGCGTCACCAAGTCGGTACAGAGCGCATCCGTGAACCTCCTGTATTCACCGGTGCCGCCGCTGACCGTGGGGGGCGAACTGCGCTACGCGGAACGTGAAGTCGAAAACGGCGACGAAGGTGATCTGACGCGCTTTCAGTTCTCGGTGAAATACAGCTTCTGACGCCGGCATGGCCGGAAACCTCCCCCGCTCCGGCGGGGTTTTTTTTGGGCGGCACGCCAGCCAGGGACGAACCTCACAATTATTTAATGATAATGATTCTTATTATTGATAGAGTTTGGCTTTCGCCCCCTTCAGGAGACAGATCGCCATGGCCACATTCGGACTCAAGACTCGCGACATGTTGCGACGGCGCTACGGTTTGATGCTGCCCGCTGCTGACGGCGGTAGACGGACCGAGACGTCGAGTGCGGCACCTGCACGCGACTCATCGGCCCGGCCGCGCGCACCCGGCGCCGCAACGGCCGACGACACGCGCCGTGGTCGCTGACATTTGCGCAAGCCTGCAGATGGTGTGCGCCACGCTGTTGTGGAGCCTCACCCGCTGGCGGCATGACGACGGCGACATCCTGTTCGACTGCGCCGGGGCCTGCGTTCTGGCCAATGCCGCAGCATTAATGCTGTGGCTCTCGGGCAGCCATCCGCAATGGGCCCTGCAGATATGGGGCCTGCATGCGGCCGGCGCCGCAGTCATCCACGGCGCGGCGGCCTTGGCCCAACGGCGATCCGCTGCGGTGGTCGGTGGTGATCTCTGGTGGTCACCGGCCACTTATCTGATTGCGGCCTTGGTGACCGGTTGGATGGCAGGTCCGCCGGTCTGAGCCTCCGCCATGACCGGTCAAGCGGCAACCGGCATTTGATCTCACCTCGGCGGTCGATCCGGACTTAGAGCCGGCAGCCGCGCGCTCAAGAGGGGTAGCCTGAAGGCTCAGCTTTGAGCGGGAGCAATTGCCCATGAAGCCGATCCGCCTACTGTGGGGCATGGCGTTGGGGTGGTCATCAGTTCCAGCAACCGCCGACATTTGGACCGAGCCCAACCCGGTGCGACGCGAAGCGCTGGTTGAGGGTCGCCGCTTCGACTACAACACTGAGTCGTTCTTGCACCGCCTCAGCTTCGGCCAGTTGTCACGGACGCCTTACTCCGATGAGGACGGTCTCAGCGGCACGGTGGGCAGCACGCGCAGCGACGAGTTCTACGTCGACATGTTTCTGCACAAGCGCCTGGTTTCGGACGACGGACGCCACGTTGCGTTCATTCGTATGCAGCGCAGCGAGGATTTCGACGGTCGCTTTGACCGGCAGATTGTCGGCTACGGGCACCATCTGGGGGACTGGCGACTGGCCATTGCCGGGGACGTGCGCGGCGACAAGGCCGAAATCGACGTGCAATACGAACTGCAGTGGCAACCCGACCCGCAGTCACGGGTCAGGCTGGCGCTGATTCAACCCGACGCGTTCTTCAACGACAAGGAGGGTGCCGACGGCGAATATACGAAAAGCCCGAACAGTTTTTTCGCGCACGCCCGGTTTGGCGACCCTGAGGGCTGGGCGCTGGAAAGCGCCCTGACCTACTCGCCGCCGTCGCAGTTCAATGACCAGGTTCTGGGCGTCGAGGCCCGGGGCGACCAAGTCCGCGCGATGCTGCAGGTGGACATGCCGGTTGTCGCCGGGCTGCGCCCGACGGCGCGGGTTGAAGTGGACAACGCCAATCGCGAGTTCGCCTTTTCAGACCGTGTGGCCCCCGAGGCAGACACCTTTCAGCGGCGGATGCAAAGCCTGCGTCTGATGTTCGAGCACCGTCAGGCGCGGCTGCGCCCGGTTTGCGGCGTCCATCATTTGCGCCTGCGCGAACGGGGCTGGTTTGGCGATGCACGCGGCACGTCGGGGTTGGAGTCGCGTGACGAACTCTTGGGATTCGCCGGCATTCGCCAGCGGCTCAGCGAGCGCTGGACCGTCGAGCCCACCGTGTATGCCGGTCGCGCCCGGGCGATCCAGGACCAGATGCTGGCCGTGGGTGACGGCGATGTTCCACAGCGGGATGACAACGACCTCCACGGCAAACTGGCGCTGCCGTTCCGCTATGTGCTGGATGAGGCGCGCGGCGGCGTGTTGACGCTTAACCCCACGCTGCGCCTGCACCGCGCCGCGTTCGGTGGCGGCAACGTGCAGGTTCACTGGCCGTTCTGACCCGAGGGCGGTTCACGAAAAAGGCCCGCCGGATCGCCGGCGGGCCCAGGGTTCACCAACCGCACGCGTCAGTCTTAATGATCGACAGCGCCGACTGCCCCGCGGGGAATGCGGACGTCCTCAACCAGTTGCTGAATGTGTGCCGGCGGTGGTGGCGTCATCCGTGACACCGTGAACGCCACCGCGAAGTTGATGAGGGCGCCGATGGTGCCAAAACTCTGCGGCTGGATGCCGAACAGCCAGCCCTCGGCACTGTCGACCAGCATCGCGGTGCCCGGGAAGAAGAACCAGCCCTTGTACAAGAAGATGTACAGCAGGGTTGTGCCCAGACCGGCGAGCATGCCGGCGATGGCGCCTTCCTTGTTCATCCGCGTGCTGAAGATGCCCATCACCAGCACCGGGAACAGCGACGACGCCGCGAGCCCGAAGGCCAGCGCGACAACCTGCGCCGCAAAGCCCGGTGGATTCAAGCCCAGGTAGCCGGCGACCAGAATGGCCACGCCCATGCTGATGCGGCCCGCCAGCAGCTCCTTCTTGTCGGTCATGTCCTTGAACATGATGCTTTTCATCAAGTCATGGGAGATGGCCGACGAGATGGCCAACAACAACCCGGCAGCCGTGGACAACGCCGCCGCCAGACCACCGGCTGCGACCAAGGCAATCACCCAGCCCGGCAGCCCGGCAATCTCGGGATTGGCCAGCACCATGATGTCGTTGTCGAGCTTGACGACTTCGTTGCCCGCCCAGCCGAATTCCTCGGCCTGCGCGGCAAACTCGGGATTTTTCTCGTTGTAGTACTGAATGCGACCGTCGTCGTTCTTGTCCTCGAACGCCAACAGGCCGGTGGTTTCCCAGGTGCGCATCCACTCGGGACGTTCTTCGAGCACGAGGTTGCCTTCGGCCGCGCCCACCTCACCCGGCTGAATGGTCTTGATCAGGTTGAACGCCGCCATCGCACCCACCGCCGGGGCCGTGGTGTACAAAATGGCGATGAACACCAGTGCCCAACCGGCCGATTTGCGCGCGTCACGCACTTTCGGCACGGTAAAGAAGCGGATGATCACGTGCGGCAAACCGGCGGTGCCAATCATCAGCGACATGGTCAACAGCATCATGTTGGTGGTGTCGATGGTGCCGTTGGTGGTGAATGCGGTGAAGCCGATGTCGACCAGAATCTGGTCAAGCTTGGCGAGCATGTACACGCCCTCGCCGTTCACCGTGCTGCCCAGCCCCAGTTGCGGCAACACCACGCCGGTGAGCTGCAACGAGATGAACACCGCCGGCACCGTGTAGGCGAAGATCAGCACCACGTATTGCGCGATCTGCGTATAGGTGATGCCCTTCATGCCGCCGAGCACGGCGTAGGTGAACACCACGCCCATGCCGATGTAGAGACCGGTGGAAATGTCGACTTCGAGAAAGCGCGAGAACGCGATCCCGGCGCCGCGCATCTGACCGATCACGTAGGTCAGCGACATCACCAACAGGCACAGCACCGCGACCACGCGCGCCGTCTGCGAGTAAAACCGGTCGCCGATGAACTCGGGCACGGTGAACTTGCCGAACTTGCGCAGATAAGGTGCGAGCAGCAGGGCCATGAGCACGTAACCGCCGGTCCAGCCCATCAGATAAACCGAGCCGCTGTAGCCGAGGAAGGCGATCAGGCCGGCCATGGAGATGAACGACGCCGCGCTCATCCAGTCGGCGGCAGTGGCCATGCCGTTGAGCACCGGGTTGACCCCCTTGCTCGCCACGTAGTACTCGCTGGTCGTGCCGGCACGGGCCCACAGCGCAATGCCGATGTAGAGCGCGAAGGTGCCGAACACCATGATGTAAATCCAGGTTTGGGTGTCCATGGCGGCTCAGTCCTCGTGCACGTCGAACTTGCGGTCGAGCTGATTCATCTTCGCCATGTAGACGAAGATCAGCACGATGAAGGTGTAAATCGACCCCTGCGTGGCAAACCAGAACCCCAGCGGGTATCCGCCGATCTGGATGTTGTTGAGCACATCGACCAGCAGAATGCCGGCCCCGAACGACACCGCGAACCAGATCACCAGCAGCGTTATCAGCAAACGCAGGTTGGCTTTCCAGTACGCGACGGCTGCGTCACGTTTTTCTTCTGTCATGAGGACTCTCCTTGCAAGCGCACGCCCGAAACTTCCGGGACCGTGGCCAATTTACAAGGGCGCCCTGCAATGCGACACGCGACTTTGGTCGGATGGCATGGCTCGCGGACCCGCGCCACTCGCTCACTTCAACGCAAAAATCCCCGCCGGACGACCCGGCAGGGATTGGACGCTTCCAGACCTCGGACCTCTGACGCGAAACGTCAGCGAACGCTTGCGAATCGTCCGCAGCGCGTGAGCGCCGCGGAAAGATTCGCGCCCTGAGTCTTAGCCCAGCTTCTCTTTGATGCGCGCGGCCTTACCGGCGAGGTTGCGCAGGTAGTACAGCTTGGCGCGGGCCACCAGGCCACGACGCTTGACGATAATCTCGGCAACGTTGGGGCTGTAGGACTGAAACACGCGTTCCACGCCTTCGCCGTTGGAGATTTTGCGCACCGTGAAGGCGGAGTTCATGCCGCGGTTGCGGCGCGCAATCACCAACCCTTCAAACGCCTGAAGACGCTCGCGGTCGCCTTCCTTGACCTTGACCTTGACTTCGACCGTGTCGCCTTCGCGAAAGTCGGGAATGACCTTGGTCATCTGTTCCGCTTCAAGCGCGGCAATAATTTTGTTGCTACCCATGGTTCCTACCTCTTGGCATCAATCGCGTGCTGCGCAATATAGGCGCGCAGCCATTCCTGTTCATCGGGACTCAATGTGAGCCCATCCAACAAATCCGGGCGCCGCTCCCAGGTTCGGGCCAGCGCCTGTTGCCGTCGCCAGCGGCGTATCGCCGCATGGTCACCCGACATCAATACTTCGGGAACCGTCTGCCCCCGCCACTCCGGCGGGCGGGCGTAATGCGGATGATCGAGTACGCCACTGCTGAACGAGTCCTCCATCGCGGAGTTTTCATCGCCCAGCACACCGGGAAGCAATCTTGCGCAGGCATCAATCACCATCATTGCGCCCAGCTCGCCACCCGACAGCACCACATCACCCACCGACAGCTCCACATCAATCTGCCCGTCGGACGCTGATCCCGCTTCCAGACGCGCATCCCACCCTTCATAACGACCACACAACAACGTCATGCCTCCGCCGGCGACGAAGCGCTCGGCCCAAGCCTGGGTAAACCGCTCACCCTGGGGCGTCAATGCCACCACGGGCCCTGCGTTCCCCTCCCGAGACGCGGCAATGGCGCGCGCCAAGGGTTCAGCTTCCATCACCATGCCCGGCCCACCACCGTAAGGCCGACGATCAATCCGTCGCCACGCGTTTTCAGCAAAGTCCCGTGGATTCACCAGCTTCAGCGAGAGCGCTGCCTGCTCCACCGCCACCCTGGGCATTCCAAACTTCGTGACCTGCTCCACCCATTCGGGAAACAGCGTGATCACCGAGACCTGCATCACCACTCGCGGGACCACCGACAGACAATCTGCCGATCTGCCATCGATACCGACACCACAATCGGGCCGACGACGAAGGGGATCAAATGCGTCTTGTCCTCACCGCTGACCGTCAACACATCCTGGGCGCCGTTACTGAACACGTCAGTGACCACCCCCAGCGGTTCCAAGGCCTCGTCCAGCACCTTCAAACCCAGCAAATCCACCCAGTAATACTCGCCTTCAGCCAGCGGCGGCATCTCTGAGCGCAGAACGGAAATCGACTTGCCGATCATCGTCTGCGCAATGGCGCGGTCGGTGATCGGCTCTTCGTCCCGCCCCAGCAACTCCACAACCAGTCCGTTGCCCTGCATCCGGTGGCTGACGACGCGGCTCATGAAGCCCTGTTCGTCACCAATCCACCAGCGCCGGTATTCAAGAATTCGCTCCGCCGGCCGCGTTTGCGGCGTGATGCGCAGCCAACCCTTGATGCCATACACGCCGGACACGTGCCCGAGCGTGATGCGCTCCATGGCTTAGGCCTGAGCTGCCTTGGCGTTGCTCTTGACCAAGAAGGCCACCCGCTCGCTCATCTGCGCGCCGTGGCTCTGCCAATGCGTCACACGCTCGGTGTTGAGGACCAGCGAGGGCTCCTGACCGCGGGCCATCGGGTTGTAGAAGCCCAGACGCTCGATGAAACGACCGTCACGACGGCTGCTCTTTTCAGTGGCAACCACGTGATAGAAGGGGCGCTTCTTGGCGCCAGCACGAGCCAAACGAATCGTAACCATTGATCTTTAATCCAAATAACGCTGGCGGCCGGAGGGCGCCAAAAAAGGCCGCGTATTGTAGCGACTTGGCTGGGAATTGCTACTGCCCACTGCTGCCAATGACGCCTGCACTTGCCGGTATTGCACGATTCGAACAGGCGCTGGGTCAACAGCGGGCAACCAGCCCCGAAAAGTACGCCAAAAAAGGCGTGGCTGGAACTCGCGCAGCGCGCAGCAACACTAGCCACCCACTCTGCGCAACACCCCCCGCGCGCGACTGATCACCGGGGCGTCGACCATCAGGCCGCGAAATTCGAAAGCGCCGCGCCCTTCGGCCTCGGCAAGGGCCGCCGCTGCCAGCAGTTGGCGGGCGGCCTCAACCTCATCGTCCGAGGGTCGAAACCCTTCGTTCATCACCGTGACCTGATCCGGGTGAATGGCATAAGCGCCGACAAAGCCCATCTGTCGCGCCAATTGAATGGTGTCGCGAAAGGCGGGCAGGTCCCGAAACACCGAGATCGAGCCCGGAAAGCCAAACGGCAGAATGCCGGCGCGACGGCAGGCGAACACCAGTTGCTGGTTGGGTGCCATCAGAGTGGCGGTGACCGGCGCCATGCCCGCCGACAGCGAAAAATCCTCCGAGCCAAGAATCATCCCCATCAGGCGCGGCGTGGCCGATGCAATCTCGTCGATGCGCGCCAGGGCATGCACATCTTCGATCTGCGCAATCAGGCGGATCTGGCCCGCCACCAAGCCGCGTTCGGCTTCCCGCGCGGCCACCGCAAGCGCAATGGTCCGCAAGGTTTCGGCGGTGTCGACTTTGGGAATCATCAACGCCGCAACGCCGGCCTGCACGGCAGCATCAAGATCGGCGACCCGATGCGCAACATCGGCATTGATGCGCACCAGCGCCGCAGCCCCGGATTGACGCACCGCCGGCACCGCCGCCGCCAGCTTGGTCCGGGCCACCTGCTTGAGCGCCATCGGCACGCTGTCTTCCAAGTCGAGGATATAAGCGTCTGCGCCCCGACGATGGGCTGCGTTCACGTACTTGTCGACATGACAGGGCACGAACAGCATCGACCGCCAGATCGGCAGGGGCGCAACATCCCTCATGGGTGGTTCGGCCTCGTGCAATTCACAAATAAGGACCCCGCCGGCGCAGCGCCAGCGCTGCGTCGCAGGTCTCAGCCGGCCGACCCGAAGCGACGCGGAATCACCAGCGGCGCCAGTTCGCGCAGCGCCGAACGGTACACATCGCGCTTAAACGCCACCACCTCGCTCAGCGGGTGCCAGTAATCCACCCAGCGCCAGCCGTCGAATTCAGGGTGACCGGCGGCATCAAAACGCACCAGCGACTCATCAGCCACCAGCTGCAGGGCAAACCAGCGTTGCTTCTGACCGATGCACGTGCGGCCGGGGCGGCGACGCACGAACTGGGCCGGCAGCCGATAACGCAGCCAGCGCTGCGTCACGCCGATGACGCGCACATGCTCGGGGTGCAACCCCAATTCCTCGTGCAGCTCGCGGTACATCGCCTGCTCGGCGGATTCGCCCGCGTCGATGCCGCCCTGCGGAAACTGCCACGACTGCTGGCCAACGCGCTTCGCCCACAACAGATGACCTCGGCCATCACAGATAATGATGCCGACATTCGGGCGAAAGCCTTCAGCGTCGATCACGGGCAGGAAAATCAGTTAATTCAATTGCCCCGATTCTTTCACAGCGCGGTCTGACGCGGCAATCCATTCATCTGCCTCAAAGGCCCTCATGCGCCTCGCCATCTTCGATCTTGACCACACCCTGCTCACCGCCGATTCCGATTTTCTCTGGGGCCAGTTTCTGTGCCAGCAGGGGGTGGTTGATGCCGACGCCTACGCCCGACAGAACCTGCGCTTCTATCAGGACTATCAGTCGGGCACCCTGGACATGGCCGCCTTCTGCGCGTTCAGCTTTAAACCCTTGACCGAGCACCCGCGCGCGTGGCTCGAGGCGTGGCGTGCGGCCTTCGTCGCCGACAAGATCGAACCGGTCATCGCCCCCGGCGCCGTGCCGCTGATCAACCAGCACAAGGCCGCTGGCGACTTCACCCTGATCATGACGGCCACCAACCGCTTCATCACCGCGCCCATCGCCGAACGGCTGGGTGTTGACGCGTTGATTGCCACCGATCCGGAAGAGGTGGACGGCCAGTTCACCGGGCGCCTGAGCGGCGTCGCCAATTTTCAGCACGGCAAGGTCATCCGCCTGGCCCAGTGGCGAGAGGACCATCCACAAACCTTCGACCACGTCACTTTTTACAGCGACTCGCGCAACGACCTGCCCCTGCTCGAGGCCGCCGATGTGGCGGTCGCCATCGACCCGGACCCGGTGCTCAAACTCGAAGCCGAGCAACGCGGCTGGCCGATCCGCTCGCTACGCGGCCACTGAAGACGCGATCAGTTGGCTGGCGCTCAGCCTGCGGGCGCATAGTAAGGACCAGTGTCTGCAAACCGAAACGAGGGCCAAGCCATGAAATCCTGCCTGCTGATCTTGCTGGTCGCCGCGACCGTCAGTGCCGCTGGCTGCGCGCGCAACCGGGTGATCGTCGATACGAAAAACACCAACATGGCGCAGTACGAACAGGACTATGCCGAGTGCGAAACCTACGCCGGCCAGGTCTCGACCGGGGGCCAGGCCGCCAAAGGCGCGGGTTTCGGGGCAGCCGTCGGTGCAGCGCTGGGTGCGATCTTCGGCAACAGTAGTGACGTGGCCCGCGGTGCTGGCGCTGGCGGCGTGGTCGGCGGTGCGCGGGGCGCGGCCGGCGGCGAGCGCGAAAAAGACCAAGTGCTGCGCAACTGCCTTCGCGGACGCGGTTACCGGGTGCTCAACTGATCAGCCGGCCTCCTCGCCGGCATCCACCGCCATCCGGTCGCGGCCGGCTGCCTTGGCGCGATACAAAGCGGCATCGGCTTTGACCAGCACGTCGGCGACGTCGGGAAACCGTCGGGAGTCACTCACCCCACCGCTGAAGCTGACGCGAAACAGACCATCGACCCCCTGAAAGTCGAGCACCGAGAACTGCTCACGCAACCGGTCCAGCTTGTCCGCCGCCGCCGCCGCATCGATGTTGTTCATGACCACCAAAAACTCCTCGCCGCCATAGCGGCCGACGATATCGTCCTTGCGAAGGCTGTTCTTCAACAGGCTGGCGAGCGAACGAATGACCTTGTCGCCCACCGCATGGCCGTGGGTGTCGTTGATTCTTTTAAAATGATCAAGGTCAATCATGGCCACCGCGCAAGGCTGCCCGGAGCGCGTTGCACGCGACAGGGCCTGGGCGAGCTGCTCCTTGGCCGAGCCGTGTTTGAGCAGTCCGGTGAGGCTGTCGCGCGCCAGCGCATTGGCCAGCGCCCGCGAGCGCCGCGAACGTGACAGCACCGTGGCCACCAAAATGGCGTCATTGATCGGTTTGATCATGAACTCGTCGCCGCCGCGCACCATGGCGGCGGTCTGCAGCCCCAGGTCTGACTCGGCGGACACATAGATGATCGGCAGCCCGATCCAGCGCTCGTCGAAGCGCACCATCTGCGCCAGCTCCGCACCCGTGCAGCCAGGCATCTGCACATCCAGCAGCAAGAGATCGGGGACCACCGAGTTGAGCGTCTCGTGCAGTTGCTCCGGGTCGGATACCGGGTACACGCCGACGCCGGCGCGCCCCAGCACCAGTTGGTAGCGCGCCAGCAACATCGGGTCGTCGTCAACGGCCACGACCCGGAACGGCTCGCCGCGGTAATCGTCGAAGCAAAGCTCCAGCCGGTTCTCGAGCTGGGGAAGATCAACCGGCTTGCTGAAAAACCCCACCGCGCCCGCCCGAACTGCCCGCAGGCGATGGGCAAAGTCATCGCGCGTGGTGATGACCAGGGTCGGAATCGGCGGGTATCGCTGGTCCTGCAGCGACTCCAGCAGCGCCAATCCATTACCACCAGCCCCGAGGTGCACGTCGACAATCATCGCGTCCGGGCGCCGCTGTGACAGCGATGCTTCCAGCGCTTCGACGCTGGAATGGCCCTCCACGACATAGCCGAAGCTGCGCAGCGCACTGGTCAGGATGCTCAGAATCGACGGGTCATCTTCGAGCACATCGACGCGCCGAACCTCACGATTTCCGACCCCCGGCATGACCGTGGCCGCCTGTGGATCGCGACCGGCACGCAGCCGCGCCAACCCGTGCACGGACTCGACCAGCGCCGCGCGGTCGTCGACGGTCCACGGTCGGTCGTCGCGCTGCCGGCTGCGCAGCAGGTGCTCAATCTGACGGGCACCGTCACTCAGAGACGCTTCGCCGAAGGTGCCCGCCGAGCCGATCAGCTGATGCAAGGCGGGCAGCAACGTGGCGTAAGGCACGTCGATTTGGTGGGCGCCTGGCTCGACCAGGGATGCCACCTGGGCCTGCAACGCCAGCAGGTCGTCCGTCAGCCGCGCCTGATAGGCGAGGTTAAGCGCCGCCAACTCGGCATGTATCTGTGCTGCGGTATCAGGGGTCATGACAGGGTCTCCCAATGCTGACGCACCGTACTGGCCAACGTCATCGGATCAAACGGCTTCTCCAACACCGCCAGCGCGCCCAGGCCCTTGAGATGCGCCCGCTCATCTTCACGGCCTTTGGCGGTCATGAACATGACCGGCAGACCTGCTGTTGCGGCGCCGCTACGCAAACACGTCAACAGCATTGGTCCGTCGACAACCGGCATCATCACGTCCAGCAAGATCAACTGTGGCTGCCATTCCGCAAGAACGGTGAGCGCCTCGTCCGCCGAGGCGGCGCTGCGCACCTCAAAGCCGCCGACGCGCCCCAGCGCCAAGGCCGCGATCCGGCGAATGGCGGGGTCGTCTTCGACATGCAAGATTCGCCGCAGGGTGTTGGCCATGGCCGTCAAACCTCTGCCGGCAGGGTGAACCAGAAGCGCGTGCCAACGCCGTCAACCGAATCAAAACCGATCTCACCGCCCATCAGCTCCACCAGCTCGCGTGCAATGGCCAACCCCAGACCACTGCCGTGGCTTTGGCGACGATCCGAACTGTCCGCCTGGGCAAAACGGTCGAACACCCTGGGCTGAAACAGCAGCGGAATGCCGGCCCCCTGGTCACGGACGCTGATGCGCACGGCCTGATCGAGACGCTCGGCCGAAATCAGCACCTCCGCACCGGCGGGCGAAAACTTGGCGGCATTGGAAATCAGGTTGGCCATGATCTGTTGAAAGCGTTGTGCATCGGCGCGAAACAGGGCATGCGCTGGCGGCTCGAGCCTCAGGGCCACCGAACAGGTGTCGGCATACGCGCGATTGAGGGTCAACGCTTCGTGTAGCGCCACCGACAGCGACAGCCGCTCGGGGCGCACGGCCAGTTTGCCCTGACTGAGCTGATCCAGATCAAGCAGATCGTTGACCAGCAGCGTCAAACGTTGCCCGTTCTGCTCGGCAAGGGCCAGCATCTCGGCCATCTCCTCAGACATTGGCCCCAGCGCGCCGCCGCTGACCAGTCCCAGGACGCCGTTGATGGCGGTCAGCGGCGTGCGCAACTCATGGCTCACGGTACTGACAAAGGCCTTCTGCGTGGCCTCACGCTGCAACCGCTCGGTGACCTCGACGGCCACCCAGAACACGCCCACCACCTGCGTTTCGACGCGATGCGGCACGTAGCGGATCTCCAGCCAGCGTCCCGGTTTGGGGGCAATGACCTGCTCAAGCAGCTCACCGCGCATCGCGGCGGCCTGCGACGGTGCAAGCAGGGCCGCGACGTCGTCGCCCAACAGTTGGGCCTGGGTTTGCCCCAGCGCGGTACCGGGCGCAATGCCCCACCAACGCGCGTATTCACGATTGCAGAACACATGGCGGCCCTGCAAATCAAACTGACTGATCAACACCGGCGCATTGTCGGTGACCGTCTGCAGACGGGCCGCAGCGTCGCGCGCATCCTGCAGGGCCCGCGCCAGTTCCGACACATCGGTCATCACCCACAGGTAGGCCATGTCGGTGTCGACACTGCCTGGGCTGGCAATTCGGGTAACCGTCACCCGGGCTGGAATCAGCCGCCCGTTGCGGTGGCGCAAGCGCCCTTCGAATCGTGTCGACTGCCCCTCCAGCAAGCCCCTGCCGGGCTGTGCGTCCACCGCTTGCTGCTCGACGCCATCGAGGAAGTTGGCCGGCCGGGCAAAATCGACGACTTCATCGGCGACCCAGCCCAGTAGCGCCTCGGCAGAGCGACTGAAGCGGGTGATGCGTCCCTCGAGATCGGTGACCATGATGGCCGTGCCGGTGGTGCTGTCAATCAAGGCGTCGGTCTGCGCACGGGCGACCTGCACTTCGTCATAGACCCGCGCCACATGCGCCTCAATGCCCTTGCGATGGGTAATGTCGACCGCCACGCCGTACCAAGCGTGCGTGCCGTCCGCGTGTTGCTGCGGCGTGGCCTCGGCTCTCAGCCACACCTCGCCGCGTGTCGGGTGCTGATACCGAAACTCGGATGCCCACACCGTGAGCTGCCGCATCGACGCCCGCAATTGCTCGGCGAGCAGCAACTGGTCATCCACGTGGACCCGTTCGGCGAGTGGATTCAATCCACCCAATAACACCCACGGCGGATCGCCCAAGACGTCCAGCGCCCCGGCGCTGACGTACGCCACGGTCAAGTCCTCACCTGCACGTTGTGTCAACTCGAACACCACACCCGGCACATGGCTGGTGAGGTTTTCCAGGCGTCGACGGGTGGACTCGCGTTGCCGCTGTTCAACCAGCAGGTCGGCCTCATGCCGCGACGACAGCCGCAACGTCGCCCGTCCCACCTGCTGCAGCGCGCCCAGAAACAGAATCTGCGCGGCCAGATAGCCACCAAACCACAGGGACCACGACAGCTGGCGCTGCGCCTGGCGGGCGGGCAGCTCGGGACAGCGCGCAACCATGGCCGGAAGGCTGCCCGCAGCCTCGACACACAGGCGATGCTGCGCGTCCCACAATGCATCGCTACGCTGGGTCGACTGATGCGCCAGCCACGCAAATGCGCCCGCGAGGATCAATGAACCGATCCAGGCGACCCCGCGTACCGACTCAATGCTTGGAATTTTCAACCCGACTCCCGATGGCAGGCACCATCTGAACACCATGCACCAGGTTGCAGGGCGGCCCGCCGCATGAGCTGCCACGGTGGCCCGACCAGCGGGGAGCAGCGGGTGCCGCTCAGCCGCCGCGACGGCCTTCCAGCGACTCCCAGCGGCCGTATGCCTCGGCCAATTCGGCTTCGACGGCCTTGAGTCGCCGTTGCGCGGCCTCGATCTTGTCGGCGGGCTGGCTGAAGAACTCCGGTCGGCTCATGGCCTCACCGAACTGCTGCTGCTCGGCTTCCAGCTTTTCGATGCGGCGCGGCAGCCGGTCCAGCTCGCGTTTCTCATCGCTGCTCAGACTGGCCACCGCGGGCTTGGCGGCAGCGGGGGCGGGCTTGACGACCACCACAGTGGCTGGCGCGGCGGCGACGGGACGCACCAAACGTGCCGTGCCGCCACGCTCGCGCTGCCAGTCCGCATAACCGCCGGCGACATCGACCACACGGCCCTCGGCCTCGAACACCAACGAGCGGGTGACCACGCGGTCGAGAAACTCACGGTCGTGGCTGACAACAATCACGGTGCCCTCGAAATCGGTGACCCGCTCTTCGAGCAGCTCCAGGGTTTCCACGTCGAGATCGTTGGTCGGTTCGTCGAGCACCAGCAGGTTGGCCGGACGGGCGAACAGCCGCGCCAGCAACAGGCGGTTACGCTCACCACCCGACAGCGCGCGCACCGGCGAACGGGCGCGGTCCGGGGTGAACAGAAAATCCTGCAGGTAGCTGATGACGTGGCGCTGCTTGCCATTCATCTCGACGAAGTCCTTGCCGTCGGCGATGTTGTCGATGACCGCGGAGTTGGGGTCGAGTTGGGCACGCAACTGGTCGAAGTAAGCAATTTCGAGTTTGGTGCCCAGCTTCACCGCACCTGAAGTGGGTGCCAAGGTGCCCAGCAGCAGGTGCAGCAGGGTCGTCTTGCCGGCTCCGTTGGCACCGATGATGCCGAGCTTGTCGCCGCGAATCAGGCTGGTGGTCAGGTTGCGGATCAGCGTTGCGCCGTCCCAGCCGAAGCTGACGTCGGTGAGCTCGGCCACCAGCTTGCCGCTGCGGTCCGCCTCCTGAATGTTCATCTTGGCAACGCCGGTCGCGTTGCGGCGTGCGGCAAACTGCTGACGCATTTCCATCAGCCGCTTGACGCGCCCCATGTCTCGGGTGCGGCGCGCCTGCACCCCTTTGCGAATCCACACTTCTTCTTCGGCCATGCGCTTGTCGAAGCGGGCCCGGTCCTGCTCTTCGGCGTGCAGCCGTTCGGCCTTGCGGCGCAGAAAATTGTCGTAATCACCCGGCCAGCTGGTCAGCTCGCCGCGGTCGAGTTCGAGAATGCGCGTCGCGAGGGCGCGCAAGAAGGCGCGATCGTGCGTGATGAACAGAATCGCGCCGGCAAACTGCTTCAGAAAGCCTTCGAGCCACTGGATGCTGGGAATGTCGAGGTGGTTGGTCGGCTCATCGAGCATCAGCAGATCCGGCTCGCTGACCAGCGCGCGACCGAGCAGCACGCGGCGCTTCATGCCGCCCGACAGCGCGCCAAAGCTGGCATCGGCTGGCAGTTCCAGCTGCTCGACGACGCTGGTGACGCGGGCCTCGAGCAACCAGCCGTTCTCGGCATCCAGCCGCGACTGCAACTGGCCCATACGCTTCAGATCCGGGTCCGGGTCCAAGGTCAGATGGTGGTACTCGGCCAACACCGCGCCCAGGTCACCCAGCCCCTGGGCGACCATGTCGTAAACACTGATCACCTCGGCGCGCGGCACGTCCTGCTCCAGCCGCGCGATCTTCAGACCGGTCATGCGCACCACTTCGCCGTCTTCGGGCTTGACCTCACCGCTGGCGACGCGCATCAAGGTCGACTTGCCGGCGCCGTTGCGGCCGATCAGGCAGATCCGCTCGCCCGGCTCTATGGTCAGGTCAGCCGCGTCCAGCAACACCGTGCTGCCGAGGCGCAGCGACACTTCACGAAACGCCAGCAACATGCACGCACTCACAACTTGAAAGGGCGCGCAGTGTAATGGGCGGCGACGTCCCCTCGTCCATCAGCGGTACGGCATGCCCTTCGCCGGGCGGTCACCGCGTGGGCTGAACGGTACCGCCCCGGCTGTCGCGACGGCCAGTGTGGCGCGCGCCTGCGTCCCACTACACTGCGCCGCAACACCGCCGGAGCCGCCCAATGACCGCCCACCCTGTTTCGCTGAGAGCCCAGCGCGCTTACGTGGCGTTGATGATGACGGTCATCAGCCGCGGGCTGTGCGCCGCCAGCATCAACGACGACGAAGTCCGCCGCGAGGTCGCGCGCTTTGCCCCCGGCTACCGCATCGTCATGACCGTGTTTCCGGACGGGCCGCGCTTTGCCCTCTCGGTGAGCGACGACCACCGATTTGTGCGCGGTGACTTCAGCGATGCCGAGGCCGATCTGGTGATCCGCTTCAAGCACATCAGCCACGCCTACCTGGTGTTCACCTTTCAGGAAGGGACGGCGCGCGCCTTTGCCAATGACCGCATGGTGGCCGACGGGGATATCTCGGACTCGATTCGCCTAGTGCGCTGCCTGAACCGTATGGAGGCGCTGATCCTGCCCGGCTTGGTCGCCCGGCGCGCCGTCAAGGAATACCGCCCACTGCCGCTGACCCAAAAGCTGCGCACCGCCGGCGGCATCTACGCACGGGTTGCCGCCAGCTTCTTCGGCCGCTGATTTTCACTCTTGGAGGAGACTGCGATGAGTAAGTCGTATTACGAATTTTTCTGCCCGGTCAAAATCATCGCCGGCCACAGCGCGCTGGAACACATTCCCTTCGAGCTGAGCACCCTGGGTGCCAAGCGACCGATGGTGCTCACCGACGCGGGCGTGCGCAAGGCAGGCCTGTTGGCGCCGGTGGAAGCCGCGCTGAACAGCGGCGGCATCGAGGTTGCAGCGGTGTTCGACGACGTACCGCCCGACTCCAGTCTGGCGACCGTCCGCGCCGCCGCCGCCCTGTATCGCGAGCACGACTGCGATGCCATTCTCGCCATCGGCGGTGGTTCGGTGATCGACACCAGCAAGGCGGTGAACATTCTCGTCTCGCTAGGCGGTGATGATCTGAAGGTCTATGCCGGCGCGCACAACCTGCCGCACCCGCTCAAGCCCCAGTTCGTGATTCCCACCACGTCAGGGACCGGCTCGGAGGTGACGCTGGCAGCGGTCATCAGCGACCCGGAGCGCTCAGTCAAACTGCCGTTTGCGTCGTACTACCTGATGCCCAACGCGACCATTCTTGACCCGCGGATGACGCTGACCCTGCCCGCCCACATCACCGCGATGACCGGCATGGACGCCATGACCCACGCGGTCGAGGCCTACACCTGTCTGGCCGCCAACCCGATTAGTGATGCCTACGCCACCGCCGCCATCCAGAAGATCGCCAACAACCTACTCACCGCCATCGACGAGCCGAAGAACGCCGACGCGCGGCTGGAGCTGGCGCAGGCCTCCACCATGGCCGGCATCGCCTTCTCGAACGCCATGGTCGGGCTGGTGCATTCGCTGGGCCACGCCACTGGTGCGGTTTGCCACCTGCCGCACGGCCTGTGCATGAGCCTCTACCTGCCCTACGCGCTGGAATTCAACAAGTCGGTCAACGGCGCGCGCATCGGCGAGCTGCTGTTGCCACTGGCAGGCGCCGAGGTCTATGCCAAAACCCCGCCGGCACAACGCGCGCAGGCCGCCATCGACTTCATTCGCCGACTGCGTGACCAACTCCACGCCAAGACCCAATTGCCGCGCACCCTGCAGGAGACCGGCAAGGTCAGGCGCGATCAACTGGGCGAAATTGCCGACCGGGCGCTCAATGACGGGTCGATTATTTTCAACCCCAAGGAAGCGGATCTTGGGCAGCTTGAGGCGATACTCGAGAAGGCTTGGGGGTGAGTAGTGATGCCGGCGCTTGCCGGTTTCGGCGCCCGCTCGGCCCGTCTTGATAAGCCCGCGATTGTGGGTTTAATGAACGACCCCGGCCGCTTGATGGCCCCACTGGTTGGTTTCAGACGTCTCAACGCTTGTTTTGAGGGCTCAGTGGCCGGGACTGCCCCAGGCGGGGCACTTACTTTTCTACTGCTAGAAAAGTAAGCAAAAGAGCCACCCCGTGTTTCGGCTTTGGGCTTGTAGCCCAAAGGCCCCTGCGCTTCTCGCGTCAGGCGGGCTTGCGCAAACTCGCTGCGCTCAGACAAGCGCAAGCCTTGATCGCCTGCCGCTGCGATGCTCGGCCGAAACAAAGGGGGAGAACGTCAAAGGCAAAAGCAAAAGCAGCGCGCCGGTGACGCTTTGGCTTTTGCTGTTCAACCCCCGTCTGACCGGGCCGAGCATCGCAGCAGGGGCGGGATCAGACTCGCGGTTGTCTGAGCGAAGCGAGTTCCGCGAGGCCCCGCCTCTGCGAGAAGCGCAGGGCACCCCGCGTTAGCGGGGCCCGGCAGTGGGGCACCTTCTTTTGGTTCCTTTTCTTGGTGCAAGAAAAGGAACTGCCCCGCCGGGGGCAGTCCCGGCCAACTGCACCATCAATTCAGCGGTGAGGGTTTTGAAACCCTAAGTGACCTGGGCAGGCTCTGCATCGCGCCTCGCAGTTCGCGCCCGCTCGCATCCGTCGGTCGTTGTGCCGAACGAAGCGGCCGACCCGAGCCCGGACGAGGGGCCGGCGCAGCGGGATCGTCCGGATCAGCGAGTGGTCGCCAGCGGGCGATGATTGGGCGCGCCAACCCTCACCGCGCGTTGCGGTTCGCGCCCGTCCGCAAACGGAGCGCGTTCAGGCGAATGAAGCCCTCCGCATCCTTCTGGTTGTATGCCCCGCGATCATCCTCAAACGTCGACAGGCGCGCATCAAACAGCGAATCGTCGGAGCGTCGGCCCAGCACGGTGACGCCGCCCTTGAACAGCTTGAGCTTGACCTCGCCGTTGACGCGGGTCTGGCTCTCGTCGATCAGGGCTTGGAGCATGCTGCGCTCGGGCGAAAACCAGTAGCCGTTGTAGATCAGGCTGGCGTACCTGGGCATCAGCTCGTCCTTGAGATGCGCCTGTTCGCGGTCGAGGCACAGGCTTTCGATGGCGCGGTGCGCGCGCAGCAAAATGGTGCCACCCGGGGTTTCGTAGCAGCCACGGCTCTTCATGCCCACGTAACGGTTTTCGACGATGTCGAGTCGACCGATGCCGTGCTTGCCGCCGAGCGCATTGAGGGTGTCGAGCACCTCGAACGGGCTGAGTGCCTGGCCATTGATTGAGACGGCATCCCCGCGCTCGAAGCCGATGACAATTTCTTCGCCCTGCTCGGGCGCTTGTTCCGGGTCGGTGGTCCAGCGCCAGATGCTGTCGTCCGGCGTCCACCACGGGTCTTCGAGGCCGCCGCCCTCATAGGAAATATGCAGCGCGTTGGCGTCCATCGAGTACGGCGAGCTGCCGTCCTTCTTCTTGGCGATGGGAATGCCGGCATCGGCGGCGTAGGCCAGCAGCTTCTCGCGGGAGTTGAGGTCCCACTCGCGCCACGGCGCAATCACCTGCGCCTCGGGCCACAGGGCATAGGCGCCCAGTTCGAAGCGCACCTGGTCGTTGCCCTTGCCGGTGGCGCCGTGGGCGATGGCCTGGCAGCCGGTCTGGCGGGCAATCTCGACCAGGCGTTTGGTGATCAGCGGCCGGGCGATGGAGGTGCCGAGCAGATACTCGCCTTCGTAGATGGCGTTGGCGCGGAACATCGGGAAGACGAAATCGCGCACGAATTCTTCGCGCAGGTCGTCAATGAAAATCTCTTTCACGCCGAACTGTTCGGCCTTGGGCCGCACGTGATCGAGCTCTTCCCCCTGACCGATGTCGGCGGTGAAGGTCACCACCTCGCAGTGGTAGGTGTCCTGCAGCCACTTGAGGATGACCGAGGTGTCGAGGCCGCCGGAGTAGGCCAGCGCGACTTTCTTGATGGGAGATGCCATGGCAGATCAATTGCCTTCAGACGAGAAAAAGGGGCGCACAGTATAAGGCTGCCGCTACACTGCTCCGACATGGAGACTCCAGAACCCAAGCCCAAAATCGGTCACCGCTTCCGCGGTTTCCTGCCCGTCGTCGTTGATGTCGAGACCGGCGGCTTCAACAGCCAGACCGACGCCCTCCTTGAGGTGGCCGCCGTCATTCTCGGGGTCGATGCCCACGGTCACCTCGCCCCCAGGGAAACCCTGTTTGCCGCCGTGACGCCGTTTGACGGCGCCAACATCGAGAAGACGGCCATCGAGTTCAACGGCATCAAGGTTGACAACCCGCTGCGACTGGCGCTTGACGAGCGCGAGGCGCTGGAGAAAATCTTTCGCCCGATCCGCCGTGCAGTGAGCGAGAACGGCTGCAAGCGCGCCATTCTGGTCGGCCACAACGCCCACTTTGATCTCGGCTTCATCAATGCCGCCGTGGCGCGCACCGGCTACAAGCGCAATCCGTTCCATCCGTTCTCGGTGTTCGACACGGTCACACTTGCCGGTGCCGCGCTGGGACAGACGGTGCTGGGCCGTGCGCTGGTGGCCGCCGATCTCAGTTACGACACCAATGAGGCACACAGCGCGATCTATGACGCCGAGCAGACGGCGGCGCTGTTCTGCCAACTGGTCAATGCGCAGCAGCCGCTTTACGAGGCTGCCAAAGCGCGCATTGCGGCCGCCGCCGTGACGCCCGACGCGTAAGCCCGATGGCCTCGCCCCGCGTGCGCATGGTGATGGTTCGTATCGCGACCGGGTTTTTCGTGATCAGCCTGATCGTCATCACCGCCATCAAGGTGATTTATGGTGGCGGCGCACGCTTCCCCGAACCGCATCTGCCGCCCGCGCGCCTGGCGCTGGACGCCGCCGAGCGCGTCGCGCAGTTGCCGACCCCGGTGCTCGCCATTGCCGCGGCGCCCAGCGGACGGCTGTTTTTCGGCCTGCACGTCCGCGGCACCCGCGTCCAACCACTGGTCGAATGGGTGGACGGCAGCGCCCAGCCCTACCCGCCGCTCGACAAGCGGGTCGAAGGCGACGCGCTGCACACCGTGTCGGCCCTGGCGCTCGATGCCGAGTCGCGGCTGTGGGTGCTGGACCACGGCGAGCACGGCCTGTATCCGGCGCGACTGGTGGCTTTCAATCTGTCCAATGGCGCGCGGGTGCACGATTTCGAGTTGCCGCGGGCGCTGGCACCCCGTGGCAGTTACCTCAGCGACCTTGCTGTGACCCGCGACGGTCGCACCGTGGTGATGGCCGATGCCAGCTACGTTGCCCGCCAGCCGGCACTGGTGATTTACGACAGTCAGCGACGCGAGGCGCGGCGTCTGCTGGAGCGCGATGTCAGCGTCGTACCCGAGCGTTATACCCCAAGGGTCGGTCGGCGGCGTATGGAGCTGTTCGGTTTGATCAGCGTCAGGCCCGGGGTCGATGCGCTGGCCATCTCTGCGGACGAGCGCTGGCTCAGTTGGGCCGTGCCCAGCCAGACCGGCCTCGCCCGGGTGATGCTCAGCGACCTGCGCAACACCGCTCTGACCGCCGAGCAACTGTCGCGGCGGGTCGACGTCAGCCCTGACAAACCGTTCAGTGAAGGCCTGGTCGCCCTGCCCGGCGGCGACTGGGTAACCGCTGCGCCGATCTCGCAAAAAATCGTTCGTCTGAACGTCCGGGGTCAGCGCGAAAGCTGGGTCGAGGGCGCGCTGGGCTGGCCCGGCGCCCTGGAACTCTCCGCCGACGGCCATCTGTACTGGAGCGACAAGGCCATCGACCGCACCGCTGGCCGCCTGCCCTTGCAGGTCAGCGGGACCGGGCCTTACCCGGTCTACCGCATCCGCGCCGCACTGCCCTGAGGGTTGCCGTCCACGCTGTCATCAAACCGTCTCGCAAGCGTCACAAAGCCACAACGGCGCAGAAATACAGTGCCGCTGTCCTTGTTGACCAGAGGTACCGCGATGACGCAACTGATCGAACTGCCGCGCCCGAACGTCGAGCCTGCAGCCCCGCGTTTCCGGCTGGGGTTTGCTGAAACCGCCGACGCCGTTCGCGCCACCCAGGCGCTGCGCTACCAGATCTTCGCCGGTGAACTCGGCGCCCAGATCGACGGTGATGGCCTCGACATCGATCATTTCGATGCCTACTGCCAGCACCTCACCGTTCACGACAACGAGACCGGCCAACTGATCGCCTGCACCCGTCTGCTGACCAGCGAGCAGGCAGAACGCGCGGGCGGCTTCTACTCGGCTGGCGAATTCGACCTGGCCATGATTGACAGCCTGCCCGGCAGGGTGATGGAAATCGGCCGCACCTGCGTGCATGCCGACTTCCGCAGCGGCGCCGCCATCGCCACCCTGTGGCAGGGCATTGCGGCGTACGTCATCGACCATCATTACGACTATCTGTTTGGCTGTGCCAGCATCGGCCTCGAAGACGGCGGCGGCAGCGCCCACGCCATCCTCGAACAGATTCGCGGTAAGTACATGGCGCCCGAGCGCCAACATGTGCGGCCCTTCCAGATGCTGCCGCTGGCCGACGCCCGCCCGGTTGACAAGCCACGTTTGCCGCCGCTGCTCAAGGCTTATGTGTCGCTCGGGGCCAAGGCCTGCGGCGAGCCTTACTGGGATCAGGACTTCAATTGCGCCGACGTGTTCATGCTGCTTGATGTGTCGGAATTGAACCCGCGCTACGCCCGCCACTTTCTCGGCCGTGACGAGCGCCGCAGCACGACGCTGCCGGCCATCCTCTGAGCGTGCCGCCCCGCCTCAACTGGGCAAGACGCAGCCTGCGTGTCCTGCAACTGCTGATCCACACCGTCTGCGGCGTGCTGCTGGCGGGTGCGGTCAAGCTCGACCCGACCGCCCGGCTCGACCCGACCCGGCTGGGTCAGTGGTGGGCACAACGCCTGCTGACGATTCTGAACATTCGCCTGACCTGCCACGGCCAAGCTGCAGAGGGCGGCCGGGTCATTGTCGCCAACCACGTGTCATGGCTGGATATTTTTGTTCTGCTGGCTGCCGAACCGACACGCTTCGTGGCCAAGTCGGAGATTCGCGACTGGCCCATCGCCGGCGCGTTGGCGAATGCGCTGGGGACGTTTTACATTCGGCGCGGCAAGGGCGCGTCCGCGCCGCTGGTGGAACGCCTGGTGCCGCACCTGCAAAGCGGGGGCGTGGTGGTGATCTTCCCCGAGGGCACGACCTCCGACGGGCGTCAGGTCCTGCCCTTCCACCCACGGCTGTTTGCTGCGGCAGTGGAAAGTGGCGCGGTCGTTCAACCGGTTGCACTGCACTATGGCGCGACGGCCGACGGCCAACATCCCGCGCCATTCGTCGGCGATGACGACCTGCTCAGCCACCTGCGCCGTCTGTTGGCGGTGCCGTCACTGACGGCAGCCTTGCATTACTGCCCTCCGCTGCCGCCGGGCAGCCCGGGCGTCCGTGAGGACCTTGCGCGCAGCGCGCAGCAGTCCATCGAGCGCACCTTGGGACTGACGCCCAGCACTCGACGGCCCCGCCGAATCTCGAAGTGGTCCGATGCGTCTGAAACGCAGGTGGTTCGGCGCCAGGCGCAACGGCTGGCGTAAACTTGTGCTCCGCTTCAACGGATGTCGCTTCATGTCGCAGGCCACGACCCCCACCCGCCCGGCGCCACTGATTGCCGGCGAAAAGCTCCGCGGCGCCGAAAAGATGGCGCGGATCCCGATCAAGATCGAACCCACCGTCCAGGCGCCCCGCAAGCCGGCATGGATTCGCGCCTCGCTGGGCAACGCCGCCGAGGTGCAACGGGTCAAGTCGGCGCTGCGCGACAACGCGCTGCACACGGTCTGCGAAGAAGCCGGCTGCCCCAACCTCGGCGAGTGTTTCAGCAAGGGCACCGCCACGTTCATGATCATGGGCGCCATCTGCACCCGACGCTGCCCGTTCTGCGATGTGGCCCATGGTCGCCCCAATGCGCTCGATGTCGACGAGCCGGTGAAGCTGGCGCAGACCATCCGCGACATGAAGCTGCGCTACGTGGTTATCACCAGCGTCGACCGCGACGACCTGCTCGATGGCGGCGCCGCGCACTTTGCCGCCTGCATCCGCGAGTCGCGGGCGCTCAACCCTGCGCTCACCATTGAAGTGCTGGTACCTGACTTCCGCGGCCGCATGGATCCGGCGCTGACCATCTTCAACGACACCCCGCCCGACGTGTTCAACCACAACCTGGAAACCGTGCCGCGTCTGTACAAGCAGGCGCGTCCGGGCTCCGACTACGACTGGAGCCTCGACCTGCTCGAGCGCTTCAAGGGCCTGCACCCCCGCGTGCCGACCAAGTCGGGGCTGATGCTGGGGCTCGGCGAAGAGATTGCCGAGATCGAACAGGTGATGCGCGATCTGCGCGACCACGGCGTCGACATGCTGACCCTGGGTCAGTACCTGCAGCCGAGCAAGCATCACCTGCCGGTCGCCCGTTTCGTGCACCCCGACGAGTTCAACCGGCTGCGTTACGTGGGTGAGGCGATGGGCTTCTCGCATGTGGCGAGCGGCCCGATGGTGCGCTCCAGCTACCACGCCGACCAACAGGCCGACGGTGTGCTCAAGCCGGCCGCCTGACCCATGAACGACGTTCAGATCGAAGAGTCCCAAGTCCGCAAGTTCGCCGCGGTCTACGCCGAGGCCGTGCTCACCTGGTTGGACAGTGGCGAAGCGCAGTGGCTGACCTGGGACGGCCATTCGCACCGCTTCGATTTCATCTCGGTCGAGCGCGACCCGGACGATCAGGGCCAGCTCATCGTGCTGACCATCGCCGAACTCTGGCAGCGCCAGCTCGGTGAGTTGGACGAGATCACCGATCCCGAGCACGACCATTTCGACGCCGACGCGCTGCGCAACGCCGTCGAACACCGGCTCGTCGAAGAAGGCCTGGGCGAGCGGATACTGAAAGGCTACCTGGAGCAGGTGGCGCGCATCACCGCACAGCTGGAAGCGCAGTTTGACGATGGCGACGACGGGCCGGACAACCAGTAAGCCCTGACCAGAGCATCCGCCCACAAAAAAGCCCGATCAATAATCGGGCTTTTTTTGTGGGCGGTGACGACCGGGCGAAATACTCCATCCAATCAGCACCCACGACGGGTGAGTCGGGCGACTAGTTCCGCTTCATCGCGTCAAAGAATTGCGCGTTGGTCTTGTTGACTTTGATGCGGTCGATGAGCATTTCCATGGCGCCGATTTCATCCATGTCGTGGATGATCTTGCGCAGGATCCACATCTTGTTCAGGTCGCCCGGATCCAGCATCAACTCTTCGCGGCGGGTGCCGGAGCGGTTGATGTTGATGGCGGGAAACACACGCTTTTCTGCGATGCGGCGCTCAAGGTGCAATTCCATGTTGCCGGTGCCCTTGAACTCCTCGTAGATCACTTCGTCCATTTTCGAGCCGGTTTCGACCAGCGCGGTGGCGATGATGGTGAGGCTGCCGCCCTCTTCGATGTTGCGGGCCGCGCCGAAAAAGCGCTTGGGCTTCTGCAGGGCGTTGGCATCGACACCACCGGTCAGCACCTTGCCGGAGCTGGGCTGCACGGTGTTGTAGGCCCGCGCCAGGCGGGTGATGGAGTCGAGCATGATCACCACATCGCGCTTGTGCTCGACCAGGCGCTTGGCCTTTTCGATGACCATCTCGGCCACCTGCACGTGACGCGTGGCGGGCTCGTCAAAGGTCGATGAAATGACCTCGGCGCGCACCGTGCGCTGCATGTCGGTGACTTCTTCCGGACGTTCATCGACCAGCAGAATGATGAGGTACACGTCCGGATAGTTGGCGGCAATCGACTGCGCCACGTTCTGCATGAGCATCGTCTTGCCGGCCTTGGGCGGGCTGACGATCAGGCCGCGCTGGCCTTTGCCGATGGGGGCGACCAGATCGACGATGCGGGTGGTGATGTCTTCCGTGCTGCCATTGCCGCGCTCGAGCTTGAACTGCTCGGTGGCGAACAGCGGCGTCAGGTTTTCGAAGTTGACCTTGCGACGTGAGACCTCGGGCAGCTCGAAATTGATCGTGTCGATCTTGAACAGCGCGAAGTACTTTTCGTTTTCCTTGGGCTGGCGCACGCGGCCGGCAATCGAATCGCCGGTGCGCAGGCCGAAACGGCGAATCTGCGTTGGCGACAGGTAGACATCGTCGGGGCCGGCCGCGTAAGACGCGTCGGGACCGCGCAGAAAGCCGTAGCCATCCTGCATCAGTTCGAGCACGCCCTCGGCATAAATGTGCTCGCCGCGACGGGCCGCAGCGCGCAGGATTTGCACGATCAGGTCCTGCTTGCGCGCCCGGGCGATGCCTTCCAGCCCCTCTTTCTCGGCCAGCGCCAGCAGGCCGGCGGCAGTCATCTGCCGCAGGTCAAGCGCGCGAATGACTTTGGGCGGCGGGCGGTCGGCGACCGGAATCGGATTGCCATCGGCATCGAGAGGGACGAACTCGACCTCTTCTTCCTCGATGTCCTCCGGCAAGTTGGCGACGTCGACGTCTGCGACGTTGCCGGGTGAGCCCCCGTTACCGTTGGGGTTTTTGCGACCGCGCGGGTGGCGACGGCGCTGCTTCATGCGGGGAGGCGGTTGATTAGCCAACGTTGAGATGCGGGGTCACGAAACCAGTCAGCTGGGCCTTGGCAACGGCTCCAACCTGCGTGGCGGCGACTTTGCCGTCCTTGAAAAGTAGAAGGGTGGGAATGCCACGAATGGCAAATTTGTTGGGTGTTTCGGGATTTTCGTCGACGTTGAGCTTGACGACCTTGAGCTTGCCAGCCTGTTCGGCGGCCACCTGGTCGACGATGGGACCCACCATGCGGCAGGGACCACACCATTCGGCCCAGAAGTCGACCAGCACCGGGACGTCTGATTTCAGGACTTCGCTTTCGAAGCTGGCATCGGTTACCGCGCTGACATTTTCGCTCATGGCAGGTTTCCTTTGATTCAGTGCTGGGGCACGCCAAACACGGCGCGTTGAGAGGCTTGAGTAAGGGGAGAGCACATCACTGGAACCCGGCCGTGAGGCGCCTGAGGGTGTAGAGTAACGGGTTATTAACCGAGTCCGGATTGCCGCGTTTTATGATTCTTGGCTTTCGCTGAGAAGCCACGCGGGTGCCGAGTTGATGGCTTTATTTGAGCCCAACTGCGCGCCAGATGCAAGCCGGTCATATCAGATCAATGACTTTTTACCGGCTGCCGGCATGACACAACCTGACCATCTGTCCGATCTGCGTTTCGACGCACTCCCGCTGCACCCCACGCTGCTGAGCAGCATCGCCCAACTGGGCTTCACCCATTGCACGCCGATTCAGGCTGAAACCCTGCCGCGTGCATTGCGGGGTGAAGACTTGGCGGGGCAGGCGCAGACTGGCACCGGCAAGTCGGCGGCATTTCTGCTGGCAACCCTGAATCACTTGATGAGCAAGCCGCGCAGCGACAGCACTGACGGGACTTCGCCGCGCGCCATTGCGCTGGCGCCGACCCGTGAATTGGCCATCCAGATTCAGAAGGATGCCGCCGGACTGAGCGTCAATACCGGCGTGAAAATCACCGTCTGCTACGGCGGCGCCGGGTACGACAGCCAGCGGCAGGAACTGACCGAGGGCGTGGACCTGTTGATCGGCACGCCCGGCCGCATCATCGACTTCTTCAAGCAGGGCGTGTTCACGCTCAAGGAAATCGAAGTGCTGGTGCTCGACGAGGCCGACCGCATGTTCGACCTCGGCTTCATCGACGACATTCGCTATCTGCTGCGGCGCATGCCCAAGCCGGAGTTGCGCCGAAATTACCTGTTCTCGGCGACGCTGAGCCAGCGCGTGCTCGAGCTCGCCTACGAGCACATGAACAACCCCGAGCGCGTCGAAATTGTCTCTGAGCAAGTCACTGCCGACCGGGTACAGCAAAAGCTGATTCACGTCGCCAACGACGAAAAGTTGCCGCTGCTGGTCGGCTGGCTGCGCGTCCACGAGCCGAATCGCACAATGGTATTCGTCAACACCAAGCGCGCCGGTGAAGAGATTGAGCGCACGCTGATTGCCAACGGCTTCAACGCGGCAATCCTGTCAGGTGACGTCGCGCAGACCAAGCGCATCAAACTGCTGGAGGCCTTCAAAGCCGGTGAGCTGCCGATTCTGGTCGCGACCGATGTCGCCGCGCGTGGCCTGCACATTCCTGACGTGTCGCATGTCATCAACTTCGACCTGCCGCAGGACGCCGCCGACTACGTCCACCGCATTGGCCGCACCGCGCGCGCCGGGCAAAGCGGGGACGCGTTGTCGTTCTGCTGCGAGAGCTGGGTCTATGGCCTGCCGGCGATCGAGAGCTACATCGAGCAGCGCATTCCCACCGAATCGCTCAACGAAGTCTGGTTGGCCACTGACCTGATACGCCCGCCGCGCCCGCCACGCCCGCCAAGTCGCGATGGGGGTCGCCGCGGCGGTGGAGGTGGAGGCGGCGGGCGCCGCCACAGCGGACGCCGCTAGTGCAGCGCTTCTGACAAAGCGTTAGGAGCTGGCGAGTGTGATTGAGTGCAGATTGAGGCGCGAGGAGGAGTGATAGTGGGCACTATCGCGACGATGAGCAACGAAGAGATGTGCTCAAGCGCGCCGCCAGAACGAATGAATTGTTGGAAGCGCTGCACTAGTGTCCTTTAACAAAAGTTCATAGAACGATTATGAGTGACCGTTGTCCATCTTCCCTGACTTGAGGGAGGATGCGGAGATGACGGGACGCAAACCCATTGGGCTGGAGCTGACACCCACCGAGCAATCGGAGTTGGAGCAGTGGGCTCGTCGTCGCAAGACGCCGTCGGCGGACAAGCAGCGTGCGCAGATCATTCTGGGGTGCAGCCTTGGATTGTCGGGCCGCGAAGTGGGACAGCGCTGCGGGGTGACGACGCAAACCGTGTCGAAGTGGCGGCGGCGTTTTGAGCAGTACCGGATCGCGGGATTGAGCGATGCGCCGCGCACGGGTCGACCGCGCACGATTAACGACGACAAAGTGTCGGAAGTCATTGAGAAGACTTTGCATAGCCGTCCAGCCAAGGCGACGCACTGGTCGACGACTTTGATGGCCGAAGAGACTGCCCTCAATGCCATGGCAGTCAGCCGCATCTGGCGCGCCTTTGGGCTCAAGCCGCACCGGCTGGAAACCTTCAAGTTGTCGACCGATCCGCACTTTGTTGACAAAGTGCACGACATCGTCGGTCTGTATCTGAATCCGCCAGATCGTGCCTTGGTGTTGTGCGTTGATGAAAAAAGCCAGATTCAAGCCCTGAACCGTACCCAACCTGGCTTGCCGTTGCGTTTCGGGTCTGCCGAAACCACGACCCACGACTATGTGCGACACGGCACGACGACCTTGTTCGCAGCGCTGGATATCGCCACCGGCGAAGTCATTGGTCGCTTGCACCGGCGGCATCGCAGTGCGGAGTTCCTGGCGTTCCTGCGCGCACTGGATCGTGAGGTGCCCAAGCACCTCGATATTCATCTCATTCTCGACAATTACGGCACGCACAAAACCGAAGCGGTCCGCGCTTGGTTTGCCGCCAGACCGCGCTATCACCTGCACTTCACCCCGACCTCAGCTTCCTGGCTCAATCTGGTAGAACGCTTTTTCTCGCTGTTGTCACAGCGGTGGATCAAACGTAACGCCCACACCAGTACCAACGACCTTGAGCGATCCATCCGCCACTACCTCAAAACCTACAACCAGGACCCCAAACCCTTCGTATGGCGCAAATCCGCCGATGAAATCATCTCGGCTATCGCCCGCCTCTCTGATCGAATCAATAATAAAGTGAACTTTTGTTAAAGGACACTAGACCGCCCGCCACTGCAGCTGCACGGCGGTCGCGCCGTCGTCGTAGTAGCCCGGTCGCAGACCTCGAAGCTCGAATCCCAATGTCGCGTACAGGGCGCGCGCCGCGACGTTGTCGTCGCGCACTTCGAGGCGCAGCCCGGCAGCGTCGGCCACCGTTGCGGCGTTCATGACCGCTTGTATGAGACGCCGCGCAAGGCCGCGACCGCGCGCTTCGGGGTGCACCACCACCGAATAAACACGCCACCAATGCGTGTCGCAGCGGCTCAGGCACACGAGGTTGGCGCAGACCATGCCGGCATCGTTGTCGATCACCCAGACCCGTGCACGCGGGTTGCGCAGCAGCGCACGCCAACTGCGGCGCGTCATGCGGTCACCCGGGAACAACGCCTCCATGTCCAGCAGCGCTGGCAGATCACGGTCGGTCGCGGGCCGACAGGTCGAAGTCACGCTCATCCGCTGCGCGTGCGCGCTTCAAGCCGCTTGATGAAGTAGCCCATCACCCGCTGGTACAGCGCGTCCTTGAGCACCAAATCTTCGATGCCAAAGTCGATGTTGGGGTTGTCGTTGACCTCGATCACCGTCACCGCGTTGCCGAACTGTTTCAGATCGACCCCGTAGAGCCCCTGCCCGACCGTCTTCGCCGCCTGGATGGCGATGCTCAACACGTTGGCCGGCACATCTTCGACGGCGAGGGTCTCGTGGGCACCTTCATCTTTTTCGCCGGCGGCGTCGCGGCGAATGATCTGCCAATGGTCCTTGGCCATGAAGTAGCGGCAGGCATAGATGGCCACGCCGTCGAGCACGCCGATGCGCCAGTCGTACTCGGTCGGTGTGAAACGCTGGGCGATGATCAGGTCCGAGCGTTCGAGCATGGCGCGTGTTTGGCGCTTGAGTTCGGCCTCGCTCTCGACCTTGATCACACCTTTCGAGAACTGAGAGTCCGGCTGCTTGAGCACGCACGGAAAGCCCAGATCACGGGCAATTTGACTGACGTTGCCGCGATGGACGATCAACGTTTCAGGTTGCGGAATACGCTGCCGGGTCATCACCTGGGCGAGAAAGACCTTGTTGGCCGCGCGCAAAATCGACAGCGGATCGTCGAGCACCACCAACCCCTCGCGTGCTGCGCGGCGGGCAAATCGGTAGGTGTGGTGGTTCACCGCCGTGGTTTCGCGGATGAACAGGGCGTCGAACTCCGCCACGTGGCCATAGTCGCCCTTGTCGAGAAACTCCACGTCAAAGCCCAGATCGACCGCCGCCTTCTCGAAGCGCTTCAGTGCCTGCGCGTTGGAGGGCGGCTCGGCTTCGTTGGGGTTAACCAGAATGGCGATGTCATAGCGCGCCGACTCGCGCTTGATCCGCGGCGCGCGCTTGCGCAAAAAATAATCCGACGCCGCTTCAAGCAGAAATTCGTGGTGCCCCTCCGGCACCTCGCCGAGCGCCAACGCGGCCACGCCATCAACGCGCCAACGGTTGTCGCGCCAGAGAAAATCGACCTGCAGCAACGGCGCGGGAAACAGGTTGAACAGCGCCCGCGCCAAACGCTCGTGGCGTTTGGCCATGCACCGCGAAAAGTAGATGTTGAGCGAGTAATGCTCCGAACCCAGCCGCGCCAGCGATTGATTGATCAGGTCGTCAACTTCGTCATTGATGATGCGCGGGCTGTCGGCCAGCTTCAGGTCTTGGATGGTGGTGACATCCGGCAGCGCTGCGTGGCCACGCGCACTGGCCAGCAGTGACACGTAATAGCCAATGCTCTGGTATGAAAACGAGCGACACAGGTTGTAAACCCGCGCACGGCGCGGCTTTACGAACGCCTCGTCATTGAGGTAGGTCCAGCCGGTCACGACCTCGACGCCCGGCACTTTGATCGGCCAGTCGGTCAGTCGATCGACCACCACCACGCCCATCATGACTGGGTGCACTCCCCATTGGTCACGGGTCCGGACGGGCGGGCAACCAGGGGCGGCATGGGGACGTCAAACCTGCGCGATAAAAAGGGTGAAAATGCTATCACGCAGCGCTTGGAACGCCGCAGCATTTCGACGCCATGACACCCCTTCTCGCGGTCATCATTCCGACCCTTAATGAAGCGCTGACCCTGCCAGCGCTGCTGGAGGACCTGCGCAGGCAGACCGGCGTGACCCTGGAGGTCTGGATCAGTGACGGCGGCTCGGACGACGCCACCGTCAGTCTTGCCCGTTCCGCCGGGGCGCAGGTGGTGAGCGGAGCGCCCGGCCGCGGCGCGCAGATGAACCGCGCCCACGCCCGGGCGCAGCCCTCGATGCGGCTTTTCCTCCATGCAGACTCGCGCCTCAGCCGCCCCGACCAACTGGCCCGCGCGCTGCAGGCGTGGCAAACGGCCGGGGGGCGCGGCATCGCGGGGCACTTTCCGTTGCGCTTTATCGATGCACCAGCGGCCCACCGGCGGCTTTTTGCGTTCATGGAAGCCAAGACCCGTAGCGGTCGCCCCGGCACCATTCATGGTGACCAGGGGCTGCTGATTCACCGCGACGATTTTGACGCACTGGGTGGTTACCGAGAGGCCCGCCCCTACTTCGAAGACGTGCATCTGTCCGAGGCCGTGTTCGCCCGGGCCCGCTGGCGCCTGCTGCCGGATGCGCTGCACACCTCGACACGGCGCTTCGTCGCCGAGGGTGCCAGCCAGCGCTACGCGTTGATGGGCCTCATGATGGCCGCCCACGCGATGGGCGACGACGACTTCTTTGACACCAGTCGGGCGCTCTACCCTCCGCAAAGGAACGCGCAGGCACGGTCGGTGAAACCCTTTGCGTGGCTGCTGGTCAGACGCACATGTCGGGCGCCGAGGCGTTGGCCAAGGCTGCTCCGCTATGCAATACAGAACGCTTGGCAATTGCCCCTTGTGGTACGGCACTGGCGCAACCGATAGGTCAGCTTGGCCCTACCCGCCCATCGCCTCGTCATGGTGGTGTCTCGGCGAACTGGTATTCTCACGATTCTTTCTTGTTTTCAGCAGGTTCAGATGCCACAGACCCCCTCCACGCGCAGTTTTGAGCGCGCTGCGCTCAACTGGCCAGCGGTGATCATGTTTGTGCTCACGACCGTCCCGGCCGTGACCCTCTTCCCGTGGTACCTGATCACCGTGGGCTTCGACACGTTCGAGGTCATCAGCTTCGTGCTGCTGCTTGGCGCCACGGGCTTGTCGATCACCGCCGGCTACCATCGTCTGTGGGCCCATCGCGCCTACGAAGCACACCCCCTGATGAAGATTCCGCTGATGCTGTTCGGTGCCATGGCACTGCAAAACAGCATCCTCATCTGGGCGTCGATGCACCGTATCCACCACAAGCATGTCGACGACGAGGATCACGATCCGTACTCGGCCAAACGCGGTCTATGGTTCTCACACATGGGCTGGATGCTGCGGAATTACCCGTCCAGCGAACTCGACTACAAAAACGCGCGCGACCTCAAGGACGACCCTATCGTCATGTTTCAGCATCGCCATTATCTGGCGCTGGCGCTGGGCATGAATTTTGGTCTGCCGGCCCTGCTCGGCTGGATCAATGGCGACCTGTGGGGCAGCCTGCTGCTTGCGGGTGTGATGCGCTTGGTGATCAGCCAACACGTGACGTTCTTCATCAACTCGCTGGCCCACTACTGGGGCCGCCAGCCGTACACCAGCGCCAACACCGCGCGCGACAACGACGTTCTCGCCCTGGTCACCTACGGCGAGGGTTATCACAACTATCACCATCTTTTTCAGTGGGACTATCGCAACGGCATCCGCTGGTGGCATTTCGATCCCACAAAATGGCTGATCGCCGCATCAAGCTGGGTCGGGTTGGCGAGCGACCTCAAGCGTGTGCCGAACTTCGTGATCCAACGCGCGATCCTGCAACGTCAGTTCGAGATCGCCCGCGAGCGCATCAGCCATGCGGGGCGGGAAACCGATCCACGGCTGGCGCGCCTGCACGGCCTGCTGGAACAGGAATGGCAGCATTTCAGCCATACCCTGGCCGAATGGACGCAGCTACAGTCCGAGCGTTTTGACGCGGCCAAACAACAACTCGCCGATCAGTGGGAAAACAGCGACATGCGCAAGCGACTGCGCACGCTGGAAACCAATCTGCGGCAACAGAGTGCCCGCGTTCGGCTACTGCACCTGCAAGCCGCCTGAGCCTCGACAGGCCAGACAACGACCCCGGCCTGGTGCCGGGGTTTTTTATGCCGGCTGACAGCCGGTCTTCGGTTAAGTGGAGGGCATTACTGTTGATGCGAGGCTCACGCCCATTAGCTTGCACCCATCACTTGACGCGCTCGGCGTTGATGACAGGCGCAACGGGTGCCGCATCAATCGTAAAATTAAGGTTGATCCTGTTCCCGAAACAATTTGCGCCACGCGCCAAACAGACGATCCCGGCCCAGAGACGCTAGGCTGCGCCGCCCACCATCAAATCTGCACCCACATTGGCCATGCCCAAAATCACCTTCACTGAGCCCGACGGGACAACCCACATCGTCGACGCGGCGCCAGGCCAATCGGTGATGCAGATTGCGGTCGACAACCTGGTGCCGGGCATCTTTGGCGACTGCGGCGGTTGCTGCAGCTGCGCGACCTGTCACGCCCATATTGATTCGGCGTGGTTGGATCGACTGCCCGCGCCCAGCGAGGACGAAACGCTGATGTTGGAGGGGTCGGTGGAGGTGAACCCCAACAGCCGACTGTGCTGCCAATTGAACGTCAGCGACGCAATTGATGGCCTCGTGGTGCACTTGGTGCTTGACGGCGCGTGAGCCGCCAACGCCGCATGGTAGAAAAACAGTCCGCAACCCTAAGGGGCTGGCGGTAGCGAGCCTAACGGAGTTGACGGGCCGACCCTAGCGCGGCACGAGCATCTCGCCAACACTGTCGTTGAATCGCGACGAGCCCGTCAGGTTCTGGCCGCCATCGACGGTCAGCAGCGCACCATTGACATAGCTGCCCAACGGCGAGGCCAGTACCACGGCCATCTGCGCGATTTCGTCGGGCTGGCCCATGCGCCCCATCGGCACCATGTCGGTCCAGAAGTCGGGCTTGTCCTTGGGCGTCAGCCGTGCCATGCCTTCGGTGCCGGCAATCGGGCCGGGCACCAGACCGTTCAGGCGAATGCCGTGACGGCCCCACTCCAGCGCCAGCGTGCGCATCAGCATGTCGACGCCGGCTTTGGCCGCCGCAACGTGGGCCTGGTACATGAATGGCACAAACGATTGGCCGCCCGAAATGAACAAGACCGTGCCGCCGGTTTCGCGCAACTGATCAAAGGCAACGCGGGCGGTATTGAAGCTGCCGATCAGGTCGATGTCGACCACGGTGCGAAAACCCTTGGGGCTCATCTGCTCAGCCGGTGCGACAAAGTTGCCCGCCGCACCGCAGACAAGGTGTCGCACCGGGCCCCATGCGGCCCGCACTTCGTCGAATGCGACCTGCAAGGCATCGGCGTCGCGAACATCGGCCGCCTGGGTGCGCACGGTGCCGCCGAGTGCGCGAATCTGCTCGGCCGCTGCGTCCAAGGTCGCGGCCGTGCGGCCACAGATCACCACCTTGGCGCCCAGCCGCGCGAAAGCACGGGCAATGGCGAAGTTGATACCACTGCCACCACCGGTGACGAATGCGACTTCTCCGGCGAAGAGGTCTTTGGGCAGTATCGCCAGCGCGTCCATGGGCGCGCTCAAAGTCCCGACGCCAGATGGCGACCGATGATGATTTTCTGGATATCGGAGGTGCCTTCGTAAATCTGGCAAACCCGCACGTCACGATAGATGCGCTCGACCGGAAAATCTTCCACATAGCCGTAGCCACCCAGGGTCTGGATCGCCGCCGAACACACCGCCTCGGCGGTTTCGGAAGCAAACAGCTTGGCCATGCAGGCTTGTTCAAGACAGGGCTGGCCAGCGTCCTTGAGTCGCGCGGCCGACAACACCAATTGGCGCGCAGCCTCCAGGCGGGTCTTGGCGTCGGCGAGGCGAAAACTCACCGCCTGATGTTCCATCAACGACTTGCCGAAAGCCTGGCGATCACCGGCATAGCCGATGGCGCATTTCAGCGCGGCCTGCGCCATGCCGACGCTCTGGGCGGCAATACCAATGCGGCCGGCCTCGAGGCTGGACAGGGCGATCTTGTAGCCCTCGCCTTCTTCACCGATACGCAGCGCCGCCGGCACGCGCAGGTCGTCAAACGCGAGGCTGGCGGTGTCGGAGGCGCGCTGGCCCAGCTTGTGTTCGATCTTGCTCACCCGGTAGCCGAGGCTGTCAGTGGGCACCAGAAAGGCGCTGATGCCGCGCTTCGGATTCGCCGTGTCGGTGACCGCAAACACCACCGTCCACTGCGCCAGTTGGCCCGAGGTGATGAACTGCTTGGCGCCGTTGATCACGTAATGATCGCCGTCACGCACCGCGCGGGTGCGCAGCGCGCTGGCGTCGGACCCGGCCTGCGATTCGGTAAGGGCGAAGGCGCCGATGAATTCACCCCGCGCCGCCGGCCGCAGCACATCGTTCTTTTGGGTGTCGCTGCCGTAGCGCTCAAGAATGGCGCAGAACGGTGCATTGTGAACGCTCATCACCGTCGACACCGCGCCGTCGCCTTCGGCCACCGCCATCAAGGCCAGCGCATAACTCACGTAGTCGGCACCGGCACCGTCAAAGTCGGGCGATACCGTCATGCCCAGCAGACCGATCTCGGCCATGCCGCGAATCACGTCGGGCTCGATGGCAGCGGCAGCTTCACGCGCGGCGGCACCGGGGGCCAGCACCTCGCGGGCAAAGCGCGCGGCGGCATCGGCAATCATTTGCTGGTCTTCGGTGTAGAGGCTCATTCAGTCGTCCTCAGCGGCCGGCAAAATCGGCGGGCCGCTTGGCCAAAAAGGCGCTCACGCCCTCGCGAAAGTCGGCAGACCGCGTGCCGGAGGCAAAGGCCTCGCGCTCGGCTTCGAGCTGGGTGACCAGATCAGCGCCGAGGCTGGCATCGGCAAGCCGCTTATAGCGTCCGTAGGCGGCAGTCGGCCCCTTGGCCAGTTGCGCGGCGACGGTGGCGGCCTCGGTGTCGAGTTGCTCGGCCGCGACCACGCGGTTGATCAGGCCGTAGGCCAGCGCCTGATCAGCATCCCAGGTAGGGCTCAGCATCATCAACTCGGCTGCGCGGCGCGGCCCCAGCAGGCGCGGCAGAAACCACGTCCCGCCACAATCCGGTGCGGCGCCGATTCGGTCATAAGCGAGCACGAAGCGCGTCCCCTGTGCGGCCAGCACCAGATCGCAACCGGCCATCAATGACAGGCCGGCGCCGGCCACTGCGCCGTGCACCACGCCCAGCACCGGGGCATTCAAGCTGCGCAGCGTGATGATCGCCGGGTGCAACGCGTCGAGCAGGTCATGGACGACCGAGGCAGCCTGGTCGAAGTCGTCCGCAAAACGCGACAAATCGCCTCCCGCAATGAACGCGCGCCCGGCGCCGCGCAACACCACGCAGCGGACGTCCGGCATCTGGCGCAGCGGCAACACCGCCGCGCAGATGGCGCGGGCAGTGGGCACGTCCAGCGCATTCAGCACTTCGGGGCGGTTGACGGTGATGGTGGCGATGCCGGTTTCGGCATCGACCGTGCGCAGGGCAAGCGACATGAAAACTCCGCAGTTTGAAGGTTGGGCGGCGGCCATTGTGCCGCCGCCAATTTAGGGTGTGCCGGAGGGAATGAACTTGTCGGCGTGGATGCGTTCTTCCGCCACACCGAGGCCGATCAGCTTGCGTTCGACGGCCTCGACCATGCCGAGATTGCCGCAGATGAACGCCGACACTTGCGCAAAGTCGAGCCCCAGTTCCGGCCCCAATGCCTCGGTCACGAGGCCGCGCGGGCCGGCCCACGTCGAACCCTCGGGTTCGTGCGACAGGATGGTCACCACTCGCACCCGATCAGGCGCTTGGTCAACCAGGGCTCTCAGATACGGCTCGGCAAACGTGTCGGTGGCGCTGCGCACGCCCAGCACGATGGTGAACTTGGCTGTTGTCGAGCGGCGAAGACGATCCGCCACGATCGACAGGATCGGTGCAATCCCGGTTCCGCCGGCCACGCAGAGCCCGTCGCGGTCGTATTCGTCGACACCCATCACGCCAAAAGGCGCTTCCATCCAGAACTTGGTGCCGCTGCGGTCTTCAGCAAACAGCCATTCGGAGAACCGCCCACCGGGCAGGCGCTTGACGAGAAAGCCGACTTCGCTGGCCGGCGCGCCGTTGTCCATTGGGGGGGCGTCGTAGAACGAATAGCTGCGTCGGGTGAACGAACCCGACTCGGCAATCGTTGCGTACTGACCAGCATGAAAATGTACGGGGGTATCGAGTGCCAGCCGCAGGTCGATGACCTCGCCCGGCAACTTGCGCCAGCGGCTGACGCGCGCCGACACGGTGGTCACCGGCAACATGGTGTGATGCCCCAACTTGACCTCGACCACCAAATCACCGCGCACCTTGGCCTGGCAGGCAAGCACGAAACCCGCTTCGATTTCGGCGTTCTTCAGCGGTGACAGCGCAAGGTCGACCATCGGACTGACCCGCCCCGAGATCAACCGCGTCTTGCAGGTGCCACAGACGCCGACTCGGCAGTTGTGCGGATATTCAATGCCCTGGTCGATGGCGGCCTTGAGCAGCAGGTCATTGCGACGGATGTCGAAAACGTCTTCACTGCCGTCCTTGCCGCGCACGGTGATCCGGCACAGGTCGGCCCGCGTCGCCGCTGACGGCGCTTTCTGCTTGAGCATGGTGTTGATCCGTCAGGCTTCTGCGACACGCCAGATACCGGGCGGCAAGTCATTCACCGGGTCGGGCTGGTTCAGCTCGTGCCAGCCGGCGCGTTCATTTTCACGCCGCGCGATTTCGCGCTCCTGTGGGCTCGCGTAATGCTGGTCCCAATGCTTGAGCAGCGGCTTGATCATCATGAAAAACAGCGGTGGCACGAAGGCCAGCAGCACCACCAGCAGAAACTGCGGCTGTACCGGGCCATTGGTGTCGGGTTCGAGCTTGTAGAACGGTTTGTAGCTGTCTTCGTGGTGGCCCGCGTGGTTGGTGATCTCAAGCGCCAATATGCGTGTCAGCGGGCTGATGTGGTTCCAGGTGTGGTGTTTCTCGAAGCGCCCCGGCGTCGCCGAAATCAGCCCGTAGTGATTCACATAATTGAACACTTCCAGCATCATCCGCGGCCCCAGCAGCAGGCTGAGAATCGCCAGCACCGTACCCAGCAGGCCGCCCAGTGCGTAAAGAATGCCGGTGAAGATGACCAGGGTCGCCGCCTTGTAAACCCAGGCGTTGCGCGGGTCAAACCACTTGCGACCGCGCTTGGTCCACATCATTTTCTCGAGGTGATAGGCCTCTTTCCACTGGCCCGGGAAGGTCCGAAGAATGTGGCCGTAAACCGTGTCGCCGCGACGCGCGTAGTCGGGGTCGTCGGGGGTCGCGACACGCATGTGGTGGGTAACCACATGGGTGATCTCACGCCAGGGGTCATAAATCAGGCACTGGCCGGTGCGGCCCAACCAGCGCAGCACGAACTCCTCGCGATGAAACAACTCGTGCACCGGTGGCGCACCGATCACGAAGCCGATGAACACCATGCTGACAAAGGCGCCAATCGACGAGGCGGTGGTCTCGAAATGCCCGGAACCCACCAGCCACGCGTAGAAAAAAATGTTGCCGAAGCTGGCCAGCACCGTCATCGCGCAGATCACGTCATAGATCCGCACGTAACGCTGATCGCGCATGGAGTAGTCGCGCGGCAAGAAGGCGTCGAAGCACAACACACCCACCAGTGCCGCCAGCCCGATCCAGGTGTAGTTGCCACCCATCCACATGCCCCAGGCATGGAGGCTGAGAATCGCCGGGGACAGTAAATATTTGAAGTAGTCGGTCATGTGATCTCTCCTGCCGGGAAGCGGGCGCGCCGTCAATCAGCTAATCAGCGCTTTTTCGTGGTTATTAGCATTTCACACCTTGGTCCAGACGCCCCAAACCATAGTTGGGTTAGCCGAATCTCCCCTATTTTTAACGGGAGAGCAGCCCCAGCGCGCGCCCCTTCGCCAAGGCGGCCGAACGGCTGGACACACCGAGCTTGGCGTAGAGGTTGTAAAGGTGCCATTTGACCGTTGCCACCGACACCGACAGCCGGTCGGCCAGTTGCTGGTTGGACAGACCTACCTCGATCAGTGACAGCAGTTCCAGCTCGCGCGAGGTGGGGGTTTCCAGCAGGGTAGCCTTGACGTCGAGGCTTTCAAGTTGCTCCAGCAGGTGACTGTTGGCAATCGGCAACTGGCGACAGATTTCACTGAAAAAGCTGCGCTCTTCGTCCAGCGCAAAGCCCCAGCTTTGCGGCCGAGTTTCATTGACCAGGCTGGCGATCTGCTCGGCGCGGTCGCGAAACGGCCGCTTGTAACCGCGCTTGGCCGCATAGCTGATGGCGCGCGTCAGATGCCGCGCGGCCGGCGCGGGGTTTTGCGTACAGAGGCTGACGCTCATCTCGGCGAGGGCCAACTCGACCAGATGGCCCCAGCGGCCTTCGGCCTTGGCGAGGCGCGCTTCTTCGGCGATCTGCTGTTCGGCTTGTCGCAGGCGGCCGGTGGCAATGTCGAGATCGATGGCGGTGTGGGTATAGAGACTGCGGCCAATCGGGTATTCCAGCAGGGCCGCAGGCGGCGATTTTGCCGGGTGCAGGTGGAGCCCGATCTGCGCAGCTTCCAGCAACGCATCGTCGAGCCGCCCCAACCGCAACAGGCGTTGCACGATCAGGCACGACAGCATGTGACTGAGTCGCGGCACGTAACTGGCGGCGATTTCCCGAAGCTCGGTGATTGAGATGCCCTCGCCGGACGGCGACGCCCAGAGCTTCACCGCCGCATCCAGCCCGCACAGGGCGGTGTCGGCCACGCCGTGGCTTTGCGCGCGGCGCATGCCGATGGTCAGGGCGTCACGCGCCTCGCGATCAAGGCCGCGCTCAACCGCACATTTGGCGGTGACCAGCGCCACCGTGCCGGTCATGCCCGCACTGTCACCGAGGGCCTCGCGGACCCGCGCAAGCGCGGTTTCGAAGATCGGCCACGCCTGGGCGTAATCACCCTCGTGAATCTGCACCATGGTCGACAGCGCCGTGACCCAGCCCACGCCGTAGGCGCTGTTGGCCTGTAGCACGCTGGTTTGTGCGACCAGAAAGGTCTCGCGCGCCGAGGCGAGGTCAAAATGCGCGCCGTTGCTGATGCCGATGGCCGAGGCCACGGTGGCCACGTCGAACGGGTCGTCGGCGCCACGCTGCGCCAGCCACGCCCGGCCGCGCGCCTGCGCTTCACGCAAGTGATCGGTGTAGGTGGCAATGATGATGCGGATCACCTCAATACGGCGCAGCAACTCCACGCTGCCGCCCTGCTCGACGCGCTCGGCCAGGTGCTCGACCTGCTGACGTGCCGCCTCGTAGCGGCGATGAAACACCAGTGCCCAGACGTACCAAAACGCCGCCTCCCAGCCGAGATCGACGTTGGCCTGGTAGAGCCGCTCAATCCAACGGATATAGCGCCGCAAGTCACCGCGATCACGAACGAAGTGCGCTGCGACCCGCTCGAGCATGCCGGCGGCGGCATCGAAGGCCCCGGCACTGAGCACGTAGTCGACCGCGTCGCTCCAGTGCCCGGCTTGCTCGCACCACTCGGCGGCCCGCAGCAACACCGCCTGGCGGCGCTCTGTGCTCACGGCACGCTCAGCTTCGCCAATCAGAAATTCACGGAACAGTCCGTGCAGCCGGTACCAGGTGCGGTTGCGGTCCAGCGGAATGATGAACAGGTTTTGTCGTAGCACGCGGGCCAGATGCTCAGCCGCTTGGGGGTCGGCGGTGGCGTGCTGACACAGCGGCACGCAGAAGCTGCGCAGCAAGGCGATTTCCAGCAGAAACTGACGTGCCGGGGCGTCAAAGTCGGCGAGGACTTGGCGGTTGAGCATGTCGGCGAGGTCTTCGTCCGCACCGCTGAACGCCTTGAGGGTTTGCAGCGGGTCGGGCGCCGCCTGCAAGATGATCTGCATCAGGCGAATCGCCGCCGGCCACCCTTCGGTTTGACGGGCGATGGCCTGTAGTGCCGGGGCGCCGAGCCGTGCACACAAAGGCGCACCGAACAGGGCGCTGATTTCGGCCTCGCCCATCGCCAGATCAGCGAAGCCGATGGCTGCAAGGTTGCCCTCGAGGCGGGCGCGCGCCATGTTCATGGGTGGCTCGCGGGTGCCCGCGATGATCACTTTGAAGTCCTCCGGGGTTCGAAACACCAGGGCGTCGATCACCGGGCCCAGGGTTTCGTCATCGCAAAAGCTGATGTTGTCGATGAACAACACCAAGGGCTCACTGAGCCGCGAAAGGTGTCCGAGCAGCGCCTCAATACGCTCGTCCGGCGGCTCGTCGCTCTGGTGCATGGCGGGCGTGGTGTCGAGTGCACCTCCGACCTCGAAGAAGCTGCTTTCCAGCAGCGACAGCAGCACCTCAACGGTCTGGTCACGCTCATCCAGACCGATCCACTGCGCCGCCAGGCCCTTGGCACGCATGTGCCGGAACAACGCGGTCTGCAGCACGGTTTTGCCGTAGCCGGTGGGTGCAGCGATCAGGGTCAGCTTGGCCAGGGGGCCGCCACCCGTAAGCCGCGTGAGGGCAGCCGTCTGCACCAACGGGAACGAGAAGTTGGGTGGCTCCAGCCGACCGTGCGACGCGTTCATTCTGACCTTTCCGAAAGAAACCCCATGCGGCGAAGCATAGTCGAGCGACTGACCTGTGACCCGATGCCGGGAGCGGGCGACGAATCAACCATTCCATAGTGGGGGGCCGGCGGCCGGCCAGGCTGTGATAATTGCGAAGTACCCCTGACGCTGGCGCGCACTGCACGCCAAAGCCCATTCGAGCGAGAGTCCATGACAACCCCTGCCCCACGCCGCGCCGACACCCTGTTCAGTGATCTTTGGTTTCCTGACGAAACCCGACGCATCCGTGCTGAGGTGCGTGACTTCGCCGACACCGTTCTGCGGCCCATCGCGCATCGGCTCAACACCACACCCGAGTCGGTCGACGCCTTTCCGCACGCCGCCTTCAAGGCCATGGCGGCGGCGGGCATTTATCAGATTCCCTACGCCGCCGATGTGGGCGGGCGCGGGCTGGAGTTCCCCACCCTCGCCACCGTAACCGTGCTCGAAGAGCTGGCCTACTACTCGCCAAGCTTTGCCTCGGCGCTGTTCGACGGGCAGGCCATTCTGGTCGGCAAAACCCTGGAGCGCGCACCTGCCCACCTGCGTGACGTCTATTTGCCCAAGCTGATTCGCGGCGAGTTCATTGGTTCATTCGCCACCAGCGAGCCCGAAGCCAGCACCGACCTGTCGGTCGCTTCGATGCAAACCGTCGCCGAGAAGGTCGAAGGCGGCTTCAGCGTGACCGGCGTCAAACGCTGGATCACGAACTCGCCGGTGGCCGATCATATTCTGGTGCTGTGCAAGGCGGGCGAGTCGCTGACCATGTTGCTGGCTGACATGCGTCATCCGGGCGTCAGTGTCAGCGCGCCAGACCTGAAGATGGGCAATCACGTGCAGCTCACCGCCGACGTCACGCTGGACAAGGTGTTCGTGCCGGACGACCACGTTGTCGGCAGTGTCGGCAGCGGCCTGCGAACAGCGGTCGGCGCCCTGGTGCTGGGCCGAATGGGCATTGGCGCCATCGGCGTGGCCATGGCGCAGGCGGCCTTCGATTTTTCCACCCACTACATCAGCCAGCGGAAGGTGTTTGGCAAGCCCATTGCCGCGTTCCAGCATTGGCAGTTCCGCTTTGCCGAACACGCCACGCAGATCGAAATGGCCCGCACGCTCTATCAGAAAGCCGCCCTGCTCCATGACAAGGAGGGCCGCGCTGATCTGGAGGCCGCCATGGCCAAGGTGGTGGGCAGCCGGCTCGCCTGCGATGTGGCGCGCGACGCGATTCAAGCCTGCGGCGCCTACGGCTTTGTCAAGGAGCTGCGCGGCCCGGGCACGCCTTTCCCGCTCGAGTCGATTTATCGCGATGCGAAAATTGGCGAGATTTACGAAGGTGCCAACGAGATCCAGAACTGGGTGATTGCCCGGCAGATCTTTGGCCGCGACATCACCGGCTGAGACCGGACCACAAAAAAAGGCTGCACCGAGAATCTCGGTGCAGCCTTTGAATTTGTCGAAAGTTACAGCGCCCGACCTTGGTACCCACGGGGAGACTCGAACTCCCAAGGCTTTCGCCACTACCACCTCAAGGTAGCGTGTCTACCAATTCCACCACATGGGTCCTGATCGGGTGGCGGATTATAGAGAAGATCGCGCCCAACTCCAAGGGAACCGCAGAAAAACGCCTTACTCCGGAATGACCGGCTGTGCGGGCGCTTCCGGGGTTTCCGGGGTGGTGGCTTCGGGCGTGTCGCCCATGCGGTCAACAATTGAGCTGCCCGGTGCGGCCGTCTGCACCACATAGGCGAGTGCCAAACTGATCGCGAAGAATCCGGTGGCCAGCCACGCCGTGGCGCGTGACAGGAAATTGGAGGCGCCGCGCGCACCAAAGACCGTACCGGAGGCGCCGGCACCAAACGCAGCGCCTGCATCGGCACCCTTGCCGTGCTGGAGCAAGATCAGCGTGACCAGCCCGATGGCAATGAGGACCTGAACAATGACCAATGCGGTGTACATGAAATAAATCTACTCGTCGTGTAGCGCCTGCGCGGCCGCGCAGATCGCAAGAAATTCGGAAGCCTTGAGCGATGCACCGCCAATCAGGCCGCCATCAACATCGGCTTGGGCAAACAGCTCGGCCGCGTTGTCAGCCTTGACGCTGCCGCCGTAGAGAATGCAAATGGAATTCGCGATTTTAGCATCTCGCGCGGCGATCAGCCCGCGAATGTGCGCATGCGCGGCCTGTGCCTGCTCCGGGCTCGCGGTCTTGCCGGTGCCGATCGCCCAGACCGGCTCGTACGCGATCAGCGCACCGCGCAGGCTGGCGACGCCGCCCTGATCGATTACCGCCAGAAGCTGACGGTCGAGTACGGTTTCGGTCTGCCCGGCTTCGCGCTCGGCAAGCTGTTCGCCAACGCACAGCACGGGGGTCAAACCACTGTGCTGGGCGGCCACGAACTTGGCGGCCACCCGCTCATCGGTCTCGCCGTAAACGTGGCGCCGCTCGGAGTGACCGACCAGCGCGTAACGGCAGCCCAGCTCCTTGAGCATGGCACCCAGAACTTCGCCGGTGAACGCGCCAGGCTTGAGCTGTTCACACAAATCCTGCGCGCCCACCCGCACCGGACTGCCGACCAGCTGCTGGGCCACCGACTCGATGAACACCGACGGCGGAAATACCGCCACCTCGACCGACGGAAACTTCTTACCCTCGAAGACCAGCTCGCGCAGCAGTGACTCGTTGTCACCTCGCGTGCCGTTCATTTTCCAATTTCCCATCACCGTAAGGCTGCGTTTCATGCGGCTTCTCCTGATTTACGCGTGCACTGTTTGCGCCGCATCCCTTACGGCGTCAGCAATCTTTTCGGCGTGCTGGTGGGCGCTTTCGGCATCGGTCGCCTCCACCATCACACGGATCAGAGGCTCGGTACCCGAGGCCCTGAGCAGAATACGCCCACCCTTGGCGAGGGCCGACTTGGCGGCGGCCTCAGCGGCTTTGACCGATGGGGTTTCAAGCAGCGGCTTGGCCGATCCGGCCACGCGGACGTTGATCAACACCTGCGGGCATCGGGTCATGCCCTCGACGAGCGCGCGGAGTGTACACCCCGCCCCGATCATGACCGACAGCATCTGCAGTGCGGTCACACAGCCGTCGCCGGTCGATGATTTGTCGAGGCACAGCGTGTGTCCCGAGGTCTCCCCGCCCAGCAAACCGCCGCCGGCCAGCAGCCGTTCCATGACGTAGCGATCCCCCACGGCTGCCCGCTCGAAACCGATGCCGCGCACCTGCAAGGCCTGCTCAAGGCCGAGATTGCTCATCAGCGTGCCGACCACCGGCCCGCGCAGCAGGTCACGCTGATGACGGTCAACGGCCAGTGCGTAAAGAATCTGGTCGCCGTCGACGACCTCGCCATCGGCGTCGACCAGCAGGCAGCGGTCGGCGTCGCCGTCCAGTGCGATACCCAGGTCGGCACCGTGCGCCCGTACCGAGGCCTGCAAGGCCTGCAAGTGGGTGCTGCCGCAATCGAGGTTGATGTTGAAGCCATTCGGCTCACCGCCAATCACCTCGACGATGTCGGCGCCCAATTCATCGAATATCGCCGGTGCAGTGCGGTACGCCGCGCCATTGGCACAGTCCAGCACCAGACGCAGGCCGTCGAGACGGCCGTCGCCAAAGCTGGCCTTGCAGTACTCGATGTAGCGCCCCTGGGCATCGTCGATGCGCCGTGCCAGACCGATGGTCTCCGGCGCGACGGTTTCCATCGGCTGCTCCATCAGGGCTTCGATCTCAGTCTCGATCGCGTCGCTGAGCTTGCCGCCCTGCGGGCCGAAAAACTTCACGCCGTTGTCGTGATGCGGATTGTGCGAGGCCGAAATGACGATGCCGGCATCAGCCCGCAAGGCCCGCGTGAGATAGGCCACGGCGGGTGTCGGGATCGGCCCCAGCAGCAGGACTTCGACACCCGCGCTGGACAGTCCGGCTTCGAGCGCCGATTCGAGGAGGTAGCCAGAGCGACGGGTGTCTTTACCGATGACCACGCGCGCGCCGTCCGAACCACCCAGCACCCGACCTGCAGCCCAACCGAGCTTGACGGCAAACTCGGCGGTCATCGGCGTGACGCCAACCCGTCCGCGAATGCCATCGGTCCCGAAGTAACGACGCCCCATATCCCGCCTCACTGCCATTGTTCAGTTGTGATTATCGCGCGTTGCGCAGTGCGCTGGCGATGGTGAGCGCGTGAACGGTGTGCGCAACCTCATGACTGCGGATGATGTGCGCGCCTCGTGCCACGACCAGCGCGGCCGTCACCGCGCTGGCAGGATCGCGCGCGTCCACGGCCAGGCCCAGTAGTTGCCCGAACATGGATTTGCGCGAAACGCCCAGCAAGAGAGGGCGCCCCAGTGCCGCGAACCGCTCCGTGGCCGCCAGCAGCGCCAAATTGTGCGCCAGCGTCTTGCCAAAGCCGATACCGGGGTCCAGCGCAATGCGATCGAGCGCGATGCCCGCAGCCAGCGCCCGCTGCAGGCGCTGGGCGAGGAAATCGAAGATCTCATCAACGATCGGCCGCCCATAGCTGGGCGCCGCCTGCATGGTCTGCGGCTCTCCCTGCATGTGCATCAGGCAGGCCGCCATGCCAGCCTTTGCCACGGCGTCCAGGGCGCCGGGCACTTGCAGCGCGCGAACGTCGTTAACCATTTCGGCGCCCGCTTGACCAGCGGCCACCATGACAGCCGGCTTGCTGGTGTCGACCGAGACGGCCACATCAAACCGCGACGACAGCGCCTCAATAACCGGAATCACCCGGTCCAGCTCGGCCTGCTCGTCCACCCGTGCGGCGCCTGGCCGGGTCGATTCACCGCCCACATCGAGGATCGCCGCCCCGGCGTCAACCAGACACCGTGCATGGTCAACAACCGCATCGACACTTTGATGCCGGCCGCCATCAGAAAACGAGTCGGGCGTGACATTGATGATGCCCATCACCTTGGGGGCGTCCAAATCGAGACGGCGGGTTTTCAGTTGCAGGAACAAGGTCAGAGGGTCTCAAGCATGAAAAAGGGCCGCATTAAGCGGCCCTGAAGTCACTGCGCGCAATCCCTCGATCAGGGCTGGCTGGCCGGACGTGGCGTCGAGCCGGGTGCCGGTGCCGGGCTGTCACCGACGTCGGTGGAGGGCGCCGTCGGCGCGCTCGGCGGCGGCCCCGAAGATTCCGACCAGGAACTCGGCTCGCCCGGCGGCTCGCCCTTCATGATGCGGGCGATCTGGTCGCTGTCGATGGTCTCGTACTTGATCAGCGCCTCGGCCATGCAATGCAGCTTGTCGAGATTGTTCTCGAGAATCTGCTTGGCGCGGCGATAGTTGCTGTCGATGACCTCACGGATCTCAAGGTCGATGACATGCGAGGTCTCGTCCGAGATGCTCTTGGTCTGCGTGACGCTGCGGCCCAGAAACACCTCGCCGTTGTCCTCGGAATAAGACAGCGGACCGAGGCGATCGGACAAACCCCACTTCGTCACCATGTTGCGGGCGATCTCAGTGGCGCGCTCGATATCGTTCGAGGCGCCCGTGGTGACCTTGTCAAGACCGAAGATGATCTCTTCGGCCAAGCGCCCGCCAAACAGCGAGGAAATTTGTGAATTGAGCCGCGTCTTGGTGTAGCTATAGCGATCTTCGGTGGGCAGGAACATGGTGACGCCCAGCGCGCGGCCGCGCGGAATGATCGACACCTTGTAGACGGGGTCATGCTCCGGCACGGTCAACCCGACCACCGCGTGGCCCGCCTCGTGGTAGGCCGTCAATTTCTTCTCGTCGTCGTTCATGACCATGGAACGCCGCTCGGCGCCCATCATGATCTTGTCTTTGGCACGCTCGAAGTCATCGTGATCAACCAGCCGCTTGCTGGCGCGCGCTGCGAACAACGCGGCCTCGTTGACCAGGTTGGCCAGATCGGCGCCGGAGAATCCGGGCGTGGCGCGCGCGATGATCCCCGGCTTGACGGAATCGGACAGCGGCACGGCACGCATGTGCACCTTCAGAATCTGCTCACGGCCGCGCACGTCGGGCAATGGCACGACCACCTGGCGGTCAAAACGACCGGGGCGCAACAAGGCCGGGTCGAGCACGTCGGGCCGGTTGGTCGCGGCGATGACGATCACGCCCTCGTTGCCCTCGAAGCCGTCCATTTCGACCAGCAACTGGTTGAGGGTCTGTTCGCGCTCGTCATGACCGCCGCCCAGACCGGCACCGCGATGACGACCGACGGCGTCGATTTCGTCAATGAAAATGATGCATGGCGCATGCTTCTTGGCCTGCTCGAACATGTCGCGGACGCGCGACGCGCCGACGCCGACGAACATCTCGACGAAGTCCGAGCCCGAGATGGCAAAGAACGGCACGCCAGCCTCACCGGCAATGGCCTTGGCGAGCAGGGTTTTACCGGTGCCCGGCGAGCCCACCATCAGCACGCCGCGCGGAATCTTGCCGCCCAGTTTCTGGAACTTGCCCGGGTCTTTGAGGAAGTCGACGAGTTCGCCCACTTCCTGCTTGGCTTCTTCAACACCGGCCACGTCGGCAAAGGTGATCTTCACCTGGTCGGCGCTGAGCATACGGGCCTTACTTTTGCCGAAGCTCATGGCGCCACGGCCGCCGCCACCACCGCCCTGCATCTGGCGCATGAAGTAGATCCACACGCCGATCAGCAGCAGAATCGGGAAGGCGTTGAACAGCAGTTGCAGTAAAAGCGGCGTTTCACGGGGGACGACGCCGTCAAACTTGACGTCGTTTTCGATCAGCGTGCCGATCATCGACCGGTTATCGGTCTCGGGGCTGATGGTGGTGAACGGGCTGCCGCTCTGCAGTTTGCCGGTGATGGTCTGGTCCTGGATCACCACATCGGTCACGTTGCCACTGCGAACCTGTGTGAGAAAGTCGGAATAAGCCAGTTCCGGTGTCGAGCGGTTATTGCCCGAAAAGCCTTGGAACACGCTCATCAGCACGACGAGAATGACCACCCACAACAATAAGTTTTTCGCTAGATCGTTCAATGCCGGATACCTGAAAGTTGGGCACTTCTGGACTTCAAACTACACCTGACGACGGGACCGCGCCAACAAATAGACTTCTTTCGAGCGAGGACGACTGGACTTTGGCTTGCGAATGGCAACCTGGGCAAAGCCCTCGCGCACCTGTTTCAAGTAGTCCTCGAACCCCTCGCCCTGAAAAACCTTCACAAGGAAGGTGCCGCCGGGTTTGAGATTTTCAAGCGCGAACATCAGCGCCAGCTCACAAAGATAGATGCTGGCGGTCTGATCGACCGTGCCGATGCCCGAAAGGTTCGGCGCCATGTCAGACAACACCACATCGACCGCGCGCGTGCCGACCTGCGCCTGCAGGGCATCGAGCACCGTTTGTTCGCGAAAATCGCCACAGATGAAATCAACTTCGGGCAGGCTGTCCATCTCGAGAATGTCGAGCGCAAACACCCGGCCGGCCGGCCCCAGCAGCGGCCGCGCATACTGCGCCCAACCGCCGGGTGCGGCGCCCAGGTCAACCACCACCATGCCCGGCTTGAAAATACGGTCGCGCTGCTGCACTTCCTCGAGCTTGAACACCGCGCGTGACCGGTACCCGCGCTTGCGCGCTTCGGCCACATAAGGGTCGTTCTGGTGCTCGTACAGCCAGCGCGCCGAACTGGCGCTGCGCTTTCGGCTCATGGCTGACGTGCGCCCGGGACCGACCGCTTGGCAGGCTCAGATGTAATGCAATGCCACCACTTCGAGCTGGCGGATGCCGCTGGGCACCTGAACATCGACGACATCGCCCTCGCCCTTGCCGATCAGCGCGCGGGCGATCGGAGAATTCACCGAAATCATGCCGGCCTTGATGTCGGCCTCGTCCTCGCCGACGATCTGGTAGCGCAGTTCCTCACCGGTATCGGCATCGGCCAGGTCCATGGTGGTCCCGAACACCACCTTGCCGTGGGCGTTGAGCTGAGTCACGTCGATGATCTGTGCCGTGCTGAGCTTGCCTTCGATTTCGGTGATACGGCCTTCGTTGAAGCCGTGCTGCTCACGGGCGGCATGATACTCGGCATTCTCCTTGAGATCGCCGTGGGCACGCGCTTCTTCGACCGCCGCGATGATCTGCGGACGCAGTTCACTCTTGCGGTAACGCAGCTCTTCACGCAGCTTGTCGGCGCCACGCGCCGTCATGGGGTTCTTGTTCATGAAATCTCCTTCGCATCATCGTGCGAGGTCACAGTGACTCCGCCAGCAGGACTTGCCCCCAGCGGGAAACGATGACTCAAAAAAACGACGGCCACACGGGCCGTCGATGATCAAAAATCGTACCACGCGGCAATGCGGCAGGGTCAGCCGGGCCGCGTCAGGGCGTGCAGCGCCTGTAGTGCATTGACATCCATCGCATCCTGATGCGCCAAAGCCTGCGCGGCCGCCCATCCACCGGCAATGGTGGTGAAGTAACAGACCTTGTTCTGGATCGACGCCGCACGAATCGAGCGCGACTCTTCAATCGACTGCTTGCCTTCGGTGGTATTGACCACGAACTGCACTTCGCCATTTTTGATCATGTCGACGCAGTGCGGCCGGCCTTCCTTGACCTTGTTGACACTTTGACAGGCAATCCCTGCCGCATTGAGCACGGTGGCCGTGCCATGGGTCGCGGCCAGGGTAAACCCGTGACGGACCAGCAGCTGGCCCAGTTCAACGGCTTTGCGCTTGTCCTGGTGACGCACCGAGATCAGCGCCGTACCGCCGGAGGGCATTTCCATGCCTGCTGCCAGCAAGGCCTTGTTGAAAGCTTCGCCGAAATGCTGGCCGACCCCCATAACCTCGCCGGTGGAGCGCATTTCCGGCCCCAACAACGGGTCAACCCCCGGGAATTTGGCAAACGGAAATACCGCCTCCTTGACCGAGCAGTAAGGCGGGATGATTTCTTCCGTAACGCCCTGCGCGATTAGCGATTTACCCGCCATCGCGCGCGCCGCGATCTTGGCCAGGGGCCGGCCGATGGCCTTGGACACGAATGGACTGGTCCGGGAGGCGCGCGGGTTCACTTCCAGCAGAAACACCTGATCGCCCTGCACGGCGAACTGGGCGTTCATCAACCCCACCACCTTGAGCGCGCGCGCCAACTGATCGATCTGGGTGCGGATCACGTCCAGCGTGGCGGCCGGCAGTGAGTGCGCCGGTAGCGCGCAGGACGAGTCTCCGGAGTGCACGCCAGCCTCTTCGATGTGCTCCATGATGCCGCCGATGACCACGGTTTCACCGTCGGCCAAGGCGTCGACATCGACCTCGATGGCGTCGTTGAGGAAGTGATCGAGCAGCACCGGGGCGTCGTTGGACACCTGCACCGCCTCGGTCATGTAGCGCTTGAGATCATCGTCGTCATGGACGATTTCCATGGCCCGACCGCCCAACACGTAGCTGGGGCGCACCACCAGCGGATAGCCCACGTCAGCGGCGATGGTCAGCGCCTGCTCCAGTGAGGTGGCCGTGCCGTTGGGGGGCTGCAGCAGGCCAAGCTGCTTGACCAGTTTCTGGAAACGATCGCGGTCTTCGGCGAGGTCAATGGCATCGGGCGAAGTACCGATGATCGGCGCACCGGCGGCTTCAAGCTGCCGCGCGAGCTTGAGCGGGGTTTGCCCGCCGAACTGCACGATCACACCCTTGGGCTTCTCGACGTCGATGATGGCCATCACGTCTTCGAAGGTCAGCGGCTCGAAGTACAGGCGATCGGAGGTGTCAAAGTCAGTGGAAACGGTCTCCGGGTTGCAGTTGACCATCAAGGTTTCGAAACCGTCCTCGCGCAGCGCCAGCGCGGCGTGCACACAGCAGTAATCGAACTCGATGCCCTGGCCAATGCGGTTGGGGCCGCCACCCAGAATCATGATCTTGTCGCGCGTCGTCGGCGCGGCTTCGCATTCCTGGTCGTAGGAGGAATACAGATAGGCCGTCGAGGTCGGGAATTCGGCTGCGCAGGTGTCGACGCGCTTGAACACGGGGCGCACGTCCAGCGCCAGCCGCCGTGCGCGCACATCGCGTTCGTGGGTGTTCCACAGCGTCGCCAGACGCCGGTCGGAGAAGCCCAGGCGCTTGAAGCTCCGCAGCGTGGCGGCGTCGATGGCGGTGGGCGAGGTCTGCCCAATCAGCGCTTCGGTGGCGATCAGTTCTTCAATCTGCTCGAGGAACCAAGGGTCGATACGCGACACACGGTGCACCTCGTCAACGCTCAGGCCTTTGCGGAACGCTTCGCCGACGAACCAGATGCGTTGCGCGCGCGGGATGGCGAGCTCGGAGCGAATCTTCGCCTCGGCGTCGGCATGGTCCACGTCGATGACGTTGTCAAAGCCGTCGCTACCCACTTCGAGGCCGCGCAGTGCCTTGTGCAACGACTCCTGGAAGTTGCGGCCCACGGCCATCACCTCGCCCACCGACTTCATCTGTGTGCCCAGCCGCGAGTCGGCCTGAGGAAACTTCTCGAAGGTGAAGCGCGGAATCTTGGTGACGACGTAGTCGATGCTTGGTTCGAACGACGCGGGCGTGGCGCCACCCGTGATCTCGTTCTTCAGCTCATCCAGCGTGTACCCCACCGCCAGCTTGGCAGCGACCTTGGCGATGGGGAAGCCGGTGGCCTTGGACGCCAGCGCCGAGGACCGCGACACACGCGGATTCATCTCGATGATGATGACCCGGCCATTTTCCGGGTTGATGGCGAACTGCACGTTCGAGCCGCCAGTCTCCACGCCCACGCGCCGCAGCACGGCCAGACTGGCGTTGCGCAGAAGTTGGTATTCCTTGTCGGTGAGCGTCTGCGCCGGGGCCACGGTGATGGAGTCACCGGTGTGCATGCCCATCGGGTCGAAATTCTCGATCGAGCAGATGATGATGCAGTTGTCCGCACGGTCGCGGACCACTTCCATCTCGAACTCTTTCCAGCCGAGCAGCGATTCTTCAATCAGCACTTCGGTGGTCGGTGACAGGTCCAGCCCACGGGTGACGATCTCTTCAAACTCGTCAACGTTGTAAGCGATGCCACCGCCCGACCCGCCCATCGTGAAACTGGGCCGGATGATGACCGGAAAGCCGATATCCGCCTGCAGCTCGCGCGCCTCGGCAAGGCTGTGCGCGACGCCGGAGCGGGCCGATTCGAGCCCGATCTCGGTCATCGCATCGCGAAATTTGAGTCGGTCTTCGGCCAGGTCAATGGCCTCGGCGTTGGCCCCAATCATCTGCACGCCAAACTGCTCCAGCACGCCTTCGCGCGCCAGATCGAGCGCGCAGTTCAGCGCGGTTTGACCGCCCATGGTCGGCAGCAGCGCGTCGGGCCGCTCCTTCTCGATGATCTTGGCGACGGTCTGCCAGCGAATCGGCTCGATGTAGGTCGCATCGGCCATGTCCGGGTCGGTCATGATCGTCGCCGGGTTGGAGTTCACCAACACGACGCGATAGCCCTCTTCACGCAAGGCCTTGCAGGCCTGGGCGCCGGAGTAGTCGAACTCGCAAGCTTGGCCGATGACGATCGGGCCCGCGCCGATGATGAGGATGCTCTTAATGTCTGTACGTTTGGGCATGAGGATCAGTTTGCGCTGGAGCGGCTCGTCATCAGGTCGATGAAACGGTCAAACAGGGCCGCCACATCGTGCGGACCCGGGCTGGCTTCGGGGTGGCCCTGGAAGCTGAAGGCCGGCGCATCGGTGAGGGCAATGCCTTGCAGCGAGCCGTCGAACAGCGAACGGTGCGTGGCGCGGACGTTGGCCGGCAGGGTTGCATCATCCACCGCGAAGCCGTGATTCTGGCTGGTGATCATCACCTTGCCATTGTCCAGGTCCTGCACGGGATGGTTGGCGCCGTGGTGGCCAAACTTCATCTTCACGGTCTTGGCGCCCGCGGCCAGGCCCAGGATCTGGTGCCCAAGGCAGATGCCAAACGTGGGCACCTTGCGGGCGATGAGCTCGCGTGCGGCAGCGATCGCATAAGTACAGGGCTCGGGGTCGCCGGGGCCGTTGGACAGCAGCACGCCGTCGGGTTTGAGCGCCAGAATCTGCTCAGCCGAGGTTTTGGCCGGCACCACCGTCAGCCTGCAACCGCGATCCACCAGCATGCGCAGAATGTTGCGCTTGACGCCAAAGTCCATCACCACCACGTGGAACCTTGCCTCGCCCAGCGTGGTTTCAGCGTTGCTGGCCAACTGCCAGCTGCCGGTGGTCCACGCGTGCGCCGCGCCACACGTCACGACCTGCGCCAGGTCGGCGCCCTTGAGCCCGGCGAAGCCTTTGGCAAGTTCAATCGCCCGTTCAGCGGTCACCCCTTCACCGGCGACGATGGCGCCGTTCTGGGCGCCGGTGTCGCGCAGACGCCGGGTCAGGGCACGGGTGTCCACCTGGGCAATGGCAACCGCGCCATTGGCCATCAGATAGTCACGAAAATTCTGCTTGGACCGGAAGTTGCTGGCCGGGCGCGGCACTTCGCGGATCACCAGCCCGGCGATGTGCACATCGTCCGATTCGGCATCTTCCGGGTTTACACCGACGTTGCCGATATGGGGATAGGTCAGGGTGACAATCTGTTGCCGGTATGAGGGGTCGGTGAGAACCTCCTGATAGCCCGTCATCGCAGTGTTGAACACGACCTCGCCGACGGTTTCACCCGTCACACCGATCGAAACACCTGGAAAAACGGAGCCATCAGCGAGGGCGAGTACAGCCGGGGGAAGTGCAGTCATCGGCGCGCTTTGCTGATCAGTCTTAATCCGTACGACCCGCCAGTGGCGGGTGCTTCACACGAAAACGGAGGCATTGCGCCCCCGTTCAAGGATTAAGTCGGAATGATACGGGTTATGCCCGTGCAGCGTCCATCCATCGACCGATTATGTGCGGCGCATGACCACGCTGCCGGCCGAATACCCGGCCCCAAAAGCCGACAACACCGCCACATCGCCCACCGCCAGGTCATCGTGATGCAGGCTGAAAGCAATCACCGAGCCCGCCGAGCTGGTATTGGCGTAGCGATCAAGAATCACCGGGGCCTCTTCCGTCGTGGCGTCGCGGCCCAGCACGCGCTTGGCGATGAGCTGGTTCATCGACAGGTTGGCCTGATGCAGCCAGAAACGCTTCACGTCGGTCACCGACAGGCCGAGATCGCTCACGTGGTTTGCGATCAGTTCCGACACCAGCGGCACCACTTCCTTGAACACTTTGCGGCCTTCCTGGGTGAACAATACGTCGGCCCAGTGGCGTGACGGCGACTCGGATCGGTTCAGAAAGCCGAAATTATTGCGAATGTTGTTCGAGAACTGGGTCACCAGCCGCGTACCCAGTACCTCGAAAGGGGTTTTGCCCGATGCCCCGGCCAAGGGCTCAACCACCACCGCAGTGGCGGCGTCGCCAAAGATGAAGTGACAGTCTCGGTTGCGAAAGTTGAGGTGTCCGGTACAGATCTCGGGGCTGACCACCAGCGCACACTTGGCGTTGCCTTGGCGCACCGAATCGGCCGCAGCCTGAATGCCAAACGCCGCCGAGGCGCAGGCCACATTGATGTCGTAGGCGAAGCCCCGCGCGCCCAAGTATTGCTGCAGTTCCACCGCCATGGCGGGGTACGGACGCTGCATGTTCGAGCAGGCCACCAGCACCATGTCGACGTCCTCGGGTTGGCGGCCGGCGCGCGCCAAGGCCTCGCGAGCTGCCGCCAAGCCCATCTCCACCATCAGCGAGGGCTCGTCGTTGCCGCGCGGCGCAATCAACGGATGCATGACTTTTGGATCAAGCACGCCCGCCTTGTCGACGCAGTATCGGCTCTTGATGCCCGAGGCCTTGAAGATGAACTCGCTCGACGAATGCGCCAGCGCGACGGCGTCACCGCGGGCGATGGCGTCGGCGTGTTCGGCGTTAAACGCGTCGACGTACTGGTTGAAGCTTTCGACCAGCTCGTCGTTGCTGATGGATTGCTCGGGCGTGAAGAGTCCGACGCCGGTGATCGCTGTCCGCATGTGAAGCCTTCGTTTGAAAATTGATGAAGACCGGCATCAATGCCGGCGATGCGTAACCAAAGTCGTCTCAGCGAAGGGGCAAACGCCAGCCGGCGGCCACCACCGCTTGCTCCAGCGTCGCCAGGGTTTGCGGCTCGCGGCGAATGCTCAAGTGTGAGCCCTGGTACCAGATCGGCTCGACCCCCCAATGAGCCGCCAGTTGCATGGCTTGCCCCGGCGGGACCACGCGGTCAGCTGCCGCTGCCAACACGAAGCGACGGTCCGCCGCGACCCGCGTCGGCTGTGACAACGGCGACACCGGACTGAGCAATCGCGAGTAGCAGGCTTCGTCCAGGCCCTGGTTGGCGAAGTAGCCCTGGTGCGCTGGCGGAATCACCCGCCAAAGGGTCTCGGCAAAGTCGGCCACCGGAATCGCCGACAACACGAAATCCAGATCCTTCTCGTAATTGGACAGCAAGGCGGCGTTGTAACCGCCCAGCGACACCCCGTAGACGCCGATGCGCGCCTGCGGGTCCTGCCCGCGAATCCACGCCACGCTCTGCCGTAAGTCCGAGAGCGCCTGACACTGCGCATGGAACAGGTCCAGCGGATCGCCATCGAGGTAAAAGTCGCCACTGCGCATGCCGACCCGACGCGGACCGTGCAGCGGCAACACCGGCATCACCACATTGACGCCAAAGTCGTTGACCAGCCGGCCGGGCCCGAACAGGGAGAAATCCAGCCACGGCGTGCCCATGCGGTAACCGTGCACGCACAAAAGCCACGGCCGGCCCGGCTCGCTGTGGCGCACCACGCGCAGCGGGACATGGCGGTTGGCGTCGAGGTGGTTCCAAACCGCGCCGCCGGGCAGCGAATCGTCGGCGCGGAACGCGCTGGGGAACTGCACGGCCTCGTAACGAACGCCCCAGCGATTCTCGAGCGTGCTGTCGACGCTGTCGGGCTCGGGGGCGGGCGGCACGGCGTGCAGACGCTCGGGATGATCGTGAATGCCGCGCTCGGCGAGCGCCGCATCGAGCACGCGCGCCTGCTCGCACGCCTCGACCGCCTGCACGCCCGAGGGCATCTTCGCGCCGACGAGGAAGTAGCCCAGCACGGCCTCGTCGAGTGCCACCTTGACGTCCATCTTCAGACTTTCCAGCGGCGGCGCGGCGCCCTCGGTTTTGGCGATCATCTGCACCGACTGCCGCGCATTGATCAACGCGCTGGCGGCGGTGCCGAGCAGCGCCCAAAGCCCCTCGGTACCACTGAGTAACAACCACGGCACACCCAACAGCAGGCCAATCAGCGCGCCGAGTCCGATCAGCGAATAGGCACGAGGCGCCCCCGGCGTGGACCAGGCCATCATTGCGCCGCCCACCAGCAGCAAGCCGGGGATAAACGCCAGCAGCGAGCCGATGACGCCCTCGCTGGCCACCAGCCAGTAGATGCCGGTCAGCAGGGGCACGGCCAGTAGGACCGGGGTCGAACGCGGTACGTCGTAGGTTTTCTTCATCCGAGTAACAGGGCCCTGATCAAAAAACTGGCGAAAACGATAGCAACCCACATCAGCGTCTGCGCAATCCACCAGCCCGTCCAGGCGCGCCGCAGGCTGACAAACGCCACCGCCGAGAACACCGCCAACACCGAAAAGATGACGGTGATGTTGACCAGGGTCGGCCACTCATCGCGCAGGCTGGGCCGCAAATCGAGGTGCATGCCCATCATCAGGCAGACCACGGCCATCAGCACGGCAAGCGTCACGGTCAGGGCAAGGGCGACGGCCGTCAGGATACGAATCGCGGGCATTGGAGCAGGTCTCAGGCCTTACTTCGCACGGCGCTTGCGGCCGGACAGGGGGTTCAATTCACGCATCACGCGCGGGCTCTTGATGCCGCCCAACACCAGCAGCTTGAGGAACTGCCGAAGGATACGATCCCGGTTGTCAAAGACACTGTCGACCATGGGCACCTTGCGGGCGTCAATCATGGTGATGCGGTCATCCGCCGCCTCGCCAAACCGGAAACGCACCGTGAGGAACACTTCAAGCGGTGCGTCCCCCGCCTTGCGGTCACGGCCTTTGGGTATGATCGATTTCGCCATGATGACCCGCCCTCAAGATGACCTCTGATGCCCTGACCGACAGGCTCGTCTGCTTCAACCACGGCAAAGAAAGCGGCCCCTGGGGCACGAAGATCAGCCGACTCGCTGCGGTGGCCCGCGCCTGCGGATTCGCAGTGATTTCACCTGATTATAGTCACACCCACGACCCGCACTCGCGGCTTCATCAATTGGTCGACGAGGTGCAGCCCCGCGCCCAAACGCTGGTGCTGGTCGGCTCCAGCATGGGCGGCTACGTGGCTGCGCAGGCCTGCAGCGCGCTTAAGCCCGATGCCCTGTTCCTGATGGCACCGGCGCTTTACTTCGACGGCTGGACCGAAGAGCCCGAGGGCCTGCCTGCTGATATCGAAGTGGTCCATGGCTGGCATGACGACGTCGTGCCGCTGGCCAACGTGCAGCGATTCGCCGCGCGTCATCACGCTGCGCTGCATGTGGCGGATGCCGACCATGGCCTGACGGCTGCGATGGACACGATCGAGGCGCTGTTTGCCCGTCAACTCCAACGTCGGCACGCCACCCCATGAGCGCCGCCGATCCGCTGGCACGCCTCAAGCAAGAATTTGAAGCCAGCGCGGTTTCAAACATCAAGTGCAACACTTTCATAAGGAGGTGTTGCATGGGTAAGCATTACGAGCAACTGAGCGCGGAAGAGCGCGCGGTGATCATGGTGATGCGTGGCGCCGGTTCGAGTGTGCGTGCGGTGGCCGAGCAGTTGGGCCGTTCTGCGAGCACGATCTCGCGAGAGCTGCGGCGCAATGGTGATCGGAGCGCATCGGGCCGTTCGGCGCTGAGCAAGGCACGGAAGGCGGGCGATATTTGTTGTTACGACGCGACGCGGGCGGGTGATCGCGCTCGGCGACTGCGTCTTAAGCCCCGGCGTTTGCGCAAGCTGTGCCGGTCGAGCCTGCTCTGGCAGCAGGTGGTGGAACGCCTGCACTGGCAATGGTCACCGGAGCAGATCGCCGCCACACTGGGCGGCGTGTCCCACGAAACGATCTACAGCGCGATCTACGCCATGCCTCGCGGCGCCCTACGTCGCGAGCTGACCATGTTGCTGCGCCAGGGTCGTGCACGGCGACGACCCCGTAGCCGTGGCGAGGATCGTCGTGGACGGATGCACGACTTCCTAAGCATCCACATCCGACCACCGGCGGCAAATGATCGACTGCTGCCGGGACACTGGGAAGGCGACTTCATCAAGGGCGCCGGTAATCATTCCGCCGTCGGCACGCTGGTCGACCGGTACTCGCTGTTCGTGATGCTGGCGAAAATGGACGGCTGCAGCGCAACGGCTGCCCTGACCGGCTTCAGCACGGCGTTCGCACCGCTCGATCCAGCCCTGAAGCAGACGCTGACTTACGACCAAGGCAAGGAAATGGCGCTACACCGTCGACTGGCCGAGAGCACCGGATTGGCCATTTACTTCGCCGATCCACACAGTCCGTGGCAGCGAGGCATCAACGAGAACACCAACGGACTACTGCGGCAGTACCTGCCCAAAGGCACCGAACTGTCGCAATACTCACAGCGCGACCTCGATCAAATCGCCTGGAGCCTCAATACCCGGCCCCGGAAGTCCCTCGGCTTCAAAACACCGGCCGAGGTTTTCTTTACCCGATGCTTTGATCGAACCGCTAAATCAACCAACGTTGCACTTGATTTTTGAAACTGCCCAGCTATCGCCGCGCCCGCTATCGAGTGATGCTTGAGGACGGTGAGGTGGCGCTGACCCTCGGTCACCACGACCGCGAAGCCGAACAGCGACTGCGCGAGACGTTCGATCTACAACGCCACTGGGTGATTCTGACGCCGTGCAACCCGCGCTCGGTGCAATCTCGCGAGGAACTCAACAATTTTTATCTCGACGAGTTGCGTTTGGCACTTGACCGCCATAGCGGTGCCTGGGGCAAGGCGATCAACGTTGATCCCTGGGGCGAATGGCCTGACGAACCCGGCTTTTTTATCGTCGACCCTGACATCGGCTGGATCATGGATCTGGGCCATCGCTTCGGCCAAAACGCATTGGTCTATGGCGCGTTGGGACAGCCTCCAGCCTTGATCTGGCTGCCCTGAATCAGGCCTCGACCGGTCGGTAGGCCGCGACAAACTCCGGCGGCATGCGTCGCGGTCGGCCGCTGGTCAGGTCCACGCAGACAAACGTGGTCATCGCCCGCAGCACAGTTTTGCGGTCCGCCAACCGAATGATCTGAAAGCCACGGCGCATCGACAGCCGCCCGTCGTTGGCATCGACCCAGGTGCCGATCAGCAGCGCCTCGTCCAACAGGGTCGTGGCGAGGTAATCGATCTCGTGGCGATGCACCACGCAGCCTGCACCGAGCTGCTGATAAGCCGCGAAGCTCAAACCCAGCGCTTCGGTATGCACCCACGCACAACGCTCCATTGCGCGCACGTACTCGGCATTGTTGGTGTGGGCAAAGTGATCGGTCTCCTCAGCCCTGACGGTCCAGGCCAAGGTGGCCTGAGGCGGCTTGACCCACGGCAAAGCGGCAATTGAAGCGGACATTTTGCGGTCACACCCCGACGGGGTTAAAATGAGGACTCATTCAGTCCTGATTGGATTGGCGTCATGTTGAAACTCAACAAGCTGGCCGATTATGCAACGGTGGTGCTGACCGCTTTGGCGACGGCGCCCACGCGGGTGCTGAACGGTCAGGCGTTGAGCGCGCAAACGCACATCCCGGCGCCGACAGTGGCCAAGGTCCTCAAGGCCCTGACCCGCGGCGGGCTGGTGACCTCCAGCCGCGGCCTGCACGGCGGGTATCAACTCGCGCACGCCCCTGACGCCATCACCGTCGCCGATGTGGTGCAGGCGCTGGAAGGTCCCATCGCCATTACCGACTGCGCGGTTCACGGCAGCGGCTGCGAGATCGCCGACGGCTGCCGCTCGCGCAAGGCCTTCAGGCTGATCGACAGCGCCGTCCGCGAAGCGCTTGCGTCGGTGACGCTTGCCGATATTCTTCGCGCCGAAAACGAAATACCGCTGCGCTTTCACTCCACGCTCACCACGCTTGGCGCCTCGCGTCAGGTCACTTCATAACCAGAGGATACGGTCATGACCGCAACTGCCGAAATCCAGGAACTCGTCAAGAAGCGTGTCTACAGCGCGGGCTTTGTCACCGACATCGAATCCGACACGGTGGCCCCTGGCCTCACTGAAGACACCATCCGCTTCATCTCGGCCAAGAAGGACGAGCCGCAATGGCTGCTGGCCTGGCGACTGAAAGCCTTCGCCAAGTGGCAGACGATGACGCCGCCCGACTGGGCACAGCTCAAGATCGAGCCCATCGACTACCAGGCGATTTCGTACTACACCTCGCCCAAGTCGATGGCCGACGGCCCGAAGACGCTGGACGACGTCGACCCCAAGCTGCTGGAGACCTACAACAAGCTCGGCATTCCACTGCACGAGCAGGAGCTGCTGGCCGGCGTGCAGGAGCGGCAGGTAGCAGTTGACGTGGTGTTCGACTCGGTGTCAGTCGGCACCACGTTCAAGAAGAAGCTGGCCGAAGCCGGGGTGATTTTCTGCTCGATCTCCGAGGCGGTGCGCGAACACCCCGATCTGGTGCAGAAATATCTGGGTACCGTGGTGCCGACCGGCGACAACTACTTCGCGGCGCTCAACTCGGCGGTGTTCACCGACGGCAGTTTCGTTTTCATTCCCAAGGGCGTGCGCTGCCCGATGGAGCTGTCCACCTACTTCCGCATCAACGAGCGCAACTCCGGGCAGTTCGAGCGCACCTTGATCATCGCTGAAGAGGCCAGCCACGTCAGTTATCTGGAAGGCTGCACCGCCCCGCAGCGCGATGAAAACCAGTTGCACGCGGCGGTGGTCGAGCTGGTCGCGCTCGACGACGCGCAGATCAAATACTCCACCGTGCAGAACTGGTACCCCGGTGACGAGAACGGCGTCGGCGGCATCTACAATTTCGTCACCAAGCGCGGCGACTGCCGGGGTGCGCGCAGCAAGATCTCCTGGACCCAGGTCGAAACCGGCTCGGCGATCACCTGGAAATACCCAAGCTGCGTGCTGCGCGGCGACGACTCGGTGGGCGAGTTTTACTCGGTCGCCCTGACCCATCATCGCCAGCAGGCCGACACCGGCACCAAGATGATTCACATTGGTCAGCGCACCAAGAGCACCATCGTCAGCAAGGGCATCTCGGCCGGTCACGGCCAGCAAACCTATCGCGGCTTGGTGCGGGTGCTGCCCGGCGCCAAGGGCGCGCGCAACCACACGCAGTGCGACTCGCTGCTGATTGGCGACACCTGCGGCGCGCACACCTTCCCCTACACCGAGGTGCGCAACCCCACGGCAGTGCTGGAGCACGAGGCGTCCACCTCAAAAATCAGCGAAGACCAGCTCTTCTATTGCCGCGCGCGCGGCGTGTCGGAGGAAGACGCGGTCAGCATGATCGTCAACGGCTTCTGCAAGGACGTGTTCAAGGAACTGCCGATGGAGTTCGCCGTCGAAGCGCAGAAGCTGCTGCAGGTGTCGCTTGAAGGGGCCGTCGGCTAGCCGACGCGCGCCTGTTACGCGAATCAACCCTAAGGACCGACCCCCATGGCCACACTGACCCTCACGCTCTCGGACGAACTGCTCAAGGCCTTCGAGGACAAGTACCCCGCCGCACAGCGCGATGAGGTGCTGGCGCATGCGCTGATCGATCTGGTGCAGGACGACCCTTACTCTGAAACGGCGTTTGCCGAAGATGAGCGGCGCTATCAGCGCTACGTGGAGACCGGCCACCACTTCACCACTGAACAGGTCATGTCCCGCCTGAAAGCGCAGCGTGATGCACTGAGAAGCCCGCAGGCAGCGGAACGCGACCCCGTTCAGTCACGATGACCACGGTTCACTGGGCAGAGGAAGCACTCGAAGACCTTGAACGCCTGCAGGATTTCTTGCTGCGGGAAGCACCGGATGCCGCCGATGCCGCCATGGCACGCATCGACAAGGCTGCCAATGTAGTGGCCGACTTCCCCGAGTTGGGGCGCCGCTACACATCTCAGCCGTCTGAACGTGAATTCCTTGCGGCCTTTGGGGCCGGGGCTTATGTCCTCCGTTACCGGCTCGGCCCGCAGGGCCAACCCATCATCCTCCGCGTCTTTCACAGCCGCGAACACCGATAAATGAACATGCTCGACATCAAAAACCTCCACGTCACCATCGACGACAAGCCCATCCTCAAGGGCATTTCACTCGCCATCAAGCCCGGTGAAGTACACGCCATCATGGGCCCCAACGGCTCGGGCAAATCGACGCTGTCGAACGTGCTGGCCGGCCGCGATGATTACGTCGTTACCCAGGGCAGCATCGAGTTCGAAGGCATCGACCTGCTCGAACTCGCGCCGGAAGAACGCGCCGTGGCCGGTATTTTTCTTGGTTTTCAGTACCCGGTGGAAATCCCCGGTGTGTCCAACCTGACGCTGCTCAAGGCGGCGCTCAATGCCCGCCGCAAGGCGGCGGGCCAGGGTGAAATCGAGCCCACCGACTTTCTCGCCTGGGTGCGTGACCGCGTGGCGAAGATGGGCATGGACGTGAAAATGCTGCAGCGCGGCGTCAACGAAGGCTTCTCGGGCGGCGAGAAAAAGCGCAATGAAATTCTGCAGATGTTGATTCTTGAACCCAAGCTGATGATTCTGGATGAGACCGACTCCGGCCTCGATATCGACGCGCTCAAGGTGGTGTCCGATGGCATCAACCTGATCCGCAGCCCAGAGCGCGCGGTGTTGTTGGTCACCCACTATCAGCGCCTGCTCGACTATGTGAAGCCCGACCAGGTTCACGTGCTGGCCGGCGGCCGCATCGTCAAAAGTGGCGGCGCGGATTTGGCGCTGGAACTCGAAGAAAAAGGTTACGGCTGGCTGGAGACGGCAGCAGCATGAGCTTCGCCACCCTGCCCTCGCAACTGCCGCCACAGCGCAGCGCCCGGTTACAGCAGTTTCTTGATCTGGGCTGGCCGCATCGCAAGCTGGAAGCCTGGCGCTACACCGACCTGGCACCCCTCGCCAAGCGCGACTGGGCGCTGCCGGATCTGCCTGCTGACGACAGCAGCCTGGCCGTGGATGCGCGCGACCATTTCGCGCTGCTCAACAGCGCCTTGGCGACGACCGCTGCGGCTGGCGACGCAGTCGCTGAACATGCCCAGGTTCACACCCAGGGCCGCGACATCGTTGCCGCAGGTCAAACCAATACGCAGGTGCTGCGCCGGGCAGGACAGATCGACGGTCTGCGCAGCCATTGGCATACGCTGGACGTGGCGCGTGACGCCACCGCACACCGAGTCTGGGTCAGTGACCCACAGGGCAACGGCCACGATCTGTCGCGGCTGACCGTCACCGTCGCCGAGGGCGCCACGCTGAATCTGGTGGTCGTGCATCTGGGCCGCGCCACCACGCGGCTGGAGCTGGACATTCACCTGCAAGGCCCGCACAGCGCTGCGCACCTGCACGTGCTCAGCCTGCCGGCTGCGGGTGCCTTCGACCTGCCGGTGAAGGTGCACCACGAAGCGCCGCAGGCGATCAGTCGCCTGACCCTGCGGGCCATTGGTCTGGCCAACACGCGCAGCAGCGTCAACGGTCATATCAAGGTGTACGAAGGCGCGACCAAGACCGACTCCGAGCAGCACATGGCCAGCCTGCTGCTGTCGCCCAAGGCCGAGATCAATGCCAAGCCCGACCTTGAGATTTACAACGACGACGTCAAGTGCGCCCACGGGTCCAGCTTCGGCCAGCTCAACGACGACGCGCTGTTTTACCTTCGTGCGCGGGGACTCAATGAAACGGTCGCTCGCGGGATGCTCACACAGGCGTTTGCCGAGCAGGTGCTGGCCCAGATCGGCGACGAGGCGCTGCGCGAGCAGCTCACCACGACCCTGTTGCAACGTCTCAACGAGGCATCGCCATGAGCCTTGATCTTGCATCCATTCGCGCACAGTTCCCGATACTCGCCGAGACGGTACACGGCAAACGTCTGGCATATCTGGACAACGCCGCGACCACGCAGAAACCGCTGGCGGTGCTGGACCGCATCGACCGCTACTACCGGCACGAGAACGCCAACGTACACCGCGCCGTGCACCTGCTGGCCGAACGTGCAACCAAAGCCTATGAAGGGGCGCGTGATCGCATCGCCAGCTTCGTCGGCGCCGACCGTGAAGAGATCGTCTTCACCCGCGGCACCACCGAGGCCATCAACCTCGTCGCACGCAGCTATCTGCAACCCATGCTTCAGCCCGGCGACGAAGTGCTGCTCACCGGCATGGAGCACCACTCCAACATCGTGCCCTGGCAGCTTGCGGGCGCCAAAACCGTGGCAGCCCCCGTGCGCGACGATGGCAGCCTGGATCTCGACGCGTGGCGGGCAATGCTCAACCCGCGCACCAGGCTCGTGGCCGTGGTGCAGGTATCGAACGCACTGGGCACGGTCAATCCGGTCGCCGAGATGATTGAGATCGCACACGCCGCCGGCGTGCCGGTGCTGGTCGACGGTGCGCAGTCATTGGCGCATTTGAAGCTTGATCTGCACGCGCTTGACGTCGACTTCTTCACCACCTCGGCGCACAAGGCCTTTGGCCCCACCGGCTTCGGCATGTTGTACGCCAAGCGCGAACACCTCGAGGCCATGCCGCCGTGGCACGGCGGCGGCGACATGATCGAGACCGTGGCCTTCGAGGGCAGCACCTGGAACGAGATTCCCTACAAGTTCGAGGCCGGCACGCCCGACATGGCCGGGGCCATCGGCTTTGCCGCGGCGCTGGATTGGATTGACGGCGTCGGTCTGGACACACTCATCGCCCACGAGGTTGACCTCACCGCCTATGCCACCGAGCAACTTGCCGGCCTGCCGGGCATTCGGGTGATCGGCACGGCCCCGGGCAAGGTCGGCGTGTTCTCGATGGTGATGGACGGCGCCCACCCGCACGATCTGGGTACCTTGCTCAGCGAATCGGGCGTGGCCGTGCGCACCGGGCACCACTGCACCATGCCACTGTGGCAGCGCTTCGGCGTGCCAGCCACGGCGCGAGCGTCGCTGGCGGTCTACAACGGTCACGACGACATCGATCAACTGGTCAGTGGGCTGAAAACGGCCCAGCGCCTGCTGGGCTGACACGCCGCCGTTAATCGGGCAATGGGCACCGGGCCGAATGAGCCCGCGTCCATCGCGGCGACCGTATGACATGATCGTCTGCAAACCCTTCTAAAACACTGCCCCCGCGCATGTCGTCAACCTCAGTGCCCCCGGTTCCAGAAGGCTCTGGCCTTCCCTGGTATCAACGGCTCCAGACCCAGTTCTGGCTGCTGTTTCTGGTGCTGATGGTCGTACTTGGCGGCCTCACCTACTGGCTGGGGCTGGTGCTGATTCGCGACACACTCTCAACCGAGTCCTTGCGCTACGAAACCGAAAGCGCGCGGCGCGTGCAGACCAGGCTCACAGCCTTGGCCGATCAGGCTGAGACCCTGGCGGCCATGATCAGTGAGTTGGCGGCGGTGGCCGGTGACCCCGCCAACCCCACCCCGGCCATTCCCGACATGGTCAATGCCGCCGACCCGGAAGAGCTGTTCACCGGCGTCGGCATCTGGCCGATCACGGCCAAAGGCCAGCCCCGCCGCAGTCAGCTTTGGCTACGCGACGATGATGGCAAGCTGGTGCCGCATGGCGACTACAACGATCCGCGCACCGTCCCTTTTACCGAGGCGGCCTGGTTCACACCCACTCGGTTCACCCCGCCTCATCGCTGCTACTGGTCGCCCGTGCGCCGCGAGCCACTGGTCGATCGCGCGCTGATCAGCTGCAGCGTGCCGTTGATGCGCGGCGGAGGGATGACGGGCGTCGTCACCGTTGCGATCAGTGTCAAGACGCTGGAACGACTGTTCGATGAGGCCTCGCAAGACACCCCCGGTTACAGCCTGCTCATCGATGGTGACCACCGCGTCATCGCGGCGTCCGAACGCCTGGTTACCGCGATGCGTGCGCAGCCCGTCGCCAACATGGCCGAGCTGGGCCAGCGTGTCACCGCCCTGTCGCCGCTGGCGGTCGAACTGTTCAACCGACGTCAGGCACAGTTGTCCGTGGTGACCCGTTCACCCGCCTACGATCCCAGTGCCATCACGCGGCTTGCCGCCGAAACGCGTGACTTCACCCGCAACGATGCCGAGCAGGCCACGGCCCAGCTCTGGTCGCGCCTCGGCGCCGGTGCCGAGGCGCCCGCGCCAGTGATCAGCCGCATCAAGCGCGACCCGATCGTGGGTAGCGACGCCAACGCCGTGGTGTTCGAGATGCCACAAACCGGCTGGACACTGGTCAAGGTCCGTGCCGCGCAAGAGGGCTTTTCGGGTGCCGGCTACCTGTTCAAACAGGTACTGGTGCTGACCGGCGGCGGCGTGGTGATTGCCCTGCTGCTCATTTCCGGGGCGCTGCGCGCACTGATCATCAACCCCCTCAAGCGTATTGCCGAGACCCTGTCGCTGCAGTCCGATGCCGAGTCGTCGCTGGACATCGTGCTCGACGAGTCGCGTCGTAACGAAGTCGGCGTCATTGCCCGCCTCTACAACGAGCGTACGCGCCACCTGCGTGAGTTGATGGACGGTGCGCTGTCGATGAAAACCCAGATGTCGCTGGAATCGGCACACCGGCGTGACCTTGAGCGGGCACTTGAGCGGGTCCGGGCGATCCATCTTGCGACCCTCGGCGCACTCGACGACGCCTGGGCGCTGCTTGACGTCGAAGGCCGTCTGACACAGGTCAACGCCGCCATGGAGGCGCGACTGGGGCACCGTCGGAACGAGCTGGTCGACCGCCTGGCCGATGAAGTCATCAGCCTGCAGGGCTACGACAAGCCGTTGGGGCACTGGCTGCAGCAGGCGCTCGAGCGGGGCCAGCCGCTGGAACTGCCCGGTGTTGGCACCTGGCTCAGCAACAGCGGGGATGCCCAGGTGGTCGTCCATCTGCACCCGGTCAAGCCGGCGCTGCAACGCCATGCCAGCCATGTGGTTCTGCTGCTGCGGTTGGCCGGCGATACCCCGGCCGTGCAGGCCAATGACGACCTCAGCCCGGTCAGCGGCCTGCATGGGCGGGGCAGCGCCGAGCGCCACATCAAACGCCTGTTGCTCAGCAATCCCGACACGGTGCACGCGGGCGCCCTGATCAATCTGGATCGCTTCGACGCCATCAACACCCAGCACGGCCAGTCGGCTGGGGATGAGTTGCTGCACCGCGTGGCACGTCGCCTCGAGGCCGCGATTGGCGGTGCCGGTGCGGTTTACCACCTCAAGGGCGACGAGTTTCTGGTGGTGCTGGAAGGCTTCGATGCCGACCGCGCACGGGTGCTGGTTGCCGCGGTATGCGCACAGCTCGTCGAGGCCAAGTTTCGCTGGTCGTCAAAAATGCTCAGCATCACCGCCAGCGCCGGCATTGCCGAGATCCATGCTGACAGCGAGCGTCCAGCCAGTCGCCTGCTCACCGAGCTGGATGCGGCCACTCAGGACGCCAAGCTGCGCGGCGGCAACACCGTCACAGTGTTCACCGCCGAGTTGTCACAGGCGCACAACCTGATCGACAGCCACCTTTGGACACGGCGCATCACCGCCGGACTTGAGGAGGGTCGCTTTCACCTCACCACCCAATTCATCGCCAACGCCAAGCCGTTGGACGCCGAAGGCGACGTGTTCGACATGCAGGTTGCGCTCGAGGACGAAGAGGGCTTCTGGGCTGACCCGTCAGTGTTCATGCCGGTTGCCGAGCGACTGCAACTCAGCCCGCAGATCGACCGCTGGATCGTCACCCAGACCCTGATTCACCTCGCCCAGAACCCCTCACGCCTAAAAACCGTCGGCCGTGTTCGCCTGCGCCTCTCGCCTGCCACCGTTGTCGACCCGGAGTGGCTGACGTTTCTGGTCGACGCCTTCGAGCGCCATGGGGTGCCTGCGGGGCAGATCTGTTTCGAACTGCCAATCCTCGACATTGCACGGCATCAGTCGGCGCTATTGCCGTTTTGCGACGCGATGCGTGCCATCGGCTGTCACCTGGCAGGCCCGCATCCTCTGATGCTGGCCGCCGCCGAGCGCAGCGGCTGGCGTCAACTGCAGCTGGACGAGCTGGTGTTCGATGCGAGCATCCTCGCTGGCCTGCAGACCGACGCCGCCGAGCGGCTGATGGCCGAGCAGGCGCTGCAATTGGCACATGTCCGCAAACAGCGGCTGCTGGTGCGCCACCTGCATGACCCGGACCTGTTGAAAGCCTGGCAGTTGCTGGGCGCCGACTACCTTGAAGGCGTCACGGTGGCGCGCTCTACGCCGATCCTGTTCAGCACCGCACGCTAGCTAGTGCGGCACTTCCAACAATTCATTCGTTCTGGCCGCGCGACTCAGCGCTCGACAGCCGCCACGACCATCAACTGCGGCGTGACCCGGTCGCGCCAGCGGTTAACGCCCAGGCGGTAAACGAAGCGAGCTTGACCGCCAACCGCCAGGGCGTGCTCGCCCGCGCCAAAGTGAACGGCGCCGAAGGTGCCCCCCTCCGGGTGCGCCAGGACGTAGCGCACATGCTGCTGATCGGCGCCCATCAGGCGCACCTCGGCGACGCGGAACACGCCGTCAAATTGAGGCTCGGGAAAGCCCTGCCCCCACGGCCCGGCCGCTTCCAGCGCGAGCGCTGCATCCAGCGTCAGCCATTCCGGCGGCAGCTCGCCGTCACTGTCAGTCACTTTCAACAAGGTGTCCGCGTCAAGATGCCGCGCGCAGGTTTGGTCAAAAGCGGTGCAAAAGGCCGGCCAGTCGGCCTCGGCGAGGCTCAGTCCGGCCGCCATGGCATGCCCACCGAAGCGTTCGATCAGACCGGGATGGGTGGCATCGATTTCGGCCAGCACATCACGCAGGTGCAGCCCAGGGATGGTGCGACCGCTGGCCTTGAGCATGCCCGGCGTCTGTGCGCGTGCGGCGGCAATCACCGGCCGGTGATGAACCTCCTTGATGCGCGACGCCACCAGCCCGACGATGCCTTCGTGCCATTCCGGCTCGAACAGACAGATCCCGGTCGCGGCGCTGTCGGCGCTGAGCGCGAGCGCGGTGTCGCGCATATCGGCCTCGACTGAACGCCGATCACGGTTGATCCCGTCGAGTTGCCGTGCCAATGCCGCCGCCTCGGCCGCATCATCGGTCAACAAACATTCAATGCCCGTGCGGATGTCGTCCAGCCGCCCCGCGGCATTGATGCGCGGGCCCAGCACGAAGCCCAGATCCTGCGCACTGAGATGTGCCGGGTCGCGTCCGGCGACGTCGAGCAGCGCCACCACCCCGGTGTGCCCCTGCCCGGCGCGCAACCGCCGTAGTCCAGCTTGGACCAGCACGCGGTTGTTGGTGTCCAGCCGCACCACATCGGCCACCGTGCCCAGCGCCACAAGGTCGAGCAACGGCGACAGACTGGGCACCGCGTGGCCCTCGTCACGCAGCCGGGCGCGAACGGCGGCCAGCAGGTAGAACATGACGCCGACGCCGGCCAGGTGTTTGGACGGATATGCGCAGCCCGGCTGATTGGGATTGACGATGGCGGCGGCAGCCGGCAGCGACGGCCCGGGCAGATGGTGATCGGTGATCAGCACCGGAATGCCGAGGCTTGCGGCGTGGGCGACGCCGGCGACACTGGAAATGCCGCTGTCGACCGTGACAATCAGCTCCGCACCCAGCGCCGCTGCGGCATCCACCAGCAGCGGCGACAGCCCGTAACCCATGCGGAAGCGATCAGGCACCACGTAATCGACATGGCGCGCGCCAAGCGCCCGCAGACCACGCACGCCCACGGCCACGCCAGTGGCACCATCGCAGTCGTAATCGCCCGCCAACACGATGCGCCGCTGCGCCTTGACCGCGCCCAGCAGCAGATCGGCCGCCGAATCAATGCCGCGCAACGGTGTGGGCGGCAGCAATGCCGCCAGTGGCAGATCGGCATCGGTGGCGGTGACCGCACCGCGCGCGGCATAGAGCCGGCGCACCAGCGGGTGCAAGGTGTCGGGCAGATTCGCCAGCGCATCAGCGGCCGGCGCGGGCCGACGGCGAATCACCCTTTCATGTGCGCCAGCAGCGCGCGCTCCACGGCGCTGCGTTCCGCCGGCACCTGGATCAGGCCTTTCAGGCCATCTTTCATGATGATGTCGGGGTCTTTCAGGCCGTTACCGGTGAGGGTGCAGACCACGGTGCTGCCCTGCTTGATCTTGCCGGCGCGGATATCGGCGATCACGCCGCACAGCGACGCCGCCGACGCGGGCTCGCAGAACACGCCTTCCTTCATGGCCAACAGACGCTGGGTGGCAAGGATGTCGTCATCGCTACAGGCGTCAAACCAGCCGCCAGATTCCTTCTGCACAACCCAGGCACGGTCCCAGCTTTGCGGGTCACCAATGCGGATGGCGGTGGCCACGGTCTCAGGGTCTTTGACCGGTCCACCTTGAATGAATGGCGCCGCACCGGTTGCCTGGTACCCGAGCATCACCGGACGGCTTGTCGTGATTGCCTTGGGGTTCACCTTGCACTGACCCTCGCAGAAGGCGCAGGCAGGGGTGCCCTCGCCGGTCAGTTCGGTGTAGCCGATCCAGTGCGCCGTGATGTTGCCGGCGTTGCCGACCGGCAGCGCGTGATAATCCGGCGCGCGACCAAGGCTTTCGGCAATCTCGAAGGCAGCCGTTTTCTGCCCCTGCAGGCGATACGGGTTGATGGAATTGACGATGGTCACCGGCGCCGTCTCGGCCACTTCCTTGACCAGGCGCATGCCATCGTCAAAGTTGCCCTTGATCTGTACCACCACCCCGCCGTGCACCACCGCCTGGGCGAGTTTGCCGAGGGCGATCTTGCCTTCGGGAATCAGCACGAAAGCGGTGATACCGGCACGCGCGGCATAAGCGGCTGCCGCCGCCGAGGTGTTGCCGGTCGACGCGCAGATGATGGCTTTGGCGCCTTCGTGTACGGCCTGCGTCACCGCCGCCGTCATGCCGCGGTCCTTGAACGAGCCGGTGGGGTTCAGGCCCTCGAACTTGACGTAAATCTCGCCTTCAAAACCGATTTCGTCGGGAATGTGACGCAGCTGGATCAACGGCGTGCGCCCTTCGCCCAGCGAAATGGCGCGCACCTCGGGGCCGAACGGCAGGCGGTCGCGGTAATGGTCAACAAGGCCGGTGTAGTTCATAAGGTCAGGGTTCGCAATCAGGATTCGGGCAACAGAATTTCGGGGTCGCCATGACGGGCGGCGGCGGCAAAGTGGCGAACATTCAGCGTGTAAAAGCGCTTGGCGCCCGCCTTTTTGGCGGCCACCAGGTGCAGATAGTCGTACACCGCGCCGCCGCGTACGCCTGCGGTGTGGGCTTGCAGGAGCGCCGCGTTGACTTCATCGGCACTCAGTTCGGTAAAACGCAGCCGTGGCCGGACGACCTCGTCAATCAACTGACTCGCCAGCGACGGCGGCGCGCGCCAGCTTTTACGGCCGCCCGTCAACGACGAAAAGGTCTCGGCAAGCGCATGCGTCCAGACGGTCAGCGACTTACGCGTCAACAGGTTGCAGCAGGCTGGATGATGGGGCTCGTCATTCAGCAGGGCGCCAACCAGCACCGACGTGTCCAGCGCCAGCATCATCGGCGCAGCCCACGCTGGGCTTGCTCCTCACGATCTTCTTGAACCGCAGCGGCAGCATCGACCTGGCTTTCACCCCGAAACCGAATGGCCTTGAAGCCGTCCTTCGTCACGACGACTTCGCAATCGTCATCGGCCAGCGTCAGCTCAATGCGACCGGCGACAATTTCAGCGGCGAAGCGAGCGCCGCCCTTGAGGTTCAGTCGCTCGCGCAGCGCCTTGGGCAGCACCAAGCGTCCGCTGGCGTCCATGGAAATGGCTGAAATCGTGGCATCTCTCATGGCAAATCTCGTGGAAGCAACAATGCCATTTTCGGCTTCGGAGGCATGATCGTCAACGATCAGCGCACTCAAGCCTCAAAGTGCTCCACCCGTATCCGCGCCAACTGCTCGCGCACGAACGGCAGCACTTCGATGCGCGCCACGGCGTCCGCGATGCGCTGGCCAGTGGTCTCGGAGGTGATCAGCGCCACGGTGGCGTCGTCACCCTCGCGCGGCTCGCGCTGCTGGATGGCCTCGATGCTGATGTCCAGTTCGGCAAACACCGAGGTGATGCCCTTGAGCACGCCGGGCGCGTCAGCCACCCGCAGCCGCAGGTAGAACGCGCTGGCGGCGTCCTGCGCCGGGTGAATGGTTACCGCCTTGAGCCCCACGACGGGCTGCCCCAACGGCGGGGCGATGCCGGCGCCGCTGCGACCCAGGTCGATGATGTCGGCGAGTACCGCCGAGGCGGTGGCCAGACGCCCGGCGCCCGCGCCGGTCATGCACACCGGGCCGGCACCGTCGCCGCGCATCAGCACGGCGTTGAGCACGCCATCCACCTTGGCCAGCAGATGCTCAGTCGGGACCAAGGTCGGGTGCACCCGCAGGCTCACGCCGCCATCGGCTTCGCGCTTGGCAATGCCGAGATGCTTGATGGCGTAGCCCAGCTCGCGTGCGATGCGAATGTCTTGCGGGGTGATGGCGCTGATGCCTTCAATCGACAGCGCATCGAAGTCCAGCGGGATACCGAATGCCAGACTGGCGAGGATGGTGAGCTTGTGCGCCGCGTCGATGCCTTCGATGTCGAAGGTGGGATCGGCCTCGGCATAGCCCAGGCGCTGCGCGTCGGCGAGTGCATCGGCAAAGGCCTGCCCCTTGCTGCCCATCTGCGTGAGGATGTAGTTCGACGTGCCGTTGATGATGCCGGCCAGCGCACTCACCTGATTGCCGACCAGCCCTTCACGCAGGGCTTTGAGCACCGGAATGCCCCCCGCCACGGCCGCTTCGAAGCCGATGCCCACGCCCGCTGATTCGGCTTGCGCGAGCAATTCGTTGCCGTGGCGTGCGATCAGCGCCTTGTTGGCATTGACCACCGATTTGCCGCGCGAGAAGGCGATTTCAGTCACCGCGCGCGCCGTCGTCTCGCCGCCGATCAATTCCACCAGCACGTCGTAATCACCATCACGTGCCAGGGCCATCGCGTCGTCGGTGACGGGAATGTCCGCAACGTTCACGTCGCGCGCTCGGGTCAAATCGCGCACCGCGATGCCGGTGATGCGCACGCTGCGTCCCAGCCGCGCGGCGATCACCTCGCCGTTGCGCTGAATCAATTCGACAACGCCCTGGCCAACGGTGCCAAGGCCAACCAGGGCCAGCTTGAGGGGTGCAGTCATGAACGTGAAAACTCTTGGTTAAAGCGGGTGTCAGGCAGTCGTGCCGACGCCCGCGTTGAGCAGCATGCGGCGAATGCCGCGCACCGCCTGGCGGGTGCGATGTTCATTCTCGATCAGTGCAAAGCGCACGTGGGTGTCGCCGTACTCGCCAAAGCCGATGCCGGGCGACACCGCCACATGCGCCTCGGCGAGCAACTTCTTCGAGAACTCGATGGAGCCCATGGCCTTGAACGGCTCGGGAATTTCGGCCCAGACAAACATCGTCGCCTTGGGCTTTTCGACCTTCCAGCCGATCTTGTTGAGGCCGTCGCAGAGCACGTCGCGGCGCACGCGGTACATCTCGCAGATTTCGGCCACGCAGTCCTGCGGGCCCTCCAGCGCGGCGATGGCGGCGACCTGAATGGGCGTGAACATGCCGTAGTCGAGATAGCTTTTGATGCGCGCCAAGGCAGCCACCAGAATGGGGTTGCCGACCATGAAGCCGACCCGCCAGCCGGGCATGTTGTAGCTCTTCGACAGGGTAAAAAACTCCACCGCCAGATCCTTGGCGCCGGGCACTTCGAGCACGCTGGGCGCCTTGTAGCCGTCGAACACGATGTCGGAGTAGGCCAGATCGTGAATCAGCCACATCTGGTGCTCACGACAAATCGCCACCGCCTTGACGAAGAAGTCCAGATCGACACACTGCGTCGTCGGATTGCCGGGAAAATTGAGGATGAGCATCTTCGGCTTCGGCCAGCTCTCCTTGACCGCGCGCTCCAGCTCTTCGAAAAAATCGACATCGGGCGTCATCTTCACGTGGCGCACATCCGCGCCCGCCAGCACCACGCCGTAGGGGTGAATCGGGTACGCCGGGTTCGGCACCAGCACCACGTCGCCCTGCGCCAGGGTGGCGAAGGCCAGATGCGCCAGGCCTTCCTTGGAGCCAATGGTGGCAATCACCTCGGTCTCGGGGTCGAGGTCGATGTCGTAGCGGCGCTTGTACCAGCGGCTCATGGCCCGGCGCAGTCGCGGAATACCCTTCGACACCGAATAGCGATGCGTGTGCACGCCCTCTTCGTTGTGCAGTTCGGGCTTGACGTAGTCGCTTTCGGTGCCGCGCACGCTGGCTTCCACCAGCTTGTCGACGATGTGCTTGGGCGTCGGCTGATCGGGATTGCCCATGCCGAAGTCGATGATGTCTTCCCCGCGCGCTCGGGCCGCCTTCTTCAAATCACCGACGATGTTGAAGACGTAGGGCGGAAGGCGCTGAATGCGGGGAAAGTTGGTGTTCACGAAGTCTGGCCGGGGTGGGTCGCGCCGCCCGATGTGCCCGGGCGACTTAGCCGCACATTATCACCCGGAAACTCAGGTTCCCGTAAGGGCCTCTAGCGGCTGGTGGGCAGGAATTTCGCCGGGTTGACCGGCTGACCGCGCTCACGAATCTCGAAGTGCAGCATGGGCCGTCGTTCTGGCCCTTCGCCCATTTCTGCAATGGGTTGCCCGACTTTGACCGTGTCGCCTTCCTTGACCAGGCGCTTGCTGTTGTGGCCATAAGCCGACAGATGAATCTCGTCGTGCTTGATGATCACCAACTCACCGTAACCGCGCAGCGCGTTGCCGCTGTAAACCACCTTGCCCGGCGCGGCGGCAATCACCGGCTGTCCGATGCTGCCGGTAAAAAACAGCCCTTTGCTGCCTTGGGCAGGGTTGTAGCCGCGCTCGATCGCCCCCTTGGTTGGCCAGGTCCAGCCAAGCTCGCTGAGTACCGGCGGCTTGTCTGGCGTATGAACCGCGGCCGGGGCGGCGGCAGGCGGTGCGGCCGCAACCGGCGGCGGGGTGGCGGCGGGGGCGGGGGCGCCACTCGGCAATGGTGCAGCGCCCACCGCTGAGCCCACCGGGCCGACGGCCAGCGGCACCGGGCGGCCACTGCCACTGCTCGACGGCGGCGGCGTCAACGGGGCACGGGCGGTCTCGCCATTGACCGGGGCCTCGGGCGCCGCGTCGTCGGGCGGCGTCAGGCGCAGCACTTGGCCGGGATGAATCAGAAAGCTGCCGTCAACGCCGTTCCATTCCGCCAGCTCACGAAAATCGACCTGCTTGCGAAAGGCAATGGAGTACATGGTGTCACCGGGCTGGACCAGGTACTCGGTCTCGGCGAGGCGACGCTCGGGGGCCAGTGGCTCGGTGGCTTCGACGCGGGTGCGCTCCGGCTGCGGCTTGGGTTCCCAGGTCAGCGCACTGGCACAACCTCCGAGTACCGGCACGCCGATCAGCAGTGCCCAGGCAAGGTTCATTCTCACATCAGCCATATCAGTCCTATTGCGACCAGCGCCAGCATCACCCAGCCAATCAGGTCAATGTAGCGCAGCAGGTGTTGCTCAAACGCTGGCCCCAGCAAGCGGGCGAGCCCGGCAACCAGAAAGAACCGCATTCCACGGCCTACGACCGAACCCACCATGAATGGCACCAGGGCCAGGTGGGCAGCGCCGGCCGACACCGTGAACACCTTGAACGGGATCGGTGTCAGCCCGGCCAGAAACATCGCCCAGAAACCGTAACGCTCAAACCACGCCGACGCCGTTTCATAGGCGTGCAACTTGCCCATGCGCTCGATCATGGGCAGCGCAAGGTCAAGCAGCCAGTACCCGAGTGCGTAGCCCACCAGCCCGCCGAGCACCGAGGTGACGGTGGTCAGCAGCGCCAGCTTCCACCAACGATGGGGCCGCACCAGCACCATCGGCGCCAGCATGATGTCGGGCGGAATCGGGAAGAACACCGACTCGGCCGCCGACAGTCCTCCCAGCCACCAGGGCGCACGTGGATGCCGTGACAGGTTGAGGGTCCAGTCGTACAACCGGCGAAAAAAATTCACCCGGTCACGCCTTTCCGCCCAGCAGCGGCACGAAACTCACTTGTGCAATGTCCTGCACCGAATAGCGCGTGATGCGCTTGTCCACCACCCGCAACACCTGCTGGCCCGGTGTGCCCACCGGCATCACCAGCCGCCCGTGCGGCGCCAGCTGCTTGAGCAACGCTTCGGGCACTTCAGCACCGGCGGCGGTGACCAGAATGCCGTCGTAGGGGGCGTACGGCAGCCAGCCCTGTGAGCCGTCGGCATAGCCGAAATGGACGTTGCGAAAGCCCATGCCCGACAGCCGGCTGCGCGCCTGCTCGCTGAGCGCGCGAACGCGCTCCACGGTGAAGACCGTGTCGCAAAGCTGGGCCAGCACGGCGGTCTGGTAGCCCGAGCCGGTGCCGACTTCCAACACCCGCGCATGGCGCTTGCCTTCGAGCAGGGTCTGGGTCATCAACGCCACCACGGCCGGCTGCGAGATGGTCTGTGCGAAGCCAATCGGCAGGGCCGACTGCGGCTCATAGGCGCGGGCATGAAAAGCGCCATCGACGAAACGGTGACGTTCCAACTGGCCCATGACCCGCAACACATCGGGATGGGTAATGCCCTGACGTGCCAACTCGTCAGCGAGCCGCTGTGCCGGCGAGCGACTGGTTGCGGCTTTGACGCCACTCACGTTCAGGGGCGCGCGATGGTTCATGCGCCGCGTATCCATTGCCCCAGCCGCTCACGCTGGCCGTGGTGGGTCAGGTCGACGGTCAGCGGTGTCACCGACACGTAACGGTGAACGATGGCATGGAAATCGGTGCCCTTGTCACAGTCGACCTCGGCACCGGCTGCCCCCAGCCAGAAGATGGGCCGCCCGCGCGGGTCCTTGGCGGGCGTCACGTTCTCGGACCTTTGTCGCGCACCGAGCCGGGTGATCTCGAAGCCGCGGATTTCGTCCAGCGGTACATCCGGCACATTGACGTTAAGAATGATGTCCGGCGGTAGCGGCACCTGCGCCAGCTGCGCCACCAGGCGCACGGTGATGGCCGCAGCGGTGGCGTAGTGCTGCGGCTCGTAAGACACGCACGACACGGCGATGGCGGCACAACCGAGGTGTCGACCCTCCATCGCCGCCGCCACGGTGCCCGAATACAGCGTGTCATCGCCGAGGTTGGCGCCGGCATTGATGCCCGACACGACAATCTCCGGCGGCTGCGGCAACAGCTTGGCCAGCGCCAGATGCACACAGTCGCTCGGCGTGCCGTCAACACACCAGAGCCCATCATCGTGCTGGTGCGCGCGCAGGGGGCGCATCAGGGTCAGCGAGTTGGATGCGCCACTGCGATTGCGGTCTGGCGCCACCACATCCAGCGTATGACCGGCATCGGTCAATGCGGCCCGCAGACTGCTCAGGCCCGGGGCTTGGCAGCCGTCGTCGTTGGATAAAAGAATACGCATGGTGGACAGCAGGAGGTGCGAACCGTAGTTTACCGGCAAGCGCGGGACATCGCGGTTTTGATGGAGCGCGACAACTCCGTTTGGCCCTTCATCACATGTCCACCTCCGACGAAGACCGACTGGCTTTTCTCGCCGCCATGGGCGACGTGCGCCTGCACCGCTCACGCCAGCGGGTCACGGTCAAACGCGTACCGCCCGCGCCGGTGGCCCGCAGCACCGAAGCCGACGAACGTGCGGTAATGCTGGAGTTGCTCAGCGGCCCGGTCGACATTGAAGAACTCGAACACGGCGACACCCTCAGCTACCGGGCGCAGGGCGTGCAGGAGGGTGTGCTGCGCCGGCTGCGCCGGGGTCACTATCGCATCGACGGCAATCTGGATCTGCACGGCTACAACCGCCATCAAGCGCGCCTGGCCGTGATCGATTTCCTCGCCGAGTGCCACGACCGCATGCGGCGCTGCGTGCGCATCGTCCACGGCAAAGGCAACGGCTCCCCCAACTCCGGCCCGGTACTCAAGGCCCACCTCGACAGCTGGTTGCGACGTCGCAAAGACGTGGTCGCCTTTTGCTCTGCGCCGCCGAACGACGGCGGCACCGGGGCGGTTTATGTGTTGCTGAGGGGGCGAACTTAGGGCCTGAAGGGTGCCAACAAGACCACCGCGTGTGCACTCAGCGCCTCCTTGCGGCCAATGGCATCAACGCCCTCATGCGTGGTCGCCTTGAGGTTGACTCGGTCGGTTGACACGCCCAGCAGCGGCGCCAGCCCGGCCACCATGGCGGTTTTATGCGGCGCGAGTTTGGGGGTCTGGGCGATCACCGTCAGATCGACGTTGACCACGGCGTATCCGGCATCGGTGACGGCCTGCATGATGGTTTTCAGCAGTTCGCGGGAGTCCGCGCCAGCGAAGCTGGGATTGTCGTCGGGGAACCATTCGCCGATGTCGCCGCGACCGATGGCGCCGAGCAGCGCGTCGCAGAGGGCGTGAATGGCGGCATCGCCATCGGAATGGGCAATGACGCGGTAGGCACAGGGGATGAACACGCCGCCCAAGGTGACCCCCTCGCCGGCTTCCAGCCGGTGCAGGTCAAAGCCGTGACCAATGCGCAAATCGAGCAGGCTGTTCATGCAGACTTACTCCGCTGCTGCAGCCAAAAAGCGGCCAGGGCCAAGTCTTCGGCATAGGTGATCTTGAGGTTGGCCGCCTGCCCCCAGACCAGTCGGGGCTGATAACCGGCCTGTTCCATGGCGCTGGATTCGTCAGTCACGGCGGCACCATCGACTGCGGCCAGTGCAGCATCCAACAGTCCCAGGCGGAAGGCCTGCGGCGTGAGCGCGCGCGCCAGTTCATCCCGCGGCATGGTCTGTTGCACTTGCTTCCAGTGGTGACGCTTGAGGGTGTCGGTGACCGGCAGGGCCAGCAACGCACCATCATCTCCTGCGGCCACGGCGGCTTCGATGACCGCGTCAATCTCCGCAGGACTGACGCAGGGGCGGGCGCCGTCATGCACCAGCATCAGCGTGTCGTCACGGGCACCCGCCGCGCGCGCGGCGGCAAGCCCGGCGCGCACCGATGAGGCCCGATCATCACCGCCGAGGGTCAACGTCAGCTTCGGATGACCGTGACAGGAGATCGAGACAATCTGCGGATCGTCCGCGGCATGGACCAGCACCACTGCATCGATACGCGGATGACCGACAAACGCCTCACAGCTCCAGCCGAGCACGGTGTTGTGCAGCAGTCGTTGGTGCACCTTCGGCCGCCCGGCACCGAAGCGGGTGCCTCGACCTGCCGCGACAATCACGGCCCAGACCGGCGGGGCGGCGCTCATTCGGCGCCGGGGGCTACCACCAGATAAAACGTCTCGCCATTGGCGATCATGCCCAGTGCGTTGCGCGCCCGACCTTCAATGGCCTGGCTGCCGGTGTCGAGGTCTTGGACTTCGGCGGCAAGTTGCGCGTTACGCAGGCTCAACTGCTCCAACTCCGAGGCCACGACCTTGACCTGTGTCTGCAAGGCCAAGGTATGGCTGATACCCCCCTCGGCCACCCACAGCCGCCACTGCAATGCCACCAGCATCAGCGCGAGGACGACCGTGACGAGGCGGCGTGGGTGGCGCATGGGGTGCGGGTCTTACAGGCCGACGGGAAACGCCCCGGCACCGGGATAGCGGGCCTGGCGGCCGAGCTGCTTCTCGATGCGCAGGAGTTGGTTGTACTTGGCCATGCGATCGGAGCGGCATAGCGAGCCGGTCTTGATCTGCGTGGCGGTGGTGCCGACGGCGATGTCGGCAATGGTGGCGTCTTCGGTTTCGCCGGAGCGATGGCTGACCACGCTGGCGTAGCCCGCATCGCTGGCCATCTGGATGGCCTGCAAAGTCTCGGTGAGCGTGCCGATCTGATTCGGCTTGATGAGAATGGAATTGGCGATGCCCTTGGCAATGCCTTCGGCCAGTATCTTGGTGTTGGTGACGAACAGATCATCGCCCACCAACTGCACCTTTTTGCCGAGCGCGTCGCTGAGCAGCTTCCAGCCCGCCCAGTCGTCTTCGGCGCAGCCGTCTTCAATCGAGATGATGGGGTACTGGCTGCACAGCCCTTCCAGGTAAGCCACAAACTGCTTGGCGCTGAATGTCTTGCCTTCGCCGCTGAGGTGGTATTTGCCGTTCTTGTAGAACTCCGAGCTGGCCACGTCGAGGCCCAGGTAGACATCCCTGCCGGCCTTGAAACCGGCCTGGTCGATGGCTTGCAACAGGCAGTCCAGCGCCGCGGCGTTGGACTCCAGATTGGGTGCGAAGCCGCCTTCATCGCCCACCGCCGTGTTCAGGCCGCGCGCGTGCAATACCTTCTTGAGCGTGTGGAAAATCTCGGCGCCGCAGCGCAGCGCTTCTGAGAAGCTGGCCGCGCCTACCGGCAGAATCATGAATTCCTGGATGTCGACGTTGTTGTCAGCATGCGCGCCGCCGTTGATGACGTTCATCATCGGCACCGGCAGGGTCACGCTGGAAATGCCGCCCAGATGACGATACAGCGGCATCAGGTTTTCGTCGGCGGCGGCCTTGGCGGCGGCGAGGCTCACCGCCAGCAGCGCGTTGGCGCCGAGGCGCGACTTGTTCTCGGTGCCATCGAGTTCAATCATCGCGGCGTCGAGCTTGGCCTGGTCTTGCGCGTCCATGCCCAGCACGCGGTCGGCAATTTCACCTTCGATGTTGGCCACCGCCTTAAGCACGCCCTTGCCGAGATAACGGCCTGGCTCGGCTTTTTTGCCCTTGACGGCCTTGGATGCACCGTCACGCAGTTCCACCGCTTCGCGCTTGCCGGTCGAGGCGCCGCTGGGCGACGCCGCGCGGCCACGCGCGCCTGAATCCAGCAGCACTTCGGCTTCAACCGTGGGGTTGCCGCGCGAGTCGATGATTTCGAGGGCGGAGATGTCGACGATTTGGGACATGGGTTCTCAAAAATAAAAATGATCAATACATCAAAAGCACAAAACAAAAGCATTCAACGCAGAGGCGCAAAGAACAGCAAAGAGAGGACGCAGAGGAACGCTTTAAACCTTTGTCAGTGTAAGTACTCTTTAGCGTCCATCGCTCAATCGGTTTTCGAGGAAGCCGTGCTGCTTTACCAGGCGGTCCATGGCCACCAGGGTTTCCAGCAGGCCTTCGATCTCGGACAAGGGGAGCGAGTTGGGGCCGTCGCACAGCGCACTGTCGGGCGTCGGGTGGGTTTCCATGAAGATACCGCTGATGCCCGCGCCGACCGCCGCGCGGGCCAGCACCGGAATCATCGCCCGCATGCCGCCGCTGGCGTTGCCCTGCCCGCCGGGCAGTTGCACGGTGTGGGTGGCATCGAACACCACCGGGGCATATTCACGCATCAGCGCCAGACCGCGCATGTCGGCGACCAGATTGTTGTAGCCGAAGGTGAAGCCGCGTTCGCACAAGAAGAACTGCCCATCGGGGGCGACGGCGCGCATCTTGGCGATGACGTTGCCCATTTCCCAGGGGCTCATGAACTGGCCCTTCTTGACGTTGATCGGCCGGCCACACTGCGCCCACTTTTGCATGAAGTTGGTCTGGCGGCACAGGAAGGCCGGGGTCTGGACGACGTCGATCACCTCGGCGATCGGCGCGACCGGCGTGTCTTCGTGCACGTCGGTGAGCACCGGCACACCAATCTGGTCCTTGACCGCCTGCATAATCTTCAGGCCATCGTCGAGGCCGGGGCCGCGATAGCTGATGTGGCTGCTACGGTTGGCCTTGTCGAAGCTGCCCTTGAAAATATAGGTGATACCCAGCCGCTCGGCGATGGGTTTGATGTGACCCGCCACCTCCAGAGCCAGGTCCAGGGACTCCAGGGTGTCGGGGCCAGCAATCAAGAACAGGGGCGCGTCCAGCCCGGCGGGACGACCCAGAAAGTTCATGCTGCCACCTCGCCAGGGCGCTGCTGCGCCAGATGATGTTCACGCGCGGCACGCACAAAGCCTTCAAACAGCGGATGGCCATCGCGCGGCGTCGAGGTGAACTCGGGGTGAAACTGGCAGGCGATGAAGAACGGATGCGTCGGAATTTCGATCATCTCGACCAGCTCGTTTTCGGCCGACTCGGCGACCAGGTCCAGGCCACCTTCGGACAATGTCGCCTTGTAGAAATTGTTGAATTCATAGCGGTGGCGATGGCGCTCGGCAATCACCTCGGCGTTGTACAACGCGCGGCTTTTGGAGCCGGCCTTCAGTCGGCAGCTCTGCGAGCCCAAGCGCATGGTTCCGCCCTTGTCGGCGCGGTCGGTGCGCTGCTGCACGGTGCCGTCGCGGTCGCGCCATTCGGTGATCAAGCCAATCACCGGATGCGGCGTGGCGGGGTTGAACTCGGTGGAATGCGCGCCCTCCAGATGGCAAACATTGCGCGCATATTCGATCACTGCGACCTGCATGCCGAGGCAGATGCCCAGGTAAGGAATGTTGTTCTCGCGGGCATAGCGCGCCGCGAGAATCTTGCCCTCGATGCCACGTTCACCGAAGCCACCCGGCACTAGAATCGCGTCCATGCCTTGCAGCGGACGCAAGCCCTGGGTCTCCAGCGATTCGGACTCGATGTAGCGCACCTTGACCCGCGTTTTGGTGTGCAGGCCGGCGTGAATCAGCGACTCGTTGAGGCTCTTGTAGGCGTCGGCCAGGTCAATGTATTTGCCGACCATGGCGAGCTGGACTTCGGTGTCCTGTTCACCGCGGGCGTCGACCACCCGCTGCCAACTGCTCAGGTCGGCACGGCGACAGTCGATGCCAAAGTGCTCAATCACCAGATCATCGAGCCCCTGCTGATTGAGCCAGTCGGGGATCTTGTAAATGTCATCAAGGTCGATGGCCGAGATCACCGCTTTTTGCGTGACATTGGTGAACAGCCCGATCTTGCGGCGCTCTTCATCCGGCAGGTTGCGCTCGGAGCGGCAGAGCAGCACGTCGGGCTGGATCCCGATGCCGCGCAATTCCTTGACCGAATGCTGGGTGGGCTTGGTCTTGAGCTCGCCCGAGGCCTTCACGAACGGAACCAGCGTGAGGTGCATGTACAGCGCATTGGCGCGGCCGATTTCGACGCCCATCTGACGGATGGCCTCAAGAAACGGCAACGACTCGATGTCACCGACCGTGCCGCCGATTTCGACCATGCAGATGCCGGCGCCTTCGGCACAACGGCGAATGGCGGCGAGAATCTCGTCGGTGATATGCGGAATCACCTGGACGGTGCGGCCCAAGTAGTCTCCGCGCCGTTCCTTGTCGAGCACGTTGCGATAAATCTGGCCGGTGGTGACGTTCGAGAACCGGCTGGTCTTGCCACGCAGGTAGCGCTCGTAGTGCCCCAGGTCAAGGTCGGTTTCGGCGCCGTCTTCGGTGACGTAGACCTCACCGTGCTGAAACGGACTCATAGTGCCCGCGTCGACGTTGATATACGGGTCGAGCTTCATCATGTGCACGCGCAGGCCGCGCGATTCGAGGATGGCGGCAAGGCTGGCCGCAGCAATGCCCTTACCCAGCGAGGACACAACGCCCCCGGTCACGAAGATGAAACGGGTTTGCTGCGGCGCGTCGGGCATGGGCGGGGGAGACGTCAGGGTTTCGTGATTTTACCATGCGACATGCACCGGAACGCCGCGCCGGCTTCAGGCAGCGCCCGCCTAAAATCCGCCCGTCACCCTGCACGCCGGTCCGGCGCCGGAATGGTCGCAGCGGCGGCTCACTTCCCCTCCTTCAAAAACACCGCGATGTCGGCATTGGAGAGCCCACCAGCCCCCTCGGGCCGCTCTGCCTCACAGCGCGAACAGCGACACAGAAACTGGAAGTCGCGATACAGCCGGCGGTTGCGCTCAAGCCAGCCCAGCTCCAGAAAGGCGGCATCGGAAAAATAATTCCAGCTCACCGCGTCGCCGGCCCCGATCAATCGCGTGGCCAGCAACAGCTCCACCAGCGGCTGTTGCGATGACGCACACAGACGGGCGTTTGGGTCGCAGGAGTGGTTCGACCGGCTCAACACCGGCCAGATCCCGAAGCCCATCACACCGGCATGACGATAGTGAATGTTGTTCGCCGCCACCCGGTGATAAAGCTGGGCCAACTTCTTCGGATTGCGCTTGTATTTGCGCCCAAGGTGATCAAGCGTGGCCTCATCTTCCGGCGCCAGCGGCCACTTCGTCAGTTTCAGATCGGCAGCGGCAACGGCAGCGCCCATGGGCTCTGACGAGAGAATGGTCTCGAGCAGTATCCAGGGCGCGACCGCCTCTTCGCCGGGACGGGTTTCGGCGAACGCGACCGGCCGCTCACCGACAATCAGTTCGCCGGCACGCAGGTCAACATTGGCCACCAACTGTTTTTCGCCCCGCCAATCGACGACATCGACCTTCAGGGCATGCAGCAGACCAACGGCCGACATGGACGCCTCAGTTGTTGCCCGGCTCAACCTGCGGTGGGCAGCTTGTACTCGGTGAACTGCTCGCGCAGCTTGAGCTTGCTGATCTTGCCGGTGGCGGTGTGGGGCAACTCGTCGACGAACTGCACGTCGTCGGGCAGCATCCACTTGGCGATCTTGCCGTCGTAGTGGGCCAGCAATTCTTCCGGCGTGGCCGTTTTGCCTTCCTTGAGCACCACGACCAGCAACGGCCGCTCATCCCACTTGGGGTGAAACACGCCAATCACCCCGGCCTCGGCCACGGCCGGGTGGCTGACGGCGATGTTCTCCAGCTCGATGGAGCTGATCCACTCGCCGCCCGACTTGATCACGTCCTTGGAGCGGTCGGTGATCTGGATGTAGCCGTCGGGGTCGATGGTGGCGACATCGCCGGTGGGAAACCAGCCATTGACCAAGGGCGACTCGTCGCGCCGGTAGTACTTGTCGACAATCCACGGGCCCTGCACCAGCAAGTCACCAAAGGCCTTGCCGTCCCACGGCAATTCCTTGCCCGCGTCGTCGACAATCTTGATGTCGACGCCGAACACCGGACGACCGGCCTTGACGTGAATCTTGAACTGCTCCTCCTCGCTCAGGCTCAGGTGCTTTCCCTTGAGCGCGTTGAAGGTGCCCAGCGGCGACATTTCGGTCATGCCCCAGGCGTGGTGAATGTGGATGCCGTAGTCGTCCTTGAAGGCTTTCATCAGCGCGGGTGGGCAGGCCGAACCGCCCACCACCATGCGATTGATGGTGCTCAGCTTCTGTCCGGTTTTCTGCAGCTCCTGCAGCAACCCCAGCCAGATGGTAGGCACGCCGGCGGTGAAGGTGACCTTTTCGCCTTCGAACAACTCGATCAGGCTCTTGCCGTCCAGCGCCGGGCCGGGGAGCACCAGCTTGGCACCGACGATGGGGCAGGAATACGCCAAACCCCAGGCGTTGACGTGGAACATGGGCACCACCGGCAGCACCACGTCGCTGGCCTTCAGGCCCATCACGTCGGGCATGATCGAGCCCAGCGCGTGCAGCACGGTGGAGCGGTGCGAATACAGCACGCCCTTGGGGTTGCCGGTGGTCCCCGAGGTGTAGCACAGGCAGGCGGCGGCATTCTCATCCAGCACCGGCCACGCGTAATCGGCGCTGCCGCCGGCCAACCAGGTTTCATACGCGATGGGTTTGACGGTTTTCAACGCCGGCAGCTTGTCTTCATCGCAGAGCGCGATCCAGTGCTTGATCTTGGGGCAATGCGCTGCCACCGCGTCGATCAGCGGGGCAAACGTCAGGTCAAAGAACAGCGCCTCGTCTTCGGCGTCGTTGGCAATCCAGGCGATCTGTTCGGGGTGCAGGCGCGGGTTGATGGTGTGCATCACCCGGCCCGAGCCGGAAATGCCGTAGTACAGCTCGAAGTGCCGGTAACCATTCCATGCCAGCGTGGCGACCCGCCCGCCACGAGCAATGTTCATCGTCTCCAGTGCACTCGCAGCTTGACGGCTGCGGCGATGCGCGTCGCGATAGGTGTAGCGATGAATGTCGCCTTCAACACGGCGCGAGACAATCTCGGTGTCGCCATGAAAGCGGTCGGCGTGCACCAGCAGAATCGAAATCGACAGCGGCATATCCATCATCTGACCCAGCATGAATGACTCTCCTTGGAGTTTTATTGAACGGTTGGCTGCGGATGGTCGCCGATACTCGGCCCATCACTCAAGCCACGAATGGGTAGGAACACCCACCCTGCGCCAGCATCAGCGCCCGTCCCGTGCTCGCGGCGTTCACGCCTGCCTTTTCTCTGCGTCCTCTCTTTGTCCTCTGTGCCTCTGCGTTGAACGCTTTTTCTCACCTCACGCCTCACGCAAGATGACACGCCACCCTGGCGCCCCCGGCCAGCTCACGCAGCGCTGGCACCTCGACCGAACAGCGCGCAACGGCCACCGGGCAACGCGGATGAAACGGGCAACCCGGCGGTGGCGCACTGGGTGACGGCATGTCGCCGGGCAGCACGATGCGGCCGTGGCGCCGCGTTGGGTCGGGCACCGGCACCGCCGACAGCAGCGCCTGCGTGTACGGATGTTGGGGCGCGGCGAACAGCGCGGCCGTCTCAGCCTCTTCGACAATGCGCCCCAGATACATCACCGCCACCCGGTCGGCGATATGCCGCACCACCGCCAGATCGTGCGAAATGAACAGGTAGCTGACGCCAAACTGCGCACCGACGTCGTCCAACAAATTGAGAATCTGTGCCTGCACCGAAACATCCAGCGCCGACACCGCCTCGTCGGCGACGATCAGCTTGGGCGACAGCGCCAAGGCCCGGGCAATGCCGATACGTTGTCGCTGACCGCCGGAGAACTCATGCGGGTACCGATTGGCCATGGCCGGGCGCAGGCCGACCACGTCCAGCAGTTCGTTGACCCGCGCCTGGCGCGTGATGTGGTCGCCCCAGCGGTGCACGCTCAGCGGTTCGTCCAGCGTCTGGCCGATGCTGCGCCGCGGGTTGAGCGAGGCGTAGGGGTCCTGAAAAATGATCTGCATCTCGCGCCGCCGCGCGCGCAGCGCCGCGCGGCCGATCCCGGTGACCGGCGTGCCGTCCAGCCACACCTCGCCCGCCGTGGGTTCGTGCAAGCGGAGAATGGCGCGCGCCAGGGTGGACTTGCCGCAGCCCGACTCGCCCACCAGCGCCAGAGTCTGGCCGCGTGCCAGGTCCAGATCGACGCCATCCACCGCCTTCAGCGGCGGCTTGCGCAACGGCCAGCCGCTGCCGCCGAAGTATTTCTTCAAGCCTTGAACTCGGAGCAGGCTCACGACGCACACCTGCCCTGTAGGTCGGGTTTCAACCCGACACGCACGCTCGGCCGTCGGCATGAATGCCGACCTGCCCACCTTGGCTTGCACATTGTCATGGGCCCCCGGCTCCAGCCGATTCGGGATGCAAACACGCCGCCTCATGCGCGCCACTCATCACACGCAGCGCTGGCGACGCGGTTTCGCAATCGGCCTGCGCCCTGGGGCAGCGCGGCGCAAACGCGCAGCCGGGCGGCAGGTTCGACAGCTCGGGCACGGTGCCGGGAATGGTCGCCAGCCGTCCGCCCTCGGTCACGCCGTCAATCCGCGGCAGGCAGTTCAGCAAGCCGCGCGTGTAGGGGTGCCGGGGCGCGGCGAACAGTTCGAGTGTCGTGGCCTGTTCAATCACCCGCCCGCAGTACATGACGTGCACGCGGTCGCAGATTTCGGCGACCACGCCCATGTCATGGGTGATCAACAGCATCGCCACGCCTTCTTCGCGGACCAGGGTGCGCATCAGGTCCAGCACCTGCGCCTGGATGGTCACGTCCAGCGCGGTGGTGGGCTCGTCGGCAATCAACAATCGTGGGCGGCACGACAGCGCCATGGCAATCATCACCCGCTGGCGCATGCCGCCCGAAAGTTGATGCGGATAGGCGTCGATGCGGCCAGCGGCATCGGCAATCCCCACCCGATTCAGCCAGTCGATGGCTGCGACGCGCGCGGCACGGCGGCTGAGGTCCTGGTGGCGGCAGAGCACGTCGGCCATCTGACTGCCGACGGTGAACACCGGGTTGAGCGCGGTCATCGGCTCCTGAAAAATCATCGCGATCTCGGGGCCACGGATGCGCCGCATTTCGCGATCACTCAGCGTCAGCAGGTCGCGTTCTTTGTAGACGATGCGCCCGCCCGCGATGCGCGCCGGGGGCATCGGCAGCAGGCCCAGTACCGCCGCCGCCGTGATGCTTTTGCCGCAGCCGGACTCCCCCACCAGTCCGACAATCTCGCCCTCGTTCACCGTCAGGCTGACGCCGTGCAGCGCGTGCAACTCACCGCGATCACTGGCAAAGCGCAGGTCGAGGTTGTCGATGGCCAGCAGCGGCGTGCTCATGCCTGCACCTTGCGCGGGTCCAGTGCGTCCTGAAGGGCATCGGAGAAGAAATTGAAGGCCATCACCAGCACGAACATCGCCAGCGATGCGGCGATAAAGTTGTTGAAAAACCCCGCCGTCACTTCGTTGGTGGACTGCGAAATCATCAGCCCCCAACTGACCCCGTCCTGCACACCCAGTCCAAGGAACGACAGAATCACCTCGGCCTTGATGGCGGTGACGAACACCAGGGTGCCCTGCACCAGCAGAATGTGGCTGGTGTTGGGCAGGATGTGACGAAAGATGATGGCGACCTGCGGCACGCCCACCGCGCGTGCGGCTTCCACAAAATCCATGGACTTGAGCTTGATCACCTCGCCGCGTACGTAGCGGCCGGTGGTGGTCCAGAACGTGGTGATCATCGCGATGTGCATGGCCAACGGATGGCCCTGCATGGCGTAGGCCACCGCCACCACGAACAGGAAAAAGGGGATTGCGTCGAGTACGCCCTTGAGCCAGAGGATGGTTTCATCGAGCCACGACCCGGCGAAAAACCCCGACAGCGCGCCGAAGACCGCGCCCAGCACCACCGACGACACCGCGACCACCAGGCCAATCTCGAACGCGGTACGGGTCGAATAAATCGCGCGGGCGAAGATGTCCTGCCCGTTGCGCGTAGTGCCAAACCAGTGCTCGCCCGAGACCGGCGCAAAACTCTGCGCGCCCAGCACGCCCCAGTCCTGGCCGGCGAGGCCCAGCCACACCGACAGCGCGACGAGCAGATAAACCAGCACGACGGCGGTCGCGAGCAGCCCGGCACGGTCGCGCAGAAAGCGCTGCCCGGCGCGCGACCACAAGCCCTGCGGACGAACGCCGCTCATGACAGCGACACCCGCGGATCGACGGCGCGATACAACAGGTCGTTGATGATCAGCACGACCACGAACAGCAGCGCCGTCAGCCCCACAACCGCCTTGAGGACCGGTTGATCCCCGGTGGTGACCGCGTCATAGGCCAGCTTGCCGGCGCCGGGAATGCCGAAGTAGCTCTCGATCAACAGGCTCCCGGCAATCACGATGGACGGAATCGAAAACATCACCCGGGTGATGATGGGAATCAGGCTGTTCTTCAGCACGTACTTCCACAGAATCACCCCCGAGCCCGCCCCAAAGGCGCGCGCCGTTCGCACGTGATCTCGGCCCATCTCCTCGACAAATACCGCGCGGTAAAAGCGCGTGTTGTAGCCGAGGCTGACAAAGACGATGGCCAGTGTGGGCACCGTCACGTAGTAAAGGTAGGCGCCAAGGCTGGACATGTCCCAGCCGCGTACCGGGAAAAAATTGAGCCCGTAACGCGACGAGAACAGCAGTTGGAAGACGATGATGATGATCAGGAAGCTGATGCTCATGCCAATCACCGAAAACGCCATGATGCTGCGGTCGACCCAGCGGCCGCGATGCCACGCCGCCGCCAGGGCCAGTGCGATGCCGAGCAGGTTGCCGATGACAAAGCCCGGCAACGTCAGCGCCAGCGACACCGGCACCGCGTCGGCCAGCAGCTCGCCCACGGGTTGGCCGGTGGAAATCGAGCGACCAAAGTCGAACGTCACCATCTCGCGTAGATAATCGAGATATCGCAGCATCAGCGGCTGGTCGTAACCGAGCTGCGCCCGCGCAGCGGCGATATGCTCTGGCGTCGGGTTTTTGCCGACCAACTCGAAGCTCAGATCGGGCCCGAAGTAGACCATCAGCAGAAAGCTGATGAAGGTCACCCCCAGGATCAGCGGAATACCGGTCGCCAAGCGTCGAAGCAAGTACCACAGTGTGCCCATCGGCTACTTCACGTCGACGAAGCGAAGCCAGAATCCGCCCAGAATCTGCCGGTCGGGCAGGCCGAGCACCTCCTTGTGCCACAGCGCCACACGCTGGCGTGACAACGACAGGATGCCGACGCAATCGTCGATCAGCATCTGATTCATCTGCTGGTAGATCTCGCTGCGCTTTTGACTGGGCAGCATCACCGCCGATTGCTCGTAGAGCGCGTCGTACTCGGGATTGCGGTAGTTCGAGGCGTTGCTGCCCGGTGCGGCATTGGGGCCGTAAAACAGTTGCAGCACGTTCTCGGCATCCGGGTAATCCAGCCCCCAGCCGTAGCCCATGATCTGCAGCTCAGAGGTGCGCAGCGCGCGGTTGTAGTCGCCAAAGGTGGCATAGCTCTCGACGTTGATCTTCTCCGGCGGAATGCCGACAGCGGACATGTATCCGGTGAATTCCTCGGCCATTTCGCGGCCCAGCACCGAGGCCACCAGGCCATAGTCCAGCGTCGGCAGGTTATCGGCGGTCCAGCCGGCCTCGGCGAGCCGCGCGCGCGCGCGCTCCGGATTGTGGGTGACTGAGTCACGCGACAGGCTGGCGTCAAACTCGGCGAGCAACGGGGGGATCACCCCCGGAAACACCTCGCCCAATCCCGAGTAAAAGCGCTCATTGCGCTGCGCCCAGTCGAAGGCATCGCGCATCGCACAGCGCAGCTCGCGGTTCATGGCGTTGCGCTGCGGGTCATCGACGATGCCGATCTCCGGGTCGGCCATATTGAAGACCGAAAACACCAACCCGGCTTCAGGCCCGGTGTCGAGGTGATAGCGCTCGGCAAATTCGGGCTTGAGCGTGACCGGGTCTTTCGAGGCCAGCACGATGTCGGTCTGCTCGACCGGCAGGCCGGACATCTGAATTTCGCGCCCCGAGGTAAACGACGCCCAGCGGGCTGCCGATTCCTGGATGAAGTCGATCCACAGTTCGTCGACAAACGGCGAGGGCTTGCCATCCAGGTGGTTGATGCCCAGGTGTCCGTGCAGCGCAGCCTCATAGCCCTCATAGGCCAGATCCAGCGGCTCTTTGCGGAAATCCGGGTTGCGCACCAGTCGCACCTGCTCGCGCGAATAACGCTCGAGCTTCCAAGGGCCCGAGCCGACGGCGCGCGTACCCAGGCCCTCGCCGTAGGCGGTGACCGCCTCGTGCGGCACCACCGCCGAAAAGCCCTGCGCCAGCGTGTTGACGAACTGCGGAAACGGCTTGACCAGTCGCACCTGTACCGTCAGGTCATCGACCGCCAGCAAGCCCGGCACGGCCGCGTCAGGGTCGGCACCGGCATCCATCCAGGCATTGAGCCCCTCGATCTTGCGGTCCCACAGCCAGCGCCCCTGGGAAACCTGCTCGGGGTCGAAGTGGCGCTTGAGCGAGTACACCACGTCATGGGCAGTGACTGCGCGGCCCTTTCCGTCCGGGAACGCGTCATCGTCGATAAAACGCACCCCCGGTTTCAGGGCGATGGTGTAGGTCAAACCGTCTTCGCTGATCTCCGGCATTGCCGCCGCAAGATTGGGAACCAGCTCGTAGGGCCGGGCAAGATATTTGTAGCGATACAGCGTGTCGTAAACGCTGACCACGATCTGGTTGGAATACACGGTGGCCGCCTGCAGCGGATCAATGTTGGTCGGTACACCGTCATCGGAATGTCGGTAGCGCTTGACGTCATTGCCCGCATCCGGACGCGAACAGGCGGCAACGGCTGCCAGCAGAAACGACACGGTCACGACCACTACAGGGCGCAGCTTCATGCGGGCCTCGCTCAAGCTCGGAACATCGGTGACGGAAAGGTAGCAGGGATGGTGCCAACCGCGTCGCGGCGACCTCAACCCAGTTCAGAAAACGTGCCGCCAAACCCCCGAATCAGGGGGTATTCGGCGTTTCGCGAGCTGGTTACCGTGCAGTCGTACAGACAAAAAAGGGAAGCACTCTATGAAACGCACTTATCTGATCGCCATCGTCACGCCGATGGCCGCCTTGGCCATTGCCGCATGCGACAGTGACTCAAAAAATGCCGGTGGTGGTGGTGGTGGTGGCGCCACCTGCAGTGCTGTGATCCCGATGCAGGTTACCGGCGAGCTGTCGCCCATGTATTCGTGGACCGATGGCGCAGTGAGCAGCCTGACCGTGGCCCGGACCGAAAACCTCGAGTTCATTGCCGCCAACCCCACGGCCTGTGTACCGCCAAATGAGCCAGACCCCATGTGTGAACTGGCCTACAGCCGCAGTTCTCTGCCCAACCCCGAGAACCCCGAAACGCTACCCAATAACGTCGACTCGCCATTGATGCACGGCGCTAGCCCGAGCCTGGGCGGCGGCTTCCCCACCGAAGTCGCGCTGGTCAACGAAAACCCGCTCGAAAATGGCGTGGAATATCAGGCATCCGTGATCCGCACGCTGGAAGATGGCAACGTGGAATGCGGTTGCGTGCGCTTCAATGCGGGCACCTCGGCTGACGACGACAACAACTGCCTGTAAGCCAGACTGACTAGCGGTGCCCGCCTCGACGACGGCGGACACCGCGTTTTTTTGGACTGGGGAACCTGTGAAAATCGTAGCGAGCGATACGCGTTTCGCGTTCCGCCGGCATGCGAAATGACGCGCGAAGTCGTTACGCCGAGGTTCCCTAGCGCGAACCGGCCCAGCCCGGCGCAGGCTGCCATTGCAGACCCGGCGGCGCGTCACTGCTGACCACCCAATCGGCCAAGGCCACCACCTCGTCGCCGCGCACCAATACCGGGACGCGTGCACGCAGCCAGGACGGCACCCCCCGCGCCTGCAACAGGGTGGTGATGCGTTGATGGTGTGCACTGCCGCGCGGCTTGATGCGCTCGCCCAGGCCACTCGCCCGCACGATAAGCGGCGACTGCGGCGCAACATCGGCCGTCAGCCGGCCCCAGCCGGACAACTCGATAGATGTCGTTGCAGTCCAAACACCTTCTGCCAAGGGCAGCAGCTCATCAGTGGCATAGAGGCCCTGCCGGTGGCGCCGCAAGGTGACCCCGTGAATACGCACAGCCGGGTGTCGCCCCTCCCCGGCATGCATCACTTCACGTTCAACCTGCGTCAGCATCGCCGCCGAGGGCACCTGTCCGATACGCTCGCGCAGCCAGTTGCGCAGCGCATCATGTCGGTCGGTCTCGACAAGGTGGGCGGCGGCGTCCAACGGCCAGCACGGCCCCCATTCGGTCTGACGTTCGACCAGGGTCACGGTCGGGGGTTTGCGCTCGGCCATCAACTCGGCCAATCGCCCCAGTGCGGCTTGGGCGGCCGGATAGCGATTTTCGATTTCAGGCATCAATCGTTGCCGCAGCCAGACTCGCGTGAAGGTCGGATCTGCATTGTGCGGATCGTCAATCCAGCGCAACGCGTGAGCCGTCGCATAGTCGGCAATCTGCTGCGGGGTGATGGACAGCCACGGCCGCCATAGCGGCGTGCCCGACACCGTTTTGCCGTGGCGGCGCATGCCCGCCAGGCCGTTGGGTCCGGTACCACGCAGCACCCGCATCAAAACGGTTTCGGCCTGATCGCCGGCGTGATGGGCCGTGACGAGCACCGTATCCTCGGGAACCGCCTGGGCCAGCGCCGCATAGCGTGCGCCGCGCGCATCGGCTTCCATGCCAGCCCCACTGGGATGCACGCGCACCCGCTGCAACTGCAAGGGCACCTGCCACGCGGCGCAAAGTTGCGCGCAATGGGCGGCAAAATCGTCGGCGGCCGCCTGCAGGCCATGGTGGATGTGCACCGCGCTGATCCGACCCGGATACCGGACCTGCAAGGCGTGCAACAAACTCACCGAGTCGCGGCCGCCCGACAGCGCCAGGATGAGCTTTTCGGCGGGCGGATCGTGCAGCGCCTGGGTCAGCACGTCGATCACCGGCCGGCCGCACGGGGCTCGGTCAGGCCGGGACCAGCTCGAAGGCGCCGAAGCTCATCAATCGCTGGTGGCGCCGCTCGGCGAGCTGGGTCATCGGCGTGGCGCGCAGGCTTTCGAAGGCCGCGCTGATCCGCGTGCGCAGCGCGTCCATGGTGGCCGGCACGTCGCGGTGCGCGCCCCCCAGGGGCTCGGGCACGATTTCGTCAATGAGTTTGTGCCCCAGCAGATCTTGGGCGGTGATCTTCATCGCCTCGGCGGCCTCGGGCGCGCGGGCCGCGCTCTTGAACAGGATCGACGCACAGCCTTCGGGCGAGATCACCGAGTAGATACTGTTGCTGAGCATGATCACGTGATCGGCCACGCCGATGGCCAGCGCACCGCCGGAGCCGCCCTCGCCAATAACGGTAGCGATGATGGGCGTGCGCAGACGCGCCATCTCGAACAGGTTGCGGGCAATGGCCTCGGACTGGTTGCGCTCTTCGGCACCGATGCCAGGGTAAGCGCCCGGGGTGTCGATGAACGTGAAAATGGGCAAGTGAAAACGCTCGGCCAGCTGCATCAGGCGCAGCGCCTTGCGGTAACCCTCGGGCTTGGGCATGCCGAAATTGCGATACACACGCTCCTTGGCATCGCGACCCTTCTGTTGACCGAGCACCACACAGGCGCGGCCCTCGAAGCGGGCGACACCGCAAATCATGCTGGGGTCGTCGCGAAAATGCCGGTCGCCGTGTAGTTCTTCCCAGTCGGTGAACAGATGCTGCAGGTAGTCCAGCGAGTAAGGACGCTGCGGATGCCGTGCGACCTGAGCGACCTGCCAAGGCGTCAAGTTACCGAAGATCTGCACCGTCAGTTCGCGGCTCTTGGCTTCCAGCCGGGTGATCTCTTCGTTGAGGTCAACGCCGCGACCGGCGGTCGAAAAGCGCAGATCCTCGATCCGCTGATCCAATTCGGCGATGGGCTGTTCGAAGTCGAGGTAGGTTGGTTTCATTGGGCTATTATTCCTCATCATCGGCTGCGACGAAGCTGGCATTGCGCTGCCGCCGTCCCTCGACCACGGGCGCCACATAGGCGCGGTAACTGATCTCGACCGCGTCTTCGCCCAGCCACGACACCAGCGACTGCATCAGCGCATCGGTGAGGCGCAGATGCCACTCGCGCGGCAGATCGAGTGTGGCCGTCCCCACCGGCAGGTCGACCTCGACACTCAGCGGCACGCCGGCCGGATCGCGCGCGTCGCTCAGCACCCGCCGCAGCGCCACCACCTCGCCAGCGGCGCGGCGCCAGCGCAAGGTCAGGCGCTGGGCATGATCGGCATAGATCTGGTCAAGGGTGAAGAACTCGGGGTTGTACAGCCGCGGCTCGGACTCACGACCCTCCCGCGCCGGTGAGTGGCCAATCTCGGCAACCGTAAAAACCAGTTTGTCGACTTTGACGCGGTGCTGGTAGGCCGGCCAACGTTCGGCATCGACCCAGACGCTGATCTGCGCGCCCTGATCATCGAGCGTGACCTTGTAACTGGCGCGCCCACCCCGCCCATCGGCACTGACATCGCCCTTGAAGAAGCGCAGGTCGGTGACCCACGCGGCAAACATGACGCGGGTCCGCGGTTGCCATGCCGTCTTGCCGTCGGGGCCAGGCGTTGGCGGCGCGCCCTGGGCGTCAAGCAACTCACGCAGGCGGCCCGAGCACACCTTGTCGACCAGATTGCGATACGCGTCGATCGGGTGACCGGACAGATAGAAGCCGAGGGTTTCGCGTTCTTTTTCAAGCCGCTGGCGCTCGTTGAAGTCGTCGACTTCGGTGGCGGCGACCACCGGCACGTGGGCGGCATCACCACCGCCAAACAGGTCGACCTGGCCGCTGTCGGCGGCATCGGCGGCCTGCTCGGCCATGCCGATGGCCGCCGGCAAGGTGGCCAGCAACGAAGCGCGGTTCAGGCCCAGGCCATCAAGACTGCCGCTACCAATCAGTGCTTCGAGCACCCGCTTGTTGGCGCGCTTGAGATCGATACGGCGACAAAAGTCGAAGAGGTTGGTGAACGGTCCGCCTTCGGCACGCGCGGCAAGCATTGCCTCCAGTGCCCCTTCACCAACGCCGCGAATGGCCCCGAGGCCGTAGCGCACCTGCCGCGGGCCGGGCACCGAAAAGCGGATCTCGCTGCGGTTGATGTCGGGCGGCAGCATGTCGAGTTTCATGCGCAGCCCTTCTTCGCGCATCAGCACGATGGTTTCGGTGTGCGCCATTTCGCAGGACAACACCGCCGCCATGAACTCGGCCGGGTAGTGCTGCTTGAGCCACGCGGTCTGGTAACTGACCAGCGCGTAAGCCGCCGCGTGCGACTTGTTGAAGCCGTAGTTGGCAAATTTTTCCATCAGATCGAAGACGCCGGTGGCGATTTCAGGCGGGATGCCGCGCTGCGCCGAACCCTGCTCGAAGATCGCACGCTGGGTGGCCATTTCGTCAGCCTTCTTCTTGCCCATGGCACGCCGCAGCAGGTCGGCGCCGCCCAGGGTGTAGCCGGCCATGCGTTGTGACATCTGCATGACCTGTTCCTGGTAAACGAAGATGCCGTAGGTGGGATTGAGTACCGGCTCCATCTCGGGGTGCAGATATTCCACCGGCGAGTCGCCGCGCTTGCGCGCGCAGTACTCGGGAATCAGGTCCATGGGTCCGGGCCGGTACAGCGACACCAGCGCGACGATGTCTTCGAAGCAGTCCGGCTTGAGGTCGCGCGCGGCCTTTTGCATGCCCGGCGATTCCATCTGAAACACCGCTGAAGTCTCGCCACTGGCGTAGAGCGTGTACGTTTCGGCGTCATCGATGGGAATCTGCAGCATGTCGAGCTGCGGACCGTTGCGGGCAATGGTTTGCACGGCCTCTTCAATGACGGTGAGGGTTTTCAGCCCCAGAAAGTCGAACTTGACCAGCCCGATGGTTTCCAGGTCTTTCATGTCGAACTGGGTGCGCAGGCCGCCGCCACCGGCTTCGCAGTACAGCGGGCAGTAGCGGGTCAGCGGCTCGGGCGCAATCACCACACCACCGGCGTGCACGCCAACACCGCGGGTCACGCCCTCAAGTGACAGGGCGAGGTCGAGCACCTGCCGAGTTTCGTCGTCCTGAGCGTAAGCCTGCTTGAGCTCCGGCACCTCGTCGAGCGCGTCCGCCAGCGTCGCGCCCGGCGTGCCGGGAATGAGCTTGGCCAGTCGGTCGCCAAACCCATAGCCGTGGCCCAGCACGCGGCATACGTCACGCACCACGCCACGCGCGGCCATGGTGGCGTAAGTGATGATCTGCCCGACCCGGTCACGACCGTAGCGCTCGGCCACGTACTGGATGACCCGGTCGCGGTTGTCCATGCAGAAGTCGATGTCGAAGTCAGGCATCGACACACGCTCGGGGTTCAAGAAGCGCTCGAACAGCAGGTTGAACGGCAACGGATCAAGGTCGGTGATGCGAATCGCGTAGGCGACCAGCGAACCGGCACCCGAGCCGCGCCCTGGGCCCACCGGGCAACCGTTGTCCTTGGCCCACTGGATGAAGTCGGCCACCACCAGAAAGTAGCCGGCAAACCCCATTTTCTCGATGATGCCCAGCTCGTAGTCGAGCCGTTGGCGGTACTCGTCCTCGCGACCTTCGGGCAAGCCATTGGGAAAACGTTCGGCCAGCCCTTCTTCGGCCTGGCTGCGCAGGTAGGCGTCGGGCGCCCGACCGTCCGGCACCGGAAAATTGGGCAGGTGGTAGGTGCCAAACGTCAACGTCAGGTTGCAGCGCCGGGCGATGTGCACGCTGTTGGCAAGCGCTTCCGGCAGGTCGGCGAAACGCTCGGCCATTTCCTCGGGTGACTTGAGGTACTGCTCGGCGGTAAAGGGGCGCGGCCGTTTCGGGTCGGCGAGCACGCGACCCTCGGCGATGCAGACGCGCGCCTCGTGTGATGCAAAATCGTCTCGGGTGAGAAAGCGAACGTCATTGGTCGCCACCACCGGCACGCTGCGCAGCCGCGACAGCGCCACCGCCTGCTGCACCCAGTCTTCATCGCCCGGCCGGTCACAGCGGCAGATGTCGAGGTACAGCCGGTCGCCAAACAGTGCCTGCAGTTCATCGAGGGCCGCCAACGCCGGGCCCACCTGGTCGGCGGCGGCGGCGCGAAACACCCCGCCATCACGGCCGGTGAGTGCAATCAATCCGGCGTGATGCTGCGCCAACCGAGCACGGCTGACGCAGGCACGGCCGCGCGTCTGGCCCTCGATGTGGGCGGCCGAGAGCAGCGCCGACAGGTTGGTAAACCCGGCATCGTCCTGGACCAGCACGGTCAGCCGCTCGGGCGCATCGTTGGCCACTTCCGGCGCAAGCCACAGATCGCAGCCCACCACCGGTTTGATGCCGACCGCTTCGGCGCCCTTGTAGAACTTGACGGTGGCATAGACATTGCTCGGATCGGTGACCGCGACCGCCACGAAGCCCAATGCCGCAGCCTTGGTCAGCAGGGTGTCGCCCTGTCCACCGCCCTTGCGCTTGGGTGGCTCCACACGAACCGTGCCGTCGGTCAGCGCGTACTCGGTGTGCAGCCGCAGGTGGACGAAGCTGGTCATCAGGCCCACATCGCCCGCGCACGCTGGCACGGGGCAAAGCTCATGCGGTGCTGATCGCTGGGACCATGGTCCGCCAGCGCCGCCAGATGGCGCGCCGTGCCATAGCCCTTGTGCAGGGCAAAACCGTATTGTGGACGGTCTGCATCCAGCGTGAGCATCCACGCATCCCGGGTGGTCTTGGCGAGGATACTGGCGGCCATGATCGCCGGCCGCAAGTCGTCGCCGCCCACCCAACAGGTGGTGGGCCAGCCACCCTTGGGGTCCTGATTGCCGTCGACTTCGACCGCGTCGGGCACCCACGGCAAGGCGGCGACCGCGCGGCGCATCGCCAAGAGGCTGGCCTGCAAAATGTTGAGTGTGTCGATCTCGGCCACGCTGGCGTCGCCGATGGCCCAAGCCAACGCCTCGGCTTTGATCAGGTCCGCCATGCGGGCGCGCGCGCCAACGCTCAGGCGCTTGGAGTCGCGCAGGCCCTCGATGGGCTGCGCCAGCACCACGACCGCCGCCACCACGGGTCCGGCCAGGCAGCCCCGCCCGGCTTCATCGACCCCCGCCACCCGCAGCACCGACGTCATGTTTTGGCGGCGGCCAGCCCGCCAAGAATTGCCCGCGCGGCCTGCGTCGCTGCATTGATGGCGAGCTGGCTGCGCACGTCGGCGAAGGCGTCGAGCTGGACTTGCCGGGCGGCCGGGTCGGTGAGCAGCGGCAGCAGGTCGGCACTCAGCCGTTGCGGGTGACACGCCGCCTGCAGGCGCTCGGGCACGGTGGGCGCGCGGCTCAGCAGGTTGGGCAGGCTGACGTGGCGGGCCTTCAACAGGCCGGCCTTGAGCATCAGCCACGCCGTCAGCGGTGCCGTGCGGTAGCCGACCACCATCGGACGCCCCACCAGCAGGGTTTCCAGCGTCGCGGTGCCGGACGCCAACAGCACGGCGTCGGCGGCGGCCATGGCCATGTGCGCCTGCCCGTCGACCCGATGCCAGTCGGCCGCCGGGGCCCATTGGCGGATCTGCGCGTCCAGAACCTCGCGCAACGCGGGTTTGGCCACCGGCGTGACGACCTGTAAGCCGGGCAGCGTCTCGGTCAGCCGGGCCACCGTCTGCGCGAACACCGGCGCCAGATGCCGCACTTCGCCGCTTCGCGAGCCGGGCAGCACGGCCAGGGTGTAGCGGTCGGCAAGGCCCAGACTCGCGCGCGCAGTGGCGGTGTCTGGCACGGCGACAATTTCATCGGCCAAAGGGTGGCCAATGAAGTCGGCCCGCACGCCGCTGCCCGCGTAATACGCGGGCTCGAAGGGAAACAGGCAGAGCATCTGCTCCACCGCCTTGCGAATGGTTTTGATCCGACCCGCGCGCCATGCCCAAATGGTGGGGCTGACCACGTGAACGGTGCGCAGACCGCGGTCGCGCAGGCGCTGCTGCAGGCCCAGGTTGAAGTCGGGGGCATCGATGCTGACGACCGCATCGGGTCGTTCGGCGACGATTTGTTCAATCAGCTCGGCGCGCAGCCGAAACAGCCGCGGCAGGGCCGGCAGAATCTCGGCCAGCCCCATCAATGACAGTTGCTCGATACTGCCGAGGCTGCGGCAACCAGCCGCGTCCATGCGCGGCCCGGTCAGGCCAACGCAATCGATCTGCGGGTTCTCACGCTGCAGCGCTTCGATGATGGCGCCGCCGAGTTGATCGCCGGAAAGTTCGCCTGCAACAAAGACCAGCCGCATCAGCGCGCCAGCGGTCGCTTCCCGCCGTCCAGGAATTGCGCCATACGGCTGAGGACGTCATCGCCATTCTGCTCGACCGCCAAGGCGGCAATTTGCGCACGCACCTCGGCCATCGGCGCGCCGGAGCGGTAGATGCGCTTGAAGACATCTTCAACCCGTTCGATCTGCTCAGCCGAAAAGCCGCGCCGCTTCAGGCCGGTCTTGTTGACGGTGCGCACCTTCGCCGGGTTGCCGTGCGCGAGCATGAACGGCGGGATATCGCCATCCACGCCGGCCGAAAACGCGGTGAAGGCATACGCACCGATGCGACAGAATTGATAGACCAAGGTGTACCCCCCCAGCCCGACAAAGTCGCCAATTTCGACGTGACCGGCAAGACTGGCATTGTTCGCCATGATGATGTCGTTGCCCAGCACGCAGTCGTGCGCGACATGACAGTAATTCATGATCAGGTTGCGCGAGCCAATGCGGGTTTGGCCCTGCTTGGTGTCCCACTCCTTCATCGTGCCGCGCTGAATCGACACGTATTCGCGAATCACGTTGTCGTCACCGATCACCGTCGAGGTGGGATCGCTGCGCTTGGCCGAAATGTCCTGCGACAAGGCGCCGATGGAGGCAAATGAAAACACCTCATTGCGCGCGCCCAAGGTCATCGGACCATCGAGCACCGCATGACTGTGAATGATGCTGTCGGCACCGATGACGACCTGGGGGCCGATCACGGCATAGGCGCGGACCTCGACCGAGGCATCAATCTCGGCGCTGCCGTCGACGATGGCCGTCGGGTGAATCTTCGCCATCAGGTGCCGTCCTGCATCTTGTCCGGGTGCCGCAACACGCACATCAGGTCGGCGCAGCACGCCAGGTCACTGCCGACACGGGCCTCGGCGGTGAATTTCCAGAGGTCCCGCTTCTGCTTGACCAATTTGACCTCGAAACGCAACTGGTCACCGGGGACGACCGGGCGCTTGAAGCGCGCGTTGTCGATGCCGGCAAAATACAGAATCAGTCCCGAGTCGGCGGTGACACCGCTGCGGATCACCGCCAGCAGACCGCAGGCCTGGGCCATGCCTTCGAGCATGAGCACGCCGGGCATGGTCGGTTCGCCAGGAAAATGTCCCGGGAAGAACGGCTCGTTGACGGTGACATTCTTGATCGCCACCAATGCGTCGTCGGTGTGGCTGAGCACGCGGTCCACCAGCAAAAATGGATAGCGATGCGGAAGCATTTTGATGATGTTGCGCGCTTCGATCATGTGGGTTCCCCTTCTTGTTCCGGTGCGGATTCGAGACCGAGTCTGGCCTCCAGCCTTTTGATTTTTGCTTCCGTGCGGTCAAGCCGGCGCATGCGTGCGACCTGCTTGCGCCATTCACGCGCGGGGACCACCGGCCATCCCGAGCCGTAGGTGCCCTTTTCGGGCAATGAATGCGTGACCATGCTGCGTCCCAGCAGCACCACATCATCGCCGATGGTGAGGTGTCCGGAAATACCGACTGCCCCGCCGATCAGGCAACGCGCACCGATATTGGTGGACCCCGCCATGCCGGTCTGCGCGGCGATGGCGGTTCGTGCACCGATACGGCAGTTGTGCGCCACCATCACCAGGTCATCGAGCTTGGCACCCGACTCGATCACCGTGTCGTCGATCGCCCCGCGGTCAACGCAAGCATTGGCGCCGATCTCGACATCGTCGCCGATGACCACGCGCCCGAGCTGCGGCACTTCTTCCCAGCCATCCGGCGTCGGCGCCAGCCCGAAACCGCGTGCACCGATGACGCAGCCGGCATTCAGTCGGCACCGCGCCCCGACGATACAGTTCGGGCCGATCCAGTTCCGTCCTTCGAGCCGCGTGCCCTCACCGATGACGACGTTGAGCCCCACATGACTGTGCGCGGCGATGCGCGCGCCTGCGCCGATCGTCGCACCGGCATCGATCACCACCAACGGGCCAATCTCGGCATCGGGATCGACCCTGGCCGTGGCATCGACCACGGCGGTCGGATGGATGCCGGGCACGCACGCGGGTTGCACGTCGAACAGCGCGGAGATGCGGGCAAACGCCAGATACGGATCGCGTGCCACCAATGCCGTACCGCGCACGGTCTCGGCGTCACGCACACCGACCACCACCACCGACGCCGCCGTGTCGGCCAGCGCACTGCGGTATTTGGGATTGGCGAGAAAGCTGAGGCGTCCGGGGTGACCGGGGGTGAGTGTGCACACCCCGGTCACTTCGGTCTGACCGTCGCCGCGCAGCGTCAGCTCGAATCGGTGCGCAAGCTGCGCGGCTGTCCAGACCGCCATCGCTCGCCGAGCCTCAGGGCTTGGCTTTGAGGCGTTGCAGCACTTCGTCGGTGATGTCCATGGCTTCGCTGGCAAACGCGGGATCCTGCACGACCAGGTCATAACCGAGCTCGCCGGCAACCTCGGTGATGACCGCGTTGATGCGCTCGCGCATGTCTTCGGTCAGTTCGCGGTCACGGTTCTGCATGTCTTCCTGAAGCTGGCGCTGCTGGAGACCCAGATCGATCCGTCGTGAATTCAGGTCCTTCTCACGGGTCGCACGGGCGTCATTGGCCATGAAGTCGGCCTCGCGCTGGAACTTTTCGGCGTCTTCCTGGAATTTTTTGGCGCCGGCCTGCAAGTCGGCCTGACGGCGCTCGAATTCGGCCTTCATCCGCTCGGCGCCGGCTTTGAACTGCGGCGACTCCAGCACGATGTCGGCGGTGCGGATGGCGCCAATCTTCAGATCGCCCTGCGCGTGAACACTCAGAGGGGCAGCCGCCGCCAGTGCGGCAAACAGGATGGCAACGGTAAATGTCTTCTGAAACATGGTCGTGTACTCGTTAATGAAAAGTAATGAAGGGTTGCAAGCGGCCACTCTGACCTCAGAACCCTGAACCGAAGGAGATTTGGAAACGGTCCACCTCGTCACCCACCTCGTCGTTCAACGGGAAGGCGTACGACAGGTCCAGCAGACCCAGGAACGGGGTAAACCACTGGAAAGCGACGCCAGCCGACTGGCGAAGTTCACCGGCCTCGAAGTCACCCGGCTCGGCAAACACGCTGCCAATATCGTAGAACAATGAAAAACGTGTCGATTTGCCGTCGGCCTCGAACGGCAGCGGAATCACGAGCTCGTTCTGCACGGTGGTGCGCATGGTGCCGCCAAACGGGTTGTTGAACGGCGTGTCGCGTGGCCCCAAAGAGCCGTCCTGGAAGCCTCGCACCGTGCGCGGCCCGCCGGCAAAGAAGTTGCTGTAAGGCGGGACCTGGCCGTCGCCGGTATAGCGGTCGATGACCGCCGCGCTGCCATTGATTTCGAGAAACACGCCGCGGAAAATCGGCACGTACTGCTGCGCGCGATAGCTCAAGGTGTAGGTCTCGACATCGCTGCCGGGGATCACCACATCCAGATTCAACTGGTGCAACGCACCGCGGTTGGCGAAGAAGGTCCGGTTACGGCTGTCGAAGGTCAGGCCGGTACGCAAGTCGACGTTGGTAAACTGCGTGCCGTTTTCGATGGCGAACTGGAGGATCTCGTCAGAGGACGCGGTCGGGAAGGTCTCGATTGCGGTCTGGTCAACGCCGGCACCGAGGCGCAGCGCCGAGTACTCGGAAAGCGGAATGCCGTACGTCAGGGCGGCCCCAATGACATTGGTGTTGAAGCCCGAGCTGAAGCGAATGACCGACTCGGACTCGCGGTAAAACGCCGAGATGGTCTGACTGATGCCGTCCTGGGTGAAATACGGGTCGGTCCATGAGCCGCTGACGCTCTTCGAGATCACATTCTGCTCTACGCCGACTTCGATCCGGTTGCCGGTGCCGAGGAAGTTGGTGTGAGTGACCTGGCCGGTGACCAAAAAGCCCTGAGAGCCGGAGAAACCGACGCCAAACTGCACCGAGCCGGGCGGGCGTTCTTCCATACTGAAAACGATGTCGACCAGGTCTTCGCTACCGGGCACCGGCACGGTCTCGACTTCGACCGACTGCAGGAACGGCAGGCGAGACAGGCGGATGCGCGAGCGCTCGATGGCACTCTTCGAAAATGGGGCCGCTTCAAGCTGGCGCATTTCGCGGCGCAGCGTGCGGTCGTTGGTCGACAGGTTGCCGCTGAACTCGATGCGCCGCACATAGGCGCGATTGCCGGGCTCAACCATGTAATTCAGGGTGACTTCCAGGTTCTCTTCGTCGACTTCGGGAATCGGGTTGACCTCGGCAAAGGCGTAGCCGATGTCAGACAGGGCCACCTCGATACGCTCGGCGCTTTCTGTGGCCTCGCGACGTGAGAAGCGCTGGCCAGCGTCGGTCGACAACAGACGTTCGAGGAAGCGGGTATTGATGATGGTTTCGCCGCTGAAGCGCGCTTCCTTGATGGTGTAGATCTCGCCCTCTTCGACATTGACGGTGATGTAGATCGCGTCGCGATCAGGCGTCAACGCCACCTGTACCGAACTGATGTCGGCCGTGAGAAAGCCGCGGTCCTGGTAGTAGGACTGCAGGGTTTCAAGGTCGCCGCCCAGTTGCTGGCGCGAGTAGCGGTCAGAGGACTGGAACAACCGGCCATGCGTGGCCTTCAGGGTGAACTGGTTGAGCAGCTCGTCACGGCTGAAGGCTTCATTGCCGAGCAGGTTGATGCCACGAATACGCGCCTGACTGCCCTCGACGACATCGACCTTGATCGCGACCCGATTGTTGGGCTGGTAATCGAGCGTGGTGTCGATCTGGACGTCGTAATAGCCGTTGGAAAAGTATTGCCGCTCAAGCTCCTGCTGCACCTGGTCGAGCAGTTCGCGGCGGAACAGTTCGCCCTCGGCAAGGCCCAGCTCGGTCAACGATTTATCGAGCTCGTCGCCGCCCACCTTGCTGTTGCCCTCGATCTCGAAGCTGACGATGGCCGGTCGCTCGGTGACGCGAATCACCAGCACGTCGCCGTCCTTGTCGAGCTGCACGTCTTCGAACAGGCCGGTGGCGTAAAGCGCACGAATCGCCTGCCCGGCGCTAACCGGGTTGATCTCGTCGCCCTCTGACAACGGCAGATACGTCAGCAAGGTGCCGACATCGAGACGTTCGAGCCCCTCGGCGCGGATATCGCGCACGACATAAGGCGTAAAGGCTTGGGCCATCCCTGCAAAAAACAGGCTGATCAGCGCAACAGCGCCACGGTTCGTAATATTTTTCATCAACCCCATCGACGGGTCTTCGCTTTTATTGAGTGGATCGAACGTCAGGACAACAAGCGGGCGATATCGTTGTAAAACGCGAGACTCATCAGCCCTGCCAACATCAGCAGGCCCACTCGCGCTCCCATCTCCATGGTCTGATCGGAAACCGGCGACCCCTTCACTGCCTCAACCGCATAAAACAACAAATGACCACCGTCGAGCATCGGCACGGGCAACAGGTTCAACACGCCCAAGCTGATGCTGACGATCGCCAGAAAGCCGAGGAACGACACCAACCCAACCTGTGCCGAGAAACCCGCGACTTGCGCAATCTGGATTGGTCCGCTGACGTTCTTGACCGACACGTCGCCAGTGACCATACGGCCCATCATCTTCAGGGTCAGCGCCGACATTTGCCAAGTTCGTGCCATGGCAGCCTGCACTGATTCGACCGGACCGCGACGATGTTCAGCGCGCAAATCCTGCCACATCTCGGCAGACACGGCCACGCTGGCGCCGAAGCGCCCCACCGAATCGACCTCGCCAATAATCACTTCGCGCTGCAGGCGCTGGCCCTGCCGCTCAAATTCGAGCTGGACCACTGCACCGGCGCGTTCCCGCACCCAGCTCGCCCAGGCCTGCCAGGACGCAATCGGTTCGCCGTCGACGCTGAGCAGACGGTCACCGGCCTGCAGACCGGCGCGCTCGGCGGCTTCTCCCGGCAACACCGATTCAAGGACCGGCGCGATGGGTGGGTCGTAGGGACGCAGGCCAAGGTCGTCAAACAGGTGGGCCGGATCGATGCGCGCGTTTTGCAGCGCCAGTTCGATCTGCCGGGTGGCGCCGGCGGCGGTGCGCACGTCGGCGATCACCGACTCGCCGTTCAGGGCCTGGTCGATCAGTTCGGTGTGCAGCACTTCCCAGGTGGCGATGTCCTTGCCGCCGAGGCGCAGGATCTCGTCGCCCGCCTGCAGTTGCGCCCGCGCGGCAATGCTGTCGGCAGCGGGCGCGGCGATGACCGGGCGCATGCCCTCAACCCCCACCACAAAAATCAACCAGTAGAAAAATACCGCGAGAATGAAATTGAACACGGGGCCAGCCGCCACGATCAGCGCGCGCTTGCGAACCGGTTGTTGGTCAAAGGCCAGGTGGCGCTCATGCTCGGCCACCTCGGCTTCGCGGCTGTCCAGCATCTTGACGTAGCCCCCCAGCGGAATCGCCGAGACCACCCATTCGACACCGTCAGCGGCGCGGCGCGTCAGCAGGGGCTTGCCGAAGCCGATGGAAAAACGCAGTACCTTGACGCCGCAGCGGCGGGCGACCCAGTAGTGGCCAAACTCATGAAAGGCCACCAGCACGCCGATGGCGACCAGAAACCCTGCAATTGACCACATGACATCCATCATTCACCACTCCTGTTCCGCACACACACGGTGGCCCGCTCGCGTACTGCCGCGTCGAACGCCATCACCGCTTCCAAGCCAGCGACCTCGGCAGGCGCAACAGTTTCAAGCATCTCGCTGATCACCGCTGGAATCCCCATGAAGGGCAGCCGCCCGGACAAGAACGCTTCGACCGCGATTTCATTCGCTGCGTTCAGTACCAATGGCGCAACGCCGCCCTGCTCCAACGCGGCCTCGGCCAGTGCCAGGCAGGGAAAGCGCTTGCGGTCAGGCGCCTCGAAGTCGAGCCGCGACAGCGCCAACAGATCCAGCGGCGGCACATCAACCGCCCAGCGCTCGGGCCATGCCAGCGCATGGGCGATGGGGATGCGCATGTCGGGGCTACCGAGTTGCGCCAGCGTCGAGCCGTCGACGTAGGTCACCATCGAGTGAAGGGTGCTTTGCGGATGGACCAACACCCGCAATTGCCCGGCACCGACTGAAAACAGGGCAGCGGCCTCGATCAGCTCCAGCCCCTTGTTCATCATGCTGGCCGAGTCCACCGAGATCTTGCGGCCCATCACCCAGTTAGGGTGTTTGATGGCCTGTGCCGGGGTCACTGAGGCCAGGGCGGACGCCGACCAGTCGCGGAACGGCCCGCCCGAGGCGGTCAGCGTCAAGTGGGCGACACCCGGCGGGGGGGTGCCGCAGCGATATCCCGGCGGCAGGCACTGGAACAGCGCGTTGTGCTCCGAATCGATGGGCAGGATCACCGCGCCGCTGCTGCGCGCCGCCGCCATGATCATCGGTCCGGCCATGACCAGCGGCTCCTTGTTGGCGATCATCACCTTCTTGCCGGCAGAGACCGCCGCCAGGGTCGGTCGCAGACCGATGGCCCCAACGATGGCCGACATCACGTCGGTGGCCTCGGGCAATACCGCCATCACGCTGACGCCGTCCATGCCAGACAAGACCTCAACCGACCGGTCCCCCAGGGCATCGGTGAGCGCCTGCGCGGCAGCGGCGTCGGCCATCACCGCGTACCGGGGCCGGTGCTTCTGGCACAGCGCCGCCATGGCGGTCACGTCGGTGTGGGCGGTCAGCGCCAGGACGCGAACCCGATCAGGGTGCTGGCCCGCCACGTCGAGGGTGGCACGCCCTACCGAGCCGGTGGCGCCGAGGACGACCAGTTGCTTCATGCCAGCCCCAGCGCCATCAGGCCCAGCACGAACAAGGGCATCGCGGCGACGACGCTGTCAATTCGGTCCAGCATGCCGCCGTGGCCCGGCAGGATATTGCCGCTGTCCTTGACGTTTGCGATGCGCTTGCAGGCGCTCTCGAACAGGTCGCCGACAATCGAGAAAACCCCGATCACCGCGCAGAGCACGACAAAGCCCAGCGCCTGAAAGCCGGCCAAACCAAACAGCGCCACGCCGATCAGCGCCCAGAAGGTGCACAGCAGCAGACCGCCGACGGCGCCTTCGCGGGTCTTGCCAGGCGATATCTGTAGCGCCAGCTTGTGGCGACCAAAGCGGCGCCCGGCGAAATAAGCACCCACATCGGCCGCGAACACCAGAAAAAACGCGAACAGTAGCCACCATGCGCCGTCTGGCTGGGCCTGCAAATGGCCACAGGCGACAATGGTCGGCACCACCAGCAAGAGCCCCTGCGCCATACCCCAGCGCGATTGCACGCACGGTCTGACGCGCTGCGGATACCCGGCGAGCGCCCAGCCCACCCACAGCCAGTGCAGCAGCGCCAAACCCAGCAGGGTCGGCAGCCACCACGCCGCAAAAAGATGGGCTTGCCACGCCAGTAGCACCAGCGCGAAACACAGGCCGGCATAGATCAATTGCACAGCGCGGGACGCGCCCCAGCGCGACAGCGCCGCCCATTCGCGGGCAGCCAGGCCCCCGACGGCGGCAAACACGGCGACCATCCACAGGCTCGGTGCCCAAAAAATCACCGCCAGCAGCAGCGGCAACAGCACCGCCGCAGTGAGGACACGCTGCAAAAGCATCAGCTGCGCGCCGCCCGCGCCGGGACAGACTGCGGGGTGACCGCATGGCCTAACGGCACGGCCCCGAAGCGCCGCTGCCGGGTGGCGAACCACTGTAATGCGTCATCGAAAGCGGCATCGTCAAACGCAGGCCACAGGGTGTCGGTGAAATACAACTCGGCATAGGCGGCCTGCCAGAGCAGAAAATTGCTTAGACGCCGCTCACCACCGGTGCGAATCAACAGATCGACATCCGGCAGGCCGGCGGTACTCAATCGGGCGGTCACTGCCTCGGGGCTCACCGCCAGCCCGTCGGTCACACACCGCTGCGCGGCCTGGCAGATGTCCCACTGGCCGCCGTAGTCGATGGCGATAATCACCTCCAGGCCGGTGTTGGCGGCGGTCAGCGCCTCGGCGCTGGCCATGGTCTGCAGCAATGCCGCGCTCAGGCGCGTACGGGCGCCAATGAACCGCAGGCGGACCTGCTCACGGTGCAGCTCAGCCACTTCCTGGCGAAACGCGCGGGCGAACAGACGCATCAGCACCTGAATCTCGGCCTCGGGTCGCGACCAGTTTTCCTGCGAGAAGGCGTACAGCGTCAGCACCCGCACATTGCGTTGTCTGGCGAACTTGATTGCGGCTCGAACCGTGGTGCCGCCGACCCGGTGGCCGACCGTCCGAACTCGACCGCGGTCAGCCGCCCATCGGCCATTGCCATCCATGACAATGGCCACATGGCGCGGCGTCGCGGGGGTGGGTACATCGGGCATGACGGGCGGACTCAGACCGTCATCAGCTCTTTTTCTTTGGCGGCGCCAACTTCGTCCGCCTTGCTGATGTAGAGATCCGTCAGCTTCTGGATATCGGCCTCGGCGCGCTTCTCGTCATCTTCGGTCAGCGTCTTGGCCTTGACCGCGTCCTTGATCGACGTATTGGCATCTCGCCGAATGCCGCGAATGGTGACGCGCGTCTGCTCGACCTCGGCCTTGACGACCTTGGTCAGGTCACGGCGGCGCTCCTCGGTCAGCGGCGGCATGTTGATGCGCATCGTCGTGCCGGCGGTGTTCGGGGTGATCCCCAGGTCGGATTTCATGATGGCCTTTTCAATCACGGCAATCATCGTGCGCTCCCAAGGGGTGATCGACAGCGTGCGAGCGTCTTCAACCACCACGTTGGCCACCTGTGAAATCGGCACGTCGGAGCCGTAGTAGTCCACCCGAACATGGTCGAGCAACGCGGCACTGGCACGACCGGTTCGCAGGCGCAGCAATTGCGAAGACAGCGTGTCAATCGATTTGGTCATGCGCGCTTCGATATCGCGCTTCATCTGGGTGAGGTCCATGTTTATCTCGGTTTCGTCACAAACATTCGGGTCGGCATCATCCGCGAATTGATCGCGAAAGTGTTCACACGCGCACGTAGGTACCGGTGTTTTCGTCGCCGTTGAGGATCTGCATCAAGGCGCCGGCACGGGCCATCTCGTAGACGCACAACGTCATGCGGTGATCGCGCGCCATGACCAGCGCGGTCTGGTCCATGACGCCCAGACGGCGGTTGAGCGCCTCGTCGTAGGTGAGGGTGTGGTAGCGCGTTGCGGTCGGGTCCTTCTTGGGGTCGGCGTTGTACACGCCATCCACCAGGGTCGCCTTGAGCAGCAGGTCGGCGCCGACCTCCACCGCGCGCAATGCCGCCGCCGAGTCAGTGGTGAAGAAGGGGTTGCCAGTACCGGAGGCAAAAATCACCACCCGACCCTTTTCCAGATGCCGGATTGCCCTGCGACGAATGTAGTCCTCGCACACTTGGTTGATTTTGAGCGCGCTCATCACCCGCGCTTCCATGCCGGCGCGCTCGACTGCGTCCTGCAGCGCCAGCGCGTTGATCACCGTGGCCAGCATGCCCATGTGATCACCGGTGACGCGGTCCATGCCCGATTTCGCCAGCCCTTCGCCGCGGAAGATATTGCCGCCGCCGACCACCAGCGCCACCTGCACGCCCGCGTCGATGGCGGCCTTGACCTCAGTGGCAATGAAGGTCGTGACATCGGCATCAATGCCGAACGGCAGTTGGCCCAACAAGGCCTCGCCGGAGAGCTTCAGCAGAATGCGCGGGTAAACAGGCTTGGCTCTCATCGGTCAACTCTCCATGCGATACACACGACAAGGCCCCGTTTCCGGGGCCTTGAAAACGTCTGGCAAGTGTAACGCCAGATCAGGCTGACAAACCGGCCTGAGCCGCCACTTCGGCAGCAAAATCAGTGGCCTGCTTCTCAATCCCTTCGCCGACTGCAAAACGCACGAAGCGCGCGACCTCCGCCTTGTTGGCGTTCAGCACCTGGCCCACGGTCTGGTCAGGCTGCTTGACGAACGGCTGACCGAGCAGGGTGATTTCGCCCACCACTTTGCGGATCTTGCCTTCGGCCATCTTGGCGAGAATCTCGGCCGGCTTGGGCTTCTTGCCGTCTTCGATGTCCTGCGCCTGTTCCTGGGCAATCTGCGCGTCGATGATCTTGCGCTCGGACGCCAGCACCTCGGCATCGACATCATCGGCCGACAGAAAGCGCGGGCTGGACGCCGCCACGTGCATGGCGACGTCGCGAGCAACGTCCAGATCGCCCTGTTTGAGTGCCACCACCACGCCAATCTTCGAGCCGTGGAGGTAGTGCGCCAGCGCGCCACCGGCAGACTCGACAACCGCGAAACGACGCACGCTGATGTTTTCGCCAATCTTGGCGATCATCGCGCGGCGCTTGTCTTCCAGCGTGCGGCCGCCGACATCCAGCGCCAACAGCGCCGCAAGGTCAGCCGGCCGCTGCGCCAGGGCGAGGGCCGCCACTTCTTCGGCAAAGGCCTTGAACTCGTCGCCCTTGGAGACGAAGTCGGTTTCGGAGTTGATCTCGACCAGCGCCACGGCGTCGTCGGCAATCGCGCTGCCGATCACGCCTTCGGCGGCCACCCGCGAACCCTTCTTGTCGGCCTTGGCCATGCCGTCCATGCGCAGCTTTTCAACCGCCTTTTCGATGTCACCATCGTTGGCTTCGAGTGCTTTCTTGCAGTCAATCATCCCGGCGCCGGTGCGCTCGCGAAGTTCCTTGACCAGCGATGCAGTCACTTGGGTCATCTTATTCCTCGTTGGTTTCGGGCTTGGCGTCAGCAACGGCCGGGGCCGCTTCAGCAGCAGTAGCGGGCGCGGCTTCGGCGGCAGGTGCCGGGCGGGCTGCACGCGGCGCGCCGCCGGAGGGCTTGCCACCGCCGTCACGACGCTTGTCACCACCGGGGCGACGCGGGCGCTGCGAGCGGTCATCGGCCACCGGCTCCGGCGTTTCGCGGAACGGGATCGGGTTGGCGCCACGGGCGTAAATGATGGCGTCAGCAATGCACTGGGCATACACGCGGACGGCGCGGGTGGCGTCGTCGTTGCCGGGAATCACGTGGTCCACGACGCTGGGGTCGTTGTTGGTGTCGACCACGGCGATGACCGGAATGCCCAGCTTGCGGGCTTCGAGCACGGCATTCTTTTCATAGCCGGTGTCGATGATGAACAGACCGTCGGGCAGGCTCGGCATCGCCTTGATGCCCCCCAGCGAGCGGCGCAGCTTTTCCAGTTCGCGCTGGAACATCAGCTGTTCTTTCTTGTTGAGGCGGCCGATGGTGCCGTCTTCAACCTGCTTTTCCATGTCGATAAGGCGCTTGACCGAGCCTTTCACCGTCTTGAAGTTGGTGAGCATGCCGCCCAGCCAGCGCTGGCTGACGTAAGGCATGCCGCAGCGCTGGGCCTCTTCTTCGACGGCGTCACGTGCAGCGCGCTTGGTGCCGACAAACAGGATGCGACCACCGTTGGCGGCGAGCTGACCTGCATAATTGCAGGCATCGCGCAGCATCGGCAGCGTCTGTTCGAGGTTGATGATGTGAATACGGTTACGGTCGCCGAAGATGAATTCATCCATCTTGGGGTTCCAGTAACGGGTGCGGTGACCAAAGTGGACGCCCGCTTCCAGCAGTTGCCGCATGGTGATATCAGCCATGGGATTCATTCCTTCATTCAATGGGTTGATGGCAAATCGCAGGCATGGACTCTTTGCTTTGTCAGCGCCGGGCCACCCTTGAAACCTGCGAATGGATTAGCCCCAAAAACAACCTTCGTTGCCTTTAAGGGGCGCGCTTTATACCATTGCGCCCCCTCGCGTCACAACTTCCTGCCTTTTCGCGCGAGGGCGGAGCCCCACCCCCCGATGTCCGTCACGATCAAAACCCCCGAAGCACAAGACAAGATGCGCGCCGCATGCCAGGCAGCCGCCTCGGTGCTGATCATGATCGAGCCGCACGTCAAACCCGGCGTGACCACGGGCGAGCTGGACCGCATCTGCCGCGAATTTATCGAAGGGCCGCTGGGCTGCGTGTCGGCCACCATCGGTTATACCGCCGGCGGTTCACGCCCCGGCTTTACCGGCGCCATCTGCACGTCGGTCAATCACGTGGTGTGCCACGGCATTCCGGGCAGCAAAGTGTTGAAGAAGGGCGACATCCTCAATATCGATGTCACCGTGATCAAGGACGGCTATCACGGCGACACCAGCAAGATGTATTTCGTTGGCGAGCCCACGGTGCTGGCACGACGGCTGGTCGAGACTTGCCATCAGGCGATGATCAAGGGCATCGAGCAGGTCGCCCCCGGCGCACGCCTGGGTGACATCGGTCACGCCATCCAGACGTTCTCCGAGGCCGCCGGCTACTCGGTGGTTCGCGAATACTGCGGCCACGGCATTGGCCTGGTGTTTCACGAAGACCCGCAGGTGGTGCATTACGGCAAGCCTGGCACGGGATTTGAACTGAAAGAAGGCATGACCTTCACCATCGAACCCATGCTCAACGCCGGCCGCTCGGCCGTCAAAGAACTGCCCGACCAGTGGACCGTGGTGACCAAGGACCACAGTCTGTCGGCGCAGTGGGAGCACACTGTGCTGGTCACCGCCAGCGGCCATGAAGTGCTCTCACTCCGGGACGGCGCACTTTGATCGACGCCCCGGCCGCGCGTCGTGACGACGATGACGACGGATCCGACGCGGTGTTCTCTGCCGCCAAAGTCCGCGCCCGGCTTGCCGCCGGTCATTACGCCATTTCAGCCTTCCGCGACACGCTCACCTGGGGCCGAGAACGCCTGTTCGCCATGTTTGACGACGGTGGGCGTTCCGAGACCCTGGTGCATGCGCGCGCCCACCTGGTTGACGAATGCCTGCGTGCGGCGTGGAAGCTGCACTTTCCCGAGCCAACCCCCGGGCTGGCGATGCTGGCGGTCGGCGGATACGGGCGCGGCGAATTGCTGCCGCATTCCGATATCGACATTCTGCTGCTGCAGGAAGGCGACGCGCTGGCGCGGCACCGCGGCCAACTCGAGCGGCTGACGGCCTTTGGCTGGGACATTGGCCTCGAAGTGGGCCAGAGCGTGCGCACCCTGGCCGAATGTGCCGACGAGTCCCGCAAAGACATCACCGTCATCACCAACCTGCTCGAATCTCGCCCGCTGTGCGGTGACACCGAGTTGTCGGCCCGACTCGATGCCGCGCTCTCGCCCGACAAGCTCTGGCCGGTGGCGGACTTTTTCGCCGGCAAGAAGGCCGAGCAGCAGGCGCGCTACGCCAAATTCGACGACACCGCCTACAAGCTGGAGCCCAACGTCAAGGAAGGCCCCGGCGGCCTGCGCGATATTCACACCATCGCCTGGGTGGCCAAGCGCCATTTCGGCAATCGCACCTTGCTGGCACTCAAGGATGAGGGCTTTCTCACCGAGCAGGAGGCGCGTGAGCTGTTTGCCGGCCAGGATTTTCTTTGGCGGGTGCGCTTCGCCCTGCACATGATCGTCGGCCGCCGCGAAGACCGGCTGCTTTTTCATCATCAGATCAGGGTCGCCGAGCTGTTCGGCTTTGTTGACGACGACCGCAATCGCGGCGTCGAGCAGTTCATGCAGCTTTACTACCGCACGATCAAAACGCTGTCGTGCCTCAACGACCTGCTGCTGCAACTGTTCGACGAAGCCATCCTGCGAGACGATGCGCGCGAGCGCATCACGCCGCTCAACGCCCGCTTTCAACAGCGCGGCGACACCATCGAAGCGGTGGACGACGACGTCTTCAAGCGCACGCCGTGGGCGCTGATCGAGATCTTTCGGCTGATGCAGGTGGCGCCCGGCATCAAGGGTATCCGCGCCGAGACGCTGCGGATGATTCTGCGCGACGGCCGACTGATGGACGCCGCGGTGCGCAGCGACCTGCGCGCCCGCACCTTGTTCATCACCATGATTCGCCATGGCGACGGACTGACCCGCAGCCTGCGTCTGATGAACCGTTATGGCGTGCTGGGTCGGTACCTGCCGAGCTTCGGCCACATCGTCGGGCTGATGCAGTTCGATCTGTTCCATACTCTGACCGTCGACGAACACGTGCTGCACGTGTTGCGCAACACGCGGCGTTTCCAGATGGATCGCTTCCGGGACGAGCTGCCCATTGCCAACAAGGTGATGGAAACCCTGCCCACGCCGGAGCTGCTGCACCTTGCGGCGCTGTTCCACGACTTGGCCAAGGGCCGTGGCGGCGATCACAGTGAGCTGGGCGCGATCGAGGCCGAAAAGTTCTGCCTCGATCATGGCCTCGCCCACTCCGAGGCCGAGCTGGTCGCGTGGCTGGTGAAAAACCACCTGGTGATGTCGCTCACCGCGCAGAAGCAAGACCTCAGTGACCCCACCGTGATCGCCACCTTTGCGGCCAGAGTGAGCAGCCGCGAGCGTCTGGATTATCTGTTTCTGCTGACCTGCGCCGACATTCGCGCCACCAACCCGGCGCTGTGGAACGCCTGGCGCGAAAGCCTGCTCACCGAGCTCTACCGCACCACAAAGCGTGCGTTCCAGCGTGGCCTGAGCAACCCGTTGACCGACGAGGAAGAGGTCCAGCTCACCCAGCAGGCCGCCGGCAAACTGCTGCAGGACGCAGGGGCCGACATGGCCGCGGTCAGCGCACTTTGGGCGCGTTTCGATGCCGACTATTTTTTGCGCCACAGCGTCGAAGAACTGGTCTGGCAAGTGCCGGCCCTGCTCAGCGACGATGCCCGTCAACTGCCGCTGGTCCGCGTCGAAACGCTCGCAGACCGAGGCACCACCGTCTTTATCTACATGCGCGACCGCGAGCGTCTGTTTGCGGTCACCACCGGCGTGCTGGCGCGTATGGGCCTCAACATTCTCGATGCCCGTCTGCACACCACCCGCGACGGCTACGTGCTCGACACCTACGTGATTGCCGAGGCCGACAACCAGCCGGTCGAAGCCCATATGCGCTTCAATGAAATCACCACCCAGCTGAAGCAGGCGCTCAGTGATCCCGAGTCCGGCAATGTCGCGGTCAACCGGCGCATTCCCTACCGGCTCAAGCACTTCAGCACCCCAACCCGGGTGCTGTTCCGCCAGGACGCATCGCGCAATCGCACCGTGCTCGAACTGGTGGCCGCCGACCAACCCGGTCTGTTGTCCTTGATCGGCCGCATCTTTGCCAAACGTGGCATCTCAATCGATGCCGCCAAGATTGCGACCATCGGCGAGCGCGCCGAAGACGTTTTTTACCTGTCGGATCGCGATGGCCAGCCCATCACCGACCCCAAGGCGCTTGAAGCCCTGCGTGAAGTCATTGCCCGCACGCTTGACCGCCCCGAAACCGAAACCTGAACCCTTTGGAGTTAGCCCCCGACATGACGCTGCAAGCCCAGCTCGACACCCTGTGGGACGCCCGCGCCCAATTTGATGCCCGCAACCCCGAGCATCGCCGCCCGGTTGAACAGGCCATTGCCCTGCTCGACGGCGGCGAAGCCCGCGTGGCCGAGCCCACCGCCGACGGCTGGGTCGTGCACCAGTGGCTCAAGAAGGCCGTGCTGCTGTCGTTTCGCCTCGCCGACAACGCGCCGGTCGAGATGGGCGCGCTACGCGGTTATGACAAGGTGCCGCTCAAGTTCGAGGGCTGGACCGCCGCCGACTTCACCCGCCAGGGCGCCCGCGTCGTGCCGCCCGCCGCCGTGCGCCGCGGCAGTTTCATTGCGAAGAACGCGGTATTGATGCCCAGTTACGTGAACATCGGCGCCTATGTGGGCGAAGGCTCCATGGTCGACACCTGGGCCACGGTGGGCTCGTGTGCGCAAATCGGCGCACGGGTGCATTTGTCCGGCGGCGTCGGGATTGGCGGCGTGCTCGAACCGCTGCAGGCCAACCCCACCATCATCGAGGATGACTGCTTCATCGGCGCCCGCAGCGAAGTGGTCGAGGGGGTCATCATCAAGCGCGGCAGCGTGCTGTCGATGGGCGTGTTCATCGGCGCCAGCACGCCGATCTACGACCGCGAAACGGGTGAAACCACCTACGGCAAAGTGCCCGCCGGCAGCGTGGTGGTCGCCGGCAGCCTGCCGCGCAATGGCGGCCGCTATCACCTCAACTGCGCCGTGATCGTGAAGAAAGTCGACGAGAAAACCCGTGCGAAAACCGGCATCAACGAATTGCTGCGCGAGGCCCAGCAACAGGGCTGAGCACACGGTCGACGGAGAGAAACAATTCAAGGCAAAGGCGCAAAGGAAAAGAAAGGACGCGAAGGTAAGCAATGACAAAAAAAGGCACAGCGCCCATTTTAAAAAGCCTTTGCGTCCTTGCCTTTATCCCTTTGCGCCTTTGCGTTAGACGCTTTTCCAAAACCCGCACAAGCGGCGCTCACCCCCGTTCGCCGCTAATCTGCTCGCCATGAACCCGACACTGGACCTGCTGAAAACCCTGATCGCCCGGCCGTCGAACACGCCGGACGATGCCGGCTGCTGCGAGGTGCTGATGCAGCGGCTCGCGCCGCTGGGCTTTTCAGCCGAATATTTCAACGCGGGCGGCGTCACCAATCTGTGGGCCACGCTGACGCGCGGCGAAGGGCCGCTTTTCGTGTTTGCCGGTCATACCGACGTGGTGCCTACCGGCCCACTGGATCAATGGACCAGCGACCCCTTCACCCCCACCGAGCGCAATGGCCTGCTCTACGGGCGCGGCGCGGCCGATATGAAATCGGGGATCTCGGCGATGGTCACGGCGGTCGAGCGCTTCGTTGCCGACACGGACTGGGCCGGCACCCTGGCGTTTCTCATCACCAGCGATGAAGAAGGCCCGGCCACGTTTGGCACGCAACACGCCATTGCGCAGCTCAAGGCGCGTGGCGTGGTCCCGGATTACGCCATCGTCGGCGAGGCCTCCAGCAATGTCGCACTGGGCGACCGCATCATGGTGGGGCGGCGCGGCTCGCTGAACGGCAAACTGACGGTGCTGGGCAAACAGGGCCATGTCGCCTACCCGCACAAGGTCGAAAACCCGGTGCTGCGCTTCGGCCCGGTGTTGGCCAAGCTGGCGGCCGAGGTCTGGGATGAGGGCAATGCCGACTTCCCGCCCACCTCATTCCAGGTGTCGAACATTCACGCCGGCACCGGCGCCACCAACGTGGTGCCCGGCACACTCGAAGTGGTGTTCAACTTCCGCTACTGCACCGAGTCCACCGCCGCGGGGCTGAAGGCGCGGGTGCACGCCATGCTCGACGCCGAGCAGGTTCGCTATTCGCTGGACTGGCAACTCTCCGGCGAGCCTTTCCTGACCCGCCAGGGGGCGCTCACCGAGGCGGCCAGCGCGGCCATCGAGGCCGAAACCGGGCTCACGCCGGAGCGCTTCACCGGCGGCGGCACCTCCGACGCCCGCTTCATCGCACCCTGGGGCGCGCAGACCGTCGAGATTGGGCCGATCAACGAATCCATCCACAAGCTCGACGAGCACGTGCGCATCGACGATTTGGCGCCGCTGTCACGTATTTACCAGGGCATTCTCACCCGGCTGCTGGCGCGCGGCACCTGAACCTGCGCCCGTGGTTCGGGCGATGCCTCCGAGTGGCCGCGTGGACGTCCGTTAACCCTTGCGGACCGGATTGCTGACGCCCGACATCACGTGCCCGGTGGGCGCCACTTCGGCCGCAGATTCACAGTGGCGGGTCTGGTCATCAAAGAAAAAATCCGGGGCGAAGGCGCGCAAGAACGGCCCTTTGTCGAGCCCGCCGAGGAACATCGCCTCGTCGACCTCCAGCCCCCAGTCCATCAGGGTGCGGATGGCACGCTCATGCGCCGGAGCGCTGCGCGCGGTGACCAGTGCCGTGCGCAGCCTCACCGGTCCGTCGTCACTCGCGCGTTGCAGTCGGTGCAGCGCCGCCAACAAAGGCTTGAACGGCCCGGGCGGCAGGGGTCGTCCCACGGCATCAACTTCGTGACGGGTGAAGGCGGGCAGGCCTTCGCGCTGGAAGACCTGCTCGGCTTCATCGGAAAACAGCACCGCGTCACCGTCAAAAGCGATCCGAATCTCGTCGGCCTTGGAACCACTGGCCGGCTTCGACAGCGGCATGACCTTGGCGGCGGGGAACCCGGCCTCCAGCGCCGCGCGCACGTCGTCGTCGTTCATCGACAGGAACAGGTGCGCCCGCAACGCATCCAGATACCCGAACGGTGGGCGGCCGCGGGTGAACATGCCGCGCTCCAACTGCAGGCCGTGATGTGCCGCCGAGCGAAACGCGCGCAGCCCCGACACCGGGTCGTTGCGCGACAGCAGCACCACCTCGACGCGCGGGGTCTGGCCCCGATTGAAGGCCAAGAGCTTCTGCACCAGCGGGAACGCGATACCCGGACGCGCCGGAACATCAAGGCGGTCAAGCTGCAGCTTCATGTAGGCGCGGTCATCCTGCGCTTCGAACAGCTGATTTTCTTCCTCGAAATCGAACAGCGCACGCGACGAAAGCGCGACCACCAACCGCCCGTCCAGACTGACGCCCATCCCCTGCTCCGCGCGAAACCTGCCAGCGGCAAGCCTACAGGCTCGACGGCGGCGTTGACGGACGGCAGACTCGCACCACTTTTGGTCGCGTGGCCTGACGCCCCTTGAAGCAGATACCCGAACACGTCTACCGCGACTCGCTCTACGAGAAGCTGTTCAACGACGAAGACGCGCGCGCCTGCCGCGACATCGACGAGGCCGCCTGCCGCGAGGTGCCGCACAACTTCCGGCGGCTACTCACCGGCCACGCCGCCAGCAAGCTTGCCGATGCCCTGGCCAGCCCAAAGACGGTGCTGACCTGGCTGCTGACCGGTATCGGCGCGCCTGCGGCGCTGGTGGCTTGGCTGGTGCCGATCCGCGAGGCCGGCTCGATGCTGCCGCAGTTGTGGATCGGCGGCTGGGTGCGGCGCCTGCCGCTGCGCAAGCAGGTCTGGGCCTTGGGCTCGGTCGCGCAAGGGCTGGCGCTGTTCGGCATGGCCGTCACCGCTCTGTGGATGGACGGCCTCGGCGGGGGGCTGGCGGTGCTCGGTTGGCTGGCCCTTTTCAGCCTGGCGCGCGCGTTCTGCTCGGTGGCCGCCAAAGACGTGATGGGCAAGACCATGGCCAAGCAGCGGCGCGGTCGGGTGACCGGCATCTCGTCGTCGGTCGCCGGCGGTATCGCGCTGGGCGCCGGCGTGCTGCTGGCGGGACTCTCAGGGGCTGACGACCGGACCATGACCGTGTCACTGGTGGCCCTGGCCGGCGCGGTATGGATGGTGGCCGCAGCGGCATTCGCGCGCATCGAGGAAACGCCGGGCGAGACCGACGGCGGCATCAATGGCATCGCAGCCGCATTGAAAAGCCTGCGCTTGATCGTCGACGACCCACCGTTCCGCCACTTCGTGATCAGCCGCGCACTGTTACTCGTATCGGCGCTCGCCGCGCCCTACTACCTGGTGCTGGCGCGTGAAACCGACACTGGCGGCACGCTGCTGGCCGGTCTGGGCAGTTTCGTCATCGCGGCCGGTCTGGCCGATCTGCTGTCCAGCCCGTTCTGGGGCCGATTCGCCGATATCTCCGCGCGTCGCACGATGCAGTGGGCGGGTGGCTTCGCCAGCCTGTTGACCCTAGCGGTGGTTTCGGTGGCGGTGGGCGCCCCGGATCTTGCAGATCAGCCGGGCTGGTATCCGCTGGTGTTCTTTCTGCTCAGCGTGGCGCACGCGGGTGTGCGGCTGGGGCGCAAGACCTATCTGGTTGATTTGGGCCGTGGCAATCGGCGCACCGCCTACGTCTCGGTCAGCAACACGGTGATCGGGGCATTGCTGCTGCTGAGCGGTTTGCTAGGCCTTCTGACGGTGTGGATCGGCACCACCGGGCTGCTGCTGGTGCTCGCCGGGCTCGGGCTCGCCGGCGTGGCGATGGCACAGCGCCTGCCGGAAACCCAGCACGACGCATGAGCACACCCGTCGCGTTGTTCGCCTACGGCAGCCTGCGTGACCCGGCCATGCAGCGCTGGCTGTTCGGGCGTCTGCTGCCGCGCGATCCCGACCGGCTTGAGGGTGCGGTCTGCGACTGGATTGACGACATCGACCCCGATCTGGTGCGCCTCACCGGGCAACGGGGCTACCCGGCGCTGCGCCGGGTGGCCGACAGGACGTTGGCGGTTGACGGTGACTGTCTGTGGCTTGACGGGCCGGCGCTGGCGCGTGCCGACCGTTACGAAGGTGACGGCTATCACCGCACGCGCGTCGCGCTGGCATCAGGGCGGATGGCGTGGGTTTACCTCGCCGAGCCCGAATGAAAAAACCCCGCCGGGCTCGTCGCCCGACGGGGTTTTTGAAGGCTGCGATCAGCCGCCTTTTTCGAGGCCCTTGTTCCACTGTCCACGCGCGGCCAGCCCATTCATCTTGGCGCGATGCAGATGGGCAGCGCGCGCCTTGTCGAGGTTTTCCGGCTTGCCTCCCCAGGCCTTGAGCGCCGCCGCCTGCAGGGCTCGCCCGTAAGAGAACGTCAGCACCCACGGCAGGTTGCCGAGTTTGTTCATGGCATCAAGGTGCGCGGTGGCATCGACGTCGCTCTGTCCCCCCGAGAGGAAGGCGATACCCGGCACCGCCGCCGGCACGCGCCGCTTGAGCACCTTCACGGTGCGCTCGGCCACTTCAGCCACGCCGGCCTGCTCGGGGCACTTCTTGCCGGAAACCACCATGTTGGGCTTGAGGATCATGCCTTCCAGCGCAACGTCCTGGGCCGAGAGTTCGGCAAACACGGCGTCGAGCACCAGATCGGTGATTTCTTCGCAGACGTCGATCGGGTGATCGCCGTCCATCAGCACTTCGGGCTCGACGATGGGCACGATACCGGCTTCCTGACACAGCGCCGCATAGCGCGCCAGTGCATGGGCATTCACGTGGATCGCGTAGTCCGACGGGGCGTCTTCGGTGATGTTGATCACCGCGCGCCACTTGGCGAAGCGGGCGCCGGCGGCATGATATTTCTCCAGCCGGCCACGCAGGCCATCAAGACCTTCGGTCACGGTTTCGTCAGGGTGCGCGTTGGCCAGTGGCTGGGCGCCCTTGTCGACCTTGATGCCGGGAATCACGCCCTTGGACTGCAACAGCTCGACGAACGACGGGCCGGTCAGTGACTTCTGGAACAGGGTTTCTTCAAACAGAATCACACCCGAGGTGTGCTTCTCGAAGCCCTCGGTGGTGAACAGCATGTCGCGGTAGGTCTGGCGATTGGCTTCGGTGTTTTCGGTGCCGATGGAATCGAAGCGCTTTTTGATGGTGCCGGTGGATTCGTCGGCGGCAAGCAGGCCGCGACCGGGGGCCACCATGGCCTTGGCAATTGCGTTCAGGGCTTCAAAATTCATCATGCGGTCTCATCAGGATTGTCGGGGGCGGCAATTGTACTGAATGCGCAGCGCCATCCGAAGGGCGCTCGTACAATGCTCGGCTATGAAACAAGTCCTTGATCTCGGGCCCGCCGTGGCCTTTTTTGTCGCCTACTACCTCGGCGACATCTACACCGCGACGCTGACGGTCATCATCGCCTTGTTCGTCACCGTGGCGGGCTACTGGCTGCTCGAGCGCCGCGTGCACAAGCTGCACCTCGCCGCCGCGTTGGCGGCCCTGGTGTTCGGTGGCCTGACGCTTTACGTGCGCGACCCGACCTTCATCAAGTTCAAGCCGACGATGATGTACTGCCTGCTTGCGACCGTGCTGCTCGGTTCGCACGTGATCGGCAAGAAGGTGCTGCTGCAGCGTCTTCCCCAGGCCATGGTGGTGATGCCCGACGTCAACTGGCGGCGGCTCAATGCGGCGTGGGCCGTGTTCTTCTACGCGCTGGCCGGGGTGAATCTGTTTGTCGCCACCCAGTTCAGCGAAGAGGTGTGGGTGCAGTTCCGCACTTACGGGTACTCGATCATCACCTTCGTGTTCCTACTGGCGCAGTTGCCGTTTCTGACTCGTTACATGCCGCAACAGGAAGAGGACAAGCCCTGATGTGGTTCATGATTTTGGCGGACGACGCACCCGGCAATGCCGCCATCCGCCAGGCGCAACGCCCCGCGCATCTGGCGTATCTGCAAGCGCTGGTCGATGACAACCGCCTGCTGCTGGCCGGCCCGCGACCGCTGGAGGCAGGCAAGCCCTTGAGCGAAACCCCGATTCTGGGCAGCCTGATCGTCGCCGATTTCGACAGTCTCGAGGCCGCGCAGCACTGGGCCGCAGGCGATCCGTACGCGATGGCCGGCCTGTTCGCACAGGTGCGGATCGAGGCATTCGTCAAGGCGCTGCCGGCATGAGCAGCGAGCGCATCGCCCGTATCGAGGCGGCCCTGACGGCGGCGCTGGCGCCCACCGAACTGCAGGTGCGCGACGACAGCCATCTGCACGCCGGTCACGCCGGGGCACGCAGCGGTCGCGGGCACTTTCATTTGACGATGACCAGCGCCGCCTTCACCGGCCTGACGCCGGTCGCGCGCCATCGCGCCGTCTATGCGGCACTGGGCACGATGATGGACACCGACATTCACGCGCTGTCGATGACCTTGCGAACCCCGCAGGGCTGAGCGCAGGTCAGGCCGGCAACACCCACCCTGTCTCGCGCGACGCCCGGGCCGCAGCCGGCTGCGATTCGGCGAGGCGACGACGCACGTCGGCCTCGACCTGGTCCGGCGTTCGACCCGCCACCGTGTCGAGGTGTGCCATCGCCACGCGGCTGATCACCGTGGCCGAGCGTTGCAAACCGTCGGCCACGTTGATCGCGCTGATCCGCGCCTGCAGGGTCGCCACGGCGGCCTGGGCCGCAGCGGCATCAAGGCCGGTCCACAGCACGGCGAACTGGTCATCGCCGTAGCGGGCGACGCCACTGCATGCCGGGTCTTCGCGCTGCAGCTTCTGCAACTGCTCTGCCACGGCGCACAACGCGCGATCCCCGGTGGCGTGACCGTGCTGCGCGTTGAAGGCGCTGAAGCGGTTGATGTCGATCAGGGCGATGCTCAATGGCTGCGATGTGCGCCGCGCTTCGGCCCAGGCCTGGGCGAGGCGGATGTTCCATTCATGGCGATGGGCCAGCCCGGTGAGGCTGTCGAGGCGGCTCAACAGGTTCTGCGACTGCTCGATCAACCACATCAGCCGCTGGGTCCGGTCCTGGTGCACGCTCAGTGTCGCCGCGATGGCGAACAGCAGCAGCGTCACCAAGGATTCGCGGTGCCACAGCCCGGCGATGTCGGCACTCATCAGCGCATCCTGCAACAGCAGAATGACCGCGCTGATGGCGATACCCGGCAGCAGAAAATGCCAGCGATAGCGGCCGAAGGCGCTGACCAGAATCCACGCCGTGGCCAGCCAGATCGCCATCAGGTCGGCATCGCCGCCGCGCGCCATCAGCCACAGCCGCAGGCCGAGTAACCAGGTCACGGCAAGCGTGATGGCGGCGATCTGCAACCAGCGCACCGCGCGCTCACCCAGTCTCGGGGCACGGGCGACGACCCCGGCGGTCAGCAGCATTAGCCCGATGCTGGTGCCGGTGAGCAGGGTCAGCCACCCAGGGCCCTGCGTGGCGGCATCCCCTGCGGGTTGGCCGCTGACCGCCCAAAGCGCCAGCAACGGCAGGCACATCAGCAGCGCACGAAGGAGGCGTCCCTGACGACGCCGCGCTGCGGCGTAGGCCTCTTCCAGCAGCGGCGGAAAGGCCAGCGGCCAGCGTTGGGTCCGCTGGCTGAGCAGTTGCAGCGTGCGTAGCGAGTGGGTGACCGGCGTTGGTTTCATGGCGTCGTCTCTGGTGCTCGGCCCGTTATACGTCGCCGCATGCACGAAGCGGGCCGCCAGGGTGCGGGGGGCCGAAGCCACCCGACAAGCGGGCGCGGTCACTCATGGTGACGACGCATCCAGCAACTTGAGAAATGCCGCCCAATCGAGCACGGGTACGTCCAGTTTCTCGGCCTTGGCCAGTTTGGAGCCCGCCGCTTCGCCCGCCACCAGATAGTCGGTTTTGGCCGAGACACTGCCGACCACCTGCCCGCCGGCTGCGGTGATCCGTGCCGCCACCGCGTCGCGAGACTCGGGCAACGTGCCGGTAATGACAAAGCGCTGACCACTCAACGGCCCGTCGCCAGAGGCCACCGCGACGTCAGGCCAGTGCACCCCGGCCGTTTGCAGGCGCGCCACCATGGCCTGCTTGTGCGGATCGCTGAACCAGTCGACAACGCGCCTGGCGACTTCTGGCCCAACATCAGCGACCGCACGCAGTTGCGGATAGCGGTCCTTGTCTTTTTCGGCATCGGCGGTTTGCGCATCGGCTTCGCACGCGCGCTGGAGCGCCTCCAGGCGACCGAAGTGCTGGGCCAGGGTGTCGGCCGTGCGCTCGCCGACATCACGAATCCCGAGGCCGTAAAGCAACCGGGCCAGTGTGGTGTGCTTGGCCTTGGCGAGTGCCGTGATGCGATTGGCGGCCGACTTTTCGCCCATCCGCTCCAGTCGCATCAGGGTCTCGGCGGTCACCGCGAACAGGTCGGCGGGCTCGGCCACCAAACCCTCGTCAATCAGTTGCTGAATGAGCTTTTCCCCGATGCCCTCGATATCCAGCGCCCGTCGTGAGACGAAATGCAGCAAGGCCGCATGCAACTGTGCCGGGCAGCCGAGGCCTGCCGGACAGCGGGCGACGACGGCGTCGTCACTGCGTTCCACCTCGGCGTGGCAAGCCGGGCAGTGCTGCGGCAGGTCAATGACGCCGGCATCCGGCGGGCGCTGGTCAACGACCACTGCCTTGACCTCGGGAATGACGTCACCGGCGCGACGCACGATCACCGTGTCGCCAATGTGGATGTCTTTGCGGCGAATTTCATCGAGGTTGTGCAACGTGGCATTCGACACCGTTGCGCCGCCGACGAACACCGGCACAAGCCGCGCCACCGGGGTGATGGCGCCGGTGCGACCCACCTGAAATTCAACATCGAGCAATTTTGTCTGCGCCTCTTCGGCGGGAAACTTGAAGGCGATCGCCCAACGCGGCGCGCGTGCCAGCTCGCCCAATTCATCGCGGGCGGCAAGGTCATCGACTTTGTAGACCACGCCGTCGATGTCGAACGGCAGTTCGGCGCGCTGCGCCATGAGCTTTTGGTAGTAGGCCAGCCCATCGTCGACGCCTTCGACCCGGGCGTTGAGCGGATTGACCGGCAAGCCCCAGCGACGGAACTGATCCAGCAGCGCCTGCTGGGTGGCCGGCAAGGCGTAACCGTCGACTGCGCCCAGTGCATAAACGTAAAGCTGCAAGGGCCTTCGCGCGGTGAGCCGCGGGTCGAGCTGCCGCAACGCCCCGGCTGCAGCGTTGCGCGGATTGACGAAGGTCTTTTCGCCGCGCGCGGACTGCTCTGCATTGAGCCGGGCGAAGCCGGCGTGCGGCATGAAGACTTCACCGCGCACCTCGATCATCGACGGCGGCGCATCACGCAGACGCAGCGGCAGGCTGCGCAGGGTCCGCAGGTTGGCAGTGATGTCTTCGCCAGTTTGGCCATCGCCACGGGTGGCGCCCTGGACGAACTGGCCGTGCTCGTAGCGCAGGTTGACCGCCAGCCCGTCGAGCTTGGGTTCGGCCATGTAGGGCACCGCCGCGCGGTCCAGACCTTCACGAACGCGGCGGTCGAAGGCGAGAAACTCGGCTTCGTCAAACGCATTGTTGAGCGAGCGCATGGGCAGCCGGTGCTGCACCGGCGCGAACGCTGACGACGCACTGCCACCGACGCGCTGGGTCGGCGAATCGGGCGTCTGCAGCGCCGGGAACTCGGTTTCGAGCGCTTGCAGTTGCCTCAGCAGGGCGTCGTACTCGGCGTCGCTGATCTGCGGATCGTCGAGCACGTAGTAGGCGTGCTCAGCGTCGGTCAACTGACGCCGCAGCGCCGCCGCGCGCGCCGTCGCGGCGTCATCGGGCGCGCCTGCGCTCAAGCGGCTTGCGCGGCCGCCGCGACCTTTTGCCGCAGGCTGGCGCGGGCTGCTGCCGTCAACGGCTGCCGCGTCTGGTCGAACACGTCGGCGTCGAGCGCACCGGCCAGCCGGTCGCTGGTGATGAACAGGTCTTCGAGCGCCGCGACCGGGTCACGCGGGCCGGGGACGGTGAGGTACAGCGTCAGCCCCGGCGACGCAAAGCGCGCGGCTTCGGCCGGGTCCAGCGCGCCCGGTTTAACGAGGCTGGCAATCGAAAACGACACGTCGTCGCCACTGCCACGTTGATAAATCTTCTCGGGCGTCGGCGTCAGGCTTTGCGCTTTGAGGGCAGCATGAATGCGCGCGCCGGGCAGCGACTGCCCCTGGCGTTCGGCGACGAACAGCACCACCACACAATCAGGCGCGGACGGTGCGGACGCCGGCGCCTCGGGCGCCTTTTCGGTCGGCTTCTCGGCGGCCGTCGGCTTGTCGCCACTGGGCGTGCGCAGCAGGCCACTGCTCAGGGGGGGCAGTGGCGCGGCAGGAGGGGTGGCGGGCTCGTCACGCTCGCCCGACAGGGTCGGCGTCTTGCGTGACTTGGAGGGGGCTGTCGCCTCAGGCGCGGCAGAAGATGGCGTCGGCGTAGGCGCCTCGGGCGCTTGGGCCGGCTGCGGTGACGCATGACGGGCTGGCGACCGGACAGCTGCCGGCGCCGCGACTTCGCCGTCCTTCACCTTGCGCGGACGGCCGACACCGAATTCGTCGAACTCGCCAGCCGAGCTGCCGAAGATGTCCATCTGGTCGCCCAACGGTAGGCCCTTGCCAGCCCCGGGACCGCGGCCAGGCGGCGTCCACTTGGTGGCACCCATCGAGTCCCGCCTGCGCTCGCGCAGGGCGTTGATGATCACCCCCACGATGATGAGGATTCCCAGTATCAGCAGGGCCAGCTGCAGCATGTTCATGGTCAATGCCCCCGGAGCGTGTTGGTCTCGAAATCTCGCCTGCGCGCATCAGCCCCCGGTCGGGCCGGTGTCGCGGTCATGTGGCTTGCGCCTCGCCGGTTTCGGTCAGGGCAACCGCCTGATCGACATCGACGCTGACCAGTCGCGAGACCCCTGGTTCCTGCATGGTGACGCCGTGCAATTGCTGCGCGAGTTCCATCGTGATCTTGTTGTGCGTGATGATAATGAATTGCACGTTCTGCGACATTTCACGAACCACTTCGCAAAAACGGCTGACGTTGGCGTCGTCCAGCGGCGCGTCAACTTCGTCCATCAGGCAGAACGGCGCGGGGTTGAGCTCGAACAGCCCCAGCAGCAGCGCCACGGCCGTCATGGCTTTTTCGCCGCCTGACAGTAATTGAATGGTGGCATTGCGCTTGCCTGGTGGCCGCGCCATGACGCGCACGCCGGCATTGAGCAGGTCGTCGCCGATCAGTTCCAGGGTCGCTTCACCGCCGCCAAACAGCTTGGGGAAGCGCTCGCGGAACACGGTATTGACGCGGTCAAAGGTGTCGCGGAACAGTGCCTTGGTGTCGCCGTCGATCTTCTGCATCGCGGCCTCCAGGGTTTCGAGCGCGCCGCTGAGGTCGGCGTGCTGGGTTTCGAAGTACTGCGCGCGCGCCTGCGCCTCTTCAAGCTCCTGAATGGCTGCGAGGTTGATGGCGCCAAGCCGCTCGATCCGTCGCAGCACGCTGGCCAGTTGCTCTTCGCAGACCGGCGGTGTGAGGTCCTCGGCAAGCGTGGCGGCGACCTGCTCGGCGGTGAAGCCGCTCTCGGCCAACTGTGCTTCCAGCGCTTCGCCGCGGGTTCGGCTGCTTTCAGCCTTGAGCAGCAGCGCCTGCACGGCCTCGTTTTCGTGCTCGCGTTGCTGCTCGGCCTGCTGCAACCCGACCTGCGCAGCCTGCAACTGATGTTCGGCGGCTTCGGCGATCCCGCGCTTGCCGCGCAGCGCGTCACGGCGTTCGGCCAGGGTCGTCTCTGCAGCGGTGACGGCGGCGGTCTGCACCGCCAACGGCTCGGTCCATTGCTCGGCCTGGGCGCCGCGCTCACCCACCTGCGCATCGAGCCGCGCCAATTGTTCGGTCAGCGCCTGCTGGCTGGCGAGCAGCGCCGCCAGGGTCGACTCGGCGCCGGCGCGCTCCACCGCCAGCCGCTGCACCTGTTGCGCTGCCAACTGGTGTGCGGCGCGGCTGCGCTGCAAAGCGTCGCGGGCCTTGGCGAGCGCCTGCTGATGATCGCCTCGGGTCTGGCGCAATCGCTGTGCATCAGCTTCGAGCGCGGCCAGCCCGGCGCGGGTGTCAGCCAGTTCGGCCTCGGCCTCGTTGAAGTGCTGTTCGGTCTCCTGCCGCTCCTGCGCCAACCGCGCGGCGCGCTGCTGGGTCTGTTCCAGCCGCACCTTGAGCGACTGCTGCTGCGCCAGCTTCTGTGCGTGTCGTGACTGCACCTGTTCGGTGGTCTGCGCGATACCGCGCCGCTCGGCCTCCAGCGCCTGAATCTGCTCGGCGATGGCACCGACCCTCGCATCGAGTGCCGCCACATCAGCCTCGACATCGCCTCGGGATTGAACCAGAGTCTTGAGCTGCCGACGTCGTTCAATGACGCCGCTCTGCCCTTGGCCGCGCTGCGGGTAACGCACCCAGTCACGGCCCGCCCAGATGCCGTCGGCGGTAATGCACGACTGACCTGCCGCGAGTTGCGACCGGCGGGATGTGAGCGCGGCAAGGTCGGGCACCGCTTCAATGTCGCGCAGCCAGTCGCCAAGCACGGCCGGACCCCGCACATGCGCAGCCAGCGGCGCACCTGCTGCAGCCGCAGGCGCGGTCGCGCCAGAACGATCAAAGAGGATCACGGCGCCGCGTTCGGGCCCCTGCGTGGGCGGCGGACCCGCCGAGGCAACATCGCCGACCGGCGCGGCGAGTACCGCCTGCAGCACGTGCTCGACGGCGGCTTCCCAGCCGGCATCGACGTCAATGCGCTCGGCGAGCTTGGGCGCATCGGCCAACCCGCAATCGGCCCACCACTGCTTGAGCGCGGTCTCGTCGTTACGCAGGGCCGCCGCCTGCAGCGTTTCGAGCGACGCCTGGCGCCCCTTGATGTCCTGCAGTTGCTGACGGGCGTGATGCAGCGTCTGCTCGTCTTGTCGGCGTTCGTCACGCAGGACGGAAAGCTGCGACTCCATGGCGCCGAGCCGGGCGCGGCCTTCGGCCAGGCTTGCCGCCAGGGTCTCGGCGTCGTGATCGGCGCCGGTAAGCGCCTGCAGCAGGGCGTCGATGTCGAGCGTCGCGGCCTCGTCGGTCAACCGCTTGAGGCGCGCTTCGGACTGCAGCCGTGCGCGCTCCAGCGCCTGCACACGGACCCGCTCGGATTCGGTCTTGGCCAGCGGCGCTTCGGCACTCTGCGAGAACTGCTCCCAGAGCTGCTGCGCTTCGGCCAACGCGAATTCCTGATGTTCGAGATCGCGCCGCGCCTCGGCCTCAAGCGCTTCAGCTTCGGCAAGGCGCTGCAGCAGCAGGGCGAGCGCTTTGTCGGCGTCGGCACGGCGGGCGGCCTCACGGTCGCGTCGGCCCTGGGTGTCGTTGCGGCGTCGGTCGAGCTCTTCACGCTCGCGGGTCTGCATGTCGCGCAGCGCCTGCGTATGCGCCAGGGTCTGCTGCGCCTGGGTGCGTTCCGATTCGGCCTCGAAGACCCGTGCCTGTTCGGCGTTGATGGCGGTCTCGGCCTCGCGCAGCGCACGTTCGGCCTGCTCGCGGGCCTCGCGGGCGGCGGCCAGTGACTGCACGGCGCTGGCCTGTGCGGCCTGCTGGGCAGCAATCTGCGTGGCGATCTCGGCCGACTCGTCAGCCACCGCGCGCACGCGCAGGTAGAGCAGTTCGGCGCGCAGACGGCGTTCGTCGGCCTTGAGGGCGGTGTACTTCTCGGCGTTGGCGGCCTGTTTGGTCAGCGCCTGGATGCGGCCGTCAATTTCACCGCGCAGGTCGTTGAGGCGGTCAAGGTTTTCGCGCGTGGCGCGAATGCGGCTCTCGGTCTCGCGGCGACGGTCCTTGTACTTGCTGATGCCGGCCGCTTCTTCGAGCCAAAGACGCAATTCGTCGGGCTTGGCTTCGACCATGCGGCTGACCATGCCCTGCTCGATGATGGCGTACTGATTTTTGCCGCCCAGACCGGTGCCCAGGAACAGGTCAGTGACGTCACGCTTGAGACATTTTCGGCCGTTCAGAAAGTATTGCGAGCCGCCTTCACGGCTGAGTTCGCGACGCACCGAAATTTCGCTGTAAGCGGCGTAGGTGCCGGTGATCTGGCCATCGCTGTTGTCGAACAGCAGCTCGACGCTGGCACGACCAATGGGTTTGCGCGTGCGCGACCCGTTGAAGATCACGTCTTCGGCATCGGCACCGCGCAGGTTCTTCATGCTGGACTCGCCCAACACCCAGCGCACCGCGTCGATGATGTTCGATTTGCCGCAACCGTTGGGGCCCACCACGCTCGTCAGGTTGGACGGCAGCAGAAGCTGGGTAGGATCAACGAATGATTTGAAGCCGGCGAGCTTGATCCCCGACAGACGCATGCGATTTCCGTAAATTGAAGACTCGACGGTCGTCCCGCCGACGATCGAGAACGCCTGATGGCCGCAAAGACCGGCAAAGCCGCGCCGAATTGACGCAATAGTTTAATTTAGCGCGCCCTGCCCCGTCGCCCCGAACCTGTCGCCCATGACCACGCAACCGTCAACGTCGCTCGAAACCTTTCCCAACCCGGCACCGTCGCGTGATTACACCATCCGCATGCGCCTGCCCGAGTTCACCTGCCTGTGCCCCAAAACCGGTCAGCCCGACTTCGCGACCCTGTACCTTGAGTACATCGCCGACCAGCGCTGCGTCGAACTGAAGAGTCTGAAGCTGTACATCTGGAGCTTTCGCGATGAGGGCTGTTTTCACGAAGCCGTAACCAACCGCATGCTCGACGATCTGGTGGCCGCAACCACACCCCGATTCATGCGGTTGACCGCAGTGTTCAATGTGCGTGGCGGGGTGTACACCCACGTGACAGCCGAACACTGTGCGCCGGGTTATGTGCCGCGCCTGCCACCGCCGGCGTGGCACATCGACCCCACGGGCGCCGGACAAACCCCGGGCTTTTGACATCGTGCCCATCAGCCGGACTGCGATTGTGCAAGCAGGTTTGCCAGCACCTTTGGCGTGACCCACCTTGCGTCGCCGATGTCGCCGCGATAGACCCACACGGGGTCACCGGGCTCGCCGAGGCTGGAGACGACCATGCCCGCACCGGCGAAGTTTTGATCACGCGTGTCTTCGTTGATGGTCACCAGCGCTGCCAGGTCCGCCGCACGGGCGGCGGCCAGCCCCATGGCTGAATCCTCCACCGCGACACACTGCGAAGGCTTGAGGCCGAGTCGCTTCAGGGCCAACTGGTAGAGCATGGGGTGGGGCTTTTTGTGCATCACCTCTTCGCCGCTGGCGATGACCTCAATCGCGGATCGCAGCTCTGGTCTCAGGCTGTGTTCGAGCACCGGGTCCAGCGTCCGCCGCGATGCGTTCGAAACGATGGCCATACGAATGCCGGCGTCGCGAGCCTCGCAAATCAAGCGCGCAACGCCGGCGCGTAGCGGGATCTGTCCGGCAGCTACGCGATCGCGAAAGAAGTCGGACTTGAGGCGGTGCACCTTGGCGATCCACTCATCCGGGTCGCGCGCCACCGCCGCCGATTCCGGGCCCAATTCGGGGTCGTAGGCATCGAGATAGTGGCGAATCCGCTCGCGACCACCGGGCTGCTGCAGCAACGTGCGATACAGATCGCGGTCCCAGCGAAAGGGCACGCCCAATGAGTCGAAAGCCTGGTTGTACGCGGGGTGGTGACCCAGCCCTTCTGTGTCGGCCAACGTGCCATCGACGTCGAACAGGATCGCTTCTAGCGTCATGACGCAAGCGTAGCTCGGCAAGTGACCAGGAACATGGGGCGATTACAGATGAATGGACGCGCGGAATCTATCAAACTCTGCTGAATGATCACCATCGGTCGATTCGCGCCCACGCCCAGCGGGCCCTTGCACGAAGGCTCGCTGCAAACGGCCACGGCCAGCTGGTTGAGCGCGCGGCGCCAGCAAGGTCTCTGGTTGCTGCGGATTGATGACCTTGATGCTGCACGCTGTCCGCCCGGCGCAAGTACACACATCCTGCAGCAATTGGACGCCTATGGACTGCACTGGGACGGGCAGCCGCACTACCAGTCGCAGCATCTTGCGGCCTATCGCGCAGCACGTCGGCAGCTTGAGCACGCGGACCTGATTTACACCTGCGACTGCACGCGCGCGCAACGACAGGGTCGTCTCAAGGGCGCGCCTGCCGCCTATGATCAGCACTGCTGGCGCCACCCGCATCCGCCAACACGTGCGCCAGCCTTGCGTCTCATCCTCGACGACGCTGCGCTGCACTGGCACGACCAGCGGCACGGGGCGCAGCGGCCAAGCCGCAATAGCCTTGGCGACCCGGTCATCTGGCGGGCCGACAACGTCCCGGGTTACGCACTGGCCTGCGCCGTCGATGAGGGCCAAATGCGCATCACGGAGGTGGTGCGCGGCGAAGATCTGCTCACCGAAACCGCGCCGCAGGTCTATATCAGCCGGGTGCTTGGCCAAGCGCTGCCGCAATATCGGCACCTGCCGCTGGTGATGGACGCGGCAGGCCGCAAGATGAGCAAACAGAATCACGCCGCGCCGCTAGCCGATGACCCCGCCGGACGGTCATCGACCCTGGCGCGCGCGCTCGAACGCCTCGGATACGGCCTTCCCGACATGTTGCGAGGCGCCTCACCAGAGCAGCTACTCGACTGGGCGCTGCGCCAGACGCCGCACGGGTGAGCCGTTTTGCCCTTCGGCGACGGCATCTGGCATCATGCGTTGATGCACTGCACAAAAATCGCCTGAGCCCATGTCAGATCTCCGCATCATCAAGAAATACCCGAACCGCCGACTGTATGACACGGCCATCAGTCGCTACATCACGCTGGAGGATATTCGCAAACTGGTGATCGGCGGCGTGCACTTTAAGGTCGAAGACAAGCGCACGCGCGACGATATCACCCGAAGCATTCTGTTGCAGGTCATTGCCGAGCGCGAAGAAAACGGTACGCCGATCTTCACCGATGACCTGTTGCAATTCATCATTCGCTTCTACGACGACCCAATGCAGACCAGCATCAGTCGTTATCTGGAGCTGTCGATGAAACTCTACTCCGAACAGCACCAGCATTTCACCGACCAGCTGCGCAACATGCTGGGCCAGGCACAGCAGCCGTTGCAGTTGCTCAAGGAAATGGCCGACGGCCAACGACCTTTGTGGCGCACGGTACGCAGCGAGTTCGTGCGCAGTCTGTCCGAGCGCGCCAAGGCCATCAAGCCCAAGTGAGGCCTGGTTGTTGGGCACGGGCGTTGCTGATTCATTCGCAGAAGAACAGGCATGACGTCGACCGGCAAAGGCCTGACCGGATGCAAGCCCATTATCTTGCTGCATCGCAACATTAAAAGATGTATCTTGCTGATAACGTTATAAATATTTAAACAAGCACTGATTGACAAGTTGCAATGTCGTCCTTATACTGCACTGCAACAAAGCTCAAAATTGAAGGTTCACAAGGGTTCCGGGCTTTAAACAGTCTCCTCCAGAAAGGCCACGCGCCTTTCTCGCACCTTGCCCCCGGTCTCCGGGGGCTCTTTTTTGGGCGCGACAAATCGCCGAGTGGATGGGCCAAGCGCCGCCGTGCAGGCCGCGTGCAATTTTCCTGCAACCCACTTGAGTGGCACCCAGTGCGATGGAGGCGCCTGACGGCACGCTGCGGAAGATGGCAAGTGCCGTCAAATCACGAAAGATTGATTGTGCGACGCAGCATCAATACTTGTAACGCACTGATAAAAAAAGATTTTTTGTTCCATGCATTCGTTGACAACGCCCAAAGTCAGCTTTATACTGCACTGCAACAAAGCTCGGAAATAAAAAAACCCGACACGGGTGCCGGGCTTTAAACGGTCTCCTCCAGAAAGGCCAAGCGCCTTTCTCGCACCTTGCCCCCGGTCTCCGGGGGCTCTTTTTATTGAGACTGCAGCATTCACAATCGGCCGTGGCATTTGGCCGCTGACCGGCGCCTCATGGGTCGTGTCCCACGATGTGGTGTAGGTTCTGAAGGTCACCGGTGGCTCTTGGTTTAGGTTTGGGTTTCGACGACCAACCTTCACTTAAGGAACCACCGATGACCGATGAGATGATGAACCTGCGGGCGCTGTTGGAAAAGAGTCCGGACGCCGATCTGCTGCGGGAGATGATTGGCTTTGCCAGCCAGCGGCTGATGGAACTGGAAGTTGGCGCGTTGACTGGCGCCGCTTATGGCGAGAAGAACACCGAGCGTCTGGCGCAGCGCAATGGCTACCGAGAGCGGGACTGGCAGACGAGAGCTGGCACTGTCGAGCTGCGCATTCCCAAGCTGCGAAAGGGCAGCTACTTCCCGGGCTTTCTCGAGCCCCGGCGCATGGCTGAGAAGGCTCTGACAGCGGTCATCCAGGAGGCCTACATCCAGGGTATCTCGACGCGCTCAGTTGATGACCTGGTGCAGGCCATGGGCGGCAGCGGGATCTCCAAGAGCCAAGTGTCCCGGTTGTGCGAGGAAATCGATGAGCGGGTCCATGCTTTTCTGGATCGCCCCATTGAAGGTGATTGGCCCTACCTGTGGATCGACGCCACCTATGTGAAGACCCGTCAGGCCGGGCGGATCGTGTCGGTAGCAGTGATCATCGCCGTCGGCGTCAACGCCGACGGTCGCCGCGAGATTCTGGGCATGGACATCGGCCCGTCCGAACACGAAACCTTCTGGAAAGACTTCCTGCGCAAGCTCGCCCGGCGCGGCCTGCGCGGCGTCAAGCTGGTGATCTCCGACAGCCATGAGGGCATCAAGGCCGCCGTCTCGAAGGTGCTGACCGCCACCTGGCAGCGCTGCCGAGTGCATTTCATGCGTAACGTGCTGGCCCATGCCGGCAAGAGCGGCCGGCGCGTCGTCTCGGCCTTCATCGCCACCGCCTTTGCCCAGAATGATGCGCAAGCTGCCCGAACCCAATGGCGGCATGTTGCCGATCAGCTCCGCAGCAGCGTGCCGAAACTGGCCGCGCTGATGGATCAGGCTGAGCCCGACGTGCTGGCCTACATGAGCTTCCCGGCCGCGCACCGCACGAAACTGCACAGCACCAACCCGCTCGAGCGGCTCAATGGCGAGATCAAGCGACGCACGGAGGTCGTAGGCATCTTCCCGAACGAGGCCGCCATCACCCGGCTCGTCGGCGCCATCCTGCTCGAACAGAACGACGAGTGGGCCGTACAGCGCGCCCGCTATATGACCCGAGAGACGATGAACGAAATGATGATCGAACCCCCTGCCATAACCCTCCCGGCTATGGCAGCCTAAAAGCCGAAACCCAGACCAGCCAGTAGCCCACCGTCAGATCAAAGAGCTACACCACGTCTAGGGACACGATCCGCTCATGTGGCCGGATTCTCCAACAGGTATCCGCAGCGCGCAATGCGCCTTGATGCTGCTGCGCGGCTCAAGCTTCGGGGTTGGCCCGAAGCCAGCAAGGCTTTTTGGTGCGCCGCAACATTGTTCTTCTCAACTGACTGATACGCATCATTTTTTAGTTGAACAAGTTAATTGACAACGCCCAAGGTCATCTTTATACTGCACTGCAACAAAGCTCGGAAATAAAAAAACCCGACACGGGTGCCGGGCTTTAAACGGTCTCCTCCAGAAAGGCCAAGCGCCTTTCTCGCACCTTGCCCCCGGTCTCCGGGGGCTCTTTTATATTTTCATCCCCCTCCAGAGACCAAATACTTAGTTTGGCCGCGCCTGCGCCATGCTTCAGCGCTTATCGCACCATTGTGGATCACCCTGCACCTTAATGCAACATGATCGGTCCGGCGGCAGCCTTCCCTTCCGGCGCACTCGAAACCACAACAAAAAAACGGCCCAGCGGGCCGTTTTTTTGTGTCCGGCAAGCCGGTCAGGCGGCAGCCACTTCGTCCAGCGCCTTCATCGAGAGCCGGATCTTGCCATCGCGGCTCACTTCGAGCACCTTGACGCGCACGGTCTGACCCTCCTTGACGACTTCCTCGACTTTCTCGACCCGCTTGTCGGCGAGCTGTGAGATGTGAACCAGACCGTCTTTGCCGGGGGCAATGGTCACGAACGCGCCAAAGTCCATGATCTTGGCAACTTTGCCTTCATAGATGGCGCCCACTTCGACGTCCTTGGTCAGCATCTCGATACGGTTGATCGCTGCTTGCGCCGCTTCGGTGCTGGTCGCGGCCACTTTGATGGTGCCGTCGTCGCTGATGTCGATCTGGGTGTTGGTTTCGCGGGTAATGGCCTGGATGGTCGCGCCGCCCTTGCCGATCACTTCACGAATCTTGTCCGGATGAATCTTGATCGTGGTGATGCGCGGCGCGTGCTCAGAGACATCGGCGCGCGGTGCAGAAATGACTTCGTTCATCGCATCGAGAATGTGCAGACGCGCGGTCTTGGCTTGCTCCAGTGCCTTCTGCATGATCTCGCCGGTGATGCCGGCGATCTTGATGTCCATCTGCAGCGCCGTGACGCCGTTGGCCGTCCCGGCAACCTTGAAGTCCATGTCACCCAGGTGGTCTTCGTCACCGAGAATGTCGGTCAAAACGGCCCACTGGCTGCCTTCCAGAATCAGTCCCATGGCCACGCCGGCCACCGGCGCCTTGATCGGCACCCCGGCATCCATCAACGCCAGGCAGGCGCCGCACACCGACGCCATTGACGACGAACCGTTGGACTCGGTGACTTCGGAGACCACACGCACGACGTACGGAAACTCCGAAACCAGGTCGGGCATGACCGCCGCCACGCCGCGCTTGGCAAGACGGCCATGGCCGATTTCACGCCGCTTGGGCATGTTCATGCGGCCGGTTTCGCCGACGCAGTACGGGGGGAAGTTGTAATGGAACATGAAACGCTCATGCCATTCGCCTTCGATTGCATCAATGATCTGGTAGTCCTTGCCGGTGCCCAAGGTGGCAACCGCCAGAACCTGGGTCTCGCCACGGGTGAACAGTGCCGAGCCGTGGGTGCGCGGCAGTACACCGGCGCCCACCGACAACGGGCGAACGGTGGTGCGGTCACGGCCATCTATACGCGGCTGGCCCTCAAGAATACGGCCACGGACCACCTTGGCTTCGAGTTCGTGCAGCGCATCTTTGACGTCCCGCTCACCCAGGGTTTCTGGCTTGGCGGCAACGGCGTCGGCACGGATGGCGTTGATCGCCGCCACGCGGACTTTCTTGTCGGTCAGCGTGTAAGCCTCGGCAATGCGGCCTTCGTAGGCTGCGGCGAATGCGGTCACGGCGGTGGTGTCGGACGCCTTCCAGTCCCACTTCGGCAAACCCGCTTCAGCCACCAGTTCGTTGATGGCAACGATGGCGGCCTGCATCTGCTCATGTCCGAACAATACGGCGCCCAGCATGATTTCCTCCGACAACATCTTGGCTTCGGACTCGACCATCAACACCGCATCCTTGGTGCCGGCAACAACAAGATCGAGCTCGGAGGTTTTGAGCTGGCTTTCGGTCGGGTTGAGAATGAAGTTGCCGTCCTTGAAACCCACGCGTGCGGCGCCGATGGGGCCGGCGAAGGGCGTGCCGGTCAACGCCACGGCCGCCGAGGCACCGATCATGGCGGGAATGTCGCCGCTGATTTCAGGATTGAGCGACAGCACCGTCGCAGCAACCTGGACTTCATTGAAAAAGCCATCGGGGAAGAGCGGGCGCAGCGGACGGTCGATCAGCCGCGAAGTCAGCGTTTCCTTCTCGGTCATCCGGCCTTCACGCTTGAAAAAGCCACCGGGAATCCGGCCGCCTGCATAAAAGCGCTCCATGTAATCGACCGTGAGCGGGAAAAAACTCTGGTCGGGTTTGGCGTCTTTGCGAGCAACGACGTTCACCATGACCACGGTTTCGCCCATCGACACGATGACGCTGCACGCCTGCCGAGCAATGGCACCGGTTTCAAGCGTGACGGTCTGGTCACCAAACTGGAAGCTTTTCTTGACTGCCGTTGCCGGCGTGGCGGAAATGGCCATTAATTATTTCTCCGTAAACAAATAAAGCGCCGCCGGAGAGACTCCGGCGGCGTCATGAATTCAACTTGTAACCGGCTGCTCGACACGTCGACCAGCACCACGGGACGCCAGGAACCGGGTCGCTTAGCGACGCAGGCCAAGATCGCCGATCAGCTTCAGGTAGCGACCTTCGTCCTTGCCCTTGAGATAATCGAGCAGGCTGCGACGGCGGTTGACCATCTTCAGCAAGCCGCGGCGGCTGTGGTGATCTTTCTTGTTCGCCGAAAAATGGCCCATCAGGCCGGTGATACGCGCGGTGAGCAAGGCAACCTGCACTTCAGGTGACCCGGTATCGTTGGCGGCACGCGCAAATTTGTTTGCAACTTCGGCCTTTTCGGCCACAGACATCGTCATCTCGATTACTCCAGAACAGCGTTCATATAAGTCGTTAAGCAAGCCGCACATTGTAGTCAGCCTGCATAGGGTGGCGCAACCAGATTCGGCCAATCAAACACAGGTTATTCAAATGCGGTCGCGTGCCAGCCAGCGCTTCGGCCACAGCAAGCCATCGTCACGCAGCAGCGCCAGGCTGAGGACCTCGCCCTGCACGTCGAATACCGCCATCTCGGGCGCCGAGGCCTGGCACTCGCCGCCCCTGTCGGCCGGCGGTTCAATCGGTTGCCCGGCGCGAAGTTGCCCGGCCTGGGCCGGCGAGACAACCACACTGGGCCAACCCACCAAAGCCGCCGACAACGGCAAGAGACAGCGGTCCAGCGCCGCAAATCCCCCATCGGTCGCCAAGGTGCGTAGCGCGTCCAGGGCATAGGGCACCCCGTCAAACGGCGCCACCCACTGCCGGTGCAGCGCGCCCAGATGCGCCAGCGCACCGATCTTCGCGGCCAGATCTTCGGCCAATACGCGGATGTAGGTGCCTTTGGAGCACTGCACGTCAATGGTCCATTGGTGCGGCTGCCAGTCGACCAGCGTCAGTCGATGAATGGTGATGTCTCTCGGCGCGCGTTCGACCTCAACGCCCTCGCGCGCCAGGGCGTAAAGCCGTTGACCTTCGTGCTTGAGCGCCGACACCATCGGCGGTACTTGCTGCTGCGGGCCGCAACTGGCCTGCAACAGCGCCGACAGGCGCTCGGCGTCATGCGCGGGGACCGGGGCCGATGCAATGACCGCACCGTCGGCATCGCCGCTGTCGGTTTTGGTACCGAGGCGGATGGTCGCGCGATAGGCCTTGTCAGAAGCCAACAACTGGCCACTGAGCTTGGTGGCATTGCCGAGACAGATCGGTAGCAGGCCGGTCGCCATCGGATCAAGGCTGCCGGTGTGCCCTGCCTTGTCGGCCTGGAATAGCCGCCGAACCTCCATCAGTGCCGCGTTGGAGGTAATGCCTTGCGGCTTGTCGAGCAGCAGAATGCCGTCCACCGCGCGTTTTGGACGGCGCGGCTTGCTCATTCGTCGCGGCGGACCTCGCCATGATCGGCGTCGGGTTCATCGGCCTGCTGGCGCGCCGCAGCGATTCGATCATCTGCCGCACGCGCCTCGCGAATGATCGCGGCCATGCGGTCGCCCTCACGAAGGCCGCGGTCCGCGAGGAAGCGCAGCTCGGGAATGTAGCGCAGCGTCAACTGCCGACCCAGGTCGCGGCGCAATTTGCCGCCGGCATGGTTCAGCGCCTTGACCGACTGCGCCAGCGCCGCGTCATCAGCAAAGCTGCTGACCTTGACGTTGGCCGAGCGCATGTCGGCGGCCGCATCCACCGCGGTGACGGTGATGTCACCAATCCGCGGATCGCGAAGGTCACGGATCAGCACCGACAACACTTCTTGAAGCTGCTGGTTGATGCGCGAGGTTCGGGAAAATTCTTTAGGCATGGTGCGCCAGGCAGGGTGAGGCGGCGGTCATCGAGCGGCGGGGCCTATTAAGCCGCCGCGCTCTTGACCGAACGCTTGACCTCAAAACGCTGGAAGCACTCGATCTGGTCGCCCACCTTGACGTCGTTGTAGTCCTTGACGCCGATACCGCATTCGGTGCCGGCCTCGACCTTGTTGACGTCGTCCTTGAAGCGGCGCAGCGATTCCAGCGTGCCTTCGTAAATGACCGTGTTGTCGCGCAGCACGCGAATCGGCAGGGCGCGTTGCACCGAGCCTTCCATCACCAGACAGCCGGCAACACTGCCGAGCTTGGCGCTGCGGAACACGTCACGAACCTGCGCAGTGCCGACGATCTGTTCGCGCGTCTCGGTGCCCAGCAGGCCCGAGATGGCGTCGCTTACTTCATCAAGCACGTTGTAGATGATCGAGTAATAACGAACATCGACGCCGGTGTCCTGAATGCGCTTGCGCGCGCCGGAGTCAGCGCGAACGTTGAAGCCGATGACGATGGCCTTCGAGGCCAGCGCCAGATCGATGTCGGATTCGTTGATGCCGCCGATGCCGGCCGACAGCACGTTGACCCGAACCTCTTCGCTCGGCAGGTTGCGCAGCGCCTCGGACAGCGCTTCGGCCGAGCCTTGCACGTCAGCCTTGACCATCAGGTTCAACTGCTTGATCTCGCCCTCGCCCATGCGCGCCAGAATCTGGTCCATGCGCAGGGCCTGATTCTGCGCGAGGCGATGCTCGCGGGCCTTGCCTTCGCGAAGGTCGGCAAGCTCTCGCGCCTTCTTCTCGTCAGACACCACGACCACGTCATCACCCGCTTCCGGCACGCCGGAGAGGCCCAGTACCTGCACGGGAATCGACGGCCCGGCGGTCTTCACCGGACGCCCGGCTTCGTCAAACATGGCACGCACGCGGCCAAAATACTGGCCGGTCAGAATCACGTCACCCTGCTTGAGCGTGCCGCTGCGGACCAGCACGGTGGCCACGGGACCGCGGCCCTTTTCCAGCGACGATTCCACCACCGTGCCACGCGCATCGGCATCAATCTGAGACGTCAGTTCAAGCACTTCAGACTGCAACAGAATCGCGTCGAGCAGTTTGTCAATGCCTTCGCCGGTGTGCGACGACACCCCGATGAACTGGTATTCGCCACCCCATTCTTCAGAAATCACCTGCTCTTGCGACAGGTCGTTACGCACCTTGTCGAGATCCGCTTCCGGCTTGTCGATTTTGGTGATCGCCACAACCATCGGCGCACCGGCCGCACGGGCATGCTGGATGGCCTCTTTGGTCTGCGGCTTGACGCCGTCATCGGCCGCCACCACCAGCACCACCACATCGGTGATTTGCGCGCCGCGGGCCCGCATGCGGGTAAAGGCGGCGTGGCCCGGGGTGTCGAGGAAGCTAATGACGCCCTTGTCGGTCGCGACGTGGTAGGCGCCGATGTGCTGGGTGATGCCGCCAGCCTCACCCGCCGCAACCTTGGTCTTGCGGATGTAGTCGAGCAGGCTGGTTTTGCCGTGGTCGACATGGCCCATGATGGTCACCACCGGCGGACGTGCGACGCGCTCGGCGTCGCTGATTTCAGCGACCACTGCCAGTTCAAGCGATTCTTCGGCATCGGTGGCCTTGACCAGCACCACGCGGTGGCCCATTTCTTCAACCATCAGCGCCGCCGTATCCTGGTCGAGGCTCTGGTTGATGGTCGCCATCAGCCCATTCTTCATCATCACCTTGATGAGCTCGGTGGCCTTGACCGCCATGCGGTTGGCCAACTCGCCGACGGTGATGATCTCGGGCACTTCAACGTCACGCACCACTGGCGCCGTGGGGCGCTCGAAGGCATGCTGGTTGTCGATTTGCACGCGACCGCCACTGCTCTTGCGGCTTTTCTTGTCGCGCTTGCCGGACTTGCCCTCGGCAACGTGCAGTTCCTTGCGACCTTTGCGGTCGCCGTCGCGACGGTCGCCGCGACGCGCCGGGGCGGCTGCCGCCCCGGGTGCAGCCGCCGCGGCAGGTGCCGCAGCGCCTGCAGGGGTTCGCGCCACCGGCGCTGCCACAGGGGGCGGCGTGGCCGCGCGCATCTCGGCCGAACGACGCAGGTTTTCTTCGGCACGACGGCGAGACTGTGACGCCTCCCAACGCTGGCGATACAACAGGTCATCCTTGAGCAACCGCTCATGCTCAACCTTGTCCGACTTGGCCTTTTCCTCCGCATCGCGCACAGCCTGCTCTTCGGCTTCGGCCAGCTTACGCTCGGCGTCTTCCTGAGCACGTTTGGCCTCGGCTTCGGCAGCCTTGCGCGCCGCGACCCGTTCGGCTTCAAGCGCGCGTTCGGCGGCTTCGGCTTCACGCGCTGCAATTTCCGCCTCGGTAGGCTGCGGGGCTGCGACTGGCTCGGGCAGCTCGGTCGGCACGAGGGTGCGGCGTTTGCGCACCTCAATGCTGACCGTCTTGGTTGGCGCACCGCGCACGCCCGAAACCTTGAGTTCGCTGGTTTCCTTGCGTTTGAGCGAGATGCGACGGGCGCCTGCTTCCGCACCCGAGTCGGTCGCTTCCGCCGCTTGCCCGGAGGCACGCGCGGTTTTCTGACGCAGGTAGGTCAGCAGCGCAATCTTGTCTTGCGCGCTGATCGACGAAGACTCTTCTTTCACTGACACGCCCGCCTCCCGAAACTGCGACAGCAGCTCGGTGACGGGGCGGTTCAGCTCGTTGGCAAATTCAAGAACGGTAACTGTCGACATGCAAATCCTGTTGTTTCCGGCCCGAGCAGCGCTCAGGCGTAAACGCGACGGCGAGCCGCCATAATCAATTCTGAAGCGTCAGCCTCGTCCATCTCGACGCTTTCCAGCAGCTCATCGGTGGCCAGATCGGCGAGATCGGTCGCGGTGTGAATACCCGCCTCGTTCAGCACCTCGGCGACCTGGGCATCAACGCCCTCTACCGCAAGAAGGTCATCCTTGTCGCTGCCATCGGCAGCCGATTCAGCGCTGGCGATGGCGCGGGTCAGCAGCACGTCCTGTGCTCGATTCTTCAGCTCGGTGACGATCTGGTCGTCAAATTCTTCGATGCCCAGCATCTCTTCGTCGGCGACGTAGGCCACTTCTTCGAGCGTGGTGAAGCCTTCCTGGACCAGGATCAGCGCCACCTCGGCGTCAACGTCCAGGTCCGCCATGAAGGTCTGCTGGATCGCCTGGTTTTCGGTTTCCTTGCGCGCCTCGGCATCGGCAGCGGTCATCACGTTCAGCGTCCAACCGGTCAGCTCCGAGGCCAGGCGCACGTTTTGACCCCCGCGGCCGATGGCCTGCGCGAGCTTTTCTTCGGACACGCCGATGGTCATCGCGTGGGCGTCTTCATCAACCACGATGGTTTCGACCTCGGCCGGCGCCATGGCGTTGATCACGAATTGGGCGGTGTTTTCATCCCACAACACGATATCGACCCGCTCACCGGCAAGCTCATTGGAGACCGCCTGCACGCGCGAGCCGCGCATGCCCACGCACGCCCCGACCGGGTCGATGCGCTTGTCCTTGGCCTGCACCGCAATCTTGGCGCGCAAGCCAGGATCGCGCGCGGCGCCCTTGAGCTCGATCAGGCCCTGGGCAATCTCCGGCACTTCGAGCTTGAACAGCTCCATCAGCAGGCGCGGGTCGGTGCGTGAAACAAAAATCTGCGGCCCGCGAATCTGCGCGCCAACGTCGTAAATAAAGCCGCGGACGCGGTCACCGGGGCGCAGCGGTTCGCGCTGAATCTGCTGATCGCGCGGAATCACCGCCTCGACGTTGTTACCCAGGTCCATGATGATGGCGCCGCGTTCCATGCGCTTGACGATACCCGTCAACAGCTCGCCAACGCGGCTGGTGTAGGCCGCCACCACCATCGCCCGCTCGGCTTCGCGAATCTTCTGGATGATGACCTGCTTGGCCTTCTGCGCACCGATGCGGCCAAAGTCCACCGAGTCCACCGGGGTCTCGATGGCCTCAAGCGGCTGAATCTCGGGGTGATCCTTCTGCGCGTAAGTCAGCTTGATTTGCCGCTCGGGAAATTCAAACTCTTCGGAATCGTCCTCAAGCACCGTCCAACGCCGAAAACTCAGGTACTCGCCGGTTTCGCGGTCAATCTGCACGCGAATATCGGCCTCGTCGCCGTGGTGCTCCTTGGTGGCCGATGCCAGCGCTGCCTCCAGCGCCTTGAAGATGATTTCATGCTCAACGCCTTTCTCATTGGAAAGCACGTCAACCATCAGCAGAATGTTTTTATTCATGATTTGGCCATTTCACGGTCAAAATCGGGCACCAGACGGGCCCGCTCGATATCTTCGTACGCCACCTGCAGCCGCATTTCGGGGAGCGACACCTCAATTCCACTGGCATCAGCGGCCACCAGCACGCCCGAAAAGCGGCGCCGGTTGTCGCGCGCAACGTGCAACTGCAACTTGATCGTCTCACCCACAAACCGCTGAAAATGTGCCGGCTTCACCAGCGGACGGTCCATCCCGGGAGACGACACTTCCAACTGGTACGCCGTGCTGATGGGGTCTTCAACATCCAACAGCGCCGCTGCTTCACGACTGACCCGCTCGCAGTCGCCCAGCGTGATCCCACCCGGCGAATCAATGAACAGCCGCAGCATGGCGCTGTGAGAACCGGCCGCAAATTCGATCAACACCAACTCGTAACCGAGCGATTCGATCAAAGGCTCCAGCAGATTGGTAAGTTTTTGATTCAGCACAATAAATCTGGTTAAACCCCTGCAGCACCGCAATAAAAAAGGCCCTCAGAGGGGCCTCGTTTTTGCCTCAAATTGGTAGCGGGGGCAGGATTCGAACCTACGACCTTCGGGTTATGAGCCCGACGAGCTGCCAGACTGCTCCACCCCGCACCAGACCTTCAAAATGCCTCCGAGGCCATCCTCGAAGGCCGCGTATTGTATGGAGGCGGCGGCGCTTCCGCAAGGGCGTGACCACAAATATATGAAGAACCGAAGATTTCTTCGTAGCGGTCACCACCGAGAACCTTGGAAGCAGGGTCCAAGGCGAGTTCGCTGCCGCTCTTCAGCCAGCGACATCGTCATGTCGCCAAATCCCTTTGTGCCCAATTTGTGCCCACATTGCGCCCACCCTGTGCCCACGAGTCGAAGCAGTGAGAGAAGAATGACCGTCGGTCACTTCTCCTCGTTTGTGCCATTCGGGACGTACTGAACAAGCTCCTGAATTTCGCAGCTGAAGAACGCACAGAGACGGTCAAGATTGTCCGTACCCGTGTTGTAGCCCCGCTCGTTCGCGATCTTGGACAAAGTCGCCCGATGAATACCCGTGCCCGCTGAAACCTCAGACAGGGTGATCACACGCCCGTCCTGGTATTCCTTGTTGGCCAACAGCTCCTTGAGCCTGAATCTGATCATCACAATCCACATATGTCGTTTTAACTTGTCATATGTCGTTGACACACGACTCTTGGTGTGGTCTATTAGTGTCATGCGTCGTGTTTGCACGACGCATGACACTCACACTCAGCACCAGGAGATTAGCATGCAGCAGACTTATCTAACTACGGAACAACTGGCAGGCCGCATCCACTACGACGCCCGAACGATCAGGGAGCGCCTTAAAGACTCAGTCCTACTCGAAGGACAGCATTACATCCGGCCCTTCGGTGGCCGGAAGCTTCTTTACATCTGGGAAGCCATTGAGCGCGACATGGTCAAGATGGCTGGCCAAGCTGATGTCAGCCGAATTCCGATGGCGAATGGAGCGGTCTGCCATGGGTAGCATAAGGAAGCGGGGCGACAAGCTATTCATCGACTTCAGATATGAAGGGCATCGATGCCGGGAGCAGACCTTACTCCCCGACACCAAACCCAATCGCAAGCTGCTTCAACAGTTGCTCACCCGCGTCGAATCCGAAATCTCCCTCGGCACCTTCAACTATCTGGCCACCTTCCCAGGCAGCAAGACGGGCATCAAGCTCTCACAGCGCCGGGAGAGCGCTGACGTTGGCGAGACGTCCAGCTCTGCTGCGTTGGTGACGTCCGGCGGGGGCAGGCAGGGAGCTGGTGTTGCTGCCGTCGGTGATGCGGCAGCGGCCACCCCGCTGTTCCGTGACTTTGCTGAGCTGTGGGTGCAGGAGTGTGGTCTGGGTTGGCGGGATTCGCATCGGGCGACGGTGCGGTCGACTCTGGATCGTCATCTGATTCCGGCCTTTGGGGAAGTGCCGGTGGGCTTCATCAGCAAGGCCGACGTTCTGCAGTTCAGAACAGCACTGGCGAAACGTTCCGGACGCAGCGGAAATGCAACCCTGTCGGCGAAGACGATCAATAGGGTGATCCAGGTGTTGGGTCAGATTCTGGATGAGGCGGTGGATCGCTTTGATTTCGTCAATCCGGTGAAGAAGGTGAAGCGCCTGCGGCAGTCGCGGGTGGAGATTCATCCCTTTTCAATGGAAGAGGTGCAGTTGCTGATCCACACGGTGCGGCCGGACTACCGAAACTATCTGGTGGTGCGCTTCTTTACGGGCATGCGAACCGGTGAGTTGCATGGGCTGCACTGGTCACGAGTGGACTTCGAGCGACGGCAGATTCTGGTTCGGGAGTCCTGGGTGCGGGGTCGGCTGGATGAGACCAAGACCGATGGCTCGATGCGGGACATTGCAATGAGTCAGCCGGTGTTTGATGCCCTGATGGCGCAGCGGGAGGTGACCTACCAGCCCGGCGGGGACACGTTCGTGTTCGCCAACCGCAATGGTGAGCCCCTTGATGTGGACAACATCACCAACCGGGTCTGGTATCCCCTACTCCGACATTTGGGTCTGACGAAGCGGCGTCCGTATCAAACGCGGCATACCTTTGCGACCTTGTTGCTGGCAGCCGGTGAGAACCCTGAGTTCGTGGCTCGGCAACTCGGTCATGCGAACACGATGATGCTGTTCAAGACCTACAGCCGGTATGTGCCGAACCTGACCCGGCGAGATGGATCAGCGTTTGATCGTCTGGTCACGGGGGCGATGGTGCCGGCCAATGGTCCGGAGCTGGAGTCTGGCGCCATGAATCAGGGGGTGTCCGATGCGGCGTAATCGATCAGGGGGTGCCGCGAGGACGGCAATCGGCAACACAGGCGGTGTTGCTGAACAGTCGGCGCCAGTCACTTCAGCGACGAACATTCTGGAGCAGGTTGAATCCGAACTGGCTGCGGTTGCGCTTCGTCGTCGTGCTGCGCGCCTGACAGAGTCCTTGCTACCGCTCTTGACGGTGTCGAAAGAAGGCAAGGAGCTGTTGATCTGGATACGGGAGACAGCCGCTCGCGATAACTGCAGTGCACTCAGGCTGTGGGTGGCGGGGGAGTTGTTGGATCCCATGTTCGAGGTGGCCTGCGGCAGTGGGAGTGAGGTGACGGAGTTGTTGGGGCGTCTGGAGCGGCACTGTCTGTGGCAGGAAGCTGCGAATGACGAGCGCTGGGAATAGCGCCATGCGCCTTGGGATACGGGCGGTCGAGGATGCTGCGCTTGAGGACTGTAAGGGTCTGGTCAGCGAGCGGTATCTGCTGACGGAGGTGCATCACTGCGTGAAGCAAGATGGGGAGCGGTATCTGCGTTTGGTACTGGACCATGCCGGTGGGACGGTGATCGGCCTGCTGTGGTCGGAGCGGGTGCATCTGGCCGCGGGGCTGAGCCTGATGGCGCCAGTTCAGGTCAGTGGCCGGGTGTTCACGAATGGTGGTGATCGGGCACTGAGTGTGGAGACGCTGTCAGCCGTTCCGATATCGGGGATTGAGGGGGGTGTGGCGCTGTTGCCTCGCCGGTTTTGTCCAGAGGTGGCGCAGGGGGCATTCGAGGCATTACAGAACTGGGCAGGCGCCCTGCCCTATGCGTTGCAGTGGTTCGTGGGCCGGGTCCTGCTGGATCCAAAGGTGAGTGTGGCCTTTTTGCGATGCAAGGCGGCTGCGCACTATCACCATGCCTACCGGGGCGGCCTGCTGGTGCACAGCACGGAGTTGATGGATCTGGCGGGGGTAATGGCACAGCGGTTGATGCCGGATGAGCCGCTGGCGGTCCCCCTCACGCAGATAGCGTTGCTGTTTCACGATCTGGGCAAAGTCGTGACAGTGGGAGAGGGTTCGGGCGGTCGACCGATTCGCGAGCCTGCGTTCGCTGATCAGTCCCACGAGCAGATCACGTGGCAGTTGCTAGCGCTGCACCTTGATGAGCTTGAGCCGTTGATGCCAGAGGCAGTAGCCGTTCTGCGATCAGCGTTCCGGCACATGGCCGAGCGCCGGACGGGGGTGTTTGCTCAGACGCTCGTGGCGGATATCGCGAGGATGGTGGATCAGTTGTCGACGGCGATGGAGAGGGGGGTGGGGTTCGAGATGAAGTCCAGCCCCGAAATATCTTTTCTGTGCGAGAAATCGAACTAGGCATAGCGGCTCTTCGATTCGTTCAGTTCGCGACTTCAAACAGCTTAAACCGTTCCGCTAGACGGTCCCGGTCGGGCAGGTTGGAGTTCCGGAGCTTCTGTTGACATCCAGCCGCTAGGGCATTGGCACCGAGCGCCAATTGTACCGGGGGAAGCCCACTAGAAAGATCACCTTGTTGTACGAGCAGTGATTCAGCGAAAAGGGGCGACTGAGTGGCACCGTACTGACCTCAACGTGCCGACAATAACTGCATGGTGTATACTTAATGAAGGTCGAAAATACTGCTGATATAGGTCTTTACGTCGTGAATTTTACTGCCGCAGTTGTCACAAGTTGCACTCAGCGGAAAGCTAGCAGCAATCGCGTGGACATCGGGCAACTTCCAGAGAGCGCGTCACTTTTTGGTTTGGCGCAGGACTGGCGCCGCGCTGTTGGCGAGGCCAGCGCCAACAGCGCCGCTCGAAACCTCTACCAAGGGCGATCGATTGCGGACTCGGCAGCAGTCGCAGCGACCTTGGGGGCTTCCTTGTATGTGGTGTCGGCCGGCTTAGGGCTTATCCAAGCCAGCCAACTCGTGCCAGCTTATGACTGCACAGTCGCGGCAGGCACGAATCTCGATCGCCGGTTGAGAGCCTTGGGAAGCAACCCTGCACAGTGGTGGAGCGCGTTGACTGGTGTTTCATCAAATCCTCTTTCCAGGTTGATAGGAAAAGGCCCGACACTGCTGGCGCTGCCCGGCAGTTATCTGCAATTGGTACATGATGATCTGGCGCTGGTTACGGCTGCACAAGCCACATCCCTGCGGATCTTCACGTCTACCGCAGGTGCCAAGTATTTGCCGAATCATCTTCTGAACTATGTGATGCCCTATGACGGAAGACTAGAGTCGGTTCCCGGCCATGCAGGAACGCAAGCTGACTTTGCTCAGCGCGCCTTGCGGCATTTCGTCGAAGTACTAGAAGCGACAGACAGGTCAGCAAAAGAAGCTCAGGCAGCGGTGGCTGAAAGCTTGGCAGATCATCACGGGAGACAGCGATCACTTGGTCGACGAATGACTGATGACGAGATTCTGCAAGTATTAAGCGCGCAGTGGACTCGGCACTCGGGCAGCAGCACGAAATTGCTGCGCTATCTGCGACAAGAAGCAGGAATCTCCTGCGAACAAAGAAGATTCAGCCGACTTTGGCGCGGCCTGGCCACAAAGATGCGGAAATGATGATGAAAAAAGCCAACAACGCAGTCACCGATCGAAAAGAGTTGGTCGTTCGCGCACTGCACACCACTCAGGGAGAGGGATTGGACGTTTACGCGTTCTTCATTAAGGGCAGCGACATACTCAATGTGGCAGATATTTCGCGGATAGAACGTGACGCGACTAATGACCTTAAGGGATTTCAGCGACCGGAAATCCGCCAGCATGTTAAGGGCATCGTGGACTACCTAAATCAGGGCGACGTACTCTTCCCCAACGCAATTATTCTGGCACTGGCACCGGACATCAAATTTGTTGCTTCCCGAGGTAGCAAGCCGGCAGGCGATGCGAGGATATCGGAGAGTGGCACCTTGACCATGCCGATCTATGCAGAGGGCCGGCGCGCAGCCTGGATCGTCGACGGGCAGCAGCGGTCAATTGCTCTGTCACAGGCGCAACACAAGGAATTGGCAGTGCCCGTGATCGGCTTCGTGTCTGAGAGGCTCTCGGTGCAGCGCGAGCAGTTCATCTTGGTTAACAAGGCCAAGCCCCTGCCAACCGGCTTGATCAATGAATTGTTGCCTGAAACGGCGTCCTTCGTTCTGCCGCGAGATCTGGCGGCTCGAAAAATACCTGCCGAGCTCGTGAGCACATTGAACCAAGATCCTGCCTCGCCGTTCTTCCGGTTGATCAAGCGCGCGTCGGATGGGGGGTCGTCCGAGGCGGTCGTAACCGATACAGCTTTGCTGTCTTTAATTAGGAGCAGCCTGTCAAATCCCCTGGGAGCCCTAGCGCAGTTCAAGTCTGTCGGACAGGAGGGTGGCGGTGATGTAGCCGGGATGTATCGCATCCTGACGACATACTGGTCGGCGGTGAAGGCAGCGTTTCCCGATGCTTGGGGCAAGAACCCGAAGCAGAGTCGACTGATGCATAGCGCTGGCTTGATGGCCATGGGTTTGCTGATGGATGCGATCTATGCGCGACTCCCCCCCCACTCGGAGGTAGCCGCCCTAAAACTCGAGCTCGAGAAGGTCGCGCCGTCGTGCCGTTGGACCAAGGGAACCTGGGAGACGTTAGGCCTTGCTTGGAACGAAGTGCAGAACACCCCGCCACACGTAAAAAAACTACAAGACACGTTAGTGCGTGCCTACGCCGCCAGCAAGAACTTCTCGAACTAGCATGAAGTTTTTGTACTCGGATACGCAGGACTATGTCGACCCAGGGTACGACTTTCTGAACGACCGCTGCCGTCCTGGCAGAGAGCGCTATTGGTCCGACGTCTATGCCCACGAGTTCATGGACCCAGCACCTTATGACGGGTTGCTGGTTTCGATGAGTGCCGTACGGCAGGCCGCAGGTGTGGCCACTTCCAAGGTTCGCTACTCCACAAGGGAGGAGCAGCGCTTGTTGCGAGATGGCGCTCGGCAGTTCTTGCGCTATGGTGGGCCGAGGTTCAAGGACACAATGCTACTGGGGGACTGCGGCGCCTTTGCCTACGTGGAACATCCGGTCCCAGCCTACGCTCCGGAGGAGGTGGTGGAGTTCTATACCGAAGCCGGGTTTACCCATGGCATCTCCCCGGACCACATCATCTTTGCCTGCGACCTGACCAACCCTTCGGAGCAAGCGGTCGACGCCGCGACACGGCAGCGGTTCGCCATTACCCTGGCCAATGCTGAGGTATTCCTGGGACTTGTAAAGCGCGAGGGAATGCCGTTCGAGCCGCTCGGACCCGTGCAGGGGTGGTCACCCAAGAGCATGGCCGAGGCAGCACATCGACTCGAGCGGATGGGCTACCGATATCTGGCCATCGGGGGATTAGTTCCCTTGAAGGTCGACGCCATCAAGGCCGTCTTGACAGCAATCCGAGAGCGAATTCGTCCAGAGACAGAGATTCATCTGCTTGGCTTTGCAAAAGCCGACAGCATTCACGAGTTCACGGGCTTTGGGATTACAAGTTTCGATTCGACGTCGCCGCTGATCCGTGCATTCAAAGATGAGAAGGCGAACTACTACAGGGAAGGCTCAGACGGTCGACTGGAGTACTACACCGCTATCCGCATTCCTCAGGCCACGGAGAACGCACGCCTGATGCAAGGCATTAAGCGGGGTCAGTTCAGCGCAGAAGACCTGTTGCTACGAGAACGGCGGGCATTGATTGAGGTACGGGCATATGACCGTGGGGCTTCGTCGGCAGAGGCAACGCTAGACGCGGTTATGGACTATCACCAGTTCCTGCTGCGCGGCGACGGAACGGGTGCCGCGCAGCAGGACAAAGCGCTGCGCAAGACCGCTGCGCTCGTGCAGCGCACGCTGAAACACCAGCCGTGGAAAGAGTGCGACTGTGCGGTATGCCGCGACATCGGTGTTGAAGTGATCATCTTCCGCTCGAGCAACCGCAATAAACGACGGGGAATGCACAATCTTAGCGTCTACCACCGTCACTTAAGCAAAACCATTCAGGGGACCGCGTGACCACATACCGATTCACAGCAGTCCGGGCACAGCAGGCTCCAGGTCACGATGTCTTTGTATTTGCCGCCCACCCTGCCGATGTGCTGTCATTCGCCGCAATCGAGCGTGTGGCACGAACCGATGATGGGCAACTCAAGGGCTTCCAGCGGCATCAGGTTGCCTCTCACATCCGAGACATCCGCGACTACCTGACGCGAGAGGATGCCCTGCTCCCCAATGCAGTGATTATTGCCTTTATTGAAGGCGTGACGGTCAAAGACCTGTCCGACGGACTGGTTCAAGTCCAGATCGATGTCACTCAAGATAGCCGCCCCGGTTTTGTAGTCGACGGACAGCAGAGGCTAACCGCTCTTTCGGGAATCAATAAGCCTGAATTCCAAGTATTCGTGTCGGCAGTGATCTGCAAGGACTACAACGAACTACGTCAGCAGTTCGTCTTGATCAACAACACGCGTCCTCTGCCGAAAACTCTAATCTACGAATTGCTTCCCAATGTTGAAGGCTTGCCCGAGCGATTCACTCAGCGCAAGTTCTCGGCCCGCATCGTCGACATGCTCAACTTTACGCGTGGAAGTTCTCTACACGGCGAGGTACGGCAGCACACTAATCCGACGGGCATGATCAGCGACACCGCGATGCAGCGACTGATCATGAACTCGGCCTCTGACGGTGCGATTCGCAGCCTGATGCGGTTCGACGACCGCGAGGAGCGGGCGTTTCAGTTGGTTAGCGAGTTCTTCCATGCCGTGGCCAGGGTCTACGGCTCGGCCTGGTATGGCATGGCACCTCGCTTCTCGCGACTACGGCACGGCGCCGGAATCGTGGCCATGGGCTTCGTCATGGACCACCTGCATAGCCTTGAAGGGGCGAAAGAGCGGGGCCAGTTCGAACCTGGCTTGCGACTGCTGGCACCGCATACAGCCTGGACCAGTGGCCAGTGGCCCCTAGAGGCATGGGATACGCGCCCGTGGAATGGCATCCAGAACACACCGAGCGACATCGATCTGCTGACGCGCTACCTCGTTAGCTCTCTCAAGAAGGCGCTGCGGAAGCCGCGTCGCATCGCCAATGGATAACATCATGGAACGCAAAGCGCTGGTGCTGTTTTCCGGAGGTCAGGACTCGGCTACCTGCCTGGCCTGGGCGCTGGATCGATACTCTTACGTAGAGACGGTCGGTTTTGACTATGGGCAGCGCCATGCGGTGGAACTCGATTGCCGCAAGGTGATGCTGGAGCGGCTAAAGGCGGAGTTCCCGGCCTGGGGGCCGCGTTTGGGCGCCGACCACATGCTTGACCTCGCACCGCTAGGTCAGGTCAGCGATACAGCCCTAACTCATGAACGCGAGATTGAATTCTCATCTTGCGGTCTACCAACAACCTTCGTTCCTGGGCGCAACATGCTGTTCTTCACGTTCGCTGCCGCCGTGGCCTACAGGCGTGGTCTGTCGGTGCTGGTGGGCGGGATGTGCGAGACCGACTACTCCGGCTATCCGGACTGCCGTGACAACACGCTCAAGGCACTGCAGGTGGCGATCAGCCTGGGGCTCGAAGCCCCGATGGTCGTAGAGACGCCGCTAATGTGGCTGGACAAGGCTCACACTTGGCGCATGGCGAAGGATCTGGGCGGTGCTGCGCTTGTGGAATTGATCCGCACGGAAACGCACACCTGCTACCTTGGCGACCACACAACCCAGAACGCCTGGGGCTATGGCTGTGGGCAGTGCCCTGCCTGCGACCTGCGGCGCAAGGGCTACGAAATCTTCAACGCCGCGGAGGCCGCATGAGCACCACCCCTCTTTCGCTGTCGGTGCTGCATGCCGCCAGCTGCCGGTTCGAGGCCGCTCGGCAGGTCGACATGCTGCCGGCCGGGCATCGATGCCGCAACCTGCACGGTCATGGGTTTACGGCCACAGCATATGCCCGCGTGCCGGCGGACTGGGTGACCTACCCCGGTGGTGAGGTGGCGGCCCTGCAGCGACAGGTCGATCGCTGCGCCGATCTGCTTAACTACGGGGTGCTCAACGACAAACTGGCCCAACCGACCGACGAGAACCTGGCGCGGTGGATTCGTGGCCGGTTGGATGCCCCGGGCATTGATCGAGTGTCCGTGCAAAGCACCCCTAATCAGGGCGTCGAGGTCGACGCCCGCGATCATGCGCATGTGTGGCGGCGCTACCGGTTCCAGGCGGCCCATCGCCTGCCGCATGTGCCACTGGGCCACAAGTGCGGACGCCTGCATGGTCATGGCTTCGAAGTCATCGTCCATGCCGACCAGGATCTGGCGGGAGCCGACCTGAGCATCGACTATGACCATCTGGACGACCTGTGGGAGCCGATCGCGGCGCAGGTCAACTATCGCTGCCTGAACGAGATCCCGGGCCTTTCCAATCCCACCAGCGAGATGATCTCGTCATGGTTGTGGGAGCGCTTGAAACCTGAACTGCCCGCGATGTCTTGGGTGACGGTCTACGAGACGGCCTCGTGCGGCGCGACCTACGACGGTGCCAACTACCGGATCTGGAAGGACTTCACCCTCGACAGCGCGGTGCAACTCCGCCACGCACCGGCCAACGATCCGCGGCATCGGATCCACGGGCATACCTACACTTTGCGGCTTCACCTCGGGGCGCCGCTGGACCAAATCATGGGATGGACGCTGGACTTTGGAGACGTGAAAGCGGTATTCGATCCAATCTTCAAGTCTCTGGATCACCACCCACTGCATGAACAAGCGGAATTGGCCGACGGCGACACGACGACGATTGCGCGCTGGTTGAATGAGCGCACCCGTCGCGAACTGCCCCAATTGATCCGGGTCGACCTGTTCGAATCCGAAGGCTGTGGCTCGCTGGTGGGCTTGGACTTGGCGGGACCCGCCTTGCCGGTGTAGGACATGACGTACTCGGTCAAGGAGATCTTCTACACGCTGCAGGGCGAAGGTCTGCAGATGGGCATGCCGGCAGTGTTCTGCCGCTTTGCGGGCTGCAACCTGTGGACGGGGCGCGAGGCGGATCGGGCGTCAGCGGTCTGCCGCTTCTGCGACACGGACTTCGTGGGGACCGATGGGACTCTGGGCGGCAAGTTCCAGACGGCCGAACGCTTGGCCGATAAGATCGCGGCGCTTTGGCCTGAGGACGACAGGCGGCATCGGCTGGTCGTGGCAACCGGCGGCGAACCGCTGCTGCAGGTCGACCCTGCACTGATCGATGCGCTGCATGCACGGGAGTTTCGGATTGCGATTGAGACGAATGGAACGATTGCGGCACCCGGAGGGATTGACTGGCTGTGCGTCAGTCCCAAGGCGGGAGCCGAGTGGGTGCAGCGACGGGGACATGAACTCAAACTGGTATTCCCGCAGCCGCGATTGATGCCTGACGCACTGCCCTGGTCGGAACTTCAATTCGAACATCTCCTGCTGCAACCGATGGATGGCCTAGAAGCTACACGCAACACGGCGGCAGCAGTGGCCTACTGTCAGGCGCACCCCCAGTGGAGACTATCGTTGCAGACACACAAGATGCTGGGAATCCGCTAGAAAGGTTCGGCACCTAGGGGGGTGCTCGGTACTACTGCTGTCAGCGCTGACGATTCGCGTGGTTGAGTCCGCCATGATGATCGAGTCGTAACCGCAGCACTTCGCCGCCCCGCGCAGATTGTGTTTCATGGCGCCATACCATCGGTGGCCCACTTTTCTGCAGCGCTGATGATGCTGACGGCACCGGTACCTTGGACGTACACCAATCGATCTCGACAATCATCAAACGCCCGGTAGACGGCGTGAGAACTCGCCGCCCACACGAAGAGGATTAGATCTGCTTCGGAGGCCCTGCGGGTTTGCCCGCCCTGCACCGTGCCATTCACAAGGACGACCTCGGCGCCGGTCCGGGCTATCAGTTCTGCTGCGGCCTCGCGGGCGCCGGTTTCCTGCAGCGACACGATGGCAATTCGCTTCAAGCCGGCTTGTGCCAGGGTGTCGATCGTCTCATCCGATTCGACAGCCGCCACGGGATCGAGCAGCGTGGCCACGTCGGTCGCGGAGTACTCAATCGCGGCGCCCACTCGACGCCACGTCTTCCTCTCGCTCGGCGTCAGGCGGTAGCCTTTTCGCTCGGCCAGGGTCAAGCCATCCCCCCACAGCGCCTGCAATGAGGTCGGGTCGGGATGCAGCAGCGCCACCGCATCCAATGCGGCAATCAACCACGGAAGTCGGGCGACGATGGCCCGTTGAGTCCACCAACCGCGAATGATCGCCGCGCAACGATCAGCGTGAGTGGGATTCAGATAGACAACGCCCGAGATCAGGCCCAAAAGGAGTTGAGCATCGGCCTCATTTGCCGAAGTCCCGCGCAGATACGTCAAGCAGTCAGCCAGGCCGAGGTAGATTTCGACGTGTTGCAGTAACGGAAATCCGGAGGAGCCAACTATCACGTCGATGATCGAAGACATCACTTCTTGGCGCAGAATCCGCGGTGCATTCCGCGATTCAATCTCGTCGTCGGATAACAGTTCCAGTAGGGCGTCGGGCGCCGCGCTGACAAACTCGATATCAGAGAGTAAAGAAGAGTCGATCTCTTCAATCAGCGTGCGCGCTCGCGCTTGCTGTCCGTCCCGAACTGCTCCGTGCAGACTGGTCCAGAACGATGCGCCGTTGCGGACCTCCGCCGTGGGGGCAGGTGCGATCTCCGGCGCCGGATCGTAAATCGGCGTCGCTGGCGGGACCGCCGCCGGTGCGGACGGAAGCAGTGCCTGAACATAGGCCGCCGCGGCAGGCGACAACTTAGGGACCAGCAACGCTGCCTTCGCGTAGTCCTGCTCGATGATCGCCGCGTAGGCCTGAAGGTGAGAGGCCTCCTCCGCCTGCTCCAGCAATGGCGCCAGTCGCCGATACCACTCAGTCTCGAACTTGGCCAGGGCATCTTGGAAGTGCCCGGTGGATTCCAGAGGCGCCAACTCCACGTCGAAGACGGCGCGCAAGATGGCCGACACGATCCGCCGAGGGTTCGAGAAGATCCAGGCCTCTTGCTTCACCACATATGCCACGAGGTCGGCGGTCGCCCCCCGTGCATCGAGCAGGCGGATGCGCATCTGCATCGTTCGATGCGCCTGATCCAGTTGGCGGCGATCGATCTCGTCCACTGCCGCCGCAGCGGCCACCCAATCACCGATTCGCAGTGCCATCGCAAAATGCAACTGCAAACTAGAGAGCGACGGCGCACTTCCCTGCTGGAGGGGTGGCGCGGACGCGAGATACGCGTGCATCGTGCTAAGCACCTCGAGCACTTCCAATGCATTCTTTGCTGGAGTCGTCCAGCGTAAATAGCCTTCCGAGGTCACCGCGGCGATTCGTTGCCCGAGGCGACCACTACCGGCATTGACAACGGAAGTAATCGAATCGGCAGACCCCTGGTACGGAAAAACCCAAGATCGCAGATCGTCGGCGTAGTGCCGCAACTCGGCGTTGCGCCCCCCCAGCGTGATCCACCAAATCGTGCCGTCGGTTGCCCGGAAGTACGGCAGCGACCCAATTATTCCTTGCTGAAGACGGTCCGCCAGTGCCGCTAGGGCATCGTGGGCTCTGCGCTCGGCCAACGAGACGGGCTGCCGGAATTCCGCCGGCCACGTCGTTGCGAGTTCGCTAACAAGGTCGTCGACCGCAGTCGTCATGACGCCATCTGACCCCAGCGACGGTTTAGTTCGAGATAGGCCCGTCCGATGCGTTCAACGACCACGGCATCATCTCCAGCGTGATAGGCGACCTTCTCGGCATTGATGTGGACGCCCGAGTAGGTGACATTCATAGAGCCTTCGAAATAGAAATGCGGGGTCAGGAAACCTTTTTCGTGCAGCGAGTCCGCCGCGTAGCGCGTTTCGACGCCGCTACTGAGGCCCAGTCGTCCGAAGAATTGTCGAGACACTTCGGTATTGCGCGACACCACTCTGACCTCATGGAGTTTGCCCAACTGCCGTAGACAATCGGAGAGCCAAATGCGAGGCGTCCCGGAACAACTTGGAACCAAGACATCGAAATCGCAGAAGCGATTGTCAAAAACCACGAAGTCAGAAATCCAAGGACTGCACAGATAGACCGGCTTGGAACTGGTGGGGTTGTCAACCATCAGCAATGAACCGAGCGCAGAGCGAAAGAGCGTTCGCAGTTGCCAGTTCGCGGCGTTTGACCAAAGATCTAAGGTTGGCATGCCTTATCCCACTTCATTGGAGTCGACCTTGATCAAGGTTTCCCATCGATTGCTCGTCCGTTTAACACCGGCGATTTGAAAGGAGGCCGTCATGAACCCGCGATCAACCTCATTGGCCAATCGCCTGGCTAAGGCCACGGCGACCGTCGTTCGCCGATGAACCGGATAGCGCAGGGTGATGCGTCCCACTGACCGGAGTGCGTCTTCGAATTCCACGATCCACGCCTCCTTGTCGTCGACCTCCACGGTTCGTCCCGTGTTTTCAAAGTTGAGCCAGGCGCGCGCGACCCGCCGCGACGCCGCTTTCCCTTCAATCTCTCTCGGACTCCCGAGGCATTCCGAACAGGTGTCCTGACAACGATCAAGGGTCAGCCGATTGAGGGCGCTAAACAACTGGGCAGGCGTGGGGGCGGTGTACGCCATCGCGGCGACCACTTGCTCGATCCGACGCCGGACGCCACGCCGAGACAACAACCAATAGGAGAAGAGCCGGACGTCAATGTTGATCCGCAAACGGGTACTCACTCGCTCTCGGGCGCGCCAGAGCAGGTGGACCCATCGGTCGCTGAGGGCGGTGGATCCCGGCATCATCACCTTGCCCATCAACGCGACAATGGCCTCCCGGTCGTAGCGCAGACCGGCGACATCGAGTTCGCGAATCAATGCGTCCTTGGCTGCCAAATGCTCCGTGTAACTCGCAGCCCCGCGGATATCGGCCACGGCGACCGCGACATCCGATTTCGGGTTGCACGCAACCCGCGCCGACTCGGTAACGCTCAGGATGAGTTGTTCGTTGCGACAATTGACCAGGGCATCCCGCATCGCCGAATCGAGAATTCCCGGTTGGGCCTCAATTTCAGCGCGCAGGCGCTCGATGACCCCCACCCCGCCGGCCACGACTTCCGTTACGAGGATGCTGTACCCACCGTCGAGTACCACGACTTCGACGGCCATCTCCCCATCGGCTGTCTCGGGCAGGATAGCGGCGACCGCGGCCTCGACAGTGGCCCGGGCTGTTTCGAGGCGCAGTTGTTGGAGCCAGGCCCTAAATTCATCTGAGGTCTCGTCCCACAGACTCGAACTCAGTTGCTGCATCTCGACGACGATTTCGTCCTGCAACCACAGGTCGAGCACATCAGTTGTACGCCGACCTTCATCCAGATCATCTTGACCTTGGTCAGCGGATGAAATGGTCTGCAGCACCTGTCTCGCAAGGTCTCGTTTGTCCTCGATCAAGTCCCAGGCATCTTTCAAACCCACTCGATGCTTCAGCGCAGTCGACACCAGCATTCCAATGGCGCTGTCGCACAGTGACTGGATCCCGAAGGTCGAGGTGTATCGCGCCAAAGCGCTCGACTGTCCGGCTTGCATGCGAAAAAAGAGCGGCCGCAGATCCTTCAGGACGGATTCTGGCAACGCTGGGGCCGCTTCGACAACGGACGACTTGAGCCGCAACTCGAGTCCGTCGACGGTCCTTGCATACCCGACTGCAGCGGGAACCGACGCGCCGCCGATACCATCGGCGGTCAAACTCACGGTGCCTCGGCAGGTCCCGCCCCGGTCCGTCTGAATATCGAACCGAAACTGGGAGGCTAGGCGCAGAACACGCAAATGCGCCTGGTTCCGGTGTAACCAGAGGGCTGAGGACTCACACAGCGTCGAGAGCACCGTGCCGCCGTGGTAATCCACCTTTTCCGGTTGACCAACCCGACGCGCTTCTACGCGCCACTTCCAGAAGGCATTGCTGCTGGCCTTAACCTTGTCTGGCAATGCGTCAATGGACATCGCCAACGGCTGAACCACTTTGAAGTCGGAGTCGGAATCGATTGGCTCCGAGTTGGTGAACAGATCGACAATGTCGAGCGCCGCTGGGATCGGGTCTGCGAGTAATGCTTCGGAACATTTAATCCAACGCGACGGCATCTTCGGATCGACTACAAAACGCCGAGATGCGCGCCCCGGCACTGCCTCATTTAGCGCTTTCCCCACATCCATGTAGATTGGGGCCTGGTTCGGAGTTATCAGTTCGGCCTCTTGCGAGTCCAACACGTCCCAGGTGTTCGATGGGATGAACTTCGGCAACAAGCGGGGGCGTTCGGTCGTTTTGACCGAAAAATTGTAAGTCAACTCCTTAAAAAGATCAGGGACTACGCTTCGCAGAACGGAACGAGGCGGGCTCCACAAAATGTCGTGCACGAGCGCCGTGACGTCCGCCGCCGACATCCCGGTCGTACCACTGCGGAGCCAGTACTGGATGTCCCGGGTGAAAGCCTCTCGCTCTTCGGCGCTGTGGATCAGGGAGGCGACCACCTCCTTCGCCCGCCGAGCTTGCGGCGTTTGGCGACTGAGGTACAGATTCGGTGATCCCTCGCCGACGCGCTTGGCGATCCAGTCCACGAGAAACCACGTAGCTTGGATTCGAAGCACATAAGGATTGAACGCTGGTAGCGACAACCGATCCAGAACGGGCGAGAACAGTCGCTCGCTGTCGCGGAAGGCCCAACGATCGCGTCCATGCCCGGAGAGCACCACTACGCACCACGGCCTCACGCCCGGCCGGCGCCCAGCGCGACCCTTTCTCTGAAGGAATGAGGCCGGCGATCGAGGTGCCTTATGCTGCAAAACCATGCCAACGTCGGGATCGTCGAACCCAACTTCGAGGGAACTGGTGGCGAAGACTAGGTCCGCCCCGGCATCGACACCCTGATCCTGAGAGGTGGTGCGCGCAACTTTGAGTCGCGTCCGGAGTTGATGACCAAGATTTTCGGACAATCGCCACGTCTGCCCTGCATGATCAACCGGCGCGTCTCCGGGGGTAGACGCTCGCAGGCCAGCCAGGCCCAGTTTGCCCTCCGCGTCCATGAAGTTCGGCAACCACCGATTCACCACATCGAGGTTATCGGTGAATCCAAAGACCTTCCGGCCAAAAAACTGGGGGCCGATCTTGTCATCCACAACACCCGACCCTGCGCTATGGGGCGTCAGCAGGCGCGCCCCGAGCATGGCGACCTGAATCGACGTCGACAGAACGCTTGTTCCATTGCCGGACTGTGATTTCAAGGCGACGTTGTACTCATTGCCCGAAATCGCGATCTCTTCCGCCGCTTCGCTAGGCGAAATCTCAACCATCGCGTTCTCGTGGATGCCGCACAGAGTCGCCAAATGACCCACTGCGTCGTGCAAGGTCGCGGACAGGCCCACGTAGTGCGGGGAAGTTCGCCGCCCGTAGACTTTAGTCCAATGAGCGAGTCGCCGAAGGATCCATGGTACCTGAGCGCCCGTGATCCCCTCGTAGGTGTGAATTTCATCGAGCAGCACCAATCGCAAGGACTCGGTCGGGCGACCAAATCCGAGCAACTCACGTCCGATCTCCGACGAGATTTCCTTGTTGAGCATCTCGACCGAGGTCAAGAAAATATCGGGCGGGCGAAGACGCAGTTGCTCTCGGCTTAGCACCACCAGACCGTCCGGAAACACGACAGTCTGTGCGGAGGTGTTCTCCCGCAAGGTGCTACGTCCGTTGCGTCGATCCTCATCCAACCAAAGTAACTCGTCCCCGCTCACCGGATGCCGAATGTGCGGCGGAATCCAGGCGTTCGCGGCCGCCTTTCGCCGCCAATTCTTGAGCCACGAGTGATTTCGCCTATCACCTTCAAAATCAGCGCTGAGGGGGACATCTCCGACCAGGGCACCAACGGTAATCGGCCGCCCGAGTTGGTGCGCCAACCCTTGGTTCACCCGATTGGCTTGAGACGCAGCCTCGGAGAACTGATCGGTGAGCAGCACATTACGAGGATAGATTGACAGCACCTTGGTGGCCGGCCTGGAATCGGCTTTGACGTCCGCAGCGATGCCCATCAGGGCGGGTATGTAGAAGGCTTTGGTCTTTCCGCCGCCGGTACCCGCGGTCACCACACTGCCGGTGGGGTCCACGTTGCCTCGGTAGTGGCGAAGAACGCGGTCAATAGCTCGGACCTGGAAAGCGGCCAAGGTTTGTGAGGTGGTGCCTTTTCCGCACAGGGCCTCCAGAACCGACTTCTGGAGATCCCGATCCCAGCAGACAGAGGCAATCTGTAACCAGACCTTTTCGAGACTGATCTCCCGCTTTGGAACGCGGCGTGGCGCCAGATGAAGACGGACCTCCGAAACCAGGTCGGGCGCCGACATCCAGTCATCGGCTTTGAACCGCTGCTTCAACCTAGCCAGTAGACGAACCGACTCGGCAAAGCGCGAGCGATAGGCGGGGGGATACGAATCGGCAATTCGGTGAAGGACCTGCGTGGCGGCCAGATCGTCGATCAAGAGTTCTTCAGAGCTTTCGTTCGCAGCCTCTCGGAACTCATCGCCAAAGACGGGGGAGTCGCCAAACAACTCGGCAATCTCCTGAGCGGTGTGACGAACATCGTAGAAGCCCCATTCAATGAGCGCGGCTTCTCGACGTTCAAGCAACGTAAGCAACTCGCCCAATATCTTAGGGGCAATCATTTACGTCAGTCTCAATCGCAGACGCTGCCAGAGGACAGGGTGCCGATCGAGGAAGGCCCGAATGTCGACATTTTCCAGTGCCTTTGGATCACCTCCGTTGCCGGTCATGCATGCTTGCAGAAACACGCCGGTGGGGCCGTCGAGCTTCAGTTCGCTTCGCGCTTGAAGCAGGTTCCACCGTGCAACTTTGTAGCGATCAGTCTCCACATCAGTACTGGGAGGCGACGCCGTCAACTCTGAAAACTGTTGCAAAGCCCTTCGCAAACGATCCGCTGCCGCTTCATCGTACTGTTTCGCGATATCCAGAAATGCGCTGGCCTGTTCCTGGTCAGCACTCGAGACCTTTGTCCACTCTTTCGAAATCGCGTTGCGCAGAGCGCTCGCGGCCTGCTTCACGTCCTGGAGGGCCCCACTGACCTCGGCGTTTTCTAGCACCTGCTCCGAGCAAGTTACCTTGATCAACACCCCGGCCCGCTTTCGGATAATGGCTATCTGCTTCTGGAAGATTTCGCCGAGCGCGGCAGACGGTTCGACCTCACGCAGAGTACTTGCCCGCTTCTGGGCCGCCTCGACCTCATTGCTGCACGCTTGGATGTCTTCGGCAATCTTTTGCAGTTGATTGAATTGAGCTTCCAGCAACTTCTGCTTCGGCCGGGCGCGAACGCGTTGGGCAAGCACAGCCAAACGATTGCTCATGCGCCCCCCCCTGCAGCAACTACCAACTGTTGAAGCAACTCCTGAGCACGACGTCGCTCTACATCAAGTTCCTCGGTGGTGCGAATAGTTTCGCTTGATCGACGTAGCGCCTCATCATGTTGCGTCATTAGGGCGTTCACCTCCTCCAAAAAATTGGCTTGCTTGAGAAAGAGGCTCATATCGAATGTCATCACCGCATGCCGTTTCTTTTCAACAATCCGCTCGGCCTCAATAATTGCACTGGTCTGCTTCTGAATCTCACCGGCAGTCAATCCCGCAATTTTCTTCTGCAGGTCCACATTTCCGCCAGAATGGTTGGTCGCCTCCAAAGCCTTTACGACGAGTCGGGCCGACTCGCAATATTCTCGAAGATCGGCGTCCCACACCTCCCCGGCAATACTCCATTGACGAAGGATGAGTCGTAGGCTCTCGACCCTGGCTTCCAACGCGGTAGCCTCTTCTTCAAGGAAGGCACTCAGGTCGGACCAAGCTGATTTACAAAGCCGCGATATCGTCGAGAAATGTCCTGCCTCCCAAGTTTCATCCACCGCGGGCAAGTTTATCGGTTGCGAGTCTTCAGACAATGTCTCGATGATGATGCTGGGATCGATGAAGTTAATGCTCGAAGTAGCGCCTTGAGGAACATTGATGCCAGCCATTAGGAAACCGCGAGCGCGATCCACCCAGTCAACCAAAATTCTGGCTAATTCTTGACCGGGCGCCGATAGCGGTTCGCCCGCCTTGGGCCGGAACTTCATCAGCGACTGCACTGAGCCCGCGGTATCACGAGGCAGCTCTTTCTTCTCACTAAACCGATACGCCATAACCAAAAAGCGGACCGCGATTCGATGCGCCTGTCGCGGATCGGCTTGCTCGTACGCATAGGACTGGACCATGCGGTTCTGATGGCGGCGCAGCCACATTGAATAGACGCGTCGCTGCGATTCTGCACCGTCAAAAGCCCACGACTTTTCACCTTTACTATAGTAATCCGTCAAAGTGGAGAGTAGCGAATAGGTCTCCTGATCTCGGGAAAACGCGAACGCCGCACCTTGTTTAACCCCCCGGCGAGTCCTCATACCTTCGATCTCGATGCTGGCCGCCGTAAGTTTGGTGCGGCTCCGCTGATCAGCAGAGGGAACGCGATAGAACTCCGCGTTGAGGGAGTTCTTAATGACGTTGAGCAGATATTCGCGATACTCCTTGTCATGCTCGAGTACGCCCGCTTGTTGATACCACACGGCAAGCCGTTTGATCGATTCACTGTAAGCTGGCGAACTCGACTTATCTGTACCCAGTACCACGCTTGCGGGTGCCTTCGGGCTCGTGATCGGTACTACCGGGAGGGTCACAGCCCCACTAAACGGCCGCAAACCGAACCAGGGCAGCATCGCTTTGAGACGCCCGACTCCTTGCTCCAAACTGTCGTTGCCGGTCCAGTACCAATTGAGATACGACAGTCGACTCTGATCCGCATTGCTCCATCCCCCGAGCAGCGCGCCTTTTTTTGCTCCGAGATCTATGGGCGTCCGCGGCTCAACGTCCAGTCCGACCGTTGGGCCATTGCGATTGAAGTGATCAGAGGCTGATCGCAGCAGTGGCTCAACGATTTTCTGCAATAGGCTGCGCGGAGTAGCCGGGGCCTTGGTGTCGAGGCCTCCCAAGAATCGTGTGGCCGCCCCTTGCGAGAACGGGAAGAGACCTACATTTGCTTGCCCAAGCGCAACCGATCCAAAGGCCGCGAAACATCCCTCTTGGAGCCGGCATCCGTCGCACGCCGAATCGGTCACCTCACCGGATTGCCGAATACCTGCAACCAACGATGTTAACTGTTGCGGGCCCGCGCGGACCGCATTGAGGTACCGACCAACGAATTGATCCGCATACTGCGACTCGATGAGTTCGGATCGCCCAGTTTGCTCACCTTTGATCTCAACCACGAGGTTAAGGCGATCCATCAGATTTTGTGGGAGCCGTTTGAACGCCGGAATGGTCATTCCCAGCACGCTCAACATTTCACACAGGCTTGGGTCGTTCTGTGGCTCAACCGCGTTGACGAGTTCCTCGTCGAGGATCGAGAGTGTCGAGACATCCTCGACAAAGAAGGCCAAGCATTCTTTCGCCGCCCGCAGATCTTTTCGGATATTCCGGAACACCTCGTGAAGCGTGTTGCCCCGCAAGCCCGTTAGATTTGCGATTGCGGTTCTCAGATGTCGGTTTACCTCCGCCGCGGCGGCCTCGCGATTGGCTCGATCGTCATCAAAGAAGTCGAGCAGATCGCCGTCGACCGCCGAACGGCGGCGTATCGCTTTCGGAATATCAAACTCTTCTGCGGAAAATTCAGGAAGCGGATCGCCTTCGGCGCTCTGCGCTCCCGTTGTGAGATGCGCTATGCACGCTTCGACCACGCCGCCGCTACGGGCCATGTGCTCGACGGTCGCGACGTCCTGGAACAACTCGAAGAGATGCTTCCAGCGCCTTTTGGGGGGCTGTTCTTGATCTCGCGCGGCGAGCAACGCCTGACTAAGCGCGAAGCAGAGGTCGCGGTTGGCTTGTTCCCCGCTCAGCACCGAGATAGCGGCTCCGACATCAGTGAGATAGCCCTCGTAACCGGGTAGTTGCTCCACGAGTTGTTGCAGCGCGTCTTTCAGACTGCCCGATCGACGTTTGATCATGACCGTGCGTAGCGTGCCCATCCGATGCGTCGGTTGCAGGTCGTCTCGGAGGGCTTCATCAAACCGCAGTTTCAGCCAGTTGATGAGTTGCGATTTTCCGGCACCCGGACCTCCCTTCACTACTGCCACAAACTCTTCGCCGGCCGAGTTAAACAGCCGATCAAAGATCGCTTGTTGGGGCAGATCGCCATCGGCTGGCGTGGTGCACGTGATTGGCGAATGGGTGGCGAGAAACCAGTCGGCGTGGCTTTCCCCGATGCGAGCAATCGGCGAGATCATTGACTCCGCGTACGCGAGATCCCAACAGGGGTCACCCATTCGATCGGGTGCTTTCATCGGATTCATGAACCCACCTTCCGACGTTCGATCTGATCGAAGCGATCCGAATCCAGTACGCCCGGTTCGTTCACGTGTCCTGACAGGGATAGGTCCCAGCCCTTACTGTCTGGAGGGCATTTCAGACAGATCACGCCTTCGTCGTGAAGGTTACGCAGAGCGGACGCGAGCCCCGCCGTACACTGACGATCACTTTCGGCATGCCGAGCGGCGCCGATCTCGCGAAATATATGCCCGCCATCAAGCTCCGGGCACTGTGCCGCCATTCGCCTCATGAACTCACCTGCATCCAATAAATCGTCTTGACCAAAGATGGTCGGAAGGGCTCGTTCGAGTCGAGTGGTTGGGTCTGCTACGAATTCTGCTTGAGGGCCAAACCATCCCAATCCGACGTACGCATACCAGTCAAGGTACTGAGGAAGCTTCGTCCGGTTCATCGGATTGACGGGCTCAATTTCCGCCGGCAATCCGTCCATGAACTGCGTTGTCAGATTCTCATAGGTCGCCCCGGCGATTTGGCTCGGCGGCAATTGCAGCAAGAAGGTGTACATCCGCGCCGCCCACCGTTCGACGTCCGTCTTCGCCAGCACCATGGCCTCGAACGCCGCGATGATCTGGCCGCGTGCGTCGTGCTCGCCACGCACCTTGTAGTTCAGCCGAAAGTTACCCTCAGTATCCTTCACGATGAGGTTCAACTGGTCGGCGGCAGAGATATGGTCATTGGCCTGTTTACTGCTTTCGCTTATACCGGGGAGGCCCTCTGGCTGCAGCAGGGCTTTAACGGTGTCTCTGTCGGCCTTACGACCGTGCATGAGATGTAACACGTCGAGTAGCACTTCGAGTCGAGCGGGTACGGTTGGGTTATCAATGAACATGTTGTTGACTCGTATCGGTTAGCCGTAACTCGCCAACCATCGATCTAGGCCGTCCGCGCCCTGATAGGGACGCGACCGGAAGTCATGGAGAAAAGGCCATATTCCTGGCGTATTTTCGACTGGCTGGCCCAGGAGCCAGTGAGAACACCGCCGCCCGCGATGATTCAAGCCCTTCGCTTGTTGATGGAACGTTTCGAAGTGAAGGACCACGGTCCGTTCTAGCGGGCCAATTGATTCAGCCACGTCGGCGTCAAGCGGGTCTACGCGAAACGGATGCTCAACCCCCTCAGCGGCCTTTTCGAACAATGTGCGGACCTCCGATACCAGGGGCGCCGACACAATGAAACGACTCGCCGCCCCATTGGCTAACAAGACCTGGCGCAGTGCATGGCTAAGGTCCGCCCGTCCTCTTACGGTTCGCGGCGAGGGCGCTTCGACAACGTCCACCGTCGGTTGACCCGGCGGCAAATCGAACTCGACCTCATGCGATGCCACCCGCGCCGGCGCTTCTGTTCCGCTTCGGCACCCCGCGCAAGACCCGCACGCCCGCTTGGTATCCTCGCCGTAGTGTTTCCGCAGGATACGACAGACCGCCTGGCGGTTCCCCAACGCCATATCCAAAGACTGCCGGCCTTGGTTCAGCGTCGCCATTTCAGACTTGCGAACCGGTTCGAGCATCTGAGGGAGCGATGTCTCGATCTCGAGTGTGTTTCTCTTGGGGACGATCACCGCAGTCTGCACAAACTCCTCATCAGCACCCACTTCCCATTCCAGTGCCTCCAACCGAATGATGCCGGCTCGCTGCACCATCATCAGGAGGCGCTTGTTCCAACGCGTGTTCTCCTCGTAAGAGCGAGAGCCGAGAAGATGGGAGGCTTGTGGATTGAGACGAACTCTAAAATGTCCGGGCTCGCTCAGGGCCTCACTCGTTCCCCATAATGCCTCCCACCGCCCGATGATTTTGGTTTGATCTGCGAGGAGCGTGGGCCCGAGTCCAGCAGCGATGGCCTCATCTCGTTTGGTCCAAAGGGCGATCGAGATTGTCGGTGCCCCATCGCGTCCACCTCGGCCAACTTCCTGATAGAAGCGATCAATGTTCTCGGGATAGCACGCGTGAACGACACACCGAACGTCGGCTTTGTCGACGCCCATTCCGAACGCGGACGTGGCAATCACCAAGTCGAGGCGGTCCGTTCTCCATTCATCCATGACCTGATGTCGTGCTGGCGGGCTTGTATCCCCGTGGAACGTGCGCATTCGCCGCAGGCCCATTCCCCAGAGAGTTCGGTAGATGGATTCGGCCTCCTTCTTCTCTGTGACATAGACGATAAGCGGACGAGGCAAGCGGTGAATAACCTCCATGAGGTGCTGATGCTTGGCTTCGGGGCTCAACCGGTCGCCGGGCGAGAAGTATTTAATTTCGGGACGGAGTCGCTTGAGAACAAATGGAACCCAGGGTGTGCCGTCTTTCCAGAACAAGCGCTTGAGGACCTCGGCCGTGCTGGTGGTAAAGGTGGCCGATAGCAAAAGCGTCCGGACGCCGCGGGGTCCGATGTTGCGCCACTCGGCGATGAGGCCGCCAAGCAGTTGAAACTCGATCCTGAAACTCGCCCCCCAGGACTCAATGATGTGAGCTTCGTCGACGACCACGAGGCTCAACCAGCCTTCTTGCGCCATCTGGGTCAGCATCGCTCTCAAGCGTCCGTTGATGCAGGCTTCGGGCGACGTGATAAGGAGGCGGCATCGACGCTCTTCGACCGCTTCCAATACCTCGGCTTGGTTCTCGCCGGTCGCGTAGAGCAGAGGGCGATGCGTCTGCGCCAAGGGCGAATCTTTCAGTGCGTCCCGTTGATCTAGTCCCAGGGCGACCGTGGGCACGATGACCAGGGTCAACCCCGATTCAAACGCTGCCGCCGCTTGATAGACGAGGCTCTTCCCGGATCCGGTCGGCAATCCGATCATCAGAGTGGCGTTGGGCTCTGCCTGCAAAGCAAGCCAGGTCGCCTCTCGCTGGGCAGACGACTTCCAAAAACGCTTTCCCACCCGCTTTTCCAACCACGGTTCTGCGGGAATCTCTTCCTCTGGTGTCACGCGTTCGCACGCGGGGGCGTCCACTTCCGGGGCCGGGCTTTCGTTAATCCATTGCGGCTTGTACGGCTCCACCACGATCGTGCCGTCCACCAACTGCTCAACCCCCACGACTCTCAAAAGATCGAGCAGATCCGCGGCGAGGTGGCGAACCACAAGTTGATCGTTCGCCCCGAGATAGCGCAGGCATTGCCGCAGTAGGATCGCCGAGTCCACGCTCAGCGGTCCGTCTCCCAGCACCGTCAGGAGGCGCCAGACTGCGTAGTCAAATCCCCATGTCTGCTTCGGCTTCGGCGGTGCAGGCCTAGGCCCCGAGCGAACCGCCAGGGCGGATTGAAGCGCCTCGCGGTAGATCAAGCGGTTGGACTCCCTTTGTTGATGACGATGCCAATGCTGTCAAAAGCCAGCGACGCGCATTGCACCGCTTGAATATTGGCCTCGTAAAGCTCAGCGATTTCGCTCGTGTCACCGGCCATCGCACTCAACCCTGCTCGTAACTCGACCTGAAGCCGTTGCACAAACTCATCATCGAGTTCCGCGAATTTAGCCCTCGCCGCAGCCTCACAGGCTTGGTGAACTTGCGTCAAACGCACGCTCACCAACTCAGGCCAGTCGTCCAAGAGTTCGGCGAAGACTTTTGTCAGGTAGTCCTTTGGCACCTCTCTGATGGTGGACGCGGTGCGCAGGCAGGTGGTGTATAGCTTCTCGGCGACCTCGGCGCTGAGCAGTTCTCCCGTGTCGATCTCGGCAGCGCCGAAGACACGCCGTGGAAACAGATGGCGCTCGGCCCGGCTCAGATTGGGGGACATCGCCGGATCCGCGGGCAAGGGCAATGCCGCGCGCGTTCCGACCACCAGGTAACGACCCGGCGGTAAATCGCCCGCGCTGACAGCTACAGCATAGGTTCGCCCCCGCACATGATCCGTTGAGACCTTCGAGATCGCGTCAAAAAGCGCGTTTCCGGGCGCGAAGAACTCCAAATCACGCCGGTCGCGCGCCACCGCCCGAGAGAAAGTGCCGATGTGTTCGGCCAGTCCGGCGTCGCCCGACTTCATCACCCCCAGCAACCGAATGCCGGCCAAATGTTCGGGTTGAAGGCGCCAGACTTGCTGGTTGGGATCTTTCGAATCCGAAGTGCGCTTGGCGGAATCAGCCCTCGCCATCGAACGAAAGTACGGTGGCAGCGCCTCTTCGACATACCGATCGGACTCTGCGGCTGTCGTGCGCATGTAGCGAGATCCGGTCCTGAATGAGTTGGCATCGGTGATGGCATCCGCATCGTCGGCCGCTCGTTCCGTCTCACAACGCTCCTCAATCCCTCCGATGCAATCCAGGACCCCTTGCATCCCATTTAGCAACGCGGCCTCGACGACCTTCTGCTCGGCATCTCGGAGCGTGAACTCGAGACCACTGATGGATTGTTCGAAGACTTTGAAACCTTGGGCCAGGCACTGCGCCCAGGCCCACTCGAGCGTGTGCTTTGCCGCGATGACGACCGATTCAACGGGCGCGGTTCGGCCAATGCGATCCAATCGACCCACGCGCTGCTCGACTGCGGCCACCGACCACGGCAGATCGTAGTGGATGACGGCATCGGCGAATTGAAAGTTGCGACCTTCGCCGCCCGATTCGTCGCAGACCAAGAACCGGCATCCCGCCTCGAGACGAAAGAGCGTGACGCTACGCTCCTTTTCGTCATCGCTCAAATCGTGTCGAAAACTGGTGGCACAGTGAAGCCCGAAGCGCTTCGCAAGCGCTGTATCCAACAGTTCGCTCGTCCGGAAGGTTCCCGCGAAGATCACCACCTTCTTCAGTCCTTGGGATTCGAGGGTATTGATGGCTGAGAACAGCGCGTCGAGGCGAGGTTGTTTCTTCAGATCTTCAAGCCAGCCCTCCAACCGGGAGACCAGGCGCTTGACCTCAGGCGCCGGAATAGAAGGCCGTAGGACCTCGGAGAAAAACTCCAGCAAGCCGTCGTGCTCTTCGTAGTCAAGAATCAACCCGCTATCGAAGTATTTCGGCCGGGTATAAGTCCCTCCTGAGGTTGGCGCCGTCTGAAGCGAGGCTACAACCTCAAAAGCGGCGACCGGATCACACACCGACGGCATCGCTTTGCGCAAGAACCCGTGCAAACAGCCTCGATGGGCATCGGTGGTCGCCAATTCCATGGCGATGGAAAGTAAAGTATCGGCAACATCGCGCTCGATCGGCCGGGGTTCGTACTCCACGAAGGTAAGTCGACGCGTGACCGGCGCCATGATCTCGCTTTGGACCAACCGACTCCGTCGATTCTTGATGATCCGACGGCTGATCCGAAAGCGACTGGAGATCGTGTTGCCCAAGACTTCAAGCAAAGGTAAAAGATCCGGAAGATCTTGAGTGTCGATGGCAGCTCGAACCTCCGCCAAGGAAGCATCGTCTCGCACCACGGGGCACGTAAGCAGACGTTTTGCCGCATCGCGGATTTCGTCCACGGTGGCCTCGGCCGCCGGATCCAACTCCTTTACGAGCATGCGAAGTCGGCGTCCGATCATTTCCTGTGCCGAATAGAGTTCGGCGAAGCGATCGGCGGCGGGCGTGCCGGATTGATAATGATGCGGAGCGATCAATTGCAGCAGACGCAGCAAGTCTGACTCACGCTCGCGCGCAGGGATCGCACTCAGGAGGAGCACGCCCTTCGCGGTCCGACTCAACTCTCGAACCAATTCATACTGGACGTCGTTCCAGAGAAGATGATGGGCCTCGTCCACGATGATGAGATCCCACGGCATGACCTTGATAGCGTCGCGGTGGTGGCGCACGGCAACCTTCAGCGAGCAGATCAATCGCGTCCATTGGGACCAACGGACCGCCTGCGGAGGATGAAGATCGACAAGACGAAATTCTCGTCCGCCGAACGACATGTGCATCTCGCAAAGCCACTGCCGGGACAATGCCCCAGGGCAGAGAACCAGAACACGAGCATCTGGCCGACTCGCCAGCAACTCGTGGGCAATAGCACCGGCCTCAATGGTCTTTCCTAGCCCGACCTCGTCAGCAAGTACGTACCGCCAAACGGGGTCGTCGATGACTGTCCCGATCACGAAAGCCTGATGCGGGAGTAAATCAATTCGACTAGAGGCAAGCGAACGAATTCCGGCGGATTCACTATGCTGTTTACGTAGAGCAGCACGGAATCGCTCCCTTGCGACGAAATGCGCAAACGGATCGGGATCCATACCGGAAATTTTGGTGAGCGGTGTCTCGAGCAAACTGCCTGGGATCGGAGTAAGTTCGCGCTCACTTAAGGTCGCGGTGTCTCGCGACTCATTTTCAAACTCAACTTGGTATTCGTAGGCCCCACTTTCATTGTTTGAGGCGAGCGGCGACCGACGGATCAGACAGATCCCTCGGTTTTCTACGTGGCACTTGAGCCCTGCCGGAAGAGGCTTCCGACGGAAATCTCGCTGGTTAAGAATAGCGGCTCCGGCATACCATGCCTCGCGCTGATCTGCGCAGAAGCGGAGTCGGACACGTTGATCGATGTGCGATGTGATCTTGCAGTAGCCGAACTCACGGCTGACTAAGATCAAGCCCACTAGTCCCATTTCCCAACCTCTTTTCCATGTCACGGGATCGATGATGGACGTCCCCCGTCGCAGATCACCCCTAGTACCTAGCTTTCGGAGAACCATCGTACAGCTTGGTTGACTCCCTAATCGCTTCCGCCAGCACCTCCCGAGGAATCTCCCGAGGAATCACCCCCTGCTGCCGAAAAATCACTTGCCCTTGGAAACGCAACAAAGCCGAGGGAAAGCCCATAAAACGGGCACTGTGACCAGACATACTGGCGAAACATCTCATAAGGTTTTAGCTGTCACGCGCTAGTTGCAGTATCGACCCAAGCGTAGGCGCCAGCACCCACAACGCTGCCGATGGGTCCCCCATCACATCCCGGTACACCGCAAGCTGCCCCGCATACTCGCTGACTGTTCCATCGTCCATCTGACTGCTTCGATAGCCAGTCTTGTGATCGATGATCACCCAGCCCGTTGGGGACTTGATGAGCAGGTCGATCTGACCACGGCAGATCTGTCCACTAGGCATGCGCACATCGATGGGCAGCTCGGCATAGCGCGGGCAGCCGGGCCACGTCCGCTCCAACCAGGCCAGCACCTCGTTACAGGTCGTGTACAGACCGGCGGCAGTGAGCGATACCTCAACGCCCTCGGCCCGGATCAAGGCATCGAGCTGATTGACCTCTAGCGCTCTGCTCTGACTGATGGCGGCTGCCAGCGCTGCGTGCACGACATTGCCGACATTTGCAGCATTACTGCCCTTCTCAACTGCCAACGGTGCACCGTAGCGTTCCGTCTTGACGATGCTGGCTTTGACCGGCTCAGCGCTGGACGGGTTTGTAATCAGCGGAAGCCGCACTGCATCTGTCGGGGCAATTAGACTGGGCCACATCAGCGCGGGTCGTTGTGAAACACCGCGAGAGTCTGGTGTCGACTCCGCCTGCTCGTGATTGAAGACCCGGAATGCGCTTGGCACTTGCCAGTCACTCGGCAGCAGCGCTTCCCCGTCTTCCCGATCCGGCAACAACTCCGGCGACTCGGTGGTTTCGGCCAACCAATTGGCTTTGCTGAAGTCGGGCTTGTTGAACGCAAGAATGAGCAGATCCCGGGCCCGTGTCATGCTGACGTAGAGCAGCCGCCGCCGCTCTTCCAGCGCCCGCTTCCGGGCTTGTTGTCCTGTTTCGGTGCTCTCGACCTGCTGCGCAGCGGGCACCTTCTTCTTGTCGCCAAAAGGCCAGGGCCAGTGGCGCACGAAGCGGGATGCCAGTGGTGCGCTGATATCGAGCGCATCGACTTGTTCGCCGCGAATGGACCAAAGATCGTTCCGAATTTCCTTGTCCAGATCGAAGAGGATCACCACCGGCCACTCAAGACCTTTGGCAGCATGGTGGGTCATCACGCTGACGGCGTTGGCCTCGGTGCGCGCCTCAAGATCATTCTTGTCGTTGGCCTGGGTCTGCATCCAGAGTAAGAAGTCGCCAATCGAACCCGGCGCATCCCGAGCAACGCGCTCGTCTTCGTAGGTCTTCGCCATTTCCAGCAGCGCATCCAGATTGGCGAGCCGTGAACGAAGGGCTTCAGCACAGCTGGACCAGCGGGCCATCACCCGTCCGAGATCGGCCAGGGCCATCACCGCAAACAGTGCCTCACGCGGTGTGAGCACAGATAACCGCTGACGTCGCAGTTGACCAATGGCAGCCAGCAGCGGCGAAGCCGGATGATCAGGCCCGTGGTCCTGCTCGCGCCAACCGGCGCGGGCTTTAGAATCTTCGTGAATGGCATTGAAGCGCAGCCGTTCAGTGAGCCACTGCTCGGGCAACTCTACCTCTGCTAGCGACAGAATCTCGGCGGTGGCGAGCGTGTCGCGGTCATCATAGAGACGTCGCAGGCAGGCCAGCGCCAGCACGGCCTCGGGCTTTTGAAGCAGCCCGTGGCTGGCCAGCGCAGTGGGGATCCCCGCGCGACGCAGGGCAAACCCTGTGTCACGCGCAGAGTCGTTGGCTGAAACCAGAATGGCGATGTCTTTCCAATGCAGTGGCTTCAGGCCATCGCCCTTTTTCTCAGGGATCTGGCGCCCCTCGGCCATCAGGGTGTTGAGCGCGAGGATGAGATCGGCCTGTCGTTTGGCCTTGTTCTTCCCGGGCAGTTGCCAGACTTCGTAGGCCGTCAATTCGGGCGTGCGCTCCGGCCGCTGGGCGACGAGCGCCACATCTTCCACGCTCAATGAATCGCGAAAGGCATGCGTGAACACCTTGTTGGTGAGCGCCACCAAGGGGGGGCGCTGGCGCCACGAGTGATCCATGCGCTGAACGACGCCCTGCATCTGTGGCAGTGCTGCGATCACCGATTGCATCAGTGCGGTATCAGATCCCCGGAACCCGTAGATGGCCTGCTTGATGTCCCCCACCCAGACGCTTTCACGCGCGATCTCCGAAAGCTTGAGAAAGATCGCCAATTGCAGCGGCGACACGTCCTGAAACTCATCCACCACCACAAGCTGCAACTCTTCCTTCAGCGCTTCATGGACCAGTGGTTGATCAAGGTGATGGAGCAGCAGGGCTTCCTGGTCGATGAAGTCCAGCGTGCCGGCGCGTGACTTGGTGTCTCGATACGTCTCCAGCGTTCTGGCGGCCAGATCGAAAACCAGCATCAAGTATTCGCGGATATCCGCCGCAAAACGCGGGTGATGCACGAAGCGTCCTGCGGCCTCACGAATGGCATCAGCGCTGGGGACCAGACCCTTCTCGGGATCCTTCGCGGTATGGAGTCCCGCCCATTCCGGCCAGGTGGGCACATCCCTAGCGAGTTCGGCGCGAAATTTCTCGATGGTGGCGAGATAGGTCCGCGTCAGGGCAACCGGCTTGGGTGATTGAACCGCTTCTTTGAAGGCAGGCATCTGGGCATCTAGCACCCGCTTCAGATCTTCTTCCAGCGCCTCATTAGGCACATGCCCAAACGCGGCAATGCAGGCATCGGAATTACGGCTGCCCATCTCCCTGAGGGCATCAGCTGACAGATCGTTGCTGCGAGCTTGCGCAATGATGTGGTGGACGTTGTCGTCCACTTCCTTCAAGCCGAATCGCCACGCCAAATGGGTCAGCTGTCGACGCTCATCCGGGGTGATGGTCTCGTCGAGTGCTTCGCGTAAGAGGCGCTTGGATTCGTTTTCATCCAGCACGCGCAGATCAGGCGACAGGCCGATCTCAAAGCTGAAGCGCTGAACGAGTTCACCGCAGACCGCGTTGATGGTGCCGATGCGGGACTCACCCATGGCGTTGGCCAGATCAAACAGCTTGGCCTCGAGCAGGTGCCCTCGAACCCGCTCACGCAACTCACCGGCCGCCTTGCGGGTGAACGTGGTGGCCAGAATGCCGGCTGGCGCGAGCTCACCTGCAACCAGGCGTTCGCGCAGGATTTCGGTGAGCCGATAGGTCTTGCCGCTGCCGGCGCCGGCACTGAGAAACTTAATTCGTGGCGATGAGTGAGCGTCCGTCACGAGTTGGGCTCCCATCCGACCAGATGGCGGTAGTCGTCATACATCGTCTTGGGCGGATCGGGCTCAAAGGCGCCCTCGGGAGCACTGCTGTCGTCGTCCTCGAGGCTCAGCGTGGCGTCAGCGATCACCTCGATACGACCAGCACCCAGCTGATCTCGACGCCATTGCCAGGTCTGCACCGCCTGCCTGCGGATCTCGGCCGGCGAGTCGGGCGTGCTCGGCGAATGAACTTCTGCTGCATCGAAGAAGCCTTGATGCTGCGCCAACATGGCCTGCTTGGAGAGGATGAAGTAGGCGGCCTCAGGCCAAAGCCCGTCTTCTTGGTCAGCGACCATTCCTGCGTAGAGCAACAGCTGCAGGTGTCGATTGCCCTTTAGCTGCTTGGCGCGATCGTTTGCAGATCCCCATTTCATGTCGACGACTGCCTGCGCCCCATCGGCGCGCGTCAGCAGAAGGTCTGCATAGCCATGGAGACGGACAGCGCCGTCCGCGAAGCTTCCGTCCAGTTCTTTTTCGGGCAGTGCTTCCACGACTTCGGCCTTGCGCATGGCCTCCCACAACACCTCAGCGCTCTTGGCGACCTGCACCCGCAGGCGGCCGATCTCGCCGCCCTGGCCGGGCATCAGCAGAATGGCGCCCTTGGTCTCTACTAGCGTTTCCAGCGCTTCCAGAGCCCGGGCGGACACTTCGTCTGGTGACCATGACAGGGCATCCGGGCTGGACTTGAGCAGTGCCTCGACCACGTCGTGCGCCAGGGTCCCGAACAACAGCGGGCCGGATGGGATCGCAAGTACCTGCGATGGACGAATCTGTGCGCCGTAACGAAGCACCCACTGTTGCGGCGCGCTCAGATAGAGATCGATCGAGCTGTAGGAATCTTTGTCCTTGCGGCTGGTCGGCACGATGCCCGGCGGCAGCTGCCACCAGCGACGCGGTTCCGGCAGGGGCTCGTGGGTGACGGGCAGCAAAAACGCGCTTGTCTCCGCATCGGCTGCCTGCCCTTCAAGCAGATCGTCCAGTGAGGCGACTGGGAGGTTTGTCACGGCATGCTGCACCCACTGAAGCAGCGGATGCGCTTCTTCACTGTGGGCGGGAAGCACCAAGGTCAGGCGGGTGCGCGCCGCAAGCAACGGCCGGAGCACCTCGGCCTGCGCACGCTTGATCCGGTCGGCATGCCTGGGCAGCTCAATGCCGGCCTTGAGCAGCTCGGCCCGTTCCCGCAACGTGTAAGGGTCTTTTGCCGGCAGGGTCATTTTTTCGAGGCCCCACCAGATCACCTCATCAGCCGACTCGATGACCTGCGCCGGCGTATCGGCGACGCGACAGGCGCCAACTTGCGCGATACGACCCGGCGGCAGTGCGCCTTTTGAGGACGCTTGGCGCACGAGTTTTTGCAGAACACGCGGCTGAATCACCGTTTCGCCCTGAGCGGTCAACTGCCCAAGCCCGTCGAGCAGAGCCATGCACTGCTGAAACGCGGCCCCTTCACTCAAGCCGATGGTGCTGTCCTCGGACTTCAGTCCCAGGCGCTTGCGGAAGAACTCGCTAATCCGGTTCACCCGCTGGACTACATCCGAGATGGGCGCGCCCTCCTCCGGGCGATAACGCGTGCTGAACAACCAGAACTCGGCCTCGCGCACCATGGCATCGACGTCGATGCGCTGCTCTGGACGTTCCAGATTTTGGTCATCGGCCTCTTTACGAATGTCAGCAAAGGTTTTGGCCAGATGATCCCGGTCAATGCCTGGCTGCGAGGCAATCTTGGTAGCCAGCCGACTGCGTGCCAGTCCCCTGATCGGACAGAGACCATGGGTGAGAAAGGCCACCAAGCCAAAAATATCGACGGGTTGCCACAGCTGCGTCAGCGCCAAGGGCAGCACCTGCAGCGCGGGTCGCATGGGGCTGGCATCGGCGAACCCAAGCGCGGGTTGCTGCTGCGCGCTGAGCAGATCATCCAATAGCTGGGCATCGTCCTCGACCAGCAGCACGGTGTCGTAGGGTGACGCTTGCGATTTCAGTTGATGGGCCAGCCACGCGCCGCTGAGCAGGCGCGAGCCGGCTTTGACGACGCGCACACTGCCGTCATCGACATAGCCCAGCGGCGCTGCGTCTGACTGCTCACTGGCAGAACTGAGCAGCCGTTGTTGCAGACCTTGCAAGAGCGTTCCTGCGCCAGCCTGCGGTGCGGGCGGCAGGTACTCGGTCGGCAGAACATTCAGGACAGCGCGCCACCGCAGCGGTAGTGATTCGGGGGCATCGAAGCAGTACAGCACTTCGATCGGGGTCTGCGCCGTCTGGAGTTCAGCCTCGAGGCGCATCAATCGCTCACCGATGCCGGGACTGACCTGGCCCTTGGCAAGCTGTTCGACCGCCGTCAGGTCCGCCATGCGGCCGGTGAAGAATGGGTGAGCATCGCCATTCCAGCCTTCGAGGTACCACTGATCCCGCCATCGCAACAGTCGCTCGGCCGTGCCCAGTTCATCGACCGTAAACGAGGCTTCAAAAAAGCAGCTAGGACGATCAGCAAGCGCCTGCTTGAGGTGCCGCCGGTACTGAACGGCGCGCTGCGCCTGAGTGACATTTGGCGCGCCGCATCCGAGATGGAGTTCCAGCAATGCCAGCAGGCCCAAGGGCCCCACCACGCTCTCGCCGGGGTTCTCCGCAGGGCAGATACTGCGGGCGCCGTCCATGGCGCTACTGAAGCGTAGTCTCAGCACCCCTGCCTCCCTGCTTAGCCGCAGTCTATTTGGGCGCTAGCGCCCTTCGTTTCTTATGCTCGTTTGCGCGATGACGTGCCGACGGTATGTCTCACCGGCCGACCACCCATCACAGGACGTCAGCAGAGGCCGCGAAAACAAGGCTCTGTGACGACCCGAGACTACCAGCATCAGTCGGTAGGTAACGATTCGAAGTCGCGATGCGCATCACCCACGCTGCATAAGTGACGAGCGCGCAGACGCCGCAACGGACGCATCCTGATGCTTTGACAATGCTCTGAGCAGAACCTTTGGCATGTGCGCCATCTCTGCGATCTGTTTCAGCATCGAAGGATCAGGTGATTCCAGAATCGCCTCGGTCAAGCTCGTGAGCGCGGCCTCGTCCGCGCTCCCGTCGTCATAGATGTCGTCAAGATAAATGATGATCTGCGTCAACAACCACCATCGCTGCTTGAGGGTTTCGGCCCAGCGCTCTGCACCAAAGGCAACCAAATGGTCCCTGACCCCTGCAGCTTCCGCCGCAACTTCAGGATGTGGGTCGTTGATAAGGGTCATCCAAGCCTCAAACGGCAGTGCGCCTTGCTGTGCAACCCTACGCCTCACTTCGAAGCTGGGGTGTCTGGCAAGCACGCTGAGGCCTTCACTCGACTCAGAGACGCACCCAACCAGAGCCGCGAGATCCCAGTTCGATCCTGGGTGCAGCTCGACTTCCAGACCATCGAGATTCACGGTGATGCGCATGGCGACTTCCAAGTGAGCATTGAGCATTCATGATGCAGCGCTCATGCGTCAGTTTTGGACGTATTTCCGATCACTTCTTGCGCGGCGTGACCTTTGAATTAGCGCCCTTCTTCGCTTTTGAGCCAACAAGGTACCGAGGCGACGTCAGTTCCTTGTTGACCGTTATCCCGCCGTCACCTGGCATGAACTCGAGCACCAAGTCAGTGATGCCCTTGAGTCCCAGTTGGACGCGATCGGGAAGGTTCTTAACCCAGTAGTCGCTCATTAGGGCTTGGCGTTTTTCGCGATGTGTAAAAAAGCCACCCTCGTGCTGCTCATGGATGTGGCGAATGGCGTAGATGGTGTAGAGCACCTTCATGAAGGTCTCCTGGTGGCGGAGGGGAGTAAATGCGTTGATGCGTGATCCAGCGGCATCAACCTGATTCACCCGTGCGTGAAATCGACGACTGCACCACTTCGCTGGTCAACAGCGCGGGCCTTGTTGGCATCTCGGCGCGCACGCAAAGCGCGCTCCATCGCCTGATGAACTGCGGCGCCCTGCTCGTTGGCAGATCCTGCATAAGTCCATCGGCCGTTGGCGCCCATCACTTCTATGCGTATGGGGCTACTGCTGTTGCGAGCGACATCGTTAGAGGTTGCCGCCTGCGTACCGCCGGACCCTGCAAAGGCGATAACTGCGATCAACCCCTTGATCACGACTGCGCCTACAAAGAACACGGCGACCAGCGTGATGAGCCCTGCGCCGAGTACCTTTTGGCCGCCATCGTCCGAGCTACGCATCATCTGCAGCGCCCGATCTTTCCAGCGCGCGAGCAAGTTCATTGAGTTGACTCCGAGGAGGAGAAGCGCTGCGCACTGATCTTCTCGAGCACCCGTCGGGAGTCTACGGAGCAGTAGTGATTGTTCTGGTCAATGCTCCCGGTGCAGTACATGCCCACCTCGCCGCCGGAGTAAGAAATGCGACCATCCGAGTCAGCGCCGATGACGACACATCCAGCAGTAAGAGCCGGCACCAGCACAAACAATAAAAATCGATTCATTCGGCCAACCTTAATATATTTAGGCGTTACTTCCGCCGAAGACGGGTGCGCTACTGTTTCGTACAGCAAATAAAGGGCGACATACAATGGGTGCTCTAATCGTCTTCAAACGAATAAATAAGCTCCCCGAGAACCCCGCCATAGTCACGATCGCGAATCCAAGAAGACTCAATCTGCATGTCAGAGTTCTCCCATAAAGGCTCAGAAATTCTGGCAAGCACCCTTTTTTTTGTTCCCCGGGCGGGGGCCTCACGAACAAGGTAGTGAGCTGCCTCTATTGGCAATTTGAACCTTCCAGATTCAACCTCATTACGGTCTACACCAACAATTTTGTGTCCCCTTCGAAGTCCATTATCACTTAACAAGTACAAACTCCTAATTCCCTGATCAGGAAGTTCCGCCAAAGAGAATAGCGGCGGTGATTCTGAAGATATTATCCGATTTAACTCTGCCCGCACTGCATAATCAAGCAACTTGTCCAAACTCTTTGCTCCGTTCGGACGTCTACCGCTTAAAAGAAGACACTGTGATATCGAATAATAGCTGATTTCTTCAGTGCTAGTTACATGGTGGACTCTACTATCAACAAACTTATCCAGATCACCCGCCTCAGTCAGGCCGATGACGAGATCGCGAGCTGCCTTCGAAATAGCGGCGGTGCCATCAACCAGGACCTCCCAAGCGAAGGTGTCTACGATGTGCTCAGCGCGATTATATCTATCCCAAAGATGAAGAAGATAAACTAGGGCTTCATGCTCGATGGCTTGCGAGCGGCTCACTTTGCAGCCGTAGATTTGGTAACAATCCACCCAATGGATTAAATCAAGATCAACGGTTTCTTTCACTGTTAAGTCCCTGTGTGCTCCATGAGTAGCGGCAATCCTAACGTTCAGGCTTCCTGCTTGTGACGCCACCCTCAGAATTAGGATTTACAACCAGCCGAGTCGAATCTGATAACGGCACGCCGGCTCGCGAAGAGCCGATACAACCAAGAGCATACTCATACGATGCGCCGGGGGCTCATTTGACAACAGAGATAGCATCGCATCGATACACGTCACTATCGGTCGTATATCTCACAGAGATCAATGATGCTTCAGATCACAAAAATCGAAGTTGATCTGCACGGCGTCTGCCTGCTTCGTACACGTCCAGTGCGCCCCCAGATCGAACCCTGCCCCTTCGACCATGGTGGCGAGCTGCTGGGCATTTAGATGCTCGACCAGGTCGGCTCGAAACGTGATCGTGTGGCCCCGAATGCCGCTCCACTCCCAGCATAGGCACCGGCTGCCTACTGCACCGGGGGAAGTCCATCGTAGCTTGCTGAACGTCCGTCAATTCGGATACGCCTTTCGACAATCAGCCGGTCAAATCCGTGTTCAACAGGCCGTAGGTTGGTGGCTGCCTCAGCTTGGCGATGCAGCGCGTGTATCGCCCGCCTGACCCATCTGCCCGGCAGACAGAGCCCCGCCACCCTTCTGCACCATCTGGCGATCGCACTCATCAGACCGCGGACGGATTGGCGGCGGATCATCGCCAAACGGTCCTGTGTTAGGAACATTGCCTGATCCACTGACTAGGGCTCCCGCGTCTTAATGGTTGAAGCTCCCGTTGAGAGGATTAGCCCTTCTCCCTCAGTCAGCGTTGTACGCATTGGAGTGGACACGGAAGGCTCACCCTGTCGATCAAGCGTCGCTGCAGGGGACATGGGCTCCCGAGGCAACCGAACGACATAGGTGTCCTGATCGAACTTGGAGAGACTGCCGGTCCCCATGTCGACGGCAAGGCCAATCAATCCGCCGACGAGGATGTTTCCCCACACCCAGCCATTGGAACCCTTCCCAGGGTGGAGAATCGTGTCTTCAAAACCTTGCCGCCTGAGAACAAAGCTCGGGCTCTCCTTGCGTTTGAGGTTCAGCGTGAGCGGCGTAACCCCATAGCTCGCGCCATTTCGCGTCACCGTCGCACCACTGGGCTCAGACAGAATCGTGATGTCCTGAGTCGAGCCTGTCACGATGGTTGCGCAGCCATTGAGCAGCAGCACGCTGGCGACTGCCGAGACCATTTTTATTTTCACGCCGACACTCCCTTGTGCGGTGCCGGAACGTGCCCCCGGCGGTCCGCAATGAACGGATCGCCATGGTGGTGTTGGACTACGTCAGTTTCGGACGTCTCTCTGCTCGGGATCTGAAGCGGTCAGTCCAGCGAGATTTCGGTCAGCATTTCTTTATCGCCATTGGTTGCGCCAGTCCCTCAGGCATCAAACGCGAAGTTAAAGAAGACCTGTCCCGCATGTTCGGTTCGCGTCCAGTCCTCTCCAACGATTACGCCCTCACCCTCAACGAGTCGCTTGAGATCCTCACCCGAGAGCGTTGCCATGTCGGGCAGCAAGAAGATCAGGGTACTGCCTGAGATGCCGTCCCAATGCCAGCGCTGGTACCGAGCACGGTACCCAGCGAAAGTTACTTCCCGGTCACAACTCAGTCGGTCATAGTCCTGTGGAGACTGCACATCATCGGGTTGAACTCGAAGCTCAACTGCGCCCTGCAGTGCGTCATGCAACTCATGAGCAGAATGGCGAACTGCGATGTCATGCCAAACCTTAAACCGTGACATGACGTTGCTCCGGCGCTTGCGTGGCAACGAATCCGATGTCGTGACGAGTCCCCTCGCGCTCCCGGCTGATCTCAGCAAGATCGCGGAGCACCCGCGATGTGTCTGGCGTGATGCTAAGAACGGTATAGCGCTGGTTGATCCTCGTCATGTCAGCAGGCACCAATCCCCTTGGAATGTGCCGAATGTCGGTCTGAAAGCCCCACTGCGTTTTGATGATCTTTTGCGATTGAACGCGCGTCATGGGGTCGAAGCGAAGCTGAAACAGGAACCGGCGCAACGCCGCGGAATCAATACATTCAAGGTGATTGGTGGTGCAGACGATGGGGATGGGGTGTTGCTCGAGGTGCGTCAGCAGCTCATTTACCAGGGTGCGCTCCCAAGTTTTTGAGTCCGCACGTCGCCCGGAGAGAAAGCTGTCCACCTCATCGATAACGAGCAGTGACTGATCGCGGATTGCCTGCCTGAACGCTGCAGCGAGTTGCTGCTCGCTTTCGCCCACCATCGGCGCGAGGACGTCAGACGGACGAAGCAGGTGAACCGGCATGGCGAGTTGCTCACCGAGGTGCCGCGCATAGAGCGACTTTCCAGTACCCGGAACGCCTGATATCAGAATCGAAAGCGGCGACTGGCGAAGGGTCTCACGACAGCCTTGAAGCTCCCTAAGTAGCGCCCAGTCAGGACTCCGACAGTTGATCCGATCCGCGTCGAAGCAAGGGGCGCCGCTGCCAGATTCCATAGATGCGTCAGCTCGGGGTGCGATCAGCGAAACCAAGCCGCTGATCACCTGCTTCAGGTCTGGGTCGGCTGTCCCACCGGCAAGACTGACGGTGCGCATCGCGTTGTGGGCAATGGCGGGTGACAGGCGCGCGTCGCCCGCACAGCGGGCAAGCGTTTGCTCGATACCCGTCAGCCGATTTGTGGACGCGGCATCGTTCCAGATGCGCTGTCGCACACCCAATGGCGGCGGATTCATTTCAATCACCACGCTCATGCGCCGCAGGATGGTGTTCGGGAGCTGTGTAGCGTCGTTCAACACCCAAATGACCGGGCAGCGGTTGGTTTCCAGCAACCTGTTCAGGTAGACCTTCGAGCCCGTGCCGGTCACCCGACGCGCACCAAAGAGCCTAGCAAGTTCCATCCCTTCGGCGCCGAGCACATCATCGGCTTCGTCTGCCATCAGCAGCGCCTGCCGTCCCCCCAGCAACCGGTCCGAAAGCTTCAGGCTCGCCAAGCGCTCACTACGGGTTGGCTCAGCCCCGTATTCATCAGACTCTGCTGCCAGGAACAGCGGAACGCCTATTGAACGGGCGAGCGATTTGACGAATTCGGTCTTCCCCGTGCCCGGTGAGCCTTGGATCAGCACGTTGATCCCGCGCTCTTCCCGGTCGAGCGCCCCGAGCAGCATTCGCTGCAGCAATGGCGCGCCATCGACATGACTTGATACTTCTTCCCACTGCAACGTTGCATCGACCGGGCGCCCGAGCAGGCAGGCAGCAATGTCACTTACCTCGCCGCCACCGGACGACTGCGCGAACCAGGTCGTGACACGGCTGGACATCCGACATTCACCATCAGCGTCGACGGTTGCCAGTCCGTTTTCAATGATGGCGGCGTTGTCGCAAAGGCTTCGCCGAAGACTCGCTGATCCAACATTAAGAATTGTTGCCATCAGTCCCATGACACGCGCATCAGAGGTGTAGAACCCCATCACGTCGATCGACGTCATCAAGCTCTGCAGTGCCCCGCCCATCTGACAATGTGCCAGGTGATCCAGCAGCGAGACCTCGTGTGCCTGCAACGCAAATCGGCTTTGCAGTGTTTGCAGCTGAACAAGGTGATTTGCGTGCGCCGCTTCGCTGGACTCAACAGCCGCGAGAAGACGTGTGCTGCGCCTGACGAGCTCCGCCGCTGATCGCTCGATGGCGTCGTCAGCACAGCCAGTTTCAGTGCCGTTGCTGTCCGCGTCGTAACTCAGCTCGATAGCTGACAGGGCGTTATCGAGGGCGTCCAGATGGCGTCTTGAATGAACGCTCGCGGACAGACGGGCAATGGCGCGCAAGGCAAGCAAGTCGGTGTAGATCATCGATCTCTCCGTTGTGAAAGGGCCTTGGCGAATGAGAGAAGCCTAGATCGGCACCACGTCAGATTCGGTCGTTACCCCGTGCGATCATCTGCGGACCGGACTTACACGTTGCTCAACGATGAACGTTATCCAAAAGCTGCCAGAGGGCGCCCTTGATGTTGTGGGTGATGTCCACGGCGAATGGAGCGCGCTGCGGGCGCTGCTCGCACATCTCGGCTACCGGGAGGACGGCACCCACCCAGACGGGCGAACACTGGTCTTCGTCGGCGACCTTGTGGATCGAGGCGAGAGCAGCCCCGCCGTGCTGGATTGGGTGCTTCCCAAAGTTGCCGATGGTCGGGTGGTGTGCGTCATTGGCAACCACGAGCTGAACCTGATCCGTGGCGATGCAAAAGAAGGCAATGGCTGGTTCTTTGAGCCGAACCACGACCATGCTGAGGGCAAGTTTCGGGATGCGCCGGCGTTACCGCCAACCAAGCGCACCGAAGTCGTTGCGCTGCTCGACCGCCTGCCGATCGCCGCTGAGAGGTCCGACCTCCGGATCGTCCACGCGTGCTGGGATCCGGTATCGCTGAATGAGCTGACAACAACCGCGGCACATTACAGCGGATGGTCCAGCTGCTTTGATCATTTTCAGCGCCGTCTCGACGAGCAGCTTCGTGCCGTGGCCGCCCAGTCCGGTTTTGAGGAAGAATGCCGACGGTTTGACCAACTGCGTGAACTGCCTACCGATGAACTGGGACTGCACTCACCCGCCGATTACCCACTGCTCGCGCGGTATCAGGCGCTAGAGCAAAACGGCAACCCCGTCAGGGTGCTGACTTCAGGGAAGGAAGAAATGAGCGGAGAGGTCTTCCACGCCGGCGGCAAGCCCCGCTTACTTCGGCGGGTTCACTGGTGGGACCGATACGCCGACCAAGTCGCCGTCGTTTACGGGCATCACTGGCGGAAGGCAACAAATGCCCAGGGACCCGACCATTGGTATGGCGCCCAAGGATCGCGGCCCAGCGCTTACTGCGTGGACTTCTCTGTAGGCAGTCGTTTCGACAAACGAGCACAAGGGCAAACCGACTTCAGCGAGTGCAGGCTCGGCGCCGTCCGGTGGCCCGAGGCGATCGTGATGTTCGACGATGGGGAGTCAGTTCAGACGCAGCGGTAGCGGTGGCGCGAACCGCTGAACAGACTCTTTCGTCGGTTTCGAGCGAGTCATGGGGTCACCGCATCGATGACGACGATCCGCACGCGCCAACAGCATGGGCTTGCCATCAAGACTCGCCGCTATTGCGAGCCCCCGCGCGCAGCCATCAACGCAGTGATGCTCTGGATGCCAAGGGCCATCTTTTGTCTGGCGGACGAATTGGCTGAGTGAACGAGAACGCGAGGGGCGATGAAACCTCGCGTGGCGACCGCTTCTTCAATCCACAGCACAACGTCATATCCCGTACCGCGCGCATCGTCACCGAGGTCATGGTCCAGGCTGATCTCCGTGACAGCGCCGGTTTCCAGCAGCGCGATGGCCTCATCGGGCCAGTAGACCCTGTCCCAACCGCCTGGCGTCTGACGCTCGTCATCCAAGAACACTTTCACTGAGGCGCTTCCCTCTTGAGAGCCGGCTGAAAGTGCATTTGGCCGGTGGCCTCTGAGCCAAGTCAGAGATCAGTCGGAGCATCCGCTGGAGTCCGAGTATGTATCGCCGATCCGTGGCGCCGCCGCAGTTCAGCCGGCTCAACCACTTCAACCGAGTCGCCCCAGGTGTAGAGGTGCCAGTCCATTTCTTGGATGCCCCCACAGCGGAAGCGCACATGGAGGCTGCCGTCGTCACCCCACTCCGTGACTTGAGTTGGATGAAAGATGAACTCAGCGGCATCCTCGGCTGCTTCAGGTTTGAAACGCCAGTGAACGTTAACCGCATCTTCCTGCCAGATCCCGAAGGCCCGATCCGCATGGCGCTGCAGATTAAATTTGGCGGGCTTTATAACTGCATGCCGGAGCAGCTCAGCGTGTTCGATCCTGCCGAGAATGAAGTACTTCGGTGCGCCTCCTGGCGTTCGACTACCAACCAGGTAGTGCCGATGGCCGTAGAGCAAGCCATAGGGATGGAGATCGTAGGTACGAAGGACATTGGTCTTTCGGTACCGGTACTGCACCCGCACGACCCGCTGTTGCTGCAGCGCCTCACGAATGACCGCCAGCGCATCGGTCGAGACCCTGACGCGAGGACCCGGCCGTAGCGCAAGCCCTTCTGCAATGGTCAGCGCTTCGACTTGCGGTTCCAGCGCCCTCTGCTGTTCGGGTTGGAGGAGGCTGTTGAGCAACCCGCGGAGGCGCTCGAGGTTCTGCGCCTGATCGACGAGCCCCTCTTGTTCCAGCAGTTTGCGGCCGGTTTCAAGGCTCGCAAGCATCACGGGGTCGATCTGATACAGGCCACGCAGCCATGAAGACCGTATGCGCCATCGCTTGGTGTTGTTAGCCCCCACCAGCTCTTCGACTTGGTCGGGGAACACCCTGAGCACAGCGTCCCTGAGCCGCTCGGCAGTACGCCTGGAGATCGGCTCATCCGAGTACCCCTCGGCGATATCCTGAAGGGACAGCCCCTGCGAGCGCCCCTGCATGTCCATCGCAATCTGGAGCATCACCTCGGCCTTTTCGTAGCGCATCGGAACCGTCATCGAATAAGTCTTGCGAAAGGTTACGTCACTTTTGGTCGTTACATGGTGCTAACGTCACTCAAGTTGAACTGCGGAACGTGCTCACAGAAAGCTTGAATAAGCGACGTGGCCCTTGGGGCCAACGATACAAACGGTAGTTATACTTACCCTTGAGAAATAATAAAGACTTCACCTGAAATATGAACAGAACCTTGACTTACGATTTTTGTGCCCTGAGATACTTGAACCAGTGGCTCGAGAATGAACGGCGATTGACCTCTAATGCCTCGAAAGGGGCAACCGAACTTGAAAACTCAATGAAGGAGTCGGTTAGCTACTTCTCAGTTGCCAGAAGTCTAAGAATTTCGTCAGAGGATATCTACAAAAATCGATTCAAAATAATCAGCAAAATCATTGACGCGCCAACAAACAATCCAGGCAGCAAATCAGTGCCTGAGGTTGCTAGTATTGTCGAGGCAACCGAAAACAAATTGCGAATCGCCCTTTCGATAAATAGCAAGCTATTATCACTAACCAGCAAACTGTTGTGGGTGCGCTGGCAGGGGAGCTTTAGAATCTATGACAAACAGGCGCGCGTCGCACTCAAACTGAGCACAAGCTGCACGATTCAGGATTTCTTCGCGGAATGGCAGAAGCTCTATCTAACCCATCAGATGGGCATATCAGAGGCTTGCCTCGCTCTTGAAAAAGTCAGAAACTACTATTTCGACCCAGATGCTATGTCAAATGAAGAATTCCATAACCTGATCGAGTCGGAGTGGTTTAAGCAACGCGTGTTTGATATCTACATCTGGGAGCTTGGCCGCTAGAAAGATTGTATTAGACGCCGAAGCAGCGTGCCATTACATGGGCCAAACAGCCTCCTTTGTTGGCTCTCTTCAGCTTTACAACAACTTTCAATTCAATTTAATCAAGCACCTATCGACATCAAAACCACACCAATGGCCAACTTTCCTCAACGAACAGGCCAAACGAGGTTGCGTTGCAAATTTAACGAGATTTCGGTCATCTTAAACCCCAACCAGGTGCGCTTCCGCACCTGGTTGGGGTGACACGAAAAGTTTCTTTTCAAGATTCTGGCGACAGGGAATAAGGCTCGATCACGAGCCCCGAACCATAGAATCACCCTTAGTATTCAAACTTTACGTGTAAAGGCCAACTCTCACTCACCTGACCAAGGGAGTCGCCATCGAACCCATCGGTCATGTAGACGAATTCCCCATCGTCATCATCGGCTTTTTTGATGAGCTCCACCCCCTTCTCTGTAAGAGTGAACGAATCCTCGTCATCTGAAAAGGCGCCACAGATTCCCATCATCTCATTGAAGATTTCAGAGTGCTCATGCTCTTCGATGTCATCGAACTCCAGAACACTTTCTTCATCATTTTCAACATCGATGAAGAAGAATCCACTCTCGTGCTCTCCCCCACCAATGAATCAAAAATAGGCTCCTACGATCAAATTGCCATCTTCACCCTCAACATCTTTATACGCAATAGCAGTGTGAAATTGTTTATCTGATGTGGCTCGCAAATACAGTTCCATAAATTCTCCTGAAATTAATGTCATGAATGAACTGGAGTGCAGGTTTCCTGCACTTTCCTCTCAAACCGGCTCGGGGCAAACACTAAGATATCTTTGGTTTTTTAACACTTGCCTCAAGAACCTTAAAGCCGTCTCCAGATGGAAAGCTTTCACCGAGTATCCAGAACTGCTCTACCTCAACCTGAAGCCCACCACCCTTGAACTTATCCAACACAGCTTTGGGGACATTAGCTATGAACACCCCACCTGCTGAGACTGTTAGGGAACTCCCATTCAACAACCAACCGAGAGATCCCGCTACCGCATCATCGGGCTTAATCGACGCATAGCCAACAATTTCACTGGCATTACCTTCCCTCAGAGCAATGCTCAGGGAGACAGCCTTCAACTTAAATCTTGTCGCCTCCTCGAGCTTCTGCGGGTTAGAAAAAATATCGACAACCTCTTTCTCAACCTGCTCTGAGCCCTGACCGACAATATTCAAATATATCTTTGGCATGTTTTGTTCCGCTCGAAATAGAATTGGGTCAGATCAAACCTTCATTTTCAAGTTTCTCGACCAGATCCTCGTCAGTGATCAAGGCCATTCCGCCAATCTGCTTTACAACGTCCTCAGGGGATATGCCATTCTCAATGCAGGCGTTGTACCAATTGCCGAAGATTTCGTTAGCCTCATCATGCGTCATATCACACTCCTTGTTGGAACTGCATCAATGATTTACCGCTTTATTTGCTTTACATCGAAGATTACGTTAGCAACTCGCCATCAAAGTAAACATCCACATCGGGAAGTTCTATTGCATTTATAGAAAGCGAGAGCGTGCATCCGCTGGGCTCGCAATCCGAATTTATTTCTTCTGTAGTTTTTCGTCCGATCGATTCTTGCCAAACTCGCGTTAAACCCGGTGAGAGTCGGATCACTGCGCTGCCATTAGATTCAATGATGAGGGTCGCTTTATTTTTTTCTTTCATCTTTTGTCAGCCATTTAGAGAATGGTTACAGCCAAGGACCTCAATTCACGGGCTTATATATAACTCCGCGACTTGAAGCGCCCAGATGCGGCGTGTCGTTCGGTTGGCACGCCTGTGCCTTCTGGATACTCCGACAAGATGGCCGACATGCTGATCTCGTCAACGGATTGTTGCAGCAGACCCAAAGCATTGACGACCATCGCTGTAATCACGGCAATTTAGCGGTGTAGATTCATGCCATCACGATCCCATGCTGCCACGTCAAAAATGGTCGTGCCTTGCCAATCGGCACGTACCTTGATTGGCTGGCCAAGCCTTGAGCGTTGCTGGCCCATGTATAGACGACTCAAGCCGTAGCTACAGTGCTAACGGTCGCAGAGCTAACCGCGCCATTGAGCTACCCGACTTTACCCTGAACGACGCAGTCATTGCGATATCGGTTGATGGCGATTCACCGTGACACATCAAACGGTTCTTAACTGCATCCCCCACTGCGTTGAACACCGCCATCAAGGTCGAGTGTCGCGAACTAATGGGGAGTGTGATGGTGACTTCTGCCGACCGTCGCGACGACAGTGCGGTCAACAAGAAGCGCCACGCGATCTGTGAACGGATCGAAGAGGGTGAGCTGACCCTCGATGAAGGCATCGCGCTCTTTGAAGAGGAGCGAGATCGCTGGCGTTCCCGAACCCGCCTGCGTAAGCAGATCGAGTCGTCAGGGTTTGCTGCTGGATAGTCTGGTGTCCGGCTAATCGGTTGCGGTGTCCTGCGGTTTGCCTTCATCACAACATCTCCCCCCGAAACCGCTGCGACCTGTACGGCGTGGCCTTGGCCAGACTCATCCACGTCGATACGGTCGGTATGAACGGCTCCGCTCTCGGTGCTGCTCTCACTGTCATGAGCCTGTCGCCTTCCTCGACCATTACCCCGCAGCACTCCGGAATCTCTTCTGGCTTTGCGATGCCTGCCGCCAGCACGTAGATGCACTGTCCGGCAGCGGCCAGATAGCCCTGATGCTTCGCGGACTTTTTGAGGTCACCCAACAGATCAGCCCGCCGGACCTTCACCTCAAAGATGATCGGTTCGAGGTACTTCTCTGAAGTGGTTTTCCGAATCGAGAACACATCCGGTTTCGAGTGCTGCCAGTCCTCACCGGGTTTGCTGAGCAGAGTCAGGTCCAGGTAGGCAATACGGCCTTGTTCGATCTGATGCTCTGCCACTTTTCTGACCAGCGCCTCATGGGCGTCATAGGCCGCCCGGTTGGTGTTCAGTGATTCGGCCAGCACCTGCATGCCGGTATCACTGACCCTCAGGTACTCGGGTCGACCTTCCGGATTGATCCGCTCCAGCAGCCCTGCGGCGATCAGGTCGATTTCGATGGTATCGAGGCATGGCCATCCTGCAGATCGGTATATCTGCCGCAGGCGTTGCAGGTGAATGCGCTTGAGGTTGTGCGTGTGTATGGCCTGATCACTCGTCACTCGATGCTTCTGGTGTGATGGTTTTTGCTCACTGCACAGTCGGCAGCGACCGCCAATCCGTCGTGTACGCCGCCGACAGGTTGCCGCGCTTCATGCTCCAAGTCTTGTGGATGCCGGCACCGGCCGTTTGCAGCGTGCGGCTGCCGTAGCGGCGATTGATGGTGTCCAGCGTGGCGTTCAGCCGTTCCCGCTTCTCTCGGCCTGCCGTGTCCTCGAACAGCGTGATCTGCCGCTCGGTTCTGGGGCTGAGATCGCTGAGCATGATCGATGCCTTCTGGTAGACGAAGCCCTCCCGGTAGAGCTGCCTGAGCATTCGCACGGCGTACTGACCTAGCACCAGCGTGTCGTCAGTGGCCTCTGCCAGCTTGCAGCTGAGGGCCTTGTGGTACTGCGGCGTATCGGGCTTGAAGGGATTGGTGCGAATGCCCACCTGCAGCATCCCGGCAATGGAGCCCTGCGCCCGCAGCTTCTCGGCCGCACGGGCCAGATAGGTCAGCACGGCCTCCCTGAGGTCTGCCTCAGAAGTGACCTGCTTGCCGAAGCTGCGGGAGGACAGGATCTGCTGCTTCTTCGGTGACAGCTCTTCAAGGTCGAGACAGCTGATGCCGTTCAACTCATTGACGGTGCGTTCCAGCACCACGGAGAAGTGAGATCGAATCCGCTTGGGGTTGGCATCCTTCAGATCCTGCACGGTGTGGATGCCCATGGCCTTCAGCTGGGCAGTGAGTCTTCCGCCCACACCCCAGACCTCGCCGACATCCAGTGAGGACAGCCAGTGCTGCTGTTCGTCACTGGAGCGGGATTCCAGATCAAAGCTCCCTGCCCATTGAGGGTTCTTCTTGGCGATGTGGTTTGCGAGCTTGGCGCGGGTCTTGGTGGAACCGACACCAACGCAGACGGTGAGACCCGTCCACTGCTGAATCCTATTGCGGATGAGCAGGCCATGATCTCGAAGGGAGGTGGTGATCAATCCCATCCCGGAGAAATCGAGGAAACACTCGTCGATGGAGTAGACCTCTTGTCTGGGTGCCATGCCCCCGAGGATGGTCATCACCCTGTGACTCATATCGGCATACAGGGTGTAGTTGCTGGACAGGGCCTGCAGTCCCTGAGCCTTCAGCTCTCTGGGTACCTGATGCCAAGGCTGGCCCATCTTGATACCCATGGCCTTGGCTTCAGCAGAGCGGGCCACCACGCAACCGTCGTTGTTCGACAGCACCACCAGCGGCTTACCGGCGAGCCGGGGATCGAACACCGCCTCACAACTGCAGTAGAAGTTGTTGACATCGACGAGGGCAAAACGAGTTTGCGGCCCTGGCCGCGATCTGGTCACGAGGCCGTCTGTGTCGATGCTGGATGGGGTGATCTTGTCCATGACGAGGGAGGCTATCGGGCACCTGTCTCAAACCGTGAGACGCCGAGCGAGCAACGCAACACCCCGTCTGAGCCGCTACCGCCGCTGGCCTAGAACCGCCGCACTGAGCCGGTAACCACACCCCACAGCGTGCAGTCCTCAGCCTGGTCGAGATACAGAATCGGGTACTCATCCCGCAGGGCGGCATTCTCGGACACCAGCGCCAGGCGCCCACCGGCCAGCCTTGAGAGCCGCTTCACATACAGATCACCGGAATAGCTGGCCACAACGATGTGCCCCGGTCGCGGGTCGATAGATCGATCCACCGACAGGACATCGCCCTCGAAGACCTTGGCATCGACCATCGACTCACCACGCACCCGGACGAAGAAGGTTGCTGGCGGGTTACGAACCATCAGCTCGTTCAGATCGAGAGTCTCCTCGACGTAGTCAGCCGCTGGTGAGGGAAAGCCCGCCTGCGGAGACGGCGAGGCAATCAGCGGCAGGCGCTGTGCCATGGGTTCGGGATGGGCAACGCCTAGATGCGCCGCATTGGCACTTCTGCGCATGACATATCGCGGCGTGTCGGCGATGGCAGAGAGGTGCAACGGCTGCATGGGGATGACCAGAGAAACGGGGACTGACTGGATGTACAGTCTCACGGCTGCCGCTGCCGAACAAGGTGTCACAGCGGCCGACCCTCGCTAAATCAGCCCCGGCGGTCAGTCGGCCTACCTGCTCTTAAGCAACCGCCACAGTTAAACAGGACAATAGCGTCCTCCCGATCCTGTTCCCGAGTCGGTGCGCCCCGGCGCCGACTTGATCCCCATGCCCAAAAGAAAAACCAAGGCTGCAACGCCGAGGCGTCGCAGCCGTAAGGCGGCGCCTGTCCGACACGGACCATCGCGCATTGCGCGAGTCATTCCTGTGCTGTGGGTGGTGTTTGTGATCGTGGTGGCGACGGCGTTCGTGCGTTCCGAGCCGGGGTCGGCGTGGGCGCAGCGGACGCTGACAGCGCTCACGACTGATGCGCAGATTGATCGGGCTGCGGACACCACCTCAACGCCTGAGACGAGATCGGTTGCGGCAGAAGCGCCAGCCCCGGCAGCAACTGCACGACCAGTCCCCAAACCGACAGCGCGTCCAAGCCCCGCGCCAACCTCGCGACCGTCGACAAAGTCCAGTCCAACGCCAACGTCAGAAGCCATGACGGCTGCTGCGCCCGCCGCTGCAAAGGTGGTTACGCCAACTGCTGTGGCCAAGCCCACGACCAGCCCCGCGCCTCAGGACATCATCCTGGAAGCCAAGGGCTTTCCCACCAGCTTCGACGCCGCCAAGCGTCTGCTCGAAAGGGATGTGTATTTCGACGTACGCACCGACCGTTATTGCGGCTGCTCTTTCGATCGATCCCTCACTGTCGATGTGAAGTCCTGCCCAATGCGGACAGCGCTGTACCAAGACCTTCAGGACAGCATTGAGTGGGAGCATGTCGTTCCGGCTTCCGATTTCGGTCGTCAGCGTGCCTGTTGGCGCAATCCCCCGTCAGGCACCTCTGGACGCGATCACTGCGGCAGAGTCGATAAGACCTTCCGGATGATGGAGGCCGATCCGCACAACCTGATTCCGGTGATCGGAGCATTGAACCGAATCCGCTCCAATCATCGCTTTGGGATGGTTGCTTCAGGAACAGAGGACCCGGTGGTTCTCGGGTGCGGGTTCCGGGTCGCCAGAGCCGACGGCGGTCGCTTCATCGAGCCGCCGGATCTGGTCAAGGGCAAGATCGCCCGGATCTATTTCTACATGGAAGACCGCTACGGCCATCGCATTGGTCGTTCACAGCGCCGGGTGTTTGATGCCTGGAACCGGCAGTTTCCGCCGGATGCCTTCGAGATCGAACGTGACCAGCGGCTGGCCAAGGCCATCGGGGTTTCCAACCCGTTTGTGGCGTTGTACTGAGCGCCGGGTTGGCTGACGATGGAATCAACAACCAACTTGTCTGGTTGAGCAGTTGCGCGGCTGTAAGCCGTACCCGGACCAGCCCTGACCAACCAGGCTGAATTGATCTTGCCCCCATTAAAGGATCGTATGACCGCGACACCCCTCAGTTACAAAGAGCTGCAGGAACGCATTGCAGCCCTCGAAGCACAGGCCCGGATGATCAAGGCCGTAGAACGCAAGCAGAAGGTCCTCGATATCCTCGAACAGATGGACAGCAACGGCATCACCATCGCCGATCTCCGGAAGTGGAAACGCGACCGCAACGCGGACTGATGTCCTGGTAGAGGTGCCATGATCGGCTGTGGCGACGCTTCAGGTGCCACATAGTCGTAGTAAGCCAGCCAGACCGGGAGGCAACCGATCATGTGCGCCAACTTCCAACCGCCGCCGCTCGAAACCCTGCTGGCGTGGGGTTTCGACATTGCTGAGGGCGCGCAGTACAAATCCGAGGTGTATCCGGGTCAGGTGGCGCCGATCCTCACGAGTAGCGATCCAAACCGGATTCATCTCGCCTGCTTTGGGCTGGTCCCGCATTGGGCGCAGCCCAAGTTGGCACGGATGACCTACAACGCCCGATCAGAAACCGTGTCCAGCAAACCCAGCTTCAGATCGGCCTGGCGCAACGGGCAGTTGGCGGCCATCCCGGTGCAATGCTTCTATGAGCCCAACTACGAGACTGGAAAGGCTGTTCGTCACGCCATCAAACGCAAGGACGGACAACCTTTCTGGCTTGCAGGACTGTGGGAGCGGCGGATGGATGATCCGGGACCCACGCGGATGTCCTTCACACTACTGACGCTGGCCGCTGCAGGGCATCCCATCATGGCCAGGATGCATGGACCCGAAGATGAGAAGCGGTCGGTGGTGGTGTTGGGGGACGACACCAGGTCGGATTGGCTCAGGGCGCAGCGAGCCACGGATCGACAGGGGTTTATCGAGCTTTTTGACGGCAGCGAGTTCGTGGACGAGGCGGCGGCGCGAGCTGGGTCGCCGTGAACCCATCACTGACTGGGCACGGTCGCATGCGGCCTCAACATGAAGTTCGATCGGTTATTGACGAGCAAATAAGTTGAGTGGCCGACCAAATCTGGCTACTGCGGCAAGTCCAGACGTAGCTTCGCTGGTGTGATGCTGTCCATCGCGGAGGTGATGTTTGCGGGCCTAGCTGACCACGTTCAGCCGCACGGTTAGCCCGACGGTGAGACCCGTCGCATCAAGAAGCAAACTAAGAGCTGAAAGTTCAAGCGGCGGTTGGGGAATTGGGGAGCGTGCATCCGGAAAATCTCCACAGCCTCATCGGCGCCGCCAAACTCAACGGCATTAATCCCTAAGCCTATCTACGCCACGTCCTCGAACGCATTGCCGACCATCCCATCCACATGCTCGACGGACTGCGGCCATCGAAGATCCACAACAACATCCCTCTTCTCAACGCTTGATCATTACCGCAGCGTCAAGATGGTGGACGGTTACGCATGGAAGAAAGCACCCGCTGGGAACAATGCCAAAGACCCTGTCCGTACGTCCGGGAACACCAGCGGGATTGGGACGATTTTGGCCCATCGCTACGCTATTGGTCAATTGCACGGAGAGCTGATCTGGAGTGGTCGAAGCGCCAGCCTGAGCCTTGTTTCCCAGTCTGGCCGGCCCCTTTCGAGTACCGCCACCACTACTCAACCTTCGACGAGTCGGTCCACCGTGACTGAGCTACCGGGCGAGGCCAGAAACCTCAATGTCGAACCGGCCTCAAGAAACTCTTGCGGACCAAACCAGCCCTGCAAGTACGCCAGAAACCGCTTCTGGCGTCAAATCGATCTCATCCGCAGGTGTCATGTCTGATTTGGAGCCCGTCTCGGGCATTTCTCTTTGCGGAGGGGCCTGCGCAGAGTTTTCGGGTCACTCTGAAACGAGCGACTCCTGCATGACCTCAAGCAGTTGTCGGGTCAGGCGGTAGATGCCGGGTCGTTTCGATTCACGCGGGCCGGCAACGTTCAAGATTTGAATTCCGTGCCTGCGCAGCCAGGCAACTACGGCGAGTGCGTTGTGCGCGTGAACACCGTCATCAGCTTGCAGAACCAGGCAAGGTTTGCCCAACTTCTGCGCGAAGACTTTTGTGGCGTAGGTGCCGTCGCTGAGTTCACCAATATTAACGATCAGCGTGCCGTCGCTGTCTGCCACATTTCGGCGGGTCCGCTGCCGGTAGCCGCCATCAGTGACTTCTGTGAGCTGGTACTTCAGGGCGATGGCGCCGTCCTCTGCTGCGCGCCCGCGTGGCGCCCAGCCACCGTGGACATAACGATGCAGGATTGCAAAATCCAGGGCTGCGCGATCAGCCCCTGTCTGACCGCCAGAAATGATCTTCTCGCAAAAGCGGACAGGTTCCTTGTCGGCATTTCGATGCACGGCAAGCGGCTTGAAGTTGCCGATGCGCTCAATTTCAGTGCGCTCATCAACTCGATGATTGGGGTCTTCAACGGGTTTTTCGTAAATCACGCGATAGGCGCTACCGACCTCCTCCTTCAACCATTGAGATAGCTGCAGCCCGCGGGCATGGAAGACGCGCCAGTCCCAGTCGGCGTCATCGAATTCGGCGGTAAAGAATGATGTCCGGTCAAAATCAATAGCCCAGTCAGCGAACTTCCGCCATAGTCCTTCTGACATTGGGAACGAGGGGTCCCAAGAGCTGCCATCACAAATATTTGGGCCGACCCCGTCTCGCCCCCCATCGCGACTGATCCACAGAAATGGCGCATTTCCATACTCCGCCATAACCGTAAGGATGGGGACCTCCGTGTTGGTGGGACCGGTTCGGTTGTCGTCATTCATTTCGAAGCACCAATGACCGAGTCGTCCCCACTTCGGTCAGCTTGGTCCTGAAGTGCCTCCTGCAATGCCTCGGTGAGTTCCACGGCCTTCTGGCGATGGCGCTCCCACCATTCATCGCTGCCCACATGGTTTGGGGGATCAAAGGTTGCGTCGTACTCGTATTGCCAGCGCGCGATTTGCTGAATCAGGGAGAACGGGAGATCAACAAGGTCGTACGGCAGCATTTTCCCATCCAAGGTCCAGAGCCCGCTGCTACCGAAGTCGCACTCGATCCGGATGCCGCTGAGGCGCCGCGTGAACGCACTGCGTTGATTCTGTCGCACAGCAACGCGCTCAGCAGCACCTCGCTGCGCTAGGGAGGTTTTGGGGTTGTTCAATTGCCGTCGATCAACATAGAAGTACTGACACTTGATGCCCAATTCGAGGCTGAGCCAAAGCAAATCCTCCACGTCATCTGGAAGCATCAAGTCGAAACCGGATGATGGAGTCCGTTCATTGGCAATCACGCAAAGTTCATCCGCAAGCGCAAGTGTTTCCAGCGGTTCTTTCAGCGACTTTCCCTTTTGGTAACGGAAGCCCGAGGTTCGGCAGTTGCGCGTCGCCTTATCGATCCACTCCTCGGTGGCCAATGACTGCGGCGCCACGATGCAAACGTCCATGTTGATCTTCTGCTCCAGAAGCCATTCAGCAACATTCCTTGATTCCGGTGTTGAGAAAACGATGACGAGACGTTTGCGCGTTTCAGGGGGCACGTACTCGAAGCGACATATCAAGGGGTCCAGCCCATAGAAAGCACAGTTCATCTTGTACGGATGGCGATATGCAGTCGGCTCGATGAGTGCTGCTTTGAGCTCTTCCACGTCCCTGCCACCGCTGATCTTGAGCAGGTAGCGCACATACGCAGACTCGGGTTTCGTGCTGCAGCACCAATGAAGCAGCAGAAACCGATGTGCCGCATCGTCGTCGTGGTCACAGCGAGGATCTGCGAAGTAGTACACCGCCTCACCAAGCGCTCGCTCCAGAGCCAATGCGGGCGCCCGTATGGACTCGCGCCAGCGCCAGATCGGCCTTCGAACATCATTCCAGTTGTCGAAATCCCCCTCTTCTGGCCATGGCGGTCCGGGCACGAACTCAATCATTGCTTGGGGTGGCGCAACGGGTGGCAGCGTCTCCAGCGACCAGCCACTTTCAGGACTGTCTGGTCCTCGGAATATGGCGGCGTGTCGCGTCACTTCAGCGGCCTTCTCTATGAAATCAAGCAAGTCGCGGGGAACAAGTACAGGCCCGGTGGTTGATCCGCAGACCGCTTTCAGGCTGCTCTTCGCAGAATGGACACTCTCGCCGTCTGCGAGGTGCTCATTGCGAAGCCACGACACAAATTTTTGAACGGGGATGCATTCATCGGGATCTGGATCAAAAAAATCGAAAGGAACGATCCAGAGGTCTTCACCTAGATCACTTCGCATTCGGCCTACTGCTTCCTGGGCGCTCCATGTCGCGTCCTGCTCGGCGAGTCCTTGCCCCAGAAGGAGCACTTCGAGGGCCTTTCGTGGATTGACAAAGGGCGTGCCGCGCATCCCCGCCGGGGGCTCGATCAAGTTGATCGTGTGGCGCCACTGATTTTCGTTTGGCCCCTCAACGATGCCGCTCAGGCAGGCGATTCTCGCTGGGCTCAGCCCCGATACGGGGAGCGCGTCCATCAGCCTTTCAATGTTGATCATCTCTCTTCCTCGGGAGGCTCTTGCATTGAGTGTCGCCATGATGGCGAATCGGTCGCAGTTGCTAAATTGCGTGTTCTGTGTACCATACACTACACATGACATTTGGCACCCATCTACGTCGTCGCCGTGAGTCCTGTCGCCTTCAGGATCGCCGCTTCTCCTTGCGTCAGGTTGCGCAGAGAGTCGGCGTAGAGCCCGCATACCTGTCAAAGATTGAGCGGGATGAATTCCCGCCTCCCGGCGAGGAGACAGTTCGCAAGCTGGCTCGCGAGGTCGGGGAGGACGAAGACATCTTGTTGGCGATGGCAGGGAAAGTATCGACCGACCTGCTCCAGATCATTCGCCGTCGTCCCAAGCTGTTTGCGACGCTGATCAGATCGCTAAAAGACTTGCCGGATGACGCGCTACTGACGATTGTGAGAGAGGTTGATGATGGTGAATGGTGAAACCGAACGTGGCGTTACCCTGAATCTCGACGAAATATCCTTTCGCTTTCAGGATCTTCACAGTCAGGCAGTCTTCAAGCTCGGCATTCAGCGCACGCTGAAGGTTGCTGACGACGGGCGTGAGTACGACTTGCCGGCCGGTCTTGGTCGTTTCCCAGTCGTACCGGTGCGTGAATGTGCCAACCCTACTGCCCAGATGCGGGTCCGCAAGGGCGTCGCCATCCCGATGTGGCCATCCGAGGCCGCGTGGCTGTCCTTTGAAGCGGAATATCCATTTCTACTGATGATTGCAGCCGGCAAGATCAATGCCGTGACCGGTGAGTCATGGCAGGACGGCATCAACACGAATAACCAGAATTTCATTGTTGTTCCCGCTCAGCCCTGGTTGGATGGATTCCGTGTCGATCCTCGTACTGTGCGGCAGTTTGTGGCAACGAAGCTGGGCGCCGGTGCAACGGTCGAAGAGCAGTTGACGGGTCAGGCCGAGTGGGGCGGGCTTCAGATCAAGGTAGTACCGATGAAGCCCGCATTTCACTGGCGGCAGATTGGTCGAGAACGTTTTGAGGCCAAGGTCCGTCGCGACATGGAGCGCAGGTTGCGAGGAGACCGGATCGGTGTTGATGAACACACTCCGTACAACGAAATTGCGTTTTCTCGATCCGGTCAGGCCGATTCGGAGATGGGAATGGCGGCTGGCGGAAAGATTCGGCAAGCCATCGAGAAAGATCCATATGGTCCGCGGGCATGGATGGAGGATCTGTCATTGCGTTGCTTTTTTCATCTGGTCGATGCGCGCGTTTGGGAGCATGTCGCCGGTAGGCCCTGCCCCACTGCGCCGATCTCTGAAGACGAGTACCGCAAGCGGGGCATTCCATGGTTCAGGCACTACGAAGCGGCGGCACTGACCACACCGACTTCGCTCGCCGGAATCAGGGGCCTTGATAGCTTTAACCCGACCTCACATACCGTAATAGAAAGTGAGGACCTCTAGGGGCAATGCCGCTGACCTATCCCAGGCAACGCCAACGGGCCGTTCGCGATAGCGGGTCGAACTGTTACTCCAGACCCCTGCGACTACCGAACGGGCTGGATCTGATCCTTACAGACATGCGCGCGGAGGAGCGGGTCTTCTTTGGGCGGGCCCTGCCTCCAGGAACCAATACGGTCGCCCCCCTTCTGCACCTTCTCGACATTGCCTATACGGAAAGCGGTGGCGCTGACTACAGGATTCCGGGGAAGAGTGCCGCTCAATGGCTGGCGGATGTCAGGCTAGGAGGTGGCTCCTTCCCTGACGACGCCGGCGCGTGGATCAACGCCGTCGTTACGGAGTTGCTCAGTAAACGCGACTATCGGGACCTTATGAGGGAGGAAGTCATTGCCCGCAAGGTTGAGTTGCCCCCCTTTGAATCGCGTCTGCAGTGGATGGTCGAGCGGCACATGCCGGACCACCTGACCTCCGGGCAATGGCTGGGAACCCTACAGGGACTCGCAACAAAGGGCTACAGCAGCGAGGAGCTCTCACGGTCAGGTCTGCTGGACTGGCTATCCAGCCATCCACAAAGTCAACGGCTTGCGCGTCAGCAACTTCTCGATCAGATCGATCTGGATTCGATTCGTCCCGAAGTAGTGACGGAGGTTCGCCGAGAGTTCCGCGCCCGATCAGGCTGGTCCTTGGTAGACGACGGATCGTCCGGCACCTTTCCAGCTTTCGCGGGACTGCCTTCAAAGCGCGGATGTCCAGCGCAGTCACAGTACTACAAACATCTGGCGCTCGGATGGCAAGTCCATCACCTCAAGTATCAGGACCTCATCTCCAACTTGGAAGGAACGTGGGTTGTTCTTGACCATGAGGGGCAATGGGCACACCGTGACGCGGTGTACTTCTGCCGGCCGCAGGACGCGCTTTCATACGCCGAATTCCGGATGAGCGAGGTTTTTAGTGGATGGTCGAAAGATCTGGATCAGCCACAATGGAATCATTACGCACTGCCATCAGATTACGATCGGAACTATCGCGAATACGTTATTCGCCTTCCGAACTATGACTACTGTTACTGGCCAATTCACTTCAACGTGCAGAATGGCCTGGCGCACCTAAGGACTTCAAAGCGCTACACCCAATCGGGCAAGCGAATCCTTTTGGTTGAGGAGCTACAGAGTGATTGGATGATTGACGTGACGCAGATCGGCATCGATCCGCCTCCGTTGAAGAAGGATTGGCAACTTCTTGCGGTCAAGGCGGCCCTGGCCGTTGCACAGAGAGAAGGTCTGTCCGGAGTTGCCTTCATAAGTCAGCAGATGGTCGATAAATTATGGTTCAAAGAACGGCCGCCGCAGCAGCTGTATGCCCGAGTCATACCCCAGCAGGTAGAGCGGTTGGCTAGGGCACTTTCACTGCCGATTTCGCACGAGGTCATCGCACTGAGCACGAGAGATGTTGCTGGAGGATGCGACAATCCAAAATCAGCCCGTGTCAGCCCGATAAGAGCCCACGTCCGCGTTGAAGACCCTAACAAAGAAACGCGCCTTATGCTCAGCGATTTGCAAGGTATTGATACCCAATGCCTCACCATTGCAGTGAGTGACCTGCCAACCATTCGCCGCATTCCTATTTGGGGTGTCGGTGATCGCAGCTTCTGGTGCCACTGACCTGCCCCATATTGGATGACGGATTTTAGGTGCAGAGTTGCATTAACGGTCTACGATCTGATTGATAACATAGAGACCGCACATGAAGAAATTCCACATTTCCCTCGGAGTGGAGAGCATCGAGGTGACGGTTCACGACTACACGCAGCGCCTTGGTCAACCTCCAGACTTGGTTGTACCTGGTGAGTACGCCCTGTGGCGTACTGCCCATCTCAACTTCTCTGTCCGAAAATCTGACGCTGTATCCTCCGGGAAGCTCCGACACTTGGGATGGGAGACTAATGACGCGAATTCCTTCACCAGCGATACCGACTGCAACGGAATTCTGTGGGAGCGATTTTCTGCAGAGATACAGGCACGAGAAATTGAAGAGCTTTGGCCATGTACAGGCAAACCAACACTGTCATGATCAATCTCAAGCACAAATACAATGCTGGAATTCACCCAGCGCGGCACACTATTTGCTGTTCTGGGAAGGTCCATCCAGCATGCACCGAGAAATGCGAGGTAGCGATGAGCAAGGAAATCAGGTACGAGATGAAGGTAAGTCAATCCATCAACGATGCCCTAGGTCGCATCGCGGCAGAGACAAGCAGCAGCAAAGGCGAGATATTGACTAAAGCGCTGAACCTGCTGATCTTTGCTCGTGACCAGCATAAAAACGGAAGGCAGATCGCGGCTGTAGAGAACGGGCAGGTGGTGACGGAGGTTGTTGGCATGTAGGTACCACAGACAACCGTGAGGATGAAGATCGTAGCTAGCGGGGCGTTTCGTGTTGAACTAGATGGAGCCTCGGCAATCGGCGGACCTGATGCTGCCCATCAACCTAATCGGTCCACACCATTCAGCTTCCATGGCAGGATCGCCGCGGTTGGTGATACGGATGTCATCAGTATGGGCTCGTGGGCTGATCGAGAAAGTCGAACAAGTAGTGTGCTCGGCAAAGGGGCCTCACAAATAGCTAGTGGAAGCCCGAGAGCCTCAAAACGCGGCAGAGGATCCCGCGATGTTGAAGATGCGTTGACCTGGCGGTTTAGTGCCATTTGCTGCCACTCGCGAACATCCGGTCTGGGCCGACCGAATGTCGACGAAGCGATACGACCGATTGTTGGCAAGAGACATCAGGCCCATTCCCTTTGCCAACAATAGTTTGGTGCGCGGCGTCGATTGGGCGAGCGGTTCCCCGGTCTCAACGAAAAGATGCCGCTACAAGGATGCTGCAGCCCAGCGCGATGGTGCCGACGCCGGCCACATCGAAAACGGTCGGCGTTACGCGATCCACGATCCACAGCCACGCCAGCGCGGTGCAGGTATACACACCGCCGTAAGCCGCATACACGCGACCCGATTCCGCGGGGTGTCGCGTCAACAACCACGCGAAGGCCATGAGGCTGAGCGCGGCGCCTGCAAGCACCCAAAGACTGGCACCGCGCTTGGCCCACAGCAGCACCAGATAGCAGCCGACGATTTCCGCGACGGCAGTCAGAACAAACAGTCCCAGCGTGGTCGTCCAGCTCATTAATGGCCCCTGTTCGGTCCATGCACGCCGGCACGGCGAGATGCCGTTCGGGATTTCGTGGGCGTGGCCAGGCCTTGCAAGATGCCGCATTCCTTCGACGTGCCCGGCGCGTCGCAGCGTGCGCGCAGGTCCTTGAGCTGGCCCTGCAGGCTGCGCAACACGCGGATGCGTTCGGCGACGTGGCCGATGTGTTCGTCGAGCACGGTGTTGACCTCGGCGCAGCCCCGCTCCGGCGCGTCACGCAGTCGCAGCAGGTTGCGGATTTCCTCGTGGGTCATGTCCAGCGCCCGGCAGTGCAGGATGAATCCCAGTCGCTGGCGCTCGGCGTCCGAGTAAAGACGGTAGTTGCCCTCGCTGCGGGCAGGCTGCGGTAGCAGCCCCTCCTTCTCGTAATAGCGGATGGTCTCGATGGCGACCGACAGATGACTCGCCAGCTCACCGATGCGGTAGGTCTTGGGCATGTGCTGCTCCGGGGCTTGACCCTGAAGTTACTACAGGCTGTCCAATACGGTCCATCGTCCACGTCGGGATTCCGATGGCTATTGATTTCTGTGCTTCCAATTGTGCCTCGAACGTGCTGGTTCCGCCGCGCTATCGCCGAGTGCTGTGGATCGCGTTATGCGTGAACCTGGCGATGTTCGGGGTGGAGCTGGCGGCTGGCTGGGGAGCGGGCTCGGTCTCACTGCTGGCCGACGCCGTGGACTTCTTTGGCGATGCCGCGAACTATGCGGTGTCGCTGTTCGTGCTGTCGATGGGGCTGGCCGCTCGCGCCCGCACGGCACTGCTCAAGGGGCTGTTCATGGGCGGCTATGGCGTCTATGTCCTGGGTCATGCGAGCTGGAACGCGCTGCACGGGGTGGTGCCAGAGCCGCTGACGATGGGCCTCGTCGGTGGCCTGGCCCTAGTCGCGAACCTGAGCGTGGCCTGGCTGCTATACGCCTACCGCGAGGGGGATGCCAACATGCGCTCCGTGTGGCTGTGCTCACGCAACGACGCCATCGGTAATGTCGCGGTGATGATGGCGGCGGTGGGCGTCGTTGGAACTGGTACTGCCTGGCCGGATCTCACCGTAGCGGTCGGGATGGGCCTACTGGGCCTCTGTGCCGCGCGGCAGGTCATTGCGCAGGCACGCGTTGAACTTGCATCGACCCGGGAGGTGCGCCGTGCTCACGCCTGAATTGACCTATACGGCCTTGCTGATCGTGCAGGCCCTGCATCTGCTGCATCACCGTCTGATCAAGCGACACATCAGCTCTGCGGAAGTGGTGTCGGCGGCGGTGCTGTGCGTACCGCCCACGGTCGCGATCCCCGTCGGCCTGCTGATGGGCACGCACCTGACGCTGATCGCCGTGCAAATCGTCGACAGCGTGTGGGTTCGGACGCTGTCGCCGAGCTGGTCGTCGTCGCCCGGCGATCCGCGCGCCCTGAATGCTGTCCCTTCCGTGATAGCCTCTCAGTGATGACCCGCATGCCCGCCATCTGGTTGCTGTGCCTCGGCCTCGCGCTGACGCGGATGCTCGGTCTGCACGCGCACGCCTGTGCTGGCCTGGAAAGCGCGGGCCACGAGCACGAGGCGCCGCACTACGCTGACGCGGGGCTCCTGTTCGGCGAGTTCCACGTTGATGATCATCCCGACAACCTGGAATTGGAACTTTCGGCGGCGCTGTCGCCGGCCCAGTTCCAGCTCGACCTGAGCGCCGACGAACCTGTGCTGCACTCAGCCGACATCGCCGATCCTGTCGCGGCCTCGGGCGGACTGACGGTGCTCACCGCGCGCGGACCGCCCGACGCGCACGAAACCCGACCGCCTCACTTCGCACCGCCGCTGCGCGGTCCGCCCTCGATCTCCCTCGCCTGAACCCACCCCTTGCCCTGATCCCAGGGCATCCGTTCACGCTGCACGGGAGTTCCCCTCATGTTTCGATTCACCGCCACCGGGCGCTTCGCGCTCGCGGCACTGCTGGCTTTTGGCGCGGCCAGTGCCGCGCTTGCAGCCGAGGTCCCTCTGACCTTGCGCGAAGCGTTATCACGCACGTTGCAATCCAATCCAGACCTAGCGGCCTATCAATACGTACTCAAGGCGCAAGACGGCCTCGTCACACAGGCGGGCCTGAAGCCGAACCCCAGGCTGACGGCCGATCTGGAGAACGTGCTCGGCACCGGCGACACCAGCGGCTTCGATGCTGCCGAACTCACCATTGGGCTGAGCCAGTTGATCGAACTGGACGGCCTGCGCGACAAGCGCGTCGCCAGTGCCCGCCTGGAACGTGAAGGCCTTGAAGTTGAGGGCCACATAGCGCGCCTGGACTTGCTGGCCGAAACGGCCAGACGATTCGTCTCGTTGGTCAGCCAGCAAGAGGAACATCGTCTCGCACATCTGGCTGTGGAGCTTGCAGACAAGACTGCGGCAGCGGTGAAGCGCCGCGTGGAAGCAGCCAAATCGCCCGAGGCGGAGCTGGATCGGGCGGCTGTGGCACTCGAACGCGCCCGCATCGCCGATGCACATGCCGAGCACGAACTGCTCGCCGCGCGCTCCGATCTGGCGGCGTCCTGGGGCGCGGCGATGCCTGATTTCACCGAGGCTGCGGCCGACCTTTACCAGCTTCCCGAGATTGCGCCGTATCCGGATCTGCTCACTGCGCTGGAACGCACGCCTGATCTGACGCGCTACCTGAGCCAGGCCCGTCTGCGTGAATCGGAAATTACGCTGGCGCTGGCCAGCCGCCGCCCGGGCATCGAGATCGGTGCGGGCCTGCGCCGGCAGCAAGCGGTCAGGGACACCGCGCTGGTTTTTTCGGTGGGCATCCCGCTGCTGACTTCTGATCGCAACCAGGGCCGCATCGCCGCAGCCGAGGCACTCAGGGACGGCGCCGAAGCGCAACGCATTGCAGCGCTGGTGAATGCGCGGGCCCAACTGTTCCGCAATCATCGCGAGCTGCTTGACCTGCGGCAGCAGGTGTCCGCGCTGCGCGAGCGTGCCCTGCCCCAGATTGAGGCCGCGCTCAAGAAGACCGAATACGCCTACGAGCGTGGACGCTACAGCTACCTCGAACTGGTGGACGCACAGCGCGAGCTGGTGGCGGTGCGCGACAGCCTGATTGATGCAGCCACCGCCTACCACCTGACCCTGATTGAAATCGAACGGCTCAGCGGCCTGGCCGCCAGCCGCTAAAGGATCGCTCCACCATGAAGACCATCACCTACTCCGCCTTATTACTGACGCTCGGGCTTGCCCTGACGGCCTGCGGTAAGCCGAATGAACCCGCCCACACCGACGAGGAAGGGCACGCTCACGATGACGCGAAGAGTCATTCCGAGGCCGAGCCGCACAACGAAAGCGAAGGCCATCACGAAGGAGATCGCCACGAGTCAGCAGGCGAAGCCAACCACACTGACGAAAAAGGCCATGCCCACGATGACGCGGAGGGCCATTCGGAGAGTGATCCCCACAACGAGCGGGAGGATCACAGCGAGGGGGATCGCCACGAACAAGGCGAAAGCGGCCACACCGAGGAAGAAGGCCATGCCGAAGCGCTGAACCTCAGCGCTGAGGCCCGCGCGGCCGCAGGCCTGGTGATTGCACCCGCCGGGCCCGCGATGTTGAGGGAAACCCTTTCTCTCTATGGCGTGGTCAAGCCCAATCCCGAACGCGTGGCCAGTGTCACGGCCCGTTTTCCCGGCATGGTTCGCAGCGTCAATGTGCAGATCGGAGACACCGTCAAACGCGGCCAGTCACTGGCCACCGTCGAAAGCAACGAGAGCTTGCAGGTCTACACCGTCAGCAGTCCACAGGGGGGTGTGGTGACTGAACGATTCACCAATCCCGGTGAGCAGGTTCAGGGTCAGCCGCTGTTTACAGTGGTGGATCTGTCCACAGTGTGGGTTGAGTTGTCGCTGTTCCCGCGAGATCGATCTCTTGTGAAAGTGGGCCAGAACGCTCGGGTGCAGACCGCCGACCGGGGATCGACCAGCGAGGGCCGTATCGTGTTCGTGTCACCGCTCTCAGTCAGTGCCACACAGAGCCTCACTGCGCGGGTCGAGCTGGAGAACGCTGACGGCCGTTGGGCCCCAGGTCTTTACGTACAGGCCGAGGTGGCCATCGGCGAGGCTCAGCTTGCGCTGGCCGTGCCGGAAGTCGCCCTGCAGGAGCTGGAGGGTCGGACGTCCGTATTTGTCGAAGACGCTGGCGGATTTGAATCACGGGTCGTAAAGACAGGCCGCCGTGACGGCGACGTTGTCGAGATTCTGGACGGCCTCACGGCGGGTGAAGCGGTGGTGGGTGAGGGCAGCTTTGTGCTCAAGGCAGAGTTGGGCAAGGGGGAGGCCGAGCATGGGCACTGATCATCAACCAGCCATTGATGCAAACGACCATGCGCAGCGAAAGGTGCTGCTCTGGGTTCTGGTGCTCAATGCCGGGTTAGGGGTCACGCTCCTGATCGGCGGACTTGCTTCAGATTCCAGCAGTCTCATCGCCAATTCTCTAGACAATTTTTCCGACGCCGTGGCCTACGCCGTCAGTTTCCTCGCGGTGACGCGGGGTGCCCGGTGGAAGGCGGCGGCTGCCGCGATCACGGGGGTCATGCTTCTGCTGCTGGCCGGAGGTGTGATTGTTGACGCGCTGCGCCGCTTTGTCAGCGGCTCCGAGCCCTTGGGCATGTCCATGATGATGCTCGCTGCGGTCGCTGTTGCCATCAATGTCCTATGCGTCAAATTGCTCCGCAGCCATCGGGGAGAGGACGTTAATCTGCGCGCGGCGTGGACGATGAGCCTCAACGACTTCGTCTCCAATTTCGGCATTTTCGCTGCGGGTGGACTGGTGCTGGTCGTCGGCAGCAACTGGCCAGATCTGGCCGTCGCTTTTTGCATTGCATTGGTCGCCGTTTACGGCGGCATCAGCACCCTTCGCGACGCTGCGCAGACGCAGCGCGCCGCGAGCTCCAACAAAGGACACGCTCATGATTGAAGCCATTCTGCGCTTCGCCATCGCTCGTCGCGGCGTGGTGATGACCCTCATGCTCGCGCTCATTGCGCTGGGCATCTACAACTACCAGCGCCTGCCGATTGATGCGGTCCCCGACATCACCAATGTCCAGGTGCAGATCAACACCTCTGCCCCCGGCTACACGCCGCTGGAAGTTGAACAACGCATCACCATCCCCATCGAGACTGCAATTACCGGCCTGCCGGACCTGGATTACCGGCGCTCGCTATCGCGCTATGGCCTCTCACAGGTAACCGTGGCGTTCAAGGAGGGGACTGATCTCTATTTTGCCCGCCAGCTCATCAACGAGCGCCTTCAGCAAGTCCGTAACCGCCTGCCCGATGGGGTGGAGCCCGCGATGGGGCCCATCGCGACAGGCCTCGGTGAAATTTTTCTCTACACCGTCGAGGCCGATCCTGATGCGCGGCAGCCAGACGGCAGCCCTTACGACGCCACTGCGCTGCGCACCCTCCAGGATTGGGTGATCCGTCTGCAGTTGTTGCAGGTGCCAGGCGTCACCGAGGTGAACTCCATCGGCGGCTACGCCAAGCAGTTTCACGTGCAGCCCGATCCGGCGCGTCTGCTGTCCTACGGTCTGACCTTCGAAGACGTGGTGCAGGCAGTGGAACGCAACAATGCGAACCAGGGCGCGGGTTACCTCGAACGCAACAAGGAGCAACTGCTGGTCCGCATCCCTGGCCGGGTGAGCGGCATTGGTGATCTGAGTCGCCTGGTCATTGCGACGCGCGACGGTCAGCCGATCACCATTGCGGACGTGGCCGAGGTCGCGCTGGGCAAGGAACTGCGCACCGGTGCCGCCACGCGCGATGGCCACGAAACCGTCCTGGGGACGGCAGTGATGCTGGTTGGCGAGAACAGCCGCGCCGTTGCAAAGGCGGTCGCCGAGCGCCTGGTCAAGGTCAACGAGTCACTACCTGATGGCGTGCGAGCGGTGCCGGCTTACGACCGCACCGTGCTGGTCGACAAGGCCATCGCCACCGTGCAAAAGAACCTGCTGGAAGGCGCGCTGCTGGTGGTCGTCATCCTGTTCCTGCTGCTGGGCAATCTGCGTGCGGCCCTGCTCACGGCGCTGGTGATTCCGCTGGCCATGCTCATGACCATCACCGGCATGGTGGAGACCCAGGTCTCTGCCAACCTGATGAGCCTGGGCGCGCTGGACTTCGGCCTGATCGTGGACGGCGCGGTGATCATTGTCGAGAACTGCCTGCGGCGACTCTCCCAACAGAGTCTGGAAGGCGCGACCCTGAGTCTGAAGGAGCGCATGGAAACGGTTTACGACGCGACCGCCGAAGTCATCCGGCCCAGCCTGTTTGGCGTGTTCATCATCACCGCCGTTTACCTGCCGATCTTCGCGCTCGAAGGCGTGGAAGGAAAGATGTTCCACCCCATGGCGCAAACCGTGGTGATGGCGCTGATCTCCGCGCTGTTCCTGTCGGTGACCTTTGTGCCGGCCGGCGTGGCGCTGCTGTTCCGTGGTCCGGTGAAGGAAAAGCACAACGTGATCCTGCATGCCGCACGTCGCGGCTACGAGCCGCTGCTGCGGTTTGCGCTCAAGGCGCGCGTTGCATTTGTGGTCGGTGCGGTCGTGCTGGTACTGGCCTGCGGCTGGCTTGCCACACGCCTGGGCAGCGAATTCGTGCCCAGTCTTAACGAGGGTGACATCGCGGTGCAAGCGCTACGCATCCCGGCCACCGGGCTGACGCAGTCGGTGGAATTCCAGAAGCAGATCGAAACCCGCCTGCTGAAATTCCCCGAGGTGCTCACCGCCTTCGCCCGCACCGGGACGGCCGAGGTGGCCACTGATGCGATGCCGCAGAACATCTCCGATGGCTACGTGATGTTGAAGCCGCGCGACCAGTGGCCAGATCCAGGCAAGCTCAAGTCGGACCTAGAAGCGGAGATGCAGACGGCGCTAGAACAAATCCCGGGCAATGCCTATGAGATGAGTCAGCCGATCCAGTTGCGCTTCAACGAGCTGATCACCGGTGTTCGCTCGGACTTTGCAGTCAAGCTCTACGGCGATGATCTGGATCTGATGCTCAGCACCGGCAACCAACTTGCCCAGGCGGTACGCGACGTCGACGGTGCTGCTGACGTGAAGGTCGAGCAGGTCGCAGGGCTGCCCGTTCTTTCAGTGATGCCGCGCCGCGATGCACTGGCCCGCTACGGGCTGACCATTTCGGAAGTGCAGGCTGTTGTTGCCACCGCGCTCGGCGGTCGCGAGGTCGGCTCGGTGTTCGAGGGCGATGCACGCTTCGATATTGTGGTCCGCCTGCCGGAAGCGCTGAGACAGGATTTGCGCGCCCTGCAGAGGTTGCCAGTCCCTTTACCCCAAGGCGGCCACGTGCCGCTACAGGAAGTGGCGAGGCTGGACATGGCTCCCGGTCCGAACCAGGTCAGTCGCGAAGACGGCAAGCGACGGATCGTGGTCACTGCCAATGTGCGTGGGCGTGATCTGGGCAGTTTTGTGGCCGATGCGCAGGCCGCCATCGCGCAGGTGAATGTGCCGCCGGGGTACTGGCTGGACTACGGCGGCACCTTCGAGCAACTGCAGTCGGCGTCCAAACGCCTGTCCATCGTGGTGCCGGTCACGTTGGCGCTGATCCTCGGGCTGCTGGTGCTGGCCTTCGGCTCCATCCGTGACGCACTGGTGATCTTCAGCGGCGTGCCGCTGGCGCTGACCGGCGGCGTGCTTGCGCTGTGGCTGCGCGGCATCCCGTTATCGATCTCGGCGGGCGTCGGCTTCATCGCCCTATCCGGCGTCGCCGTGCTCAACGGCCTGGTGATGGTCAGCTTCATCCGTAGCCTGATGGGAGAGGGCAAGTCACTGGACGACGCGATCATCGAGGGCGCACTGACCCGTCTGCGGCCGGTGCTGATGACCGCGCTGGTGGCCAGCCTCGGCTTCGTGCCGATGGCGCTCAACGTCGGCACCGGCGCGGAGGTGCAGCGTCCGCTGGCCACGGTGGTGATCGGCGGGATCATTTCCTCAACGCTGCTGACCCTGCTGGTGCTGCCGGGGCTGTTCCGCATGGCGCATCGGCGCGAGGCCAGGGCCGTGCTCGCTCCACCGGCCACACCTGTTTCGGAGAGCGCAGCATGAACCTCGGCAAGGATCTCGGCTGGCAGGCGGGCATCTCCATCGTTGGTGTTGCCGTGCTGCTTGTGCTCGGCGTGATTGCGATGGAGAGCTACACGCTGCTGATTCAACGGGTGCCGGAATCGGCGCTGCGCGGGCCGCATGTGCTGTTCGACGCCGCCGTGCTGCTGCTCGCGCTGCTGCTGCTGGATCGCGCCCATGCAACGCCGCGCGCAGCGGACGGGCGCGGTGCCGCTGGCGTCGTGCCGGCCCCGGCGATGCCGTCGCCCCGGTCCGGCACGCGCACGCTCGTCGCGCGTTTCGCCCGTAGTGACGACCGCCGCGCGTCGCTGCAGGTGGCGAGCACGCTGATCCCGCTGGGCCTGCTGTGGTGGCTGGTGGCGGTGGGTCACGGCTGGGCGGTGGTGCTCGCCGTGCCGGTGATGAGCCTGTTCCTGCTGCGCGCGTTTGCACTGATGCACGACTGCGGCCATCGCAGCCTGTTCCGGCGCGGCGCGCTCAATGCCGCCTGCGGCTTTGTGTTCGGCGTGCTCACCGGCATGCCGCAATACGTATGGTCGCGGCATCACGCCTATCACCACGCCACCAACGGCAACTGGTCGAAGTACCGCGGGCCGCTGGGCACGCTGTCGCTGGAGGAGTTCGCGCAGATGAGCCCGGCGCGCCAGCAGCAGTACCGGCGTGCGCGCTGGGTCGGCATGGCACCGCTCGCCGGCCTGATGTACCTGGTGGTCAACCCGCGCCTGAACTGGCTGCGTGGCTGCGCGGCGCTGCTCGTGCATCTTCTGCGCGGTGGCATCGCGCAACCGCAGGTCGGCTGGCGCGCACAGGCGCGCGTGTTCCGAACCCGCCATTGGGCATCAGCGGCAGAGTTCCGCCACATGAGCCTCAACAACCTCGCTCTGCTCGGACTCTGGGCGGCGATGTCCAGCCTGATCGGGGCCTCGCTGTTCTTCACGGTCTATCTGCTGGCCACCGCGCTGGCGGGTGCGGCAGGCATCGTGCTGTTCACCGTCCAGCACAACTTCGACCAGGCCTATGCCAGCGACGATCAGGGCTGGGACTACGAAACCGCTGCGCTCCACGGCACCAGCTTCCTTGTGCTGCCGGGCTGGCTGAACTGGTTCACCGCCGACATCGGCTACCATCATGTTCATCACCTGTGCGCGCGCATCCCGAACTACCGGCTGGCCGCCTGTCACGCGGCGCATGCCGAGCGGTTCACCGAGGTGCGCCGCCTGAGTCTGGCCGACGTACTGCCCTCACTGCGCTGCCTGCTCTGGGATCGTGAGGTGCGGCGCATCGTGTCCATCGACCGCGGCGCGCGATGAGCGCGGGGCACGCCCACGGACGCAGCGCCAGCGAACGCGCGACGTGGATCGCGTTCGCACTCACCGGCGGCTTCATGCTGGCCGAAGTCGCGAACGTGTGCTGAGCGGCCATTTGTTCAGCATCGCGAATGACAGGTTTGGGCTGAGAGCTGCCATTCCCGATTTTTCTTAGATCCTACTGACCCAGAATCACTGGGCATCTGAGGATAGTAATATGAACCGCCCCGTGTTTCGTGGAGGCCCTTGGGTTAAGTCATGCTGCCATCGTAACAATGGACGTCATCGTTGACAGAGGTGGTGAATCTATCCATCCGGTCCCTCCATCAATTCGTCCATGAGTTCCTCGATCAGTGAAATGATGCCCTTGAAAGTTTCAGGCGTCAGCACGCTCATCTCGGGGCTCAGCTTGTGTTCGACAAGCAATTTCTCGAGCGACTTGAACATGCCATGTGTTTCTTCTGGCACCACCAAATTGATCTGTTTTTTGCCGACCGCCGCAAGTTTTGCGCGCTTTTTTGCCTGATACTTCGCAGAACTCGATTTCTGAACTTCTGCGGTAAAGTGGGTAACCGTTTCACCCGACTTGCTCGGTATAATGCGAATCGTTCCTTCATATTTGGTCCCGCCAGATACTTGCGGCGTCGGCGTTTCGGCCGAGGTGTCCTGCGGGTTGTCACTGGACTGGGGCGGGATCTCGTTGGCAGCGTCGCTCTGGCCGCATTGATCTGCGAGTGGTCGGATTAATAAAGCTTTAGATTTTCGCGTCATGGTCGATCTCAAATGATTGACGGCGCGCAGGGATAAGTCAGACGGGCATCAAGAGATGCCGACGACAATCGCTGTAGCCGAGGGAGGATTGGGGGCGCGAAGCAAGCGCGCCTGACGTAGGCAGCTCGAAATAGCTGCTGCCGCTGGAGGCGAAACAGCGTTAGCTGTTCACCTCGGAATCAACTAGTTGTGACTAGTTGATTTGCTCCTGTCATTTTTGATCGAAAAGACCACGATCTGACGATACACAGATTTTTCAAGAAAGCAAGTGGCTGACCTACGTTCCCCTAATTGTGTTGGAATTCAACCACAAAACCGTCGTATCCCGTCGTCATGGAAACCACAACCATCATTGGCCTCGCGATCTTCGCCGCCTACATGCTCGCCGTTCTTGGTCCGCTCAGTTTGGCGGTGTTCTTCCACGGTGCGTGCCAACCGGTAGCGGCAGATGTGCGTTCAGGTGATTGCAACAGGGCCAGACCTGAAGCCGAGCACGCATTGAAACGCACGCCCAAGACGGAATACGACCCCGAGACAGGTTCGCTGTGACTGGCCGCATCAGGGGGCCAAGTCTGATCACGCCATCGTCATGCCAATGGACTGATCGTTGATCTGGACCCTGAATGAAACATCTCTAATCCAGGGTCCGCGGGGCGCTAGGGCAGCCGAAGCTTGCGGGTTTGCAATGACCCAGCCTTCTTGACCAACTTCCGGTCAAAACTGGCGAACTGTGTTGCAGGGCCAGACAGCGCCAGATGGAGCGCGTCAGCAAAGTCGAGCCCTGCCCGGTAGCCATTCAGGGATTCTGAGACAGCCTCAGGCTCTGCCATTTGCACCTGCGGCAGTCCCAGGAATGCAAGCAGATGGTCGGCGATATCTTGTGAGGTGCAGCCATAACCGCTTCGCAACACCCATTCGCATTCCAGTAGCACGGTCGACGTCACCCAAACTGGCCCCGCAGCAATTAATGCCTTCGCGCGCCGAGCCTGCGCGGGGTCGTCGGCCATCAAAAAACGTACGATGACATTAGTGTCCAGCGCCACCAGTTCGCGATTCATCGCCGGCGCGCCGCCTCCGTCTGCACGGCCTCGTCCATCTGCTTGAGCGACAGACGCCGCCCCTTACCCGTGCCCCTGCCGATACCAAACACATCGTCGAGGCGGGTGGGCGCAAACACGGGCGCCGACGACAGGGGCGATAGCAGTACGCCCTCAGGCAGTTCCTTTACTTCAAACACGGTGCCTGCTGCCCAACCATGCGCATTGCGCACCCGCTGCGGCAGCACCAATTGGCCCTTGCTGGACAGTTGTGCGGTTTCCATGTCGAGTACTCCGGTAAGAACGAAGTAAGAATAGCGCAGTCAAGCGCACACCGTCCGTGGGCCGACTTGCGGAGGCTTCGAACATCAACCGCCCCGACGATTCCTGGGAGCTTTAATGGCCGCCTATCTCGCGAACAGCTCAGACTCATGGAGCGCCACCCACCACGTCATCGCCCAGCGAATGGCCCCGGCTGCTCTGCGTCCGTGCTCGGCTTCGCGCACTCCATCTGTGTCGCATTCGACAGGGAACCGGATCCGGAGTCGATAGCGTGGTTGGCTGGCAACGCCCTTTCGTGACTTTGCGACCGAAACCTGCCTGGTCTCAAGAGCGATGCCGGCGTCATGCGGCATGGCCTTCAGTCGCTCGAGATCCGCTTCGCCATCCAACCGCATTGAGCCCTCTTGAGCGTCGCTGTAATACAGCCACTTTTCGATCAGCCAGCGATAGTCTTCAGGTCGGTCCGCTTTCAATTGCAGGAGCCATAACAACAACACTTGGGCGTGCCGGACTGGAACTCCGGCCACAATCATCACGGGTAGCGGTGTCCCTGCTGGATCACTCAGGGGCATAGGGTGCCTCGGCAATGTCGAGCCCTTCTTGCCGGACCTGATGGATGCGATGGCGTGCAGTGCGTTGCGGATGGAGTCGATATCGGCGGGGGGCTCCCCTTTGCCTTCCATCAGATGGGTATGCGCGGCTTCAAACTGTGCGATCAGGGCCTCAGCTGATCCCGCCCCATTGGGATCTCCCGTCACGATAGTTCGGAGAATCAACGGCGACTCGTCTCGCCAGACCAGAGTCTGGCCACCCTTCACCCCTGTCGGACTGGTGTACTGCTCCTGTGCTGATTCTTCCAATCGGTCACGCAGATGTCTCACCGCGCAGAGGCCCTTGGTCCGGGCATCCGAAAAATAGCGGGCCAGCGTTGCGCGACTGTTGATTCGTTGGGCAAATGCGATGTGTAATGGGATCGACGGTAATCCAAGCAGATAAGCATGGAGTCCCACACAGAGCGTGTGGGTGTAATGGCGCAGGGTGGTGGTCTCGTGCAAATGACCGAGCATGGCGCTGATGGCCTTTGCGCCTTGTCCGCACTGCCCCGCCGAACCCAGCAACGCAGCTTGCTGGTCCGGCGGTGGCAGCAGGCCATTGACCCACGGCAGATCAATCGACAACCGATCAAGATCAACGGCATTGGCAAGCATGCCGAGCAGCAGCGCACTGGCCTTGGTGTGGCGCAGGTGGTGAGGCCCCATATCAATGTCGCCGGTCGCCGCTTTCATTGCCTTTGCGACGCGGTCAAAAAAATTGTCACCTGAAGCATCGTGACCCGGTGCACCGTCAATCGGCTTGCCTGTGCCCAGTGAACGCGATTCGTCAAAGAGTGACGATAACTCCGCATCCATCAGCCCCTTTGGCAGGGCCCGCTGTGCGGAGGCGGTTTTGAGCCGTCGGCCCTCGTATTCACGAATGCGGATCATGTCGTCGTCAAAATCAATCCACCTCAACTTCTCGGTCTCTGCGCGGCGGGCGCCCGTGGCCGTGGTCAGCGCGAAATGCCGGACAGCCGCTTGGCGATTGTCTGCCGTACCGATCCCCGACTGAACGGACTGCAACACCTGTCTGATGCGCTGAATTTCGGTCGCCGAAAGAATCTTGGCGCTGACAAGTCGTGCTGCTGACCCTGCAAGCTTGCCGATCTCAAAGCCCAATGCCCCAATTTCGTTGCCGCGTTCGTGCAGAAAGGTCCGAAACCGCGCCCAGGCACCGTGATGCGTGCGAGCCGAGAAATGCGGTGCCGTGAGCTCAAACAGCGACTGCAAAGTGCAGTCATCAATGACCGCCCAATCGTCAGTGACTTCGGAGAAACCGACGAAGCCATGCCAGACGACCCGCAGATTAGTTGCAATCTGACTCCGCCCTCGTGTGCTGATTTGCCCGGGCACCTTGCTGTCGTGGGTGTCCGCCAGGAAAAGTGCGAAAGCACACAACAGTCGCTGCGCAGGCAAATCACAGGCGGCGAGCTTTTGCTTCAGCACCCGTTGCCACTCGCGAACATAAGGACTGCGGCGCCGACCAATCTCAGCCGCAAAATCCTCTTTGGCGGTTCGCAGACTGGAGGGCATATCGTCCTCGTCGTCGGAGCCCGGCGCACGCCCGCTCATCGCCTGCTCTTCAACCGAACGGGTATCGACCGCCGGCTTCAGCCCCGCAAGTCGACGAAATTCGCTGACAGGAAGATCATCCGTGAGGATTTCGCCGCTGGCGTAAGCGGCGAGTATCGGCGCCGAGCCAAACTGGATCTGCTGGCGAACTGCGGCGAGAAATGCCGACAGGGTGATGCCGTTCGGCGCGCCAATGGCGCCAAGATAGGCGCGTAATGCGGCGCCCCAGCGGGCATAACGTGTCGGCGCCCGAGGACCATTGAAATCCGGACTCAGGAATGACCTCATCCGCTGACGTTCCACCGACACCAATGCCGCGAAGTAGGGCTCGAGTAGAACGCTGCGCCTCATGGGATCACTGGTGCGAACCGACCTCACCTGGAGTTCAATCAGACGCGCCTCGCCGACGGCCTGTACCGGCTGATCACTAGTGATAAAGCGGAGAAACGCATCAATATGGGAAGTGCAGGCCAAGCCGCCACGTAGGGCGGCAACTGCGATCAGCCGGCCGAGATCGACCTGTAACGCGGACTCGCTGGTCTCTGCCTCAGGCAGGTGAGCAAGATCCTGATCAATGGCTGGCAAGAGCCTTCGCTGGACGTAGTCGAAGCTTCTGAATTCGTCTTCGCTGACCAGCCAGTCGCGTTGGAACCGGGCTCGCGGCCGGGCGGCAAACACGGGCACCTTGGTGCGCTTGCGCAGGTATTCACAAATCGCTTCAGCCTTGGTCGCCAGATCAGGCGCATTTCGGCTCGCCAAAATATTGACGGCACTCGTCGCCAAACCAAGAACAGCCTCGGCTGACGGCACCTCCCATTCGAAGACAGCCTCGTGATAATTGGCCTTGCTGCTCATGAGCAGCTCGTTGATCTCCTCATCACTGATCAAGGGCGCTTGCTCGACCGCCGGTGTCGGTGATTTGCGTGCTGGCAGCGAATGCGCAGCTGGCTGCAATTGGGCTGGCAGCCCTTCCAGCGTCAACACCTCGAATCCCAGCTCAACTTCCAGACGTTGCTGAACGGCGAGCCACTCTGCTCGAAATTTCTCGGTCGGAAATGTCGATGTCAGCGTCCATGGATGCCGTCCGCGCACCCAGTGGCCCAATCCGGCGTCCTTGTACCGGCCAGGCAACTCCTCGGCATCGGATCGGACCAGCTTTCGACCGAAATTGACTGGCAGCCCTCGAAGAAACTTGACCTCGTGCAGGTACATCGGCCGGTAGGACGTGCTGTCCAGCGGGTTCTGAAAAAAACGCAGCTCGACGAGGCGATGACTGTGCTGCGATGGCGGGGGCGTGAAAGTCGGATCGATCATCGACAGCGCTGAGCTGAGGGACTGCACCACCGCCAGCTGGTCAATCAAGGTCTGACGTAAGGGGACATATCGGTCTGTCGAGCCATCCGGCCGATGCTTGTCCCGAATCAGCGCCCACCCGTCCTGGGTGATGGTTCCCGGGACCGGATGTCGCGTGCGCCGGCCGGCGGTGGCAACGCCTAACCAAAGCGCAAGATATGTGGCCAAGGCGTTGTAGACCGCCGCCCATCGCTTCTCGCCTACTGCAGCATTAAAGCGCAGCTTGATCTCGGCGATGAGCCTGGAGACCTTGTCGATTTCGATGCCATGCAGGGCGCCGACACGCTCGCCTGTCTCGATGGCCGCCGGCCCCTCGGGGAGGGTCCCTACCCATTCAATAGCGATCTGGCGCCATAGTCTTTCAACTTCGACACGCTCGAACGAGGCGTAGTGGATCAGATTGGCGTAGTTCGCCTCGCTCGCGTCAGTCACCACCTTGACCAGCGCCAAATCGTCGCGACCACTTTGTAGCAGGGCTAATTTGAGGGCGCCTGCAACGCCTCGCGCGCTGATCTGTAAAGGTGCCGGTTGCGCGGCCAGCAGCACTCGCGCCTTTTCCAGTACTTTGGAATTTCGGCGCGACGTGTGGCCGGCCAGCGAATCAATGAGGGCATGCCATGCCGACGGCAGGGGCAAGCGCAAGGTGGTGGCGTTGGGCGCACAAAACTGCGGCAGCGAATTGCGGGTCTTGAGTTCTGGTCGGCCGGCCAGCACGTGCAAGGTGTAGTCCGGCAGCGTGATTGCTACGGAGATACTCTGCTTCTGCTCTGGGTCCAGCGAATGGCCCTCAGCGATGGAGAGGGCCGAAACCTCGTCAAGTGAGCGCCCGGTGAGCAAACTTAGGCCAATCGTGAGCCTGGCCCGCCTCTCGCTCACACTCTCGCTCGATTCCAGCCGCACCACGCCTACCACCGCTGCAATTGCTGAGGCGGACAAGCGCCACTCGGGCCATGGGAGCAAGGCGTTTGCGCGCTCAATGTGATGCTGCGCGGATTTCGCCGAATACCAACCGGTAATCGGCTCGTCCTTGCCGAGGAAAAGGACCACAGAGGGCTCTACCCCCTCGCCGTCTCCGGGATCCTCGTCGTCCTCGTTACTTTCATCATCGTCTTCAACCGGGGGATGACGCTCGAGGACTTCGATGGCGAAGCCTTCGTGGATTCCTGCGTCGCCGAGTTCGTGCCAGACGTTTGTGTACGCCTCATATCGCGACACCCTGACTCTTCTCACCTCCCTCGCAATTGCTTGGCGGGTGATGACGGTTCTGTCGGTCGCATCGGAACTCTTGGCCTCCCAAATGAGCTGCACGAACCGCGCAAGGTCTGCGCTTACGATGCGCGATTCTGCAACTCGCAACTGAAGTGCAGGCTCATCGATACCCATCTCGCGCATCAGCACTTTACGAATGCTGGCCTGGGGTCGTTTGGAGTAGGCGAGCTTCAGCAGCAGTGCGAGCTGCCGCGAGCTGTCCGCCGTCAGCGATGTCAACTGGTTGGCGATGTTGCCCGCGCTGGCAGCGTTGGCCAGGTCACCGAGATCCCGAAGCGCCCGAAAGGCGGAGTAGACCCTGCTGGCCTTGCCTTCCCGAAGGTTCAGGCTCCCGTCGCTCTTCAAATAAAGAACATAGTCATCCCGTCGATGGATTCGGGCCTGGTGGTGAAATATCTGCCAGGTGAACCAGACTTGCCCGCACTCGAAGTCGTGCTGCTGCTGAGGCGTTGCGCCCTCGCGCGCGGAAATCAGCAGCAGATCACACAGACCGCTGTCTCCGGTGCAGGGCCGGAGGGGCGTTGCTTCTTGTCGATTGCGCTGGATGTGGCCGTCCAGGAAGTGCGGGTCAACGTCTTCAAGACCCGCAATTTGGCGGATGAGATCGATACGCCGGCCCTGATCGGAGAATGCCGGCTCCATTTCAATCGCCGGGTATGCGTCGATCAGTTCGACCAGCCTGCGGCAACACAGGACGATGGCTGCGAGGTTCCAGTGCGCCCGGAGCATGAACAGCACATCGAGAACGTCTTCTTCGCTGGCACCGAACCGTCCGGCCAACAGCTGATTGAGGCGCTCTAAGTGAGGGTTCACGTCGGTCGGCTAGCGTCGGCTCGGCGGCCTTAGCCCTTACACATCGTCCGCAAACAGAATGTCTGCGTAGTTTCTGGCGCCGTGCAGCACATGGATGACGACCACCCGTTCGGTCTCAGCGCGGTAAAAGATGAGGTAGTTGCCGTGGACGCGCCGGCGCACGCCATGCGCCTCGTATCGTGGCACCAGTGGGAACGCCAATGGGGCATCGCCTAGATTCAGGCACTTGCTGCGAAGCTCACGCACGAAAGTGAGCGCTCGCTGAGGGTTATTTTTGGCAATGAAGTCGCCGATGCCCTCAATGTCAGCCTCCGCCTCGGCTGTGAGATGAACGATCACGCAACTTTGCCGGCCTGGGCGGCGTACTTGGCTTCAAGACGATCAAAAACGTGGTCGGCAGCAACCGTACGCCCTGCCCCAGCATCGGTCAGTCCGCGAGCAATTGAAGCGTCCAAGGCCGCCAAGCGGGCCTCGCGATCTTGAATGAGCCTGACACCCTCGCGCAGGACTTCACTCTTGGAGCCGTAACGGCCCGACTCGACGAGCTGTTTCACGAAGACCTCCAACTGCTGCCCCAAATCTGCGCTGATCATGTCGACGGCCTCGTTCTTGATTCAGACAAGGATAGTCATGCTTGATAACAGTTATCAAGACAAGGTCGGCCGCTTGCCATCAGCGGCAGGCTTTCGGATGCGCGCAACCATTGATCGCTCGAGTCCGCTGAGCGCTTTGGCGACCTGTGTACTGGGTGCGATGCGGATGATGCGATCTCGATGCTGCTGAAAAATCGGAGCAAGAATCGGCTCAGCCATCCGTGCGAGATCGATCACGCTGAATTTGGCGTTCGTTCGAGTCGCCAGACGCTTCACCCCAACAAGCTCTCCGGGAATTGCATGTTTAGCCAGGAACGCTGAAAAGAGGTTCTCAACGACGCCGGCCGGCGCATCCGGGCCGGCCGGCATTCCCACCACTGGCGGCGCCCAACGCACGACATCACGGACTAATGTTGGCGGCAAACCGGCAACAAAACTGTAAGTCGCCATTGGCATCGGCATCTGAACCGCGCCCTGCAGGGCAATCGAGCCGAGCACGAGCCGTTGCGCCAACATCTCTGTGGTTCGCTTTTCGCGTCGGCGACGCCACCGGACAAGATCTGGCTCTGCACTAGTGTCTGCCCGCCCAAGATCGTTTAGGAGGTGCTGGCATAGCCGCATGTAGACGCCCGCCAATAGAAGGGCCTGGTCGAGGGTTTGGGGTTTGCATTGCTTTGCGCCGGCACCGAGCACAAGGCGTCGAAGAACACCGCAGGGCAATAGGCTCCCGCCCGCCCTTGCTTCAGGGGCTAGAGCATCGAGGAAGTCGGTACGGACTTGGCCGGCCAGAGGACACCGAAGGTCAATTTCGAGTGGACTTTGATCGTCTCACATTCACGATGACAAGCGGTGATAGTCGTAGTCATTCGTCGCGATCTTGTACCGGATCGTCTTAATTTTTATGTTCATATATAACGGTTTACGACGTTCAAAGCCGTAACCCGCCTAACTGAATCAACTACAAGGTTCGGCTTATGAACCTCAACCTGTCGATCCTGCTTGGCGACATGGGCGTTGACTTCATCACCGTCGAGCGCAACACGCAGCTCGCCAATCTGCCCAAGGCGCATTACCTGAACCAGCGCACCATGGAAATCCTGCGCCAGCACGGCGTGGCCGACGACATCTACGCCATGGGCACGCCGCCGGGTAACATGTCCCGCGCGATGTGGCTGACCACCTTGGGCGGTGACGGCCCGTTTGACCGCAAGGTCATCTTCGAGATGGACGGCATCGGCGGCACCGGCGATTCACAACGCGCCATCTACGACCGCGACAGCCCCTGCCGCAGCGCCAACCTGCCACTGATTCGCTCCGAACCCATCTTCAGGCGCCATGCCGATGCGCGCGCGCCGGACCGCCTGCGCTTCGGGCACGAAATGCGGTCGTTCACCCAGGACACCGACGGCGTGACCGCCACCATTTGTGCACTCGAAACAGGCGAAGAATTCGAGGTTCGCGCCAAGTATCTGGTCGGCGCCGACGGTGGCCGCAGCATCGGCAAGACCCTGAACAACAAGATGGTCGGCCCGTCCGGCTTGGCCAAGAACGTCACGGTGCACTTCACTGCTGACCTGTCCAAGGTGCTGCTGGACGACCGCGTGATGCTGCACTTTTTTGTGCACCCGACCCGTCGGGGACCGCTGGCCAGTGGCGCGCTGGTGCCCGCCGGCGGCGATGACGCCAAGTGGGGCCGCCACAGCAAGGAATGGATCTTCCACTTCATGGTCGCGCCCGATGACCCGACCCGCTTCGACGAGCCGACGGTGATTCAGCAGATCCGTGAACTGCTGAAGCTGCCCGACCTTGAGATGGACGTGCACAAGATCAGCCACTGGATGATCGAGGCGGTGCTGGCTGAAAAGTATCGCGTCGGCCGGGTGCTGATGGCCGGCGATTCTGTGCATCGCCACCCGCCGGCCTCAGGCCTGGGGCTCAACACCGGCATCCAGGATGCCCACAACCTGGCGTGGAAGCTGGCGCTGGTGACCCGCGGCCAGGCCGGTGACGGGCTGCTCGACAGCTACGAGCCCGAGCGCCGCCCCATTGGCTCATTCAATGTCGCCTGGGCGCTGTCGAGCTACTGGAATCATCTGCTCAGTGCTGCCTCGATCTTCGCGATTCACCCGGCCAACGTGTATGAGGCGGTGGGTCAGCCGGACGAAGACAACGAGATTTCCGGGCTGTTCGCCAAAACGCCAGACGGCCGCATGCGCCGCGCGCGGATGAACGAGGTCTTCATGACGCACCGCATCGAGATGTTCGATCACGATGTGGAGCTCGGATTCGTTTACGAGCAAGGCGCCATCGTGCCCGACGGCACGCCGACCCCGGATCGTGACCCCTGGGGCGGCGACTACCGACCCACGACGCGCCCGGGTCATCGTTTGCCACATGCCTGGCTGGAAATGGGCGGGCGGCGACGGTCCACACACGACCTGCTGGATGACCAGGCCAGCCTGCTGCTGATTGCCAATGCCGGTGGCCAGGCCTGGTGTGATGCCGCCTCGGCCGTGGCCAAGGACCTCAATATTTCGCTGCGTAGTGCCCGGATCGCGCCGGACGGCGACGCGCTCGACACCGACCACACCTGGGCGACGCGCTCGCAGGTGGGTGACAGTGGCGCCGTGCTGGTGCGTCCCGATGGCATGGTGGCGTGGCGTGCTTCAAGCATCGGGTCGGACCCAGCGGCCGAACTGCGCAGTGCGCTGACCAACATCCTGAGTCGCTGAAGGGAGGAGTAGAAATGGCTTCTGAAACCTATTTGCGCAACGCTTGGTATGTCGCCGCTTGGTCCAGCGAGATCGGGCGCAGCCTTTTTGAACGCACCATTCTTGAGCAGCCGGTGCTGCTCTATCGACAGGAGAACGGTGAGGTTGCCGCGATCGGCAATGCCTGCCCGCACCGGCGCGCGCCGCTGTCGATGGGCAAGCTGATCGGCGACGTGGTGCAGTGTCCATACCACGGGCTGCGCTTCGATGCGTCTGGCGCCTGCGTGCTGAACCCGCACGGCGACGGAATGATTCCGCCGCGCATGCACACACCGCGCTTCGATGTGGTGGAGCGTCACGGACTGATCTGGCTCTGGTTTGGTGACGCCGACAAGGCCGATCCGGCCTTGATTCCCGATTTCTCCTGCCATCTCGATCCCGAGCTGGCCTTCGTCGGCGGCGTGATCGAGATGAACGCCCACTACGAACTCATCACCGACAACCTGCTGGACCTGGCGCATGGCGAGTTTGTCCACGAGGGCCTGCTGTCCAGCCCGGCGATCACCCGCAGCAAACTCGAAACCATCCAGAAGGGCACCACCATCTGGTCAAACCGCTGGATGCCCGATGGCGAAGCCCTGCCCGCGCACGCCATGTTGTGGGACCAGTACATCGCCGACAAACACTGCGATCAGTGGGCGTACATGCGCTGGGATGCGCCCGCGCACATGCTGCTGGACGTGGGCATCACCGGCCTGGGGCGTCCGCGCTCGGAAGGCGCCTGGGTCTACGGCACCGACATCCTGACGCCCAAGGACGCGACCACCACCTACTATTTCTGGGGCATCACCCGCGCCTACAAAACCGATGATCCGGCAGCCGGAGAACTCTGGCGCCAGGTTATCAAGGGCGCCTTCGAGGGCCAGGACCAGGTGGTCATCGAGGCGCAGCAGCGCATGCTCGGCACGACGGCGTTCGACGACGCCAAACCCGTGCTGTTCGCGTCTGACGTCGCCGCGCAACGGGCCCGCAAGCTGCTGGCCAAGCTCCTCACCGACCAGGTGACGCCGACACCCGACAACGCCCCTTTGCGCGAATTGCGCAATACCGTCGGCGACACGCGGGCGCCCGTTCTTCCCGTTGTCTGATCTTTCTCAAGGTTCCCAGTCATGAACACCCTCGAAACTCCGGTCCTTATCTGCGGCGGCGGCGGCTCCGGCCTCAGCCTGTCAACTTTTCTGTCTGCCCAGGGCATCGCGTCCATCCTCGTCGAGCGGCATGACAGCACGTCGCATCTGCCCAAGGCGCACTACCTCAATCAGCGCACCATGGAGATCTTCCGCGAGTACGGCATTGCCGATGAGATCTACAAACAGGGCACGCCGATGGAGAACATGGGCTGCGTGGCGTGGCTCACCTCGCTGGGCGGCGACGGCCCGCTGGACCGCAAGACCATTTACAAGATGGACGCCTTTGGCGGCGGCTCGACCGCGCCGACCTATGAAGCCGACAGCCCGGCACGCTCCGGCAACCTGCCGCTGATCCGGCTTGAGCCGGTGCTGCGCCAGTTTGCCGAGAAGAACCCGATTGGCAGCCTCCGCTTCAGCCACGAATTGCTGTCGTTCGAGCAGGATGCCGACGGCGTGACCTCGCGCGTCAAGAACCTCAAGACCGGTGAAGAGTTCGAGGTCCGCTCGCAGTATCTGGTGGGCGCCGATCGCGGCCGCACCATTGGCCCGAAACTCGGCATCGAACTGCAGGGCGCCACCAATCTGATCGACATGGTCGCCACCCACATGAGTGCCGATTTCTCGAAGCACATCGACGACGATTCGCCGCTGATCCGCTGGTTCATCAACCCGGAAGGTGGCGGCGGCTGGAACAGCGGCGCGATGGTGGCGATGGGGCCGAATCACTGGGACCGTCGCTCCGAGGAATGGGTGTTTCACTTCGCTTTCCGCCCCGACGACCCGGAGTTTGACGAGTCATTGATCGCGCCGCGCATTCGCGATCTGTTGAAGCTGCCCGAACTCGACATCAAGGTGCACAAGGTCAGCCACTGGATCGTCGAGGCAGTGCTCGCCAATCACTACGGTAGCGGCCGCTGCGTGGTCATCGGCGACGCGGCGCACCGGCACCCGCCCACCAGCGGTCTGGGGCTCAACTCCGGCATTCAGGACGCCCACAACCTCGCCTGGAAACTGGCAGCGCTGGTGCGCGGTGAAGCCGGTCCGGAACTGCTGGCAACCTACGAGCAGGAACGCCGCCCCGTGGCCGAGCGCAACACCAAGTGGGCCCTGTTCACCTTCATGAACCACTTCGTCACCGATGCCGGCTTCGGCCTGATTGCCGGCGCGCCGCCGGAAGTGAACGCCGCCGCATTCCACATGATCATGTCACCGTCCTACGAGGGCGACTGGGCGCGGGCACGGATGCACGAGGTGGTGCAAACCCAGCGCATGGAATTCCAGGCGCACGATCTGGAACTTGGCTTCTCCTACGACAGCGCCGCCGTTGTGGCCGATGGCACCGACGCCCCACCACGTGCGCCGATGGGGGATGTCTACACCCCGACCACGCGCCCGGGGCACCGCCTGCCGCACGCCTGGGTCACGGTGCAGGGCAAGCGCCAGTCCACGCATGACTTGTGCGGCCGCGGGCGCCATGTGCTCATCACCGGTGCCAACGGCAAGGCCTGGAACGCCGCCGCCGGGGCTGCCGCCAAAGCGCTGGGCGTGCCGGTTGAGGTCGTCGTCATCGATGCCGTGGCTGACCCGGACGGCACGTGGGCGGCGCTGCGTGGCATTGCCGACGACGGAGCGCTGCTGGTGCGACCCGACACGCATGTCGGCTGGCGCAGTGTCGGCAGCCCGGCCGCCCCCGGTGCGGCCTTGACCGACGCCCTGCGCGGTATTCTGGCGCGCACCTGATGCGGGCTTCGGGCGTCACCCGGCGGGCATACAGCCGTCTGTCCGTACCGGGTGTGCCTCGTACCCCTCACGCCCAGAACCGCCACGCGACCCGCCTGCCATCAAGATCACGCTGACGTGCCCGACAAATTGCCAAACGCCCCCGACGCTGCCGCCAAGCCGGCGCGCGTCGCGAAGAAAAAAACCAACGCGCGTGGCCGCCGCCAGAGCCACGCCACGCGCCTGCCCGGCAAATCAACCGTGGCGGTCACGCGCGCACCCGGCAATCGCAGCGCCGCAGTGCGTGAGGGCATCCTGCATGCCGCCGTCGAATGCTTCGGCGCCTTTGGTTACGCCGGCACCTCGACGCGCGCCGTCGCCGAGCGCGCGGCGGTCAGCCACCCCCTGCTGATCTATCACTTCGCATCGAAGGACCAACTGTGGCTCAGCGCCATGGAGGACCTGATCGGGCGTTACCAAAGGGGCCTTGAGGCGCGAATCTCCAGCGTTCCCGACGACGACCCGGTCGGAAAACTGCGCGCCTTCGTCGAGCACTTCGTCGAGTTCTCGGCCCGCACCCCGCAACTGCACCGCATCATGACCCAGCAGAGCACCCAGGGCAGCGATCGCATCAAGTGGCTGATCGACAACTACCTGCGCGACTCCTTCGCAACCGTGTGCGGGCTCATCGAGCACGCCCAACGGGATGGGGCGATTCGAGCGGGCGATCCGGCGCGTTTGTACTACGCGGTGATTGGCCTGGCGGGCACCTTGTTCGCGGTGTCCAGCGAGTTCCGCATCCTGACCGGCAAGAATGTCTTTGCAGCCGAAGAGTTGCGGCAGACCGTGGACCTGATCTTCGACTTTCTGCTGATTCCGCACTAACACCAACCGATCCAAGTTGAGGGCGTGCGACTGTTCATATCGTCCTTTGTGCAGTTCGATCCGTTCGAAAGTGGGTTTCACACTGGAGGCCTCAACGCCTCCGGAAACCGGCTCCGAGCCTTGTCTAAACTAGGGCAAGGCGGTCTTGATCACGCAGCGATCGCGGGATTCAGGGTCTCCCGCATGCGCAGTGCCGCGAGCAGTCCCGACAGCGCGGTCAGCGCAGCGACAACCCATAGCGCCGCACCAATACCGAAGGCGTCTGCCGTGAAACCGGCCAACAGAGCACCGACGGCGTACCCCAAATCACGCCATAGTCGATAGACGCCGACAGCCGATGCGCGCCACGTGGGATGGGCCACGTCGCCGATCGCGGCCAACAGCGTCGGGTAGACCATCGCGGTGCCGATGCCAAGCAGGACGCCACCGGACGCGAAGCCGGCGAAGTCGGCCGTCAGCGCCGTCACGGCAATGCCAGCCGCCTGAACCCACATACCGGAGACGATCAGCCACTTGCGACCCACGCGATCGGACAAGGCACCGGTGAAAATCTGCGCCATGCCCCACACCGCCGGATAGATCGCGGCAAGCCAGCCCACCTGTGACAGCGTCATGCCCGCCGCCACGAACACCAGCGGGAACAGGCCCCAGGCCATGCCGTCATTGAGATTGTTCACCAGGCCGGCCTGACTGACGCTCGACAGGTTCCGATCGACAAGCGATGTCCGGATAAAGATTTCGCGCTGAGACAAGGCGTCTGCGGCGCCAGCATGGGCGCTTAATTTCGCCTCATGGGCCACGTAATGCCGAGTCTCGCGAACGGCGAACACGGATAGCAACAGGCCCGCAGCCACGTAGACGACGCCGAGATAGAAGGGCTCCGGTCTGAGTCCGTACTGTGCGGCAAACCATCCGGTGGCCAGCGCGCTACCGGCAACGGCGAAGTACCCCGCAAATTCGTTGAGGCCCATCGCCAGGCCCCGTTGCTCGGGGCCGACCAGATCGATCTTCATAATCACCGTGGTCGACCAGGTCAGGCCCTGACTGACGCCGAGCAGCACGTTGGCGGCCACGATCCAGTTCCAGTCCGGCGCCCACATCAAGACGAAGGGCACAGGGATCGCCACCAGCCATCCGCCGACAAGGACATGCTTGCGGCCGTACCGGTCGGAGAGCCGCCCGGCGAAGTAATTGGTCAGGGCCTTGGTGATGCCAAACACCACGATGAACGAAAGGATCGCAGCGCGCGCCGCGATATCAAACTCCTGCTCGGCAATGGCCGGCAGGATGCTGCGCTCAAGGCCCACCATTGCGCCGACAAAGGCGTTGACGAGCACCAGCAGTGAAAACTGGCCGAGGTTCTCGCGCAGCCCGAGATGGATCGTCGGTGTCGTCACGGCCCTAACTCATGAGCCCAAGGTTGGTCCGCACGATGGCATCCATGTCGGCTGGGCGCGGGGGAATGTTCTGCGTCAGGTGTTCGATAAAGGCCGCCTTGTCGAGTGCGAGGGCCGGATTCCAGCGCTTCTCGAAGCCCAGCGTTGACGACGGCTTTCCGGACAGGCCCGCGCCGCAGGCGCTGCCGGCCTGATGCCCGGGGAAAATCTCCACCTCGTCCGGCAGCGTCAGCAACTTCGAGTGAAGGCTGTCGTAGAGCACGCCGGCAAACTCCCGCTCGCGCCCCGCCAAATCCGGGCGGCCGACAGAGCCGACGAAGAGCGTATCGCCGGTGACCACGAACCACGGAGCATCGCCCCTTCGCAGATCGGTGACCAGCAAGCTGACGCTCTCGGGCGTGTGCCCGGGCGTGTGAAGGACACGGATCCTGGTGTTTCCCACATCGAGTTCCTGTTCATCGTGAAGCGGCTCGAACGGGATCCTGGCCGCCGGACGGGCAGCCTCATGCAGGCAGTAAGGTGCGCCGACCGCTTTGGCCAAGGCAGGGCCACCGGAAAGGTGATCGGCATGGACGTGGGTATCGATCACGTAGTTGATCGGCACGCCGGCTCGCTGAGCCTCGGCAATAAACCACGCCTCGTCGCCTGCCACCACGTCAACGGCCACTGATCGGCCCTGACCGGCGCAGCCGAAGAAGTACGACAGGGCGGCATCTTTGGCGGCCAACTGCTTGAAGAACATCGTCGTGACTCCTAGCGCCTGTTCGGTGAGGCCGCGCGCGTCCATGCACGTCCCGCGGAGGGCGATTTCCGCCATATGCGACCTGCTTGCGCGGCAACTGAACGTTGTCGATACCCACCGGGACCTTCTGCCTGGCTTTCGCGCCGATCGCGGCTTCCGCTGTCAAAAAGGTCCGTCACTGCTGCTCGTCCTTGGCCGGCAGTGCGGCAGCCAAGCGCAGCGAGTCGTCGGCGCGTTCGTTGCCATGGGGCGCGTCACTGATGGTGAACAGGGTCTCGCTCATTGCACGCCGCCAGCAGTGGCCGACAATGACTCAAGGGGAAGACCGGCGGCTCGCCATTCACTGACGCCATCCGTGATCTTGCGCACGCGGTAGCCGCGGGCCCTGAGGAGCGCAACCGCTTCCTCGGCGAACAGGCAAAAAGGGCCACGGCAGTACGCGACGATCTCGCGGCTCTTGGGCAGGTCGGAGAGACGCTGCGCGAGTTCACTGACTGGGATCGATCGCGCATGCGGCAGGTGAGCCGTCTCGTATTCCGTAGCCGGCCTGACATCGATGATGATCACGTCGCCTCGACGCGCCTGCTCCAGAAGCGCTTTGCGCCCGACCGGTGCCAGATGCTCCGGGTCGGCCTTCATCTCATTCAGGGCATGTTGCAGCTCCAGCAGATTCTGCTCGGCCACCTGCCGCAAATGGACCAAAAGGCCGGACACGTCGCTGCCGTTGAGTCGATAAACGACGTTTTTGCCCTCGCGCCGGGTCAACACCAGACGAGCCTGCCGCAATGCCTTCAAATGCGCGCTCGTGAGCTTCACATCGACCGACAGCTCCGCGGCCAGCATCTCGACGGTCTTTTCACTCTGGCCAAGCAACTCCAGCAGCTCCAGCCGCTTGGGACTCGATACCGCCTTCCCGATCCTCGCCACCTGCTCGTACAGGAGGTCCTTGAGTTCTCGCTTCTTCATTCAATCAATCTAACGATTATTAGATTGTTAGTCAAGCGCGATGTATCACCTGCGCCCCGCTCAGCGCGGTTGCCCGATAAAAGTACGGCCGATCGGGAATTCACCAAGTGGACTCATTGCACAGGACGCACCTGCACATGGGCAGCGCATGCGTTCGCCGAGTTTCAAAGTGCGAGACCACCAACACCTGTGGCGGCGACCGCTGCACCCCTCGCGCCTCGTACTCGTTCAAAAAGTCCGGTGCATTCGTCAACCTCGATCGGCGCTCGGTTACGCGTCCATCGCGTGCAGCCGTTGATGGGTCTTGCGCAGGTCGGCCATCAGGCGCGCGTGCTCTTCCGAGTCGCCCAGCGCCAGCAGCCGCAGCAGGATGCCGTAACGCACCTGCGCTTCAAGCTGCGCGTCCGACAGTTCGTTCTGCACCCACAAGTCGAGAACGCCGGCGAAAAAGATCTGGTACTCACGCGCAAGATCAGGCAGCCCAACACCCTTGGGCAGCCGACCGGCACGCGCCAGGGCACCGAGTCGTGACGCCCAGAATTTGAGGGCCCGGTTCATCAGCACCGGGCGATGCTCGGGTTCGATCACGCCCAGCTCAAATCGCCACAGCGGGCGCAGGTAGGCGGAATCCTGAACGTAGACGCGCGCGACGGTGGTGGCGGCAGTGAGCGCCTGATCGTAAGGGTCGTCGGACTCGGGCGTGGCGGTCGCGGCCTCGAACTGGTCCATTGTCCGGTTGAGCAGCCCGTACAAAATCGCGCCCTTCGACCCCAGCAGGTTGTAGAGCGTTGGAGTTCCCAGGATTTCGTGGACACTTTTACGAAGGTGATGCAATTGCCGGATGAGAGAAGTGCCCAAGAAACCGCAGACTATCCTCAACGCCATGCTCCGTGACCGTTCGCCGTGGAATGCCGCGTTGGCAATAAACAGAGGTTGACGAAACATGGCTGCTACGCATAGGCACGGTACGCAATTGACGACGTCAGCACCGTCACCTTGCGCCCCTCGCCCCCTTTTCGGGACGGCAGGTCGTGGGCAGCATCCGTCTGCGTGAGCTGTGCTGCAGGTCGAACGAGCCTCAAAGGCATCGTTACGGATGCGTCACCTCGACCGTCAAAGCCCAGCGAGGCACAGCCCAGGTATCGAATCCGTCGTCGTGGGTCACGGTCTGCGCGACCAGCGAGAGATCGCAGGCGCCGGTCGGGGTGACGGCGGCATGACGAGGGCGGCCATCACCCCGGTCACCAACGGCGGCACATACCGTTTCGGCGCCTGCGGCCTGCAGCACAATAAGCCCACGCTCGGTGTCGTATGCCAGACCGTCAACCGCTAACCGCAGGCGCTGTTCCGGATACTCCTCAAAGTGTTTCTGCCGGTAGTGGATCTCCACCCACGCGCGGCCAACATCCGCGTTGTATCCGAAGGCAGATCGATGGTCGGTGATGTCGGATGAGAGGTCTGTCAGCACGCTGAGCCGGTGTGACTCACTGGCGACGGCCTGGGCCATCGTGGTCGCCATTGCGGCTGCCAGCAGAACGATGATGTGGTGTCTCATGAAACGCTCCTGGCCGAAGATCGGTGCTGCACTGGGGCCAGGAGTTTTCGCCATGGCTCGGGTCGGTGCATCTGCCGACGCACATAGCAGCGCATCTGCCTCAAGGCAGATCGGAGGGTGCGCCCAAGGCCTGTATTCGACGCGCCTGCAGGCCCATGCCGTCGGTCGCGCCCAGGGCGCGTAGGCGGGTGTAGAGCTGGCGGGCTTCGAGCAGATTCCAGACCCGCAGCATCACCTCGATGTTGTCCAGGGGCTTGGTCAAGAAGTCCGTCGCACCCAGACCCAGTGCCTTGTGCCGGGCGGCGCGGCTGACATCGGCGGTCAGCACCACCACAGGCAGGTACTGGTCGGCCCGCAATTCAGCCAGCCGCGACAGGACTGCGTAGCCGTCCACCACCGGCATTTTCAGGTCCAGCATGATCAGGTCGGGCTGAAATGCGCAGCACAGGGCATAAGCATTGGCGGGCTCGGTGGTCGCCGCGAGGTTCTGAAACCCTTCCGCCAGCAGCGTTGTTTCCAGCAGCTCAACGTTGGCGACCTGATCATCGATGATCAGGATGCGGCTGTCGGTAATCTCAGTGGCGTGCGGTGTCGCGGACATCAGAGAGCTCCAGGGCGCGATAAAGCGCAGCGGCATCAATGGGTTTGAGCAGGAAGGCATCGGCACCGGCCGCCATCGCCGCCTCGCGGGTTTCCGGCAGGGCGTCGGCGCTGATGACGATGACGGTCAAGCCTTCTCGCGGCCGCTCGCGGCGCAGGCAGGTCAGCACGTCCAGACCCGACCGGTCGGGCAGGTGCCAGTCCAGCAAGACATGACCGGGTGACCACTGGCGCATCACTTTCAGGCCTTCGGCTGCAGTGCTCGCGGTGCGCAGGGTGCATCCGGGCCGGCGCGAGAGCAGCGTCTCGACAAGAATCCGGTTTGAGGCATTGTCTTCGACATACAGCACCCGCTTGGCGACATCGCGCGCCGGGGGCGGCGGGTCGGTATCGGCCAGCGGCGTGGCCGACCCGGCCGCGACGATCACCGGCCTATCACGCGGCAGCTCGACCCAGAACGTCGCGCCCTGCCCCAGCGCGCTGGTCACGCCGATCCGCCCACCCATCGCCTCGGTCAGGCGCTTGCACAGCGCCAGCCCCAGGCCGGTGCCCTCAATCTCACTGGCGTTGTCCAGGCGGGTAAAGGGCGCGAACAGCAGCGCATGATCGCGCGGGTCGATCCCGCCGCCCGCATCGCGAACGGCCAGCCGGACGCAGTCGCCGTACACCGCGCAGGTCAGGCCAACGATGGCGTCGTCGGGGCTGAACTTGATGGCGTTGTCCAGCAGGTTGATCAGGATCTGGCGCAGCCGCTGCGGGTCGGCGCGCACGCAGACCGCCCCCGGCACGTCCGGGCGCTGAATCGTGATGCGACGCTGCGCGGCCTGCACGCCGGTGAGCTTGGCGACCGTGGCCAGCATCTCGTCGATCAGCACCGGCTGAAGGTTGAACGCGAGGGCATCGGCCTCGATGCGCGAGATGTCCATCACGTCGTTGACCAGATCGAGTAGGTGTTCGCCCGCATCGATGACGTGTTGGCAGTGCTGCCGCTGGCGTTCGGAGTCACTCTCGCTGCGCAGCACGCGCGAAAAGCCAAGGATGGCGTTGAGCGGCGTCCGCAGCTCGTGGCTGATGCGCGACAGGAAATCGGTCTTGGCCCGATTGGCGGCCTGCGCGTCATCGCGTGCACGTCGGGCGTCTTCGGCGCGCGCCGACAGCAGCCGCGAGGCGGTGTGCAAACGGTCGCCCAGCTCGCCCAGTTCGTCGTTCCAGGCCGGCAGCGCGGCCGGCGTTGCCCCCTCGGCCAGCAGTTTGGCGTTGCGCCCGAGGCTGTGAATGCGGCTGATCAGATCTTTTGAGAAGAGCGTGGCGGTGACCACCGCGGCACCGATGCCGAGGATCACCGCAAACACCGACAGCCACAGATTGCGTGTGCGTGCCCGGTCCGCCGAGCGCTCGCGGGCATCAATCACCACCTGCTCGCGCTGCTCCATCTCGAGAATGGTGTCGCGAATCTGGTCGAGCAACCGCTTGTTGCTGCCCAGAATCTCGATGCCCGGCGCCCCGGGTTGATCAAGCCCCGAGATCATCTGCTGTAGATCGCCCATCTTCTGTGCCGACAGCACTTCAATCTGCTCCAGCGCGGTGCGCAGCACCGGGTCGCGGGCACGCTGGTCCAGGCGGTCAAGGCGTGCCGGAAGCGCTTCCACGGCGCGCCAGTACGGCGCCAAAAAACGCTCGTCGCGGGTCAGCAGGTAGCCGCGCACGCCGCTGGCGGCTTCGGCAAGGCTGGCGTGCAGGGCGTGGATGTCGGACAACACCTGTATGCCCGAGCGCACGTCGTCCTCAGCCGAAGCGGTTGCCCGGGCCGCCTGCACGACGACGATGGTGGCCAGAATCAGCACCAGCAAGGGAATCAGCACGGTGACCAGGCTGCGGGTGCGCAACGACCAGTCGCGCCACGGCGCCAGTCGGCTCATTCGCTGCTCCCGATGCGCCATTCCACCGCCTTGGCGGCGGCCTGCGCGCGATCCTGCAACTGCAGCTTGCGCAGGATGCGCTCAACGTGGACCTTGGCCGTGCCCGGCGCCATGCCCAGGGCTGATGCAATGCCGGCGTTGGTCATGCCACGTGGCAGCAGCGACAGCACTTCGGTTTCCCGCACGGTGAGGCGCGCCAGCAGCGCCTTCTCTTTCTCGGCAAGACGCGGGCGGGCGGCAGACGGTACCGCCAGCAGCGCGCCCAGATACGGCCCCAGAACCGTGACGGTGGCCAGATCATCGTGCGCGGGCGGCGGGTGGCCGGGCTCTGCGGCCAGTGCCATCACCCCCACCACCTGGCCCGCCACCACCAGCGGAACCGACATTTCGAAGGCAAGTGAGCGACCGATGCACCACACGCTGCTCGGCGGAGTTTCGATCAGCAACAGCCGGGCCGGCAGCGTGGTGGTGGCCGCAAGGGCACCGCGCAGCGGCAGACGCGTCCCGGCAGGCGGCGCCACGCCCAGACTGGCCAACACCTCAACCCGGCCCGACTGTTGCCGCGCGAGGATGCCGTGCGCGGCACCAAACAGACGCGCGCATTCCTGAAGCACGCGCTCAGGCGCTTTGCTGCGCTCGTGCTGCCCAATCGCGGCACTCAAGGCCGACACCAGGGCCCAGCGGCGTTCCTGTGCCGCAAGCGACTGGGCATGTTGCCGGTAGGCGCGGGCAGACGGTGCAGTGTCAGGCTCAGTCACGTCACGGGCTCGGTCCAGACTCAGACGCTAAAAAGCGGGGGGTGCAATGCACACCCCGCGAGGCTTGCTTGCAAGGTTGCCTCAGACGTTACGAGCCATAAGGCAGCGATGAATGATGCACGACGATGCGCAGCTTGCTGTCATTGTCGCGCAGATAACCCCAGGTTTTGTCGACGGTCGTGGCCTTGCCGGTCTTGTCATAAAAGGTCACGTGCCCCATCGACGTTGCACTGTTGCCATTCAGCAGAATGCCAGCGTTGTGCACTTCAGCCGACACCCAGCCCTTCAGGGCAAAGCCTTGGTCTTCGGGATACGCGTCGCTACCGCCCACAAAGTAAGAGACCGCGCCTTCCCGGGTGGTTCTGAAGGTCTTCGGGCCCGACGCCAGGGTCGGCTTGAACAACACCGGGCCCAGGTTGTAGCCGTAGGCCGAATCGATCACGGCTTCGGCGGTCTGCTTGGCCTTGTCGATCCCGCCGGATTCGTAGTCACTCGAAATTTTCACCAGGGCATCGACCCACGCCTGTTGGGCGGCCAAAACTTCAGCCTCACTGACGCCAGTGGCAAGCTGCTCGGTCTGCGGAACGGCTTTGGCCGTCGATGTCGCAGCGACCCCCGCTGTGACAAGCAACGTAGCGATCCCAAGCGCGGCGGCGCGGCGTGCGGATACAAAATTAAGGGCTGCAGATTTCATGGGCGACTCCGGTCGTGGATTGAATTCGTCCCTTTTGGGATGGCGAAAGTATCCAGAGCACGCGCCGGGCATGAATCTGCCGGGTGACATAGTTCTTTATCTGCTGATCAGCATACATTAGACAAGGCGCGAGCCCGTGCTTTCGGCTCAGGACCCACTGACTTTTTGGAAACCCGCGCGTTCGCTGGCGGTTCGACAAACCCGCGATCCCTTCAAGGGCGGCGTCTTGGCCTTGCCCTGCGGTTTTGACGAGGGAACGCGCCATCACAGTCTTCTCATGTAAATCGACGCTGGACCCTTTCATCTGCGCGGGCGACGCCCATCACTCGTGCAACCGCCCCTCCACATACTTATGAAGAATGCTCGCGACCAACGTCTGGTAAGGAATGCCCTCGGCCAGCGCCCGTTTCTGCAAGCCGCGAAGGTCTTTTGACGGCAGGCGGATATTGATACGCGCGTCCTTGCGAAACATGGCATCGGCATAGGCCTGGTGCCGCTCGCGCAGCTCGGCACCTTGCTCCACCGGCTTGAGTTGCCCCGCCTCAAACGCGGCGAGAACGTCCTGCTCTTCGGGGTCCAGTTCAGTCATCAGTCGTACCTTCGTATCGCTTCGTTGCCTTGCGGCTGGGAATGATGGTTTTGAAAAACACCTCGTCGTCGGTCTCGATGAACGGCACGAGGTAAACGTATCCCTCAATCAACACCGCATGAACCTGTTGGCCGGGGTAGCGTGCCTGATTTGTGTGTTCAAACGTCTCCAGCAGATCGCCTGCATGAATATGAAACACCACATCCTCTAACGACACACCGCGCTGCGCTTTCAACAACACGTTCTTGTCGGCGCTCCAAGCCAGCGATTTCATTTCGAGAACCCAGCACAACGTGTGCCTTTTGTGTGCAGATGCAACGGGTCTTGCACCCCACACAGCATGTGCGACGGGCCGTGAAGGCTGACGTCAGCCATCCACCATCCGGCGCAATTTCATTGCGCCCTACGGTCCAACGGTCACCGCTTTTGGAACCCAACTTGCCAGCAGCTTGATCTGCCGATTTAACGTACATACACTATATCGGTGAAAATCGAGTTCGATCCTGAGAAACGCGATAAGACACTGACCGAACGAGGCCTCGACTTCGCACGCACCGCCGAGGTTTTCGCGGGTCATCACCTCACCGCACCCGATCTTCGTGAATCTTACGGCGAAGACCGATACATCACGCTCGGCCTGCTGGACGGGCGCATGGTTGTAACCGTCTGGACCCCGCGCGGCGAAGCCCGCCGCATCATCAGCATGAGGAAAGCCAATGAACGTGAACAAGCACGCTACCGGCAAAAGCTGGGTAGACCCTGACGACGCACCGGAACTAACCGACGACTTTTTCCAGCGTGCAGATGAATACAACGGCGAGGCGCTGGTAAAACGCGGCCGCCCGAAAGCGACCGAAACCAAAGAACGCATCACCATCCGCCTGTCTCCTGACGTGCTCAAATCATTCCGAGCGACCGGCAGCGGCTGGCAAACACGTGTTGATGGCGCGCTGCGTGAATGGCTGAAACAACATTCTGCCGACTGAGCCAACGAACTGATTGCGCAGAGCCGTAGGCCGTAGCACACAAAGCGACGACGGGCCGTAAAGGCTCACGTTATTCATCCACCATCCGGCGCAATTTTATTGCGCCCTACGGTCCTGCGATGCTCGGCCGAAACAAAGGGGGGAGAACGTCAAAGGCAGAAGCAAAAGCAGCGCGCCGGTGACGCTTCGGCTTTTGCTGTTCAACCCCCTTCTGCCGGGCCGAGCATCGCAGCAGCGGAGGGATCAGATTCGCGGTTGTCTGAGCGTAGCGAGTTCCGCGAATCCCCTCCCGTGCGAGAAGCGCAGGGCACCCCGCGTTAGCGGGGCACGGCGGGTGGGCAGATTTCTTTGGTTCCTTTCTTTGTCTGTTCAAAGAAAGGAACTGCCCCGCCGGGGGCAGTCCCCGAAAAAGGGGCCAGGGTCGATTTACTGACCCCTTTTTGCTAGCGTCACCCCGTGCCTCGTCGAACCCGCCTTCATCTGAGCAATGTACCCCTGCACCTCGTGCAGCGAGGGCACAACCGCGAACCTTGCTTCTTCTGCGACGACGATTACCACGCCTATCTCGGCTGGCTGGGTGACGCACTGGCAGACACCGACACCGCCCTCCACGCCTACGTGCTCATGACCAACCATGTGCACCTGCTATTCACACCGCGTCACGCTGATGCCGTGCCTAAACTCACGATGTCGCTGGGGCGACGCTACGTGCAATACATCAATCGTCGATACGGGCGCACCGGCACCCTCTGGGACAGCCGCTACAAATCCTCCCTCGTGCAGACCGAGACCTACCTCTTGACCTGCCAACGCTACATCGAGCTCAACCCCGTTCGTGCCCGCATGGTGAGCGACCCCGCCCAGTACCGATGGAGCAGCTACCGGCACAACGGACTCGGCGAACCTAACCCGCGCGTCACGCCGCACGACATCTACCAAGCGCTGGGTCCCACCGCTACAGCCCGCCAACACCACTACCGCGAGCTGTTTCGTCATGCCCTGGCACAAGACGCCATTGATGACATTCGCCTCGCCTTCAACCAGAACCAACCCATCGGTGACACAACGTTTCTCGACAAAAACGCCTCGGTGACCGGCATCAGCCGCCAGCCCCGACCGCGTGGCAGACCCCGAAAGCCGCCTGATTCACCGTAGCGCCCACAAAAAAACCCGCAGGTGAGGGCGGGCTTTGAGCTACGGCAAGAGGATGGGCGTTTAATCGACCCTGGCCCCTTTTAGGCCCCGGGGTACTACGCCGCCAGTCGCTCAGGCGGCAACGCACCGCTGGCGCGCGCGTCCAAAATCACCACTTCGACCAGTGTTCCGTCGGCCGCAAAACTGAGGTGCGTGGACCAGTCCTGCGACACCTCGCGCGTAATGGCCTTGTCAGACATGCGCAACACCATGATGTCGTCGACCTCGTCATACGTGATCTTCATGGCTTAACCCTCCAAACTGAAATGATGCATCACCGTCTTGATGACCAGACCGCCCTGAATCACCGCCGCAACGCAGAGCAGGTTGTCGGCTCGGTCATCATAGGCCTTGTGCAGCCAGAAATGCGATGCATCCCGACGGCGCTCGGTGCCGGTTTCGATCAGGTCTAACAACCGCGTTTCGTCGATGTTGCGGTCGATCATGCGCCCGCGAGCGTGTCGCGTGACATTCACTTCCCGCTGATCGCGTTGGCTAAACATCGCGTCATTGTAGGGCCTGCCTCCAGCGGCTGGCAGACACAAAAAAGCCCGCCGGTGACGGCGGGCTTTGAATTACGGCAAGAGGACAAAGAAGGTGGAAATTAAATCGACCCTGGCCCCTTTTTTTAAATCGACCCTGGCCCCTTTTATTTCTTGACCCTGGCCCCTTTTATTTCTTAGGCTTACTCCACAACGCCCTCGGCTACAGCTGCGCCGCGGCACGAGCCAGGCAGATATTTTTGCTGGATCGTGGTGCCGTCAGCAGCTGAACCACAAACCCAACCAACGATCGTGCCACCGGCTTCAGGAGCGCCACCACCGGCTGCCACTGGCTTAAGAGTCAGAATGCCGCCTTCGGCATCATCAGCTCCATTCTTAACATTACGGCTCGTAACTGTTATCTCGCCAGTTGCATCGGTAGCAACCGATGCGACGTACTGTGAAGTGGGAGTATCAGATTCGCAGCCCCACGCACCTGCTGCAGGAAGCTCGGTTGCGGTCTGGACGGTTTCAGTGATCGAAGTCCGGCATGCGGACGCGGCCAGCACGATTTCCGAGGTTTTCGAGCGAACTATGTAATCCTGATAAGCCGGCAACGCAATCGCCGCCAAAATCCCAATAATGGCAACCACAATCATCAGTTCGATGAGCGTGAAACCCTTTTGCATTTGTTTGTTCATAAACAGTCACTCCTGAAAGGTGGTGTGTTGACTCTGGCGCCGCGGTGACGGGTTGAATGCATCGTGACGTCAATCCATCAAGAATCCGTCGGCCCGCAAACAAGGGCGCAACCTGCGTGCCAAGTGTTGCCGCCGGGGTCGGTGGTCAACGGTAGGCCCGCCGACGTGCGTCTCGCGCCGGCATTTCATCGGGGCATCACCCTGTTTTTATTTGATTTATTTCGGCGTCCGCTGATCGCGGCTGCCCGGCATCGATGTGACCACCCAAAACCCTCGACCGTGGCGGGCCGGGGCAGGTGGTGTAGGTAATTCCCCTACACGGCGGTTGCTGACGCGGGGTGTCAGCTTGTGACAAAAATTGTCACGGCCCGCGTGCACCCATGACCGCCACGTGATCACCGTCACGCCCCGACCCGTCACCCCGGACTTGATCCGGGGTCCATGCTCGGCCCGATGAGGCGCTGCCGTCAGTCGCAAGTGCATCACCTGAATCTGGATGCCGGATCGAGCCCGGCATGACGGCAGGCAGGGCAGAAAAGGGACGCAGAAAAGGGACCAGGATTGATTTAATTCGGTTGACGATTACGATAGCATTTTCTGCTATCGTTACCGACATGAACAATCGCCATCGGAAAACCTTGGCCGCCGTCTTCGCCTCACCGACGGCCAAGACGCTGGATTGGCGAGCCATCGAAGCATTGTTAATCGCCAACCATTGCACGGTCATTGAGGGTGATGGTTCGCGCGTGCGGTTCGTCAAAGGCGATGTGGTGGCCACCTTCCACCGGCCCCACCCGGCAAAAGAAGCGAAGCTCTACCAGGTTCGTGACGCCCGACTTTTTCTTCAACAGATTGGAGTAACACCATGAAAACCATGACTTACAAGGGTTATGCCGCTCGCATCGAATTCAGCGACGAGGATGACTGCTTTGTGGGCCACGTTGCCGGCATCCGCGATGTGGTGGGCTTTCATGCCTGCAATGTCGAGGCGCTGCGGGCTGCGTTTCATGAGGCCGTGGATGACTATCTGGCCACCTGCGACACAGTGGGCAAATCACCGCAGCGGCCCTACAGCGGAAAAGTGATGCTGCGCATTCCACCCGAAACCCATGCGCAGGCGGCACTCAAGGCGGCTGCCGTGGGCAAGAGCCTCAACCAATGGGCCGCCGAGGTTTTTGATCGCGCGACGGTTTAGGGGCCAGGGTCGAAACATCATCAACCCCGCATTAGCGCCGTGGCCTTGCGACGTACTTCGGCCAGTTCAGCAGGTGATGCGCTGCCCTTCTTGACGGCTTTACGGGCCACCCAATCGAGGCTTTTCACCTGGTCGGCCAGCGCCGCACTGGCCCGGGCACCCGCCAGCAATACTTCAAAGGGATAGTCCTTGATCTGTGTGGTGAGCGGGCAACACAGCATGAGGCCACTTTTGCTGTTGTAGGTTGCCGGGCTCAGCACCACCGCTGGCCGATGTCCGGCCTGTTCATGCCCGGCTTGCGGATCAAATTCCAGCCAGACGATGTCGCCTGCCGCAGGAACGTAACGGCGCCCGGCCATTTACAGCGCCTCTTTACCGAGGGCAGGCCCAAAGCGCAGCTCTTCGTGCAGATTGTCGGGTGTGATGGCCGCAACCATGGCATCGAGGTCGCACTCGGCGTCAATGACGGGTTCGATGATGATGCGGCCATCGACCTCAATCACGTCGACCAAGGCATCAAGCCGCAGGTTTGCGGCTTCCATAATGGCCGCTGGAATGCGGACTGAGGCGCTATTGCCCCACTTTCTGACGCTGACACGCATGGGGGATTCCTGTCGCCAATTGCATGGGGATAAATCCTACAGGTCCTTCATGATGGTAGCAACATTGTAGATACATGATAAATGGCCGTGAGAAAAGGGGCCAGGATCGCTTTAATTGAAGGCCTTTTCAGCCTACTGGCCTACAGCGCGAACCGCTCGCGCAGAATCGCATTAACGCGCGTCTGCCAGCCTGCGCCAGAGGCTCGCAGTACGGCCAGCACGTCGGGATCAAGGCGCAGCTTCACGGCCTCCTTCGGCGCGGCCTTGGGGGGTCGGCCCATGCGAACTGTCGGCGCCACAGCCTTCCACTGCGCATCGGTCAAGGGCTTGGCATCCGCATCACCGCGGGCGGCCGCGATGATGGCCTTATCTTCGGCGACGGTGGGGACGACTGTTCCGGTTTTAAGCTTCGGCATAACGATTCACCTCTTTTCGGTTGGCCTTGCGCAGGCTGATGATGCGGCGGGTTTGGTCGCGGTCAACATAGGCCACGAAGTAAAGCGTGAGCCCGATGTAGCCGATGGCGCATTCACGGCCTTCGCCGTAGTCTTTGCGGGTATCCCGCCACGTAACGGCCGTGCTCCATTCCAACCGTTCGGCGGACGCCAATTCGATGCCATGCATTACGCGATTCGCTTCGCTTTTGGCGGTGTCGAACTCGATGTTCATCGTACTTATTGTACCCCCACTATGTTGGGGCGCAAGAGAAAAGAGGCCAGGGTCGCCGACACTCCCCCGGCCTCCTTCGGGTGCCGCCCTCTCCCGCACGCCGCTCCGGCAGGCGGGAGAGGGGCGCAAAGAAAAAAACGCTTGCGGCGACGGGCCTTGTAAGTGGGAGCCGGCCGATAAGCCGGGTTCTGTCGAGAACGATCATTCCTCTAGGACCTGCGTCGCCGCAGGCCTCAAGCAACCTACCCGGAAGGCTGCGCGGGCCGCGCAGTGTCGGACGCGTCCGACGCCCTTCCCTATTTGGTCTTGCTCCGAGTGGGGTTTGCCGTGCCGGTCTGTTGCCAGACTCGCGGTGCGCTCTTACCGCACCGTTTCACCCTTGCCTGTGCCCCTTGCGGGGCCATCGGCGGTTTGCTTTCTGTTGCACTTTCCGTCGCCTCGCGGCGCCCAGGCGTTACCTGGCACTCTGCCATGCGGAGCCCGGACTTTCCTCCCCCGCATTGCTGCGGCAGCGATCGTCTGGCCGACTCCCGCTGGTAGTATCGCACCTGTCATCCCATTCCCCGAAGGCTCTCATGCACCTCGTTTCCAGCCAGACCCGCTTTGCCGCACCGCCGGACGTTGTTTTTGAACAATTCGCCGACCATGAAAAATTTGCGCAGATTTTCGGCGCCAGCGCGGATCGCGTGAAAGACGGGCAGGACGAGCCCAACGGGCTGGGCTCGGTGCGGCGCGTGCTGCCGGGGCCTTTGGCGATGGAAGAGACCATTGTCGCCTTCGACCGACCCAAGGCCATTGATTACGCCATCACCAAGGGCGGCCCGCTGAAGAATCATCTGGGGCAGATTCGCTTCGTGGCGATCGACGGCGGCACGCGGGTCGATTACGACATTCGCTTCGAATCGAAGGTGCCGCTGCTGGGTTATGTGGTCGCGGCCGCACTCAAATATGGCTACCGCCACGGCATCAAGAAGGTGCAGGCGCAGTTGGCCGGCCGGTAACGCCATGCGGGTGATCAGCCACACGGCCTCCAACACCGAGATTGTCTGCGCGCTGGGCGCCGGCCATCTGTTGGTGGGCATTGATGCCGATTCCGACTTTCCGGTGGACGTGGTGCGCGACCTGCCCAAGCTGGGGCGCGATCTGCAACTGGACCTGGCGGCGGTTGAGGCGCTGCGCCCCGACCTGGTGTTGACCTCGCTGACGGTGCCGGGTCACGAGCGCATCGTCGAGGCCTTGAACCAGCGTGGCATCCCGACCTTGGTGGCCGACCCGGTGAGCCTTGAGGATGTCTTTGACGATGTGCGGCGCATTGCCAATGCGCTGGGCATGCCCGAGGCCGGTGCGCGCCTGGCAGCCGAGATGGACGCGGCCATGCCGCAACGGGTGGGTGGCAAGGCGGCCCGGGTGCTGGTGGAGTGGTGGCCCAAGCCAGTGATCGTGCCGGGGCGCGACTCGTGGATCACCGGGCTGCTACAGCGTCTGGGCGCGCACAATCCGTGGCACGACCGGCCCAACAAGAGCCAGCCGGTGACGCCCGACGAGGTGGTCAGTGCCCGCCCCGACTTGGTGATCACCAGTTGGTGCGGCGTGCCCGAGCACCAACTGCGGCCGGCCAACGTCATCAGGCGTGAGGGCTGGCAGACGGTGCCGGCGGTGTCGCGCGGCGCCGTGCACGCCATCAGTGAAGCCTATCTGGGTCGGCCCGGCCCGCGGCTGGTGGAGGGTTACCGGCAGCTTGCCGCGCACCTCGACGCGCTGGCCGACTGATGTCCTTTTGCGGCACAACCCGAGCCCTTGATGAGCGATAACGCGCCCCAGCCCGGTGACCTGATCAGCTATCAGGCTTTTGGCGAAAACTTCATCCGTTACCTGATCACCGTGCCGCGCCTGAAGGGCGAGGTCGAAGAGACGCTTCGCCGAACGGTGGAAGGCTCGAGGTCGGCGCTGCCCAACGATCTGCTGGTGGCGTCTTACCAGTTCAAGCCCAGTGACCTGCAAGTGCACCACCGTGACGCCGAAGGCTCAGGGGTCGCCTTCACCCTGCAGTTGACCGGCCTGCTCGACATCACGCTACGGGTGATGGGGCTGCCGGTGCGCACGCCGATGGACGTTGAGATCAACGTGCGCATCGACGTGGAAACGCGCTACCCGCTGACCATCCACCTGGTGCCCCAGGCGATCAGCGGCCGTGAGGTGAAGGTCAAGGCACGCATGCCCAAGGAGTTGCGCGCGCTGCCGACGCAGCTCTTGAACCGCATCAATCCGCTGGTGATGACCGTGCGCGAGGCCATCGTCCGCGAGGTCAACGCCCAGTTACAGCGCGATGACCTGCGCGAGGCGACCACCATCGACGTGCTCAAGATTGCGTCCAAGAAGCTGGGCTGAGCCTGGTTGGCGAGCCCCTGAAAGCGGCTCCCTGCTCCCTGTCCCTACTAGTGCGTGACAGCCCCGTTCCCGGCGGCCGCGTCGGCGGCCGGCGCCGCGGCCGCCGCCTGCTGGCGCTGATGCTGCAGATACAGCGCGTCAAAGTTGATCGGCTGCAGCAGCAACTGCGGGAAGCCCGCGCGCTGCACCAGATCGGCGATGGTTTCGCGGGCAAACGGGAAGATCAACGATGGGCAGTAAGCCCCCAGCACCGCGCCGCGCTCGGCGTTGGTGTTGAAGCCCTTGAGCAGAAACAGCCCGGCCTGATGGGCTTCGATCAGAAAGGCGGTCTCGTCGCCGAGCTTGGCGGTGACGGTGATGGTGAGAATCACCTGCCACTGGTCATTGCTCATGTCCTGCACGCGCGAGTTGACCTGCACGTCGACATCGGGCTTCCACGCCTTGGTGAACACCTGCGGCGCGTTGGGCACTTCGATGGAGGCGTCCTTGACGAAAAACTTTTGCAGCAGGACCTGCCGGCCGTCGGCCTGCGGGTTGGGAGCTGCGGCGGGGTCCAGGGTTTCGGGGTTGGCGGGTTCAGCCATGGCAGGGAGGTAATCCGGGTGAGTTTGAGAAACGCGCCCGTCCGGCGAGAGGCCGGGCGCCTGAGAATCGGGGACAGATCAGCCGTTGCCGGCCAGCAGTGCGTCCAGCTTGCCGGCGCGTTCCAGCGCGGCCAGCTCGTCAAAACCGCCGACGTGGGCATCACCGATGAAAATTTGCGGCACGGTGCGACGGCCGGTGCGCGCCATCATCGCGTCGCGAATCTCGGGTGATTCATCGATGCGCACTTCTTCAGGCGCGACGCCCTTGGTCGACAGCAGGCGCTTGGCCATCTGGCAGTAGGGGCAGATTCGAGTGGTGTACATCAGCACGGCTTGCATCGTGTCGACTCCAGCAATCAGATCAGCGAGTGGTGACCGGCAGGCTGGCACCCAACCAGGCGTTGATGCCACCCCGCAGGGGGTAAACCTCTTCCATGCCCGCCTTCTGCAATTTTTGGGCCGCCGTCAGGCTGGTGTTGCCCAGCGCGCAGTAAACGATGACCGGGCGTGACTTGTTTTTGGTGACGCGGGCGGTCTCGGCGTCGAGCTTGGCCAGCGGCAGACTCTGCGCGCCCAGCAGGTGGCCTTTCTTGAAATCGGCGCCGCTGCGCACGTCCAGAATCAGTGGATCGCGATCGTTGATCATGCGCACCGCTTCCCCCGGCGTCAGGCGCTTGCCGCCGGTCATCGACCCGTGCACCTCGTTGACCACGAACAACACGATCAGCGCGCCCAGCGCGGCAAACAAGACCGGATGATTTCCGACAAACTCGATGAACTGATCCATAACGTCCGTAGGGGTTCTTGAAAAGGCGGGCGAGCCACAACCGGTGCGCCGCTCACGCCGATGATTATCGCATGAACGCTCTACGCCTCTTGTTGGTGTGCTGTGCGCTGTGGGCGGCCCAGGCAATGGGTCAGGACGCCCAGCGCACGGCCGATGCCGAGCGCGAGTTGGGCGCAGTGCAGAAGCGCATTCGCGCGCTGGGCGAGGAGATCACAGAAACCCGCGGCAAGCAGGACGCGGTGCTGGGCGAGCTGAACAAGGTCGAGCAGCGCATCGCCGTTACCCAGACCGAACTGCGCCGCCTCGCCGATGCGCGCGATGCGCAACAAAAGCAGGTTGACGCCACCCGCGTCGAACGAGAACAGGCCGCTGCCGCCCTCAAGGCCCAGCAGGCCCTGCTGGGCAAGCAGATGCGCGCCGCCTTCCTGATGGGCGACCGCGCCCACACCCGCATGCTGATGCAGCAGGACGACGCCCAGCGCGTGTCGCGGCTGATGACCTACTTCGAGCGCCTGAACCTGGCGCGCAGCGAGCAGATTGCCGTCATCGACGCGCAGACCCGCTCACTGCGCGAGATCGAGGCCCGCTACCTGGACGAGCAGCAGCGCCTTGATCAGCTCAGCATCGAGCAGAGGCAGGTACTCGACGGGCTGGAGGTCACCCGCGAGTCGCGCAACCAGGTCATCACCCAGCTCGAAAGCCAGATCCGCGACCGCGGCACGGCGCTCAAACAACTGGAGCGCGATGAGCGCGACCTGCAGGCGCTGCTCGAATCACTGCGCGACCTGCTGTCGGACATCCCGCTCAACCTCGGCAACGACCCACCGTTTGCGCAACTGCGCGGCCGCCTGCCGCCGCCGGTCAAGGGGCGCGTGCTGGCAGGCTTCGGGCAGAACAAGGGCGGCACCCAGATCAAGTGGAAAGGCCAGTGGATTGCCGCGCCGGCCGGCACCGCCATTCGCGCCGTGGCGCCCGGCCGGGTCGCCTTTGTCGGCTGGTTGAACCGCTACGGCCTGATGGTGATCCTTGAACACCAGGGCGACCACTACACGCTCTACGGCCACCAGGACGCCGCCGACGTGCGGCTGGGCGAATGGGTGCAGACCGGTGCCACGCTGGGGCGCGCCGGCACCAGCGGCGGTCATCGACAAAGCGGCGTGTACTTTGAGATTCGCAACGGGCGCACGGCGGTTGATCCAGTTCGCTGGTTGCAACGTTAATGAGACGCACGGGCGAACACAAAGCCTGTGTTAAATTGACTTTTCGCCGCGACATGAACGCTTTAGCGTCATGTAACTCGCGCCTTATTTTCTTCATACCGGATATCAGCGATGTCTCTGCTTTCCCGCACCTCCATTGCCTTGATCGTGGGGGTCGCCCTTGGCGGCGGCCTGTCGCTGACCCACAGCGTGCTCGCCGAGCGCGACACGGCCGAAAGCCTGCCGCTGCAAGACCTGCAGGCCTTCGTCGAAATTCTCAACCGGGTGAAGAGTGACTACGTCGAAGAGATCGACGACAAGACGCTGATCGACAACGCCATTCGCGGCATGTTGTCGGGCCTGGACCCGCATTCGTCGTTCCTCAGCGTCGACGAGTTCAAGGACATGAGCGCCGCCACCAGTGGCAAGTTTGGCGGCCTGGGCATCGAAGTGCAGATGCACAACGGCTTCGTCCGCGTGGTGTCGCCCATCGACGACACGCCGGCCGCCCGCGCCGGCATCCTGCCCGGCGACCTGATCGTGCGCATCGACGACCAGGCCGTGAAAGGCCTTGAACTGTCGGATGCCGTCAAGCTGATGCGTGGCGAGCCCGGGACGAAAATCACCCTTGAAATTGCCCGCGAGACTGCGCCGCAGCCCGTCACGGTTGAGCTGGAGCGGGCGATCATCAAGGTCACCAGCGTGCGCAGCGAACTGCTGGCCCCGACGATGGGCTACGTACGCATCAGCAACTTCACCACCGAAACCGGCAAGTCGCTGTCTGACGAAATCGCCAAGCTGACCAAAGAAGCCGACGACGAGCAGCTCGACGGTCTGATTCTTGACCTGCGCAACAACCCCGGTGGCGTGCTCGACGCCGCAGTCGACGTCTCGGACGCGTTTCTCGACGAGGGTCTGGTGGTCAGCATGCAGGGCCGCGACGAGCGCAGCCGCCGCGAGTTCAACGCGACCAAGGGCGATGCGCTGGACGGCAAACCCCTGGTGGTGATGATCAACGCCGGCTCGGCCAGCGCCTCCGAGATTGTCGCCGGGGCCCTGCAGGACCGCCGCCGTGCGGTCATCGTCGGCACCAAGAGCTTCGGCAAGGGCTCGGTGCAGACCATCATGCCGCTCAACAACGCCTCGGCCATCAAACTGACCACGGCGCTGTACTACTCGCCGGACGGCCGCAGCATCCAGGCCGATGGCATTGAACCCGACGTCACGATTCGGCCGCTGCGGGTCGCAGAAGACGAAACCCTGGGCTTCACGCCGATCACCGAAATCGAATTGCGCGGCAGTCTGCGCAACGGCAACCGCAAGGACGAGGCCGAGGAATCGATGCCGGAGCCGGAAGACGGAGACGCCGATGGCGACGACGTTGACCCGTTTGCCGACGCTGACAAGCTGGCCGAACGCGACTACGCGCTTTATGAAGCCCTGAACCTGCTCAAGGGCTTGGTCATCTCGGCCAAACGGGACTGACCTGTGCGGGCCGATGCGCTGACGAGGGGCGGCCCATCGGTCGGTCATCCCTTGTCGCCCTCAACCCCGGCCTTTGCGCCGGGGTTTTTCAAACCGCACTGACCCCTTGGCACACCCACGCGGCGGGCGCGCTATTATTTGAGACACGTTCTCATTTGGAATTGCCATGCGACTGTTCCCGCGCCGCACCTTGTGCCTCACCCTGCTGGCCCTGGCGCCGACCTTCGTCAGTGCCGCCGAACCCCCCACCCTGGTGGTCTACTCGGCCCGCGCCCAGCAATTGATCGAGCCGCTATTCGCGCGCTACACCGCTGAAACCGGGGTCGAGATCAAGGTGCTGTCGGACAGCGAAGGCGCGTTGATGCAGCGTCTGCAGGCCGAGGGCAAGGCCTCGCCCGCCGACCTGCTGATCACCGTCGATGCCGGCAATCTCTGGCAGGCGGCCGAGCGCAACCTGTTGCAGGCGACCGACTCGACCGTGCTCGCCGAGCATATTCCGGCCCACCTGCGTGACCCCGACAACCGCTGGTTCGGGCTGTCGGTTCGCGCCCGCACCTTGGTCTACGCCAGTGACCGCGTCGACGCCGACACGTTGTCCACCTACGAGGCGCTGGGCGACGACGCCTGGAAGGGTCGCCTGTGCCTGCGCACCTCGCAGAAGGTCTACAACCAGTCACTGGTGGCGATGATGATGGCCCAGCAGGGCCGCGAGGCCACCGAGGCGACGTTGCGCGGCTGGATCGACAACCTCGCCGCCACGCCGTTTGCCAATGACACGCAGGTGATGGAAGCCATCCTCGCCGGGCAGTGCGATGTCGGCATCGTCAACACTTACTACTTCGGCCGCCTGCAAAGCGAGAACCCCGACCTGCCGCTGAAGCTGTTCTTCCCCAACCAGGGTGACGGCGAGCGCGGCGTGCACGTCAACGTGTCGGGCGCCGGCATCACCCGCCATGCCCCGCACCCCGAGGCGGCACAGGCCCTGCTCGAATGGCTCAGCGCCGACGAAGCGCAGGCGCTGTTCGCCAGCGTGAATCAGGAGTATCCCGCCAACCCCGACGTGCCGATGGACCCGCAGGTGGCCGCTTGGGGCGATTTCCGGCAAGACCTGATCAACGTCTCGGAAGCCGGGCGCCGCCAGGTTGACGCGGTGAAGCTCATGGACCGTGTCGGCTACCGCTGAGATCGCCGTGACGCGGCGCCCCGGCAACCGCTCGGGCGCCGTCAAGATTGCACTGGCGCTGCTGATTGCGGCGCCGGTGTTCGCGGTCATCGTCACGCTGCTCGCGAGCCTGGCGCGCTTCGAGCCGACCGTGTGGACGCACCTGCTGACCTACTGGCTGCCCGAGGTGCTGGGCAACACGGCGCTGATCATGCTCGGCGTCGGCCTGGGCGTGACGGTGCTCGGCACCGCCCTTGCCGCGCTGGTGGCGCTGACCGAGTTCCCCGGACGGCGCGTGTTCGCCGTCGCCCTGCTGCTGCCGATGGCCATGCCGGGCTATGTGCTCGCCACCGTGGTCATCGGCCAGCTCGACTTTGCCGGGCCGCTGGCGACGCTGCTGCGTGCGGCCGGGCTCAGCATGCCGCCGATTCGCAGTGTCGCCGGGCTGGTGTTGACCTTGACGCTGACGCTGTATCCGTATGTCTACCTCGTCGCCCGCGGCGCCTTTGCCAGCCAGGGCGCACGCACGCTTGAGGCGGCGCGCTTGATGGGTTTCGCGCCGTGGCAGGCGTTCTGGCGGGTGCTGCTGCCGCAGGCGCGGCCATGGATACTGGGGGGCGCGCTGCTGGCCTTGATGGAAACCCTTGCCGACTTCGGCACCGCCAGCGCCTTTGGCGTGACCACGTTCACCACGGCGATCTACCGCGCGTGGTTCGCGCTGTTCTCGATCGACGTGGCGCTGCAACTGGCGCTGGTGATGCTGGTGCTGGTCGCGCTGCTGGTGATGGCCGAACGTCTCAGCCGCCGCAGGGCGCGCTTCGTCAGCGCACAAGGCGCGCAGGCGCCGCTGTCACTGGGGCGCTGGCGCTGGGCGGCGACCGGCCTGTGCGGCGGCGTGTTGCTGCTAGGCTTCGGACTGCCGGTGCTGCAACTCGGTCACTGGGCTCTGTCGGCGGCGGTGCCGATCCCGCAACTGCTGCCGCTGGCCGGCCGCTCGCTGGCGCTGGCCGCGATGGCGGCGGGCCTGACGGTCACCGCCGCCGTGCTGCTGGCCATCGTGGCGCGCACCACGCCGGGCCGGCGCCTCGCCACCCTGCAAACCGTGGCGACGCTGGGCTACGCCCTGCCCGGTCCGCTGCTGGCGCTGGGGCTGTTCGTGCCCTACGCCGGCGGCATTCAGTGGCTCAATCAACAGTTTGGTCTGGCGTGGATGGTGCACGGTGGGGTCAGCCTGTTGCTGCTGGCCTACGCGGTGCGCTTCATGGCCGTGGCCCACACGCCGTTGCACGCTCAGTTGATGCGCCTGTCGCCGTCCGTGGACGACGCCGCGCGCCTGCTCGGCGTCGGCCGCCTGGCGCGGCTGCAGACGGTTTACCTGCCGCCGCTGAACCTGGCGATGCTCACCGCCGCACTGCTGGTCTTCGTCGATGTCATGAAGGAAATGCCGATCACCCTGATGATGCGCCCCTTCGGCTGGGAGACCTTGGCGGTTCGGGTCTTCGAGTTCACCCGTGAAGGCCAGTGGGCGGCGGCCGGGGCCCCGTCGCTGGCCATCGTCGCCGTCGGCCTGCTACCCGTGCTGCTGCTGACCCGCGTGTTCAACCGCAAGGCTGCCGATGTCACTTGACGTTCAAGCTGTGGGCCTGCGCTATGACCGCACGCCAATTCTGCACGGGGTGTCGCTGACCCTGGCCGCAGGCGAGATCGGCTGTCTGCTGGGGCCCTCCGGCTGCGGCAAGACCAGTCTGCTGCGGGCCATCGCCGGGCTGGAACCGATCACCGACGGACAGATCGTCGTTGCCGGACACACCCTGTCGTCGGCCGGGCATCGCGTCGCGCCCGAGCGGCGTGACATCGGCATGGTGTTTCAGGATCTTGCACTGCTCGGCCACCTCAACAGCCTCGACAACGTCATGCTGGGCCTGCACCGACTGCCGCGCGCGCAGCGCCGCCAACAGGCCCGCCAATGGCTGGAACGCGTGGGCCTGGGCGACCGGGCGCAGGCTTATCCGCATCAGCTCAGCGGCGGCCAGCAGCAACGCGTGGCGCTGGCCCGGGCGCTGGCCGCGCAGCCGAGGTTGCTGCTGCTCGACGAGCCGTTTTCGGCACTCGACACCGCCCTGCGGGAATCGCTGGCACTGGAGGTGCGCACCCTGCTCAAGGAACTCGGCACCACCGCGTTGATGGTCACCCACGCGCAGCAGGAAGCCTTTGCTTTTGCCGACCGCATCGGCGTGATGCACGACGGCGCGTTGCTGCAATGGGATCGCGGCTACGCGCTGTATCACCGGCCGGCCAACCGTCACGTGGCGGACTTCATCGGCGAAGGCCTGCTGCTGCGTGCGCAGCGCCGCGAGGGGCGCATCACGCTGCCGCTGGGGGTGTTGGCCAGCGCCGGGCCAGACGGGCCGGTCGAAGTGCTGCTGCGTCCCGACGACATCCTTCACGACGACGACAGCCCGCTCAAGGCCCGGGTCGAGGCGCGTTATTTCAGAGGCGCGGTGTTCCTGTATCGCCTGCGGTTGGCCAGCGGCGAACACCTGCAGGCGCTGGTGCCCAGCCATCACGATCACCCCATCGGGTGCGACATCGGCATCCGCCTGGCGATGGACCATGTGATCGCCTATGCGGTCGACGACGGGCTTTGAGCCGGCGCGGCGCCTGTCAAGGCCCGTCGGGCGCGACAGTCGCCGTCAAACATCTCAAATCACATTCACAATGTCGGCTAACTTGGCGGCCCGAATGACTATTTTCAGTTACACACATCACCTGTGGACAACAATGTGAATAGCGCGTGACATTTTTGAGTAAGCGCCCAAGCCCGCAAGGTTTTTTACGACTTGCCGCTTTTCTGACCACGAATATTTATTCATATTTTTCAATGCCTTGAAAAATAATTTCGGCGCGGCATTCAGACTCGGCTCAGACGCCACCGCCGTCTGCCCGCGCTGCGCACAAGTCGCTGACGCGCAGGGTGATGGGTATGCTGCAAGCCCTCGTTGCAAACCGAAACCCGTCATGACGGTCGCCCGCCCCGTGGTGCTGTGCATTTCCGGCATCGACCCCACCGGCGCCGCCGGCCTGCACGCCGAAATCGAAGTGCTGCACGGCCTCGGCGTTCACGCCACCAGCCTGGTCACGGCGCTGACCGTGCAGGACACGCACAATGTCGCCGCCGTGCTGCCGGTGGCCCTGGACACGCTCGCCGCCCAGTGGGCCGCGCTGCAGGCCGACGGCATTCGCCCCGACGTGGTCAAGGTCGGGCTGGTGCCGACTGCCGAGCAGGCCGCCTGGATTGCCGAGCAGGTGACGGCGCTGGGCGTGCCGGTGGTGGTCGATCCCATCCTGCGGGCCGGCGGCGGTGCTGGACTGAGCTCGCGCGATGCGCTGGCGCCGCTGCTGCGCGTCGCCACGCTGCTGACCCCCAACCTTGACGAAGCCAGCGCGCTGCTTGACGTACCGACCGATCGCAACGGTATGGCCGCGCGTCTGCGCCGGCAATGGGGCGTCGACGCCGTGCTGGTGACCGGGGGGGATGCCATGGATGACTCGGTCTGGCACGGCTTCGCCGACGCCGAGGGCCACTTTGAGTCGCCTCACGCGCGGCTGCCACAGCGCTTTCGCGGCGCCGGCTGCACCTTGTCGGCAGCGCTGGCCGGTCGCATGGCCCAGGGCGACACGCCACGCGCCGCAGTGCCCGCCGCATTGGCGGCTGCGCGCATCGCCCTGTCACGCGCCTGGCCGCTGGGCGGCGGGCGTTGGATACCCGGACGATGACACCGCCGCTCGCCGGGCTGTACGCCATCACCTCGGCGGACATTTGTGCGGACGATGCGCGCCTGCTGGCCGCCGTCACCGCGGCGCTGCGCGGCGGCGCGCGCTGGGTGCAATACCGCGACAAGCTCGCCCGCCCCGAACAGCGCCTGCGCCGCGCCGCCGCGCTGGTGACCTGCTGCCACGCGCGCGGCGCCGGGCTGATCGTCAACGACGACCTTCAACTGGCACTCAAGGTTGATGCCGACGGCGTCCATCTGGGTGCTGGCGATGGCGACATTGCGGCCGCACGCGCGCAACTGGGTGCCAACCGGGTGCTGGGCGTGACCTGCGGCGATGATCTGGCCCGCGCGCAGCGGGCCGTTGAGAAGGGCGCAAGCTATGTCGCCTTCGGTCGCCTGTATCCGTCCAACACCAAGCCCGACGCGCCGCCAGCCCGGCTCGAGACGCTGCGCGAGGCGGCACGGTCGCTGGCGGTGCCGGTGTGCGCTATTGGCGGCATCACGCCGGCGCGGCTGCCGGCGGTCGCGGCCACCGGGGCGCGGTTGATCGCGGTGGTCGACGGTCTGTTTGGCGCCGACGACGTTGAACTGGCCGCGCGCGCCTACATGCGGGGGCTGGAACCGTACAATTGAGGCATCGTTGCACCGTTCCCCCACCGCATCAGGTCGCTGACCCGCCAGTGACGAGGATTTCGCCGTGACGTCCCAGCAGCCTCCGCAGTCCACCGCGCTGTTTGAACGCGCCCAGAACACCATTCCCGGCGGCGTCAATTCGCCGGTGCGCGCCTTCCGCAGCGTCGGCGGCGTGCCGCGGTTCATCGCCAGCGCCGATGGCGCATGGATCACCGACGTCGACGGCCAGCGCTACGTCGATTACGTCGGCTCGTGGGGGCCGATGATTCTCGGCCACCGGCCTGCCGAAGTGACCGACGCACTGCACGCACAGCTCGACATCGGCATGTCTTACGGCGCGCCCACTGCCGCCGAAGTGACGCTCGCCGAGCTGCTCTGCGAACGGGTGCCGGGCATGGCGCAGGTGCGGCTGTGCTCCAGTGGCACCGAAGCGACGATGAGCGCCCTGCGGCTGGCGCGCGGCGCCACCGGGCGGGATTACATTCTCAAGTTCGAGGGCTGCTACCACGGCCACGGCGACGCGCTGCTGGTGAAGGCCGGCTCGGGCCTGCTGACCTTCGGTGTGCCGACCTCGCCGGGCGTGCCCGCCGAACTGGCGCGCTTCACCCTCACGGCGACCTACAACGATCTTGACAGCGTCGATGCGCTGCTCGCCGAGTACGGCGACCGGCTCGCGGCGATCATCATCGAGCCGGTGGCCGGCAACATGAATTGCATCCTGCCGCAGCCGGCCTTTCTGCAAGGCCTTCGTGACCGCGCCACCGCCACCGGGGCGGTGCTGATTTTCGACGAGGTGATGACCGGCTTTCGCGTCGGCCCGCAAGGCGCATCAGGCGTCTACGGCGTCACGCCCGATCTGGTGACCCTGGGCAAGATCATCGGCGGCGGTCTGCCCATGGGCGCGTTCGGCGGCACACGCGCGCTGATGCAGCACCTGTCGCCGGTGGGTCCGGTCTACCAGGCCGGCACGCTGTCGGGCAATCCGATGGCGGTGACGGCGGGTCTGGCGACGCTGCAACGCTTGGCCGATACGCGCATCTATGACGATCTGGCCGCCTTCACCGAGCGCCTCTGCAACGGCCTGCAAGCGGCCGCCGACGAGGCGGGTGTCGCCTTCACCACCACCCGGCTCGGCAGCATGTTCGGCCTGTTTTTCGGCGATGGTCCGATTCACGGCTACGCCGACGTGATGGCCTGCGACAGCGCCCGCTTTGGCCGTTTCTTCCACGCCATGCTGGACCGCGGCGTGTATCTGGCGCCGTCGGCGTTCGAGGCCGGCTTTGTCAGCCATCGCCACGGTGACGCAGAGCTGGCACAGACACTGACGGCAGCACGCGAGGCGTTCCAGCAGGCGAAATGACCGAACTCGTCCAGAGCTTTCTGGCGTGGACCGAGGCCCACCCGGGCTGGGCCCTGCTGGTGCTGTATCTGGCCGCGTTGCTCGACGCCGTGTTCATGATCGGCGTGTTCGTCCCCGCCGGCCTGGTGCTGTTCTCGGTGGGCGCGCTGGTGGCCCTCGACGTGCTGCCGCTGTGGACGACCATCGTGGTCGCGGCTGCCGGCGGTGTCAGCGGCGACTCGATCTCATTCTGGGTTGGGCACCGCTTTGGTCGTCCGCTGTTCGATCACCCGTGGATGCAGCGCCGTCGCAAGATCATCGAGCGCGCGCAGACCTTCTTTGATCAACACGGCGGCAAGGGCATTTTTCTGGCGCGTTTCCTCGGCCCGTTGCGCGCGATTCTGCCCACGGTGGCCGGCGCCTCGGGCATGCGCTGGGGGCTGTTTCTGGCCGCCGACACGGTGGCCGCCCTGGGCTGGGCCATTGCCTTCATTCTGCCGGGCGTGGTGTTCGGCGCCTCCCTGGGACTTGCCGCCGAGGTCGCCGGGCGTCTGGCGCTGATGCTGGTCTGCATTGCCCTGCTGAGCTGGGGCACCGTGGTACTGACCCGGCTGGGGCTGCTCAGCGCCTCGGTGTACGCCGAGCGCTGGGCCGGCTGGCTGCTCGACGCGTCGCGGCGCTACCGGCGACTTGGCCTGTTCGGCGCCAAGCTGGCCGACCCGCAGCAGCCCGAGACGCCGGTGCTGATGCTGATGGCCGTGGTGCTGGGCGCGGTCGGCGGCCTGGCGCTGTATCTAGTCGGCTCGCCGGCGCTGCACGAATATCCCTGGCCCACCGACGCCACGGTGTTTCAGGGCCTGCGTGAGTTGCACTCGGCCTACGGCCTGTCGGTGGCGAGTCTGTTTCTGCATTTGGGCGAGTGGCCGGTGTATGTGCCGGTGGCGACGGCCGTGCTGGTGAGCCTGGTGGTGCAGAAAAAGATGCGCGCGGCGGCGCACTGGGTGGCGGCCGTGGGGTTCGGCTGGGCGCTGTCGCTGGGCATGACGCTGATCCCGACGCTGCCGGCACCGTTCGTCTACTTCGACTTGCCGGCGCCGCCCGGCTACTCCGAACGCGACCTGGTGCTGGCGATCATCATTTACGCCTTCCTGCCGGTGGTGCTGACCACCCGACAACCGCTGCAACAGCGGGGCTTCGACTACGGCTGGGCGGGCATCATCATCGTGCTGATCATCGCCGCGCGCCTTTACGTGGGGGCGCAGTGGTGGAGCCATGCGCTGATCGACCTGGGCATTGCGCTGATCTGGGCGGCGCTGCTGGGGCTGGGCCTGCGCCGTCACCGGCCGGTGCGCATCCTGCGCGGCGAAACCCTGCTGGTGGCCGCCATCACCCTGGTTGCGGCCACCAGCCTGCAGTGGGCGGCCGACCTGCAGCGCCGCACCGAGCAGGCGCTGACGCCGCCGCGCGTCACGCTGACGCAGTGGGAAACCACCGGCTATCAGGCCTTCCCGACGCTGCGCCAGGACATTGCCGGGCGGCCGCGCCAGCCGTTCAACCTGCAATGGTCAGGTGCGCTGGCCGACATCGAGGCGCAACTGCGGGCCGACGGCTGGTCGCCGCCACCGTCGGCCGCGAGCTCTGACGTGCTGCGCTGGCTGAGCAATCCCGAAGATGTCGGTGAATTGCCGGTGCTGCCGCAGATCCACGCCGGCGAGCGCGAGCTGCTGCGCCTGCGCCGCCCGGTGAGCGGGGACCTCAATCAGCAACTGCTGCTGCGGTTGTGGGCCTCGGGCGCCAAGCGCAGCGACGGCCAGCCGGTGTGGATCGGCTCGCTGGTGCTGCAGGAATCACGCGCGGTTTACGGTGGACTGATGCACTATCCGCTGGCGGTCGCGGCCTACAGCCCCGGCCGGGCCTTTGCTTTCGCCAATCCCCGATACCGTCCCGATTACGGCATTCATCTGCTTTCAACGCCCGCCGTGGGCGAACCTTCGCCATGACCGACACCTGGTTTTCCAAAGTCCGCGCCAAGCTCAATCAAGGCGACTCCTTCCTGACCCGCGATCTGGGCACGCTGTTCAGCGGCGACACCCTCGGTGACGACGCGCTGGAGGTGCTGGAAGAGCGCCTGCTGATGGCCGACGCCGGCGTCGAGGCCACCGGCGCGCTGATGGGCAAGCTCGAATCCGAGATTCACCACGGCCGCATCCGCAACGAGACGCAACTGCGCGAGGCGCTGCGCAAGGCGCTGATGGACATCCTGCAGCCGGTGTCGGTGCCGCTGGACATTCCCACGTTCATCAAGCCCTTCATCGTCTTTGTGGTCGGCGTCAACGGTGCGGGCAAGACCACCACCATCGGCAAGCTGGCACACCGCTACAAATCGCAGGGGCGCAAGGTGATGCTCGCCGCGGGTGACACCTTTCGCGCCGCCGCCGTGCAGCAGTTGACCACCTGGGCCGAGCGCACCGGCACGCCGATTTCGGCGCAGGGCGAAGGGGCCGACAGCGCCAGCGTGATCTTCGACGCGGTGCAGGCGGCGCGCAGCCGGCAACTCGACGTGGTGATTGCCGACACCGCCGGGCGCCTGCACACCCAGGGACACCTGATGGATGAGCTGCGCAAGATCAAGCGCATGCTGCAGAAGCACGACCCCTATGCGCCGCACGAAGTGCTGCTGGTGGTCGACGGCACCACCGGCGGCAACGCGCTGGTGCAGGCCGTTCAGTTTCACGAAGCGGTGGGACTGACCGGGCTGGTGATCACCAAGCTCGACGGCACGGCCAAGGGCGGCATCGTGCTCGCCATCGCCAAACGGCTGGCGCTGCCGATCCGCTATGTGGGCATCGGCGAGGGCATCGATGACCTGCGGCCGTTCGACGCGGCACAGTACGTCGATGCGCTGCTTAACACGCCCGAGGCCGTGACGTGAGCCACGCGCTGGTCGAGTTTGAGCGCGTCACCCATCGTTATCCCGGTGGCCACGATGTGCTCACCGACGCCAGTCTGAGCCTGCAGATGGGCGAAATGGCCTTTCTGACCGGGGCCTCCGGTGCGGGCAAATCGACGCTGCTCAAGCTCATCGCGCGGCTCGAAATCGCCAACCGCGGGCAGGTGCGCGTCAACGGCCAGAACGTCGCCGCCCTGGCAGCGCGCCACGTGCCCGATTACCGCCAGCACCTGGGGCTGATCTTTCAGCAGTTCAACCTGCTTTACGACCGCAGCGTGTTCGACAACGTCGCGCTGCCGCTGCGTATTCAAGGCTATTCTGACGCCGACATCGCCCGCCGCGTGCGCGCCGCACTGGACTCGGTGGGTCTGCTCAACAAGGCCTCGGTGATGCCGATTCGCCTGTCGGGCGGCGAACAGCAACGGGTGGGCATTGCCCGTGCCGTGGTCACCAAGCCGCTGCTGATTCTGGCCGACGAGCCCACCGGCAACCTTGATCACGACACCGCCATGGGCGTGATGGAACTGTTCCAACGCTACAACCGCGCCGGCGTAACCCTGCTGATCGCCACCCACGCCGAAGAGTTGATCGAACAGATCGACGGCTTTCGGGTGTTTCACCTCGAGGGCGGCCACCTCAGCGTCCGTCAATCCGGTGAGGCCTTGCGCCATGGCCAACGCTAAGCGCGCCCAGCCGGCACCCCGACCGCCCGGCACGCTGCGGCGCTGGCTGCGCGGGCATCGCCAGGCCATCGCGCAAACCTTGAGGCACTTTCGCGCCGCACCGCTGGGCACCGTGCTCACCGCCGCCGTGGTTGGGTTGACGCTGGCGCTGCCGGCCGCGCTGCACGTGCTGGTCCGCAATGCCGGCGAGGTGAGCAGCGCCTGGCAGGGCACGGTGCAACTGTCGCTTTACCTCGAAGACTCGGTCAGCGTCGCCGCCGGCGAAGCGCTGGCCAACGCGCTCGAAAAAGACACCGACGTGCGCGACACCCGCTACATCTCGCGCGAGGCGGCGCTGGCGGAGTTCCGCACCCACTCCGGCTTCGGCAATGCGCTGGACCTGCTCGACGAGAACCCGCTGCCGGCGCTGATCGTCATGACGCCCGCCGCCGACCTGCCCCGCGAGGCACTGACTGCCCTGCTGCAGCGCAATGAGGCGCGTCCCGAGGTCGCCTTCGCCAAGCTCGACCAGCAATGGCTGGAAAGACTGCACGCGCTGTTGCGGCTGGTGAACCGCGCGATCAGTCTGGTGGCGCTGGGCATCGGCATCGCGGTGATCATCATCATCGGCAACACGCTGCGGCTGGAAATCGAACGCCGTCGCGACGAGATCATCGTCATGAAGCTCATCGGCGCGTCAGAGCGCTTCATCCAGCGGCCGTTTCTGTACACCGGCGTTCTGCTGGGGCTGATGGGCGGCGTGCTGGCGTGGACGCTGGTTCAGGCGCTGGTGTTGGCGCTGACCGGCCCGGCCGCCTATTTCGCCAGCCTTTATGGCAGCGATTACGCCCTGGCTGGGCTCGGCTGGGATGCCAGCCTGGGCGTGCTGGCCGGCGGCTTGATGCTCGGCACCGCCGGCGCGCTGTGGACCGTGCGACGCCATCTGGCGGGGGTCGAACCGCGCTTCTCGGGCCCCGGCGGGTGACTGCCGGTGGCGCCGAACCTTTCAGCGGATTAGCACTCCAAGCTCGCGATTGCTAAAATCTGTCCCATGGTTCTGGGAGTAACGACGACATGACCGCTTTAGCCCTTGCCAACGCGCAGTTTCCGGTTCCGCAGACCGGCAGTATCGAGGCGTACATCGCGTCGGTGTCGCGCATTGCCGTGCTCAGCCCGGACGACGAGCGCGAAATTGCCGAGCGCCTGCACCACCACCAGGACCTCGAAGCCGCCAAGACGCTGGTGCTGTCCAATCTGCGCTTCGTGGTCCACATCGCGCGCGGCTACAAGGGCTACGGCCTGCCGCTGGCCGACCTGATTCAGGAAGGCAATGTCGGGCTGATGAAAGCGGTCAAACGCTTCGATCCCGATGTGGGCGTGCGCCTGATCAGCTTTGCCGTGCACTGGATCAAGGCCGAGATTCACGAGTTCATCCTCAAAAACTGGCGCATCGTCAAAATCGCCACCACCAAGGCGCAGCGCAAGCTGTTCTTCAATCTGCGTTCGTCAAAACGGCGCATTGGCTGGATGAACCGTGAAGAGGTCGAGGCCATTGCCCACGACCTGAACGTGCGCCCCGAAGACGTGCTGCAAATGGAAGGCCGGCTCGGCGGTCACGACGTCTCCTTCAGCGCCGCGCCCAGCGACGGGGATGACGTCTACGAGCCCGAAGCGTTCATTGCCGACCTGCGCGACGATTACAGCGACATCGAAGAAGCCGAATGGCAGGACGAGCAGGAACAACGCATGCACAAGGCACTGGTGCAACTCGACGACCGTTCGCGCGACATCCTCACCCGTCGCTGGCTGGCCGACGACGGCGACAAGGCCGGCCTGCAGGTGCTGGGCGATGAGTACGGCGTGTCGGCCGAACGCATCCGCCAAATCGAGTCTGCTGCGATGAAGAAGCTGCGCAAGGCGATTGAAGTGGCCGCCTGAGCCACAGGCTCGGGGTGCAAAAAGGCAGCGTTGATCGCTGCCTTTTTTATGCTCGCCAGCGATGCCCTACGTCATCAGCGCTGCAATTGCATCGTACGGCAGGTAATGGTCAACCAGCAGCAGCGCGAAGATGCCCATCAGATACACGATGGAGAACCGGAAGGTTTTCATCGGCAAGCCCGGGACCGATCGATACTTCAGGCGAATCGCGTACTGCAGGAAACGACCGCTGAGCAGCGCCGCACCCACCAGGTACACCACGCCACTCATGCCGAACACGAACGGCAGCAGGCTGGTGACAAACAGCAGCACGGTGTAGAGCAGCACTTGCGTGCGGGTGTATTCAATGCCGTGGGTCACCGGCAGCATCGGCACATCGGCCGCGGCGTATTCCTTGTAACGCTCGATGGCCAGCGCCCAGAAATGCGGCGGCGTCCAGACAAAGATGATCAAGAACAGGATCAACGCGTGCGGGTCAACCGTGCCGGTCACCGCGGCCCAACCGAGCACCGGTGGCGCGGCCCCGGCAGCACCGCCAATGACGATGTTCTGCGGCGTGGCACGCTTCAGGAACAGGGTGTAAACCCCCGCATAACCAATCAGCGCGAACTGCGTCAGTACGGCGGTCAGCGGGTTGACCGCAAACCAGAGCAACACGAACCCGGCAAGCCCGAGCACGGTGGCGAAGGCGATGGACTCGGTCATGCCAAGACGACCGGTGACCAGCGGCCGCCCACAAGTACGGGCCATGCGCGCATCGATGCCGCGGTCGATGATCTGGTTGATGGCCGCCGCAGATGACGCCTGCAGGCCAATCCCGATGGTGCCCCACAGCAGCGCCGCCAACGGTGGCAGCCCAGGCACGGCGAGGAACATGCCGACCACCGCCGTGAACACGATCAGCATCACCACCCGCGGCTTGCAGAGCTCGTAGTACTCGTTGAGACGCGACGTGTCGGTGGGTTCGGGCATGACGTCGTTCACGCGCTGCGCCAGAGTCGATGGTTGGCCGCCACCACCGCCAGCAACAGCAGCGCCGCGCCGAGGTTATGGCCGGTGGCCAACCCCAGCGGCAGTTGCAACTCGACGATGCTGATGCCAATCAGCACCTGCAGCACCAGCGCGGCACTGACCGCGCCCGCGTGAACCGGCAGGCGGGCCTTGCGCCACAGGCGAAGGGCCAGAAAACCAAGCACCAGTGTGGTGACGATGGCACCCAGGCGATGAACATAATGGATGGTCGCACGGGCGTCCTGGCTGAGGCGTCCCCCTTCGTAGTCTTCGCCGATGCCGTGCCAGAGCTTGAAGCCGCTGCGGAAGTCGGTCTCCGGCGGCCAGTACGCGCCGTTACAGGTCGGGAAATCCGGGCAGCCCAGCGCGGCGTAATTGGTTGATGTCCAGCCGCCGAGGAAAATCTGCAGCGACAGCACCACCAGAGCGATCAGTCCAAAGCGCCGCAGACCCGGGGTGACATGGGGCGGCGGCTTGACGCCGGGCGAGGCACTGCGCAGGGCGCGACGCGTGGAGACGGTTTGCAGGAACAGCAACGACAAAATGGTCATGCCGCCCAGCAGGTGCGCGGTGACCACCGCCGGCTTGAGCAGCCAGGTCACGGTCCACATGCCCAGGGTTCCCTGAATCAGCACGGCCACCAGCAACACCCACGGCAATACCGTCGGCATGGAGCTGCCACGGTGGCGCAGGCTCATGACGGCGCCCGCGACAATGAACAGGCCGAGCACCGAGGCGGCGTAACGGTGAATCATTTCCAGCCATGCCTTGCGCGCCTCAACCGGGCGCTCGGGGAACAGGGCCTCGGCGCGCGCAACGTGCTCTTCAGACTTGGGAATGGTGATGTGGCCGTAGCAGCCGGGCCAGTCCGGACAGCCCAGACCGGCGTCCGACAACCGCACGTAGGCGCCGAGCACCACCACCACCAGACACAGGACCGTGGCGGCGACCGACACGCGATAGAACCAGTTCATCTCAGCTCACCCACATTTGAGGGCGCGCATTTTACGGCAAGCGCCCGGTGGCAATGAGGTCATCATCCGACCTGCGAAACCCGCATCAGGCGCTTGATGTCCTTGAGGACCTTGCGCAGATCGGGCTGCGGTGCATAGCGCATCATCAGATTGCCCAGCGGGTCGACCACGAACACCGTGCCGGGCTCGGCCTCGGGAAATGCCGCTGCCGCCGCATCGGCGTCGGTCGGCGCGTAAATCTCCAGGTCAGGGTGCGTTTCGCCCAGTTGCGCCGTCATCGCCGCCAGTTGATCGGCATTGTCGACCAGCAATATGCGCCGCAAGCGCAGGCGCTTCTCGTTGAGCAGCATGCGGGTCTGTCGCAGGTCGTAGAGCGCGGTTTCGCAGGGCCCGTCACAGGCGTCATTGACCGGCATCACCCAGGTCCAGTGCCCGCGAATCGCTGCCAGCCCCACCGTTTCGCCGTCACCGTTGCGCCATTGCGGCTCAGGCAACGGCTGCGCCGGATGGATCAGCTCACCGTAGTTGGTGCGGCCGTCCGGACGCCATTCCGGGGCCACGAAAAACAGCACCATCGCCATCACCAGCGGTGCCGAGAACAGCAATCCCACCAGCACCAGTTGCAACCGCCCATTGAACCGAGATTGCGTCATGCCCTTGTCCTCACATTCAGCCACACAAAGAAAAAAGTCAGCACTGCAGAAAACATGAACCACTGCGCGGCGTAACCGAAATGTCGGGTGGCCGGCACTGCGGCCGTCAGCGACCACTGGCGAACGCCCGGATGTCGCGCGTCGGGCGCCAACAACAACATGCCGTCTGCAACCGGCTCTTCCAGCAGACAGGCCAGGGTCTCGGCCGTCGGGTAAAGCACCAGGGCGGGTGACCGGGTCACCGGGGCGCACGGCGCCTGCGCCAGGGCGATACCGGCGCGCGGCAGTGGCCGCCACAACCCTTCGAGTTCTCGCGCATCGGAAACCGGCGGCACGCCGGGCAAGGCGTCGCGCCCGCCGTGCCAGGGCAACCAGCCTTGGTTGACGATCACCAGCGGTCCGGACGCGGGCTCGAACACCGCCCACACATGCACCCCCGGCTTGCGCGCGTGGCTTTGATTGTCGAGCAGCAACAGGGGTTCGGGTCGGTACCGGCCACGCAACTGGACCGTCAGCGGCGGCGTGATCTGCGGCGCCAGTGTTGCGGACCAATCCTGCATGGCCTGCGGCCGTTCGGCGTCCTCGTTGAGCTCAACTTTTGTGAGTCCGCGACTCAACTGCCAGCCGCCCAGGGTCAGCAGCAGCGCCATCAGTGGCAGGTAAGCAAGCCACGTCCAGAGGGGCGGCCGAAAACCGCGTCGGGTGTTCATGCCAGGACCAACCCGTCAATGCTGCCTGATGCAGCGCGAACACGCCTGCCGGGCCCTATGATGGGCGCTCCAAACCGGCCGGGGCTGAGGGTGATCGTCAAACTCATCATTGCGTTATTGCTGCTGGGCATCGTCGCCAGCTTGTTCAGTAGTGCCTTCTTTCTGGTCAAAGATGACTCACAACGTAAACGCACGCTGAGCCTGCTGAAACTGCGTGTGGCGCTGTCGGTGACGCTGATCATTTTCGTCCTGGTGGCCTACACGGCGGGCTGGTTGGTGCCCCATGGTCCGCAGCCTTGAGGTGCCCGGCGTAAGACCACAAAAAAGGCCCGGGATTCGGGCCTTTTTTGTGGGCGAACCACACCATCAGAGCCAGTACACCACCACGAACAGGCCGAGCCACACCACGTCGACAAAGTGCCAGTACCACGCCACAGCCTCGTAGCCGAAATGGGCTTCGGGCTTGAAGTGGCCTTTCATCAGCCGCAGCGTGATCACAAACAGCATCAGCGTGCCCAGAATCACGTGCATGCCGTGAAAGCCGGTCAGCATGAAAAATGTCGAGCCGTAGATACCCGAGCCCAGTGTCAGGTTGAGGTCACGGTAGGCGTGGATGTACTCGTAACCCTGAAAGCCGAGGAAGACGACCCCCAGTGAGACCGTTGCCCACATCCACAGGATGCAGATGCCACGATGATTTTCTTTCAGCGCGTGGTGCGCCAGGGTCAGCGTCACGCCGGAAGAGAGCAACAGCAGGGTGTTGATCAGCGGGACGTCAAAGGCCGGGATGGTCTGGAAGTCACCCCCCAGCGCAGCCGGACCGTTGCTGGGCCAAACCGCCTCGAAGCCCTGCCAGATCTGCAGGTTGGTTTCGATCTTCTCACCGGCACCCGACAACCACGGCAGCGACAGCCCGCGCGCGTAAAACAAGGCGCCGAAGAAAGCGGCAAAAAACATCACCTCGGAGAAGATGAACCAGCCCATGCTCCAGCGGTAGGTCATGTCGACCTGCTTGCCGTACTCGCCGCGCTCGCTCTCGGAGATCACGTTGGCGAACCACGCAAACGAGACGTAAAACACCATCGCCAAGCCTGCCAGCGCCGGGATGGTGCCAAAGCTCTTGGATTCGAGGAAGTTCGACAGCCCCACGACCATGATCGCCAGGGCCATGGTCATCAGGAAGGGCCACGCACTTGGCGCGGGGACAAAATAACGGTCTTTGTTGGGTGCGGCTGCAGTGGCCATGTTGAATCCCTCGATCTACGTTGTGATGCAGTGCAGTGATCAAACCCGGTAGCGCTGGCGCTCGCTCAGCGAGCCGAGGCCACCTGGGGCACATCAAAAAAGGTGTACGACAGCGTGACGGTGTTGACGTCGGCCGGCAGCGCCGGGTCAATCATGAAGCGCATCGGCATCTGCTGGACTTCACCGCTGGGCAGCGGCTGATTGTTGAAGCAGAAACATTCGGTCTTGCGCAGATGCCGTGCCGCATTCCAGGGTGCGATGTTCGGCACCGCCTGTCCCACGGCGGTATCACCATGGTTGGTGACATTGAAGACCACCGTGTGCAGCTCACCGGGATGCACGTCAATCGACGCCTGCTGCGCCTCAAAATCCCATGGCGCCGAGCCGTTTACCGTGGTCACGAACTCGACCTTTACCGTGCGGCTCAGGTCGGGTTCGACCGCGTCCAATGTCTCTGCAGCGACCAGCGGCATGCGCCCGTTGATGCCCAGGGCATCACACAGCGCGTTGTACAGCGGCACCAACGCATAGCCAAACCCGAACATGGCCACCACGACCACACCGAGGCGCATCGCGTGACGATAGCGGCGCTGCGTCTTCATCCGCCGCGTGTCACGTTCATGTAGAAACCCATGAAAATCACGATGGCCAGCACCACATGCACGCCGAACAAAATCCAGTTGCGACGCGAACGGGCGGCAAGCTGCTGCTCGGTCAATTTGTCAGGCGACTTGCTCAATGCGCGCTCGCGACCTTGGCGGATTTCACCGGCTCGCCGTCATCACCGACCAACGGCTGGTCTTCAAAGGTGTGATACGGCGCAGGCGACGGCACGGTCCACTCCAGACCGGTCGCGCCTTCCCAGACACGGTCGGTCAGATCGCGCTTGCGCCCGGCCCAGCCGTAGCACGAAGCCAACATGTTGTAGACGAAGATGAACTGCGCGAAGAAGAACACGAACGCGCCCACCGACGACCACACGTTGAAGTCGAGGAACTGCACCGCGTAGTCCGGCACGCGGCGCTGCATACCTGCCAGGCCGGCGAAGTGCTGCGGGAAGAAGGTCACGTTGATGAAGATCGCCGACAGCCAGAAGTGCAGCTTGCCCAGCGTCTCGTTGTACATGCGACCGGTCCACTTCGGAATCCAGTAGTACACCGCGGCGATGATCGAGAACACGGCGCCCGGCACCAGCACGTAGTGGAAGTGCGCCACCACGAAGTAGGTGTCGTGATAGAGGAAGTCCACCGGCGTCAGCGCCAGCATCAGACCCGAAAAGCCGCCGATGGTGAACAGGAACACGAAGGCCAGCGCAAACAGCATCGGCGTCTCGAAGGTCATCGAGCCGCGCCACATTGTGGCGACCCAGTTGAACACCTTCACCCCGGTGGGCACCGCGATCAGCATGGTCGCGAACATGAAGAACAGCTCGGCGGCCAACGGCATGCCGACGGTGAACATGTGGTGCGCCCAGACGATGAAGCTGAGGAAGGCGATCGACGCGGTGGCGTACACCATCGAGTCGTAGCCGAACAGTCGTTTGCGGGCAAAGGTCGGGATGATGGTGCTGACGATGCCGAAGGCCGGCAAAATCATGATGTAGACCTCGGGGTGCCCGAAGAACCAGAAGATGTGCTGGAACATCACCGGATCACCGCCGCCCGAGGCGGTGAAGAAGCTGGTGTCGAAATACTTGTCGGTCAGCAGCATGGTCACCGCACCGGCCAGCACTGGCATGACCGCGATCAGCAGGTAGGCGGTGATCAGCCAGGTCCACACGAACAGCGGCATTTTCAACAGGGTCATGCCGGGGGCACGCATGTTGAGAATGGTCACCACGATGTTGATGGCGCCGGTGATCGACGAAATCCCCATCAAGTGAACGGCGAAGATCAGGAACGGGAACGCGTCACCGGTCTGAAGGACCAGCGGCGGATACATGGTCCAGCCCCCGGCGGGCGCACCGCCCGGCAGGAACAGGGTCGACAGCAACAGGGTGAATGCGGCGGGCAGCAGCCAGAAACCCCAGTTGTTGATGCGCGGCAGGGCCAGATCCGAGCAGCCCACCTGCATCGGCACCATCCAGTTGGCCAGGCCGACGAAGCCGGGCATGACGCCGCCGAAAATCATCACCAGCGCGTGCATCGTCGTCATCTGGTTGAAGAATTCCGGATGCACGAACTGCAAACCGGGCTGGAACAGTTCGGCGCGGATGACCAGCGACATCAAACCACCGATGAAGAACATCGTGAACGCGAAGAACAGATACAGCGTTCCCAGGTCCTTGTGGTTGGTCGTCTTGATCCAGCGCATGATCCCCTTGTCGGGGCCGTGGTGGGCGTGATCGTCGTGGTGATCAGCGTGTGCGTGGGCCATCGGTTGCTCCTGAACTCGGGTGCGTCTGAAAGATGAGGGTTCGAATCAATTAACGCAGCGCGGCAACATCGGCCGGCTGGACCACACCGCCATCGTTGCCCCAGCTGTTGCGGGTAAAGGTCGCCACGGCAGCCAGATCGGCATCCGACAGATTGGCGAACGGCGGCATCATGCCTTTGCCCTTGAGCAGCTGAGTGAGCTGCGGCTCGGCATCGCCAGTCACCAGCGCACTGCCGACCAGGGTCGGGAAGTTGGGCGGCAACCCGGTGCCGGCAGCCTGGTGACAGGCAGCGCAGTTGCGGTTGTAGACCGTCTCGCCGGCGCTCATCAACGCCTCGCGATCCATTTCTTCAGAACCGGCGTCTTCGGTCGGCGCAGCGTCCGTTGGCGCGTCGCTGGCGGCGGCCGTTTCGCTCTCGGCAGCGGCGACTTCAGTGGTCGCGGCATCGTCAACGGTAACCGTCTCGCCAATGCCGGCCACGTCGGCCGCGGGCGACTCGCCCTGCTGCTCGGCGAGCCACGCGTCGTACTCGTCCTGCTCGACGGCCTCGACGACGATGGGCATGAAGCCGTGGTCACGGCCGCACAATTCGGCACAAACGCCGCGATACGTACCGGGCGTGTTGACGTTGGTCCAGGCCTCGTTGATGTAACCGGGAATCGCGTCCTTCTTGACCGTGAGGTCCGACACCCACCAGGCGTGAATGACGTCGTTGGAGGTGATGAGGAAGCGCACCTTCTTGCCCACCGGAATCACCAGCGGACGGTCAACGTCGAGCAGGTAGTTTTCGACCTGGTTGACGTCGACGCCGGACTTGAGCTGCCGCGCGGCATTGGACTGTTCGCTCAGGCGCGAGAAGAAGCTGACGTCTTCACCCAAGTATTCGTACTGCCACATCCACTGGTAACCGGTCACCTTGATGGTGATGTCGGCGTCGCGGGTGTCTTCCATCTTAATCAGGGTGCCCGCCGCAGGGATGGCGATGGCGATCAGGATCGCGAACGGCAGCGAGGTCCAGACAATCTCGACGGCGGTGGAATGGTGAAAGCTCGCCGCTTTGTGGCCCACCGACTTCCGGTGGCGAATGATCGACCAGATCATGGCGCCAAAGACGAAGACGCCGATGACGGCACAGATCCAGAACATCCAGAAGTGCAGCTGATACACCTCGGCGCCAATATCAGTCGCGCCGGTCGGGAGGTCCCAGCCGTTGCTGGTTTCAAGATACGCCGACGCCACTGAGGTGCTCAACAAACCCACCACCGCCGAACCCCATACAGCCGCCTTCAAACGCTTCAGCATTTCACTCTCCAATCGTCATCCGGTCCGAGCGCTTGAAAGCTCGGGTAACACCGCCGGCGCCTTGATCAGGCGTTTAAGCCGGTCAGCCAAACATTCACGCTCTTCGTCCGTCAGGCAGCGCGCAAGTTGCAAACGCTGCGCGCCGTAAGCCAGCCATAACTCGGTCGGGGCCAAACGATTGGCACCACACCGCAACTCAATTCTTGTCCAGATTCGCGGCCAACGATGCGTGCTGCGTGCATCCTCGCCCACTCGACCCACCTCGACGATGACAAACCCGTCATCCACATCCACCACCTCGCGGTAGGCGTTGCCGCGCAGGCTGAGCCAGAGCGCAACCCCCAACGCCGTGAGCTCCAGACCCGCGATGGGCAGCACCGGCCAGAAGCCCATCAGTGCCAACACCAGCGCGATACCGAGCCCGACCACCGAGATCGACACCATGAACCAAACCGCCTGCTCAGGGCTCAGCGATGCGTTGGGCGCAATTACCACGCGCGCAGGCAAGATCGCTGGGCTGACTGATCGTTCGGAAACCGGATTGTAGTGCAAGCGAAAACCCTCACGCAAAGGAATCAAGCCGTTTTCACCCGCAAGATTACGACGCGGGCGCTGCCGGGAAAAGTCAAGCGGCTTGCCAAACCCCTGGGCGCTGCGCGACCTTGGCTGCCGACACCCTCAAAAACATTGGACGCACCCCCTATGGTCGATACCCCAATCAGCGACGCCGGATCGCGGCCGCCCGCTTCGTCATGGCAGGACAAGCTCAGCCCGGACGCCTGGAACGTCTTGTTCAAAGAAGCGACTGAGCGCCCCGGCAGCAGCCCGTTGAATGGCGAAAAGCGTGCTGGCACCTTCGTCTGCGCCGCCTGTTACCAACCCCTGTTCACCCAGTCCCAGAAGTTCGAGAGTGGCACTGGCTGGCCGAGCTTCTTTGACGTCCTGCCCGACGCCATCGGCACCCGCACCGACCGCAAGCTGCTCTTCGCGGTGCGCACCGAGTACCACTGCGCACGCTGTGGCGGTCATCAGGGGCACGTATTCGAAGACGGCCCGCATCCCACAGGCCTGCGCTACTGCAACAATGGCCTGGCGCTGCAGTTCGTGCCCGACGGCGAGCCCCTGCCAGCGCTGCGCGCATGAACCGCCTGCATCGATGGCTGCTGCTGCCGCTGCTGCTGGTCCTGCTGGGGTCCGGCTGCGCCAGTCGCGGCGCACCACAGCCGACGTTCGATCAGGTCGACGTCGAGCGTTTTCTCGGCCGCTGGTATGTGATGGCCAACATTCCCTACTTCGCCGAGCGCGGCAAGGTCGGCACCTTCGTGGAATACCGGGCCCGTGACGACGGCCGCTTTGACGACCTGTTCTACGCACGTGACGAAACCTTCGACGCGCCGATCAAGCGACAGGAAGGCGTCGCGTGGATTCCCGATCCCGCGCAGCCGGGCCGTTGGAAGGTGCGTTTCATTTGGCCGTTCACCGCCGACTTCCTGCTGCTGTATGTCGACGACGATTACGAAACGGCGCTGATCGGCCATCCGTCCCGTGACCTCGCGTGGGTCTACAGCCGCACCCCGAGAATGGACGACGCCACCTATCGCAAGCTGCTTGAACGGCTGGCGGGCTTCGGCTACGACACCGGACAACTGCAGCGCGTACCGCAAAAGCCCGAGGACCTTCCCGCACCCTGATGCAGATCGCTTAGGGCGGCCCCTCGTCGTCGCCGGCTTCGCCCTGCAGTTGCTGTAGGGCCGACAGGTCCAATGACGCCTTGCCCGCCGCGCCGGGGGGGATTTCGCCCCAGAACGGCGCGGCGATCATTTTTTTCAGGCACGCCAGATTGGCGTCGTACGCGTCCATGCGCTCGGCAAGACCGCTGGCGACCCAGCCCACCAGCCGCGCGCGACGGCTGATCGCCTCGACGCTGAGCATCGCGTGGTTGATGCAGCCCAGTCGCATGCCCACCACCAGCAACACCGGCCAGTTGTGCTGCGCCACCCAGCCGCCAAAACTGATGTCGTCGTTCAGCGGCACCGCCCAGCCGCCAGCGCCCTCGACAATCACCCAGTCGCCCTGTTGCACCAGCCACGCATGGGCGCGGTCGAGCGTACCGATGACGACGGGCGTACCGGCCGCCTCGGCCGCCAGATGCGGCGCGATGGCCGGTGCGAAGGCGTAAGGATTGAGTCGTGCGTAGTCGCAGGACACCGAACCGGCCGCCAGTAAGGCCTGCGCGTCGTCGTTGCGCAGCCCATCGGGTGTCATCTCACAGCCGCTGGCCACCGGCTTGAAGCCCACCGCCCGCCGACCGTCCGCCGCCAACTGGCGCAGCACGGTGCTGGCGACCACGGTCTTGCCAGCGCCGGTGTCGGTGCCGGTGACGAACAGGGTGCGCGCACTCACGCAGCGCAGGCCGAATAGGCGCCGGCCAACGCCGCAACCAGCCCGTCCACCTCGGCCTCGGTGTGCGCGGCGCTGAGGGTGATGCGTAGCCGCGACGTGCCTTCGGGCACGGTCGGCGGGCGAATCGCCGCGACCCAGTAACCCGCGTCCATCAACTTGGCGCTCACCGCCAACGCGTCGGCGTCGGCACCGATCAGCAGCGGCTGGATGGGCGTCGTCGACGGCATCAGCTCCAGCCCGGCGCCGGCGGTGCCCGCCCGAAAACGCGCAATCAAGGCATGCAGATGGGCGCGCCGCTCTGGGTCGCCCTGGACGATGCGCAAGGCGGCCAGCGCGGCGGCCGACAGCGCCGGCGGCGGCGCGGTGGAAAACACCCAAGAACGGGCGCGCTGAATCAGATATTCGATCAAGGTCTCGCTGCCCGCGACAAAGGCCCCGGCGCTGCCCAGCGACTTGCCCAGGGTGGCGACGTACACCTCCGGCCGCACCGCCTCGCCCAAGTGTTCGACAATGCCGCCGCCGCGCGTACCGAGCACACCAAAGCCGTGCGCGTCATCGACCATCAGGTCGGCGCCAGCGCGGCGGGTGAGCACGCGCAGTTCGCTGAGCGGCGCCAGATCGCCGTCCATGCTGAACACGCTGTCGGTGACGACCATGCGCTGCACCTGCCGGTCGGCGGCGTCCAGCGCGGCGGCAAAGCCGGCCAAATCGCCGTGCGCCACGCGCCGATAGCGCGCGCCGCTGAGGCGGCCGCCGTCGATCAGCGACGCATGGTTGAGTTCATCGGCAATCAGCAGGTCGTCGCGGCCCAGCAACGCGCGCAGCACGCCCATATTCGCCGCCCAACCCGAGGTGAACAGCAGCGCGCGCGGGTAGCCCGTGGCTTCGGCCAATGCGTCTTCCAGGGCGCGGTGATGGCGGTTGTGGCCGCCGAGCAGCGGCGAGGCGGTGCTGCCGCAGCCGTCACTCAGCGCAGCCTGCGCCGCGGCGCGCACCTGCGGGTGAGTGGCCAGACCCAAGTAATCGTTGCTGCAGAAATTGACCAGCCGCCGACCGTCGACCACGGCATGAATACCGTGGCCACCGTCAATCACCCGTCGCGTGCGATAGCGGTCCCGCGCCCGTAGTTGCGCGAGTCTGGGCGCCAGCCGGGCATCCAGACCGGCATCAGGCACAGGCGTCGGCGCTCGCCGCTTCGGCCTGGACGCAGGCCACAGGCGGCGTGTGTACCTGCCCCGGCGCACCGCCTTCGGGGCGAATGCCGAGTCGCGCCATCAGGGCTTCGTCGCGGGCGTTTTGCGGGTTGGTCGTGGTGAGCAGCTTTTCGCCGTAGAACATCGAGTTGGCCCCAGCGAAGAAGCACAGCGCCTGCATCTCGTCGGTCATGTCGGTGCGCCCGGCCGACAACCGCACGTACGACGTCGGCATGAGAATGCGCGCCACCGCGATGGTGCGGACAAACTCGATGGGGTGCAGCGCATCGCCACCCGCCAGCGGTGTGCCGGCGACCTGCACCAGATTGTTGATGGGCACCGACTCGGGGTGCGGATTCATGATCGCCAGCTGGCGCAGCAGTTCGGCGCGGTCAGTCTCGCCCTCGCCCATGCCGACAATGCCGCCGCAGCAGACTTTCACCCCGGCCTCGCGCACGTGACCCAGGGTTTCCAGGCGGTCGTCGTAGGTGCGGGTGGTGATGATCTCGCCGTAGAACTCCGGGCTGGTGTCGAGGTTGTGGTTGTAATAGTCCAGCCCCGCATCGGCCAGCCGCTGTGCCTGATGCGCCTTGAGCATGCCCAGGGTCATGCAGGTTTCCATGCCAAGCGCCTTCACGTCGCGCACCATGGCCTCGACCTTGTCGAGATCACGATCTTTGGGCGAGCGCCACGCCGCGCCCATGCAAAAGCGCGTCGCACCTTCGGCCTTGGCTTCGCGCGCGGCATCGACCACGGCCTGCACCTCCATCAGTGGGTCTTTTTTCAGGCCGGTCTCGTAACGAATCGACTGCGGGCAGTACGCGCAGTCTTCCGGGCAGGCGCCGGTCTTGATTGACAACAGTTGCGAGCGCTGCACCGCATTGACGTCGAAATGCGCCCGATGGAGGGTGTGGGCTTGAAACAGCAGATCGTTGAACGGCAGGTCAAACAGGGCTTGGACTTCTTGGCGGGTCCAATCGTGACGCAGGGTCATGGCAATACCGGAGGGGAAAGATGACGCACACGCTACCCAAACAGTCGAACTTGTCAACTTGAGACCATGAACTGGGTTGACAACTGGCACTGCCGCTTCTGCGGCGAACCGGCCCGCGGTGGACCGGTTTGCGAGGGCTGCCGTGCCGATTTGCCCTGGAATGACCTCGCCTGCCCGCGTTGCGCGCTACCCGGCGCCACCGATGATATTTGCGCTGACTGCCTGGGCGCGCCACCGCCCATGGACATGAGTTTGGCGCCGTTCGTCTATGCGCCACCGATTGATCAATTGATCCAGCAACTCAAGTTCAACCGGCTACTCGCCGATGCACGCTGGCTCTGCGACGCGCTCGCCGACCGGCGGCGCGATCACCCCGCCCCACTCCCCGACCTGATCCTGCCGGTGCCGCTGCACCGCTGGCGGCTGTGGTGGCGCGGCTACAACCAGGCGGCGGTCATCGCCCGTCACGTCGGGCGACGGCTCAAGGTCCCGGTGCAACTACACAACATCGGTCACAGCGGCGCCCGCGTGCACCAGGTGGGACTGGACGCCCGCGCCCGACGGCGTGCGGTGCGCGGCGCCTTCGACGTGCGACTGGACCTGCGCGACCGCCATGTCGCCCTAGTCGACGATGTCATGACCACCGGCGCGACGGTTCATGAACTGGCCCAGGCGGTGCGCGCGGCCGGCGCCCGCCACATCGAGGTTTGGGTGCTGGCGCGCACCCCCAAATCGCAGGGACGTGCGGCTGCCCGTCAATCGACAGCGCGGCCCGGCCAGGGCCGGACGTGACGACCCTGCGTCACGTCACGACAGCGCGTCGTGAATCAACATGCCGGCCACACCCAGCACCAGCAGCGCAAAGGCCGCCTGCACGCGGTGCGGGCCCAGCGCTGGCCCAGCCGCTGGCCCAACAGCAGCCCGACCACCAGCAGCAGCGCAAACGGCACCGCGATGGGCCACAGCAGCGAGCGCCCGCTCAGCAGCGCCATGCCCAGCGTGCCGCTGGAGACCACGGCCAGCACCATCAACGTGGTCGCCACACAGGCCGAGAAGCTCAGTCGCGACACGCGCATCAGCGCCGGCAGCACGATGAAACCGCCGCCCACCCCCAGCAGCCCCGACAGCAGCCCGGCAACGCCGCCAATGCCGCTCATGATCACGGCGGTGCGCGGGGTCCAGCGAAAGCGCCCGGTGTCCGGGTGAATCGGACACAGCGGCGGCAGTTGCATCGACTCCGGCAGCGCCGTCGAGCCCTTGCGCAGCCTCCACAATTGGCGGCCGCCCGAAAGCACCAGCACCCCGGCGAACAGCAGCGCCAGCACGTCATGCGGGGCGCGGGCGCCCAACCACAGCCCCAGTGGCGACAACAGCAGGCCCACCGCCGCGATCAGCGATGCCGCGCGGTAACGCAGCAGCGATTCGCGAAAGCCACGCCACGCGCCCACAGTGGCGCCGATGGCCACGGCCAGCAACGACACCGGCACCGCCTCGGCAAGGACAGGCCGAGCACGGCCATCAGCAGCGGTAGCGCCAACAACGTGCCGCCCGCCCCGGTGAGCCCCATCACCAGGCCAACGAACAGCCCCAGTGCAGCAGCGATCAGGATGGTTTCCATGGGGGGCGTCAGAGCGGCCAGATCAACAGAATCATCAACGATCGCCACCCGCCGACCAGTGCCTGCAACGGCAAGCCAGCGGCCAGTAATCGCGAAATCGGTAGCCCCCCGGCCCCATCACCAGGGTGTTGGACTGGTGACCGACCGGGGTCAGGAAGGCGCACGACGCGCCGATGGCCACGGCCATCAGGAACGGGTCGGTCGACACCTCCAAGGTCTTGGCCACCCCGGCTGCGATGGGACACATCAACACGGCCGCGGCCGTTGTTGATGTACAGGGTCATGGTGATGACCAGCACGGCGACCAGCCCACACCGGCGGCATCGCCCGCCAGCCGCCCAGCGTGTTGGCGATGAGTTCGGCCGCCACTGGTTTCCAGCGCGGTGCCGACCGGAATCATCGCGCCGAGCAGGAGAATGATGGGCCAGTCGATGGCGCGGTAAGCATCACGCGCCGAGATCATGCTGACGCCCGCCATCACCAGCACGCAGGCGACAAAGCTGATGTGGATCGGCACCCAGCCGAACGCCGACATCGCGATTGCCGTGCCGAACAGGCCCACCCCGGCCCAGACGCGGCGGTCGTTGCCGATGCGCAGGTCACGGTCGGCCAGCGGCAAGCAGCCGAGCACCGACAGCACCTCGCCCAGCGATTCGCGTTCACCCTCGACAATCAGCACGTCACCGGCCGTGATCTTGACCCGTGACAGGCGCGTTTTCATCGACTGCCCCTGCCGCGACACCGCCAGCAGGTTGATGCCGTAACGCCAACGCAGATTCAGGCTGCTGGCAGTCTGGCCGTTAATGCGACCGTCGGGCAGCACCACGCACTCGACCAGTTGCACGTCATCGACTGCATCGAGTGTGTCGGTTTCGTCCTTGCCGCGACCGCCGGCCTCCCAGGGTCTTCAACGCATCAGCCTCAGCCTCGACCCAGAGCACGTC